>NZ_MIEQ01000052.1 GCF_001968815.1 Motiliproteus sp. MSK22-1 | reverse complement strand
GCCGCGTTCTTACCCATCTACCTGCTGCGACAACGGTCGAGGCTATCGAAAATCTATTACCCTGGAACGATCAGCCCTCCTGATCAAAAGCTGTTGTTGGGTTACGTTGCGCTAACCCAACTTACCCTTGGCTTTAGCTGAGTCCTAGTTTACAGAAAACCGACTACCCTAGAATAACAAACCCACCCAATCAAGGTGGGTTCCTCAATCGCTTACGAGTAAACGGCACATCATTCGAACAGAAAAGGCATGGCGGCAGCGTTCAATCATGTGAAACTTCACTTGGGGTGTTTGGCGAAGTACGCTGCTGTAGATTCAAGTGAACAACGCAACAGTTATACTAATATACTGATTTGGCGGAGTTTATTTGATGACAAGACCAAAGCGCACATTCACTAATGATGAGAGAAATCTTGTTTTTGATTTGTGGAAACAAGGGGCTGGCTTTAGCGATATTGGACGAGT
>NZ_MIEQ01000051.1 GCF_001968815.1 Motiliproteus sp. MSK22-1 | reverse complement strand
GATCGTCCTACCTAGATCCTGATGGGTGACTGGTGCGTTTTATCTGTAAAACAGCACAACCACTGAAAAAACAGGCGTGTATCAGTGATCTGCATTATTTAACTCAGGGCGTATGCGTCATAGGTTCGCTCGCCCTGTTGACCGGAGACGGCTAATGGGTGACCCTTTTACTACTTTTACTATGATCTGATGGGTCCCATTCATTTTGGGTGTGAAGTATGCTTAGCGATTACGATGTAACTGAGACCATTGAGTTCTTAAAGAGAATAGAGGAATCTATAGTAGAAAAAGATTCTTTTAGGCTAGATGAGTTGCTCAACGCTATGACTATTACGATGATCGCTAACCGTGAAGAGTTCGATTTATTTGGGAAGTGGGTCTGTAGTAAAATAGAAATTTGGAAAAAACATCCTTTTCCTGAAATAAAACTAGTCTTATTGCAATTCAGTTTTAATAAGGATAGGTTTAAAAAGGACGTTATAAAAAAAGTTCGAGAATTTTGTAAAGATAATATGCGGAACGTAGAAAATTCTGAATTATCTCAGATAATGGCAGATATATATGAACGCTGAAGATCTATACTAATCCTATTGGGCTTCATATGCTGGTGCATTCGCTGTTTGGTGGACATCATTTCCTCATCCACTATAGCTTTTCCTTTCCAACTGAAGACGTTATGGGACTGCTGACATGAAGCGAATCTCAGAACACGTAGGTAAAGGGTACCCTAAAGGCTTCGAAAAAGTATGGATAGGTCTCTTGCTTCTTGCAGTATGGCTAACCAATTTTCATTGGTCTCCTATTGCAATGCTGGTCATTAGCATACCTTGGTATATCCTTATGGAGCGAAAGACCAAAGAAGTGCACTCAAACGAAAACTCTATATTTGTTAAAGATGGCGACAATTTCGAAGAAATTAACATTCAAGATATTCATGGAAAGATTGAACACTCTCATTACTTGGCTGGTGGGCTAATGGGGTCTGACCCCATTCAAGTTTGAAAGTCTCCTATTACCTGACGAAAAGGGGGGTGCATAGTATGCATACCCCCTGAAGGGAGTAACGAATCGTTACCCCTTGACTCTTAAACGCCAATCATCCTCAAGCGTGGCACACAAAAAAGAAGTAAGAGACCACTGTAAAGCTGAGAAACCAGTAGTGTTAAACGAAATGTGCACCCTTGATTCACAGGCAGGAAGAACTGGGGTCAGGTACGAATGGCATTACTCATTTTTGACTAAAACCTTGTTTGCTCGCCAAAACGGGCGAGCAAACAAATATGCGCATAATCCAACGGGTTAGATCCCACCTAATTCTCAAAAACCAACCCTAAACATCTAATCCAACTCTACCAATTGACAGGCAACAGAAAGCAGGGCTATCCTAATAGCGCATTGGCAAAATCCAGTGCCGGGATTTGCACCCTGAATTGATCCGAGCGCACAGGCGCTCATTCGAAGCGTCTTTTTTACGCCCAAAAACCGTTTTATGGTAGGTTGCGTGGAGGCCCTTCGGGGCGCCGATCTCGGACCGGTAGTGCAAACTCCATGTAGCCTGCCACCCAAATTCCGATTTGCACCGGATGGTGGTAGTTCTTAATTATCAGTTCGAGAACAGCATTATGAAAGGACTTATTCCGCTAGCTCAACGTTTCATCGCAGGAACATCAACCCGCACCGTTTCCGCTCGAAAATTACATGAAGTACTTGGCGTTGGTCGAGACTTCACAAACTGGATCAGATCGCGTATTCAGCAGTATGGATTTGTTGAGAATCAAGATTTTATCGTTTGCTCCCCAAAACGGGGGAGCAAACAAAGAGGCGGTCACAACGCCAAAGAACATTACGTAACACTCGATATGGCCAAAGAACTGGCGATGGTCGAGCGAAGCGACAAAGGCCGTGAAGCACGTCGATACTTTATCGAATGCGAATGACAGCTGAACGAGAAGCAAAAGCAGGAAACCGAACAACTCAAGCAACAAACCCAACATCAGCTGATACCCGCAGAGACCTTACAGCGAAAACGCATCCTCACCGTGATTGAAAATGGTGAAGTGAAACAACACATACTCGACAACAACCAAGCCCTGTTCGACGTACCCAAACTTGCCGCCAAAATCAAACAACTCGAAGTACTCAACAACGCCATGACCCAGCAACTAGCAGACTTAAAGCAGTGCTATGATTTGGGGTGGTTTTTATCGGAAGAAGATCGGCGGTGATCTGTGCATTTTCTAACGCATTGATTCTTTGCTGATAATGGATGAATATGGAACAGAATTTGTTGGTACTGGTGAATGTGGGGGAATTGGATGCATTCTGTGAATAATATTGTTAAAAGCAATACTAATAAGGAACTATGAGTTGAATTCAAAGCTTGTCAAGAGATTTGTCGAACTCGAAGAACAGATGAAAAAAGTGAGTTCTACACAGTATGTTACTAACAGCGAGATGTTTGGTAGAAGTGAGTGCATAGACGGAGAAGCTCTCCTAGAATGGAAAGTTAAGGTTAAAAATTTAATAGTTAAAGTCTGCGGTGACACATCTGAACACTATAAAGAGTTTATTGCTGGTGAAGACCCCGGAGCCTTCCAAACAAGTCTTGATCGGTTTAAACGAGTAAAATCTATCTTTTTGGCTGCAAAGGAAGATTTCGAAGGTGGTTACCTTACCTCTGTTAAAACGCTTGTCCAATCTGAAGTTTTTGAAAGTGAGCTTGAGCAAGCAGAAGAGCTTTTGAAAAGTGGCTACCATCTTGCCGCCGCTGTCATTTCTGGTGTGGTTCTAGAAACTGGACTAAGGGAACTATGTAGTAGGGAAAATATCCCGCATGCGAAACTCGATAAAATGAACTCCGACTTGGCAAAAGAAGGCATCTATAACAAGTTGCAGCAAAAGCGTATAACTGCATTAGCAGATATACGTAATAGTGCAGCACATGGTAGACCTGATGAGTTTACAAATGAGGACGTCCGCATGATGATTAGAGACGTGGAGCAATTCCTAGCAATCCATCTGGAGGGCTAAATGGTAGATTTACTTAAAACACACAATTATGGGAACGGTCCGTTTCCCGATATCTCAGAAGAAATTTTCGCTGAGATAGGGTGTCGACTTATACTGCTCCAAGATTTGGAATTGCAAATCGCGTTTGTCGTAAAAGTAGCGTTTGAAGAAAATCCGATCAAAGCAAGAGACGCAATACTGAATGCTGACAATAAGACAATGGGGCAGCTTCTCGGTGTTTTAAGAAAGAAAGTCAACGTTGATGCTGATTTTGATCAGACCTTAAAGAGAACACTGAGAGCAAGAAACGAATTTGTCCATGAATTCTCTCACATGTTTAACCTTCGATGTGAAGAAGGAGTTGAGAAGGCGGTCAAGTACCTACTCAAATCTATGGACGATTTAGAAGAGGTTTCAAACGTAATGAAGGCTGTAATTGTCGCCTACGGTAGAGATCGAGGTATTAGTGATCGAGATCTCGAAGAAAACTGGAGACAATTCGGTGACCTTGACGAGCTTGAATCTAGATACATTCCAAAAATTTCAGAGTCATTTGGCTTAAACAAGGGCTAAGACTTTGTAGGTGACAAATATCAAACCCCTGCTCTATATAAAGGAGCGGAAAGAAGCAGACGTAACTTGTTGGGAAAAGGCAATGGTTCTTAATCCGAAACAGTCCTGAGGCGAGATCATTGGTAAAGAGAATTCTTGAAATATACCTCGCCTTAACTATGCTTAACCTCTAGTACCACCTTATTAAGGCGGTTCATTTTGTTTTACCTTTCAGGCCTTTAGTGCAGGAGGTGCATTTTGACCAATTTTTTGGGTGGGGCGCGTTCTTTTTGTCCAATACGCAAAGATTCCCTGAGTTAGGAGGTCAGCCAACACATACTCAGGACCTTATGACGTAGGATAATTGGAAGTAGATTAACTACGCTGAAGACCTTTATTTCCTACTGACCCATAGAGGAAGTGGAATACGCGGAACCGCGCCTCTCAAATTCTAAACCCAGCCATTGAGCTGGGTTTTTTTATGCCCGCAATAAGGTAACCCATGAACCACTACACACAGATCGCCAGCCGGGTGCTGAACACACCTTTGTTGCTGGAGCCTGCTTATGCGCGGGTGTTTTTCTCAGCGTTGGCGTCACGGTTAGGCATTCAATCCCTGGCGGATTCTCAGGGAGAGATCCTGACCGGCGATAAATTGCAGCTGTCTGCTGAGTCCTTTAACCACTCAGCTGAACGGGATCGTCCTTATCAAGTGCTCGATGGGGTAGCGGTTTTACCCGTATCGGGAACACTGGTTCACAAGCATGGGTACCTAAACCCTTACAGCGGTATGACCGGATATGACGGAATTATTGCCCGTGGCAGTGAGGCGTTTGCTGATCTGGATGTGAAAGGTGTGTTGCTGGATATGGACACACCGGGCGGTGAGGTTGCCGGTTGTTTTGATACGGCCCGTACTTTACGAAAGCTGGCGGATGCTGCTGGAAAACCGCTCTGGTCTCTCTGTTATGACATGAACTGCTCGGCTGGTATGGCGCTGGCCAGTGCCGCACATCGACGATTGATTACTCAAACCGGTGTCGCGGGTTCGGTGGGTGTGATCATGGCTCATGCCAGTTACGAAAAGCACCTGCAGGAAGAAGGAGTCAACGTCACCTTGATTCATTCCGGGGCCCATAAAGCGGATGGAAACCCCTATGAAGATTTGCCCCCTGATGTACTGGCCCGGTTTCAGTCCGGTACTGATGCATTACGGGCTGACTTCGCTAGTTTGGTAGCGGAAATGACCGGCCTCAGTGTTGAGGCGGTATTGGCCACTGAAGCGGCTTGTTATCGAGGCCAGGAGGCTATCGATATTGGCTTAGCCGATGAGCTGGTTAACGGTCATGAAGCGATTGCCATTTTTGCAAACCATCTGTCCACCCAGGGCAGAGTTATCTCCCAATCAGGAGCCCTTATGAAAAAAGAAGATTCAACTGAACCCAATGAAACGGTTCAAGCTAATACGCCTGGCACTGTTGCCCCTGTTTCAGCGGGGGCTTCCGATGTGAGTACGTCTACAACCGCTGAGACCACAGCTCAATCCCGTGCTAATGAGCGGGTGCGAGTGCAGGGCATTCTCAATCATGCTAACGCCGAAGGTTGTGGCCCCATGGCAGAACACCTGGCCTTTAACACCGATATGAGTGTGGAGGAGGCCGGGGCGCTGATGGCCACGGCACCCAAAGAACAGGCCCCTGGATTAGATGCCAGTACTGCGCTTGATCAACTGATGTCCTCTGAAGAACAACCCAATATCGGCGCTGATACCGGTGGTGATGACGAAGACAACCCGGATATCGCCTCACGAATGATTAATAACTTTAACGCGGCTACCGGTCGCACTAAGGGAGAATCCAATGATCGCAGGATCTAGTACTGAAACCATGCCAACCGGTGCCCTATTACTCGGTGGTTTAACCCGAACCAGTAACGGTACCTTGTTAACGGGGCAAAACTTGGCGGTAGGTACGCCCCTGCAGAGTACCTAAAGCTCACACCATCAAAGAAATCAGAGATCTGCAATGGCATGGGAGCGGCCAACTCTCTGATTTCCCGATGGATACCCAACACCATGTATGGCCTGGATGTCGAGGAAGCAGGAAATATACATGACTACATGTATCACGTTGGCCGAACGATTGAAGACAAGGCGGAAGCCGACAGAACCTTTCTGAACAACATGCTTAGACTGATTAATGATCGAGGAGGACTTTTGGCACCGCTCAGGCGGAGACGAGCGCTAAAGTATTATGAAGCGGTGGTTTATTTTGGTGGACCGGCGTTTTGGGCAAATTCAGAGATGCTAGCGGTTACTTGATGACCTGCTAACTTATTCGATGCAAAAATAAACGGGTAGGCAATATGTATACCCGTTTATTTTACAACTGAGCAAAACAGGTTTTGTCCCGCTGTTGTCCGCCTTTGTCCCAGTAAGTATCTACTGACCAACAAGGCAGCGTAATGTGGTAGGACTGGGCAGATTCAAACCGCCGACTTCTACCATGTTAAGGTAGCGCTTTATTCTCCTACCTTCTGTTCTTGTCTGGGCTAAATCAGTGTCAGTGATTTTGTCAACGCAGTGCACCCATAGTGTAGTGAAAATGTGCTGATAGTGTAAAAAACGTGCTGTTCAAAGCGATGTAACATATTGATTATTAAGTAATTGACTAAATGTTGCTTTTGCCATCTGTTAGCAACGATAACATTGAACACTCAGGGATAGCTATTGCTAGAACTAATCGGATGGTTGATTTTGAGTGACTTTTTGATGAAAGCAGGCCAAAGTCAGTGCTTCATAAGCTCAACAAAGGTTGCTATTCTAGTTTTATTAACCCGGTGGGCTAATACGTTTACGATGCGTAGCGGATAGCCGGATGCTCGAAGTACTTCGCCACTCTCTTTGGCTTTTTCTGCAACATCCGCATATGGCCCAGCACTTTACCTGCCAAGTCCGATTGATTTCTTGCTGGTGATGCACTGCGGAT
>NZ_MIEQ01000050.1 GCF_001968815.1 Motiliproteus sp. MSK22-1 | reverse complement strand
CAGGACTTCGCTGCAGTGCTTCTTTCAAAACGTCTGCTTTTTCATCAATCTGTATGCTTCGAAAAGCAACCATTACCTTCTGGGGTAGAAAATAATGGTGGGCGTGGAGAGGCTCGAACTCCCGACATCCACCTTGTAAGGGTGGCGCTCTCCCAACTGAGCTACACGCCCAATGTCACTTGCTGTTAATTCCACAGCCTTTCTTCCGATTAACACTGACCTTATCGATCAGCTCAATCAAAGTGGCGGAACGGACGGGATTCGAACCCGCGACCCCCGGCGTGACAGGCCGGTATTCTAACCAGCTGAACTACCGCTCCGCAATATGCCTGAAAACTAATCAGGACTTCGCTGCAGTGCTTCTTTCAAAACGTCTGCTTTTTCATCAACCTGTATGCTTCGAAAAGCAACCATTACCTTCTGGGGTAGAAAATAATGGTGGGCGTGGAGAGGCTCGAACTCCCGACATCCACCTTGTAAGGGTGGCGCTCTCCCAACTGAGCTACACGCCCAATGTCACTTGCTGTCAATTCCACAGCCTT
>NZ_MIEQ01000049.1 GCF_001968815.1 Motiliproteus sp. MSK22-1 | reverse complement strand
GCGCCAATCTCGAAGTCAACTGTTTATTTCAGCCGGTTGATTCAGTCATTCACCTCGGTGAGATCTTCAATCAACCGCTGCAAAACCTGATGCTGCTTGGGTTTTGCTGGACTTCTATTGCCGCCTTCAGCGACAACGTGGGGGCGTATTCTACAGACCTGAGCACTGTCGTCAACAACCTTTCGAAAATATTTTTCATCCACAAAAAAGGCGCCGATCAGCGCCTTTTCAAAAACAGCAAACATTCATTACAAAACAAATAGATGGTGTTTCTTTTTACCCAGTTTAACAAGAAAGAAACGCCCATACAGCGCTTTTGACGGCGAAAATACATCGCTAGCATTCATATTCTGATCCAGCCCTACAGGCTCTGCGTTCACAATGACAGCCTTATTCTTAAGAGCATCCTTAGCTTCACGACCTGCTTTAACGACACCGGCTTCAGTAAACAGGGTCGTCAATGGCTTTTCAGCAAGTTCAATAATATTGATCCGGCTTGATGGCAGACCATCTAAACACAGCTGCTGGTAGTCATCCTCACCCAACTCTGAAGAATCACCGCTAAACAATGCTTGAGTAATACGTTCCGCCGCCTGAAGACCCTCGTCCCCATGGACCAGCTTTGTTACTTCACGGGCCAACACAGCCTGCCCCTGGGGACGTCCCTGAGCGTCGGAGTCCTGACGTTCAATCGCTTCGATCTCGTCAATCGACAAGAAAGTGAAGTAGCGCAGGAATCGGTATACATCAGCATCAGCTGTATTCATCCAAAACTGATAGAAAGCATAAGGAGAGGTTTTCGTCGGATCCAACCAGATGGTGCCGGCTTCGGTTTTCCCAAATTTAGTGCCATCAGACTTGGTGATCAGCGGCAAAGTAAGACCAAATACCTGATTTCCATTCATCCGGCGAGTCAGTTCAGTTCCACCGGTAATATTTCCCCACTGGTCGCTACCACCAATCTGGAGCGAGCACTGATGGTTTTTATTCAGCATCTGAAAATCAAATGATTGAAGAATCATATAGGTGAACTCAGTGAATGAGATCCCCTCACCTTCTCTGTCAATACGCTGTTTAACCGACTCCTTGGCAATCATTTGATTGATCGAAAAGTGCTTGCCAACATCCCGTAAAAAGGACAGCACATCTATATCAGCAGTCCAATCCAGGTTATTGACCACTTCCGCCGAACTGGAACTACTATCAAAATCAATAAACTGGCTGACTTGATCTTTTATTTTGCTAACCCAACCATCGACTACATCAGGGGTGTTCAGCTTTCTTTCTTCTGCTTTAAAACTTGGATCTCCGATCAGACCGGTAGCACCACCGACCAATGCTAATGGCTTATGACCAGCCATCTGAAAACGCTTTAATGCTAACAAGGGGACCAAGCTGCCGATATGCAGACTGTCTGCTGTTGGATCAAAACCACAATAGAGCGTTCGCGGACCTTCTGACAAATGCTTATCCAGCTCACCATCACCGGTCATCTGTGCAATAAGACCACGGGCCTGAAGGTCTTTCAGAAGTGCGTTTTCGACTGTCATTTACTTGCTACCTATACTGTCTGCGGTTCTACCATGGAACCGTTGGCCCTAACACTGGTCACAGGCCTTCTAAGAACCGCGTATTCTAACCATTGACCCGAACATTCTCAAACAACCTGACATTATTTGGACACGGATCATTGGATGATCGCTAATGGATTTCCTATAATGGTCGAAAACAAAGATAGCAACGTCTAAAGGAAGGCCTTTTGAACCTACTCAACATCACCAAAAAATTCCCCAAGACGCATCTGGTAGCTGGCTCCCTCTGTCTTATCACTTTAGCTGCGATCCTGTCTTTTATTCCCAATGAAGAAGTAATCGCCGACAAAGAAAACACAGAAGCATCATCCAGTGAACAACAACCCGACACCCGTAAACAAATTGTACTGCGCACACCAACAGCTTCAGAGACAATAACGGAAGACACTCAATCATCGGTAGCACCCTCCACTCTGCACTCAGTTAAACCAGACTTAACCGAGTTAAAGACAATCAGCATAAGAGAAGACAGAACAAAGCAGGAAAATACAGAAACCTCTGCAATAGAAAAGCAAACAACCCCAGTGGAACAAATACCATCTCTTGATAACTCGACTGATGGCTCTGCACTTTCAGCCCTCGCTCCCAAGCCCGAAGAGAACTGGTTACGAATCAGGGTTCGATCCGGCGATAACCTCACCACGTTGTTTAAAAAAGCAGGCTTAGGTGCAAATCAGATGTATCCTCTTATTAACGGTATCAAGCCGGCTAAACCTTTCAATCGGCTGATGCCAGGACAACATCTCGAATTTCTAATGGAAGGAGGTGTGCTCAATAAAATCAAACATGAAGAATCTCCACTGTTAAGCACGTTAATTACCAAGACAGAAACAGGCTATAAGCTTGAAAAACTGGAGCGAACTCCGGAACAACGTCACGTATATAAGCAAGGAAATATCGAACAGTCCTTATTCCTGGCAGGACAGAAAGCAGGGTTAAGCCAAAAGAAAATCATGGAATTGGCCAGCATATTTGGCTGGGATGTCGACTTTGCCCTGGACATACGCAAGGGAGATAGCTTCAGTGTGATTTATGAAGAGCTAATCCTTGATGGTAAGGTTATTAAAGATGGAGCTATTGTAGCAGCCTCATTCACTAACCAAGGAAATTCATTCCAAGCTATCCGTTATACCGACAGCAAGGGAAATAGCAATTACTACACTCCCGATGGAAAGAGCATGCGTAAAGCGTTTTTGCGAACTCCTGTCGACTTTACTCGTATAAGCTCTCGCTTTAATCCCAACCGAAAACATCCTATTTTTAAAACCAGTCGCCCTCACCGTGGCGTTGACTACGCAGCCCCTCGTGGCACTCCAATCCGAAGCTCAGGTGATGGAAAGGTAGTCTTTGCAGGACGCAAAGGGGGCTACGGTAAAGCGGTTATTGTTCAGCATGGCCAAAAATACACCACTTTGTATGCTCATATGAATAAGATCAAACCGGGAATGAAAAGAGGCAAGCGGGTCAAACAGGGCCAAACTGTTGGCTACGTTGGCAGCACAGGTTATGCAACGGGTCCACACTTACATTATGAATTCCGTGTTAACGGTGTTCATAGAAATCCATTGACTGTACCTTTACCCCAGGCACGCCCGTTACCAAAGTCAGAGATGGAAAAATTCCGGCCACAGGCGAAAGAAATGCTGGTCCAGTTACAGACATTCGCACAAACACAACTGGCATCAAAGCAATAAAATAAGGTCGGGATTAGGGTAAATCATGGATTCAAATCTGTTCATCGGCTTAATGTCGGGCACCAGTCTGGACGGCATTGATGCGGTCGTGGTTGATCTGTCAAATAACTTTCCAAAGCTGGTATCTTCCCACCTGGAACCGTTTCCGACTCAGTTAAGATCAGAACTTACTGCCTTAACTCAACCGGGAAACAATGAAATAGACAGAATGGGCTGTACTGATATCCGTTTTGCAGAACTACAAGTACGAGCAATCCAGCAACTGCTGAAAAAAGCTCAGCTCGATCCTCAATCAATTAACGCTGTTGGCAGCCATGGACAGACTATACGCCATCGCCCTGAGGGGGATTACCCTTTCACACTGCAGATTGGCGACCCAAATACTATAGCGGAACAAACAGGTATACGTGTTGTAGCAGACTTTCGACGAAGGGACATGGCCGCCGGTGGCCAAGGAGCACCATTAGTACCGGCATTTCACGAATATTACCTGAAGAGCCAAGAGAGCAATCGTATCATTCTCAATATCGGTGGCATATCCAACGTAACCTTACTGGAAAAAGACATCAATAAAAGTACTTTAGGTTATGACACAGGTCCAGGAAATGTACTAATGGACGCTTGGATCGAACGCCATCAAAACCAAGGCTTTGATAAAAATGGAGAATGGGCATCCTGTGGCAATGTTGATCAACGCCTGCTGTCTTTAATGTTGAAAACCCAATATCTGAATTTGACACCACCCAAGAGCACCGGACGCGAGCTATTTCACATCGGCTGGCTTGACCATGTATTGCAATCACTAGCAACGCCTATCGCTGCTGCCGATGTTCAAGCAACCTTACTTGAATTCACTGCCACAACCATTGGCAACGCAATCCAAAGTCATCAACTGGAACCTCTGGAACTGTTTGTCTGCGGAGGTGGTGCTCGAAACCAAACTTTAATGAAACGTTTGACCCAGATACTAGACCCCACACCGGTTATTACAACAGATTCAGTAGGATTGCCCTGTGAATGGCTGGAAGCAATGGCTTTCGCCTGGCTTGCGAAAGCCTGTCTTGACGGCACCTGTAGCAATCTCCCTGCTGTTACAGGGGCTAACGGACATAGAGTTCTTGGCGGAATTTATCAAGCCTGACCAGTAGAGCCTGAGAGTGTTAAGAAAGCACTCCTTGCAAATATTCAATAAAACCATCCGCATTAATATGAAATTCATTGAAGACAACTTTTCCACTGGGATCAATGATAACAACCCAGGGAGTACCACCGGTTCGGTAATTTTTCATCGTCTGAGGAAAGTGATCTCCGTTTGGATCACCCGCATCATGCCCCATCAGAACAGGCAACTGATAGCGCAACTGCAGCTCTCTTAGACTGCTTTTCGAATTAATGGCAAAGCCTTCAAACACCGTTTGAACAGCCAGGATTGACACTCGGTCATCACTGCCAAAGGCTTGCTGAACCCGCTGTAAAGCCGGAAAACCATACTTGTGACATCCAGGACACCAGTTCTGGAAACATTTGAGGTATACCCATTTTCCTTCGGTGCTCTTTATATCAAACCGAGTCCGCTTGCCATCGCCATCGATCCAATAGTCCAGATTCAATGGAGGGGCCTGTTGCCCTTCAATTCCATGTCTTCCCGCAGCTGAAGCCTTGAGGGAGCCGGCCCAAAGAGCTCCGGCTATTGGTAACTGGGCAGCCAATAATTTGAGAAAGGCTCGACGATTCTGGGTTTGAAAAGGAGCGTAATTCACCTATTGATCCTCTCGAAGTTAATAACCAAGAGTACGAATAACAGGAAAACGTTACAGGTAAAGCAGAAAAAATATCGTGAGACTAAAAGCGGACAAACAGGTCGGCGAAAATAAAACCGGATACGATCCTAAAAACGGAATCGTATCCAGCAACTTAGTAGATTAAACTCAAAGCGAAAGCTAGCTTATATGGAGAAAGAGGATCCACAACCACAAGTCGTTGTAGCATTAGGGTTCTTGATCACAAACTGAGATCCCTGAAGGCCCTCTTTATAATCGACCTCAGCACCGGCCAGATACTGAAAACTCATAGGGTCAACTACCAGGGTAACACCGTCATTAACCACCTTGGTGTCGTCTTCGTTTTCATTTTCATCGAAAGAAAAACCATAGGAAAATCCAGAACATCCACCCCCGGTAACAAAAACCCGCAACCTCAGGTTGTCGTTCTCTTCTTCCTCGATAAGGTCTTTCACTTTTGCAGCCGCAGCATCGGTAAAAACCAATGCCTCCGCAACATATTCTTCAACCGCACTCATGAAACCTCCAACAGGTACCAGCAATTACTGAATACATTATGCCAGTACCCAAGCATTTTACTCAAGTATTTTACTTAAGAGCTACACCAAACTCGCTGCGACTAGTCTTCTTTACCAGATAATAACAACATCAGTTATGGACCAAACGGATATGGCTCTCAAGCAGATCCAACCTTTTAAGGCATCAGACCAACGATATTCAGCCCGGCTTTTTCATCCAGCCCAAACATGATGTTCATATTTTGAACAGCCTGGCCAGCAGCTCCTTTGACCAAATTATCGATCACCGAAAGTACCACGACAGTATCATCACCCTGTGGGCGATATACCGCAATTCTGCAGACGTTTCCGCCTTTCACTGAGCGGGTTTCCGGCAAACTTCCTTCTGGCATGACATCAACAAAAGGCTCATCCGCATAACGCTCTTCATAAATCTGCTGAAGATTATCCACTGGATCCTTAAGCACTCCATAAAGAGTTGCATGAATCCCTCTAATCATTGGGACCAGATGGGGAACAAACGTCAGCCCTACCGGGAATCCAACGGCTTCCGATAATCCCTGCTTTATTTCAGGCAGATGACGGTGACCGGAAACCCCATAAGCTTTAAAACTTTCACTGGCTTCACATAACAGCGAGCCCACATTGGCTCCTCTACCTGCACCACTCACCCCTGATTTACAGTCAGCAACCAATCTTCGCCTATTGATAAGCCCTTGCTCCAACAGAGGTAAAAAACCTAATTGAGCCGCAGTGGGGTAACATCCAGGATTCGCCACAAGCCGTGCATCACGGATCTGTTGTCGATAAACTTCCGGTAAGCCGTAAACAGCTTCTGCTGCGGCCTCTGACGCGGTGTGTTCCATATTGTAAAATTTGGACCAGGTCTGCAGGTCTTTAATTCGAAAGTCTGCCCCCAGGTCAATTACACGGACACCACGCTCCATCAGTTGAGGTGCCATATCCATCGCCACACCGTGAGGAGTCGCAAAGAAGACAAGGTCGCAGCTAGCCAGCTGCTCAAGATCTGGTACTGTGAATCGCAGATCTACATATCCTCGCAGATTAGGGTACATCTGAGCTACATGAACACCTTCTTCTGAACGTGAGGTTATAACTGCAACCTCTACGTCAGGATGCAGAGACAACAGTCTCAACAACTCCACACCGGTATACCCGGTACCACCAACAATACCTACCTTAATCACAATAACCTCTGACAATAAGCTGACTGTCGGAACGCGGTCCAAACAATCAATAAAAGCCCTTTAAGCTGTTACAACAATCTCAGACAACCTGAACCTTGCCAGTTTTAGAGATCATCGCCCAATAAAAAATCAGGGAACTTCCAAAAAAGTGCTTATAATAAGTCGCCGCAGGCAAAAGCGAAAGAAGGCTACGACGAATGGAACTCCTGATTGTACTCTTTCTTTAAAACATTAATGATAATTTCGTTGACTGAGCTTCTTTACTATGCGGATGGATTCACTCTCAATCACTCACTTCAGAAACAGACTGGCCCATGTGGAGGCAATGCCACAACTGGTTATACTTGGAATGCTCTGTGGCCTGTTTACCGGTTTGATAATCCTGGCATTTCGTTTTGTAATTAGCTGGCCACTGGAACAGCTGCTACCGGGTGGGGATGCTGAAAATTTCGAAGCTATATCCCAATTATGGAAGTTCTTTTTACCTATTGCCGGTAGCCTGATTATTGCAGTAATTTTAATCTCAGTATCCTATGAACACTCCCGAGTCGGTGTTCCCCATGTGCTCGAACGTTTAGGTTACCACCAAGGACAGTTACCGCTGCCTAACGTAATCGTTCAGTTTATCACTGGCGCACTTGCAATTCTCTTTGGTCATTCCGCAGGGCGGGAAGGACCCGCCGTCCACCTTGGAGCGGCCAGCGGCAGCCTATTGGGTCAATGGTTGAAGCTACCAAACAATAGTACTCGAATGTTAGTGGGATGCGGCACGGCAGCAGCAATATCTGCATCTTTCAATACGCCAATCGCCGGTGTGATTTTCGCCATGGAAGTTGTGATGATGGAGTATTCAGTGATTGGGTTTATCCCCGTCACCATAGCTTCAGCAACTTCAGCACTTATAATGCAATTAGTCCTGGGTAGTGAAACCGCCTTTGTAGTTCCAGCATTTCAGCTAGCATCACTGACTGAAATCCCTTTTGTAGTATTTTTAGGGTTTGTTATCGGCCTGCTCTCACTGCTGTTTAATCACACGGTCCTGCTGACAGTAAAGAACGTTCGCATTCCACTCTTTGTCAGACTTATTTTAGCCGGTCTGTTCACTGGCACAGCAGCGCTGTTCTACCCCCAGATCATGGGTCTTGGCTACGACTCCGTGACTCAAATACTTCACGGAGACCTGGGGCTGCAACTGCTACTGGGGCTCACTCTGGTAAAGCTGATGATAACAGCAGTATCTATTGGCCTCGGGGTTCCAATGGGATTAATCGGGCCTACATTCTTTATTGGTGCAGCAGCTGGTGCAACCCTTGGCTATCTAGGCGGTTATGCGGTCGATATCCCCGTATCTGAGATTGGTTTTTATGCCATGCTGGGAATGGGGGCGATGATGGGCGCAGTACTGCAAGCCCCGCTGGCAGCACTAATGGCTGTTATAGAGCTGACCCACAACTCCAATGTAATCTTCCCTGCAATGGCAGCAACGGTTACTGCCAGTCTTGTCTGTAGACAGTTCTTTCCGGCAGGCTCAGTGTTCCAGGCAATCCTTGTGGCCAGAGGCCTCGACTGGCGAAGAGCGCCCTTGGATTCAGTTCTTGAACGCGCCAGCGTCACCAGCCGAATGCGAAACAACTTTGTGCAACGGCCCAGAATGCTCTCTGTTAAAGATGCCCAAGCCGCATTAACTGCAGAAACTGAGTGGCTGTTAGTTTACGATGAAAGCAGCGATGAGAATGAACAGCCTTGCAAACTGCTATCAGCAGCAGATTTGCAGCTTTATCTGGATCAACCCCAGGAATCAGACACGGTTGACCTGCTGGAAATACCCGGCCTGCGAAAAGACCTCATTCCTATTCATTCAACAGCGACACTGAAAGAAGCGCTACGGGCGCTGGATCAACACAATGTAGATGTCCTGTATATTGTCAGCAATAGAAAAATCGCCGCTAATAGTAATCCATCTGTTAGTCTTATATCCGCAACTAATCGGACGACCCTCCGAGGCATCCTGTTAAGAGATGATATCATCCGATTTTTTACTGACCGACAAGAGCTGTAAGCTGACAATGACCACTACATGCAAATCCCCACTGGCAGGCCTCTACGGGATAACCGACGCACAGCTGATGCCAGAAGACGTTCTTTTCCACAAAGTGGAGCAGGCCCTGCAGGGAGGCGCCACCCTCATACAATATAGAGACAAAAGCAAGGATTCGATAAAACGGCTATCCCAAGCCAGGCGATTGGTCCAGATCTGTCGTCAATACAACAGGCCATTGCTGATAAATGATGACATAGACCTGGCCATTGAGGCTTCAGCATCCGGAGTCCATTTGGGCCAGCAGGACGGCAGTGTAGAAGAGGCCCGCCGCGAACTCGGAACAGACTCAATTATCGGCGTCACCTGTCACAATTCACTGGACTTATCACTACAGGCTCAAGATGAAGGTGCAAATTATGTGGCCTTCGGTGCGTTTTTCCCTTCCAGTACGAAGCCCAACGCTAAGCCAGCATCCATCGAGCTGTTACATGACGCCCGTCAACAGTTACAGATTCCTATAGTAGCTATAGGTGGAATTAGGGTAGATAATGCCGACCAACTGATTAAAGCGGGTGCCCACATGCTTGCTGTAGTTCACAGTCTATTCGCGGCAGACAACGTAAAAGCGCGAGCCCAACAATATACCCACATATTCAGCCAATAACGATAAAAGCTGAGCATAACTCATATAGAGACCAACAAAAGTAATAGTCAGAAGCCGTATTTACAAAAAATACGTGGATAAATACGGCTACTGGCTATTAAGTAGAAAACGAAGGACAGCTTAATGACCCAATCTGAAAAACTGTTTGACCAGGCCAAAACTGTTATTCCCGGCGGCGTAAATTCCCCTGTCAGAGCTTTTAAGGCGGTGGGTGGGACTCCGATATTTATCGAGCGGGCAGAAGGTCCTTATATCTTTGACGCCGATGACAAACGTTACGTTGACTACGTGCTGTCCTGGGGACCAATGCTTCTAGGCCATGCTCACCCAAGCATCACCGAAGCGGTGATGGAGAAAATGAAAAAGGGCCTGAGCTTTGGTGCTCCCACGGAAATAGAAACCCAGCTTGCAACCAAAATCTGTGATCTGCTTCCTCATATAGACATGATTCGAATGGTTAGCTCCGGAACAGAAGCAACCATGAGTGCAATCCGCCTGGCCAGAGGCTATACGCGACGAGATAAGATCGTTAAATTTGAAGGCTGTTATCATGGCCACTCCGACTCTCTACTGATCAAGGCAGGTTCCGGAGCATTAACTTTCGGTGTTCCCAGCTCGCCAGGTGTACCGGCTGGGCTGGCTGAGCACACGATAACCCTCACTTATAATGATATTGAAGGGGTTAAAAAGGCCTTTGCGGAAATCGGCGATACGGTCGCTTGTATCATTGTTGAACCGGTAGCTGGTAATATGAATTGCGTTCCACCGGTTCCAGGCTTTTTGGAAACACTGAGAGAGGTCTGTGATCAAAGTGGCAGTCTGTTGATCATTGATGAGGTAATGACGGGGTTTCGCTTGGGGTTGCAGGGTGCTCAGGGCCACTACGGTGTCAAGGCTGATCTGACTACTCTGGGTAAAGTCATTGGCGGAGGTATGCCAGTCGGCGCCTTCGGCGGTCGCAAAGAGATTATGGAACATATAGCCCCGCTGGGGCCGGTCTATCAGGCAGGAACCCTGTCTGGAAATCCAGTAGCGATGGCAGCCGGATTAGCGATGCTGGAACAAATCAGTCGACCGGGATTCTACCAGCCATTATTTTCCAAAACTGAGCAGCTTGTAACAGGCTTGCGAAAAATCGCAGAGAAAGCTGGTATTCCATTCACTACCAATCACGTGGGCACCATGTTTGGAGGTTTTTTCACGGAAGAGCCCAAGATTACCAACTATCAGCAAGTCATGGCCTGCGATAATGAACGCTTTAATCGCTTCTTTCATGGCATGCTGAATGCTGGTGTCTACCTGGCACCCGCCAGTTATGAAGCGGGTTTCCTGTCAGCAGCCCATACCGATGCAGATATCCAATACACATTGGATGCAGCCGAAAAGGTTTTCGCCACCCTTTAGTTGATAATATTTAGGTTGATATTCTTTAAGTTGATAGTTGTCAGATATTAAGTCGACTATTGCTACATGGAAATAGCTGCTTCAAATCCTTACTGGTCCTGAAGCAGCTTTCTTTCGGTACAAGCGCTAAGCTGAACCCGAATTACTGAATAGCTCAGCTGCACTCAGGTAGCGAGTTCTGTTTCAGCTAGTCTCTGCTTTATCCAGATAGCAACCGCTTTCAAGCCAACGGTTGCCGGTTAAACTATCGAAAAAATGTGTTCACCAGGGAGGAAAGAGCATCACCGACAATATCTTCCAAATCAGGTAAGCCGCTGCTCGATTCATACCTTGAGCCTGATCGCAACGATGAACCTGATGACAGTCTACTCATATCGGCAGTATTTGTTTTACGTTGCTCGGCTGCTAGCTTTTCTCGAGTCCGCTTATCATCAGCCATCTGTCCACCCGCTTTCTTCCATTCAAGCAAATGAATCAGCTCACCGCTATCAAGCCAGACCCCGTGATCCATACAGCGATCCACCACAACACCACTTCTGTATCCGAATGCCCGCCTTAGCATAAAGTTTTGGCACACCGGACACTTTCTGTATTTGATCTCCTTACCACTTTCATAGCGATCTTCTGAAACATTAGTAATCAGCTGATTATTGATATGATTATCATGAGAGACGCCGTGATCAAGCACATCCTCTATCTCACCGGAATCAAAAAATAGCCCATAGCAGGAGACACAACGCTCGATATAGAATTTACCGTCGATTTTTAAATCGATAGTCTGCATTGATTTTTCACAATTGGGACAGAGCCGGTCAGAATCAGGCTGAACCATATGAAAACTGAGACGCCCATGCAGATCTACATCATTTCGGACGCCACAATACTGACAATTTTGGTTATTGGCTCTCATCGGAGCGGAGCAATGTCGACACTTTGCCACTGACAACCTCTACAATTTCACAACTCTTCCAATAGTTGGCTCTTTTTAGCAGCATATTCTTCTTCGGTAATCAGTTGCTTTTCAAACAACGTCTTAAGTTTGGCCAACTTACCTAGAATATCATCTTCAGATGTATTCGACGGCGCCCTGTTCTCTGACACAGTTTCTGACATTGACTGAGCCATCTGCTGCCCCAAACCAATACCTGCACCGATACCCACCCCAGCACCTGCTGCACCACTCTCATTGGCTGCGGCTTCACGCAATGCCTCGAGTCGTTGAAGCTCAGCAAAATTCACTCCGGCTTTTTCAGCAGCAAAAGCCTCTGCGGTCACATCAGCGATTCGATTGACGCGCTTAAGAGTCTCATCATCAAAATCAGTGCCCTCTATACGAAAATCAGTAATGCGAAAACCAAGTTTATCAAAGTCGGCTTGTAGTACTTCCGCCATCCCCTGCGCCACTTCTTCACGATTGGCGTCAATCTCGACATAGCTGAACTTGCTCTCAGCCAAATAGTCACTCAAAGGATGAATTATTCGTTTTGACATCACTTCACGCAGATCCTGAACGCCAAAAGAATCACGACTTCCCATCACATTAACAAAAAAACTACGAGGGTTTGCCAGCTGATAACTATAATTTCCGTAGGCTTTAAGTCCCACCGGAAAATCATATTTTGGGTCCTGATATTTAATGACGGAACTGGTACCCCATTTTTGATCGAGAATCTTGGTTTTCTTGAAAAAGTAGATCCCCACTTTGTGCTCACTCTCGAAGAACTGCATGAATTTGCTCAACGTGGTGATAAAAGGAATGTTTGCTGTTTTTATAGGATAAATCCCTTCTTTATGCAGCATTCCCTTAACTTTACCGCGATATACGAAGATGCAGCCTTGCCCTGGGCCAACAACAACCTTGGAAGCATTTTTTATTTCATCGCCATTGTCGCTCCATTGATAGAACAACAATTCATTGTCATCAGTATCCCACTGAATAACCGACCGTAACTGCCGCTTTAGTCCATCAATTATGCCCATAGCCTTAACACCTCTTAAATGTTGGGAATCTGCACTCCAGGCATGAGCTTCTCATCACAAACCTAGACAGTGGACAACAATATGTTTAAACAACTTCTCTGTATTGATAACTGCCGGTATACCATAAATATCATGCTGCTTTATAGTCATTGCCGTTGATAACCATCAGAAATGACATATGAAGCTGATTCCAGTCATTTTATTCTCATAACGCCAGCTACCATTATAATCCAGCCAAGGCTTTCCAACATTCACTGGCCAATTCACTCAGAGGTTGATGGCGCAACCGTATTAAGTAAACAGGCTCTCGACTGTCACAATTAAAGTTCTCTATGCTTAGAGGGACCAGTTTTCCTGCCTTTAATTCTGACTCAATCATATGCTCAGGCATACGCGCCCACCCCATGCCTGCCAGCATCAAGGTTTTTTTCATTTGATAATCATTCACATACCAACGTCGTCCTCCAGGTATCACATTGACATGATCCAATGGCGACGAACCACTATCAGAAATCAGTATATGAGGATAAGAGCGGATGCTCTGTTGACTGATCTCTTTCCCGGAAGGTTGATCTAAATACCCAGGGGCAGCGACCGTAACCATCGAAACCTTGGCTATCTCAGTAAACTCATAGCGGCCATCCAAACCATGATGGGGTCCAATTGCCAGATCTGCATTCTCGATTCGCAATTGTTCTAAAACACCAGACAAATGCTCGGTCGTTATATTAAGCCTCATTTTCGGGTATTGATCACAGAAACGCTTTAAAGCCTTCAGTCCTGGAGGGATAGCACACATGGCGCTTAATGATATAGACAATGTAGGCGCAGCCCCTTGAGCCAGCTGATGTCCCAGCAATTCCAGTTGTTGAGCTTGTGCCAGCAGATGCTTTGCCTGCTGGTAGAAAGCCTTGCCTTCAGTGGTCAACGTCGGTCGATAACTCTCCCGACTCAGCAGCAAGAAATCAAACTGCTGCTCCAGGGTTCTTACTGCAGCACTTACTGTCGACTGGGTTTTAAACATATGCTCAGCGGCCGCCCTGAAGCTTCCATGCTCTACCACGGCAACAAAGGACCGCAATTGATCATTAGTCATGATAGTTTTTTCCGATCATTTTAAGCAAAAGATGTCGTTATCTTGAACTCATTTTTTTAACTATGCTAGCGCAGCCATTCAAAACACCCCAGGAGTTAAACTTTGGACATAACGCTATTAAGCCTTCTGACCGCTGGCCTCATAACTGGATTCTCCAAGTTTTCTGTTGGGGGAATGGGGTTATTGATACTGCCCGTCCTAATGATTGCATTCCCAGGTACACAAGCACTGGGGATACTTATCCCGATTTATATAATCACCGATTTAATGGCAATAGCCATGTACCGTAAAGATATCGCATGGCCGGTATTGGCTCGCCTTCTGCCAGTAGGCTTCGTGGGTGTTGCACTAGGAGGCTGGCTACTCTCTGAGATCAATACAGAGATGTTCACCATGATGCTGGGCATTACTATCGTTTTGATCGTTGTTCTTGGAGTATGGCTGGACCACAAACCGGCCAAATTTATGCGCCACCCCACTTCAGCCTATATAACCGGTTTATGCGCTGGCTTTGTCAGCCTTATTGCCAATGCAGCAGGTCCGTTATTCAGTCTTTTTATGATGGAACAACGGCTTTCCAAAGAAGCCTACGTGAGCACCCGAGCCTGGGGGTTTTTAATCATCAATCTTGCTAAAGTTCCAGTACTTTGGTTTCTCGGACTAGTAAACTGGCAGACGACCTTAGTGAGCTTGCAGTGTCTACCCGGACTCATCGTCGGAGCAGCCATCGGTTACCAACTTCTACGCCATCTTAAGCTAAACCAGTTTAAGTGGCTGATTCGATTGATGGCCACTATTGCTGCGATAAAGTTATTCGCTTTTAGCTAAGCAGCCCAACTGTGCAACCCTGATTCCCTGCCGTCTGTTTCTTAGCTATAGACAGATAGCTACTGATAAATATAAATCAGTCGCTGTAAATTGATTGAATCTGCTCGCGCTTGCAGACTCCAGAGTGCCAACGTGTCGGTACTGCCGCTGAAACCGCAAAAAGAATAGATAGATGCAGTGCGTTCTCTGAAACAACTGGATATGATGATCGTTTTTTTGGAAAAGATTTGATGTCGTTCCAACTTGTTAACTGGATTTTGCTGTTCTGTCTGATATTTCTTTGGGGAACTTCATTTCTTGTAATAGCCTTTGCGGTGGACAGTATAAGCCCTGTAGGCATCGTGGCTTTGCGTGTGCTACTCGGCGCAGCTGTGCTGGTAGCCGCATTATTTGTTAAAAAATTAACCTTACCCACCGACAAACGGGCCTGGTTTGCTTTTTTCCTGATGGGCTTGATTGGGAATCTACTTCCTTTCTTCCTGATTGCCTGGGGTCAAAAATCCATTACCTCAGGGATGGCAGGGGTCATTATGGCCATTATGCCTCTGGCAACAATGGTATTAGCTCACTACTTTGTTGCGGGAGAGAATTTAAATCGCTTTAAGATACTGGGATTTGCCGTCGGGATCAGCGGTATCGTATTGCTGTTAGGACCAGTACTGGGAGGCCAACGCCATGAGATACTGGGTGCACTATCGGTGCTAATAGCAGCCTGCTGCTATGCCCTGAATACTGTGTTGGCGAGGTTACTGCCAAGCTTTACCCCTTTGGTGGCAGGAGCAGGAGTCCTTATAGCAGGCTCTATTATGTCGCTACCTATCTGGGCTTTTCAAAGCGGTATCCTAACCTCAGTACTCAACTCAGAATCAACTGCGGCTTATTTTTCCTTATCAAACTTCAGCACCAGCTCGTTAATTGCGGTCATCTGGCTGGGTATTGGGCCAACAGGTATCGCCACCATTATTTATTTTCAGGTTATTCAACGGGCCGGACCAACCTTTCTATCGACCATCAACTATCTTATTCCGGCGGTGGCATTTTTCTCCGGAGCCCTTTTTCTGAATGAACCTGTGACAAGCCAGAGCCTGCTGGCACTGGGAATTGTTCTGGCCGGGATTGCGTTAACCCGCTATCGCCTCTGACTGCCGACGACTTAACTACCATCCAAATCTGCTACCGGAAACTGCTTGGCAAAAGCCTGTAGTTCGTCAGCTCCAGCATTACGGGATTTAAACATCAACATCCGCCCATCATTGAGTTTGACACTTAATTCACCTTTGGGGGTCATCACACCTCGATGTTTTCCCAGCCTTACCCGCTTGCCACCTTGCATCATCCCAATTTGCGCCATCGCTGCCGCCATGGCACCACTTCCTCCAGTCAGGGTCATGTCAATCTTCATATTATCGCGAGTGTAACTAGTCTCCGTGATAAACATACCCATACCTTTGTTCTGCCGAACTTCGCCACGCTTCCAATCCCCAATCGTTTTACTGAACAGCTCTTTCTCCAAGGCCTGCAGCTCCTGCTCCAGCCCTTCTACACACCACCGAGCCTCTTCAAGTGCCTCTTTATTCTGCCCCTGCTTGGCCAGCTCCGCAGCAGATTCACAATATTCCACGGTGTTATCATCAGCCTGAGCCTGGAGAGCAAAGCTAAAACCGACTGCAACCAATAAATACATCCAACTGTTATTCATCTGTGCACACTCCTGTTCCTGAAGGACTGCCAGAAGCGGTAGTCCTTATGGTTATTAGGCTAGCAGAGATTTAACAGTTGAGTTACCGCTTGATTTGCTTAAGCAGTGTATTAAAAGCACGCTGCATTTGTTTATTACCGGATGAAAGGCTCAGGCCCTTACGTGCCAACTGCTCTGCTCGCTGATAATCTTTCATATCCAGCCGTAACCGACTGAGTTGTAAATAGACAGCGGGGTCTCTGGGAGCAATCCGCTGAGCCCGCTCTAACGATGAAAGAGCACGTTGATTGTTACCGGCCTGTTGTTGAGATTCTGCCTGTTCAAGCAGGGCCAACAGCGCACCACTGGGTGGTTTCGATTGAACCGTCATCACCGGCGCTTCAATATTAATAGGTTGCGGGATTGCTTCGGATCCCTCTGAGGGTTGCCCGCTGATTGAAGAAGAATCAGCCGGATAGGACCGTGCTGTAGACTCGTTTCCAGTAGCATTTCCCGTCTCCAGAGTCCCTGTCTGAGAAGGAATAAGGACCTGAGATGACGACCGGCCAGGAGACTGCCCTGAACGGTCTTCAACCCCAACCAGATTCGGATCATGAGTAGCGCAACTGGCAAGGATCACAGGTAGGAAAATGGACAATACTGCTTTTTGGGCCCTAGTCATTAAATTTCTAATCTCTACTTACAAATAATTACTGATAAGCACTAACCATCAGCAGTTCCGGTTAACTACTGAAAGCAGCGACTAGTTAACGATTAAACGTTAACTACTAAATAAACGAGTGAACCAGTTAACAGCCTTTCTGACTTTAGACGATTCCGGACATCCACGCTTTTGTTCGGGTACAGAGCCATCGACAAACGGTATTAATCGGGCTCCCGGACAAACTTCATCCGTCAACCAACCGGTACGATCATCAACCCAATGATAACTCACCGCTTCCGGCATGACAGCCTGGTAGGACTGAGGGCGCAATCGAGTCATCAATTCTGACCAAACCTGGAGAGAACCACTGCTACCGGTCAGAGGTGTCGGTTTGTTGTCATCCCTGCCAAGCCAGCTGATGGCCAGGTAGTCTCCAGTAAACCCGGCAAACCAACTATCCCGTTGATCATTGGTGGTTCCGGTCTTTCCTGCCAGATTTAAAGATGCCGGAAAGCGCTTATAGACGGATTTAGCAGTGCCTTCTCGTACAGTTTCCTGAAGCGCATATTGCAGTAAATGCATAATGGCAGGATCAAATTTTTGTTCCAGTTCAAAAGGATAACTTGATAGAACCTTCCCGTCCGCTGTAAGCACAGATCGAATAGACCTTAAGGGTGTTTCAAAACCGTTGGAAGCTACCGTCTGGTAAAGTTGCATCACTTCCAAAGGACTCAGGCTCAAGGAGCCCAACAGAGTTGCAGGATAAGGGGAAATATCCCTTCGCACTCCCAATCGCTGCAAAGTATCAATCACTTTATCCATTCCCATGTCGATACCAAGGCGAGCGGTTGCGAGATTATAGGACCGGGCCAACGCCTGGTGAAGTGGGACAGTACCATGGCTTTTTTTGTCAAAGTTCCTCGGCTCCCACGTTGTTCCATTCGGGTTATCTATCCGCAGTGGTGTATCAGGGATTTGCGATACCAGGGTATATTGCCGACTCTGTTCTAATGCAGCCAGAAAGACCGCAGGCTTAACAAGCGAACCGATGGGCCTGATAGCATCCAAAGCCCGGTTAAACCCTTGAAAACGGGCATTACGCCCGCCAACTACAGCAACTACATCACCGGTCTGGCTATTTCCAACAACAACGGCTCCCTCAATATCTTTGAGCTTGTTGCCATGTCGTTTAGCCAATTGCCCTGTTACTTTGGCCAGACTGGCCTCTGCTTTCAGCTGTACGATAGGATCCAGATTAGTAAATACCTGCAACCCCTCAGAGGCCAGATCTTCCTGACGATAATCCCGACGAAGCTGTCGTTTGACCAGATCCAAATATGCGGGAAATGCCCCCTTAACCAGAGTCTTATTTGAGACTAATCCCAATGGACGCTTTTTGGCTTTATCAGCTAAATCATCACTGATGTATTGCTGTTGGCGAAGTAAATCAATAACCAGATTTCTGCGTTTTAATGCCCGCTCCGGGTGTCGCCTCGGATCATAATAAGAGGGCCCCTTCACCAAAGCAGCCAACAGGCTGTGCTGATCCAAAGACAGGCTATCCAAGGGTCGACCAAAATAATACTGGCTGGCTAACCCAAAACCGTGAACAGCACGAGCACCGGCCTGACCGAGATAAACCTCATTCAAGTATGCCTGTAAAATCTCATCCTTACTGTAATGAAGCTCCAACAACATCGCCATCGGAGCTTCAATCAGTTTGCGCCAGAGCGTACGTTCGCTGGTCAGAAAGAAGTTCTTCACCAGCTGCTGGGTCAGCGTACTCCCTCCCTGTACCATCCTGCCGGCAGCAATATTGCTCCACATTGCTCGGGCAATCCCTCTTAAGGAGATGCCATAGTGTTCGTAAAAACTTCGATCTTCGACACTGACCAGTGCTTGGATCAGTGCCTTTGGAACCTGCTCCAGTTTAACCAAATCCCGGTCTTCATTATCAGCAGGGTAGATCCCTCCTATCAGCACCGGTTCCAGTCGCGCAACAGGCAGAGCACGTCCTTGCTTATCAGCCAGTGAGTGAAGCCCGCCTGTATTGAAGCTAAGATTAATCGTGCGAGAAGGTTCCTGCCCATCGGCAAACCCAAATCCCCGTGTGCGAATCCGCATCCGATTACCATTAACTGACACCTGCCCTGGTCGAGAGACGTTTTTGACGGCCTGGTAGCCAAGACTTTTTAATTCCAGACGCAAGTCTTCCGCTTTTAGAGCTTGCCCTGCGTAGAGTTCCAAGGGACGGGCGTAAACTTTGGCGGGTAATGCCCAGCGCTTACCCTCAAACTTGGCTCGAATGGTTGCATCCAGGTAAATCAGCCCTATTCCACCGACTACAAAGCCTACAAGAGAGAGCTTAAACAAGAAGGTCAAAAACCGGGACGAGCGGGATCGAGCGGGTTTATTTTGCTTTTTTCTGCCACGGGCAGCGGGTGTCTTTTTAGCCATGGCGGCAGTATAACCCGGTAAAAACTACCGTCCAGTTTTCAACGACAATCTGTTATCAAAATCCATTATCTTTCCATTATTCGACCAAAGCCATGCTCTCAACAACTCAGGGATCTGTTGTTCAGATAAAAAAACACCTTTTTATCCTGATACAGCAGTTGATTGAACTCATCTGTAACACCCTAAAATATTGATTTTTTTTCCACTCACTGAATAATATTTCACAAAAACCACTGTTTTTGTGAATTCATTTCTATTGACCTTTACAGATCAGACTGGTAAAAATTGAAAAATAATTCACTGGGTGCGATTTTTTTCAATACTCTGTAACAAATCGAAACTCAGTGCTAACCAATAAAAATCCAACTAGAGACAGATGATCAACGCTATGGCGACTAAACCCCCCCTTAGCCAGGAACAACTTGATCTGGCCACCCGAGCAGCTTGGCTCTCTTATATAGGCGGCTACACTCAAGGAGAGGTGGCAAAGCGCTTACAGGTTTCTTCAGCCAAAGCCCACCGTTTGATTGCACTGGCTCAACAGCACAATCTGGTAAAGGTTTTCATAGAAGGAGAACCGGCCAAATGTGTTGCTTTAGAAGAGGCAATAATCCAACAGTTCGGGCTCAGCTCCTGTGTGGTGGCACCGGCTGTTTACAATGATTCTGACCGCTCCCCTCTGGCAAAGTTTTCTGCTGTTGGCGCCGCTGGAGCCCGCTTTCTTCATGCAACCCTGCAGAATAAAAAGCCTACTCTTATTGGGGTTGGTAAAGGCCGTTCACTGTCTGCAGTGGTGGAGAGAATGCCTACAATGTCGATGCCCGAGCTGAAATTTGTATCAGTATCCGGCAGCCTCACCCGCAAACTTTCAACGAACCCCTTTGATGTCATACACCGCCTTGTAGAACGGACAAGCGGTGAAGGTTTTCTGCTTCCCGTTCCCTACATCGCAACCAATGAGCAAGAGAAAGAAATGCTGATGTCTCAGCCAACAGTCAAAGAAATGCTGGATGTGGCCAGAAAATCCGAACTCTTTGTCATTGGTATTGGCAGCCTGGAAGCTGATGCCCACATATGCCGCGTACGTATGATCGATGATGATGAGTGGCATGCACTGAACCACAATGGCGCCGCCAGCGATGTTATGGGCCAGTTTATCGACATTGATGGCCAGCAGGTTGTCAGTGAAGTCAATCGTCGAGGTGTCGGCCTCGGAATCGAGGATATTCGAGGTCGTCAGGTTGTCGCCATCGCCGGTGGTGACGACAAAGGTAAAGCCACACTCGCAGCCTTACGTACCGGAGTTATTACAGACTTGGTGATGGGTGAGACTTCAGCAGAAGAGCTGGTCGCCCTGATGAATGCAGCAAATAAAACCAGGCATGAGCAATCACAGGTTTTGAGCACAAACAGCTGAGGATACTCACTATCGACCTGTCCTGTGTCAATGACCTGCTTAATGCCAACAACCTACTCACCGTCTTTGCTTGCGGTGACAAAAGGCTTTTTTATGAACACTACGAGTAACCTATCCACGCTGGATCTGCCGGAGGTGGCTAAAACAAACAGCGCTTCCACGCATCGTTCAGCCAGTCTTCCAAAAACAGGAGATAATGAAGAAGCACGTAACCCGGGTACCGACTTAAATCTAGATACTATAGAAGCCATTCGGGTTAATCGCAGTGCAGTAGAACGACGCTGTGCCTCATTGGGTGCACGCCGCAGTGTAAAAAAAGACTACCAGGTTGCCTGGTTATTAAAAGCCATCAGTTTCATCGATCTCACCACCCTGTCGGGCGACGATACTCCCAGCAGGGTTCGCCGACTGTGTCAGAAGGCTCGAAAGCCCATTCGCGACGATATAGTTGCAGCACTGGGAATCGAAGCATTAAAACTGACTACTGCAGCTGTCTGTGTTTATCACGAAATGTTAGCTCCCGCCAGTAAAGCCCTGGAGGGCAGCAACCTGGGATTGGCTGCGGTTTCTACGGGTTTTCCTGCAGGGCTGATTCCATTTGAGTTACGTATCAAGGAAATCGAAGCCTCAGTTGCCGCCGGAGCAACCGAAATAGATATCGTCATTTCCAGGCGCTATGTTCTTTCCGGGGACTGGCAGGCGCTGTACAACGAGGTAAAAGCCTATCGAGAAGCCTGCGGTCCTGCCCATATGAAAACCATATTGGCCACAGGAGAACTGGGAACACTGAGAAACATCGCCAAAGCGTCTCAGGTTTGCATGATGGCCGGTGCCGATTTTATTAAAACATCGACTGGTAAAGAACCCGTTAACGCCACGCTGCCAGTGAGTCTGGTTATGCTGCGAATGATCCGGGATTACCACCAGCTTACAGGGTACAAGGTTGGCTTCAAGCCTGCCGGTGGCATCAGTGTAGCTAAGGACGCACTGGTTTATCTATCGCTGATCAAAGAGGAACTGGGCAATGACTGGTTATGTCCAGAGTTATTTCGCTTTGGGGCTTCAAGCCTTCTAGGCGATATCGAACGCCAATTGGAACACGCCGTTAGCGGTCGCTACTCCGCCGGTTTCCGTCATCCTATCTGCTGAGCAAACAGAATGAACCTAATGACAATCTTTGAAAACATGGACTATGGAACGGCCCCGGAAACGAGTCAGGCAGCATTACAATGGCTTGACCAACATCAGCGTCGTTTCGGCCATTTTATAGACGGTAAATTCCATACTGACGAATCAGAGCAGCGGTTTGATAGCCGTAATCCGGCAGACGGTACTGTTCTGGCATCTTTATCCGCAGCCGGTACTGATACTGTTAATAAAGCGGTAAAAGCTGCAAAAAAAGCACAATCAGACTGGTCCGCCCTGAATGGACACCAACGGGCCCGCCACCTGTATGCCCTGGCACGCCTGATACAGAAGCACGCCCGCCTGTTTGCCGTGCTGGAAACGCTGGACAATGGAAAGCCCATCCGCGAGAGCCGCGACGCAGATATCCCGTTAGTGATTCGTCACTTTTATCATCACGCTGGATGGGCACAATTGCTGGACAGCGAAATGCCTGAACAGGAAGCCCTGGGAGTCGTTGGACAGATTATCCCATGGAACTTTCCGCTGCTGATGCTCGCCTGGAAGGTAGCCCCCGCTCTGGCCTGTGGTAATACCGTCGTACTGAAACCGGCAGAATACACAAGTCTCAGCGCATTGCTATTTGCCGAGATCTGCCAACAGGCAGGTTTACCAAAGGGGGTGGTCAATATCATCACTGGCGACGGCACTACCGGGAGTCTGATTTGTGAACATCCGGACATCAGTAAAATCGCTTTCACCGGATCAACTGAAGTCGGTCGACAGATTCGTGAAAAAACTGCGGGGAGCGGTAAGAAACTAACGTTGGAATTAGGTGGCAAATCGCCCTTTATTGTCTTTGATGACGCCGACCTGGATAGCGCCGTTGAAGGCATTGTCGATGCTATCTGGTTTAATCAGGGGCAGGTCTGCTGTGCAGGATCCCGACTGCTTGTACAGGAAAGCATCGCTGAGCTATTGCTGGCAAAAATCCGTGCTCGTATGGATACGTTGCGCATCGGCAACCCTCTGGATAAAACCGTTGATTTAGGTGCAATAGTAGACCCGATACAACTTCAACAGATCACATCCTTAGTCAAGAAAGGCGTTGAAGAAGGCGCTGAAATCTACCAGCCCCAGGTGGAAAAAGTAGATATCTGCGATAACGGCTGTTTTTATCCTCCAACACTACTCAGTGAAGTGGAAGGATCAGCTTATGTCGCCCAGGAAGAAATCTTTGGCCCTGTACTGGTTAGCATGACTTTCCGCACCCCCGCCGAAGCCGTGCAACTGGCCAATAATACCCGCTACGGTCTGGCGGCCAGCATCTGGAGTGAGAACATTAATCTGTGTATGGATATCGCACCGAAGATAAAAGCAGGGGTTGCCTGGATCAATTGTACCAATCAGTTTGATGCCGCAGCAGGGTTTGGTGGAACCCGGGAATCCGGCTTTGGACGTGAAGGTGGTCGGGAAGGCCTTTACGAATACCTGAAGCCCCGCCACCTTGCTACTGCAAAGCCCATCAAGGCAAAAACGAAACCGGGCGTATCCGCCGGAATCAGCACAACCAGTACTCAAAACAGGTTAGATCGCACTGCCAAGTTTTATATCGGAGGGAAACAGGTACGTCCGGACTCGGGTTACAGCCTGGACGTTCTGTCACCGAAAGGTGAGCTGTTAGGGCACTGTGGTGAAGGCAACCGAAAAGATATCCGCAACGCTGTAGAAGCCGCAGCCAAAGCCACCAGCTGGTCTCAGGCCAGTGGCCACAATCGTGCTCAGGTTCTGTATTACATTGCAGAAAACCTTAGCGCACGAGCTGAAGAATTTGCGGCTCGAATTAGCGAACAAACCGGCTGCAGCACCAAACAGGCAGCTGAAGAAGTGGAGGTTTCTATCCAGCGCCTGTTCAGCTATGGAGCCTGGGCAGACAAATATGACGGTGCTGTGCATTCGGTACCGATGCGAGGTGTGGCTTTGGCAATGCACGAGGCTAACGGAGTGATGGCAGTGGTTTGTTCTGATCAGGAACCACTACTGGGCTTTATCTCGTTAATTGCACCCGCTATTGCCATGGGAAATCGTGTTGTGGCTGTCCCCTCACAGACCCACCCTTTAAGTGCTCTGGATTTTTATCAAATACTGGAGACCTCCGATGTTCCAGCGGGGGTCATCAATATTATCACCGGTAACAGCAACGAACTGGCAAAAGTTTTGGCGGCTCACTACAACGTGGACGCTATCTGGTATTGGGGTGATGCCGAAGGCAGCACTCTGGTTGAAAATGAGTCTACAGCCAGTCTGAAACGCACTTGGGTCAACTATGGCCTGAGCCGAGACTGGCTGAGCCCGACTCAAGGGGAAGGTCGTGAATTTTTGCGACAAGCAACTGAAGTAAAAAATATCTGGGCGCCCTACGGCGAATAGTTAGCGATGGGTTCCAGTGAATGGAACTCAACCACATCCTTACGAGGAACATAATAATGAAGAGCTGCAAAACCCTTTTAGCCGCTGTATTTTCTAGCCGAACGGTCATATCAAGCCGTGCTGCCAAGAACCTGGCACCCGTTCTGGCAGTCGGTGCAGTGGCGCTGGCATCTGCCACCGCTCAGGCTGCCAACATAAAGCCTGCTGTAGTTTTTGATATGGGTGGAAAGTTTGACAAGTCCTTTAACGAAGCCGTTTATCATGGTGTCGAGCGGTTCTCTAAGGATACCGGGATCAAGTATCGTGACTTCGAAGTAAACAATGAGACTCAGTTCGAACAGGCCCATCGCAAATTTGCTCAGCGAGGCTCTAATCCAATCATCGGTGTTGGTTTCACCCAATCTTCAGCAGTACAGGAAGTTGCTGCTAAATTCCCAGAGACAAAGTTTGTCCTGATCGACTCGGTCGTTGATCTGCCTAACGTGCAATCACTGCTGTTCAAGGAACATGAAGGTTCATTCCTGGTGGGCATGCTGGCAGCCATGAAATCCAAGTCAGGCAAAGTTGGCTTTGTCGGAGGTATGGATATCCCCCTTATCCGCAAATTCCAGTGTGGCTATGAACAGGGAGCCAAATACGCGAACAAAGATATCGAAGTTATTGCCAACATGACCGGAAACACCCCTGCCGCATGGAACAATCCAGGGCGCGGATCTGAGTTGGCCAAAGGGCAATTTGATCGTGGTGTAGATGTTATCTTTGCTGCTGCGGGCGGCACTGGCTTTGGTGTCTATCAGGCCGCGAAGGACAATGGAAAATATGCCATTGGTGTCGATTCCAATCAGAATCATCTGCAACCTGGAACCATGCTGACCTCAATGGTTAAACGTGTCGGTGTTGCAGCCTACAAAGCGTTTTCTGATGCCAAAGACGGAACCTGGAAACCAGGTATCAGCTCATTAGGTTTAGCAGAAGGTGGCGTGGACTGGGCTCTTGATGAGCACAACGCAGCCCTGATCACCACCAAAATGGAAACAGCCATGGAGAAGACAAAGGCGGCCATTATTTCCGGAAAAATCAAAGTTCATGACTATATGAGCAATAACAGCTGCTCTTACTAATGACAGCAGTTTGAATTAACAACTCTGCTGTTTTACCGGAAGGTTCGACAGCAGAGTGGATCGTAGCAATAGCGCCAAAATAACGATAAGTACGGCTTAATGGCTAGTGAGACAACGATGACGGATATCGAATCCGCCGCTAACCGAACTACTGAGAAAAAGACTCTTCCGGTAGCGATCGAACTGCGCGGCATAAGCAAATCTTTTGGTTCGGTTCATGCCAACCAGGACATTGACCTCTGTGTTCACAAGAGTGCCATACACGGCATTATCGGTGAGAACGGAGCTGGAAAATCCACCTTGATGAGTATTATCTATGGCTTCTACGAAGCGGATCGTGGTGAAATTCTCGTCAATGGTCAATCAGTTCGTCTTCATAATTCTCAGGACGCTATCGCGGCAGGTATTGGCATGGTCCACCAGCATTTCATGCTGGTAGACACCTTTACCGTTCTGGAAAACGTCATTCTGGGAGCAGAATCCGGCGGATTGTTGAACCAGAGTCTAAACCATGCCCGCGAAGAGCTGACTCGCCTGGAGCGAGAATACAATCTGAAGGTGGATCTTGATGCACTGGTCAGCGACCTGCCGGTCGGAGAACAACAGCGTGTCGAAATCCTAAAAGCACTTTATCGTGGCGCCGAAATCCTGATTCTTGATGAGCCTACCGGTGTTTTGACTCCTCAGGAAACTGACCAGCTGTTTGAGATTCTCAAGACCCTGAAAACCCAGGGAGTAACAGTGCTGCTGATTACTCATAAGCTTCGGGAAATCATGGATATTACCGATGAGGTTTCGGTTATGCGCGGAGGGCGAATGGTAGCCCACCGGCTCACCCAGGAAACCGACAAGGAAACCTTAGCTGAGCTGATGGTCGGACGTAAGGTACGCCTGGAACTGAATCAAAAACCAGCCACCCCCGGCAACGTATTGCTGAAAGCAGAAAACCTGACCGTTGTTGACGACAAGGGAGTCACCCGGGTCAAAGGCTTTAATATGGAACTCAAAGCCGGAGAAATCATAGGGATCGCCGGTGTCTCAGGTAACGGTCAAAGTGAGCTGTTACAGGCTCTGGCTTGTATTCAACCATTAAGTCAGGGAAGTCTGCAGATTCACCAGCACTCAGTGACTCCAGAATCCCCCTGTAATCCCGCAAAAGCCAGAGAGCTGGGACTCGGTCACATTCCGGAAGACCGTCACCAGCTGGGTATGGTGACTCGATTCAGTGCTGCCGAATCATCTATTCTCGGATTCCATCGCAATGAATCAATTAATGGCAGCCTGTTGATGCACAACAGTAAAGTTGAGAAACACTGTGAGGCATTAATGGAACAGTTTGACGTTCGTCCACCACACCCGCAATTAAAATCTGCCAACTTTTCCGGTGGTAACCAACAAAAACTGATTATCGCCCGGGAGATGACTCAGAATCCCAGAATATTGCTTGTCGGCCAGCCAACCCGAGGCGTTGATATCGGAGCCATTGAGTTTATCCACAGGCAGCTGATTGAAATGCGTGATCAGGGTTGTGCGGTGCTGGTGGTATCGGTAGAGCTGGACGAAATCATGTCTCTGTCCGATCGAATTCTAGTGATGTGCGAAGGCAGCCTGGTAGGTGAAGTGGCCGGCAAAGATGCTGACGAGCGCACTCTGGGGCTGATGATGGCGGGAACACCACTCGATAAAGCCCGTTCAGGCTCTGGTCCAGGCTCTCCCCAACAAAAAACAATCAACGAGCGTCCAGCCCATCAGATATTAAGCCCGGAGACCAGCGGATGAGCACTACAAACAATACTTTACCCCGCTGGGCGGACGTTCTGTTAATACCGATTATCAATATCGCGCTGGCCCTGCTGGTTTCGGGCCTGATCATCATTGCGATCGGTGAAGACCCCATTGAAGCAGTCAAGATCCTGCTTGTCGGTGCCTTTGGCTACGACGAAGCAATGGGCTACACCCTTTACTATACAACCAACTTTATCTTTACCGGCCTCGCCGTTTCAGTGGCTTTTCATGCGGGATTATTCAACATAGGAGGCGAAGGCCAAGCCTATATCGGTGGTTTGGGCGTCGGCTTGGTGATGCTTGCGCTGGGTCCAATACTGCCATTTTATCTGCTGATGATCCTGGGCATCATCGCAGCTGCCGTATTTGGCGCAGCCTGGGCTTATGTACCGGCCTATTTACAGGTTTATCGGGGAAGTCATATAGTCATTACGACGATCATGTTTAACTTTATCGCTTCGGCACTGATGGTCTACCTGATGGTCAATGTGTTAATTGCGCCGGGCTCAATGGCGCCTCAAAGTGTGATGCTGGCCGACAGTTCCCACCTCCCCTTTATCCATGAAATCATGAACGCTCTCGGCTACGAAATGGTTCATACCCCTCTCAATATCTCTTTTTTCTGGGCTCTGATTTGCTGTCTGTTACTCTGGGTTTATCTCTGGCACAGCCGCTGGGGATATGAGCTTCGCACGGTTGGCTTTAACGAAAAAGCTGCTGGCTATGCCGGAATAAATACCAAAAAAGTCGTCATCATTACCATGTGTATCTCCGGAGCCCTGGCAGGCTTTGTAGGTATCAACGAGATTCAGGGGGTTCACCATAAGCTACTGCTGAATTTTACAGCGGGGTACGGTTTTACCGGCATTGCCGTTTCCTTAATGGGACGCAACCATCCGGTAGGCGTAGTACTGGCAAGTCTGTTGTTCGGTATTCTTTATCAGGGAGGGGCTGAATTAGCCTTCGAAGTTCCTAAGATCACCCGGGAAATGGTAGTCACTATCCAAGGGCTGGTGATTCTGTTCTCCGGCGCTCTGGCCTATATGACCCGTCCCTGGCTGGAAAAAATATTCAGTCTGTTTAGCCGTCCCGCCAGCGCAACAACACAGGAGGCCTGAGCATGGATGACATCTTCTCAGTTCTGGTTCTAACACTGGATGCAACCCTGCGTGTAGCAACGCCACTGATTCTGGCAGCCATGGCAGGACTCTTCTCGGAGCGATCCGGAATTATTGATATCAGCCTTGAAGGAAAAATGCTGGGGGCTGCATTTATCAGTGCCTGTACAGCAGCCGTGACAGGGTCAGCCTGGTTAGCCCTGATGGCGGGAATAGGCGTCTCCGTGGCACTGGCCCTCCTTCATGGCCTGGCTTGTATCACTTATCGTGGGAATCACGTGGTCAGTGCTGTCGCTATTAATATTCTGGTCGCTGGTCTGACCGTCGTATTAGGCATCGCCTGGTTTGAACGGGGAGGTACAACACCGGCACTGCCATCAGAGGCTCGCTTTATGCCGATTGAATGGCCTTTAGCAGAGATCATCGGCCAACTGCCTGTGCTCGGCACCCTCTATAAAGAGTTGCTTAGTGGTCACAACTTACTGGTTTATGTTGCATTACTACTGGTTCCTCTGAGTTGGTGGGTGATTTATCGCAGCCGATTTGGCCTGCGCCTGAGAGCCGTCGGTGAAAATCCACAGGCCGTTGATACAGCGGGGATTTCTGTAGCCTTTTTACGATATCGTGCAGTTATTATCTGCGGCGTCTTATGTGGAATAGCAGGTACTTATATTGCTATCGCGCAAAATGCTGGTTTTACCCGAGACATGACAGCAGGTCAGGGATATATAGCACTGGCAGCAATGATATTTGGTAAGTGGCGACCTGCTCCAGCCCTGCTGGCCTGCCTGATGTTCGGCTTACTGGATGCACTGGCCATTCGTATGCAAGGTGTTCCTGTACCGGTTATCGGTGAAGTACCTGTGCCACTGATTCAAGCCCTACCCTACATCCTCACAGTGATATTACTCGCAGGGTTTATCGGTAAAGCCGTTGCTCCAAAGGCGATCGGCGAGCCTTACTTAAAAGAACGCTAGATTGCTTGTGTTCGCTACAGCTTGCTACCGGCAACGGTAGCAGCCAACGTACCAAAAGGTATAAATGTGAATCAGAATCAAAAAGATAACAGCAACAACAACCAGAAAGGGAATGCTTCTCATACGTTCACTCTGGCTCAGCAGGCAATGGCAAAAGCCTACGCCCCTTATTCCGGTTTTAAAGTCGGTGCAGTTATCGAAGGCTCTAATGGCAAATTTTACAGCGGCTGCAATGTAGAAAATGCTGCTTATCCACAGGGTTGCTGCGCTGAAGCTTCCGCTATCTCCGCTATGGTCATCGATGGCGAAACCAGCATAAGCGCTATTACCGTTATCGGCGCTGGCGATAGCTTGATCACGCCCTGTGGTGGTTGTCGCCAACGTATTCGCGAATTTGCCAAAGACCAGACTCCAATCCATCTTTGTTCGTCGACAGGTGTCGAAAAAACCCTGACGCTGGGTGATTTACTCCCCCTGTCCTTCGGACCCGAACATATTGATACCGAGAACCAATCATGAATGCACAAATTGCACGCTGCGTTGACATTATCCAGTCTGAAATAGCAGACAGCAGCGCAGATATTCAAGCACCTAAAGTCGCCATTATCCTTGGTTCTGGTTTAGGTCCCTTTGCCGACGCGCTGGAAACTGTTGCAGAGATATCCTACAGCGAGCTACCAGGATTTCCCGAACCAGGAGTCGGGGGTCATGCAGGCCGTCTACTGCTTGCAAAAAGTGTAAAAGGGGAAAACATGGACGGTGCCACTTTTGTAGTACTTCAAGGCAGAGCCCATTACTACGAAAAAGGCGAAGCAGATGTCATGGCCGTACCTATTCACACATTGGCTGCCATCGGTTGCGAAACCCTGGTACTTACCAATGCCGCCGGTAGCCTGTTAACTGAAGCCGGTCCTGGTGCTGTTATGCTCATCACTGATCATATTAACATGACAGGTGTATCACCTTTATTTGGCGAAACCGGTAACCAACGCTTCGTTAATATGGGCGACGCTTATGAACCTTTCCTGAACCAGCAATTTCTCTCCATTGCTGAAAAACAGAATATCGAGCTCCATCAGGGAGTTTATGCCTGGATGAGTGGCCCCCAGTTCGAAACCAACGCTGAGATTCGGGCCTTACGCACACTCGGCAGTGATGCTGTTGGCATGTCGACAGTGCCAGAGGTTATTTTGGCCAAACATCAGGGAATGAAAGTTGCCGCCCTCTCAATTATTACCAACTACGCCGCCGGAATGAGTGAAACCCCACTCAGTCATGAGCAGACCATTGACAAGGCAGCCCTGGCCACTAAATCCGTAAAAACCCTATTAACCCATTTCCTGAAGGAGTATCAGGCATGAGTTTTTTACCTCAGGAGATCATTCGTCGCAAGCGTGACGGTAAAGTACTCAGCGAGGAGCAGATTGCTCAGTTTGTCGCCGGGATTACCGATGGTTCTGTTAGCGAGGGGCAGATAGCAGCACTAGCCATGTCCGTATTTTTCCAAGGGATGAATATGGACGAGCGTATTGCTCTGACTCGCAGCATGGTGCACTCCGGCGACACTATGAGCTGGTCCGACCTGGACCTCAATGGACCCGTGTTGGATAAACACTCCACTGGCGGTGTCGGCGACAAAGTAAGCCTGATGCTAGGCCCTGTTATTGCTGCCTGTGGTGGTTTTGTGCCAATGATCTCCGGTCGTGGGCTTGGACATACCGGAGGGACACTCGATAAATTCGATTCGATACCCGGTTATAACACGGCACCGGACAACCACCTGTTTCGTCGCACAGTTAAGGAACTGGGTTGTGCCATTATCGGCCAGACCGGCAACCTTGCCCCTGCTGACAAGCGGTTCTATGCCACCCGTGATGTAACTGCCACTGTCGAGTCAGTCCCTCTGATTACCGCTTCTATCCTCTCCAAAAAGCTGGCTGAAGGACTCGATGGACTGGTAATGGACGTAAAAACCGGAAACGGGGCTTTTGCAGACAGCCTGCCAATGGCTCAGGAACTGGCCGATAGCATTGTAAAAGTAGCCAATGGTTTTGGTGTTAAGACCTCCGCTCTTATTACCGATATGAACCAGGTACTCGGCACCACCGTCGGTAACGGAGTCGAGATGGTGGAAACCGTCGATTATCTGACAGGAAAAACCCGGGAAACAAGGTTGCACGAAACCGTTCTTGCCCTAGCCGCAGAAATGCTGGTTTTAGGAGGTCTTGCAAGCGATACAACAGATGGTCGCCATAAAGCCCAGCAATCTCTTGATAACGGAAAAGCTCTGGAGTGCTTTGCACAGATGGTATCCATGCTGGGAGGCCCGGCAGATTTTGTCGAACGCTATGACAGCTATCTGGAAAAAGCACCGGTCATCAGACCCTTCTACCCCCGGACCAGCGGGTATGTGGCGGCAATGGATTCCAGAGCAGTAGGTGTTGCAGTTGTTGCGCTGGGAGGAGGTCGCAGTAAAGCCACAGACCTTGTCGATCATTCCGTGGGGCTGACTCACTTCAGCCCAGTCGGAGCCATAGCAGATCCCCAGCAACCTTTGGCCTGGATACATGCGCGCGATGAAGACGCAGCCCAGCGAACCATCGAAACACTGACCAACGCCATTCGTATTGATGATCAAGCCCCGGCCTCCACTCCGGTGATCGTTGAGCGTATTAGTTGAAAGTTTTAAATGATGTACTGAATTCTTCAGCACATCTCTCTTGGACGTTTTCAAAGCAACCGGGATGCTTAAAGAGTAAAAACCAATGACACGTGCAATTATTCTAATTATGGATTCCCTGGGAATCGGTGCCAGTGATGACGCACCTCGTTATGGCGATCAAGGTGCCAATACTCTGGGCCATATTGCTGAAGCCTGCGAAAAAGGAGAAGCTGATCGAAAAGGCTTACGCCAGGGACCACTCAGGTTACCGAATCTGGCACGCTGGGGGATGGGAAAAGCCCTCGAATCCAGCAGTGGTTATAAGGCCACAGGATTGCACTGTGACGAAAAAAAACTGGAAGGCGCCTACGGATACGCTGTCGAGCAGAGCCGGGGGAAAGATACTCCCAGTGGTCACTGGGAGCTTGCCGGTGTACCCGTTCCATTTGATTGGGGCGTATTCCCCCGAACGGTACCCTGCTTTCCGCAATCCTTAGTGGACGAGCTGGTTGAGCGCTGCCAGTTGCCCGGCATTCTGGGAAACTGTCATGCCTCAGGTACTGAAATTATCGAGCAGTACGGCCAGGAGCATATCGATAGCGGTAAACCCATTCTGTATACTTCAGCAGACTCCGTGCTGCAGATAGCCGCTCACGAAGAGCACTTTGGATTAGAACGCTTATACCAATTAAGCAGTATTGCCAAAGAGCTGGTGGATAAACTCAATATTACCCGAGTCATTGCCCGCCCATTTATTAACGCCCCTTCATCTGCTGGTAACGCTGCATTTCAACGAACCAGTAATCGTCGCGATCTCACTACCGCTCCTATCGCAGAGACCCTGCTCGACAAGCTGGTCGCGGCGGGTGGCACCGTCGTATCCGTTGGCAAGATTGCCGATATTTTTGCTCATCGGGGTATCAGCAAAACCGTCAAGGGCAAGGACAATATGGATCTGTTTGACCGCCTTTTGGAAGAAACAGAAAGCAACGGTGACCAGTCCCTGATTTTTGTTAACTTTGTCGACTTTGACGCGGTATTCGGTCACCGCCGTGATATTCCCGGTTATGCCGCCGCACTGGAAGCATTTGATGCGCGTCTGCCGGAACTTGAAGCATTGTTAAAAGAAGATGATCTGGTATTGATCAGTGCCGATCATGGTTGCGATCCCTCGTGGCCCGGCAGCGATCACACACGCGAACATGTACCTGTACTGTTTTATGGACCCAATGTTAAGTCTGCTGATCTGGGACAGCGGAATAGTTTTGCCGACATGGGCCAGACTTTAGCTCAGCATTTACAACTTGCCCCCTTGGAGCAAGGTAAAAGCTGTTGGGAATAATCAACGCAGAATATGGCAATTTGAGCCTTGTCTCACCAAGCCAGAGATAAAAAAATGAACGATAGGCTGCAACTACCCAAGGTAGAGCTACACTGCCATCTGGAAGGCACCATGCCTCCCCCTTTAGTTCGTCGACTGGCCACACGTAATGGCATTCAGCTGACGGATGGATTATTCGATAACAACGATCAATTCGTCTGGACCAATTTTTCTGAATTTCTCAAAGCCTACGATGGCGGTGCCCGTTGTCTCAGAACGGGCCAGGACTATCATGACATAACCTACGAATACCTGAGTTCCTGCGCTCAGCAAGGTGCCATCTATGTTGAACTGTTTGCCTCACCCGATCATGCGGCAGCCGTTGGTATCAGTTATACCGAGATGCTGGAAGGCTGTGTGCAGGCCATCGATAATGCCCAGCGAGACCATCAGATCTGTGGCCGTATCATCATTACCTGTGTGCGCCACCTGGGGCCGGGGCAGGCCCTGTCAGTAGCACAACAAATGGTCGCAGAACCGCACCCTTATGTGGTCGGTTTTGGTATGGGAGGAGATGAAACTCTCCACAGCCCTCAAGACTTTCTACCCGCTTACCGAATTGCCAGCGACGCGGGTTATGGTTGTACAGCACATGCCGGTGAAGTCTGCGGCCCGGAGAGTGTCTGGGCTGCTATAGATCAACTACCGGTCACCCGGATCGGCCATGGAGTGCGATCAATAGAAGATCCTAAATTGCTTGAAGCGCTATACCACCGCAATATCGCCCTCGAAATCTGCCCTGGAAGTAACATTGCTCTAAATGTTTATCCTGATTACTCAGTGCATCCATTGTTAGCTTTGTTGGATGCGGGAATCAGTCTCAGCCTGAACTCCGACGACCCGCCTTTTTTCTGGACCTCCATCGGCAAAGAATATCAACGAGGGGCTTCAACTTTTCAGTTAAGCGAACAACAACTATTGAAAATCAGCTGTATGGCTTTAAAAGCAGCCTTTGTGGACGAAGAGACAAAGTCACAGTTACTGCTACAGCTGAAAAACTAACTCCCGGAGTACTAACAAGTTAGCGGAAACTTATTTTTATCATCAGGAACTAACAATAATCATAGGTGAAGTTATGTTACGAAATGCACTATCCCCGCTCTGTTTTGCAGCAGCATTAACCTTACCGCTTGAGGCAATGGCGGTAGCTAAGGCCGATACTACCTACCGTCTGACCATTGTCCACACCAATGATAACCATGGACGATTCTGGCATAACAAACACGGCGAGTACGGCATGCCCGCTCGCAAAACACTGATCGACCGAATCCGGGCAGAGGTCAAATCCCAAGGAGGTCAGATATTGGTACTTTCCGGTGGAGATATCAACACGGGGGTACCTGAGTCTGACTTGCAAGATGCAGAACCGGACTTTAAGGGGATGAGTAAAATCGGTTACGACGCCATGGCTCTTGGCAACCACGAATTTGACAACCCTTTAAGTGTATTGCGAAAACAACAGCAGTGGGCAAATTTTCCGATGTTGTCTGCCAATATCTATGAAAAAGGTAGCAATAAGCGCTTATTCAAACCTTATCAGATATTCGATATGCAAGGCCTAAAGGTCGCGGTCATGGGCCTGACTACCGACGATACCGGTATCGTCGGCAACCCCGAGTATATTGGTAATATTGATTTTAGAAACCCAATCAAAGAAGCCGAGAAACTGGTCCCTGAACTGGAAAAACAAGCTGATATCATTATCGCGGCAACCCATATGGGCCACTATCAGAATGGCAACCACGGAATAAATGCTCCTGGAGACGTCCGCTTGGCGCGCCAAGTCAACGGTATCGATATGGTCGTTGGCGGTCACTCCCAGGACCCGGTTTGTATGCAAGCAGAAAATCAGGTTATCGAAAAGTTCAAGGCTGGAGAGGCCTGCGTGCCCGACGTTCAGAATGGTACAGTGATTGTTCAGGCCCACGAATGGGGCAAGTACGTAGGTCGCGCAGACCTGGAATACAAGAACGGTGAACTGCGCCTATACAGCTACCAGTTAATCCCCGTGAATCTAAAGAAAAAAGTCAAAGTTGACGGCAAGAAAAAGCGTGTCCACATCCAGCCCGAAATTGCAGCCGATCAGGAGCTTCAAGATTTTCTTGAACCCTATCAGGCAAAAGGCCAGAAGGAGCTGGAAATGGTTATAGGTAACAGTGACGGCCTGCTGGAAGGAGATCGTGATATCGTTCGTTTCCGACCCAGCAATCTGGGCACTGTGATTGCCAGAGCGCAAATGCAGGCAGTTAATGCCGATCTGGCAGTGCTTAATTCGGGAGGGATTCGTGACAGTATAGAAGGTGGTGATATCAGCTATAAAGACGTACTGAAAGTACACCCTTTCGGCAATATGGTTTCCTCGGTAGAGATGACTGGAAAAGAACTGCTGGAATACCTGTCCGTAGTGGCCAGTAAACCTGTGGATTCAGGTGCGTTTGCCCACTTTGCAGGGCTAAGCATGGATGTAAACGGTGGCTCAATCAGCAACTTAACAATCCAGGGACAACCTCTGGACACAAGTAAAATCTATCGAATGGCCCTGAACAGCTATGTGGCATCCGGTGGCGACGGCTACCCGAAAGTCTCTGACAAGCCCAGTTATGTCAATAGCGGCTTTGTGGACGCAGATGTACTGAAAAACTACTTACAGAAAAACACTCCTCTTAAAATATCCACTTATGACCCCGCTGGAATCGTCAATCGCTACTAGTCCGATGTTCAAATAAGGATTGGTTGCCTGGACATACAAAGGCCGCTGTCAGCAATGCTACAGCGGCCTTTTGTTTTGAGTAACGGATCAATTAATAAAAACTAAACCGGGGTCAACGAACGACTATAAATACCGACCGCCGCTAGCAGCTAAAACGATTAAGGTGCCCAAAAGTGCGTTAACCATCACCAGCATTCGAATCTTCCCCAGCTGCGCACCGGCATCAGGCCAACGACTCTCATCGACACATATCTGCAACTTACGATAGGGGATAAAATAGAGAATCAGGAATAACAAAATCATGATCAGACCTAAGCCCAACATCAGATGGACGTGCCAACCGACGTTTGCCATGCCTCCAAACACCGAAAATATCATCCAGAAACCGGTAATGAGCAGAACCGCGATGGCTCCCCAGACTTGTATAAAGAACTTTCCCAGCATGCGGCTTAGCAACGGTATTCGCTGGGGAGGCTCAAGCAGGGATACAGCGACAGGCCGCACTACATGCAGCATCAATAGCATACCTCCGACCCAGATAACCGCAGCCAACAGATGTAACCCTAGTGCAAAAGCCATTCCTTACTCCAAATCAGTTTGACCCTGGGCTCAAGTTGTTAGCTGCTGGCTATAACTCGACTGCTGAGCTCAGATTGTCGGTTCGCTAACTTCCCAGCTCGCTCATCAGAGCTTTCATTTTCGCCCAGGTATTTATATCTACCGGCCCCGCATGGCGAAAACGGATAATACCTTCAGCATCAAGCACATAGGTTTCTGGAGCGCCATAAACTCCCAGATCAAACCCCAGGCGCCCTTCTTTATCGTAGATATTCAGTGCATAGGGATTTTCATATTGCTTTAACCATACTTTGGCCGACTCTCGATCGTCTTTATAGTTGAGACCAAAGATTTTTACACCTTCATTTCTGGCAATATCCAAAAGTTGCGGATGCTCAATTTTACAAGAGGGGCACCATGTGGCCCAGACATTAACGAGTGATGGCTGGCCCAGCAAATCATCACGACTCAGCATGCGATCAGGATCCTGCAGAGAGGCTATTTCAAACTGGGGGAAGGGTTTACCTATCAATGCCGATGGTAGCTCCTGAGGATTCAGTGACAGCCCCTTTAACAAGAATACACCCAGACCAATAGCAATCAGCAAAGGTATAAACAACAGCAAACGGCGGGTATTCATTAGATCCTATCTCCTTCCCTAATCAGGCAACGGCCAGTTGATCTTGCTGAGAGGCTTTGCCTGTTTTCACTTTCTGTTTCTTTCGGCGATAACGAGGATCTGATGCAGCCAGTAAACCACCAACTGTCATGAAAATAGCCCCCAGCCAGATCCAGCGTATAAATGGCTTGTGCTGGACTCTAACAGCCCAGGCGGTACCTTCCAGCGGCTCACCCAAAGCGACATACAGGTCACGGAACAAACCAGGGTCGATCGCAGCCTCAGTCATCATTGAACGCTGAGCATTGTAAACACGCTTTTCCGGATGCATCTGGCTGTACGGCTCACCATCTTTCAGCACATCAATCAACGCCTGATCACTGACAAAATTGGGCCCTGTTACATGGGAAGTGCCTCTAAATACAAAGGTATAGTTCCCCATTGTCACCTGATCACCCACATCCATACGCAGGTCACGCGCTTCGTCATAGATGGACACCATTGCAATACCAACAATGGTGACACCAACACCGACATGGGCCAGCATCATGCCATAATAACTACGGGACAGGCTTTTGAGACCCAGCCACTTGTTTTTCTTATGGGTAATTTTATTCAACAGATCCTTAACAACAACCAAGACAATCCAGGCCATCAGTCCGGCCCCGAGTGCACCTCCCCAGTTAAGATCATCATGGTAGAGATAGGGTAATGAAAATGCCGCCAGAATAGACAGTAATGCAGATACCAGCAAATTGCTGCTCAGATGAGAGCCCTTAGTGTTTTTCCAGCGGGCGACCATGCCAATCCCCATCAACAGCGAAAGAATGCTCATAAATGGAATAAAGAAGGTATTGAAATAAGGAGGTCCGACAGAAATCTTGCCAAGCCCTAATGCATCAGCAAACAGTGGATACAGCGTTCCCAACAGTACCGTCAAGCACACAACGACAAGGATAATATTATTAAGCAACAGGAAGGATTCCCGTGAGACCAGGCTAAAACTGGATTCGCTCCGCACACTTGGCGCTTTTAATGCGTAGAGTAACAATGAGCCACCAACAGTAATAGCAAGCAGTACTAATACAAAGAACCCTCGGGAAGGGTCGGAGGCAAAAGCATGCACGGAAGTCAGTACTCCGGAACGAACCAGAAAGGTCCCCAACAGACTCAAGGAAAAAGCAAAAATCGCTAACAACAGCGTCCAGCTTTTAAAGACACCACGTTTTTCTGTTACCGCCAATGAGTGGATCAACGCCGTGCCTACCAGCCAGGGCATAAAGGAAGCGTTTTCTACCGGATCCCAAAACCACCAACCGCCCCAACCCAGCTCGTAATAGGCCCACCAACTGCCCAATGCAATACCCAGAGTTAAAAACGCCCAAGCTACGGTTGTCCAAGGCCGGGACCAACGAGCCCAGGCAGCATCCAAACGACCACTCATCAGAGCAGCAATAGCAAACGCAAAGGCCACTGAGAAACCAACATAACCCATATAAAGCATCGGAGGATGAACGACTAACCCGAAGTCCTGAAGCAACGGATTGAGGTCTGCTCCTTCGGCAGGGAAATTCGGCAGATAGCGGTCAAAAGGATTAGAGGTCATTAGGATAAATAGTGAAAATCCAATACCATTCATCCCCATAACCGCCAGCACCCGCGCCAACACATCCTTCGGCATGCTTCCACTCAGGATACTGACCGCAAAAGTCCAGGCCCCCAGAATCCACAACCACAACAGCAACGATCCCTCATGCCCCCCCCATACAGCACTGGCTTTAAAGGCGGTAGGTAGGTGCGTATTAGAATGATTAGCAACGTACTTAACAGAAAAGTCATCCGTCAGGAAGGCATAAAAAAGCGCACCGAAGCTACAACTGAGGAACAAAAACATCCCCCAGGTTAAAGGGCGTGCGTAACTCATTAGTGAATCGTTGGCTGTCGATGCGCCAATCAATGGGACAATAGCCAGAACCAAAAAGAAGCAAAAAGCAAGTATCAGCGCCAAATGACCTAATTCAGGGATCATTGATTAACCTCCGCTCTGGACGGCAGCGGTGCTGCCATCGGCCGTTTTACCAGCCGCATCAAGCGCTTCCTGCACTTCTGGAGGCATATAGTTTTCGTCATGCTTTGCCAGCACTTCACTGGCTACAAAAATACCATCAGGATTCATAACCCCCTGTGCAACAATACCCTGCCCTTCTCTGAACAGATCAGGAAGAATTCCTGAATATTGAACAGAGATCGTTTCCTGATAATCTGTGAGTCCGAACTCGACTAATAGACTTTGTTTATCTCGCTTAACGCTTCCTTCAACCACCATCCCACCAGCGCGCATCCGCTGATCCTGGGGTGCCTCTCCGTTAGCAATCTGGGTGGGTGAGAAGAACAGATTAATGTTCTGATTCAACCCGTACAAAGACAAGCCCACCGCCAGACTGACACCCAGGACGATGGAAATTACAAAAGCCATACGTTTTTTGCGTTTCGGAGTCATTGCTGAAACTACCCCAGATAATCCACTAATATATGAAAAATACGAAATTGAAATTAACAATCCCGCTCAACTTTCAACACTTCTGACTCAATCACTAGACTATTCGACTAGCTGATTGATTTTCAGTGCCATCGTTTCCTGATTATTCGCAACTTCTATCGGACCGATAATTCCGTAAAAATCCCCTTTTTGAGAAGTTGCCGTGCCGGAGTGGCTAACCATTGCTCGAACATTTACCTGCTCCGCGCTGGATAACTTTGCCATTGGCCCCATCGCCTGGTTATCATTCAGTTTCACTGTAGCCGGAAGGTCCTTAACCTGAATTCTAACAGCCGCCAGTGGCATCTTGGGACCGCTCACCGCCTGAGCGTAGACAAATACCGTTGTATCCCCTTGAGCCATCGACTTCAGGGACTCATCTAAATCAACTCTGATACTGAGCTCAGCCCCGTTAGCCGCAGATACTGGTGGAACAGACTTCGGCTCGTAGACAATACCCTGTTTAGCCAACTCAGCCTGGGCCTGCTGAATCGCCGATGTGAGTCCTTCTGCATTGACGTTGGGATTACCGCTGTTCAGAGTTTGTTGCCAATAATCAATAGCTTGCTTGTAGTCACCAGATTCAAACGAAGTCATACCCAAAAAGCCAAGCGTTCCGGGATCATTCGGATCTAAAGCCAATGCCCGATCTATCAGGGTTTGAACCTCTGAATCAATCACACTGCCATTCAAAAGGTACAGCGCCTGTGCCTGCTGACTGAGTATTTGTGGGTGTTCACCAACGACTGATGTCAACTGGGTGAATGCATCATAAGCTTGCTGATAGCGCTCCAGTGTCAAATAGGTACGGGCAAGCATAAACCAACCTTCAGCATTACTGGGATCAGCATCAAGCTGGGCTTTAAGACCCGCAATCTGAGTATCAATATCAGAGTTACGGAGCTGCTCTTGAGAGCTGGTTGCCATTTCCGGCGCCAGATCCAACTTTTGACTTTCACCCCATTGCAGATATAACACCACAGCCAAAAGCGGAACCAGAACACTCAAAGCCGCTGGAAGCACCATGGGTAAACGACGAGCTTTGCTGGTTTGCTGAGTATCATCGACTTCTTCCAGTAAATTCTGCTCAAGTTCACGTTTAAGCTCCAGGAAAGATTCCTGGTCAAGATTACCGTCATCCAGTTCCTTTTGTAGCTCAGCAACCCGCCCTTTAAATATTTCAATGTTCAGAGCATTCCGGTCAATGTCTTCATCGTCAGAAACCAGCTGCTTTCTATTAATAAATGGAAGCCAAAAGAAGAATGATGCAAGAACCACCAGTACGATGGCAGACAGCCAGAAGGTAATCATAAAAACCCTAATTCAACTCTTAATACTCAGTTTACTTATTTCAAGACTGCCCATCTGACACCCGGTATCCGAAAAGGTTTACCGGCAGAGAAACTTTTCCGGATGTTAAGTGAAACGGGATCAAAAGTGAGCGATCACTTATCAGCCAATAACGAAATGATTTTTGGCAACATCTGACTATAAGCAAAGTCATTTTAGACAATTTGAGAAGATACAAAAATGATCTAGATTAAGGGACCTCTGTACGAGATTACTGTCCTTAACTGCTGGCAGAGCCTGTCTCTCAGATACCTGTGTGCGAATATTATCAGCATTTTTTATGGTCACAGGTAAACAATATCTCATCACCTGCCAGTTGATCATAGCCAATATTGACTATCTGACGACGGTCTAGAAGGGAGTAGAAAAGGCCATGACTCAACAGTCATGGCCTTAGAGTTCTTACTTGGCCATGAACTCGATAGCAGCTTTTAGCTGGTCATCGGAACAATCCATGCACAGACCCATAGGAGGCATTCCGCCTTTACCGGCTTTAGCACTGGCTACAGCCGCGTCAATACCATCGGCAATACGAGGAGCCCAGGCTGCAGCGTCATGAGCAGCAGGAGCACCCATGGCTCCAGCAACAGCGGGGCTGTGACAAGTCACACAAGCCTTGTTAAATACAGCTTCACCATCAGCGGCGAATGCACCAGCGCTCAACAGAGCAGTAGCTGCGAAAGCAAGTACTTTTTTCATAGTTCCAACCTATTAGCATTTGTCGATTTTTAAGCTCTGTAAGAGCAGCGTGAGAATATACCAGATTCCTGCCTCAATTCATTCATGATTTAGTAGTAAATCTTGGTAAAGTTGATCTTAGCAACGAATTTAACCGAGTAAGCCTGAATGATTCCTGAACAAAAGCTTTTGTTCAGGGAATCTGCCGAAAACACCAGATATACGTTCAAACTGCCATTGGTTTATAGCGACGATTACAACGGCACGTTTTATACCAACGCGGGTTATGGAACCAGTATCTCTTGGTAGTAATTCTTATCTCCCCAAGCCCTGGCCCCTAAGATACGTCGAAGCACCTTACCTTCAGGAGACACTATCAGCGTTTCTGGAAAGGCGCGAATTTTCAGATCTGACATCGCAAGCTCCATCTTTGGATCAATGAACTGCTGGAAACTGACATTATTTTCTCGCAAAAAACCGGTCACCCTATCCGCACTGGTATCAACACTCACCCCTAAAACAACGTAGGAATTCGAATCCAACTGCTCACTCATAGCCTGTAATGCAGGCATCTCTTCACGACAGGGAGCACACCAGGTTGCCCAGAAATTGATAATCAGTGTTTTTCCGCTGAAATCACTGAGTCTGGACGATGAACCGTCCAGCTTTGTCAATTTCAGTTGAGATAAGTTGGGCCCGTTATCAACCAACCCATCAGGATTTCCCACAGGTTCACAGCCGGATAACAGCACACCTGCAAAGAGCACAAAAATTACCGACAAGCCTTTGCAGAACTGCTTCATTGATTGTATTAACTTTTTCATCGGTACGATTCTTTCACTGGTAAGCACTACCCTCTGGGAGCAAGTTCGCTACAACAGCTCCATAAATGAATCAACAACCCAATCTGGAGAGCTTTCAGCTATGGATTCACCATGATTGTACCCATAGGTAACGCAGGCTACCGGCATACCAGCGTTGCGGGCTGCTCTTACGTCATGCCTGGAATCCCCCACCATTAACACCCTGGCAGGAGGCACAGAAAAAGATTTTGCAGCATGAAGCAGGGGTTCTGGATCCGGTTTTTTGGTCGCTAATGTGTCCCCTCCCACCACCAGTTGAAAGTACCCGTGCAATTCCAGACTGTTGATAATATCCGGCACAAAACCTTCCGGTTTGTTGGTGACAATCGCCATAGGGACTTTTCTCAATTTCAACTCATCGAGAAACCCGCGTACCCCCGGATAAAGCACAGTACCCTCTGCAATCGATTCACGATAAGCGTGCATAAAGACTTTCAAGGCCTCATTCACCAGCTGGGGATCCAGACTTTTATCGACCTCTATTGAGTTGGATAAAGCTCGTCTGACCAGTGTCGCAGCACCGTTACCAACCCACTGACAAACAGCGGCGATTCCAGCAGGAGCTCTGCCCAGAGACAACAACATCTGGTCCGTTGCCATTGTCAGACCGGGAAGGCTATCCACCAGTGTGCCATCCAGATCAAACAGCACCAGTTGCGGTGTCGGTGTCGATGAAAAAGGCTGGCTCACATCAAATACCCTTATGTCTTAATAACCTCGCCTGAATACCAATACCCAAGCACTGTTAATCAGAGCATTGCTGTTTCAAACACTCTGACTGAATTCAAACATTGCTATAACGCTGATCAAGCCAAAATACAGGCCTGTTTTTTTAATCAGATTTTTGCCAGTTCAGCACGCATCCGGGCAATAGTAGCGGCATAGTCATCTGTATTAAAAATCGCAGATCCTGCAACAAAGGTATCGGCTCCCGCAGCGGCAATCTCTCCGACATTGTTAATACCGACACCACCGTCTATCTCCAGACGTATATCAAGACCACTGTCATCGATGATCTTTCTCGCCTGCTGCAACTTCTTCAGAGTCTGGGGAATGAATTTCTGCCCACCAAACCCCGGATTGACCGACATAAGTAACACCATATCGATCCTGTCCAAGACATGTTCAAGCGCATGCAGTGGCGTTGCCGGGTTAAAGACCAGCCCGGATTTACAGCCACCGTCACGAATTAACTGCAAGCTTCTGTCTATATGTTCGGTCGCCTCGGGATGAAAAGTAATATAGCTGGCACCCGCTTCGATAAAGTCACCAATCATGCGATCAACCGGTTTAACCATCAGGTGTACATCAATGGGAGCTTTAATTCCGTGGTTCCGCAGTGCTTTGCAGACCATAGGACCGATGGTTAGATTCGGCACATAATGATTATCCATTACATCAAAGTGCACGACATCCGCACCCGCTGCCAGAACCTGTTCAACTTCTTCACCCAAACGGGCAAAATCAGCAGACAAAATTGAAGGGGCGATTAAGAATTGGCTCATGGATAAATCCCGATTAGAGACACAAAAAAAGCATTCTATACCATCCTGGAACGCAACTATAGTCGACAGTTTCAATAGTCAGCGGGTTCAATAGTCCACAGCTTCAAAAGGATAAAGAGACTTCCCCTCTCCCCCTGTCAATCACCGCTATTACCTGTTTCTCAGAGAGTAAAGTTCCAGGATAACGAAAGGGAACCATAGTTGTGGTTACCTTTCTGTCCCCTGAATCCTTTACTACGGATGACCTGGGCAAAAGAAAGTTTAAAACTGTCGTAAACTAAACTGGCACCCAGCGCCACATCAGCAACAACAGGCTCCTTGGAAACACTGTGGCTGTCACGGAAGGTATTTCCATCAAGAAAAATGTCACGGGCGACCAATCGAATATCAGAGGAGGCAAACAGGTGAAACCCTAAGCCTGATCGCGGCTCCCCATCCGGAGCACTGTTATCCCCCCCCGGCCGTAAGGCAGAAGTTCCAAAATCATCAGGAATATTCCAACCAGCTCGAATTTCTGCACCAACGTTAGCATAGGTTGCAATGTTTCCGAGGCTGCCACCGTAATGACTGATCAGGTCGTAACCAAACCCTTCAGTATTGTCGATCAGTTTGTTTTTATATTCGTAAAGCAGCTGAACTCCCGGCTCATTCTTCAACTGATTATCCCAGCCTTGAAATTTAGAAAAGCCTCTCAATTCATGAATCAAATCCTGAGCCTCCTGACCCAGAGCAGCAGGACCGACCATACCGAAATTGACACCGACTGTCCTAAGTCGATTCCGGTTCCGGGCATGGTAAGCCACCCCCAGAAACAACCAGCCAGCATAGGGGCGCTCATCCTCAAGCAACTCACTGGCTTCGCTGGTTTCCGGGGTGTAAATAGTCTGACCCAGGCTCAGTACAATTCGACGGCTGTTCTTTGCCGTTTCATCCGTTATTTCACCTGGAATCTCTGGATGAAATTGTTCCAATAATGGGTTCATCACATCAAAAAGCTGCTGAATCTGCCGATTATCAATAAATTCCTGTTGGAAGTTTTCCAGGTCCGGAGAAATTAATGAAACCCGAATACCATTGGTGTAGTTTTGATCGGTTTCGGCAAAAAGGTCATTCTCAAAATACAAATTCAGAGTCCCCCTGCCCAAGCCAGACACCAAATCAGTGACTGACGGCTCTTCAGCGGATGCGCAACTGCAAATGATCAACAGCCCACTTAAAACCCATCTTTCAATCATTCTTGCCATGACTCCGTCGTCTGAGGCTTAATATTAAAAAAATACACTTTATATTCACACAACCACATTTATGAATGCCCGGCGCTGAAAAACAGATAGTGCCAAGCACTGAAAAAGTACTGACTAAAAACCGGGGCAGAGTATAATCCAGCTATGAATAACGCTAAAGGTTTTCTTACCGCAAAAGATCTCCCTGGACAGCAGGAATCTGCCTACCACCTCAAAGAGCCGTCCTTAAGAAAAGGCTTTCCATTACTTTGGATACTGATAGCTACTTTGCTGGCAACCGGCTTTGCAACAGCACAACAATCGACTCAAGAGCCATCGCAACCCGCTTCAACGCCCCCCGCTGATACAAACACGCGACTGTTACCTCAACCAGAGCAGCAAAGCTTGGCACTTCTGGCCAAAGCACAATCACCAGAGACAGAGCCCCTATGGCTGGAAACTCAAAAAGAGTCTTTTCTTGGCCTGTATCAACCCGCAAACGATCCCAAACCGGTCGGCGGGGCGATTATTCTGCATCATGATCGTACCAGTCCTGATTGGCCTCACCTGATTCATGCGCTTAGAACCAGGCTTCCTGATCAGGGTTGGAAAACCTTATCGATTGCCGTTCCCGAGGAGCCTATGCCACCTCTACCGACTCGCACAAATAACGCCGAAGGCACGGCACCACCGGTCGATTACGACAGCTTTGCGGAAAGCATATTTGAGCGAATAGAATCGGGGCTGGCACACTTGGAATCCAAAGAAGCAAAGCGATTCATTCTGATCGGCGTAGGCTCCGGAGCATACTGGTCAAGCCGTTATGCTGTTCAAGCGGGAACTCAGCGGTCATTGAATCTGGCGATGATTGATGCTCTCCCGCCTTCTGGGAACGTAGAACCACCACTGAGAACCCTTATAACAAAATTATCAATTCCTACCATGGACCTGTTTCATGGCACAGGCCTGCATCGTACACGGGTAGAAAAACTAGCCCGTTTGCGGATTAATGAGATTCGCCGTAAACCTCAAAAAAGGTACATCCAGCTCAGGCTGCCACCGACACCGGCAGCCGCCGGTCAAGAAGAAAAACGACTGCTGAGTAGTTTTCGCGGCCTGTTCGAAAAACACCTGAAGGACATGCAACCTCTGAAGAAAAAGCCTGAGACTCCGGAACAAGCTCCAGGCCAATAACCGATCGTCAGATTAGCATTTCCAGTGGGCTCTGGAACCCACGGAGAACACAATCGACTTAATCATCGTTCCTTAGAAACCGTTACCTAGCGATTACGCTTTCGATATTCCCGGATTCGATCATATGCTGCCTGAAGCTCTTGGGTTTTTTCCTTCGCCAACTGCATCATTTCTTCAGGTAACCCCTTAGCAATCAGCTTGTCAGGGTGATGTTGGCTCATCAGCTTACGATAGGCTCGTTTTAGCTCCGCGTCCTCGACATTTTCATCAACACCCAGCACACCATAAGCTTCCTTAAGCAATTCGGCCTCATTAACATGCCCTGCCTGATGACCATAATAAGACTGCTGATTAAAGGCTTGCTCAGCCCGACAACGATGGAGTATTTGCTGTAAGTCTTGATAGCTGATCTGTAATGTTGAGCAAACGTCCTGAACAACCATCAATTCCGCCTGACTCACCTGCCCATCGGCAAAAGCGGCCTGCAACTGAATTTCTACAAACATTTGCTTCACTTCAGGACGAAAACGGATCAAACGGGCCAGCGGAGCCAACGTAGAACCTATATCGTAATCAGCCTCCTTGCCCTTTGAAAACAGACTGATAGCTTCGCGACGTTTCTCCTCCGACAAATTCATTCGGTTCATTACTTCGCGGGCATAGGTAATTTCCTGCTCTGTTACCCGGCCATCAGCTTTCGCCACTTTCCCCATAACCGAGAACGTTGCCTCAAAAAAAAGTTTCTGAGGGTTAAGAGCTGCCATTACCTTGGCTGCCAAAGCACGTTGCAACATAAATCCAATAAAACCACCAAACAATAACCCCGGCAGTCCTCCTGTCATCAATCCAAACAACCCTCCAATGACAATTCCCGTGCGATACCGATAGACAGTTGCCCCTAACTTCCGGCCCTTCACCTCGCTTTCGCTCACCCTTTAACCTCTCTCACTCGTTAATCCTCTTTGATGCATCCCTGCCCCAAACTTACTGATTCACTGCCTATCGATTTAATGGCCGCGGATTATTGCTACGGATTGTCCAGATACGTTTCCAATAGTTGCAGGCGTTCCGGTGTGCCAACATCCACCCACTTCCCTTTAAAATGGTTCCCACTCACTTGCTTGGCCGCTATCGCTTTACGAAACAGAGGAACCAGTGAAAAGGCTCCAGCCTTTTCTCCCTCAAATAACTGACCACGTAACACACTGATACCGCTGAAGGTTAAGCGAAGCCCTGTCTTATCGTCGCCTATCCGCCCATCCCCAAGCGAGAAATCTCCTTCAACATTGTGAGTTGGGTTATCAACCATCACCAGATGAGCCAGATCATTCTGCAGTTCCGCTAGCGAGGAGTAATCGAAATCACTCCAGACGTCACCATTGACAACCACAAACGATTCCCCGCGAGGCCCAAGCAGCGGTAAAGCGTTAAAAACCCCTCCTCCTGTTTCAAGTGCAGGTTCCTCCATGGAATAGCTGATTTCAACTCCCCACTGAGACCCCGTTCCCAAAAACCTTCTTATCTGCTCCCCTCGATAGGCCAGATTAATAACTATCTGCCTGAAACCGCACTCTGCCAATCGTTCGATATGATGCTGAATCAGGGGTTTACCGGCCACCTTAAGCAGCGGCTTGGGGCAATTGTCAGTCAATGGGCGCATTCGCGTCCCTAAACCAGCAGCCAGAATCATCACCTTCATTCCAGTCGCTCCAAAGCACTGGTATCCAGATAAGCATTTGCTTTTGCCCTGGGGATTATCCGTTCACTCAACAGCTGATAAAAAGGTTCTAGTTCCGGGTAGTTTGAACACACTTGCAGAATATAATTAAGCGTCCTGGGAATATCAGCCATATAGCCGCCTTTTCCATCTCGGATTTTTAGTCGTGCAAAGATACCAACTGCCTTTAAATGACGCTGCATTCCCATCAAATCAAACCAGCGCAAAAACTGTCTTTCATCAACAGTCCTGAGATCGTCTGAGAGAGCAACACTGAGTATCCCGGCTGAATCAGCCTTGGCAAGATAGAGTCGAATCCAACGCTCGATCTTCGCTTGCGGCCATTCGATATAACAGTCTCGTAACAGCGATACCAGATCGTAGCTGACAGGTCCTAATACTGCATCCTGAAAATCAATAATGCCAAGCTTCCCCCCGTCCACCAACATCAGGTTGCGGCTGTGATAATCTCGATGCATACAAACCCGAGGCTGCTCCAACGCTGAATCGACCAATAACCCGGACATCTCGATAAAACACTGTTGCTCACCTGCAGATAGTTCCAACCCCAGAAGCTGATCAATAAACCATTCAGGGAAAATAGCCAATTCCCTCAGGATAAACTCACGATCGTAATCAGGCAGCCTATATTCAGGGATTGATTGACACCCCTGGATCTTAACCAACTCATCAATAGCCTGGTTATACAGATCATCGGCATTATCATCATCCAGACAATCCAGATAGTGCAAATTGCCCAGATCATTCAAGAGGAGAAACCCTTGCTCCACATCTGCAGCCAGCACCTTCGGCAGGGTTATCCCCAGGGAGCGCCATCCAGAGGCTATCTTGACAAAGCTGCCGCTATCCCCTCCTTCAGGGGGCGCATCCATAACAATCCAGCTGTTATCATCACTGACTAACCGGAAGTAACGTCGATAGCTTGCATCCCCACATAATGGAGTTAACTGCCAATCGTCTGCCAACCCCAACTCCAGTTGTTGAAAACGTCTAACTATCCAATCTTTTAACGCGATCAGGCGTATATCCATTAATCTCTCTCATCACTGACAAATCAGTCTGCATTCGGGCTAGCCCTAGCGCCACCGGATGCTATATCATTCGCGACCAGATGCGCATCTTACTTTAGGAGCAACAGCAGCGTAAATGGCAGCATCGCTGCTCTTATATTTAACTAAGCTCGGTGAGCTTCTTGAAAACGGCTATAAATTCTGAAACCGCTATCGACTAAATATACAAATTCGACACAGTCTAAAACTTCAACGGGATATAGATTGACGACTCGAAACCGATTGCTAATGTTAGGCAGTCTCACCGCCCTGTGCCTGCCGGTTTCCCCGGTGATCTTCGCCGCCGATGCAAATGAGCCCATGCTCTGGAACTGCGTATCGGTTGACGATGGTCAGCAATGGGAATGTGGTGCAAGCGAGCAGAAGACTGACCAGTCCCAGCCAGCGGAAAAATCCCGTGTCGATCCTGACCAGACCATTCCCGCATCTGCAATAGAAGCCAAAACTGAAAAACAAGAGATTTCAACCAGCCGCTCTGAATCTTCAGCAACCACTCAGCAAAACATGGACAAAGTTGCGCCAGAGTCGACAACCAAACCCGCTGCCTCAGAGACAGTTCAGACAGGCACTGGTGGCCCTTCCCCTATTCCCTCGTTTAGCGATTCCGAGCAGAAATTACCTCACCGCAACGGGCCAGAGTTTGCAACCACATCTCGATCGGTTTCTGCTTATGAGTGCCAGGCTGCGGGTGATCAGTGGGAATGCCAAAGCAATGTAGTTCAAGCTAATCGCCAATGGGCTGACAATGAAAACCTGCAGGACGAACAAAACATCTATGCAGCGCCGGGCAACTACGCTTATCTGGACTGGTATGCATTTGCAGATGGGCCTGACCCATCGACTCACTGTACTGGCGCTTATATTGAACCTGCACAGTTGTTCTCGGAAGAAGAGCTGATTGGCAAAGAACAGCCCATTTACGTCAAGGCAGACAAGACCCGCACCCAGGGCGGTAACATGTCAACTCTGGAAGGCAGTGTTTACCTTCGTAAAGGCAATAGTCAAATCAGGGGAGAAGTCGCTCATCTGGATCATGAAAATGAGCGAGCCGAACTTCAGGGATCAGTACAATTTCGCCAGCCGGGAACTTTGATTCTTGGCAATAAGGCTATTTTTGACCAGGCTCAGGGCCAGACGATTCTGGAAGATGCCCAGTTTGTCCTTCAAAAAAGACACCTGCGCGGCAGCGCGGCACGCGTTGTCCAGCACGATAATGGCGACACTTACATCACCGAAGGACAGTACACCCGCTGTGAGCCGGGCAATGACAGCTGGACCCTTAACGGCGGTGAAATTGTGCTCTATAAAAATGAAGGCTACGGCGTCGCCAAGAATGCAACTTTAGAAATTTCGGGTGTACCAATCGTCTATCTGCCATATATTCACTTTCCGATAGACGATCGCCGGAAATCGGGATTCCTGACACCGAGTATCGGCCACTCAAACGACAACGGATTTGATCTCGCTGCGCCTTATTATTTTGATCTGGCCCCTCATTACGACCTGACACTGACCCCCCGCTATATTGAAAACCGCGGCCTAATGCTGGAAAACGAGTTCCGCTATCTGCATGACGTTGGTCAGTTCGATCTTAACCTGGCGCTATTGCCTGGCGATGAGCTGCGCAACAACGAAGATCGTTGGTTACTGGGTATTGATCACAATGGCAGTCCGGCAGAAAAATGGCGCAGTACTATTGATTTTACCGCCGTCAGTGACAACGACTATTTTGATGAACTGGATACCAGCCTGAATATTTCCAAAGATACCCATTTGGACCAGGTAGCGGCTCTCAGCTACGATGCAGGGGACTGGCGATTCGATTCAAAGATTCAGAGTTATCAGACGGTCGATGAAGCCGCCAGCAAACCCTACCAGAAGTTGCCACAACTGCGCTTCAGCGGACAAAAGAGTATTGAGGGTTCTATTTTTGAACTGAACAACACCGATAGCGACTCAGGCAACAGCAGCCGCTTTCTGGACAATGATATTGATCTGAATTATTTTGCTGACTACACCCAATTTGAACGAGACTCATCAGCCTTTACCGGGAACGATGCAACCACAGGCGGTCGCGCCCATTTTGACGCCAGCATAGGTACCGAATATAACTGGCCCTGGGCTTATGTACGCCCCAAGCTGCGCCTGACCCATACTGCTTATCAGCTTAGTAACCAACCTGCGGGCAACGAAGAGTCACCCAGTCGAACACTTCCTTTATTCAGTGTTGATAGCGGATTTTACCTGGATCGGGATACAGACTATAAGGGTAAGACCTATACCCATACCCTGGAACCTCGCATCTATTACCTTTATGTACCCAATAAAGATCAAACAGGACTGCCTGATTTTGACTCTTCCGAGCTGACATTCAGCTACAACCAGCTCTTTCGAGACAACCGATTCAGCGGCTTGGACCGTATAGGGGATACCAATCAACTGACGCTTGGTCTAACAACAAGATTCCTTGAAGATAACGGCCAGGAATTATTCCATGCCAGCGTAGGTCAGATATTTTATTTTGAAGACAGGGAAGTACGACTGAGTTCAAGTGACCCGATTCTTACTGATAGTACCTCAGATATTGCCGCAGAGGCCGTCTGGCGCGTTAGCAAGGACCTTCGCTTTACCGTTGACGGGGAGTGGGATCAGGATGATCTGGACAACACCCAGCGAAATGTCAAACTCAGCTATCGGTCTGACGTTGATCATCAATTCAATTTTAACTATCGCTTTACCCGGGACAGCATAGAGCAGACCGACATTTCCTTTATGTGGCCCATTAACGCGCGCTGGAGCATACTGGGCCGCTGGCTGAACGATTTTGAGAACAGCGAGTCACTGGATAAGATTCTGGGTCTTGAATATGAAAACTGCTGCTGGCGAATCAGAACTGTTTATCGGTCCTGGATAGACGACGACACATCGGACCGAAACAACAACGGCGTTTTTTTGCAGTTTACTCTTAAGGGACTGGGAACCTTTGGTACAAGAGCTGCCGGTGACTCCGGTCCGAAAGCAAAGAACTTCCTGGAAGATATTAGCGGATTCGAAGAGCGTGAAAATCATGAATAGGTCCACCCCCATTACCAGTCGACTGCTGATCAATAAACGGTTGCTCTCCCTTGCCGCGAACATACTGCTTTGTGCAGGCCTGCTGCTACCAACAACTCATTCAGCGGTAGCGGAAGAGCAGTTTCTTGATCGCATCGTTGCCGTTGTCGGCAAGGATATCATCATGCTGTCTGAGCTACGGCGTCGGACCGAGGCAATCAAGCAACAGCTGATCGCCCGCAACACCCGCTTACCCGATGATAAGACCTTGGCGAAGCAGGTACTTGATAAACTGATCGGCGACCAGTTACAAATAGCTCGTGCTGAAGAAAATGGTATCAGGGTCACGGATCAAGCTCTTGACCGAACCATGGAAAAGATCGCTAAAAGCAACGCCTTGACGCTTGCCCAATTTAAACAACAGCTCGAGGCAGAAGGACAGGTTTACCGGGAAGTGAGAAATCAGATCCGTACGGAAATGATCATTACGCAAGTCAGGGAACGAATCGTCAACAGCCGAATTAAAGTATCTGATCAGGAAATCAAAAACTTTCTGGCTTCAGAGCAGGGCCAGCAAAAAACCCAGTCAGAACTTCACTTGGCACATATCATGATACCAATTCCAAGCAGCCCGACGGCAGACCAGTTAATTGCGGCTAAACGTGTCGCAGATAAGACCTACAAGTCTCTGGAAGCCGGGGCCGATTTTGCCGAGACCTCTATCGCCGTCTCCAGCAGCCCCAGAGCCTTGGAAGGGGGCGATCTCGGTTGGCGAAAACAATCAGAATTACCGGAAGCAATTCGTAATGCATTAAAGAATGTAGAGAAAGGACAGTTAACCCAACCATTCAGAATGGGCGGTGCTTTCCAGATCGTCAAGGTCGTTGACAGCAGGGGCGGAAGCGTTCGAATGGTTGACCAGGCGCGAGTGCGCCACATCCTGATCAGTAGCAATCAGATTCGAAATGATAAGGAAAGTGAAGAATTCATTAGGTCTTTGCGAAAGCGGATTATTGACGGCGAAGACTTTGCCCAATTAGCCAAAGAACACAGCGATGATTCAGGTAGCGGGAGTCTCGGCGGAGACTTAGGTTGGACGCTACCAGGGCAGATGGTACCGGTATTTGAGAACGTCATGAATGACACTCCCATCGGCAGCATAAGCCCGGTGTTCAAAAGCCAGTTTGGCTGGCATATCCTGCAGGTTCTTGAGCGCAAGCAAGAAGATTTAGGTGAGCGTATTCTTGCAAATGAAGCTCGCGAAACTATTCGCAAGCGTAAGTTCACTGAAGAACTGGCGAACTGGCTGCGCGAAATAAAATCCCAGGCCTATATTGAAATCAAACTTTGACCCTTAGCCGCTACGGCGACTTACACGGGGGTATATCACGGAGCTGCTGCGTTAATTTGCTGCTTTCCCCCCACTGACAATGGTCCAATCATCACGATGAAAAAATCACTACGAATTGCTGTTACTCCAGGTGAACCCGCAGGCATTGGACCAGACCTGTGTATACAAATAGCTCAGCAATCACAGCCCCACGAGCTGGTAATCATTGCAGACCCCGAGTTGATGAAAGAGCGAGCCGGGCAGCTGGGGTTGCCCTTGACTCTCCGGGAATTCGATAGCAATCAACCTCCTCGCGGCTCTGCTCCTCAAGAGCTTTGCGTGGCACCTGTCTCACTAAGCAGTCCGGTAATCCCCGGGCATCTTAATTCCACCAATGCCGGCTATGTACTCGATACGTTAACGACAGCGGTGGATGGCTGCCTGGATGGAAGCTACTCAGCGCTGGTTACCGCCCCGGTGAATAAAGGTATTATTAACGACAGCGGTATCAAATTCAGCGGCCATACTGAATACCTGCAGGAACACACCAGTAGCCCTCAGGTGGTCATGATGTTAGCAACTGAGGGACTACGTGTGGCCTTAGTAACCACTCACCTGCCTTTAGCGCAGATTCCCGCAGCAATAACACCCGAACGAATCAGCTCAATAGCCCGCATCCTCGACCAGGATTTAAGAAAGTACTTCGCTCTCGAAAACCCGAGAATTCTAGTGTGCGGATTAAACCCACACGCTGGCGAAAATGGGCATCTTGGCCGAGAGGAAATAGACATTATTGAACCAACCCTGAATCAGTTAAGAGAAGAGGGACTTAATCTTACAGGTCCTCTACCTGCCGACACTCTGTTCACTGATCATCTTCTTAAAGATGCTGACGCTGTTCTGGCCATGTATCATGACCAGGGACTACCGGTACTTAAATACAAAGGATTTGGGCGTGCGGTTAATATAACTCTCGGATTACCCATTATCCGAACTTCGGTAGATCATGGTACCGCTCTGGATTTAGCCGCCACAGGTAAAGCTGATACCGGTAGCCTGGAAACAGCCATCAGCTATGCAGCAGAGATGGCTGAAGCGGCAGCTAAGTAACAGTTAGAATTCGCCACCTTTATCCAGCCGATAAGACGGTCCATTTCTGGATCATATTTTTCTGAAGTTGAGACGCTGTTTGGTCAATTCTGGTGGATCAATAAAGCGCGATAAACATTTGGCAATCAAGACCACCCTATTCGAACTACAGATCAATTGATTTTCAGGTGATATAATGCCCCTCCAGACAGAACGGCACTAGCTTCACAACTAACCAGCATTACAAACCAGCAGGTAATCCATTGACTCATAAGGCCAGAAAACGGTTCGGCCAGAATTTTCTGCAGGATGGCCATATCATCCGCAGAATTATCCGAAGCATATCCCCGAAACCAGGACAGCACCTTGTTGAAATTGGCCCGGGATTGGGGGCTATTACCGAGGAACTGTTGGAAGCTGTTGGAGAATTGGATGTTGTTGAATTGGATCGGGATCTGATCCCCATTCTCCGTACACGCTTTTTTAGTTACGAAGACAAGTTTCGCATCCACGAGGGTGATGCTCTTAAGTTCGACTTCAACAGCCTGTTGGAGTCAGAGCAGTCTCCTCAGCAGCTCAGAGTCGTTGGCAATCTGCCCTACAACATATCAACACCGCTAATTTTCCATCTACTGGCACATACAGGCATTATTAAAGATATGCACTTTATGCTCCAGAAGGAAGTAGTTCAGCGGCTGGCAGCCCAGCCCGGAGAAAACAACTACGGTCGTCTGGGAATTATGGCGCAGTACTATTGCCAGGTAGACAACCTGTTTGTAGTACCACCGGAAGCGTTTGATCCAAGGCCCAAAGTAGACTCAGCGATTGTCAGACTCAGCCCTTACGCTGAATTGCCACACCCTGCACGAGATACTAAGGACTTTGCCAGCATTGTCCGTATTAGTTTTGGTCAACGCCGTAAGACCTTACGCAACAACTTGAAAAAGACACTTCCAACCGAGCAAATCGAAGCACTGGAGATAGACCCTGGTATTCGTCCTGAGCGACTGTCTCTCAGCGATTTTGTCAAATTGGCTGACGCCTATACAGGGTTTAAGCAAGATAATCCCAGTTAAGTGCAACGATCCGAGTTAATTAAAACAACCCAAGTTCATAACAAGAACCAAGGAGAGTTTAGGCGAATGGGCCTGATTCAATCACATCCCGTCAATATTGACGTAGAAACCCAGTATTTGGACGAGCAGTCAGATCCGGACAACAAGCGTTATGTGTTTTCCTATTTGATTACTATCACCAACAATGACACTGAATCGGTGCAGCTTCTAAGCCGATATTGGCAAATTACCGATGGTGATCAGCAAATTCAGGAAGTGGAGGGCCAGGGAGTTATCGGAGAACAGCCAACCATCAGTCCTGGTGAAAGCTACACCTATACCAGCGGAACCGTTATCGCAACCGAAGTCGGCAGCATGACAGGTCATTACCGTATGCGTACAGCATCAGGGGACCATTTTGAAGCGCCAATCCAGGCCTTTACTCTTGCACTGCCAAACGCTCTACACTAATTGCGAGACTGATTATGGCCACCTACGCTGTCGGTGATGTTCAAGGTTGCCTTGACGAACTTCTCTCGTTACTGGAGCTTGTCAGTTTCACTGAAGACGACCAATTGTGGTTAACCGGTGACCTGGTGAACCGAGGCCCAGCCTCTCTGGAAACCCTGCGCTTTGCAAAGGGCCTTGGCCGTCAGATCAGAGTCGTACTCGGAAACCACGACTTGCACTTGCTTGCAATCGCCAACGGTAGCGCAAAGCCCAGCCGAAAAGACACTTTGGATGAAATCCTTTCAGCTCCAGACAGGGAGCCTTTGCTGGATTGGCTGCGCCAGCAACCTTTGCTACACCATGACTCGAAGTTGAAATTCACCATGGTTCATGCAGGCATTCCACCGATCTGGACATTAAAGCAGGCTAAGAGTTACTCCCGCGAGGTTGAAGAAGTGCTCAGAAGCGATGATGCTGGACTTTATTTCGATCAGATGTACGGCAATCAACCCGGTCGCTGGGAAGACTCACTGACCGGCTGGGATCGGTTACGCTGCATTACCAATTATTTTACCCGTATGCGTTTTTGCAGTGCTGAAGGAGAATTGGAATTCAAGGCAAAATCAGGCCCCGATAAAGCACCGGATGGATTCCACCCCTGGTACAGTTTTCCTGACAGAAAAACACAAAAAAAAGCGATCGTATTCGGTCATTGGGCATCCCTGGAAGGCAAAGCCAATACTGACAACGTCCACGCTCTCGATACCGGTTGTGTCTGGGGTGGCACCCTGACAGCAATGCGGCTGGAAGACAGAAAAATCTTTCGTATTGCCAGTGTCGGCTACGCCTGAGCTGGTAACGCCTGTTGCTTTGCATTAGCCTTGGTGTTGTCTGATGTGACTGTGGCTACCATAATTGTGGCTAAAACAGGCCACAACTACAGAACTAACGCAGCCAAGGTTCCAAAATTGCCGAAGGCTTACTAGGCGACCCAACAAGTTTTCCTGACCCATACCACGAACATTGATTGAGTATTCACTGATGCAAAACTCCCAGTTTCAACGTATTCCGCCAGACGCAGCGAAAAAACTAATCGATGAAGGTGCAACCCTGGCAGACATCCGTGATCCAGATAGCTATGCACGCAACCATATTGCAGGCGCACTGCACCTTACCAACATCAATATTCAGGACTTTGTTGAGCAAAATGATCCAGACCAGCCTCTAATTGTGTACTGCTACCATGGGAACAGCAGCCAACCTGCGGCTCAATTCCTCTATGAAAAAGGCTTTGAGCAGGTATATAGCCTTGATGGTGGCTTTGAAGCCTGGCAACAGCAATATCCAGAGACACTGGAAAGCTGAACAACGGAGCAGTCAGTCAATGAATATCCTCTTGGTAGGAGGCGCTGTCCGGGACAAATTGCTGAATTACCCCGTCTATGATCGTGACTGGGTAGTCGTCGGAGCAACCGTGGAACAGATGCTGAAGCTGAATTATCAGGCTGTCGGTAAGGAATTTCCGGTTTTTCTGCACCCAAAGACCAAAGAAGAATACGCCCTTGCCCGGACAGAACGAAAGTCTGGCCACGGCTACAAAGGCTTTGAGTTCTATGCAAGTCCTGAAGTCACCCTTGAGCAAGATCTGCAAAGACGGGACCTGACCATCAATGCCATGGCTGAAGACAGGCAAGGCAATATCTTTGACCCTTATGGAGGCCAAAAAGATCTGGCCGCCCGCCTGCTACGACATGTTTCTCCAGCCTTCTCAGAAGATCCTCTAAGAGTATTACGGGTTGCCCGATTTGCTGCTCGTTTTAAACACCTTGGTTTTTCGGTCGCCCGAGAAACAATTGAATTAATGGCCAGCATAGCCCGCAGCGGAGAGCTAAAACATTTGACCCCTGAGCGGGTCTGGGCGGAACTGGAGAGAGCCCTGACAGAGAATTCTCCTGAGCGGTTTTTTTTAGTTTTGGAACAGTCTCAGGCACTGGCTGAGCTATTCCCTGAAATCCAACAAATCCTCAGCTCCCCTGTTCGGGAACAAGCATTAACAGCGCTCAAACGGAGTTGCCAACTAACGGATACAGCTACGGCTCGCTTCGCCACCCTCTGCTACTTTATTAAAAAAAGTATTGAAGACAGCAACCAACACAAAAACAGCGCCGCAAAAGCCCGCCAGAATAAAGACCAAAGCCGGGGCAACGGGAATAACATCGATAAAGAAGATATCCCCCGTTACCAGGCCATACTGCAATCAATGTTAGAAAGACTAAAAGCTCCAAATGAATACAAAGCACTCTGCTTACTTGTACAGCAGCGCTGCGATCAGCTGTTAGAGATCAACTCCCTGAGCACTGAAGAAAAGCTCAGGCTTTATGAAGGACTCGATATTCAACGGCGACCTCAACGGCTCCCTCTGTTTTTGATTTGTGCCCGCGCCATTGCCAAGTGGAGCTCCAGGACAGATTCGTTCAACCAGGAGCAAGCTCTTCAGCAGCTTCGCGATATTATTGAAGCCATACAACCGAGGGAAATTGCCGCTGCAGGATTCAAAGGCAAAGCCCTTGGCACAGAACTGCGTAATCGCCGCCTGCAAGCCATTGACCGACAAACAAACCTTTTGATACAGAGCAATCTGTTTAATGGCCCTGATGATTCCAGCTACTATTTTTTATTCGCTCATGGTGCTGGTGCAGGAATGGAACATTCCTTTATGGAATCAGTCGCCCATCAACTTGGCGAAAAGGGTATCAGGGTCATACGGTTTGAATTCCCCTATATGCTCAAAACCCGGGAAACAGGAAAAAGACGCCCACCGGATAGAGCGCCCAAGCTGCTTGAAGCATTCGAATCCCAGGTCAAGGAACTTTTGGATTCAAAGCAAAATAGCAACCCCTCCCAAGGCGGTGTTAATAAGCCTGATATCAAATTAGTTATTGGCGGAAAGTCCATGGGTGGGCGCTTTGCCTCCCTGCTAGCCGCTGAGCAAGGCAAACATCTTGGCATTGATGGAGTGATCTGTCTGGGTTTCCCTTTTCACCCCCAAGGGAAACCGGAACGCTATCGCGGCGAGCACCTGCACAGTATCCAAATACCGACACTGATTATTCAAGGAGAGCGTGACAGCTTTGGGACTCGCGAAGAAGTTGAATCTTACCCGACATCTCCCGATGTCTGTTACCAGTTTTTAGAAGATGGAGACCACAGTTTCAAACCGCGAAAAGCTTCTGGATTCACTGAACAACAACATATCTCTTCAGCGGTAGAAGCCATGGCTGAGTTTATCAAGAAACTCTAGACTACTGGCACAACAGTGTTCAGGCATCGCACCTTAGGGAGTCCTGAATACCTTATATCAGGACTCTGCAAGTGCAGATAATTGACGCCCCCGCCAAATAAATGGAACCGGCCGTAACACCTGTTGGCTTCGATCGAACGCCTGCCAGAGTTGATGATAAGAGATCTTTTCCTCAGGATGCAGACTGTTCGGTTCCAACTCAGCCATTGGCCAAAGAACAAATGCATTCTTAGTGATATCTTCTCGTGGAAGCCGTCCTCCTTCAAAGCTTCCAACGTAATCATCGTAAGTCAGAATATCTATATCCAGCGTCCTGGAACTGAACTTCAAGGCGTTGATATCACGACCATTATCATGCTCAATTGCCCTTAATCGACGATACAGATCTGACAAGCTCAGGTCCGTGTCCAAACCGGTAACCAGGTTAAAGAAGGGCTCGGCATCAAACCCCACAGCTTCACTTTCGTAGATACTGGAAATCAACAACTCTCCGAATTCACCATATAGCCTGTCAAGGCAACGGCTAATATAGTGTTGGCGCTGAATATTACTGCCAATGCTCAAGTAAACTCGCGCCATCAGCCTCTGGTCCCTCTTTCTATAATGACTCCGACATCCGCAGCAGTCGGTATCGCTCCGGGTTTCCCAAGACGCAATCGAACCCAAGGTGTTGGAAACTCATTCAGCACCAGTTGAGTGATTTCTTCAGCCATGGTTTCAACCAAAAGAAACTCACTTCCTTCAATAAAATCAATCAAACGATCAGTGACTGTTTTGTAATTCAGGGTTTTGTCAATGTCTTCACTGGAGGCGGCTTTGCGGATATCGGTCCCCATTTCCAGATCCAGATTGACTGTCTGCCGAATTTCTCTTTCCCAGTCATAGATACCTATCACTGTTTCCACTTCCAGACTTTTGATATAAACAATATCCATCTAAAGAACTCCAATCCCCTGCTGTTATATTTTAAGAAACGACAGGTCAAAACAAATTAACCAGAGAGGTGATAAAACAGTGTGATGACTCTCATGCTTTACTGACCTTAACCAATCTGTTACAACCAATTATCCACTGCAAGCGACTCATTTCATTTCCGGCAGCGTCCCATGTTGAGTACCTTTGCGTCAACAGACCTTATTCTTGTCACCCTCGCCTATCTGCTGGGTTCGATATCCAGTGCCATTCTGTTTGGTCGGTTACTGGGATTTGGCGACCCTCGGCTGCAAGGATCCGGTAACCCGGGTGCCACCAACATGCTACGCACAGGCAGTCGGCTGGCCGCTATACTCACACTGTTCGGGGACACACTCAAAGGCTACCTACCGGTCCTTCTGGCCATTCAGTTATCACTATCGCCCCTTAGCATAGGCCTTGTCGGTCTGGCTGCTTTTATCGGGCATCTATTCCCGGTGTTTTTTCAGTTTCGCGGGGGCAAAGGCGTTGCTACAGCACTCGGTGTTTTTCTGGGATTTGATCTGCTGCTCGGCATTATTCAGCTACTTTGCTGGCTGACAGTGCTGGCAATATTCCGTATTTCCTCTTTAGCGGCTATAGCAACAGCTCTGATAACCCCTGTGCTCTGCTACTGGCTACTCCCTGACTACCTTTCCGTTTGCGGATTCATTTGCCTTCTACTGATATTCCGACACCGAACCAACCTAATCAGCCTGGTAAAAGGTACAGAACATCAGCTTTAGTTTATCTTAACTGACTGGGCTGACCCCGCTAAACCAAACACACCGGGCAGGTCCCCATCACTGTTTTACTTTAATCACTATCAAACTTGAATCATTTTCTTACCTTAACAGGCTTTACAGCCATTGAGTCCCCAGGTCTTCTCCGGATTTGTTACCCCTTTGCAGACAGCGCGTCCAGTTCACTCATTGGCCACCTTGGCCGGGCATGAATACACAAATCATCCTGCTGCCCCGCCATCAAACGCTGACAGCCAGCATAAGCAATCATGGCGCCGTTGTCGGTACAGAATTCAGGCCGAGCATAGAACAGAATCCCACGCTCCTTCTTTATCATGGTTTCAAGCCGTTCCCGCAAAAGCCTGTTGGCACTTACCCCGCCAGCGATAACCAAACGTTTCAAGCCACTTTGCTGCAAGGCCCGCTTACACTTAATAGTCAACGTATCAACCACGGCTTCCTGGAAAGCTAACGCGATATCGGCTTTACCCTGTTGATCCAGAGTTCCCTCTTCACGTAGTTTTTCGGTCGTATTCAGCGTATACGTTTTTAAACCACTGAAGCTGAACTCCAGGCCAGGACGATCAGTCATCGGACGAGGAAATCGAAACCGTCCGCTGGTGCCTTTTTCAGCAAGAGCCGCGATTCGAGGTCCTCCCGGATAATCCAGACCTAACATTTTTGCTGCCTTATCAAAGGCTTCACCGGCAGCATCATCCAACGACTCTCCCAGCATTTGATAACAACCAATTCCATCCACCCGGATCAGTTGAGTGTGCCCCCCGGAAACCAACAGCGCAACAAATGGAAACTCGGGCGGGTTCTCCTCCAACATGGGTGCCAGCAAATGCCCTTCCATATGATGGACTCCCAGCACCGGAACCTTCCAGGCAAAACCCAGAGAGCGAGCAACGGAAGCACCAACCATAAGCGCTCCAACCAAACCGGGACCAGCCGTATAAGCGATCGCATCCAGCTGCTCTTTGTCAGTATTCGACTCTGACATAACCTGGCGAATTAATGGCACTAATTTGCGAATATGGTCCCGTGATGCCAGCTCAGGTACGACCCCACCGTATTCAGCGTGCATTTCTACCTGACTGTAAAGAGCATCCGCCAGCAAACCCCGCTGGTTATCGTATACCGCCACTCCAGTCTCATCACAAGAGGTTTCAATACCCAGAACCCGCATGCTCGAATACCTCATCCGCACCTTCAGTTTTATATGTCCAGCTCGATATTTATATTTACCTGCTCTCGGTCCTGCACAAAAAAATTGCGTACAAGGCACTACAGTATAAATACTCACAGCCATTGAAAAAGCGCATCATACCAGTCTCGCCAACAGATGGTTACTTTTTACTGTTTACAATCAACGGGTGCTGGGATTAAAATATGCGCCCCTGTTTCCATAGCGAGACTAGGGACTGTGGTCTTCGTTGACCACAGACACTAAACTTAAAACTCCACCCTTTTTGTTTCAATCAGGGTAATCAGGGTAAATTTGATGCCAAGTGTTAAAGTCCGTGACAGCGAGCCTTTTGATATTGCTCTGCGTCGCTTCAAGCGTTCTTGTGAAAAAGCCGGTGTTTTAGCAGAAGTTCGTCGTCGTGAGTTTTACGAGAAGCCAACATCTGTACGCAAGCGCAAAGCTGCTGCAGCTGTTAAGCGCCACGCCAAGAAGCTGGCTCGTGAAAATCGTCGTCAGGTACGCTTGTACTAATAGCAGTACTGACACGAACTGAATCACGGCTCCCCCGCCGACTGACCACATCAGGAACAGACTATGAGCGATGAATCTTTGAAAGATAAGATCAAAGCAGCACAAAAAGAAGCCATGCGTGCCCGCGATAAGGAACGCCTCGGTGCTGTGCGTCTGATTCTAGCTGAGGTCAAACGTATTGAGGTTGATGAGCGCATAGAACTGGACGATACAAGAATTCTGGCCATTCTGGATAAAATGCAGAAACAGCGCCGTGATTCTATCGCCCAATTTGATGCAGCAGGCCGTGATGATCTATCTGAGGTAGAGAGGAAAGAACTGGAGGTGATTAAATCGTTCCTTCCTGCCCAGCTAACAGACCAAGAGATTGACCAACTGATCGACCAAGCGGTCAGTAAAACCGGCGCTGATTCAATGCAAGCCATGGGCAGCGTTATGGGGATCCTGAAACCTCAAATACAGGGCCGCGCCGATATGGGAATTGTCAGCAAAAAGATCAAAGCCCGGTTGAGCTAACCCGCTACTGACAACATTTTGATGCCTTACTAGTCCTGACGCAGCAACCAGGAACAAAAACAGGATAAGCTCTATTCCCAGAGCAGGTCTCTTTTTGTTCTTGATTAGCTTAAGCACGCTCAACGATGGGTTGTACAATAACGATGAGTTGTAGAATATAGTTATACATAGCTGCAAAAAGACTCACTTGGTTATACAAAAAAGCCCACTAGTTTATATAAAGTACTGACTGCCTAGAATCTTTACGCTGCAAGCCGCAGTTTCATAATTCCTGAGAACCGTATGTCGCCACGGTGACTATGACTCACCGCTCAGCCAAGGCGACAACTATCTCCTAAAGGCGCAGCCTGCTAAGCTTTAAGTATTCTCCAAATTCAGAATCTCTATCCGCAGGACCATCAATGGCGGGACGTATTCCACAAGATTTTATCGACGACCTACTCAATCGCACTGATATTGCGGATGTCGTGGAAGAGAGAATCACACTTAAAAGAACCGGTCGAAACTATTCCGGCCTATGCCCTTTCCATAAAGAAAAAACCCCTTCTTTCAGCGTTAACCCAGAAAAACAATTTTACTACTGCTTCGGCTGCGGTGCTGGAGGCAATGCCATTGGCTTTGTGATGGAACATGATCGTGTCGATTTTCCCGAGGCCATCACCTCACTGGCCCAGCGTCTGGGACTTGAAATACCTCAAGAAGCAAGCAGCCAAGAACCAAAAAATCAAAAACTTAAAACAGCCTATAGTCTCCTCAAGCGTAGCGCAGACTATTACCAACAGCAGTTACGAAGTCATCCTGAAAGGGCTAAAGCTGTAGCATACCTGAAAGGTCGAGGGCTCAGCGGGCAGATCGCCAAACAGTTTTTAATCGGCTACGCTCCCCCAGGCTGGGATAATCTGATCAAGCATCTGGATCAACCTCAATCAGCTGATAGCAGCGCCGTTAATGAGCAAAAGGCTTCTCGTGAAGATCTGGATGACGCAGGGTTAGTCATTCTAAAACCTGAAGACAACAAATGTTATGACCGTTTTCGCGACCGAATTATCTTTCCTATTGTTGACATGCGCGGCCGGGTAATCGCTTTTGGTGGACGTGTTCTGACAGATGAAAAACCCAAATACCTGAATTCCCCTGAAACCGATACTTTCCATAAAAACAGAGAACTATACGGCCTCTACCAGGCTCGCCAGGCAAACCGTGAGCTCAATAGAATCCTTATCGTCGAAGGATATATGGATGTCGTGTCACTGGCTCAGTTTGGCATCAACAACACGGTTGCCACGCTCGGTACAGCGACCAGCGAACACCATCTGACCCGGTTATACAAACTTCTACCAGAGGTGGTTTTTTGTTTTGACGGTGACGATGCTGGCCGCAAGGCAGCCAAACGAGCCCTCGAAACCGCACTTCCTATCATGGAAGATGGCCGTCAGGCACGCTTCCTGTTTTTACCCGACGGAGAAGATCCGGATACTCTGGTCCGCAGAGAAGGTAGCGAAGAGTTTGAACGGCGAATAAACCAAGCCAAGCCTCTGTCTGATTTCTTCTTTGAGAGTCACTCCGAAGGGCTTGATTTGCATTCGGGGGAAGGACGAGCTCGGCTCAGCTCCCTGGCCATGCCGCTGATTGAACAGATACCCGGTCAGGTTTTTAAGCAAATAATGAAACAGCAGCTGTCAGAACTGGCGGGGCTAAGCAGTGATTTTTTTGACCATTCCTCTGTGGCGCCATCAACAGGACAGCAGGCAGCGCCCCATCCGTCACCGGATCATTCAGCCTCCCACAATGAAACTGTCTATAATGACAGCCCATTTGATGGAAATTTATACAACAGCTCCCCCTATGAGGGTGATCCATACAATGACAACGCCTATTACGAAGCACCCAGCTCTGGAAACTGGACTCAAAACTCCAAATCCAGCTTTAACTCCAAAGCCAACTTTAATTCCAACTCCAGCTTCAAGCGCAAGAATCAAAGACTAAATTACCGACCCCAAGAAGTCTTAAAGCCATCGAGCCTGGGAACAAAAGCGCTCAAGACGCTACTGCATTTTCCTCAATTGGCGCTTAAAGTTGATTTTGAAACCACGGAGGCACTGTCAGAGCCTAAAGAACCAGAGCTTTTGTTACTTAAAGCCTTAATTGAGCAGTTAAGAAAAGAGCCAGAGACCAACGCAGCGCTGATACTGATGGACTGGGAAGGAGACCCCAATCACAATACACTTCGCGAAATAACCGAACAGGAGCTATTGTTTAAAGACAGCAGCAGTCTGGAATCTGAACTTATCAACTGTCTGCACCAATTGGTAAAAAAGAAGGCTGAAGAAGCCAAACTTGATTACCTGTTGAAAAGAAAAAAACAGACCCCATTAACTGACGAAGAGAAGCAGTTATTGAACAAGCTATTAAAAGGTTATCGGACTCCCCTTCCCTAATTAACTACATGTATCCATTTATTGAATCCATGTAATGGAAGGCTGCCTGATACTATGGCATTCCCGTTCATCTACGTCTATAATGTGCGGCTATTTTTTTGACTATTCCACTCAGGCTATAGGAATTCTATGTCAGACACTTCAAAGCAGCAGTCTCGCTTAAAAGAGCTTATCGCGCGAGGTAAGGAGCAAGGCTACCTGACTTTTGCCGAAGTCAACGACCATCTGCCTGAAGATATCTCTGATCCCGATCAGGTTGAAGATATCATTCGCATGATTAACGACATGGGTATATCTGTGTCGGAACAGGCGCCAGATACCGACTCTTTAATCACTTCAGAGGGCGACTCCGCCGACGAAGCAGCAGTTGAAGAAGCAGCGGCAGCGCTTGCATCGGTCGAATCTGATGCTGGTCGTACCACCGATCCTGTGCGCATGTACATGCGTGAAATGGGTACCGTAGAACTTCTGACTCGCGAAGGTGAAATTCTACTGGCAAAACGAATAGAGGAAGGGTTGCGGAACGTCATGTCAGCACTGGCATGCTATCCCACCGTAATACCTCAGGTTCTGGGTGCCTATGCAGACTCATTAGAAGAAGATGGCCGCCTGACCGACGTACTCAGCGGTTTTATTGATCCTGATGATGAGATAACAATCGCACCAGCCAAGCCGATCATCACTGATGAAGATGAGGATGATGAAGCAGGCGGTGACGATGAAGAAGATGAAAATCGCGGTCCTGATCCAGAGGAAGTACGTAAACGCTTTGATGAAATCGCCGCTCAATACGAGATCACTGAACTCGCCATTGAGAAGTATGGTCGTGACCACAAGCAGGCCCAGGAAGAACTGGTAAAGCTAGGCGAGCTATTCGCTCCTATTAAGCTGATTCCCCGTCAATTTGAAGCCCTTGTCGGAAAAGTCCGTGATGCCGTAAACCGCCTGCGAACTCAAGAACGCGACATTATGCGTATTTGTACGCTACGTGGGGGTATGCCTCGCAAGGAATTCATTAAGGAATTCCCCGGCAACGAAATGAACAATGAATGGGTTGAGAAGCTCTGTGCCAGAGGCGCTCCCTATGCCGTTCGCCTGGCCGCCTCCAAGATAGAACTGCTGAGAGCACAGCGTAAACTGATCGAACTGGAAAGAGAAAGCGGTCTGACCCTGGCGGAAATCAAAGAAATTAACCGCCGTATGTCTATCGGTGAAGCACGCGCCAGACGCGCTAAAAAAGAAATGGTTGAAGCAAACCTACGTCTGGTTATCTCAATCGCAAAGAAATATACAAACCGAGGCTTACAATTCCTGGATCTTATCCAGGAAGGAAATATTGGTCTGATGAAGGCCGTGGACAAGTTCGAATATCGCCGCGGATATAAGTTCTCCACTTACGCAACCTGGTGGATCAGACAGGCAATTACCCGTTCCATTGCCGATCAGGCACGTACCATTCGTATTCCGGTACATATGATAGAAACCATCAACAAGTTGAACCGTATTTCACGGCAAATGCTGCAGGAGATGGGCCGCGAAGCAACGCCGGAGGAACTGGCGGAGCGTATGGAAATGCCGGAAGACAAGGTTCGAAAGGTTCTTAAAATTGCTAAAGAACCCATCTCGATGGAAACGCCTATCGGTGACGATGAAGATTCCAGCCTAGGAGACTTTATCGAAGACGTTACTATTCACTCGCCATCAGATTGCGCAACCAGCGAAGGTTTACGCGAAGCAACCCGCGAAGTTCTTGCCGGACTGACAGGTCGAGAGGCAAAAGTATTGCGGATGCGCTTTGGTATCGAAATGAATACTGACCACACGCTGGAGGAAGTAGGCAAGCAGTTTGATGTCACTCGCGAACGTATTCGTCAAATTGAAGCTAAGGCTCTTCGTAAACTGCGTCATCCGACACGTTCAGACCATCTGCGCGGGTTCCTGGATGAATAAGTTCTGATCTCTATGGCAGCAGTTTTCTACTGCTCCTCCGCTTAAAAAAAAACCGCAGCATTGTCTGCGGTTTTCTTGTTTTACTGCTATGCTTTTTTTTACCCGAAATGGAATGCAGGAAAAAACAGCTGTAACTGGTTTGATTTTCTTATCTTTGACTTCTTTAATTAACACTATCAACACATTCTTATAAATTTGCGACTAATATAATTAAGAGTGCAGATTCAACCGGTCTCAATAGATTAGGGATCAGGTCTTAAAAGCTAACTTAAGACCTGAAGAAAGGAAGCTCGCCATGACCAAAAACACCATATTTACTGTCGACTTTCCCTCAGAAGTATTAATTCATACTCTGGAGAGCCTGTCTCCCCTTCTTGATAAAGCTTTACAGCACTCAGAAATCAACCTTAATGGACAGGCCATCAGCAAAGCGGACACTGCCGGCCTGCAACTCATTATGTCTTTTCTAAAAAGTTCAGAAATCCAGAGCCTTCAGGTTGCCTGGATAAACCCTTCGGTCAGCCTCTGCACCTCAGCCAGAATGCTGGGGTTGGTAAGAGAGCTGAAACTGGAATGTTAAACCAATGGGCAATAAGCCTAGTCCCATTTAACCTAGCGAAATAAAAGAGATCAAACTATGGCCACCATTCTTGCAGTTGACGACTCCACAACGCTCCGTCAAATGGTAACAATGACTCTCAAAAGCTCTGGACACCAGGTGATTGAAGCAACCAATGGCAAGGAAGCTTTACAGGCTGCGCAGGGGAAGCAGGTAGATCTGGTGCTTTCCGATGTCAACATGCCAATTATGGACGGGATTACGCTGGTCAAGGAGTTGCGGAAAATCAGCAGCTATCGCTTAACCCCAATCTTGATGCTGACAACTGAATCCTCCGCGGACATGAAACAACAAGGGAAAAGTGCTGGCGCCACTGGATGGCTGGTAAAACCTTTTAGTCCCGATAAGTTGCTTGCCACCGTCAAGCGCGTCTTAGGCTAACTATCATGAGTATCGACCTCTCACAATTCCGAGAAGTTTTCTTCGAAGAAAGCTTTGAAGGGCTTGCAGTAATGGAATCCCACCTGTTGATCCTCGATGCCAGTGATACCGAGGCGCTCCATGCTATTTTTCGTGCAGCCCACTCCATAAAAGGCGGGGCCGGCATGTTTAATTTTAAAAACATCGTCGAATTTACCCATATAGTGGAAACCCTGCTAGATGAGTTACGCAGCGGAAAACGCGCGATCAACGTCGAGCTGGAATCTCTCCTGTTAAAATCTGTCGATGCAATTAAAGACCTGTTACACCTGGCTCAGGAAGATGACACAACAGTCCCTGACGATATTCAGGATATTCAGCGGCAACTCAAGTGTATGCTCGAAGGAAACAGTCAGGAGGAATCGTCCCCCATAGAATCCGATTTGGCTGCGGAGAACGAACAAACGAACTCTGAAGGAGAGGCCAAAACGGGCAATGAGAAACCCGTTGCTGAAGCCGCTGTCACAAATGGCTGGGAAATATTATTCACCCCCCATGATCACATGCTGCTGACCGGTAACGAACCTCTGCATATGCTAAGTGCATTAACAGAACTGGGTGACCTGGAGGTAAAGTGTGACTGCTCAAAGGTCCCTTTATGGCAGGAGTTATCCCCAGAACAATGCTACCTATCCTGGAGCATGCAACTGTATGGAGATATAGCCAAAGAAGATGTTGAGGAAGTATTTGCCTGGGTTGAAGATGACTGTGAGCTGAACATCACCTCTCTAGGCAGCGCGACTGCTGCTGATTCAGCCGATAGTAGTTCTGAATCTTCAATCACTGAGATTTCCAGCCCTGAGCCATCTGCCACAGTCCAACCGGACAGCAGCCAGTCCACTCCAATAACGAGTCCGGAAGCTGGTATGCAATCTTCTGATAATCCCGCAAAAATTACGGCTGATGAGGTAGCACCAACGGCAAGCCAAGCTGATGAAGATCGACGTCAGGGGGATCGACGAAAGCAGTCCGATCGTCGGGGTACTCTAGAACGCCGAACAGGAGGCGAAACCAACTCAATTAGAGTCAGTACCCAAAAAATTGACACCTTGATAAACAGGGTTGGAGAACTGGTTATCACCCAATCGATGTTGGGTCAGGTTAGCGACAATATAGAGACCTTAAACCAGAAAACCATCAATCGACTCAAGGAAGGGCTGGTTCAACTGGAGCGAAATACCCGTGAAATTCAAGAAGATGTCATGCAAATCAGAATGCTACCCATCAGCTTCGTCTTCAATCGCTTTCCGCGTTTAGTTCACGATTTGCAAACCCAGTTAGGTAAACGAATTGAACTGGTGATCTCAGGAGAAGGAACTGAGCTGGATAAAACCCTGATGGAAAAGATCAGCGATCCTTTGGTTCATCTGGTTCGTAACTCAATCGATCATGGTATTGAAATGCCGGAAGATCGAAAATCCTGCAATAAACCTGAAGCAGGAAGGGTTGACCTGGAAGCTTACCACCAGGGAGGAAACATCATCATTGAAATCAGAGATGATGGAAAAGGTCTTGATATTGATAAAATTTTACGAAAGGCCCGGGAAAAAGGGCTGGTTGGAGAAGGAGAAATTCCTGAGCAGAAACAGATTTTTGATCTCATTATGCAGCCAGGATTCTCCACTGCGGAACAAGTCAGCGATCTCTCTGGACGCGGGGTCGGTATGGACGTTGTCGGTAGGAATATTAACGAGCTGGGCGGAAGTGTTGAAATCAGCTCAGAATCCGGCAAAGGCTCCTGTTTTCGTATTTCTTTACCCTTGACTCTGGCCATACTGGATGGTCAGCAGGTGGAGTTGGGGGAACAGATTTGCATCATTCCTCTTGTTTCTATTGTCGAGTCCCTGCAAGTCCCCGTCAGTCAAATCAATGCAATTGCTGGTAAAGATCGCCTGTACAGTTTTCGAGGTGATTACATCCCCTTAGTCAGTCTGCGCCAGGTGATGGGTCAACCGACAGATTCTGAAAAAGAAAATCTCGTCGTTGTTGTCGAGGCAAATGGTCAACCCTACGGACTGATCGTCGATGGTCTCCTTGGACAACAGCAATTTGTTATCAAAAGTCTGGAAGAAAACTATAGAAAAGTCGAGGGAGTTGCCGGTGCCACAATTTTAGGCAGCGGTCGAGTCGGATTAATTTTGGATGTTGGAGGCCTGCTCCGCCTTAATCGACAACAGAATATTGACAGTAACTCTCTTCAAAATAGCTCTCTTTATAACAGTTCACAAACCGGGCACCAGGTGCTCCAGTTTAAGGCCGGATAAGTCATGAACTTCGAGAATATACAATCGCAAGAAGCAGCTATTGCCTCTAACCAAAACCAGCAATACCTGACCTTTATCCTTGAGGGCGAAGAATACGGTGTCGACATTCTGAAAGTCCATGAAATTAAAGGCTGGAGTCCAACGACACCAATACCGAATACACCAAATTATATGAAAGGTGTTATCAATCTCAGAGGCACCATTGTCCCAGTGATCGACCTACGACAGCGCTTTGGTCTGGAAGCGTTGGTTTATGGTCCGACAACCGTCGTGATTGTCCTCAATGTTACCAGCGAGCGAGGTGAGCAGGTTATGGGTATGGTGGTTGATGCTGTTTCTGATACCCATACCATTTCAAGGGAGTTATTAAAACCAGCCCCGGACATGGGAGGGGTAATAAGTACCGATTTTATTACCGGACTCGCCACAGTCGAAGAAAAAATGGTGATTTTACTCGACATTGACCACTTACTGAGCGCTGAAGAGATGACCGCGTTATCTGTCGCCTCAGAGCGTAGAGCATGATTTAAATTACAGCTCGGCCTGATCGTCATAGAACACGGATACAAGCGATAAGGGAAATTCAACAATAACGCCTGTTAATGACGCTAAAACTCATTAAATGCTCTAACGCTACTGATACCTTATTCTGCAAAGCATTAGCGGGCGCAAGGAAATAGTTTATTGGGCGGGAACCCCGCTAAAGGGAGATATTATGAGAACCAACTTGCCAGTGACCGATAATGAAATACTACTAAAAGAGGGTGATGAAATCGTATCAAAAACTGATCTAAAAGGTCAGATTATTGATATTAATCAGTCATTTATCGAAATCAGCGGCTTCACACGAGAAGAGCTTATAGGCAAAAGCCATAATATCGTTCGTCATCCTGACATGCCTTCTGAAGCATTTCAGGACCTTTGGGACAAACTAAAGGCCGAGCGCCCCTGGATAGGAATGGTGAAAAACCGCTGTAAAAACGGCGACTATTACTGGGTTCAGGCAAATGTCACCCCTATCAAGGACAGTGGTCGTGTCACTGGCTTTATGTCCGTTCGAACCAAACCGACCCGAAAGCAAATCGAAGCAGCAGATAAACTTTATCAACAGATCAATGACGGTAAAGCCAGCCTTTATCAAAAAAGCCTACTGTCAAGGCTCAACATTTTTTCCGGGTTGCGCTTGTGGCAAAAACTATCAATGACCATCGCCATCATTCTCATTCCCTTATTTGCATTGCTGTACTTACTGCTTCACAGCCAGAATGAAGCGATCAACGCGGCTCAGAAAGAAGTGCTCGGAATTGAGTACATCATCCCGCTACGTGTCATGCAGCAGCATATGGCAGAACATAGAGGCAGGTACGCTGCCTTACTATCCGGGGACACCAGTCAATCGGACCAACTTTCGTCGCTGCAAAACCTTATCCAGGATCAAGTGGTTAAAATCGACCGCCTTGATGAGGAATATGGCCCACAGATAGGGCTGGTTAACGAGTGGCAAACGCTGAAAAATCAGTGGTTGGCACTAAACGAACGCTTACCCGGCCTCGATGCTGAAGATAACTTCAGTCAACATAGCCAACTGATCGGCAAACTGTTTGATTTTGTCATCCATATTTCAGAAAAATCAGGCATGGTTGTAGACCCAAACCTGGAAACTTCACACTTTATAAGCATTACCGTCAATAAACTGCTGCCACTTGCAAATAATATTGGGATTCTTCGCGGCGCAGGGGCTAATGCAGCCCAATCAGGATCTATATCAAAACAGGATCAGGATAAGCTGCTAAGAAGAAGCTACGCTGCCTCGCGAGAACTTCATGATATAAAAAACCTTTTCAATTCGCTCTTTGCAGAAGCCCCATCCCTAAAAGCAAAATTTGGCGGGGCCTCTGAAAGCCTTGTCAAAAACACCGAACACTTTCTGAAAACTGTTGACGAGGAACTGTTAAAACCCGAAGTTATCCTTCTTGACAGCTCCACTTACTTCAGCCAGGGAACGGCAATTATCGACAAGCTGTTTGTCCTGTTTAGCCTATCTGAAGAACATCTGGCTGGCCGGCTCAACGAACAGGCTGATAATCTGCGTTTGCAGCAAATCATAACCCTGGGCGCTATATTACTAACCGTACTGATGACGCTACTGGTCTCCATCAGGGTGGTAAGAGGCATCACAACGCCACTGACTAAGGCTATAAAAAATTTCGAAGCCATATCCGAAGGAGACTTCACTTCCGACCCCAATTCAAAAGAAAGTGAAGATGAAACGGGTGATGTTTTGCGTGCGTTAACCAGCATGAAGATCAAACTCGGTTATGAACTCAGCGAATCAAGAAGCAACGCAGCGGCGGCACTTCGCATTCAAGTGGCTCTGGATAACGTCAGCGCCAACGTGATGGTCGCAGATAATAATGGCCAGATAATCTATATGAATGATGCCGTTACCGACATGATGCGCAACGCACAGGAGGACATTCGCAAGGATCTGCCCAATTTCGACACAGATCGTCTGGTAGGTACCAACTTTGATAGTTTCCATAAGGATCCAGCTCACCAGCGCAATCTTCTGGAAAAGCTAAAAACAACTTATGCCAGTAAGATCAAAATTGGAGACCGCCATTTTTCCCTGTCGGCCAACCCTGTGGTTGATGAATCAGGGAAACGTCTCGGCACCGTTGTAGAGTGGGGAGATATCACCGAGCAACTGGACGCTGAACGCCAGATTGAAGTTCTGATTCAGCAGGCTCTGGCCGGTGAATTAGATCAACGACTGGAGACAAAGACCTATCAAGGATTTATGAGAACCATAGGGGACGGTGTTAACCAGATGCTGGATACTGTGGTGATGCCTATTAAAGAGGTAAGAAGAGTGCTTTCTCATCTTGCAGAAGGAAACTTAAAAGAGTCGATGAAGGGGGACTTCAGTGGTGAATTTGCAGCTTTGGATCACGCCCTGAACACCACCATGAATCAACTTAGAGACACCGTCGGTGGGATCATGGAAAGTGGCGTCCAGATATCACATGGATCTTCTGAAATAGCTCAAGGTAATACCACTCTCAGCCAGCGAACGGAAGAGCAGGCAGCCGGTCTGGAACAAACGGCATCAAGCATGGAACAGATGACCAGCACGGTAAAACAAAACGCGGATAACGCCCGCCAGGCTAACCAACTGGCCGCAAGCGCACGAGATCAGGCAGAACAGGGTGGTAAGGTCGCTGGTGACACGGCTGAAGCCATGGGCACGATTAATCAAAGTAGTAAAAAAATTGCTGAAATCATTGGTGTCATTGACGAAATAGCCTTCCAAACGAATCTACTAGCCCTTAATGCTGCCGTAGAAGCAGCCAGAGCAGGAGAACAAGGCAGGGGCTTTGCGGTTGTAGCCTCTGAGGTTCGCAATCTGGCCCAGCGCAGCGCCAGTGCTGCTAAAGATATCAAAGAACTGATTAACGATAGCGTCGAGAAAGTAGAAGAAGGGACTCGTCTGGTTGGGGAGTCTGGTAAATCTCTCGATGAAATAGTCCTGTCAATTAAGAAAGTCAGTGATATCGTCGCAGAAATATCTGCTGCCAGCCAGGAGCAGGCCAGTGGTATTGAACAGGTCAACAAAGCCATTGCCCAGATGGACGAAGTCACCCAGCAGAATGCGGCCCTGGTCGAAGAAACCGCCGCTGCCAGCGATTCGGTTAACCAGCAAGCACAGCATATGATGAGATTGATGGAGTTCTTCAGCACAGATAGCGAAGATGCCCAACAACAGCCAAAAAGTGCAGATTCTGTGCCCCATGGCAGCGTCGCAAAGTTTCCTGATAGAGGCGTAAAGAAGGCCACTCCGCCTCCCAGTCAGGTAGTCAGCTCTCATAAAACCAGTGCCCAGACGTCTACTTATCAGGAAGACGATTCCGAGTGGGAAGAATTTTAGTTGTTATATACAAGCAGCTTAAATTAAGAAGATTTCGTTGAAATCGTTCTATTGAGATGGCATTCAACATGGCCGAGATAATAAAAGCGTCAGCGTCTGATAAGCAACGGGAGTTTGGGTTCACTGCCGAAGACTTTGAAAGTGTCAGACAACGACTTAATGATCACGCAGGTATCGTACTCAGCGATATTAAGCGAGATATGGTCTATAACCGGCTCACCCGTAGATTACGAGTATTAGGGCTTTCCAGAATCGAGCAGTATTTACAACTGCTCGACAACCCTGATCGAGGCCCTGAAGAGTTTGTTAATTTTATTAATGCACTAACAACCAACTTAACGTCATTTTTCAGGGAACCTCATCACTTCGAGTACCTTCGACAACAGCTGCCATCATTGCTGAAAAGAACCAATACGCTAAAAATCTGGTCAGCAGGCTGCTCTATCGGTGAAGAACCCTACACCATAGCAATCACGCTGAGTCCTCTGTTGCATAAAGGCCAGAGTGCACAGATTCTGGCAACAGACATTGACACCAGTGTACTGGCTGCTGCGGATAAGGGTATTTATGACCAGGAGAGAGTACAAAAACTTGATCAGACAATCCTAAAACAAGCTTTTCTGCGGGGTAAAGGACAGCGTAGCAATATGGTTCGCATAAAACCTGAACTGCGCTCGATGGTTCAGTTCACCCCCTTAAACCTGATGGGTCCCTGGCCGATGAAAGGCCCATTCGACATTATTTTTTGCCGCAACGTAATGATTTACTTTAACAAAGAGACCCAGAAAAAACTGGTAAACCGCATGGCTGACTTATTAATACCACAGGGACATCTGTTTATAGGTCACTCAGAAACGTTGCACAATACCACGGATCGTTTTCAGGCAGTAGGGCAAACAATCTACCGGCTCAAACACTAACGAAACATTAGTTCTGAGTTGTTAGCACATTTAAGAGGGCAAAGCAGGTGACAGCCTTAACAATAACTGAAATGCAACCCTGCTTCCCCGGCTTTGAGCAGGTAAACCGTTATTGGGATAAACACAGACAATGTTTTGTCGCCAAGATACTTCCCGGCGAGTTTTATGTTACACGACACAGTGAACTGATCGGCACTGTTTTGGGTTCCTGTGTCTCCGCATGCATTCGCGATAAGTTGCTGGGACTGGGTGGGGTTAATCACTTTATGCTGCCACAGAATAATCGTGGCACTACCGACCTGGACGGATCCGCTGCACGATATGGCTGCTTTGCCATGGAACAAATGATCAACGCCATACTGAAATTTGGCGGAAACCGGAAGCGATTGGAGGCGAAGCTTGTTGGCGGTGGCAAAATCATCACCAGCATGGGAGATGTGGGCCGACAGAATATCGAGTTTGCCCGTAACTATCTAGCCGTTGAAGGTATTGCCACCCTCGCTGAAGATTTGGGCGGTGACAGACCGCGAAAGCTATTGTACAACCCGATAACCGGGGTGCTGAAAGTCAAAAAACTAAATAGCTTTCATAACAACACCCTGGTTGACCGTGAAGTTCATTATCGGGATCAATTGCAGGAACAGTCATTGGAAAGCGATGTAGAGCTGTTCTAGGGAAATTGATCGGACAAAAAACGCCAGTACCCACTGAGAATAGAAAGTATGGATCCAGCAAAGAGCATTAATACAACAGCCAGGAAACCTCGACTATGAAGGACCCGATTAAAGTACTGATCGTCGATGATTCAGCGCTTATTCGTCAGCTGCTCAGTACTATTCTGGATCAGGATAAAGACATTAAGGTCGTCGGGACAGCAGTTGACCCCTATCAGGCTCGTGAAAAGATCAAGCAGCTCAACCCGGATGTATTAACGCTGGATGTAGAGATGCCAAAAATGGATGGCATCACTTTTCTAAAAAATCTTATGCGCTTGCGGCCAATGCCCGTAGTAATGATTTCCTCCCTGACAACAACAGGTGCAGAGGTCACTTTTAACGCGCTGGAACTGGGGGCTATAGATTTTATTCCCAAGCCCAAAGTTGGGGTGGCACAGGATCTTGCCCTGTTAACTGAAGATATTGTCAGTAAGGTAAAAAGCGCAGCACAATCCAAGGTCAGAGCTCTTCCTTCAACCCCCCCAAACGTCCCCAAAGAGAATAATGCTGACTGTGTATTACCAAAAACTCAGGGACCTATCAGCTTTAGCACTACTGACCGGCTCGTAGCCATTGGAGCATCAACAGGTGGTACGGAAGCCATAAAAGAGGTGCTGATCGCCCTACCCGCTGATTCTCCTGCTATCCTGATTACTCAGCATATTCCTGAAGCATTTAGTAAACCCTTTGCCAACAGAATGGATAGTTGCTGTGCCATGAAGGTTTATCAGGCAGAGGATGGACAGCCGATACTTCCCGGTCATGTATATATCTCTCCAGGTGATCAGCATCTTATGGTTGAACGCAACGGCGCCAGGTTTTTATGCCGACTGAATCAAGGCCCCCCTGTCAGTCGTCATCGGCCTTCAGTTGACGTACTTTTCCGTTCTGTGGCTCAGCAACTGGGGCATAACGCAATGGGTATTCTGCTAACAGGTATGGGTAAAGACGGCGCACAGGGACTGCTTGAATTGAAAGAAAACGGGTCTAAAACTATCGCTCAGGACGAGGCAACCAGTGTCGTTTGGGGAATGCCGGGAGAGGCCGTCAAACTTGGCGCAGCCCAAAGAACCTGTCCATTGGAACTGGTCGCTTCCGCAATTATTAACTTTCACCGAAATGTCAGCTAGCAAGGTGAGATCAAGCAACATTGGGGACATAATAATTCAGACCAGGCGCTTCGAAAACAGTCATCAGCCAATACTGCACTCTGTGCATGGTATTCAGGAATATTGCAGGCCGACAACAGGATCGATACACGAGGTTTATCCAGGATGAAAGCTCGTCAATTATTAATTTGTGCCACCCTTGTAACCACAATCGTATCAATCGAAATACTAAATTATTTCGCTATCGACAATTGGAGCCGATGGATAGTCGAGCTACTTGGAATCGCCCTATGTTTCTGGCTGACGCTAAGAATTCCATTAATAGCGGAACCAGAAAAAGAGTCCCCGGTGGCACAGACTTCAATAAGGAATAGCCAGCAACTGATGACCCACCTGGCCACTAATATCAAGGAAGGGTCAGCAGAAGTGGATACAGAGCTCAGCCGTGCCACTAAACTCATTAACGATTCCACCCTGACACTATCAGATTGCTTTAGTCAGATGACCCACCTGGTAGAACAGCAGGAACGAATCGCGCGGGAAATTTATCATCGAACCGCAGAATCCGACAGCACTCACAAAGATAACGATGAGGACGACGGAATTCATTCATTCGCTGAAGAAGCAGGAAAAATGCTGGAAGACTTTATCGAGCTGCTTGTCAATATCAGCAAGCAAAGTCTGGAGGCTGTGCATTACATTGACGATATGGTCGAGCAGTTGGACGCAGTTTTTGATTTGATTGCCAATATTGAAGAGTTATCGGGACAGACAAATCTGCTGGCCCTCAATGCCAGTATAGAAGCGGCCAGAGCCGGAGATGCCGGACGTGGCTTTGCGGTCGTCGCCGATGAAGTGCGCAGCCTGTCTACCCGCTCCTCCAAGCTGAACAGTCAGGTAAGAGATCGTATTAACGGCGCTAAAACCGCAGTTGCCAATGTTCGGGAAACTGTAGGAAATATGGCCGCCACGGATATGAATGCCAGTCTGGAATCGAAAGAAAAAGTAGATCATATATTTTTGCACATAAGCGAAACCAATCAATTTCTGAATAACAGCATCGGTGAAATGTCCGTCTTGGGTGAACGCTTCGGACAGGCTGTCGGTAACGCTGTGCGATCGATTCAGTTCGATGACATGGTCACCCAGAACCTTGGGACTGCACAGCAACATTTGCAGTGTATGATAGAAATAGCAGAAGAAATAACCAAGGTTCCCGAAGACCTTAACGATGAAGCTTATGGCACTATACGTCAACGTCTGGACTCCCTGAAAGCTAACTATCAGGAGTTGCATCGTAAGAAAGTACTCAATCATTCCATGGATGAAGGAGATGTTGAACTGTTTTGATCGACAGTAAACTTAATTGTAAATTGAAAGATGGAGTACAAAAAATGCCAGTTCAAGTCAGCCCAATGGATACAAAGGATCAATCTATTGTCGTTTCAGTATCCGGTCGTTTTGATTATTCAGTACACAAGGAATTTCGCAACTCTTATATCGATGTAAATGCCAGAAGCTACCGGGTGGACCTGTCAAAAGCAGAATACATGGACAGCTCGGCCTTGGGGATGCTGCTGCTGCTGAAAGAGCACGCGGATAAATCCAGTGCCACTATCAACATCTGTCATCCTCAACCAATGGTTCGTAAAGTGTTGGAAATAGCGAACTTCAACCGATTTTTCAAAATCAGCTGAGTGTATTAATCAATGTCTCTCGATGATTTGCTGGGTGGAACCAACGGCGTAGGTAAAACAGCCCTGGTGGCGGATGATGATCAGCTGTTCCGAGAGGTAGTCAGTAAAGTCCTGGCCCTCCATGATTATCAGGTTATTGAGGGAGCTAATGGTCAGGAGGCCGTTGATCTCTACCAACGGCACCACCCTAAACTGATTCTTATTGATTATGCAATGCCGGTGTTGAACGGTATCGACGCGGTAAGACGAATTCGTGAGGCAGCAGACAATGAGTATGTCTCAATTATCTTTATCACCGCATCTCAGGACGAAGAAGTGCTCAGCGCCTGCATTGTTGCGGGGGGGGATGATTTTCTCACTAAACCTTTCAGTCCAATGGTACTGCGCTCCAAGTTGTTTGCGATAGAACGTAATAGAGACCTCTATCATCAGGTTGAATCTCTGCATAGCCGTATGCAAAGGGATCAGGAAATAGCAGAGCAGGTTTTCAGCAAAGCGGTTCTTTCCGGCAATATCGACTATCCCGGACTTCAGTCCTTACTGCAGCCGGCTTCTACCTTTAGTGGTGATGTTCTGTTAACAGCCTACAGGCCTAACGGTGATCTCAATTTATTGCTGGGTGATTTCACCGGCCATGGTCTGGCAGCATCGATAGGCGCACTGCCACTGTCAGAAACCTTCAGAGCAATGACGTCAAAGGGCTATAGCGGACCTGAAATTATTCAGCAGATTGGCCGAAAACTCTGTAATCTTCTGCCGACCGGTATGTTTCTGTCTGCCAGCTTTGTCACATTGAGCCATGAAATGGGTACGGCATCCATTTGGAATGGCGGCTTGCCCGACATATGGCTTCTTGACCGGCAAGCTAAAAAAGTCAAACAGCACTTTACCTCCATTCATCCCCCCTTGGGGATTTATCCCCCCCTGGCGCAGGATATTGTTTTTAAAGTTATTGACCTGGTAGTCAGTGACTCTCTGCTGCTATCCAGTGATGGGGCTTTGGAAGCACGTAACTATCTGGGTGATTATTTTGGCGAAAAACGTTATGCGGCAGCGGTTATTGAAGGGCTGCAACAAGAAGACGCCTTTGGCGTACTTACCCGCAAGCTTCATAACTACTGTAATGAAGTTCCATTAGATGATGATATCAGCCTGGTGGAAATTCCTTTTAACCTGCAGGATCCCAGTCGGCACAATGAATCTGAGAGTCCATCCGACCATAAGAGTTTAGAAAACCAGAACTGGCAGTGGTCAATTTGCCTGGAAAACCAATCCCTGGCAACGGTTGACCCTGTTCCCATGGCGATGAGCCAGCTACAGGAGCTTGTTAGCCCACAAAGTGACAGCCAGAGAGTTTTTACTGTATTAACAGAGCTCTATCTGAACGCACTTGATCATGGCGTGCTGGAACTGCCTTCGGCAATCAAAGAAAGTACAGCCGGGTTTGCTGAATTCTTTGCAAAAAAAGAGAGCAGGCTAGCCACATTAAACACTGGAAAAGTCCGTCTAGCCATGAATTTCAAGACAGACAATAAGATTGCCCTGCTCACTATCCGTATTCAGGACAGCGGGAAAGGATTCTGCTATTCCCAATGGAAACAATCTCAGTCTCAGCAGGAACATTCTCCGCTAAGTGGCCGTGGAATTTGTTTGGTTGAGTCCCTGTGCAAGGATCTTCAGTATCTGCCCCCCGGTAATCAGGTCAAAGCAACGATAGAATGGAATCTGTAAACAGATTTCATACGGTTCTTTTAACCAAAAACCTGATCTAACTCAAGTACTACAGTAACTAGTGATTCAACCTTTAGCTTGATACTGGTAATTCAGATTCCCAGTAATGTAGCCTGTAGCCTTTTATCACTCCCAAAGTGATTTTGAGGGAGGCTAAACAGAGACGATTCAACTTCAATAACGGACTTGCTGATACAGTCTTGGGTATAGCAGCAATTACCCGATATAAAATCGAAATCAATGATATTCAAACACTCCAAATCAATCTCTTCCATTGTCCAAAGACAGGTGATCACCTGTTCACCGGACTTGCCTCTTATAGATGCATCAAAACTAATGCGCGAGCATGCATGCAGCTCTATTATCGTGGTGCAAGATGAAATCCCTATCGGAATCTGGACCGAAGGAGATTCCCTTAAAATTGATTACGGCGCCAGCGATCTGCTGAGTACTGAAATAAGTCAGCTTATGAGTTCCCCACTCAGCTCGATTAGCAACGAGCTGAGCCTGGATGAAGCAGCCCATGAATTTAAGCTACGTGGAGTACGTCATCTTGGAGTCCTGGACAGTGAAGGAAAACTATTTGGCATACTGTCCCAAAGTGATGTAGTCCGACATCAGGATACAGAGTATTTCCTTCATATGAATGAAGTGGAGTCCATTCTTCCCACTTCGAAGCCACTTGAAATTGATCACTATTGCACATTACCCCAGGCCGTACATCAAATGCGGATTAATCGAGCAGACGCTATTGTCGTTGTCAATAAAAACACTCCCGTCGGGCTGCTGACAGAGCGTGACCTGGTACGATTGATCGCTCACAACCGAATGCACCTGTCTCTTACAGAGGTGATGAGTAAACCATTACTCTGCGTTCCACGCTCAATGACGCTGCTGGCTGCCCGCTCATTAATGGATCGGCGTCACATACGCCATCTGGGAATCACTGACAATGAAGGGGCACTATTAGGGCTCATTTCATTTTCTAACATTCTCGCTAATATCGAAGATGCCTATGTCAACCGGCTGAAATCCGCTTTGGTTCGACGCGCGGCCGATCTTCAGCGTAGTGAACACAGTCTCAGCATGGCTCATGCGCTAATCGACGCATCCATGGATGGCATTATGGTGACAGATCAGAAAGGAGTCATTCAGTCAGTAAACCCTGCGTTCTCTGTTCTTACCGGCTATTCGGAACGTGAAGCTTTAGGCCAGAACGCCAGTCTGATCAGCTCAGGGAAACAGGGTCCTGAGTTCTACAGCCGCATGTGGAATCAGATTAAGGAGACCGGCACATGGCAGGGAGAGATCTGGAACCGGCGAAAAAGTGGTGAGGTATTTCCCGAATGGCTAACCATTACAGCGATCAAAGATCACGAAAACAAACGCATGCTCTATGCGGGTATATTCAGTGATATTACCGAGCGAAAGCGATCTGAAGCCATTATCGAAAATCTGGCATATTATGATCCGCTAACCAGACTACCCAATCGGCAGCTGCTGTTTGACCGTCTGGAAGTAGCTCTCGCCACCGCACATCGGGATAAGCACGGACTGGCAATCATTTTTATCGACCTGGATCACTTCAAACGTATCAACGACACCCTTGGGCACACTGCCGGAGATCAGGTACTCTGCAAAGTAGCAAAACGACTGCTTTCCTGCGTCAGAGAAGGAGATACCGTTTCCAGAATAGGCGGAGATGAAATCGTCTTGCTACTGACTGAAATCGATAACACCAACGTTGTTCATCGAATAGTGCAACGTGCCTTTGACATGCTTGAACGAAGCATCGAACTTGAGGATCGCGAACTCTATATCACTGCGAGTATGGGCTGTAGTATCTACCCTGACGATGGCACCGATAGAGACACCCTGATGAAAAATGCCGATACAGCCATGTATCGGGCCAAACATGCAGGACGCAACGGCTTCCAGCTTTATTCTGCTGAAATGAACGCAAAATCAATGCAACGGTTAAGTATGGAAAGTCGGCTGAGAGTTGCATTGCTGAATAACGAATTTTTTATCCACTATCAACCAAAGCTGGCGCTGAGTGATAACCGAATTATCGGTGTCGAAGCCCTGTTACGCTGGCGGGACAAAGACCTGGGGCTGGTGCCTCCCGATGAGTTCATCCCCTTGGCGGAAGATCTTGGACTGATCGGCGATATCGGTGCATGGGTGCTTAAAGAAACCTGTCAGCAATGCCGCTCCTGGATAAACCTGGGTCATGCGCCCATCCAGGTTTCAGTTAACGTTTCCGCCCACCAGTTTAAACGCCGTAAGCTGGAAGACGACGTTCAGCTGGCGCTGGAAAGTGCAAAATTACCTCCCCAATTCCTGGATCTGGAAATCACCGAAAGCTGTCTGATAGAAGACGCAGATACCGTAGCAAACACCCTCAAAAAACTACGCTCACAAGGGATAAGCATCTCGATGGATGATTTCGGGACTGGATATTCCAGTCTGAGCTTACTGAAACGAATCCCTCTGGATCACCTGAAAATTGATCGAAGCTTTATGGAGGGCATCCCTGAAGACATCAATGATATGGAGCTGGTATCAACCATCATTCTAATGGCCCATAACCTGGGACTCAAAACCGTAGCGGAAGGTGTAGAAAACAACGACCAGCTCAATTACCTGAGAAAATTAGGGTGTGACCAAATACAGGGCTTCTATTTCAGTCGTCCCCTGGACCCGGAAAATCTGACTGAATTGCTGAATGCCACTATTAGTTAAGAACACTATTCATTAACAACGCCATTAACCAAAAACGCTATAAACTAAAAGCCCTTTTAACTAAAAGCCCTATAAGCCAAAACCGGCCCCCGACTTATAGGGAATCCAATTGACTAAGGAATTCATCGGCAGACAGAGGCTTACTGTATAGATAGCCCTGATAAGCGGTACAGCCACATTTAAGCAGGAAATCCTCTTGCGCCTTATTTTCAACACCTTCAGCAATGACATCCAGGCCCATTTTTGCCGCCATCGCAATAATAGACTCAACGATGCAGGCATCTTCCTTATCAGTCAACATATCTCGGACAAAACCCTGGTCAATCTTGATTTGATCAATAGGCAGTTGCTTGATATAGGCCAGTGAAGAATAACCCGTACCAAAATCATCAATAGAAAAACGAATGCCCCATTTTTTCAACTGCTGCATTTTTTCTGTGACCTTTTCAATATCATCCAATAACAGATTTTCGGTCACTTCCAGTTCAAGCATTGAAGGGTCCAACCCCGAAGCCTCCAGAGCGGCAATAACAGAATCGACAAAGCTCTCATGCTTGAACTGAAAAGGACTTATATTGACAGCAATTCGATCCAGGCTGGCACTGCCACTGTTTTTCCAGTGGGCCATTTTCAGACAGGCCTCAACCAGAACCCAATAACCCACATCCTGGATAATCCCTGTCTCCTCCAGCACAGGAATAAAGTCATTGGGAGCGATCATGCCAAATCCCGGACGCTGCCAGCGAATTAGCGCCTCAGCGGCGACACAACCCCGTTTAATATCAACCTGGGGCTGGAAAAAAAGCTCAAATTCCTGCTCCTTGATAGCATTTCGCAGCGCCCGCTCGGTGTCTAACCAAGCGTCAGCAGATGCTTGCATGGCCGGATCAAAAAAGCGCATCGTATTACGCCCCATTTTCTTAGCCAGATACATTGCATTGTCAGCCTGACGTAACAGATCCTCAGGCGTATCACCATTCCAGCCGAAGATAGTGGAACCAATACTGCAGGAGGTGTGTAACTGATGCTCCTCAACCAGGAACGGGGCATCCAGTATATTCATTAGCTGACGTGCCAGCTTTTCAGTGTAAGCCACAGCATCACGCTTGCTCCGACCGATGTCATGCACCAGAACCACAAATTCATCGCCACCAAGACGTGCAACCGTATCTTCAGAGCGAACCGAGCCTATCAGCCTCTCACTGACGGCCTTAAGCAGCTCATCACCCACAAAATGTCCCAGCGAATCATTGATTTTTTTAAAACGGTCAAGATCCAGAAACATAATCGAACCACAGTATTTGGAGCGTTCTGCCCTGGCAATAGCCTGAGACATACGATCAAATAACAGCCGACGGTTTGGTAATCCCGTTAGAATATCGTAAAAGGCCAGTTTATGAATCTCAGCTTCATGGGCTTTCTTTTCACCGATATCTCTAAAAACACCAATAAACTTACTGATTTCCCCATTGTTATCTCTAACGGCATTAATACTTAACCACTCTGGATAAACTCTCCCAGCTTTACTTTTATTCCAGATTTCTCCGGACCAGCTTCCCTTACTCTGTAGCTGTTTCCACATGTTTTGATAGAACACTTTGTCCTGTCGACCCGACTGGAGTACCGCTGGCGTTTGCCCGAGCACTTCATTTTCTTCATAGCCGGTTATTTTAGTGAACGCCTTGTTAACTCGAAGAATGCGGGCATCCGGTCCAGTAACGACAATGCCATCAATCGTTTCAAATGCCACCGCAGCCAGCCTGATTTCATCCTCCATACGCTTTTGCTTAGTTACATCCTGTTCGGTGGAAGCGATAGCTATTCTGCGACCTTGTTCGTCCAGCAAGCCGGTAAAAGTCAACCAGACATCGAGCACCTTTCCTACTTTCGTCAGACGTTGCGATTCAAAAGCACGTACGGTTTCCCCGGCAGCGATACTGCGCAGCACCTGTAATTCATCTTCCAGGCTTTGTTGCGGAATCAGCTGACGAATATTCATTTTCAGAGCCTCTTCCTCGGTCCAACCATAGCGATCCGCAGCTTCCTGATTCCAGTCGGTAATATGCCCGTCCAGATCCTGAATAATGATGGCATCGACAGAATGGGTAACAACCGTCGCCAGACGCAATGTTTCGGCCTCTGCTTTACGGATATTACTGATATCAAAAAAGTTCAGAGTCACCCCGGACAGCTCACCGTCTGAGGTTAAAAAAGGATTCGCTCTTACCGCGAAGAAGCGGCCATCTGCGGTAGTGGCCTCCACCTCAACCCGCTCCTTATCAGTCAGCACCTCTTCAACCAACTGCTGCAAATCCACTCCTAACAACTGATGGGCAATATGGCCAATCGGCCTCCCCATATCCTGTGCAATCAAGTGCAGCACCCGACCCGCTCCAGGAGAAACCTGACGAATGCGACGGGCCTCATCAACAAAGACAGTCATCACATCAGCACTTAACATCAGATTAGCAATGTCATCATTAAGTGAAGAAAGCTCTCTGACTTTCTCTTTATACTCAGCATTAACGGTGATCAGTTCTTCGTTGGTTGATTGCAGCTCCTCATTAGTGCTCTGCAACTCTTCATTACCGGATTGCATCTCCTCATTAGCAGACTGTAACTCTTCATTAGCGGACTCCAGCTCTTCCACTGCGTTACGCAAGCTCTGCTTGGTGAAATAGAGTTCTTCTTCCAGCTCAGTCAACCGTGCCTGGGTCAGCTGATCGACACCATTACCCTGAACAGCAGCAGGTTTATCGGATTCAAAAAGTGAATTTTCAATCACTTCAAACATGACGGCGACTAAAGAGTTTTGCTTACTGGAACCAGGAAGGTGGCACAGACGGACATCAACCAGTAATTCTTTGTCTTGCCGAATCAGTGGGACCTTGGGGAAGAAAATATCATCATCCTGTTCTGCCAGTTTTCGAAGCCCTGCCATTAGCGGTAAGCGTAGCGCCGCATCAGACAACACCGACAGATCATTAACCAATTCACCGCTGGGAAAGTGCAGAATTCCTGAGCTGTCTCCAAGGATATATACAACCTCCCCCTGATGATTGAGCACCAGAACCAAGGGCACAAAACGGCCTGAAAATAGTTTTAATAACCGCTCCCTTACCGCTTCATCCGAACTGCTTTGCATAGGTGCAGATAATCGACCAATATTGCTGTTGGACTCTTGTCGACGACGCCAGACAGGAATTTGAGAGTGGGTAAATCGGGGCTTACTGATCAACCGATACAACCTCCAGCGGTCATCCAACAATTCGAAATGCCCTTTCTGCCCTCCCAGAGACTCACTGGGAGACAGCATTAATAAGCCCCCCATCCGCAGGGAAAATCCGAAGGTGCGCATGACATGCTGTTGAATATCGGTGTTCAGATAGATAAAAACGTTACGGCAGACAAGCATATCAATATTGCTAAACGGAACATCTTCGGTCAGGTCATGATGAAAAAACATGATCTGCTCGCGCAACAGATTATTCACCCGGTAACCTTGCTCATAGCGGGTGAAGTAACGGTCTAACAGCTGGCTCGGCACCTGCTGCTCTATGCTGATATCATAAACTCCCTGATCAGCCCTTCGAATCGAATCCTCACTGATATCACTGGCGAGAACTTTCACTTCCAGCGTCAAACCCAGTTTTCGACGACATTCAAGACAAAGCATGGCTAAAGTATAAGCTTCCTCACCGGTAGCACAGCCCGCCACCCAGACGCGAAACTCATCCTTATCACAGGAGTTCATCAGCGCGGGCAATAGCCGATCAGCCAGCAGTTCAAAAGCCTCGGGATCACGGAAGAAACTGGTCACACAGATAAGCAGATCCCGTATCAGAGCTTCTCGCTCCTGCTCAGAGTCAGCCAGTAAAGCCTGATACTGCTCCAGTTGATTATGCATCTGACAAAGTTGCATACGCCGGCGAATTCTACGCAAAACAGTTGCCGGTTTATAATGGGTAAAATCCACATGACTGGCTTTTAACAGCAGTGCCAGTATATTTTGATACTCCGGGGATCCAGCGACCAGGCACTTTTCCTTATCAACAGGCTTATCCAGATTGACCAGCAACGAAGCAATATGCTCTGGTGCCAACACCCGGTCAGGGGCACAGGTATTGATGACATGTTCTGGCATCGAACGGAACTCTGCCGTATCAGGGTCCTGAACTAAAACCAGGCCACCAGCCTGCTTGATAATAAAGGCACCGTTTTTTCCGTCATCGCCAGCACCGGACAGAATCACAGCCGCTCCCCGTTCTTTCATCTCTTTAGCAAGAGAAATCAAAAAACAGTCAAAAAGCTGGCTAACCTGAAGAGACTCGGTCAAGGTTTCCAGACAGCCCCTTCCCTCTTGTAAGCTAACCTTGTGCCCTGGCGGGCCAATGTAGATGATATCAGGCAGCAAAAGCTCACCATCTTCGATAATCCGTACCGGTATTGAAGCCTCCTGAGCAAGCAACGATGCCAGTAAACACTCTTGATCAGCGGACAGATGCTGCAAGACAATATAGACAGCGCCGGAACCAGCGGGTATTCCAGCAACAATCTGTTGCAGCGGTTTCAGCCCTCCCGCAGAAGCCACTATGCCAATAACACGAGGGGAGAAAGAAGAAGCATCCGAAGAGGTATCAGATGTCTGATGAAGGCTCTGTTTGGTCACAAAAAAGTCCCTGATTGTTCCACAATAACCCTGTTGGTCCCAACTGTTGTTAAACCAACCATGAGTCTAACCTACTTTCTCCTCTGTAGCTTCCATGGTCGCTACCTTCTTTCACATGCTCAGTACCTTCCCCGAACAGAAAAGAAGGTTGCAATTGACTTATAACAACCGCAAGCGTATATTTTGACGAAACGTCACCGACGATTCGTCAACAAACAATTCAGACCCGTCGGTAAATCAATCACAGTCGTATTACCGGTTGCAGTTATGAGCCCACGCCCACTGGACAAACAGAGTTTACTCGTCCGTGAACTCCAGATCATGGAAGCAGCACTTTCATTGATGGAAGAAATGGATGTCACTTTGTTAACCATGGACAAGGTCGTTGCACGAGTGCCTTACTCAAAAGGCACGGTATACAGTCACTTCTCATGTAAAGAAGATTTATTCTCCGGCCTTAGCAATCATGCGCTGCGGACAATGATCGGCCTCTTTCAGCGAGCAGCTGAACACAAGGGCAGCAGCCGTGAACGCTTTATGGCAATGCAATTCGCCTACCTTATATGGTCATTACTGAAACCGACCCTGTTTAGAGCATCCCTATGTGTTAAAAGCCCCTCAGTAATGGGCAAGTCTTCGACGGAACGTATGGACGAGCACCACGCTCTTGAACAGAAGATGATGACAATCTGGCATCGCATGCTGGACGATGGCTTGGCCGATGGGAGCTTTATTTTACCACTGCATATGAGTAAACATCAGGTTGCGTTCACAGGCTGGGCCAGTGGTTACGGTACGATCATGTTGCTAAGTGACGATATCGAACAGTGTGCAGGTCGCCACGGTCTTTATCTGGAACGTGAATATTTCAACGCGGTGAATATCTTTCTGGATGGTCTCAACTGGCGTCCTTTATCGTCTGAGGTCGATTATCGTCACGTATTACAACGCATACTGAATGAGCGATTTCAGGACGAACTGGCTGAGCTGGAGGCTCGCGGTCGACGACTGATTCTCTAATAGACAAGGATTCATAGTGGAACAATTGTGCTTGATTGTTAACGACCTGTAGCCGGTTGTTCCAATAGCCGGAGTCGCTTCACTTGAGGCTCCTGGGTTGAGATACAGCTAAAGAGAATGTGGTGAATAACCGCATTTTTTAAGGTGTTATTCTGACGAAAAGTCAGAATAGACTGCATGCATTGATAAGGGCAGCTGAAATGATTGTAGAAAATCAACAGGTTAGGATGCACAGGCATCTTTTTTTTAATATCTCAATCGACGAAACGTCATCAAGGAGAGAGCAATGAGAGAACGACTCTTCAGGTGGGTCATAACCCACCCTATCTGGGTCATCCTAATAGCACTGGGCTTAGTAGTCGGTGCGACAATGGGGGCCCAAAAACTGGTATTCAAAGGTGATTATCGGGTGTTCTTCAGTGATGAGAACCCTCAGCTGACCGCTTACGAATCCATGCAGAAGATCTATGCCAAAAGTGACAACGTCTCCTTTGTCATCGCGCCCGAAGGCGGTAATGTATTTACCCCGGTTCAACTGGAAGCCATTCGCAAGCTGACAGAAGCGTCCTGGCAGGTTCCTTATTCCACCCGGGTCGACTCCATCAGCAACCACCAGTACACCTTTGCTGAAGAAGATGACCTGATTGTCGAGGATCTGGTGCCGGAAGGCATTGAGTTACTTGAGTCGGATCTGGAGCGTATTCGCCAGGTGTCTCTCAGTGAACCCCAGCTGGTCAATAAACTGGTATCTCCAGAAGGGCACGTGGCAGTCGTCAATATCACTATCCAGTTGCCTGGCAAAGACCCGGTCACAGAAGGCCCTGATGTGGCCAGCAAGGTTCGTGAACTCAAAGCTCAGTTTATGGAAGAAAATCCAGGAACTGCGGTTCACTTGTCCGGTATCGTGATGATGAACGTAGCTTTTACTGAAGCTTCAATGGAAGACAATGCCACCTTGGTACCACTGATGTTTCTGGTGGTTATTCTTTCCATTGGCCTGCTGCTGCGTACCATTACCGGAACCGTTTCTACCGTTGTCATTATTATCTGCAGTATTGCCGCCACGATGGGACTGGCGGGCTGGAGTGGCATTTATCTGACAGGTCCGTCAGCATCGGCACCAACGATGATTCTTACCCTGGCAGTAGCGGATTGTGTCCATATCCTCACAACCCTGTTCCATGAAATGCGTCAAGGTGTGGAGAAACGCAAAGCACTGTTGGATAGCCTGCGTCTTAACTTCCAGCCAATCCTGTTAACCAGTGTGACGACTGCCATTGGCTTTCTGAGCATGAATTTCTCCGATTCCCCACCGTTCCATGATCTGGGGAATATGGTTGCAACCGGGGTGATGCTCGCCTTTGTCTTCTCGATCACCCTGTTCCCGGCAATGTTGTCGCTGCTACCGATGCGAGTCAAGGTTCGTGCTGAAAGCGACAGTGATCTGATGGACAAAATCGCTGAGTTTGTGGTCAACAAGCGTCGCATTCTATTGCCCTCAATGGCCGTCCTGATTGTCGGTTTCAGCCTGTTTTCACCGAACAACGAACTCAACGATGATTTTGTTAAGTACTTCGACAAGTCAGTACCCTTCCGTGAAGCGACTGACTTTATGCAGGACAACCTGTCGGGGCTGACCAATCTGGAAATTTCAATGGACAGTCAGACTTCCAGTGGCATCAATGACCCGGAATTTATTAATACCGTGGAAAACTTCAGTAGCTGGTTACGGCTTCAGCCTGAAACAGACCACGTCAACACCCTGAGCGACACCTATAAGCGGCTCAATAAAAACATGCATGCCGATGAAGAGCAGTGGTATCGCCTGCCAGACAACCAGGAAATGGCTGCTCAATATCTGCTGCTTTACGAAATGTCCTTACCTTACGGACTGGATCTTAATAATCAGCTTAACGTGGACAAGTCAGCAATACGGATTATCGCCACCTTCAAGAACATGACCTCTCGCGAGATTATTGCTCTGGAAGGTCGGGTAAAGGACTGGTTCAACAGTAATGCCGCTGATATGAAAGTGACAATTACCAGCCCAAGTGTGATGTTTGCACATATTGGCCAGCGTAACGTCTACTCCATGCTTATCGGAACTACACTGGCTCTGCTACTGATCTCAATACTGCTGGGTATTGCTTTGAAGTCAGTCCGTTATGGCTTACTGAGTCTGCTGCCAAACCTAGCCCCCGCTGCCGTTGGTTTCGGCATCTGGGGTTTGTGGCAAGGCCAGGTAGGACTGGGACTTTCTGTTGTTGTCGGCATGACTCTGGGGATTGTTGTAGATGATACTGTCCATTTCCTCAGCAAGTATCTGCATGCCCGTAACAATAAGGGAGCCTCCAGTCAGGAGGCTGTTCGCTACGCCTTCTCCAGTGTCGGTCGTGCACTCTGGATAACCACACTGGTTCTGGTTGCCGGGTTTATGACCCTGGCCCAGTCAAGTTTCAAGTTTAATGCTGATATGGGGCTGCTGACATCCCTGATCATCCTGCTGGCACTGATTATAGACTTCCTGTTCCTGCCACCATTATTAATCAAGCTGGACAAGTCTCGACAGACATCCGAAGACAATCTGATAGACAACAGTAAATTAGCCCAAGCACTTGCTGAAGAGGAGATAGCCGATGCTGCGCCTGCCAAATAAACCGATAAAGACCTTACTGGTATCAGCACTGCTGATCAGTGCACCGCTACTGGCAACCAGCACCTATGCCATGACCCCGGAACAGCGGGGATTGGAAATATCCATAGAAGCCAAAAAGCGAGATATCGGCTGGAAAGATACTGAAACAGAGATGAAGATGATCCTGCGTAACAAGCAGGGTCAGGAGAGTCTGCGTGAAATACGTCTGAAATCTTTGGAACAGGACGATGACGGGGATAAAAGTCTGACTGTCTTCGACAAGCCCAGAGATGTAAAAGGAACGGCTTTCCTAAGCTTCTCCCATATACAGGAAGCTGACGATCAATGGCTCTATTTACCAGCCCTTAAGCGAGTCAAGCGGATTTCGTCCCGTAACAAGTCAGGCCCTTTTATGGGTTCTGAATTTGCTTTCGAGGATCTGACTTCTTTTGAAGTAGAGAAGTACAACTACAAATACCTGAAAGATGAAACCATCAATGGTCTGGACGCCTATGTTGTCGAGCAGTATCCCACTGACAAAAATTCGGGCTACACCCGTCGCGTAGTTTGGCTGGACAAGGAGCATTATCGAGTACAGAAGGTGGACTTCTATGATCGTAAAAACAGCCTGCTGAAGACACTGAGCTTTGAAGAGTACAATCAGTACCTGGGCCAATACTGGCGCTCACACCGCTCAACCATGACTAACCACCAGACCGGTAAAAGTACAACACTGGTATACAGTGGTTACCAGTTTGGTGTAGGTCTGAAAGACAGTGATTTCAACAAAAACAGCTTGAAACGGGCCCGTTAGAAATGTCAGCCTCTTTTCTGAAATGCTCGGCGTTAATCGGTTCTGCTCTGCTAGCCTCCCCAGCCTTAATGGCTGGGGAGGCCGTCGATTTCGAGTTCAGTGGCAAAGTCGGCTATGAAGCAAGGGCGTTTTTTAACGATGCGCTTCATGCCGGCCAGCCTGGAAACAGTAACAGCTCTGTTTTTGTTGAACCCGAATTTTACTGGCAATGGAATAACGGTGACGACAGCCTGACATTTGTTCCTTACCTGCGCGCAGATGAACACGACAGTCGTCGCAGTCACGCCGACATCCGGGAGCTTGCCTGGATTCATGTTGGCGATGACTGGGAACTCAGAACCGGTATTCGCAAGGTATTTTGGGGAGTGACCGAGTTCCAGCATCTGGTCGATGTGATTAACCAGACCGATTCCGTGGAAGATACCGATGGAGAAGATAAACTGGGCCAGCAAATGGTCAATCTCTCTCTTGTACGGGATTGGGGTATTCTCGATTTCTACCTGATGCCAGGATTTCGTGAACGTACTTTTGCAGGCACTGAAGGACGGTTACGTGGTTCACTGGTGGTAGATACTGATAATGTCAGCTATGAATCATCCGCAGAAGAAAATCATCTGGACACGGCAATTCGCTGGAGCCACACCGTCGGGGATTTTGACATGGGGCTTTACTGGTTTCATGGTACCAACCGTGATCCGGTGCTGACCGAAAGCGGTTCAAATTTACTGATCCACTATGAACAGATGGACCAGTTCGGGCTCGATGTTCAAGCCACTATAGAAGACTGGCTATGGAAATTTGAAACCATCTACCGGGACAGCACCAGTGATAGCTATGTCGCCCTTCAGGGTGGTTTTGAGTATACCTTCATAGGTGTTATGGAAACGGCCATGGATGTCGGTATTTTGCTGGAATACGGTTGGGACAGTCGTGGCGAAACCAATACTGTATCCGCTCAGGATGACCTCTATCTGGGGGCTCGATTGACGCTCAATGATGCTCAGAGTACCGAATTTCTTGCAGGCATCGGTCAGGACCTGGATCACTCGTCCTACAGCCTTTTTGTCGAAGCAAGTCGTCGCTTTGGAGCGAACTGGAAAGTCAGTTTGGATGCCAGGATTTTCGATACTGACGAAAGTATCGATGCGCTTTATGCAGTCCGTAAAGATGACATGATGCAGCTTACCGTTGAACGCTATTTCTAAGAAAATGCACTCTTTTCCTTAGAAAGGACCGGTCTGACGGGCAATCTAGTAATCATGATATAACTGTCATTAAACGGAAAAACGGTTATCAACAACATTCAAGGGAGAGTAAGCTCTCCCTTTTTTTGTATCCCCACGACTACATTCATCTGCGTTTATCCCATACTTGCTTCTCTCTAATCTGATTTTCTCCCACTCATCTTCGCCTGATAAATTTTTCCTGGAAACAACGGGAGCACACCGGTTGATCCTGATCATTCAGCTCAGTTGGTTAAATCGGTATCGTCAACAGATCTATAAATACCGGTGGTTGTCGATAACTGCTTCTCTTTGAGAAATATCGTTGGCCGGAGCAATCTTCTCCCCGCTCAAGCTTCAGAATAACTGCCCGTATTTCATTGCCAAACGGTAGATTATTTGATTATGAGCGACATTCGAAATGCCGGTAGTAAGCAACGCCGTTTTGCCGCCTGGAGGTTGATTCTACTCAGCAGTGGCATTGCTGCATTATTGACTGTCAGCCTGGCATCAAGCTACCTCCACGATGCGCTGAAAAAAGTAGCCTTGGAGGAGTGGCCTCAGCAAAATCAGTTGCTGCTGCGATCACTTGCTGATCAGCTTAACGACAATATTATCCATATCCGCCAGCAGCTGGAACTTATTGCGTTGTTACCTGCCTTTGCTGAGCTGCCTTATTCCAAGCAGATAAATCCACTAATCAATGGCATTCCGCAGTCAGCCGACCAGAATAAACGAAGTATTCTCAGCAACGCCCAACGTAGTAATCCGCTACTGTCAGTCATGTTCCTGCTGACCCCGAGCGGTGACCACTATCTGGCTCAGCCTTACTCAGTGCAACAATCGTTGACAAAATTCAACCTTAGCGATCGTACCTATTTTCATGATGTGCGAAAAACCAGAACATCAGTTATATCTGATAGTTTTACAGGAGCCGATGGACGTCTCGCTTTTGCCATAGACACCCCTATTCTCGCCCGGGACGGTACGATCAGCGCCCATTTGGGAGGTGTTATTTATCTGGACAAGCTGACAACTTTATTGAGTAAAACCGAGATGGGCCCCTTTGATGAGCTTTATCTGGTTGATAGTCAGGGAAGATTACTGGGGCAATCCAGTTCCGACAAAATAACCCAGATACTCCGTCATGAATTTTCTCAAAAAGAATTTCTCAAACCGATCCTGCAAAGAAATCAGCTGATTACAGATTCACCCGGACCACAGACTTATTCAATGCCAATTGCCAATGAAATAATGGGGCAACAGTATCTGAGCGTAAGTACATTAATGAACAATGGCTGGCAACTGATAGCTCTGAGTCATACCGAAAAGATCACGGCTCAAATGAGTCAGCGTTTCGCTGACATCACCGGAAAACTGGTATTGATACTCATGAGTTTTATCATCATCACCAGTCTGCTTCTTGGCCGAATGGGCTGGGGCTGGAAAAAGGCCCAGCGAAAGTTGCTCGATACTCGCCAGTCTTTTGAGTCCGAAATCGAATCCAGAACCTTTGCACTGAAAAAATCCAAAGACAAGACTGAGCACCGCTATCAACTACTGTTTGAGGGCTCTAATGACGCTATCTTTATCGTCGACAGTCGAACAGGCTGCTATCGGGATGCAAATCAGGCTGCGGAAATCCTGACAGGCCGTTCCGTTTCAGAGCTGAAGACACTTGCCACTAAAGACATAACACTAGGCAGTTCCAAACAAAGACTGACGGAAGCCCGCACCCTAACCGCCCCTAAAGAACTGGGCGAAGTAACCTATATACGCTCAGATGGAGAAGAACGACAAGCCCTGCTCAGAGTTATCCCGCTGGGTGATCACTTACTGGCCGGTATTGCTCACGACATTACTGAACATAAAAAGGCTGAAGAAGCGATCCGCGATAGCGAAGCACACCTTCGAGCGCTGTCCGAAGGCGCCTTTGAAGCAATATTTCTGTCAGAAAAAGGGATTTGTATAAGCCAGAATCTGGCCGCCCGGGAGTTATTTGGCTATAGCATGGAGGAAGCGGTCGGCAAATCGGCGCTGGACTGGATAGCCCCAAAATCCCACCAATTAGTCAGAGCACATATTCTCTCCGGTATCGAATCCAAATATGAAGCCATTGCCCGACGCAAGGACGGCAGTACCTTCGAGGCGGAAATACGCGGTAAGATGATTTTCTATCGTGATCGCCAGGTGCGAGTGACAGCCTTACGGGATATTAGCGTCCGCAAACAGGCCGAAGCAAAAATCCGAATACTTTCTCTGGCGGTTGAACAAAGTCCTGCAGCAGTCATGATTACTGACACCAAAGGTCTTGTAGAGTATGTAAACCCGAGTTTTGAAACCATTTCCGGTTACGATAGCGATTCAATTCTGGGCCATCGACCAGAATTTCTCAAATCAGACCATAACGCTGAAAAAACCTATCAACGCCTGCTAAAGACCATTAAAACAGGTCGAACCTGGCATGGAGAGCTTTTCAATCAGCGCAGAAACGGTTCCCATTACTGGGCTTCAATGACCGTGTCTCCTCTATGGGATGATCAGGGAGAAGTCAGTCACTACCTGTCGATCCAGGAGGACATTACGGCTAAAAAATATGCTGAAGAACAGTTTCGAATGATTGCAACGGTGTTTGAAACAACCACCGAAGGCATTATGGTGACCAACTCTGAGAACCGTATTAAAACCGTAAACCCGGCGTTTACACGCATTACCGGCTACGAACCTGAAGAGGTTATCGGAAAGAACCCTCAATTACTCAGTTCCGGTCGCCACGGTGCTGAGTTCTATAAAAAAATGTGGCTGGAGGTTAATGAGCAGGGCTATTGGTCAAATGAAGTATGGAATCGACGCAAAGATGGCTCTGTTTATCCCGAGTGGCTGTCAATATCAGCCATTAAAGATGAAAACGGCACCACTAAAGAATTTGTCGCCGTTTTTTCCGATATCACGCGCCGCAAGAGCAGCGAGCAACAGATTCGCAAGCTTGCTTATCACGACCCTCTGACGCAGCTACCCAATCGCTCTCTGCTGGTTGACCGACTGTCTCAGCACATTACCTCCTCAAAGCGGGATCAACAGCAAAGCGCTCTTTTGTTTATTGATCTTGATCGCTTTAAAACCGTTAATGATACGCTGGGCCATGAGTATGGAGATGAGCTTTTACAGCATGTTGCCGAACGCCTGACAGCCTGTGTTCGGGAATCTGACACAGTCGCCCGCTTTGGCGGTGATGAATTTGTAATCTTACTGTCCTTTATTCACGAGGCAAAGGACGCAGCTCATGTGGCCGATAACATTCTCGAACAACTATCCCGCTCTTTTCGACTGGCGGGGCGGGAGATTTATATCGGCGCCAGCATCGGTATCACCCTTCATCCGAATGATGCTGATGATACCGATGGCCTGCTTCGAAATGCAGATCTGGCCATGTACAGAGCAAAAGAAGCGGGCCGTAACTGCTATCAGTTTTTTACCAGCAGCCTGCAGGAAGATGCGATCAAACGCATGGATATGGAGCAACTGCTACGCCAGGCGATAGCCCGAAATGAGTTGGAAATTCATTATCAGCCGCTGATTAATGCAGAGGATGGGAAAGTATCCGGTGTTGAAGCCTTACTACGCTGGAACAGTCCAGAGCACGGCCTGGTCTCCCCTACCGATTTTATCCCTTTGGCAGAAGAGAGCGGATTGATTGGTCCCATCGGGGACTGGGTGCTTGAAATGGCCTGCCGCAAAGTAAAACAATGGCATAACCGATCCCATCCGTTACGTCTGGCAGTCAACATATCCGGTCGTCAACGGTCACTTGGCCTGGATGCCGACAAACTCGAACAGATTCTGCACCGAACCGGTTTTCCCAGCAGCAATCTGATTCTGGAAATTACCGAGGGAATTCTGCTGGAAGCCAGTCCCCGCACGACCACCTGGCTGGAAGCGTTTAAAGATATCGGCGTGAAACTGGCTATCGATGACTTTGGAACCGGCTACTCTTCCCTGAGTTATTTAAAGCGCTTTCCTATCGATACTCTCAAGATCGATAGATCCTTCGTACAAGGGCTTCCTCAGGATGAATCGGACCGCAGCCTGGTTGAAGCCATTATTGCCATGAGCCGGAGTCTGAACCTTTTCGTCGTTGCCGAAGGAGTGGAGACTTCGCAACAGCGGGAGTTTCTTATCGAACATGGCTGTAACTACCTGCAAGGCTATTATTTCGCCAAACCCTTATCGGCTCAGGAGATGACCCTGTGGCTGGAACAACAAAAAGACTGCTGAGCTTCAATTTACCTGAACTTGTAAACCGGGTCTTTGCGGTAGAGATTTAAAGACCCTCAATAAATATCTGGCTGTCCTGACAGCAGTACTGACAGCAAGAGACTCAGGAAGCCTGTTTGCTGATTTTCCGGTGCATAGCCAGATAAGAAGGCGTTCTGGCTTTTGGCAACTTGTAGACAAAATGATAGCGGGCTACATGATAACTGGGGTCAAAACCATAAAAGTTAAGTTTCATCTGCTGCAACTCTTCTGCTCGATATTCAGCCAGAGGCTTTTCAGCTTCATCTCTGAGACGCTCTGCTCGCTTAGTGTGGATAAAGCTCTCAAATTCAGCTTCCGTTAAACAACGATCAAGTAACTGATTTAACTCCGGCTCAAACCTCTCTGAGCTGAAGGATTGATCCGCCAGTCCCAGCTCAACGGCCTCTTCGGCCATCATCGGCAAACGCTGCCGGGTAATCTGCTCAGCCACTTGCTGGCCTACTCGTTTCGGCAACAGATAGGTCCAGTACTCTGAACCGTAAAGGTTACCCATTCCCTTGTAATGGGGGTTGAGAATAACGCCTTCTCTGATAACAACAATATCGCAGGCAAGCGCCAGAAAAACCCCGCCGGCACCCGCATTAGCACGAATAGCTGAGACCGTGATAATGTCCGTAGTCTCAATAATCGCCTGAGTCAGATCATTCATCCCATTGATATTGCGCCAGGATTCATCGGCAGGACTCTCCGCCACTTCGATCAGGTTCAGGTGGATACCGTTAGACCAGAAGTCCTCCCCCCCCATCAGAACGATAGCTTTAATATCCATCCGCGCAAGGCAGAGATAAGCATCCCGTAACCGGAGACATTGATCGCTACTCATGGCGCCGTTATAGAAATTAAAATATAAGTAAGCCCGATCCCCCTCAATCCGGCTCCAGATCTCCTGAAAACCTTCAGACTTTGATTCAGAAACCGGTAGTTCAGGAACCTCTATGCCCTTAGCCTCAAGGGCAGACTCCAATACCAGCGTCGCTGGCAGCTTTAGCGTTCGTTGTTTTGAATGATTAAGGGTGGATTGGCTGGGTTTAGCTCGAAGATGAGATACCCAGACGGCCCCATCAACAGTTGCAATACAGAGGGCACCGTCTCGTTTGGCGATGATTTCCCCTTTTGCGCTATTCAGCCCCTCTAAACCCTTCAACCTTTCCAAGCTATAGTCTGTACAGGCATTGTAAAGGTAGCAATCCACTCCCAGTAACCGATCCAATAGTCCGGGATTACCATCGGCACTGTTTATTTTTGTGACTATGCATTCGCTGCTATCCACTGCCCAGTCAATTTTCCGATCTGCTTGCCTCATCAGTTCTCGCCAGCGTCCAGCTACCTCGGCTCGATTGTAATCCAGAGGTTCTGGAGAATAAGTTGGGTCTTTAAGCTGCTGTAAAACCTTCCGCAATGCTTTAATGGCTGCTTCAGTCACCTGGTTTCGATAAATTCTGGATTTACTGGCTGTGGGCATCAGAAATGTCTCCGTAGCCCAGATATCTCCTCCGTCCATCACTTCACTGGCTTGCAGAATGGTGACACCCCATTGCTGTTCTCTATTGAGAATCGCCCAGTCAAGAGAACTGGGACCACGATCACCCACAATCCCGGGATGAACAATCAGACACAGATGGTCGCGCCAGATCACTTCGGGGATAGCCCGTTTTAAGAATGGCGCCAGAATAAGGTCCGGTTGAAAGCCTTCGACTGCATCAAGGGTTACTTCGTCATTAATATCAAACTCAATGGAAACCTGATGCCCCAAACCCAACAGTTCCGACTGAAAACGTTGAGTCAGACAATTAAAAGCGTGGCAGAGCAATAGTATCTTCACGTTAACAAATCCTCGGCAGCTGCTCACCGCTAATCCAGTCCACCATGCGCATGCCACCAAAACTGGTTTTCAACTGTACAAAATGATTAGGATCCTCAAAGACTTCACCAATAATCGCCGCATCCGCCCCCTGCGGATGGTCATGCATCAAAGCCAGTAACTCGTCTGCTCTTTGTTTCGGGCAAATTACGATAAGCTTTCCTTCGTTGGCCACATACAGCGGGTCCAGCCCCAAAAACTCACAAGCAGCACGGACCTGAGGCTTGACTGGAATGGCTTCTTCTTGCAGTTGAATACCGACATCTGCCTGCCCTGCTATTTCATTCAGCGTTGCAGCCAGCCCCCCACGGGTTGGATCTCGCATACAACGGATATCGGGAATACGATCAATCATTCGAGCGACCAGCTGATCCAGGCTTTGCGAGTCAGATTCAATCGTGGTTTCGAAAGTCAGGTTTTCCCGCAGGGACATAATGGCAACGCCGTGATCACCAAGGCTACCACTCACCAATACCTTATCTCCAACCCTGACCTGATCGGTCGACAGCTCAAGTCCCTCTGGCAATACGCCAATTCCAGTGGTGTTGATAAATACCCCATCACCGTTGCCTTTCTCGACAACTTTGGTGTCTCCAGTAACAATCGCCACCCCGGCTTCACGGGCCGCAAATGCCATGGAATCAACAATTCGCTTGAGATCTGCCAGAGGAAAACCCTCTTCAAGAATAAATCCGACAGACAGGTAAAGCGCTTTGGCACCTGACATCACCACATCATTCACCGTGCCATGAACAGACAGGGAGCCAATGTCACCACCTGGAAAAAACAACGGACTGATCACATGACTATCGGTCGCCATGACTATTTTGCCACTCGCCAATCCCGCAGTATCAGGAAGCGCAAGCATCGCCTGATCGCTCTGAACATTAAGCGCCGGATTATCAAAAGCACGGATAAAAAGCTGCTCAATCAGCTGAGCCATCGCCTTACCGCCAGCTCCGTGAGCCATTTCAACCTTGCCCTGAACCAGATCCAGTGACTGTGTATATTTGCGCTTGTTAGCGGACATTGGTTATCCCTTTTGGTTGTTAAGTGCTTGCTGATGACGACCATAGCTGTAGTAAGCAGCACAGGCTCCTTCAGAGGACACCATACAGGAGCCGACGGGGTTCTCAGGCGTGCAGCCTTTACCGAAAAGTTTGCAGTCTTTTGGAGTTTTCACCCCCCTCAGAATTGAAGGGCATTCACAGGCTTTATGGTCTCGTCCTGTAGAGGCGATCAACGAAAAACGATTCTCCGCATCATAGAACCCGTACTCTTTCTTGATCCGCAGTCCCGAATAAGGCACTAGTCCTAACCCACGCCATTCAAACTCCGGTCGCAATTCAAAGATGTCAGCAACCAGAGATTTGGCTTTCATATTGCCATCTTTTGTCACTGCGCGAACAAACTCATTTTCCACTTCAGCCCGCCCCTCGTTAACCTGACGAATCAACATCAGGATCGCCTGAAGGACATCCAGAGGTTCAAAACCGGCAATGACCACCGGTTTCTGATATTCCTCAGCAAAATACTCATAGGGTTGAGAACCAATAACGGTGCTGACATGAGCAGGACCAATAAATCCCTTTAAAGGAACTATTCCCATATCCCGAACTTCCGGAGACTCCAAAATAGTACTGATAGCGGAGGGGGTCAGTACATGATTACAAAAAACAGAAAAATTTTTCACTCCCTGCTGCCTGGCTTGTCTGATCACCAGCGCCGTGGGGGGGGTTGTTGTTTCAAACCCAATGGCAAAAAACACCACCTCCCGCTCGGGGTTATCCTGGGCTATTCCTAACGCATCAGCGCAGGAGTACACCATTCGAATATCTGCCCCATCTGCCTTAGCCTTCAACAAACTTCGTCGATCGGATCCGGGAACCCGCATCATATCGCCATAACTACAGAGAATAACCTTATGGACTACGGCCAGTTCAATAGCCGCATCAATACGAGGAACGGGTAATACACAGACAGGACAACCAGGCCCATGAATCATCTTTACATTATCAGGTAGCAGGTCTGGAATACCGTAGCGAAAAATTGCGTGGGTATGACCACCGCAAAATTCCATAAATGCATATTGTTGCTCCGGCCTCGCTTCCAGCCGTATTTTTTCCGCGATGTGACCAGCTAACCTGCCGTCTCGATACTCGTCTACATATTTCATTCAGCAGCCCCCAGCTCAGCGAATAATGCCAGAGTTTTTTCCGCCTCTTCGGGATCCACCTTATTGAGAGCATAGCCCACATGCATAATCACAAAGTCACCGACCTGAACATCCTCCACCAAGGCTACAGAGATTTCTTTCTTCACTCCGCCAATATCAACCAGAGCGTTATCATTATCGGTCAGTGCTTCAACTCGCACAGGAATAGCTAGGCACATATTTACCTCTTAATCATTACCTCTTGGACGAAACGAGCAAATGATTGGATTCTGACAGTGACTGTTCAATCGCGATCCAGGCCTGTCCCAGCGCCAGGCCACTGTCATTAGGTGGGAGGCGGTTAGCACAGAAAACGTTAAAGCCATCTTTTTTCAGGATGTTCTCCACCCCCTGCCCCAATCGTTGGTTTAAAAAGCAGCCCCCCGACAGTATGACTTTTTTAATACCGGTGCTGTCAGCCGCTGCACAGCACCAGTCTGCAAGCCCTCTAATTAACACATGATGAAATAACGCAGCCCCCTGTTCAGCCGCAAGCCGGGGCAATCTGAGTAACAGGGGCTTGAAATCCAGTTGCAAATCGACACCCAGCTGATAAAGCCCGGTATCAGTCCATTCACCTAAGGCAAGACACTCGGCCATAGTTTGCTGTCGATCAAATCTGACAGCGGCTGCTTCCAACTTCATGGCGGCTTCCGCTTCGAAACTGCTGTGATGACAAATTCCCAGCAATGAGGCTGCCGTATCAAATAAACGACCGGCACTGCTGGTCATCGGACAATTAATGCTTTTTTCAATCATCTGAATCAGAACGCTGTAACCCGGCTGTTCGCCATAACGTTGCAATGCCAGAGCGGCTTGCCCTTGCTCCAGTAACAGAGCCAGCGCCAATCGCCAGGGTTCTCTGGAAGCCTTATCGCCGCCAGGCAGAGTCAGAGGATTAAGATATCCCAAACGACACATCTGTCCATTCTCAACGGACAGCAGCTCTCCCCCCCATAACTCACCGTTACATCCAACCCCAAGCCCATCTAAAGTCAGCGCCAGATAGCTGTCCTGAATCTGATGTTCCGCCGCCACAGCCGCCGCATGAGCATGGTGATGCTGAACTTTGATCAAGGGTATTTGTTTCTCAGCAGCAACATGCCGGGCAAAATCACTACTATAAAAATCCGGGTGCAAATCACAGGCAACTTGTTCTGCATCAATATCAAATAATCCACAGAAATGAGAAATCATTTCCTGCAGGTAGCGACAATTATCAGGATTATCCAGGTCACCGATATACTGGGAAACATACGCCAGATCTCCCTTGGTGACACAGACACTGTTCTTGTAAAAACCACCAACAGCGATGGTTTGAGGACCAGACATCGGTAGCTTTACAACTTTAGGCGCCATCCCTCGTCCACGCCGAACAACGGTTCTGGATAATCCGCCATTGCTCATTTGCAGACAATTAACCACTGAATCATCGGTGCGCATATAAATATCGCGATCATGCATCAACAAACAATCAGCAATACCGGACAATTCCTTCAGGGCCTTCTGATTGTCAGACACTAATGGACGGCCACTGGCATTCGCGCTGGTCATGACCAATCGCAATGATTGCGGCCGATGAAGCCAATCCGTTCCAGCAGGGCACCCGGCCGCTTGATGAAATAACAGATAGTGAATGGGAGCATAGGGCAGTAGCACCCCGAGCTGCTCTAACCCCGGTGCAATATCATCCAGTGGGTTGTCTGATAGCTGGCCGTCTCCTGGTTGCTCTCGATCCTGACACGCTAATAAGACCACGGGTGCCGCAGGGCTTTGCAGACACTCAACAGCGCTGGGGTTGAGTTTGACAATGGCTTTCAATGATTGCAGATTAGCTGCCATCACAGCCAGAGGCTTGCTTGAGCGGCGTTTTCTCTTACGCAATTCGCCCACGGCTTGTCGATTATCGGCATCACAAACCAGGTGGTACCCGCCAAGCCCTTTTATAGCAACAATATCGCCATTACCAATGCGCTTCAGCGTTTCAGCAATAGGGTCATCACAGGCGATTTTTTGGCCCAGACTATCGCTCAGCCAAAGAACAGGCCCACACTCTGGACAGGCATTGGGTTGTGCGTGAAATCGCCGGTCTTCTGGTGACTGGTATTCCTGTTGGCAACGATGACAAAACTCAAATGCAGCCATCGTTGTATGAGCACGATCATAGGGAAGCTTGTTAATAATGCTGTAACGGGGACCACAATGAGTACAGTTAATAAAGGGGTAGCGATAACGCCGGTTATCGGGTGAAAACAACTCCTCCAGACAATGATCGCAGGTTGCAGCATCCGCTGGAACCTGCGTCGTCACGGGCCCCTTTTTTTCACTGTTATCGATATAAAAAGGGCTGTCAAAAACGGAACCAGGAGAAGAATCAATCGATGTATCTATTGCAGAACCGGACCTGCCTATCGAATCCAGTCGCATCTCAGCATCAAGGCTATCGCAGGAAATACTGTCAATGGCAGCCAGGGGGGGCAAATTATTTTTTAGCTGATCGGCAAAATACTCTGCTGAAATCTGATCGGAAGCAAACTCAACCACAACTCCAGCGCCATCATTGAACACTCGTCCCCTAAGCCGCAACGCGCCAGCAACCTGATAGACATGCGGACGAAATCCAACGCCCTGAACCTCCCCCTGAATACGCAGCCGATAGCAGGCCATCAGATTACGCCCCCTATTCACTGGAAATAGCCTGCCATTAGAAGTAGCCTGCTAACAGGTGGCTACCAAAACCGATAGCGCTGAGAGCAACCAACGATCGCACAAAAGCAATCACCCGCTCACCCAAACGGGCCAGCGACTGATAAGCCTTCCCCATCAGACCGCCAAAGATCAGCATTGACACAATGACCCCAAGACTGAACAACAACACATAGCCCAGAGCTTCAGTTACTGATCCGAATTTACTCAGAGGAATCAGCACCAGCAACGGAGCACTGCCTGCCGTACCGTGCAACATTCCTACCAGTAAGGCTGAATGAGCCTGTTGTTGAGCAGAGCCCTGCTGTAAGGATCGATTATGACGAGTGGACTGATCTTGCCAGTGACCATGTCTTATTATTGAATAGCCACTTCCGGAAACCACTTTGTGCCAATGGAAGTTGAATTTCAGTTTGCGTCTGATGATATCCCAAAGAGTCCAACCACCGATCAGGATCAGAACCACCCCCACCAGGGATTCAGCCAATTCACTCACCCCCTCCGGAATGGCAGCACTGAAGACAAAGACCATCAGCGCAATAGCAGTTATCGCCAGACCGTGCCCGACCGCCCAGTGCCGACAAAAAAGCAGACAGCTTTTAAAACCCGGCTTTCGAGACGCCAGACCCGACACCGCCATAATATGGTCAGCATCCAGGGCATGCACAAGCCCCAGCCCAAATGCCAGTGCCAGCATTCCATTAATAGTTGTGCTGTCCATCCGGCGCCTCCAAAGGTCGTTGAATCTGATAGCGAGCAAGCTTATTGGCCAGACCAACCCGGGATAATCCCAGAGCATTAGCGGCTTTACTCTTGTTCCACTGGTAGTCATCCAGCGCCTTCTGAATCATTTGTATCTCCAAAAACTCAACCTGCTCCTTCAGAGATCCTTTGGCATCGCCATAACAGCCATTTATTTGATCCGCCAGTGTTCCATCGATCATAAAACTTGACGACCCAGGCCCTGATTCCACTCCCCCAGAACATGCTGATTGCCGAGAGACAAGCGAGGAGGTTCGCGCTTCAGCAGACGAAAGCTCCGGCGATAACAGTTCAGAGTCCAGAGCATTTTTTGAGGAAAAGACCAGCAGGCGTTGAATTTCATTCTGCATTTCCCGAACGTTACCCGGCCAGTCGTAAGCCTGTAACAGCATGTGGGTTTTCTCGGTAAAAAAAGATCCCTTTTTTCCAAAAGCAGCGGCATATTGCTGCAGCAAACTTTGAGCGATAGGTAAGATATCCATCCGCCGCTGGCGCAGGGGCATTACCTTTATATCAACAGTGGTTAACCGATAATACAGGTCAGCTCTAAAGCGCTTCTGTCGAACCTCTGCCAGCAAATCACGATTGGTAGCGGCCACCACCCGGACATTTATTCGCTTACTCTGATTCGCCCCCAGAGGCCGAACTTCACCTTCCTGCAAAACGCGCAACAATTTGACCTGAAATGCCGGAGAGACCTCGCCTATTTCATCCAGAAAAATAGTTCCGCCATCGGCTTTTTCGAACAGTCCTATATGGTCACTGGCAGCCCCGGTAAAGGCCCCCTTTTTGTGGCCAAACAACTCGCTGGAAAGCAATTCATCATGAAGCGCACCACAGTTTTCAATCACAAAGGGCTTATCTGCCCGCGGGCTGTTGTAATGGATAGCCCGGGCCAAGAGCTCTTTACCGGTTCCGGACTCTCCGCTGATCATCACCGATATATCATAGGGAGCCACTTGCCGCAGACGTGCAATAACCTCGTTCATAGGGCTGCTCTCAGCTCGAACAATGTTATCCAGTTGATATTCCTGCTGAAGTTTCTTTTTCTGTCCAAGGAGCCGATGTTTTAATGTCGAAGAGCTGAAGTTAAGCTCATTAGCCAACAACTGGTTCTGCTGCTGAAGCCGATAAAGAGAAGCCGCGTTATTCACAACCATCAACAGCTGTTCCGGGTGCCAGGGTTTTGTCAGATAATGGTAAATACCGGCCTCATTAATGGCCCGGATAATATTGTCAGAATCGGTATAGCCTGAAATGATAATTCGGGGGATCTGAGGCCATGATTCCCGGGTTTCTGCCAGAAACTCCACGCCGGTTTTTCCCGGCATTCGCTGGTCACAGAGAATCACCTGTACCGAGTGCTCGTCGAGTATCAATTCAGCAGCGCTGGCACTGCTTGCGCAGAGTACCTGGTAGTCATCATCCAGCGTACGGGTAATGGTCTCCAGGGATCGCTCTTCGTCATCAACGACCAGCACCGTTTCCATATCAGAGAATTCCCTGCTGCAAGTCAGCTTCAATCTGTTGGATACGTTCCTTTAAGGGCTGTAACTGCTGCTCTAACTGGAACACCCGCTGCTTCTCAAGCCATTGATACCACTGCTCCATCCCCTCCCCGGAAGTTGCTGAACAACGAATCACGTCAATATTGGGATTGACCTTACGGGCGTTGTTAATACAGAGTTCGACATCAAAGTCCAGATGGGGTAACAAATCCACTTTGTTTAACAGCAACAGATCTGAGGCATGAAACATATCTGGATATTTCAGCGGCTTATCCTCCCCCTCCGTCACAGATAAAATCGCTACTTTGTGGGCTTCTCCCAGATCAAAACCGGCAGGGCAAACCAGATTACCCACATTCTCAATAAACAGAACGCCTTGTCCTTCAAAACTCAGTTGATCTAACGCATGACCGACCATATGGGCGTCCAGATGACAGCCTTTACCGGTATTCACCTGAATGGCCTGAACTCCGGTCTGTCGAATCCGTTCCGCATCATTAGTGGTCTCCTGATCACCTTCAATGACGGCCAATCCGATTCGATGCCTGATATCTCCCAGAGTTCGAGTCAGCAACGTCGTTTTTCCTGACCCGGGACTGGAGACCAGGTTAAGAGCCAGGATCGCCGCCTTGGTGAACCGGGAGCGATTAACCGCCGCGTATTCATCATTTTTCGACAGAATACTCTGCTCGATCTGCACCATCCGAGTCTGGCTTAGCCCTGGCGCATGACTTCGAGCCGGACCCTGACCAAAATGCAGACGACTTTCTCCAGACTGCGAACCGGTGTGGCTATGGGCATGACTCTGACCGGAATCATGAGAATGGACATGCCCTGGCTGAGAGGCAGGCTGAGTATCAGCAGCAATCTCATTTATTCCAGTCCCTTCTGCCTCCTCCCCGTTGATCTCTATCCCTTCTATACGGGTTTGGCCATGACTACATCCACAGCTGGTACACATAATAAAGCTCCTGCCTGTTTCGCTAGTTGCTGGACGGCTCTTTGTTCTTGAGTTTTCAGTTCTCTGGTTGATTGATCTTCACGCTAAAGAAATATCAGTACCTATTACCTCTTTATGCCATCAACTGACTTCCAGTTCCTTGATCAACATCTCATTTCCACCAGTAACCTGAATTTTATAATTACCACAGAGGGGACAGGGATCGTAAAACGCTTGATGCTCAATCGATCTGGCACAATCCATACACCATCCCACCCCCGCTGCTTCGGAAATTTCCAACACAGCTCCCTCGGCCAGAGTACCGGCTGCCACAGCCTCAAAACAGAAACGCATCGCTTCAACCTCGACATTGGATAAGCGTCCGATTTCCAGACAGACTCGGGTAACCCGGGTAAAACTCTGGCTACGACTGTTTTCTTCTATCAGCTGAATCATGCCTTCAGCCAATGACATTTCATGCATCAGAATCCTCGTTCATTTTTTCCTGACTAACCGTTTTCTCAGTATTTCTCCTGATGAAGTCGTTTGTTAGCCGCCCCTCATTCTCTGCCTCAACAAGATCAACAGCAAATGGCACACAAGGATCGAATGCCAGGGCACTGAGTTCAATCGCTGACTTAAGCGTTACAACCTTTGCGCCGGTCAGCCCAGTCACCAGCTGAGACAACGCCCCTTCAGGGTGAAAGTTCCACTCTGTCGGAGCACAAATTCTATAGTCCACCACAGAACCATTTTTGACTGCGGCTACATGTAAAAGTAGCCCTCGAACGCTATTAACCCAGCTCATTCGGTAGTGCTGACCAGCAGTAAGGCTATCTTTCTTGATACTTGTGCTATCCGTGCCATTAACAGCCCGGTCAGTTTCAGCCCCTGAACAAGGGGCAGAATAAACTCCGGCAATCCCCTGAGGCTCCATAATCCTCTGGCTATCAATAAGAGTGGCCAGATACAATAGCCGGGCGCTGTACCTCACCACTAACGGATGGTCATTGAATTCGATCATCTGCTGAATAAGCGGTTGTTGCTGCATGTAAGCCAAAGGCCCCGTTTCAATCGGTTTACCCTTCAACAACGGCTGCTGACAGAAAGACCTGTCGGCCCCGCCCGTCCCGGTCAAAATAGAATGCAACAACTGCTCACCTTGGGCCTCAACGACATTGGTTGGCATTAACCGGTAGCTGGCTTTGGTTTGTTTAGCGTACGCTACAGCCTTCACTTGACGCAGACAGACAGCAAGCATGGCCTGGCTTTGATTGAGCCAGCGATTAAACTGGTCACGATCAAAACACAGCAGCTCACAGACTGAGCAGCCGAGCATTAACTTAAAGAATGCTGCAAGAGTCTGTACCAGTTCATTACAGCGATTCCAGCTCATTTCTTCGGCCGCCAGTTGGCAACTGATATAACGCCGTATAAGAGAAAAGGGTTCGGCTCCCGAGCCCAGGGCTAAAAAATGGGGTAGATCGATAGCCATTCGCCACAATAATTGTTCGATTGTCTCCAGTACAACCCGTTGCCGGGCTAAAACTGTCTGCTGCTCAATACCCAGCGCCAACATCGCAGCCGTCTTCTGAGACTGCCGACAGACCACATACAGCTGCTCCAGCCGGGACACCGCATCTTCCGGAGAACAGGAGACCAGCAACCGCTGAGACCATTGGGGTCGCTGAATGTCAATTGTCAGATCAGTAATCTCCGGAGCACAATAGGTTCCAGAAATGACTATCTTGTTCTCAAGCTTTATCATTCTGGTTTTTTCAAAGAGGCTTCAACCGCCGCTAGAATCTCTCTGGCATCGGCTACTTGCCCCGGCAACGCCTCCGGGGTCTCCCGCCTGTTAGCTTTATCCGACAGGAACTCAGGCGCTGCCGCTGCCCTCAAAAAACCCCGCCGAGAAAGGCTTTTCTCCGGTGCTTGCTCCTGAGCTAATGCCAGCCTTTCAGTTAATGGCCTTTGTTGATTGGGTAACGGATCCTGAACAGCCACCGGCTGCTGATCACCGGAGATATAAACCAGCGGTATCGCCGTCAGTTGCTTCATAACCTCTACTGCACTGTTCACAGCCTGGGTATGACTAACAAACTCCCCCATTGGGGACGCCAGGGAGCAGCATAGGTAATAGCCTAGTTCAGGCTCAAACCTTGGGGTAAATTTAATTAACCCGGACGGGAAAGCAATAGCCAGATCGTTGCCTTTATTCAGTTTTAATTCCGGCCAGTCTTCACCCTGACGCCAGAGAATCAGCAAATTGATAAACCAGGGGGTTACCATCACCCCCACCCAATGCCCTTCCCATACTCGAAATCCGACCGCTTCAACCTGAATGGCGGGATTACTGATGGGCAGCCCTTTCATATCCTTCTCGTAGACTTGCTGGTAAAGATCTTCCAGCACCTTGGAGGGATTATCCTTAAATCCAGCGCTAAAGGCCGAATGAGTATCGGAATCCAGCTCAGAACCAAGTTGGTGACTCATTAGAATTGCTCCTCAAGGGCCGCTTGCTGTAAATACTCCAAGGCTTCTTCCGCCCTTTGTGGATCAATAATTTCCGCAGCGAAGTTACCGACCTGAATCAAAAGATAGTCCCCCACCGATACCTGCTCTGCCATTAAAATAAGGCTGACATCTCGTTCTTCCCCAAAGGATTCCACCCGTGCCATAGCACCATTAACAGCAATTACCCGGGAAGGGATACCTATACACATCAGTTCCGCCCCAGTGATCTGGTTATGTAAAGTTCAGCAGAGTCAGGCCTCAGTGCATAGTTAAGGCAATCAGCAGGCTCAGCTCTTTCTGTTGCTTTCAGCCCCATGATCTTAAGTTTCGATACGACCTTAACTACCAACTGATCACGCTTGGATTTCATCGCTTTGGTCAGTTCTACACCGGTGTCCATCGAATAGGGTACAACACCAAACAGCGTAAAGTGCCTGGGTAATTCCCCGGTCAGGGTCATCACCCCTAAAAGATCGGATATCCCCAGTTGATGGGGTGAGATGCGACTACGGAACAGTGCCGGAACGTCTTCCTCTTCAAGGGTAACCAGAGTGCCGGGAGCCGCTCCGGTATTAATCGCATCGATAAGAATGACATGCTCACGATTCGCCATGATTTCCATCAGCTCCATCCCCGCCGTCCCTCCATCCACCAGCTCAACACCGTCAGGCATATGGTATTGCTGCTGCAAAGCCTCTACGGTGCGGACACCAATGCCCTCATCGGTTAACAGGATGTTGCCGACACCCAATATCAATACGCTCATCGCTGCTCCTGGTTTGTTGCTGTTCGGGCTAAAAAAAAGCTCAATAACGGAAAAGGAAAATAAAAAGACCGATAAAGTAAAAAGACCGATGGCGGTTTGTCATCCGCGAATCCCCTGAGGAAGCTGCAATAAGACATCGGTCAACCGAACTACAGTGCTTTAACCTTTACGATCTCGTTATGCTCGGTATCCATTAAGTGGATGGCACAAGCAATACAGGGATCGAAGGAATGCACTGTACGCAACACCTCCAATGGGCGGTCAGGGTCAGCGATTGGGTTACCCATCAGTGATGCTTCGTACGGACCAGGAATATCATCCTGATTGCGAGGCCCCGCATTCCAGGTGCTGGGGACCACTGCTTGATAGTTTTTAATCTTGGCATTTTCAATAACAACCCAATGAGAGAGCACACCACGAGGTGCTTCATGGAACCCTACGCCGCGAATTTCACCGGTTGGAAAATCAGGCCGATTGAATGTATCTGTGTCGCCGCGGCCAATGTTGTCCACCAGCATCTGCCACTGCAGATCCATTTCATCCAGCAAGGAAGCAGCACGGACAGCCCGGGCAGCGTGTCGACCAATAGTGGAATGAAGAGCAGAAACATCAATGTTGGTCCCGGATACCGAGCTGACGGTATCAATCACAAAGTTCAGATGCTTCAGGGTGGCTTCATGGCCATTAGCCGCCAGACAAAGAACGCTGGCCAGCGGACCGACCTGAGCAGGTTTGCCGTTAAAGGTCGGTGATTTGATCCAGGAATACTGGCCTTCATCATTAAAATCATCGTAGTTGGGATCGGTTTCCCCATCCCAGGGATGCAGGGCTTCTTCTCCCTGATACCAGGAATGCTTGGAACTCTCTTTGACGCCATCAATAAAGTACTTATCATTGAAGCCGGTAATCGGTTTCAATGTACTCAGATCACCGTTGGAAATATAACCGCCAGGCAGCGAGAACTGAGTCCCCTGAGTATCCAACGGCATTTCAGGAACGCAAAGATAATCAGTAACACCGGAGCCATAGCCCGCCCAATCCAGATAAAACGAACCGATAATGGAGACATCAACCAGATAAGCGTTATTGACAAAATCCTTCATTTTGTCCATCAGCGTCTTAATGTACATCAGACGCTCCATGTTGGTTACAGCCTGGCTATCCAGATTAATGGAATTGGTCACCCCCCCGACCGTAAGGTTCTGCACGTGAGGCGATTTACCTCCGATAATAGTCACTATGCGATTCGCTTCCCGCTGTATTTCCAACGCCTGCAGATAATGAGCCGCCGCGATAAGATTGACTTCAGGGGGAAGTTTCATCGCCTTGTGTCCCCAGTAACCATTGGCAAAGATGCCCAGTTGGCCACTGGCTACAAAGCTCTTCAATTTCTGCTGAACCGCAGTCAGCTCATGAACACTGTTGAGCTTCCAGCTGGACAGACTCTCGGCCAGTTTTGCCGCTTCTTTAGGATCCGCATCCAACGCAGAGACAACATCGACCCAATCCAACGCAGACAGATGATAGAAGTGGACAATATGATCATGCAGGGCATGGGCCGAAACCATCAGATTACGGATATACTGGGCATTCAGAGGCACTTCCAGCTGCAATGCATTTTCCACAGCCCGAACGGAAGCCAAGGCATGGACAGTGGTGCAAACACCACAGATCCGTTGGGTAAAGGCCCAGGCATCACGGGGGTCGCGACCTTTAAGGATATTCTCAATTCCACGCCACATTTGACCGGAGGACCAGGCTTTGGATACCAGCCCGTTTTCAACTTCGACATCAATTCTCAGGTGCCCTTCAATACGGGTAACAGGGTCGACAATAATGCGCTTGGCCACTGTTTTTCTCCTATAAATTTATTCTTTTAGCTATTGGTGATCAGGCGCTTCAGCTGCCAACTTCGACCGAAGCCTGCTCAGCAGGCGGTTTGTTTACCGAGGGGTCTGTCTTAATAGCAGTCTGTTTTTTTACCTCAGCATGAGCTGGCAATATCGGCAGCCACTTGACGATGAGCAGGTATCCAAGAATTTCCATGGCAACAATGCCGATGGAAACCAGCAGCTCTTCGGCAGAGGGGAAATAGACATAGCTGCTCCCGGCATTCGGGGTCCAACCGATTAAAAACGCGTTAAACCGATAGAGTGCTCCCGCGAATAACATGGATACCGCAGCAATCAACAACATGCTGCCCCGGTTTCGATGCTTACCGGAAGACAGAATCACCAGAGGCACAACAAACAAGGCCGTTTCGATAAGGAACATAAAGGACTTAAAGCTGCCGTTGAAAACAGCAGGCAGAGCGCCACGGTACAGCAAATCTCCAAAGCGCAAGATCAGGACAACCCCGAGAAGAACCTGAATAATCCGACCCAGGCCTCTCAGAAGATGAGCTTCGGAATCACGCTTCAACCCCACCGTAACAAATGAAGCCTCAAATATAACGATGGAGAACCCCATCGTCATGGCGGTAAGAATAGCGAACAATGGCATCAGATAACTCGATTGCCATAGCACGTCCACTTTGAAGCCCATGGCTATCAACAACGACCCCAAAGAGCTCTGATGCATCGTTGGTAACAACACACCAATAGCAATAATGATAAACAGGACCTTATCCAGTCTCGCTTTAGCTTTTTCCAGTTGGTAGTGTTCCAGCAAGGCGGGCATGAACTCAATAAACAACACTATGCAGTAGGCGGTGACACAGAGCCCCACCTCCAGCATCACGGAATTGAGATTCATCTGCTCAGGCAGAAACATATTGTAGAAGTTCCAGTAACGCCCCATATCGATAAAGGCGGAAATGCCCCCCAGGGTGTAACCAAACAGGCTCGCTAACAGGGCTGGACGCACCAACGGATGGTATTTTCCTTTGTTGGCGATATAGACCACCAAAGCCAGTGCATAGCCACCACAGGCAAACCCGGTGCCGACAACCACGTCATAAACCACCCAGATTCCCCAGGGATAACCATCATTGAGGTTAGTCACTGACCCTAAACCCAGGGCAAAGCGCTTCGCCAGAATCAACAATGCGATAAATGAAAGAATTGCCAGCACCAGCGTGGGTAGCGTTATAAGTTTGCGATTTAACGGTTGATGATGCCCACTCATGACCTATCCTCCGTTTTACGGGTAGATGTTCTGTCAACGCAGCCAAGCTCTGCGCCACCGTGCTCATCCTCTTTTTTATGGTCATCATCCTGCCCATCTTCATTAAGATTGCGACGAGCCATATAGAGCAGTCCCCCCAGCACTGCTGCAGGAGCCAGAAAGTTACCGTATATGGAATGCTGTACCGTCTCAGAAACTGAGGCATAGGAACGCTCCGGAATATCGGGCATACCAAGGGTCTGGTAACTGTTTCCCGCCAGCAGCAGCACCTGAGTCCCACCCCCTTCTTTCTCCCCGTATATATTCGCTTGATATTCAGGGATCAGTCCTTCCTGACCATGGGGAGAGTCAATCGAACCCAACTTGTAGACATAGGGATCACCCGGCTTTAATGCCATCCTCCGCTTGGCTTCCGCCAGCAGATCACTGCGCTTACCGTAAATATTGGCCCCCGTCGGACAGACCTCGGCACAACCTGGCAACTGACCCTTATCGATTCGTTCAACCCCTTTTTGGTTGCAGAGCTGGCATTTCTGAATCTGCCCCATAGCCTCGTCATATTCGTATTTGGGAATATTGTATGGGCAGGCTGCTACACAGTAACGACAGCCAATGCAGGCATCAGGGTCATGGCTGACGATGCCGGTCTTGGGGTCCTTCTCCATCGCACTGACCGGACAGACCGAAACACAGCCTGCATCAACGCAATGCATACAGTTGCGCTTGATAAATTCAAAGCCAGGGTTTTCAGATACATCGGTTTCAGCAGTACTGTTTGTCGAAGCGCTGTTTTCCGGTCCCTTATAGGCCTTGATAATATTCAACGTATCCGCGGATAACTCCTGAGCCATATCCCAGGGCTCTGCTTCAGTTGCCTTTTCAGGAGGCATCCCATTAATGTCTTTACAGGTTACAACGCAGGCACGACAGCCAATGCAGCGTGTGGCGTCAAACAGCATACCCACCGCTTCATCAGAAACCTCCAGATTACCTCTGGCCTCAACGGTGCCACTACTGGTTGCAATAACAGCACCGCCGCCCGCCAACTTAAGAAAATCTCGTCTATCCATCTTGATTCTCCAACGGGCTATTGTGGTTCATTGACAGTGTCTTTACCGGGGACGGCCTGCCCATCAGGGTTATTTGCAGCCATTTGATCTTTCTCAGCCTCTTTTTCAGCCTTCCCCAGCTGCTTGACAGTCATTGCTGTGGCTCCCGCAGCAGCACCGATAACCGCTCCCAGTAACCCGGCAGAAACAGCACTGGCCCCCTCTCCTGTTTCAGCATTAATCGGAGGGAATATATCTGGCGGGCTGTGAGTCGTTACCTCGGATTTTTCGTGAAGAGCTTTGGTAAACCCGACCCCTTGTTCAGTACAGCCAAAGCAGGGAGCCCCAACCCCCACAGGCCAGGCACCACCACCGACATCGCCAAATTCCTGAGTGGAGCAGTTGGCGTAGGTCTCAGGGCCTTTGCAACCGAGCTTATAAAGGCAATATCCTTTGCGATGCCCTTCGTCACCAAACTCACTGGCAAAACGACCGGCATCAAAGTGTGGCCGACGTTCACAGTTTTCATGGATGATACGACCGTAAGCAAACCTGGGACGATTCTTCTCGTCCAGCTCGGGCAGGGTTCCAAAGGTCACGTACTGCAACACTGTTGCGAGAAAGTTATAAGGATTTGGTGGACAGCCGGGAATATTAATAATGGTCTTGTCAGGCAAGATCTCATGAACGGGCTGCGCTCCGGTCGGGTTCATTCCGGCAGAGGGCACTCCTCCCCAGGAAGCACAGGAGCCAATCGCAATTATCGCGGCCGCATGCTCTGCTGTTTCCTGAACATGCTGAAGCATCGTTTTACCGGCAATTTTGCAGTAAATCCCCCCATCCTTGGTCGGAATCGAACCTTCAACAACCATGACGTACTTGCCTTTATTCTCTTCCATAGCAGCATGTCGGGCTGCTTCTGCCTGGTGCCCCGCAGCGGCACAGAGTGCTTCACTGTAATCCAGGGAAATCATATCGAGAATCAGGGTTTCCAAGGTGGGATGAGTTGAGCGGAGTAAAGATTCAGTACAACCCGTGCATTCCTGTCCACTTAACCAAATAACCGATGGACGGCGACTCTGAGAAACCGCATGGGCCATCTGCATACCTGCAGTCGAAGATAACCCCAAGGTTGCAGCAACACCGGTGCAGAATTTAAGGAAATGTCGCCGAGATAATCCCAATCTCGCCGCCAGATCCTCAAGCTGCTGCTCTGTGCTCTTGCTCATTATATCCCCCTCACCCGTTGCCCGACCTGACCGAAAGGTAATATCGTGCCTGTTATGATTGTTTTATCAAAGGGAGTCTTAGCAATAACCAGACCAATAGAAAGAGGCTATTCTTATTATAAAAATAGTATTTAATTTCAATTGGTTAAATAAATAAAAATAAGAATCAATTCCTGTTTCGATAACTATGTTTACACCGATTTACACCAGCAAAAAGAAAGTTATCACTACTTCTTAAGCGCCTTTATCGATACTCAAACCAGAATGGGGGATTGCCATAAACAGCCACTCCAGGACTCACAGTTCCAAGAGAGTTATCAAACAGGAGAGATCTCACAAACAACATAAGAATAATCTAATTTATTTTATTCTTTTTTGATATATGCATATAACCAATTTGACAATCGCGGTATTGATGATTATATTTTAATCAGCATCAACCCTGCTTTAACAGCCAGCTACGCGGTTTGATACAAATAGCCACGACAGATAACGATTCACGAGGGTTTTGTCATGAACATTCCTGAGGTTAAAGCCTTCTTCGACGAGACCAGCAACACCATCAGCTATATCGTTTCTGATCCTGTTAACAAACACTGTGCGATTATCGACTCAGTGCTTGATTATGACCCTCCCTCGGGTCGGACCAGCACCCAGACAGCAGATAAAATGATCGAATGTATAAACGCCTGCTCGCTCAAGATTGACTGGATTCTGGAAACACACGTTCATGCAGACCACCTATCAGCAGCAGCTTATTTAAAAGAGCAGCTTGGAGGTCAGATCGCCATTTCTTCTCAGGTTCCCGTTGTTCAACAAGCGTTTGGCAAACTGTTTAATATTGCGGAAGAACTCGCTGACAATGAGGGACTGTTTGACCACCTGTTCGAAAACCAAGAACAATTTCAGGTTGGCAATATTAAAGCTCGCAGCCTCCATACCCCTGGACACACACCTGCCTGCATGACTTACCTGATCGGTGACTGTGCTTTTATTGGCGACACCCTTTTTATGCCTGATTATGGGACTGCCAGAGTCGATTTTCCCGGTGGCGATGCAGCAACTCTTTTCCACTCTATTCAAAAAATATACGCGCTACCGGATCAAACCCGTCTATTTATGTGCCATGACTACAAATCGCCGAACCGCGATCACTACCTCTGGGAAACAACAGTGGAGGAACAAAAGGCCAATAATATTCACCTTAACGCCAGAACAACCGAAGCCGAGTTTGTCGCCATACGGGAATCCCGGGATCAAGAACTGACAGCCCCCCGCCTGATCCTGCCTTCTGTCCAGGTAAATATACGCGCTGGGCAGCTACCAGCAGCGGAAGATAACGGTATTCAATATTTAAAAATTCCTCTGAACAGCCTTGGAACCAAGCAGTCTTGATCACTTCCGGCCTGATCCTCATTTATAGCCTGGCATGATTATCTTTCAGACAAGGGCCAAAGCTGCCTTTCTTCATGATAAACGCTATCAAGGCGCAGCCTGATGCCTATCGATTCTTCTACCCGGCAATGGCTTGCTCGACAATTAAACCGCAACAAATTAATGATCAGTAAAGCGATCAGCAATCATTGGCTGCTCAATTACCAGTCGAAAGATGGCCCGGCCGATTTAATGGCGGCGGTAATTGTCACCATTATGCTGATTCCTCAGAGTCTGGCTTATGCCCTGCTGGCAGGATTACCGCCTCAAGCAGGATTGTACGCAAGCATTTTGCCGCTGGGAGCCTATGCCTTATTCGGCTCCAGCCGCTTTCTTGCAGTGGGCCCCGTTGCTGTCGTCTCACTAATGACCGCTGCCGCCGTCAGCCAAATAGCCATCCCCGGCACCGCAGAGTACTGGGGAGCCAGTCTGGTATTAGCAGCCGCTTCTGGACTGATATTACTCCTGATGGCTATCCTCAGACTCGGCTGGATCGCCAATTACCTGTCTCACCCGGTGATATCTGGTTTTATCACCGCATCGGCTATCCTGATCGCTGTCAGCCAACTAAAACACCTACTTGGAATCCAGGCTCAGGGACATAATCTCATCGATCTGGGAACCGATATTTTCCAGAACCTTGAAACAACCAACACTTATACACTACTGCTTGGAACAGCCTCTTTGGGTGTTCTTTTTTGGACCCGCAAGGGGCTGAAGACTTTCTTGATGACACTGCAATCACCAGCACTCTTAACAGACCTACTCACTAAAGCAGGACCTGTTCTGGTAGTCGTGACAACAACACTCGCAGTCCTGTTCGCAGACCTGGAAACCAAAGGGGTTCAGATTGTCGGTCATATCCCCCAGGGCTTACCGGCGCTAACCCTGCCAAACCTTAACCTGCAACTCTGGAAAGAATTGCTACCAGCGGCAATACTGATCAGCCTAATTGGCTTTGTGGAGTCGATATCTGTGGCACAAACACTGGCCGCCAAACGCCGGCAACGTATCACACCTGACAAGGAGTTGCTGGGATTAGGCAGCGCCAACCTGGCTTCGGCTATATCAGGAGGCTTTCCGGTCACGGGTGGTTTTTCGCGCTCGGTAGTTAACTTCGATGCAGGAGCCCGCACCCCCTTGGCCGGAATACTCACCGCTGCTGCCATAGCCTTAGCCGCAATATTACTCACCCCCTGGTTTTACCACCTGCCAAAAGCCACCCTGGCCGCCACGATTATTGTCGCCGTGGTTGCACTGATTGATCTGTCAGCTTTAAAGCGGACCTGGAATTACTCCCGTGCAGACTTTACCGCCATGGCAGCAACCATCTTGACGGTGCTGCTAGTCGGCGTTGAAGCCGGCGTGATCACTGGCGTTCTGCTATCCATCCTCCTGTTTCTAAGACAAACCAGCAAACCTCATGTGGCAGAAGTCGGACTCGTTCCGGGCACAGAGCATTTCCGGAATGTAGATCGCCATCGGGTCGAAACCCTGGAAACCGTTATAAATGTAAGAGTGGACGAATCTCTGTACTTCGCAAACACCCGCTTTCTGGAAGACCTTATTTACGACAAAGTGCTGCAACAACCGCAAACAAAGGATGTTGTACTGGTCTGTGCAGCCATCAACCATATTGACGCCAGCGCCCTTGAAAGCCTGGAAGAACTGACCCGCAGACTCTTTGATGCAGGCGTACAGCTGCACCTCTCTGAGGTCAAAGGTCCGGTTATGGACCGACTCAAACAGTCCGCGTTTCTGGATAATCTGACAGGCAAGGTGTTTTTAAGCCAGTTTCAGGCTTGGCAGGCATTAAAGCTCAAAAGTGAAAACGATAGATTGCCGGACAACATCAACTCAACCGCGGGTTGATGAGTGATAATCGACACCGGAAATACAGCTGTAATCCGACTGGAAGGAGAGATTACATAGCATTCCCGGTGCCGCTAAAATCCGTTTAAAACGTTGTGGCATGGCCCGCTGACCCTAAATAACACTTAACTTTTTTAATATTCAGTCAAAACAGGCGATTATCCTATCTACACCTCGCCATTTTCTGCTGTATCCGGGTAAAGAGCTGCAAATTCACATGAAACAGAGAAAGCCAAAAGCTCTACCTTAGGGTGATCTGATATCAGAAAACAGGATTAATCTGATTCATTCCGTATCGGGTACCGGATTGGTTCGAAGGTAACGTAGGGAAGAACTAACTATATAGATAACCAGCGAACGTGAAATCTACGCCAGACTTGAGGTCTGGCTGGTAAGGACCAGAAGGTGACTTATAGTCGCTCTCTTTATTCAGTCTAAGATGGTTATAGCCGGGGGCAATGGATTTAGTGAGCCAAAGCTGGTTGAAATCCCTAAACAGACAGTGAGTGCAACTTTGTGAAACAAAGAAAAACAACGCATAAAAATAGTCCTCAGGTTTATTTTTGTCAGCTCGGGATTTGTATTGCAGCCCCCTCCCAGTTCGCCCCAGCACTTTTCTGCGACAACCGGCAGATATAAAAAAGCCGGCATTGATTTCAACTTATTCGAACAAAGCGGCAAGTACTCTCAGTCGGCTTTGAAACTCAGATCGATCCACATAGCAGCCCCGTAAATGACGTAACCCGGTCTGGGATCAAAGCGTTCTCGGTCATGTAAAACTCGACGGTTATCAAACACCACCATATCACCGGCATTAAGTTTGAGACGAACCAGGCAGCCTTAGCACCTTCAATATAATGCAGACGGAGTCAGAGTCCGCCTGCATCTATCCGCTTGGAATGAAATTAAACCTTAACTAGCTCGGCAAGAACTCCTTACCCCAGCCCTGCCCTGCAACTTTTCGCTCAATCATCGAGCTGATTTCCGCCTCGCTGTAACCCGCATCAGCCAGAATCACTCGGGTGGAATGACCAAATCGTTCCGTTGAATCGATGGCCCTGATGGTAGCCTCAGCGGGACGAATCGCATAGTGATCAATCAGCGTAACGCAGTGACTACTGGGGTGGTCCGGGTAGACTGAGAAGGCAAAGCTACCTTTATCTATCCCTACACTACCATCTGCTTGCCGACTATATCTATCCCGCAAGTCCTCTATAGATTGAGGCGCTGCTGCCGCTACTCCGGCGCTTTGCAACATCTCCGCCCAGTAATCGGCCGGCGCTGTTTTGAAGGCAGCAGTCAGGAAACCGGCTATGTCATCCGTCGCCAAAATGCCTTTTAGGCCTTCTATCTGATTGAGCGTGCTTAGTTCAGTAGCATTTGCATCCAAAAAGATCCAACCCTGCCCGGTTTGGTAAAAATGGGATAGTTCATGGTTGCCCAAAGCCTCCCGTCCCGAAGGTTCGTTAAAAGGGGCACGACCTTGATAGTCAAAGGCAAAGGGTATCTGAGCCAGGTTAGTCACCGCAGATAAGGAGGTCCGGGCTCGGGTCGCTTCACCGGTCTTTTGCTTGTGGTATAGGGATACCGCCATTCCCAGACCTGCGGCAAATCCGCAGTTAACGTCCAGCGTACCTAAATGAGCATGCTCTTCGGGCGTTTTCTGTCCGCCAAAGCGGCTCATGATTCCGCTGTTTGCCTGGATAATATCATCGTATCCGATGTAGTCGGTTTTTGGACCACCCAGCGGCCCGCCCAAACAATCCAGACGGCAGAACAATACTCCAGGATTAATGGCTTGCAGGCTTTCATGATCCAGACCTAAAGGTTTTATCTGCCGCTCAGGGGCATTAATTACCACCATATCAACGGATCGAACCAGTCGCTTGAAGACTTCTCTTCCTTCATCGGTTGTAATATCCACCAGAGCACTTTTCTTACCCATATTGGTTAAGAAGGTAAAAAGTGTGCCGATCAGAGGATCATAAAAAGGTGTCACCGGATCCAGTTTGATCACTTCGGCGCCAAACCGCCCAAGAAAAGCTGTCGAATGAGGACCGGCAATCACATTGGTCAGATCCAAAACTCGCAGCCCATCTAACCACCCGTTACCAGTGATCGGATGAATATCTGCACCAACCGGGCGCGTGACTTTGTCCTGCTCAGCCACCTCAGTCAGCTCTGCCAGCGCCTGATCGTAGCTCACCTCTTTTCTGGGACGAGGTGACAGCATCGATTCTGTCAATCCTTCTAACCAGGCAATGGGCCCTGGCTGCTTCATGATGCCAAACTCAGGATCTTTTACCTCAACAATCAATCCAGCGGCATTGGTATGCTCATCATTGACCCACTCCTGGGTTGTTCGATGGGGTGCCCCGGGTATCTGGCCTTCACCAAATGCGACACCCCACTCGGTCGACGTCTTCGCCAGGAATGCTTTTTTCATTTTTGCAGAGATAATATCCGCCCATTTTTTTGGCAGCGGATAGACACCAATAGAGGTCTCTCCCTCCCATTCTGCGATAGGTTGATGCAGGTCGACGACATCCGGTAATCCCTCAGCGAGCAGTTCGTCATAAATTCCCAATAGCTGCAAGGCGCGCTTGGCATGATTGCGATGTGAAGGACAAACACAATAGAACATCCGTCCATCGGCACACTCATAAGTGCGATAAAAAGGGTCCAGATATTCCTGCAATTGCTGGTAACTCAAATCCATCGGGATATCGTTGGTTTTTCGATGTTCAATCTCATGCTCACGCATGGTTTTATAACGATCAGGCAGCCCTTCAATTACATAGGAATTGTATGAAAGCCCTTCCATCAGAGCGGAGGCTACCGGAACTTCGATACTGTCCCCTCGTCCGGTTTTTTCCCGCTCGGTAAGGGCAAACACCACAGAACTGGCTGCCAGAGAGGTTGCATAGGATGAACCAAGCGGCAAGGGTGAAAAGCTGGGATTCAATCCCATCAACACCCGATTAAATCCCATATCGGTAAAGGCGCCACAGGTCGCGGCGACCACCGCTTCAGTGGCTTTCCATTCCCGGCGTAATTCATCATTGCTGGCAAACCCCGGAACAGAAAGGGTGATCAATTCAGGTCGCTCTAGCCGCAATTCAGAAAAATCCACCCCCAGACGCTTCATCACCCCCGGACGAAAGCTTTCTATCACCACATCCGCCTTGGTTATTAGAGCCAGAGCCTGAGACAGGCCTGACTCAGTTTTCAGATCCAGGCGAATGCTGCTCTTATTTCGATTCAGGATGGCATTGGCCGGATGATCCCAAAGGGGACCTTCCGGGGGGTCTATATGCACGACGGTTGCACCAAGATCGGCCAGTGTCATAGCAACGGCCGGACCTGCAATCTGTTGACCGAAGTCGACAACACGAACACCGGCCAAAGGCAATTGATTGTTATTTTTCATTGCAATAAATCCTACTTAAAGCTGTTCCAGCAAACAGCAAATGATGAGCGTTGAAAACGGTTCACCCGAAGGCGTGCTCATTCAGAGTACGTACCAGTTATCCACAGTACTGACCTATCATGAACACCTCTTTTTCGAACAGTTTCTGCGGCGGATAGTAGAAATGAAAACATCGCTGAACCAGCAATAAAAAAAGGCCCTGAGGGTGTGTTTTATTTATACCTTTATAAACTCAACAACCTCACGAATCCTGCAATTGCTAGCTAATTGATATTTCAGAAGAAATTAAAATACTGATCGACCTATAAATAAAATAAGGTCATAGACTGGAATTTTATTGTTTCTTTTCCGATTATTTTTATATAACAATCCATTTCGTATCATTTTAAGGTATTTTATCAATACCCTTCGCTGTAGCAGTCTCCAAGAAAGACTAAGAGCAACCCTTATCGAAGAGTTGAAGCATGAATAATAAGTACAAAAATATACTCATCCCGGTGGATCTGGCCCACGAGAGCTCCTGGCGCAGCGCATTGCCTATGGCGGTTGAACAGGCTCGGAATAACGATGCCAGATTGCATGTTGTAACCGTTGTTCCCAACGCCGATATTCCTGCAATTGCGGCGCATCTTCCCAGTGGCATTGATCGCCACATAAAAGAAGAAGGAAAGGGAAACCTCAAGGCGCTGGTAGAGCGTCTTGTACCCGACAATATCATTACCAGCGTCACCGTTGGTCAGGGTCGAATTTATAAGGAAGTTCTTCGAATCGCCAGAGAGGCAGACGCAGACCTGATTGTGATGGCATCCCATCGACCTGAATTAACCGATTATTTGATTGGCGCCAATGCTTCCCATGTCATGCGACATGCTCAGTGTTCAGTACTGGTGGTGCGCGAAAAAGTCCAAGAAAAAACGCGAGAAAGAACAGCTAGAAATCAGCAGGGGGTGGCATCATGAGAACGCATAGACAGGCAATGCCTGAGAGCGGCTTATTTACAGGCACCAACCCGATCATGGCTATCGGGTCAGGATTACTGGTCATGGCATTTGTGCTATTCACCATCGTAGATCCAAAGTATGCCAACTCGATCTATTCAGCCGCCAAAGCCTTTATCGCTTCTGACCTGGCCTGGTATTACATCGGCCTGATCAGTTTTTTTCTGTTTTTCTCCATATGGCTGATCTTTAGCCGCTACGGCGATATCCGTCTCGGGAAGGATACGGATAAACCTGAATTCAGTAACTTCTCCTGGTTTTCAATGCTGTTTGGAGCGGGTATTGGCATTGGAATCCTGTTCTGGAGTATTGCTGAACCCATTTACCATTTTCAGAGCAATCCTCTGATTACCGAAGCGCAGCAATTGACAGTCGAGGCGGCTCAAGTCGCTATGCGAATCTCCATCTTCCATTGGGGGCTACATGGCTGGGCACTGTTTGCCGTGATCGGCTTGGCGTTAGCGTATTTTGCTTACCGCAAAGGCTTACCTCTCTCCATTCGTTCTTGCCTTTATCCCATCTTTGGTGATCGTATCTACGGTCCTATTGGTCATGCAGCCGATCTGCTCGCGGTGTTTGGTACTGTGTTCGGTATCGCCACTTCTCTGGGTCTGGGTGCTCAGCAGATGAACGCAGGTCTGGGCTACCTGCTGGGTTTTGAAGTCTCAACCAACAACCAGATCATATTAATTGCCGTGCTCTCAATCATCGCCACGGCATCGGTACTGACCGGTTTGAATAAGGGTATTCGTATCCTTAGCGAATTGAATATGCACCTCACTCTGATCATTCTGGGACTATTTGTTGTTTTTGGTCCGACCGCTTATGTGCTGGGAGCCTTTGTTACCAACACCGGTGATTACCTGTTTCATGCGGTTGAACTGGGTCTTTGGGTCGATCCCGATCCCAAGGGTCAATGGCAGGGCTGGTGGACCATTTTCTATTGGGGCTGGTGGATAGCCTGGGCTCCTTTCTGTGGGATTTTTATCGCACGCATTTCCAAGGGACGCACGATCCGTGAGTTTGTGCTGGGTGTACTCGTCGCACCGACACTTCTGGCTGCTTTCTGGATCTCAATCTTCGGTAATACTGCCATGTTTATCGAACTGTTCGGCGGCGGAGGAGTGACCGCTGCTGTTAACGCAGACACGACTATGGCGCTGTTCAAAACCATCGAACTGATGGGTATCGGACAACTGATGACCGTCCTGATGTCCGGGCTTTGCACCATTATGCTGGTGACCTACTTCGTCACCTCAGCAGACTCCGCGACCCTGGTAATCTGCACCCTGATCTCAATGGGTGAAGAGCATCCGCCGGCTCGTTTACGGGTATTCTGGGGAATAGCGGTTGGGGCAGTAGCAGGGGTTTTGTTGTATGCCGGTGGTCTTAAGGCCCTGCAGACCGCCTCGATTGTTGCCGCACTCCCCTTCTCAATCATCGTGATCCTGGCCACTTATGGGCTCTACAAATCCCTGCGTGAAGAGACCTTACCCGGTAAACAGACGTTGTCAGCCAAAAGCAGCACAGCCAAAGAAATCGGCGCAGCAGAACAGTCGGCTGCTTCCATAGCCAGTAACGTTTAAAAACAGCTTCTCGCCAGCGCTTAATCAGTTAGCACTGATGATCCGAATAGATAATAGGAGACAACATGTCTACTCAAGTGATTCTTCCCCGCATTATGCAAGTAGGTGCTGGCGCAAGCCAGGAGATACCCAACATTCTGACCAGCCTCGGCTGCAAGCGCCCGTTGATTATTACCGACAAGATGATGGTTAAACTGGGGTATATCAGTCGAGTCCAAGAGGCCCTTGCAAGCCATGCCATTGCGGCTGAAGTCTTTGATGATACTGTTCCAGAGCCCACAGTCAGCTCGATTCAAGCCGGTGTTGATAAGGCCCGCAATGGTGATTATGACTGCCTGATAGCGTTGGGCGGCGGCAGCCCCATAGACAGCGCCAAGGCCATTTCTATTCTCGCCAAACAGGGTGGCGAGATGCAGGATTATAAGTTTCCTCGGGCTGTGATTGAGTCAGGTTTACCGATTATTGCGGTGCCCACCACAGCAGGAACCGGCTCTGAAGTAACAAGGGTTACCATCATCACCGATGAAAAAACCGACGAAAAAATGCTCTGCATGGGCATTGGCTTTATGCCTGTGGCAGCTCTGGTGGATTATGATCTGACCCTGAGTCTGCCATCACGCACCACGGCGGATACCGGGATCGATGCCTTAACTCACGCCATGGAAGCCTATATCAGTAAGAAGGCCAATCCCTATAGCGATAGTCAGGCATTATCAGCGATGCGGTTGATCAGTCCGAATTTACGCAGGGTTTATAAAGACGGTTCTGACAACCAAGCTCGCGAAGCAATGATGCTGGGTTCCACTCTTGCCGGTGTAGCCTTCTCCAATGCATCGGTGGCATTGGTTCATGGTATGAGCCGTCCTATTGGAGCCGCTTTCCATGTCCCCCATGGTCTCTCTAATGCAATGTTACTGCCCAGCGTGACTGAGTTTTCTATTCCCGATGCTCCTGAACGTTATGCCGACTGCGCACGCGCAATGGGTATAGCCAATGAAAAAGACAGCACTGACGTTGCCAACGACAAGCTGCTGAATGAACTCCATGCCCTAAATGACGAACTTCAGGTTCCCACTCCAGAACAGTTCGGCATTAAGCGAGAAGATTTCTTTAATTTGCTGCCAACCATGGCTGAACAGGCTCTGGCGTCAGGATCTCCCAATAACAACCCTCGTGCCCCCAGCACCGAAGAAATTATCAATATCTACAAAAAGCTCTGGTGAGCCAGTAGAGATTATTCATCTATGTCATATCTGCAACTGTTAATTATTTCGTATGACCAACTGGCAATTGCCTATTTGTAACGCAACAGTCGTTACTCGTTTGAATTTGAGGATAATGTATGAGCACCGATGCTATGGCCAGCACTGCTATAACCACTGACAAAACAACCCCAGTAGGACATCTGATCAATGGTAAAGTCATCATTGAGGGGAGTCGCAGCCAGGACGTATTCAATCCGGCCACGGGGGAGGCCAGTAAGCAGGTTGATCTGGCCAGCCGACGGACCGTCGAAGAAGCCATTACCGCCGCCCAGGCCGCGTACCCGGCATGGCGAAATACTCCCCCCATCAAGCGTGCACGTGTGATGTTCCGCTTTAAGGAATTATTAGAAAAAAACGCTGATCGCATTTGCGAAATGATAGGTGAAGAACACGGTAAAATTAATCATGATGCTCAAGGAGAGCTGCAGCGCGGCATCGAGAATGTGGAATACGCTTGCGCTGCACCGGAACTGTTAAAGGGCGAACATAGTAAGAACGTTGGACCTAACATTGACTCCTGGAGTGAGTTTCAGCCACTGGGAGTGGTAGCCGGGATTACCCCTTTTAACTTTCCCGCCATGGTGCCCCTGTGGATGTATCCCATGGCCCTGGTCTGTGGTAATTGCTTTATCCTCAAACCGTCCGAAAGAGACCCCAGCTCAACCCTCTTTATCGCTCAGCTTCTACAAGAAGCAGGGTTACCGGACGGCGTAATGAATGTTGTCAACGGTGATAAGGAAGCCGTTGATACGTTACTGGATGACGACCGGATTCAGGCTGTTAGTTTTGTTGGATCAACTCCCATCGCTGAATATATTTACACGACTGCCAACGCTAACGGAAAACGCTGCCAGGCACTTGGAGGTGCTAAAAACCACGCCATCCTGATGCCGGATGCAGATATGGATAATGCTGTTAATCAGTTGCTGGGAGCGGCTTTCGGTTCTTCTGGAGAACGTTGCATGGCACTATCGGTAGCGGTAGCAGTAGGTGATGCCACCGCAGACGCCCTGGTATCCAAAATGCAATCGGCAATGGCTAACCTGAAAGTCGGTGCTCATACCGATAACAGCAACGATTTTGGTCCGGTAATCACTCGACAACACCAGAATAAAGTCGTCGGGTATATCAACAGCGCCGAAGAGCAAGGGGCCGAGATTATAGTCGATGGCCGTAACCCTCAGGTTAGCGGCTATGAAAATGGTTTCTTTGTCGGTGGCACGCTTATAGATAAAGTCACTCCTGAGATGCAAAGCTACCAAGAAGAGATCTTTGGCCCGGTCTTACAAATCATCCGTGTAGAAACTATGCAGGAAGCCATGGATCTGATTAATGATCATGAATATGGCAACGGTACCTGTATCTTTACCCGTGACGGAGAAGCTGCTCGCTATTTCTCCGACAATATCAAAGTGGGCATGGTCGGAATTAACGTTCCCCTCCCCGTCCCCGTCGCATTCCACAGCTTTGGCGGGTGGAAGCGTTCCTTGTTTGGCGATCTTCACGCCTACGGTCCCGATGCCGTGCGCTTTTACACCAAACGTAAAACCGTTACCCAACGCTGGCCTTCCGCTGGAATTCGAGAAGGGGCTCTGTTTTCCATGCCGACATAAATAATGCTATGGCGAGATAAGGAATTTGCTAACCATAGGGAAAAGACTTGATACAAGCAGACCTGCAATTACATAGTTGCAGGTCCTTTTTACCCACGAGCTTTGCTTCAAAAAATATCTTTCGCCCGTAGTCTGCGACCCTAAAACAGCCATAAAGATGATTGCTCGCCTTTTTTACTGAAACACATCTAATCCCCCCACCAATGATTACCTGATAGTCACTGCTACTGAAAAAAAAATAGCAACTGTGTGAAACTATTAGCAGCAGGCACCGATGTCGAACTGTTCAATTTATTATCCATCAATCCACGATCTTCGCGACCACAAATCGTCCAGGGAGACAGTACTTTGCTACACTTCAACTACTTCTGTGGTCTGACTTGCTGAATACTGTTCCACCAAAGAGAGCTTCTGGCAGGCCATTACTCCAAACAACGATAGCTAGGGAAGGGATATGAGTGAAGACGATGTGCAAACTGACTACAAAATCGGTCAGGATAATATTACGCCGTTCGGCCTCGACATACACAACCCGGTTTTTCTGATTTCAGGGATGTCGATCGTCGTATTCGTGCTGGTCACATTAATGTTTCAGCAGGGAGCATCAGAATTTTTCAGTTGGCTGCGCCCCGCGATTACTAGCAATTTTTCCTGGTTCTTTCTCTCAGCAGGAAACATTTTCGTCGTCTTCGCATTAGTGGTCTGTGTGACCAGACTGGGTAAGGTGCGCCTCGGCGGCCAGGATGCAACACCCGATTATAGCTACGTTGGCTGGTTTTCAATGCTATTTGCTGCGGGCATGGGGATAGGTCTGATGTTTTTTGGAGTATCCGAGCCTATGTCCCACTTTGCCTCCTCCATGGGCGGCATATCGATGGAAAACGGGGCTCGCACTGACTGGGCACCACTGGCAGGAGCTGCCGGTGATATCAATGCGGCAAAAGATCTCGCCATGGCGGCGACTATTTATCACTGGGGCCTGCACCCTTGGGCGATGTACGCTGTAGTGGCACTGGCACTCGCCTTCTTCTCCTACAACCATAAGCTACCACTAACCCTGAGATCAGCTTTTTATCCTCTGCTGGGAGAACGCGTCTGGGGCTGGCCTGGTCATACAATCGATATAATCGCGGTATTCGCTACCTTATTTGGACTGGCAACGTCGCTTGGGTTTGGCACCCAGCAAGCCCTGGCAGGGTTTAGTTTCCTATACGACTGGGGTACCGGAAACGTTGCCGTAGTGCTGCTTATCACGGCTATCACCCTGATCGCCATCGTATCTGTGGTGCGCGGCCTGGACGGTGGGGTTAAGATCCTCTCTGAAATTAATATGGGACTGGCTCTGGTGCTGTTGCTGTTCATACTGCTGGTCGGACCAACCGGTGACATCATGTCAACCATGTTTTCCGGAGCCTATGCCTATGCCACCGAATTTATCCCGTTGTCGATGCCCTTCGGACGCGAGGATGCAAATTTTTCCCAGGGTTGGACTTCGTTCTATTGGGCCTGGTGGGTTTCCTGGTCACCTTTTGTCGGTATGTTTATAGCTCGTGTTTCACGCGGACGCACTGTACGCGAATTCATCATCTGCGTGATTCTGGTGCCAACCGCGCTTTGCATACTCTGGATGTCTACCTTTGGTGGTACGGCTGTAAGCCAGGTGATCGCTGACGCTTCCGCTCCCGTTGCCGCCGCAGCACAGGAAATCAAGCTATTTCATATGCTCAGCGACTTCCCTCTCTCCAGTCTGTTGTCACTGGTCGGAATCGTACTGGTACTGGTGTTCTTCGTCACGTCTTCCGACTCCGGTTCATTGGTGATAGACACCATTACCGCCGGGGGTAAAACCAACGCGCCGGTATCACAACGAATCTTCTGGTGCAGCTTCGAGGGATTGGTGGCTGCGGTGTTACTATTGATCGGTGGCTCAGAAGCGCTCAGCGCATTGCAGGCGATGGCTGTTTCAACCGGCTTACCTTTTACTCTGGTATTACTCGCCATGTGTGTGAGTTTGTGGATAGGCTTATCGAACGCCAGCAAGGCAATATAGCTTTCATAGAACGGTTATTGCTATTTTGATAAGAGTGCGTTTATAGCGTCCTCAGCCATGATGGCTGAGGACGGATATCCACAAACGAACTCGTCCCTCCTGTTTAACAACTCAAAACTTGGCCAGATAGAGAAGCTGGACTCGATAAACCAAAAGAATGTAGCAGCCTCTTACCTGGAGATCTTGTAGCTTCTATACCACACCGATAATATGCAGCTGTTACTGTTGTTAAGTCAGTTTTCAGAGGAAAGAGGAATGTCGGTATCATCTAGAGAAAAAGGCTCCTCTATCACGCGAGTACTGGAAATTATCGAAGCGGTATCCAAAGCAGAACGGCCTATGTCTCCAGCTGATCTCGCCTACCAGCTCGACATCCCAAAACCCAGTATTCATCGCCTTCTGAGCCAACTTGAAAAAGACAGTTATCTTCAAACCAATATGCGTGGTTTGATCGTTCCCGGTGATCGTATGCACGGCATCGCTTTGGGAGTGCTTTACAGTGGTCGATTTAAAGCACTAAGACAGGCGATCCTTACCCGACTCACCAATGAAATTGGTGAAACCTGTGGTATTGCGATTCCTAATGGCACCGAGATGATTTATTACGACCGTGTTCAAACTGACTGGCCCTTGCAAGTACATCTGCCGGTAGGCAGTCGCACCCCCACTTGGTGTACTTCCAGCGGTAAACTTTATCTCAGCTCTCTGCCCAAGGAGCGACGCCAACGGATCATTAAAAATCTACCTCTGCGGCAATATACCCGCAATACGCTGACTGACCCTGACTCTTTGGAAGCAGCGCTTATAAGAACTAAATCTGAAGATATGGGTATCGACAACGAAGAATTTGTCGATGGTATGATCGCCTGTGCAGTTCCTGTAAAAGATAACAGTGGAAAGCTGTTCGCCTGTTTGTTCACCCACGCGCCACTCATTCGAAAGAACCTGAAAGAATTACTGTCATTTACTCCCCTGTTACGAGAAGCTGCCGAAGAGCTGAGCAGATTGATCGATGACACAGAAACTGAAATAAGCTGATCTGGAGCGCAGACCGATGAAAAAACGGCTCCCCCCTCTCAATTGGCTAAGATCCTTCGAAGTATCGGCCCGACACCTTAACTTTACTCAGGCTGCGACAGAACTAAACCTCACTCAAGCGGCCATCAGTCAACAAGTTAAAGGACTGGAGTCGCAACTCGGAGTTGCCCTCTTCAAGCGCTTACCTCGAGGGTTGGAGTTAACCGAAGCAGGTCAAGCCTATATGCCTGCTGTTCATGAATCCATTGAACGGCTGGCCGCTGCGACAGATGAAATTTTTGGCCACGGTCGCTCTAAACTTCTGACAGTAAGAGTAAACCTGGTTTTCTTTACAACCTGGCTGGCCCCCAGAATTGCCCGTTTTCGAAAACGTCATCCTGATGTGGGTCTGCGTTTTACCAGTAATATCTGGGTGGAAGAAAAAGACAAGGATGCCGATATGGAGATCCGCTATGGCAAAGGTTCCTGGCCGGGGTTTAAGTCAGATCGCCTGACCTGGGACGAATTGTTTCCCGTATGTAGCCCCACTCTCAGCGATCACGCGCCTTTACCGGACACTCCTGAAGAATTGATTAATCATACCCTGTTACATGTTATCGGCTATGAAGAAGGTTGGGGGTACTGGCTCAACCAGACCGGTTACCAACACCTGGATGCCTCTCAGGGAATACAGTTTGACACACTGATTACTGCCTTGGAAATGGCTTCATTGGGGAATGGTTTTGCGCTGGGGCGAACCTCCCTGGTATCAGAAATGATTGCCAACGGACGTTTGGTCGCTCCCTTTGAGCAACGGGTAGCTACCGCTGAAGCCTTCTATCTGGCCTATCCAGCGCACCAGTATATGCAACCCCATGCAGAGGCATTCCAGGCGTGGATTATTGAGGAAGCTGAACACGAGCGCGATCAAGCAGAGAACGGAACTCAATAATCATCTTGAGAGTTAACGCCCTGATTGTCTCAAAAAGGAGTTCAAAGCAGGTACAGGTCAATCGGTAGATAGATCTTCAGGATCCGATTCATTCCAATCCTTTTTGAACTCAGCGACATCCTTAGGGTCCAGCAGTCGCGGCCCCGCCCCCTTTTCAGCCAATTTATCACTGGGGTTAATCATTTCGCAGTGTTTGACCGACAAACAACCACAACCGATGCAATAGGAAAGCCTGTCCCGCAGCATTATCAGGCGTTCTATGCGATCATCCAATTCGCTCTTCCATTTTGTGGAGAGCTTTTCCCAATCGTCTGAAGTCACCTTGTTGCTATCAGGGATGGTCGCCAGTGCTGTGGCAATTTCTTTTAGAGGAATTCCGGCATTCTGTGCAGCTTTGATTACTGCAATTTTACGAAGAACCTCACGTCCGTAGCGTCGATGGTTACCATTATTGCGCCACGATTTTATCAGCCCTTTGGATTCATAAAAGTGAATGGCAGACACCGCAACTCCACTTCGAGCAGAGACCTCTCCTACTGATAATTCGGTTTTCTTTTCATTCATCCTGGTACCTTTTATCTCTACCGATGGTCTCAGCTCTTCTATCCCTACTAACTTATTACCACTTTTTATCGCCCCTTAGCGTTGATAATCCTTGACCTCAAGTTAACTTGAGATATTAGACTTGCTTGCAATCATTCTCAAGGACGTTCTAATAAAGGAAAATCGAGATCTCAACTTGGAGACCTCATGGCCTTTCCAGAGCAAAACTTAACAGAGGTACAAATGAATCATCCGGATTCCAAAATAGATAACAGAGAATTCATTTGCCTGATGGCTATATTAATGTCGCTGTTGGCGCTATCCATAGATGCGATGCTTCCTGCTCTGGGGCAAATAGGAACAAGCCTTGAGCTTGAAAACCCGAATGATGGTCAGTTGGTCATTACTACGGTATTTCTGGGTATGGCAATGGGACTTATGCTTTACGGTCCTTTATCAGATTCTTATGGTAGAAAATCTGCTCTTTATCTCGGTTTGTGCATTTTTCTGGTCGGAAATCTGATTTCACTTTTTTCAACAGACTTCACCTTTATGTTAATTGGAAGGATTTTCCAAGGATTCGGAGCCGCCGCCTGTCGAGTGGTGACATTAGCCATGATCAGAGACAAGTTCGAAGGACCGGAAATGGGGAGAGTCATGTCATTAATTATGGTGTTTTTTATTCTGGTGCCGGCACTGGCCCCCACTCTGGGACAAGCCGTTCTTTTCTTTGCTGATTGGAGAGCCATCTTCGCAGTTATTTCAATGGTGGGCTTAGTGAGTCTCTTATGGCTGTTCTTTCGTCAACCCGAAACCTTGCCCGGAGATAAACGTCTCGGATTTTCAGTCACCGTTATTACTATGGGTATTGCTGAAACATTAAGGCATCCGGTCACGCGGGTCTATATGATTGCTGCCGGAGTGATTTTTGGCTCCTTTGTTGGATACCTAAGTTCGGCACAACAGATTCTGCAGATTCAATACCAACTGGGTGACTCCTTTTCCCTTTACTTTGGCGGTTTAGCCCTGGCTATCGGGCTTTCCTCTTTCGCCAATTCAAAATTAGTAATGAAATTTTCAATGGAGCGGCTTTGCTTATTCTCATTGGCTGCCTTTTCCATTATCTCTTTTGCATTTCTGCTCTATACTCGAATGTCCTCAGGGCATCCGCCATTGATCCCATTTATCAGCTATCTGGCAATGGTCTTCTTTTGTTTTGGGATTCTGTTTGGAAACCTCAACACTCTTGCGGTACAACCTTTAGGTCACATTGCGGGGGTGGCAACTTCTGTCATCAGCTCGATACAAACTCTGTTATCTATCGTAGTAGGCGGAGTAATCGGACAAAGCTACAACGGTACAGTTCAACCATTGGTACTCGGTTTTTTAGTGTGTGGATTATCTTCACTAGCTATTTTGCTTCTGGTTCAAAAAAGAGCACAGAATTCCGAAACACTGCAACGTAGTGATGCTCATTCATAATGGTTTGCCAACAGAAAGACCATGGCCTGTTCGCTCAAACCTCAACAGATCACTGCTAATAAAATTTGACAGCGAAGGTTTCTGAGCGCACATTGTCGATTGAAGCGTATCGCCACCAGCCTGCCAGGGGGGCGCTGGCGAGAAGAATCACTCCCTGAGCAACTGGAGGTGATCATATGTCTGAACGACTTATCGAGCGAACTTCTGGGGTAGTTTGTTGACGCCAGGCTATTGCCTGAGTTTGCTCCATGACGGAAAGCCTCGCAGCCTTGCTACGAGGCTTTTTTAATCGCTGTGATTTACCGAATACCGGTTGTCAAATGGAAGCACCCGTTTATAGCCCCTCCCCCGGTCCGTTCGAATGCAGTAGTGAAAAGAATAAGTTGCCAATAAAACAATGATGAAAATGTAGAGGTTATCAGTCGTGGGCCAATCATTAGATCAGGATAATGTTACCGGCATGATCTCATTACTAAAAAACGTAAAGCTATACAGTCCTGAATACCTGGGCGTAAAGGATGTGTTGATCGCCGGAGGCAAAATCGCAGCAATTCTTGATAGAAACGATAATGATCAAGGGATCATTCCCAGTGACTGGAATATTGAGGTTATCAACTTTCAAGGGGCCGCGCTAACTCCCGGATTTATCGACAGTCATGCGCATATTACTGGCGGGGGTGGTGAGTGTGGCTTTTCCACTCAGGTGCCCCCTGTGCCTATCTCAGAATTTACCGGCGCGGGCGTAACAACCGTGGTGGGATTGTTGGGAACAGATGATACCACCCGCAATACCGGTAATCTGCTGGCCCGGGTTTATGGGCTCAGGGAGGAAGGTATGTCGGCCTATTGCTGGACCGGCGGCTACCACTACCCACTGACAACGCTGACCGAAAGTGCAAAGGCTGACATTGTCTATCTGGAGCCGGTGATTGGAATCGGAGAATTTGCCATAAGCGACCACCGCTCGAGCCAGCCAACTTATGAGGAAGTCATTCGACTCGCCAGCGAAGCCCATGTTGCAGGCCTGATAACCGGTAAAGCCGGTATCATTCACTTCCACCTGGGAGAGGGTGAACGCCGATTGGAATTGCTTGAGCGAGCCCTGTCAGAAACGGAAATTCCTGCCAGAGTCTTCAACCCCACTCATGTTAATCGAAATAAAGAGTTGTTTAAGGACAGTTGCCAGCTGTTAAGCCATGGAGGCTATATTGATATTACGGCGTTTCCTAAAGGAACGACCGAGTCAGGGTTTGAAGCAGCAGAAGCCATAGAGCTTGCGGTTAATCAGGGCCTGGCAGTGGAACGGATAACCGTCAGTTCAGATGGCGGAGGTTGCCTCCCCTGCTTCGATCATCAAGGTGAACTTCAGCGTATGGACTTTGGTCGTGCCAGCACCCTAGTAGAAACCTTACAAGTCGCTTTGCAGGCCGGATTAAAGCTAGAAACCCTGTTACCCATGTTTACCAGTAATGTGGCAAGTCTTTTAAAACTTAAATCAAAGGGAAAAATCGCTCCTGGCCTGGATGCCGATTTGCTGGTATTAAATGATAACTATGAAATTACTGATGTAATGGTTAAGGGAACATGGCATAAGCGACAAGGCCAGTCGGTGATCGTTGGAACTTTTGAATAAATGCTGAGTTATTTAAGCGATTACTCGTACTTTTAATCAAGCATCAATATTTTCAATCTATTATAAGTACCCTTAACCCCTCATTGAAGCCATCGAATAATCGATAGGAGACCCAGTGCAATCGATCATTTCCATTAAGGGCCTAAGCAAGACTTACAGTGGTAACTTTACTGCGTTAAATAATATCAATCTGGAAATCCAGCGCGGTGAGATCTTCGCTCTGCTAGGCCCCAACGGTGCTGGCAAAACGACATTGATCAGCATTATCTGCGGCATTGTTAACCCCAGCCAGGGTGATGTAATGGCTGACGGTCATGACATCGCCACTGATTATCGTGAGGCCCGGAGCAAAATAGGCTTAGTGCCGCAAGAGCTCTCCACGGATGCCTTTGAGAGTGTCTGGGCAACGGTCACCTTCAGCCGCGGGCTGTTCGGCAAAGCACCTGATCCGGCCTACATTGAAAAACTGCTGCGCCAGCTGTCACTGTGGGATAAAAGAGACTCCAAAATCATGGCATTGTCTGGTGGTATGAAGCGGCGGGTAATGATTGCCAAAGCTCTTTCTCACGAGCCACAGATTCTGTTCCTTGACGAACCAACTGCCGGAGTCGATGTCGAGCTGCGGCGAGATATGTGGGAAATGGTACGGGAGCTGCGCAGCAGTGGTGTCACCATTATCCTGACCACCCACTATATCGAAGAAGCAGAAGATATGGCTGATCGTATCGGTGTGATCAACGGCGGTGAACTGGTATTGGTAGAAGAGAAGTCAGCTCTGATGGCCAAGCTCGGCAAAAAGCAGCTCAGACTGCAACTGCAGACTCCTCTCACAGAGCTACCCTCCGAGCTGGATCGTTACCAACTGGAACGAGGAGAGGATGCAAGCACGTTGATTTATACCTTCGACACTCAACAGGAGCATACTGGTATTGCAGAACTATTGCGTAGTCTCGATCAGCAAGGGTTAGACGTCAAAGACCTGCACTCCAGTGAAAGCTCTCTTGAAGAGATATTCGTCAATCTGGTAAGGGAGCGAGCATGAATATTTATGGTATCCGGGCAATCTACAAATTTGAGATGGCCCGAGCCTGGCGGACTCTGATGCAGAGTATCGCCTCGCCGGTGTTGTCCACTTCACTGTACTTTATTGTCTTTGGAACTGCGATAGGCTCACGGATGGGGGAGATTGATGGGATCAGCTACGGTGCCTTTATTATTCCCGGTCTGGTTATGCTTTCGCTACTCAGTGAGAGCATTTCCAACGCTTCTTTTGGCATATTCTTTCCAAAATTTTCCGGCACTATCTACGAGGTGCTGTCAGCGCCGGTATCCCCCTTTGAAATCGTCGCCGGTTACGTCGGCGCAGCGGCAACCAAATCGATTCTACTTGGATTATTGATACTGGCCACGGCTCGAATTTTTGTTGACTATTCGATTGTCCATCCTTTGTGGATGCTGGCGTTTCTGGTACTCACCGCAGTCACTTTCAGTCTGTTCGGATTCATGATCGGTATCTGGGCGGACGACTTCCAAAAACTGCAGGTCATCCCGCTGATGGTTATTACTCCACTAACCTTTCTCGGCGGCGCCTTTTATTCCATTAATATGCTCCCCGAACCCTGGCAGACCCTGACTCTGTTTAATCCGGTGGTGTACCTGATCAGCGGTTTTCGCTGGGCATTTTATGGCGTTGCCGATGTTAACGTCGCTATAAGCCTGGGTATGACCGTTGTATTCCTGCTGATCTGTTTGGCGGGTATCAGCTGGATATTTCGCACCGGTTACAGGATTAAGCCTTAACATTCGAGATAATTCAGGAGCAACTCTACCCCTTCTTTTTAGAGTGTTGTCCGGAACTTTCGACGGGGGAGTAACAGCACAGGCTGCTATTTCCCCAAACTCCAGTTATCCAGAGAGTCACTCAGTATCTGCAGTGCCAACAGTTAGAGACTCTGGTAAACAATCCCTATCCAGCTTTCTGTAGAAAGAAAGCCGTCAGTCCATTCATTCCATTGGTCAGACAACCCTTCTTTTTGGGCCTGCTCCTGACTCATCCCCTTATCTTTCATCGCCTTAACTTCGGCAGCAGTGCCCACTAACATTTCATGAAAAGCTCGCAAATCTGACTTGCTGGACAATGGTCCGTGACCCGGAATTATCTTAGTCTGATCATCCACACGATGAAGTACAGCCTCGATATTGGCTGCCATTTTCAGTACGTTGCCACCCGAGCTTATATCAACAAACGGGAAGAACCCGGAAAAGAAATGATCTCCCATATGCACCACATTGGCATTCTTGAAATATACGATGGAATCACCATCCGTATGGCCATTAGGATAATGAACGACGTTTATTTCCTCGCCATTAATATACAGCGTCATCGCCTGTTGATAGGTGATTGAAGGTAATGCTGCTTCTGGGTATGGCTCTGAGACCATGTTAAACAATTTGATTTCCTGGCGGGTTAACAAGCGAGTACGAACATTATCATGGGCAACAATTTGCGCATGATCACCTAAAGCCAGATTCCCCTGCGTATGATCCCCATGCCAATGCGTGTTGATAATGTAAGTCAGTTTATCCAGGCCACCATAATTAGATAATTCAGCCTTAAGCGCATCAGACATGGCTTTAAAATCGTCATCGATTAGCAGTATCCCCTGCTTACCGGATAATACAGCCAGATTTCCTCCTCGACCTTGCAACATCGAAATATTATCCGTGAGCGGCAAAGCCTTAAATGATGGAGATTCATCATGACTGGTGGCTTGGGCCGCAAAAGCCGCTATAACCAGCAATAATGAATGGGTGATCTGAAAGACCTTTTTGAACATAAGAATATCCCTTTTCAACGTTTTGATTTGAGCGAGTGCAACCTGTGAAATCCATTGCTGATTGAACCATTACGCCTGAAGTTGAGCAATGCTGAAATCATCGATGCTCTTGATCTGCGGCATGGATTGGAATCAACCTGTTACCGATCATTGTTACACTCTGCCGCTTTAACCAACCAGATGCTTTGAACTAATGGGTCAGCGGCTATTACAGGGTGAACTCTTCAAGCTTGGAGTTCATCTTTTCCTCAAGTGTCTTTTGTCTGTGGATAAGTTCAACAACTCGTGCAATGGTAGACTGATCGCTGTTGGTATTCTGATTAAAGCGGGTAACAATTGCGTTGGTCTCGGTATTTTTCTGCAATAACTGCCGAGAAATGTCTGCGGTCATTTCCATTAATTCAGCAGCATCCCTGGCCTGGATGGTTGCCTGCGAAATACTCTCAACAGTGCCTTCCATCGTATTGATGACTCCACTGAGCAATTCAGTCTGGCTCTTCATTTGCTGAGTGGCATCATCTGTCGAATGAGTGATGCTGCTAATAATCTGATGAATTTCTTCCAGACTTTGCTGGGTCCGGACAGCCAGGCTACGCACCTCGTCGGCTACCACGGCAAAACCGCGCCCCTGATCACCTGCTCGTGCGGCTTCTATCGCAGCATTTAATGCCAATAAGTTAGTCTGTTCAGCAATACTGCCCACCACCGTCAGCACGCTACGAATCTGTTCCGCATTACTGGACAGTTCACCCAGTCGGTTGGCCAACTCATTATTATGACTGGAGTATTCTCCAAGGCGCTTCTCAAGATCCGTAATATCCTGCTGTGAGCTGCCAAGCACCTCTCCCACACACAGGATTTTTTCCTGAGTTTCCCTGGCGTTATCCACCAGACTTTCCGATAACTGATTGACTTCAGAAAGCTCTTGAGTTGCCTGAAGTATCAACTCATCACTTTCCAAAATACGGGTACTAAAACTATCCATTATCTGCTGTATTTCACCGGTAGCACTAAGACTGGAATCTGCAACCTGTGAAGCTTCCAAAAGAGCCTGGCGAATATTATTGCGAAAATCGTCAATCACCAGCATCACTTCTGCCAGTTCAGTATTGAAATTAACATTGACCTCGGGGTCATGAGACAGATCTTTTGCAGAAAAATGCTTCATGTAATCAGATACTTGACGAAGCGTGTCGACTCCCCAACGTTTCTCATCCAAATCATGAATCAGGACAACCGCAGCAACAACTAACTGGATCACTGTTGACCAGATATTGTCTGTCAGCAACAAGGCATTACCGATCAAAAGAACAATGCCTACCCAATGAATACTGCGCATACGTACAAAAAGTGACTTCATTCAGGAAACCTACTTAATCAGCAGTTAATGGGGCCTTACATCCTTCTCAGTGAAATGGCAGGAGGTCTTTCTACCTCAACCTGATTACTTAAAATCAATCAAATCAGAACCGAGAAAGAGTATTATTGGCTAAGTTAGAAAGTAGCACTATATTTCATAGTTGTCTGTTTTTAATATAGATAACATAGAAATTCAGATTAAATTAGGGAATACTCAACTACACTTTCAGATTGTTAACGTTCCATCAAGACAATATATCCAACTGATAGAATCGCTTTGTTAATAAATGTCCAGAGTAACCCTGCACAGATCAATCCAACAGACTCGTAACAAAAACCCAGTAGTACCGAAGATAACTCTTAATCCCGTCCAGCCCTGTTATTGCTGCGGACAGAGGGCAATAGATGCAGTCACAGAAATTACGTCAGGCAATTCTAGAGCGACTAAGCCAACGAACCCTGCTATTAGGCATTCTTCTTTCATTGGCGGTGCTGGTGAGTTCTGCTTTGTATCTTTACGAAAAGCGCCAATCCATCCTCGCCGAAGAAATCCAGAACGCAAATCGATTTAACAGCCTTCTTCTTGAGCAGACCGCTCGTATTTACGATAGCGTTGATCTTCTGCTACGAGCGACTGTCACCAAACTCGAAGATGGAAGGTTTCTGGCGAATAATACCGAGCGAGGGCTCTATGAACTACTCAACTCCTACATTACGGGGATGCCACACATCAAGGCACTCTCTGTCCTCGATTCTACCGGAAACCCTCTGGCGACAACATTTCGTTACCCTACCTCCCGGCCCAATTTTTCAGAAAGGGGCTATTTCCGTACCCTGAAGAATGACCCCAGCCTGGGGATGTATATAGATGTTCCGGTGAGGCGCAGAAGTAACGAGAATCAATGGCTACTGAATGTTGCCAGGCGACTGCCCGCGCACGATGGTAGCTTTGGTGGGGTGGTAGTTGTCTCATTGGTACCGGAATATTTCAGCTCATTCTACGATTCGTTAAAGTTGGAAGAAGGAAGCTATGTCAGCCTACTGCGCGAGGACTCCACCCTATTGATGCGTCACCCGGCTAAAGACGAGAGTATCGGAAAAGTCTTTGGGCGAAACCCTGCAATCCAACCATTTCTGAAGCAACGACTGCCACAAACCTCGTTGCGTATGTACAGTCATATATCAAAGACAAATGTGCTTGTGAACTGCCGTTTTGCCAAAATACACCCCATCTATGTCTGTGCCAGCACAATGGAAAATAGCCTTCTGGGAGATTGGAAGCGAGATTTAATCAGCATTGGGGCCATATCCTCTCTCATCTGCGTTATCATCATGACCCTATTTATTCTGCTATCTAAACAGCTCCAAAGTCGTGAGGCCATGGCGGCAGAGCTGGTACAAAAAAACCGAGATCTCGACCTTTTATCCAAGACAGACCACCTGACTGGTATCGCAAACCGAAATTTTATAGAAACCAGAATTAAGGAACTGATTAGTAATTCCAAGCGATATGAACGCCCCTTTTCGGTGATACTAATTGATATTGACCACTTCAAGAGTATTAACGATACCTATGGGCACAGTGTTGGAGATCGTGTACTTATAGAGTTCAGCAATACTCTGAGTAAACGTATTCGTGATACCGACTTAGCTGGACGCTGGGGCGGAGAAGAGTTTCTGATCATCTGCAACGAGTCTGATAGTAATGGAGCAACTCAGCTGGCAGAAGAACTGCGAAGCGTTATCGAAAACAATAACTTCGGCCTTCAGGCCCCAGTAACATCCAGTTTTGGTGTCAGCCAATACAGGCAAAATGAGAGGTCCGAAGAGCTGTTTAGGCGAGTGGATGAATTACTCTATACAGCCAAAGACAGTGGCCGAAATAGAGTTGTTTCAGGATAAAGGGATAAAGCACTCGAACAAATCATGCCACTCAGATACCAGGCCAGAACCGCAGCCTGCTGGTGGCCCTGTCCCGGATCACCAACTAAATCCCCACCTGCGATCACTCGACAGGCTCTAATACTAAAATAGCGCTAATACTAAGTAGCGTTTTTAGCAGCGCTTTTTGGGGCAGGCGATACAGCCCGATGATTAAGTTAATATTCAGGTACTTGCAATTACTCTTACCCGAATGAGTCAATCAAACACAGACACGATAGGACACAGAATGGGCCGGGCTTTACTTTCACTACTGATTATTTTCACTCTGCTTGCTTCAGGTTGCGCTCATCGACGATTTATTAATGCCGGTGATGACTACCTGTCACTAGGTAAATACCAACAGGCGATAGATCAGTATCAACAAGCCTCCTATGAAAAGCCCGGGGACGCAAAGACACAAGAAAAGCTATATCAGGCTAAAGCATTGTTTGATGATTGGTTAGATGACGTTGCTGAAGCAGCAAGGCAAGCAGAACAGAATCAACTTTTTGGAAAAGCACAATTACTCTACGCCAAACTGGCTGAACATCGACAAAAGCTCAAAAACCGGAAAATAGCATCTCAGCTACGCCAACAGAATATTGATGATTTCGGATTACGAATCAAGCTGGACATCAGCCAACCACAGCTATATCCCTCATTGGGTCAACAATTTAACAACATTAACCTCATTGACAAGTATGACGACAAACGTGGCAACGAAGTCTATCTGAGCTTTTCATTGGCAAAAATCAACTTTATTACTCAGAAATACGTCAAGATTGAAAGCAAACAATATATTGACTCATATAACAGAATTCTGAATCCAGAATATCGAGATATCCAACAGGATATCCTTGATTTACGAGAAGAGACAAAAAACTTACGAGGTAAGCTGGAAAGACAGGAGCAACGAAAAACAGAGCAACAACAGCAACTATTACTCTTAGAAAAGGACTGGAAGATAGCTCTGCTCACAAACCAGAATCAAACAGAGAACACCTCTTCTTACTACAGCAAAAGAAAGATATTGTCCGAGATTAAAAACAAATCACTCAAATTACAGCAAGAGATATCAGACGCTGGGAGCAGAATATCCAGACGTAAACGGGATATAGCAGAGAATGAGAGAGAGCTTGATGATTTATTTTATGACTTGCATGATATTCCTGAATTAGTTGATATTCCTGTTTATGCAGATTATCAATACCCCGTTGAAACAGTCACTCAAATTGCAAAATCACACCTGGAAATCACTATTTGCAAAGGAGCTGATTCAAAATTTTACCGTCAGCAGGACGTTCAGATAAAAAACATCGACAAGAGTCATCCATCACACAGCTTGATAGCTCTTAAGGCAGACCCTCTATTATTGAAAAATGACTCGGAACTAACAAAAATGCTGAACAAAAAAGTACAAGAGGAAATCATATACGTGATAAACAATGAGATTAATCAATATCAACAAACACTGATAACACAAGCCCACAACGAATATGATCCCAGGTTACAACTAGATCAATGGTTAATCGCCGGAATCATCAGCAAACAAGGCTTACCGGGGCATATTCGCAACATAGTGCGCCATCAATTATCAGAGGAGCTTGGTCAAGGAGGTGTGTTTAATATTAATGATCTTCTAAACTAAAGTCAGTTGACTGGAAGTCAAAAGGGCCTGATACCTTATCCTCCTTTGAACGGAATAGCTATTATACAATGAGAAGAACTATGATATGCCGAATACAAAACGATAAAGTGCAGATACTGGAAAATACTGCTTACTGGTTTTTAGTTACCTATTTTATGGAATAGCTTTCGTGTTTGCGTCAATTTTTCTGTATGTGTATTGGAATGACTTTCCTGAAGGCTCCACATGGGCCAAAATCATAATTGGCAGTGCATTTATCTTGGCCTCTGCAGCTTGCTTTCGACATTTAATACAAGATTTTAACCGCGTTCGAAAAGATGGTGGCTTCTTGACATGCGAATTAGGCCAGCACGGGATACAAATTGCGAAGCAACCCTATGCAAAAACTGAGTACTATCCTTGGGAACTTGTAGAAGAGATATGTACTTGTGAGGTTATTAAAACAATAGGCAGCGACACTATTCTTACCTGGAATAACATCAAGATAAACGGTGATGGCGATGGTGGAGCAACACCTAATCTTAGCACTACGATAGAAGATAGAATCAGAACATCTCACAGAGCATTAATTGTTTTTATAAAATCAAACGCAAACAAAAAAAATAAAAACTTTTTCTATAGACTTAAAAATAGAATCATGAGGTCACCAACAGGGAGGTACTACACCTACACTTCCTTTCCAAGCCCAGGAAATGAAGTTAGAGATAAGATTAATTTTTTGTTAAAAGATAAAGTATTAGTAAATAGCTACAACGAGGTAAACTTTGACTATCACTTAGAAAAAGAGTCGTACCATTAGTCTATGTTTTATATCCAGAACCTGATTAACAATATGAAAACTGTTAAACTGAATTAGCTCAGGCTAGATCGGAAATATCAATCTTGTAAAAGAGAGAGTTACCCGTATAAATCCCCATAGATTTTCCTTTTAGTCCCTGTAAGTAATTAACCGCTTATGTTCATTGTTCTCTTTTGTAATATTAAATTTGTCAGAAACACTATAGCAAAGCTATCGCAGTCAACACTATCTCCCAGTTTTGATCCTGATAGATTGTGTTTAGCCATAGCTAGGTTGTGACGCTTCTAGTTTGATGGAAACTATTTCTGCCTATTCTATAGTTCATGTTCATAACTAAAGGTAATATTCCTTCATCATTCTGATGACAACGTATTCCGTGAACTCAACTCCCTTGCCCAGTCATCTCGTAACTACTGGACGGTTCGTTAAAACTATCGGATTAATTAGCTCAACTCTATGCAAACAAAGGTAAGCGGAGTTAGATTAATAGATTTCTGACGGGACATTGAACACCAGATACCAAATGCTTTTATTTTGAGGTGTTTTACATATTTAGTTGGTCTGAGATCCTGGCAAACCTGTACAAAAATGCAAAGAGACCTTAGATTTCACCGCCAACGTTCCAGCATTTTCATAGAGGATTTTGAAACAACTTTATCCAGTTAATATATTGATTTTAAATACTTATTATTTAATGCACCGTGCAAACCATACAGGGATCGAACGACCTGATAATATGCTGCATCATCAGTTTCCCTTGAGGACTGTCATACTCCAGTCCTTTTAGCGCATATTCCAATGGCCCTGGCTGGCCCTGATTGTCTCGCGGGGAGAAGTTCCAGCTGGTGGGGGCGATCAACTGGTAGTTTGAGATAATGCCATTTTCCACAGAAAGCCAGTGGCCTAAGGCCCCCCTTGCCGCTTCAGAAAGCCCGACTCCCTGCCCTTTTTTGGGTAGTTTAGTTTGGTTGCAAAAGGCTTCAGCGGGTTTTATCTGGCCTATCCAGTTTTCTATTTGAATAACCAGTTTGGCTAGTTCCATTAATCGGAGGACAATTCGGTTATGGATGTTACTTCCGCTAGCATTCACAAGTTCAGAAGCCAACGCATCTTTGGCCAGAAACTGTCGTGCGATGGAGCCGGTTTCGATGGCTTTCCCCTCATAACGGGGGGCTTTACACCAGGTGTACGCATCCTGCTTTTCTGCATAGGGTTCAGTCAGTCCTTCTGAAGGGTGCTGTTGGTCACCGATTAACCAGGCTGAATCAAGGTGCTCGCTGATCTGTTTGGTGTCCACTGATTTTCGCTGATTATCAATATACGTTCCTCCGGAATAAACTTCCGTACCAGCCACATTAAATGCAGGGTAAGCTAAAAAATGATTGTAGCTGCTCCCTGCTTTTTGCAGATCCAGAGACTCGGAAATTGCTAAAAACAAAGCAAAGTCTGAACGCTCTTCAGCATGTTCCTGCTGCCAGCGATTGAGTGCATTTACCGAATCCAGAGCACCAATATTTTCCAAGCGATCGCCAAACAGAACTGACTCAAGAAAAGCACGAAAACCAGTAACGATACCCTTCAATTTCAGCTGTTCGGATAGCGTAACGGTTTTGCTGACACCTCCCGGTTGAAACACCAGACTATGAGGCCACTTACCGGCCAGAATTCCCATAATGTGAAGAAACTCAGCTCTTGCTTTCAACATTGCAGAGTGACGCTCCCCCTGAATGGCGGTAAAGCGCTGCGCTGCCAGCTTTGACCAGGACTCAGCGTTGTAGGCTGAATCACTGAAATCCGGCATAAAGAATAGATAAAAATGGGTCAACAGATCAGTTACCACTTCGGTTGCCAGGATTATATTGGTCACTCGCTCACCATTAGCTGGCATCTGCACCTGAGCTAGATCAGCAATCGCTCTGGCAGAGGCCACGGACTGGGAAACGGAGCAGATCCCGCAAATTCTGGGGGTGATAGCCAGAGCATCCATTGGGTTCTTCCCCGTCAACAGGTTCTCAAAACCACGGTAGAGTGTTGACTTGACATAAGCCGCCTCAATTCGCCCCTGGGATAGTTCCAACTGAACTTCCAGCTCCCCTTCTACCCGATTAACGGGACCTAGCGTGATTTTTCGAACCATTTTCTTCGATCGCTTTTTATTATGATTAAAGGCTTAAAGTGTGGTGAACTGCCTTAGGGAACCTATCTTTTCTTTTTGTAAATTTGCGGGACTATTTTCAGTTTTTCACTGGTTGCGTTTTCTTTCAAACGCTTTGGTGTTGCAGCCTTTGAAAGTGAAGACAAGGCGATAAACCAGGCTTTGGGCATATCCGTAGGTAAACCGACAGGTATGCCTGCTACCTTGGGGGTTTCGTAGAATGGGTGGCCCGGTTCCTCAAATTCTGGAGCCGTACAATTAATACAGGGATATCCGGCTTTGGGACAGGAGCCGTGACCATTCCATAGACGGATATTGCAGTCAGCATGGGCCTGGGTAGCCTGACAGCCAAGATTTTCCATCAGGCAACCGGATTGGGCAGGCTTTTCAGCACTGGCTTTGTATTCGTAAAACTCATTACGCGGACAACCATGGTGCACCAGATGTTCGGTATAAAACCGAGGACGGTTAAATTCATCCAGTTGGGCAGTATCCAGCAGATTCAAGGCAATGGCTTGCAGGCTATGCAAGACCCACTCAGGATGGGTGGGACAGCCAGAGATATTAATCACCGGCATCGCCATACCACTACGAAAGTCACTCCCCAGAAAACCGCCAGCCTGTTCACCCAGGTATTGCAACCCTTTAGCCTCTGCGGGGTTATTATTGCTGCGATTGAAGCCCCCAAAAGCGGAGCAGCTTCCGACCGCAACCACATGAGCCGCCTTCCCTGCCAAAAGCTCAATGACTTCCATCATCGGTTGATCGCTGCCAGATAGCAGGTGAAAGCGTCCGGTTCCATCGGGACCTGTCATCACCGCCCCTTCAAGACAGAGTATATCAAGCGGGGTCTTACCGTTTGAGATCTGTTCTATCCATTCCAGCAAACCAGGATTGTTATTACCGGACAGGGACGCATGCCATAACAGATTAATCCCATAGGATTCCAACGCTTCAAACAGCGTCGGTTGTTCCGCAGCCAAAAGCGACATGGTACAGCCACCACAACCACCCGACTGTAACCACAACAGATTAAGTGTTTTGCTCACAGCTATTGCCTCCCGCCATTCAAGGGTAGTTGCAAAGTAAATACCGCTCCGTTGCCTGCTGGATGGTTAGCAGCGGTTAATTGCCCCCCATGATCCCGAACAAAGCTGTAACTCAGAGACAGTCCGAGCCCTGTTCCTTTGCCTGTCTCCTTAGTAGTTATAAAGGGCTCAAACACCTGTGGCAGAATTGATTCATCAATACCTGGACCATTATCCTGAATCGTCACCGTAACATTCTTGTCATCACTTGTTACGTTAATCCAGAGTTCCGGTTTGGCGTCATTTTCAATAGCATCAAGGGAATTCTGTACAAGATTCATCAGCACCTGATGAATTCGCCCAGGGTGACCAACAACTTCCAGAGCATTCGGCATATTACAATGAGTCTGCAATGGGTGCTCTTTTACCACCCAGCGCAGGGTGGTGTTTATAATATGAATTAAATCAAAAGGTCGGAATTCCTGAGTTTGGCCCGAAGAGAACTGGCGTAAGTCCATCACTATATCGCGAACCCGCTCTACTCCCTCCATCGTGCCATCCAGCAAGGAAGGCAAATCCCTGAGAATCTTTTCAATTTTCAATGTTTGTCGACTATCAATCACAGACTGGGGCAATTCGGTCTGTTGGATCTGTGCCAGAAACTCCGTCAATCGTTTACAGTAATCGGCCAGGGCATGGGTATTTCCATAAATAAAACTGATCGGGTTATTCAGCTCATGGGCCACACCGGCAACCAATCGACCCAACGAAGCCATCTTCTCAGAATTAACCAATTGTTCCTGTGTCAGCTTAAGCTCTCTATGGCTTTGCTCGAGCCTCACATAGGCACGACGTAACTCACCGACTTCACGACCAATCAACACCATCCCCTGGACCTGCTGATTGCTGTCCAACAAACGGCTGCAATTAATCACCAACGGCAACTCTTCGACAGGATGGCAGAGAGTCACTTCCTTCTGACTGAACTCCTTATGCTGTTTAATAAGAGACAACACTGGCTGATCTTCCACAGCAAACAGGCTGTAGATGTCCAAACCGCTGATCTGATCGGCATCCAGGCCCGTTACCTGCTCCAGAGAACTATTGTGCTGAATGACCTTACCGGACAGATCCGTTACCAACAGTACTTCCGTCATTGCCCGCTGAACGCTTGAAATCAGTTGATTAACTTCCTCAAGTTCACGGTTCTTCTGTTCCAGCTCGACCTGATAGCTAATCAGATTGGAGTAAACCTGTTCCATTTGCTGGATCACTTCCACCCAAGCCGCCTCAGTCATCTGCTTGGCATCTAATTCAGTGACAGGTGGAGCTTCCGATGACATAGATGTTTTCCTGAAAGCAAGAAGTCTGATGAGGTGAAACCGATCAGCTTCTGATGGGTCCAACGGGACAAAAAGACAGGTGTTTACCAAGGCTAGTCCGAAAGTGGTAGCAATAACGATCCGGACAATCTATGGAAGCACTTTAGCAACCACTTGCAACTCTCTCACAGTACTGATGAAACCTAGTCTCCCGATTATCTAACGAGTTTCATCAGCCATCAATAATAAACCTCATCCTTTTTGACTTTTTATTACTTATTACTATTTTTATATGTCTTTTTTATGCTAATGTTGACCGAAAATTAGAATAATAAAATAACAATCTGCGCTTGAAGGAGGAATCAATGGAGGGCACCAGTACGTCTGTAAGCAGCAATGACTTACCTATTACTATCAACGAGTTCGCAGTAGACCGAATCCAGGCTGCCTTCGAGGCGCAGGAACAAAACTCACTGATCTACTCCGGTCGTTTCAACGAACAAAATTTATATCACGTGACCCGTATGGTGGCGACTTCGCCGAACTGCCTGCTATCTCACGTACGACGAATATTTCTGTCGATAGACTGCAAGAATCGTCTCGCAGTTATCGGGGCATTCGTCGATCTGTTCCTAGTGCTCAAGGGCCGGGGAAAGATGCTGTTTGAGCGTCTGCTGAAGCTTGCTGTTTCGGTTCTGGGAAGCCGACTAATGAGTACATTAGAACGGACCTTTCTCAGCGATGATATACAGCGAGTAATGAGATTGCCCCTTGGTCACTCAGTGCTGGTTAATGGTCGAGCTGGTACTATTTTCCATATCCAGCACTGACCTGAAAACCAGGAAATACAAGACGGAACGAACTAACTCAGATGGAACGAAATAACTGATTTGGATGGATACTCTCGCGTGATAGGAAGCCCCCTGCGGATTGCTTTAGTTGGATTTAGTGGCTCTGCCCTTGCCTCGCTGGAGCTGTTTCTGAACCGCCAGAAACAACAATATGAAGTCACGACAGACAGTGTTGCTGATGCTCTCATCTACAACGCCGATCAGCCGGTGTCGCTCGAAAAACAGCAGCTGGAATATCGTAAAAAATATGATAAACCGGGGATCGTGGTGTCAATCAAAGACATCTCCTGGCCCGGAACGGTTGCACTGAAAAAACCCTATTCAATGGCATCGCTTGACTCTGCCTTACAAGCGCTGGTCAGCCAAATGTCTATTGGTAGTGATTCACCCTACTATGCTGATGAGAAAACCCAGCAAAGCCTGGAAGATGTAGTTGCGGCCTATCGCCGCAGTATCCAGCGAGGCAGTGGTGAATACAACGATGAGCTAACGCAAATCAAGCTCCAAACCACTCGACGCAAAACATTCCAGGAAAAACTCCTCGCACGCAAGCACACAGCCGAACAGAACATTAAGCAGTTCAAACTCGGTATGTCTGATGAGCTTCACACCATCTCGCCAGGCGAGGAAAAGACAGATGAAGAAATTCTGACGACACTGGAGCTGCTGCCTGAAGATGAGACCTCAGAGACCGATAATATCGCAGCTAACGTCTCTGAAGACACTTTCGCGACAGCAAGTACACAACAGCCTGATGGGGACTCGTCAGCCAGCCCTGAAGATATTATGACAACCACTGAGGCTCTGATTGCTGAGCAGTCTCATGGAAAAGATCAAGACTCCTTAGAGTCGCTACCAACTATCACCGCCGTCGAACCTGAAGAGGTGACAATCAGCCTGCTCCCGGCAACCGAGCAACAGATCGAAGACTGCTGCGGGCATGCTGCCGATGTGAATCTCAACAATCCAAGCCTGCGTCGACGTTTATATTTCAACTCTGAAGGCCAACTGCTTGCGCTGGTGTCGGCTGCGATTCAGAGATCTCATGCAGAGAACAGCTCCGTGGCGGTGATAGGCCTATCCAACAAGCATCTGGAATATCACCCGGACTACGGTCAGTTCTACTCAAATATTGATTTTGATGTGCTGCTGCAAATGACCCAGGTGCGCTTTCGCTTTGGTGAATTACAGCTGCAGCATGTGAGTGATAAAGACAGAGTACTGCACGAAACAGATTTCGTTCATTATCCAGCCAATCAGTTACTCTGGAAAATCGCCTGCTGGAGTTCCCGGGGCCGTTTAATTGATGGTGTCGATCTGGACACTCGCTATCAATTGCTCCAGGCCCCTGATAGAAGCGTTTTGATTGGATTGCCCTTTACTGAAGAAATGATTGAACTATGGCAAAAGGAACCGCTGACTGCGCAGCAAGTCATGGACCAGCTACAGGCTCCTCAGCGCTATGTGTTTCCTTTTATGACTGCGGCCTGGGTACTAGGCTGGTTACGAAAGCCAAAACCAGAGACAAATGAATACCCCTCATCAATAATCAGCGCGCTAAGTTAGGAATGACTGGAGATTTATAGTGGCACTTGAATTCATAAAAATCAGCTCTAGTGGGGCCTACTACGCTACCCTAAGTGATGAACCGGACGACGCTCGCGCCCTGTTGCTGCAACTGCTACACGCCGATGCCAGCTACCCTTATTCTGATCAGCTAATCATGGATCTTACGGGAGAAAGCCAAGCCGTTTCCGAGCGCTTATTCCAATCGCTGCTTGACCGGGGGCTGGTTGAATTGGTGCCCAAGCCCATCGTTCTCGTCAACCAGTCTCTGGAACGGACACTACCGGATTTGCTGCCTCGCCTGAGTTCTCAAGGCAAGGTCATATTGGCAGACGATCAAGGCTTCTGTCTTGGTAATGTCGGTTATGAAGAGGAGCACGCAGAGCAACTGGCTGCTTTATCAGCCGATATCATGTCTTTGCATCTACGGCACAAACATTTGCTTAACCAGGAACTCAACTTAATGGGTGAGTCCTGGGCGTTGGTTGATCCTCTCGGGCAGAGTCAACTGGGTGTTTGGGTTTTCCAGTTTTCAAAGAAACGCTTTGTACTGCTACTGGAGGGAATACCCAAATTAAATGACTCCGCTTTTGTATATCTGATCGGAGCACTTGCACGGCGTTACTTAGAAGACTAGGTGACTAATGACAAGCTACGTTAAAAGATTTTAATACAAACGGTTTATACCGATTAATACAAGAATAAATAGAACCGGAACAGACTTTAAGCTCACATATACCTAAAGCCTGATCTCTGACAAAGACGCCGTGAAACAGCTGCCTTAGAATCAAAGAGGCATCGAGGCAAAACTGGCAAAAAGACAATAAAAGGAAGAGAAAAGATTATGCGCTCAGAACTGCTAACTTCTATCCTAAGCGATCTAAATGGCTCCTCTGCTGACATTGAAGCCTCCGCAATTATTTCTACTGAAGGATTGATGATCGCCAGCCTACTCGCAGTGAACATGGACGAAGAACGCGTGGGAGCCATGAGTGCCGCCATGCTCTCTTTGGGCGAACGCACCGCCAGCGAACTGGAAAGAGGCGAGCTGGAGCAAGTACTGGTTAAAGGCAAGCAAGGGTATATCCTGATGTCTCACGCTAACAGTGATTCAGTCTTAACAGTCATTGTTAAACCTTCTGCACGACTGGGTCTTATATTTCTTGATGTAAACCGGGCCGCTGAGGCTATCAGCAAAATACTTTAGGATCTTAGGCGACTGTAAACTTTTAGTAGAGTGATAAGCTTTTAATAGTAAAACAATTAAAAATAAGAGCATTTGTATTGCTCCATGTCACTCTAACTGAAGGTAGGAAATGGTAGATTACACTCCTAATCCAGACAGTATTTGGAGCAGGTTCTCATATGAAAATAGCAGCCTATGGATTTGCAGAGGATCAAGGTAAGAAGCTCGGTAGAATTTTAAAACTATCGCGTACGAATCCCTACTGTCTGGTCGATTTTGATCCAAACAGTCTTCCGGATTTGCTGTTGGTCTTTGGGGAGGAACAGTTCCAACAGCCCCCCATTGCGGAGCTCCCTCCAAGCTTCCAGTCACGCCTTATCCTCGTAGGTAAAAAGAAACCAACCACTACTGACCGGCCACATATTGGCTATCCACTGATATCTTCCCGCGTATTAAGCGCACTGGATCGACTCACCTCAGCCAATGAGGAGTTTTTTCAACAGGAAACAACGGCTGAAATAAAAGAGCAGGATAATCAGTACGAAAAATACGTCGAGCAAGCCGTTCAGCAGCAAAACCAACCGCAAGCAGAAGAAAGTGCAAAATCAACGGGCTATCGCGTATTGGTGGTTGACGATAGCGTGCCTATGCAAAAAGCACTGGCGATCGAACTGAAGTCTCAGTTCGATCAGATAGAGATAGAATTTGCCGACGAGGGTCTTCAGGCACTGGATATGGTCCAGCAGAATCACTACGATTTTATCTTTTTGGACATAATGATGCCCGGCATTGACGGCTTCGAAACCTGTACACGTATGCGCAAGATAGAAGGGCTAAAGAAATTGCCCATCATTATGCTGTCGTCCAAAACCTCGCCATTGGACGAAGTGAAAGGGATAATGTCCGGCTCTTCCACTTACCTGACGAAACCCATTGATTCAGCAGAGTTTCAGAAAGTCATGGGCCGTATAACTAAATGGATAGATAACTTTGCCAGTGAATGAGGTAGATTATCTCTTGGCTCAATCATACTCGATGTTAAATATTCCTGTTTATCAATTGAAGAAACATGATATTTAATATACGACTGAAAAAACGGAAGATATTAACTGATATAGACAGCTTCCAATAAAAATCACCCCAAACAGGAACCTGCAGTAGATAGTTTCGACATAGATAAAAGGCTACATAGACATCCATATATCGATAGATGGTAAGAATATAATGAAGAAAATTTTAGTAGTGGAAGATGATCCGGTACAACAGCAGCGCATGTGTGACATCCTTAAGAATCTTGACGTGCTGCTTTCTGTTGCTGATAACGGCAGCAGCGCCGTTGAAAAAGCCCAGGCTGAACAACCAGATCTGATTCTGATGGATATAATCATGCCTGGTGTTGATGGCTACGCAGCCTGTCGCAGTATTACTACCGGAGAAACCACTAAGCAGATACCTGTGATTATCGTTTCGAGCAAAAATCAGGAGGCGGATAAAGTCTGGGCGCAATTGCAAGGAGCACAAGCTCTGGTAGGAAAACCCTATACGGAAGAAGAAATTCTGACTCAGGTTAAGGCTTTTTTATAGTTAAGGTATTTTTATAGCTCAGGTAGTCGTTCAGGCCAGCCATTTACAGCTAGCCAGCACTCTGCGGCAACGATCACTCAGAGTCGGTGCAAGCAGAGTTGGCAATAGCTGGGTTACTGAACCATGAATGACCGAACCAGAGTCAAACAAGATTTGGCTCTGGTTCACTGAGTTAAAACATGGGCTTACTGATGCGAATCAGTATTCGTCCTTACAGACCTCGGTCTTAAGGCGATATCGGTCATAAGATCGTATCGAACTTAAGGCAATACAGAATAACCACATAATAAAAAAGCAAGGAGCTCTCTTTTGGAACCACTACCTCTACCCGAGGAGATAACAGATCTGGTTGAAATTCGACACGGTTTCGAGGTTGGAGAGCACCGCTTTCTCATCCTTAAGGAAACCTTCTCGGAACTCACTACCCGCACTGAAATCTGTGCGATTCCCGATGCTCCTCGCTCATTTCTGGGATTTATCAATCACCGGGGCGAAACGGTACCGGTATTTAGTATACAGCGCCTTTTAGAACCGGATACTGATGCCGTCGGTCGCTGGATTCTGTTGATTGATCAAGGTTCCAAAACGGTTGGCATCCTTCTGGACAGTTACCCCCGAGGTCTTAGCGAGATTGAAGACGCTAACAATGCCTCCCCTGTTGAAGACAAGATAGTGGCACAATTTTGTGGCGATGCGTTCCAGCATCAGGGCGAGTTGTGGCGAGAATTTGACCATCATCGTTTCTGCGAATATGCAAAAAGGGAGTTTTCAGCTCCCAGGTTAAACAGTGGCTAATCAACTCCGACATAAGAAAATCGGCGCTCTCGGGCCGCTAAAAACAGCATTTACTCAGACATACCCTTATTACATAACGATTGTCATCCCAACGGAGGCTGCAGATCATGAGTCAAAGGTCTGAACTTTGGAACGTACGCACAACCACCAAGCTGACAATATCAGCTTTATTCATCCTGATTACTGCAGGTTTCATGGCATTCCTCTACGCAGAGCTGTTGAAGATTGGCGAGGACACTCAGGAGCGTAATAACAACTTAAACAGCCTGACCACCCACATCAACACGGTTCGAAGTAATATTCAGTGGGTGTTCTTCTACGAAAATGATCTTTTGTTAGAACAGGCTCAGGAAGATATAAACAGTTCAACCTACCTCTACAAAAAGAGAATCAACCTCAGTAACCGTAAGAACCGTTTAACAGATGCAAATACTGCACTGGTCAAACTGGAACAGTTTCTTCGCAGCGAAGAGGATAAACAGCTGACTGCAAGTTTACGCCAGGCACTTTCGGAACGCTTGCTCCGCCTGGAGGAAGAAGAAAAACGCAACAATGCCAAAGAAGAAGAAAAGCGCAATGCATCAACGGAAGAGACCTTAGCTAACGAAGATGGTCTGGAAATATTCCCGATGATTCTCGAAGAGGAATTACCCGCTGTCAGTGCAGACACCACTCTATTTGCGGTTGAAGTTAAATTGAGAGATTTGGAGAAACTCCGACTCGCCTATGCTGAAGCCGATAAGATAGAAGCGAATAACGCCATTGAAGAAAACGGCATATTGTTCCGAAATGCCATTGCCCTGTCACTGGCCGCACTCGTTGTTACTGCAGTCATCTTTAACAATGGTATCTTACACCCGGTTGAAACCTTGATGAAAACGATCAGACGAGTTCGAGAGGGTGACGCCGATGCTCGCACCGGTCTGAGAAGTAAGAACGAACTAGGCCAGCTGGGAATGGTTCTTGATGAGCTATTAGACGAAAAGAACACAGCTCTTCAGGAGAAAGAAGCTGAAAGTAACGCTCTTAACTCATCGGTAATTACCCTGATCCAAAACGTATTCCAGCTAAGTCAACGGGATCTGAGTATCCGGGTTCCAGTAGCAGAAGACATTACCGGTGCGGTATCGGACTCCATCAATCAGCTGGCAACCTCCATTGAAACCACTCTGAAGGATGTAATCAACGTATCTCAGCAGGTCGATAATGCCTCTTCACAGATTCGTTCCCAGACTGAAAAAGTACGTACTCACACCACCAGTGAACAAGAGGAAATAACTGAAACGCTTAAAGAACTTGAGTCGGTTATTAACGCCATGCAGCTCATCGCGCAGCTGGCCACTGTATCTCATACCACTTCCAAGCAGGCGATCAGCACATCAGAAACCGCTATGACCTCGGTATCCGAAACAATTAACAGTATCAACAATATTCGTCAGACTATTCACGAGGCTGAAAAGAGGATCAAGCGTCTCGGAGAACGTTCTCAGGAAATCGGTGGTATCGTTGGCTTGATCAACAATATTTCCGAGCGAACCCATATTCTGTCCCTTAACGCCAGTATGCACGCCGCATCAGCGGGTGAAGCAGGCCGAGGTCTGACGGTGGTTGTAGACGAGGTACAGCGACTGGCTGAAAACTCCCGTGAAGCAACCGCTGAAATCGAAACCCTGGTTAATAATATCCAGCTGGAAACCAGTGATACGATTCAGGTTATGAATACGGTAATCTCGGAAGTTGTCAACGGAACCCGCCTTGCGGAAGAAGCGGGTGAACGAATGGATGAAACCCGAACAGCTACAAACACCCTGGTAAAATCGGTAGTCCGGATAGCCAAGAGTGCCGTCAGCCAGGCAAAAGTCGCCAAGCAGTTGCACATACGTGCAACAAGTATCGAACAGTCCACCAGCATCACCAGCTCAGAAATGCTGCAACAGACAGAGCTATCCGAACAACTGGTAGGAGCAGCCCAAGAGCTGCAACAATCGGTCAGTGTATTTAAGCTGACCGGTTCTTGATCAAGCCTGAGATCTAACCGGTGATAGGAAAAAAACATGCAGTTAGATGAAATCAGTGCGCTGACAGAGATCGGCGACCTTCTGGACCTGGCAAGGCAGTCCGATGGCTGCTCAGAAAGCACCGTGACTGCTATAGTCGAAGCGCTGCACGCTATGGCCGATCGCTACAGCGATGCTGAATATCAGGGTGTATCAGATGCTCTGGTTCTTTTGGCAGAGCTGGTCGATCCGTTGCAGCACGATAAAACACCTACACAAGGTGAGTTGCTTGCGAACACTGCACAGGGACTTAGGTTATTGGTTCACAGCCCTGCATCTGCTGTAGATCCTTTGTTGAACTGCCTTAAAGATCACCGCTGGCCTCAACCATTGGAAAAAGAAGATCAGGAATTTGTCGCCCAGGTTCTAACCTCAGACTTGGACCAGCTAGCCAGTGTTTCGAAAGATACAACGGCTTCGCCGGCTGCAACAATAGCTCCCGAAACGAAAGGACCCGCGATTATCACTCCGATAGTCGAACAACCAGAGGCTGTCTCCGATGACACGGCTCAGTTAACGGTTCAACCTTTGTCCCAACAAGACACTGCTTTGTTATCTTTGTCTACGGACCTTCTAGCTATCCTGGATTATCACCAATCCACCAAACCAGCAGATGATCTCGGTGGTGAAAAACTAATCATAAAAATCCATCAGCTTGCCGATAACTGTAGCGAGATGGAAATGTCCGGGGTTGCCGACCTTTTCACCCTGTACGCGGAATTTATTCAACAACTGGGTGAAGAAGCCTTTACTCTCAGCAGCGGGATAGTTCAACAACTGCATCAGGCAATATCGGTGCTGATACAAACACCATCGATGCAGACCGTGGATTCAGTAACCCGCATAATGGCCAGCGAGCAGTGGCCAGATCCGCTACCAGCAGAGGATATTAGCTTTCTTCAAACTCTTCTAAATGAAGACAGTAAGCGGTTAGCGGCAGTATTGACGCAACAGCAACAAGTTGATCAGACAACAAAACCGACAACCGAAGCTGCTGAGCAATCCAGCGAAGCAGCATCGGTAGATCCGGTTGATATTGAAAGCATCCTTATTGATGTTGACGGTTCCGAATTTGAACTGGAGCTTGAGGATACAGAATTCGCCGATGAGCCTGAAATTAATAATGATGACGAAATAAGTAGTCTCTCAGAAATTGATGATATCGATATTGAAGATCCAGAAATCTATAGTGAGGAAATTGACGAAGTAGACCTGGATATCATTGAAATTGATGCTGAAGACTTTGAGATTGAAGAATCTGAAAATGAAGAACCTGGTATCGAAGAGCCCCACATGCAAACGCTCGACAGCGTTGAATTGGATACTAATGAGGCTGACAGCATCCACTCCGAATCGGAAGATAGCACCCATCTGGATACTGTTGTTTCAGATAATATTGAGGCCATAGCGGCAGAAGCCGAAGAGCAGGCTGCTGTCGAGCCTGATCTTTCAGAGATTTCAAATACTTCCCCGTCCCCCGAACAGGCAGAACAGGCAGAACAGGCAGAACAGGCAGAACAGCTTGCAGTTTACACGCAAATGCACCAGACCCTGGAATATCATCAGGGAGTCTGGCGAGGAACCAACGCGGATGGCGAACCACTGATAGAAAACATACACCAGCTGTCCGAAGCCTGTAGCGAAGCTGGGTTCACCGGTTTCTCCGATCTCTTTGCACTCTACGCAGAATTGATTCAGGAAACCGAAGACGACGAGCATTCTGTTCATAGTGACGTCACCAAGCAACTCCATCAGCACGTATCAACACTGGTTAGCAGTCCCTCGCAAGAAGCGATTGAACACGTCATTGCAGTTATGAGCAGTGAACAATGGTCGGAACCATTACCGGCTGAAGATATAGAATTTTTGCAGCCGCTACTGGTGGAAGATATAGAGCAGCTCGAACCCGTTGTTCAACAATCTCAAATGTCTCAGCCGCAAACATCTGCCATAGTCAACCAAAACACCGATGAAACAGAAGAAGAAATTGAGATCCCAGCGGATGTATTTGAAGAAGAACCTGAACAAGAAGTAGATTTCGCTGAACCTGAACCTAAACCTGAAGCGGCTAGCCGTTCCGCTGAAGCTATTGAAAAACAAGATTTTCTTCAGGTGAATTTCAACTTACTGGCTGAAAACCACCCCGCTGTGGATTCGGCGGTAATATCAATGCTGACCGAGTCATTGACGGCATTACAGGATCAATGGCAAACAGCAGATAATACCGTATCCCCTGCTTTACTGGATGATACCGGTACTCAGCTCGCCGCTTTGGCACGGGCCTTGGACACCGTCGGTTTACTTGGCGCACGCTTTGTAGCCGAGGGGTTAATCACCAATATCAATTGGCTTACAGACCCACGACAATCTGCTGAAATTCTTGAAGACAATAGACCTGTAACAGCGAATATAGGGTCCTCCCTGACAGCCCTTAGACTTTATCTGTCTGAAATGACTGATAAGACTCATCGTGATGCACTGATTGATTATTGCACAGAGCTTCCCTGCGGCCTCAATGTGGAACAGGCCGCTTTTCTCAGTGGCCTGTTAGCACTGGCTTCCATTCAGGATTCCAGTGCGGTCGAAAGAAGAACTGCAACTGAGGATGAGGTATCACTGACTAGCGAGAAAGACATTGACCCTGAGTTGATGTCCATGCTTTATACGGAACTTCCTGAGTTATCAGAAGAATTTGCCCTGTTGCTGCAAACTGTTTCAGATAGTGGTGATACTGACTCACTGCGCGATGCACAACGTGCCGCGCATACGATCAAAGGGTTAGCCAACATGGCTGGCATACGTGGGCTTGCAAACCTCACCCACTATCTGGAGGATATTTTAGAACTCCTGACAGAGGCTCAAACCTTACCCGGCGAACGCTTAAGTTCAGATCTACTTGATGCTGGCGACTGTCTATCCGCCATGTGTGATTCAGTGACCGACAACGAACCCGCTCCTGAGTCAGCCCTATCTTGCCTTCAGAGCATCCTGGACTGGCATTATCTGGCCAAAACTGAAGGCATTGACGCGATTACCCACAAAGGGGATGAAAGCAACGATAGTGACGAAAGCATAAAAAGTGACGATGATGTCCAGCCCTCAGCTTTAGTGACAGCGCAGGAAAATGCTGAAGTACCTGAAACGATAACAGCGCCAATCAGCACCACAGCTGAAATAAATAAACCTGCTGTCGAGAGCATTGATTCGTCAAAGCCTGAACAACAAGATACGCAAGCCAGGCAAAAAGCAGCTGAAACTCCAGAGAAAGCCGCAGAGTCCCAGCAGCAGCCCACACTTTCAGTACCGCTCAATCTGCTCGACAACCTGTTCCGTATTGCCGGGGAAAGCACCACTCTCAGCACCCAGTTGGATGAAGAACTGACCCAGCTGCGTCGACTTACCCGAACCAGTCGTGATCGCTATCGCGCAATGGAGCGAGTAATGACAGATCTGGAACAGCGACTGCAAGAATACTCTCATCTCAACCCCTCCACGGATATCGATGACAAGGACTTCGATCCGCTTGAAATGGACCGTTTCAACGAACTGCATAGCGGTATCTCCCGTTTGCACGAAGCCGCCGCTGACGTCAGTGAAGTAAGCAGCGGTATGAACGATCATATCCACCAACTGATCGAATTACACAGTGCGCAATCCGGTCTGCAAAAAGAAGCACTGGACAATATCGTGCGTACTCGAATGGTCTCCGTAAGCACAATCAGTGCTCGAGTCCACCGAATTCTGCGTCAAGCTTGCCGCGCGACAGGCAAGAACGCAAAATTGGTGATCGAAGGTGAAGGGGTCATGATCGATAGCCAGGTCCTTGGGGAACTAACAGCCCCACTCATGCATATTATTCGCAATGCCGTTGACCACGGTCTGGAAACACCTCATACACGATTTGAACTGGATAAACCGAAGGTTGGCACAATTAAACTCAGCTTCCAGCGAGACAGTGACCAGCTACTGATATCCTGTCAGGACGATGGCGCCGGTATTGATACTCTTCGCGTTCGCCAGGAAGCAGATAGAAAAGGCCTGGTTGATCCAGATGTTCAATTATCCGAACAGGAAACCCAGCGACTGATTCTACTCCCTGGATTCTCCACCCGTGATGAAACCAGTCATCTTTCCGGGCGCGGTATCGGCATGGATGTAGTTAATCGGCAGGTTACCCAGCTACACGGATCTTTACAGCTCCAGTCCGAACCCGGAAAAGGCACACGTATCGAGCTCTCACTTCCACCCAGTTCACTGATGATTCGTGTTCTACTGGTCCGTGCAGGTCGACAAATAGTAGCCCTATCAACGCGTGGCGTTGAACAAAGCTTACTCTCCATAGATGGTACCTTTAGTGAAACTGAAGACGGTCTTGTTTTTAAAACTGATGAGCAGAACTATCCCGCTATCACGCTGGAATCATTAACCGGAAAAGCACCTCAACCAGCCCAGCAGAAAGACCGTATCCACCCGGTACTGATTGTAAACCTTGGACAAAATCAGCTGGTAGCAGTGATGGTCAGGGAGATTCTGGCTCATCGTGAACTGATATTTAAAGATATGGGTGAGCTTATTCCGACACTACCAGGTATTCCTGGACTGACCATCCTGGCCAACGGTGAAGTTGCTCCGGTTATCGACTTGCCCGCACGAGTGCAATACGAAAGCAGTAATAAGAAGCTCAATACTGAGTTGGTAGCCGTGGAAGAAGAACACAGGCTGGCCAAGGTGATGGTGGTTGATGACTCAATCAGTGCACGAAAATCACTCATCACCCTATTCCGTGACATTGGTTATGAGGTCCACTCGGCCATTGACGGGCTGGACGCAATGAATAAAATTCGTCGTGATCCCCCTGACCTGATTCTGACGGACTATGAAATGCCGAGAATGAATGGTGTGGAGTTGACTACATCTTTAAGGGGACTCGAAGAAACCCGGAATATTCCAATCATTATGATTACCTCCCGCTCGACCTCCAAACACAGGTTGGAAGCTGATAATGCAGGAGTGAATTGTTATATCACCAAACCTTGGACTGAAACTCAGCTGTTAAGCTCGGTAGAAGACCTACTGGAACCAACAAGCGTTGAATTGGCAGAACAACACTGACGACAGCGCAGACAAAGCAAAGCGGTCAATCATAGCCGCTTTGCACTTTAATAAAACTTCAGTTAACAATTCAAGGCTGGGGAAGGGATTTCTGAAACCCTGGCAGCGCACAGATTCGCTTAAACCAGCTTTCAATCTCGGCTAACTGAGGTACTGCATCAGCATAACTCAGCTGAAAGATATTGGATGCTAAAGAAAGGTCTGCAATCGTTGGCTGATCACCCGCTATATAATTTTTCTTCTCCAGCTCTTGATTAAGAACACTTGCAAGCTCTGGAAGTTTTTTCTCTGCCAGCGCAGCCGCTTGCAGATCACCCTTATCCCCCATAAAGACTTTGTTTAAAACAATATCGACCACAACCGGCCCAAGACGGCACTGGTTCCAATCCAGCCACTGTTCGACTAAAGCCCTTCTGGGCAGATCATCCGGGTACCAGTTCACCAGCCGATGCTTGTAACAGAGATAGCGTAGAATCCCATTGGACTCATGAATTTTAACTCCGTCATCAAGCAGTGTGGGAACCTGGTGATTAGGATTAATAGCCAGATATTCTGGCGAAAGGTACTCCCCCTTATCCATGGCAACATGTTTCAACTGGTATTCAAGTTGTGCCTCTTCCAGTAAAGAAACTACCCGTCGAGCGTGCTGAGAGTGGGGGAAATGATAAAGTGTGTACATGATATGTTGTCCTAAAATTCATGAGTATCAGCTGTAACAGGATATAAAGGGGTAACGAAGCCTCCAATGGTTCAAGTATCTTTCATTATTTGCGTACACCCGGGATTTACTTACCTGCCGAGATTTACTTACCTACTAGCTTAAAGAGTAGCAGGGACTCCTGACAACGGTTGTCAGGAGCCTTTACCCAAAGAACCTTCCATGAATTTTGTGTATTAACAAGTGTACAGACAGGGTCTAGCGGCTGGACGAACCACTCAGATAAACAAAGTCTGTCAGATGATCCTCATTGAACTGACCAATTTTTAGAATATAGGCTCTCCCCTTCCCATTTGATGACAAACCGAACATCCCTATGTCAGCTGTTAGTGTAGAAGTAGATATGGTCTATAAACGTAAACATGCCTTGGGCTGCATTCATCAGGCATTTGCAGAGTTTCTCCTGGAAAACAAACAAAGCTGGATGCATAACTAAGAAACCCATGAAAAGTCCGGGATATACCAGCAAGGCCAGAATTGGCCACCAAAAACGACTCCAGACACTATTTCCAAGATAGCAGTTTTTCAAACAGCTCAGCGGGAACCGGTTTGGAAAATAAATACCCTTGCCCATAATCACAGCCAGCAGCAGCTAAAAGCTGTTTCTGCTCATCGGTTTCAACACCTTCAGCAATCACTTTAATACCCAGCTTATGAGCCATAGCAATAATCGCTTCACACAGCACATGGTCATCTGAGTCAACGGCTAGATTATTGACAAAAGATCGGTCTATTTTTATGAAGTTAATATCAAATTTCTTTAAATAAGAAAGGGAAGAATACCCTGTTCCAAAATCATCCAAGGCAACATCTATTCCGGATGCCTGAAAAGCCAATAACTTTTCCATAATTCCGGTATGAGAATCCATCAGCACTCCTTCTGTTATTTCCACAGTTAAGGCCTCTCCGGGTAACCCCAGAGATTTCAAATAGCCGATCCACTGCTCCATTCCTGTACTTCCATCCAAGTATTGAATAGGAGATGTATTGATACTGACCTGAAAATCACCCTGATTCGAATGACGCCACAAAGAGACTTGCTGGACCACCTGACGAAAAACCCAATCTCCAATTTCTGAAATCAATCCACTCTCTTCAGCAACAGGGATAAACACATCTGGTCTGATCATGCCCTTTTGAGGGTGCTGCCAGCGAATAAGCGCTTCAGCTTTGCATATACTACCTGATGCCAACTCCACTATGGGCTGATAGTGCAACAAGAACTGATTTTCAGTGAGTGCTTTGCGCAGATCACGAATCAGCTCAAGACGATCCAGTGCCTGTTGGTGCATAGAACGAGTAAAATACTGGAATCGATTCCTACCTCCGTCTTTGGCAGCATACATTGCCTGATCAGCTCCCTTGAACAGGGCTTCCGAGCTCACTCCGTCATCCGGGTAAAAACTGATACCGATACTGGTTGTAATATAAACCTGCTCAGTACCCAGCTGGAACGGTCGATCCATTTCCGCCAGAATAGTACCGGCAACGCGCTCGACATCTTCCCGATCATCCAACTCCCCCATAACAATGGTGAACTCATCTCCCCCTTTGCGCGCCAGTGTATCTGAGTCCCTTACGCACAAACTGAGCCTTTTTGCGGCCTCAATCAGCAACTCATCCCCTTTAGCATGACCAAGGCTATCATTCACTTCCTTAAACCGATCCAGATCCAGATATAAAACGGCCACTCGCTTCTCAGACCGATGAGCCTTTTTCATCGCCTGCTCAAGACGGTCAAGCAACAGTCGCCGCCCGGGAAGCTCAGTCAGAGAATCAAAATTTGCCTGCTTCCAAATCAGCGATTCATTGTGTTTGCGACGGGATATATCTCTGACAACAGCTACCAGATAAGCCTGATCTCCCTGTTCCAGATAACTGATGTTAGCCTCAACAGGAAATAATGAACCATCCTTACGAATATGTTCACGTTCCAAAAGGATACTACCTGCCTTTTTGAGCCTGGCCACATGCTCTAACCAGCCATCCCCGGATGGTAAACTTGGACTGATATCAATAACGCTCAGTTTCATCAACTCTGAGCGCGTGTAGCCTAACCGTTCATAGGCCAGGCGGTTACATTCTAAAAAGCCGCTGGTATCTGGATTAATTACGTAGATACCATCATTGGAGTTATCCAGTAATGTCTTAAACAGCAATAGTGATTTTTCTGCATGCTTACGCATCGTCAAATCGACTATTTGAGCAATAAACCGCTTAATATTACCCTTGCCATCTTCCTGCGCCACCATGGTAAGTAAACCAGGGATAGCCCTGCCTGATTTATGCAGGTATCGTTTTTCTATAACGATAGGAGTAAAAGGGTCTTGATTTAATTGCTGACGAATCTTGGTGTTGATATCCAGATTATCCGGGTGAGAGATAACCACATGGTCCTGATAGATTTCATCACAGCTGTAGCCAAGCAACCTGTTCATCGCAGGATTGACATATTCCAGACTGCCATCCAATCGTGAGAGCACCATGGCTACAGGAGTTGCGTCAAATACTCGTATTACACCTTCATCCATATCCGTCGGGTGAGAACTTGATATGTTACCTATCATCATACTCAATCCCACAAAGGCAAGGCGCAGTCGACAGGCCCTTACCGAGACTATCAGCGGATAATAGACGGGCCTTAGATTACGCCATTTTGCTAATTTAGTGAAAATAGCCTCTATGAAAGGATATACCAGGATAGAGAAACCAGCACTGATATGTGTCGTTGGATACGCAACAACCTTAACTCAGCAGCCACCTTTGCCAAGCTTCTTGCCGTATGCTTCTGATTACCCCGCTGCTCAAATGGAAATTCTAATGTGGATTTCCAGTAAGAAAATGAATCTATAGAGAAACCATCCAATTGAAGTAGCTTTTGTTTGATATTTCCTTAAAAACCCTCTTGGCTATCCACCCACTTGCCGCTATAATTCCGCCTCCTTGCTTTGAAGAGCGCTGAAATAGGCTTTTATCCTGCACTTGGCCGGTTAAGCAAGGGATATAGTAATCCGTTGACCGACTATATCAGGACTGTTTCTGAGGTTGGTATAAGAGATGGAATACTCATTGAGTAAGTTTTTGCATGTGGGCCTTTAGCTCAGTTGGTTAGAGCCCCCGACTCATAATCGGTCTGTCACTGGTTCAAGTCCAGTAAGGCCCACCACTTCCATATGCAAAAAAAACAATCAGCAACTCAGTTTTTCCTTCTGTCACCATGTTGCCCTTGCATGGTTAAGCATTTTCAGTCGTCCAACCGCCCTAAAAAATTTTCTACCACACAGCCCTTACCAGCACGACCTGTGGCTCCGGCTCATTACACTACTTTTGTGTTCTCGTTAGTGTTCTCGGTTAAAATCCTGCCCGGGATTATGAAACAGCAGGATAGAGCGAAGCGACCAGCAAAGTGGCCATGACTATATTAAAGGCTCTCAAACGTACATGACTGGTTAGCAAACGTCTTAGCTGCTGACCCAGTATTGTCCATACGCTGACGGAGGGTAAATTAATAAGTCCGAATACAATACCGACAATCGCAATCGATTCAAAACTACGGGTGGGCGAATAGACACTGATCGCCGTCAACGCCATTGTCCAGGCCTTTGGATTGACCCATTGAAACGAGGCTGCCTGAATGAAACTCAGCGGAGTCCCGGTACTAACCTGTTTACTCTCGGGTGGCGCAGCGGTTGCAATCTTGAAGGCCAGATAAAGCAAATAGATAACGCTGAACACTTTCAGCAAGTCGTAGCTTAAAGGAAAACGATCAAATATTTGCATAAGACCGATTCCAACTAAAACCAGCATAAATACGAAACCAATTCCGACACCCAGCATATGTGGAATGGTCCGCTGAAAACCAAAATTAGCCCCAGAAGACATCAACATCAGGTTATTAGGGCCGGGGGTGATTGATGACACAAAGGCAAAGGCCATCAAAGCGGTCAGGAGTTCAAAGTTCATTTCAGCGGTTCCAATGAATAAGTCATAACGCAATCATAGAAGGAACTCCGTAAAACTATCTTGCTTACTTTGTGTTGATAACAGTATATTTGCAACTTATGATGAATATGGATCGTATAAACAAAAGAATATTGCACGAGCTTAAAAAAGATGGGCGCATGAGTAATGCTCTGCTCGCGAATCGTGTCGGACTTTCACCTTCTGCCTGCCTGCGACGGGTTCAGGAACTGGAACGAACAGGGGTTATAAAGGGCTATCGAGCAGTACTCGACCAATCCCAAATGGGGGTCGGTTGTGTAGCCTATATTACAGTGGGATTGTCTGATCATTCAAAACCCTCTCAAGAAGCTTTTGAACAAGCAATGACCGCCTCTCCAGAAGTGCGTGAATGCCACAACATCACAGGTGCATCAGAGTACCTGATAAGGGTAGAAACCCGTGATTTGGTCACCTATAAGAAATTTCACAGCGACACCCTGGGTTCAATCCCCCAGGTCAATTCTATCCAGACCTATGTCGTGATGGGCTCTCCCAAAGATGAGCGAGCCTGAAATCCTGCTCAGCTTAAACAACTAGCCAGGGGCTGATTGTATTGCTGATGCCCTCGGATAAGCGAAGCCTAGACGGCGTTTGAAAAATAACTGCTGATCCAGTCATACAACTTCTGAGAGGTCAGCTCAGCAAATGGAATCGCCTGAAATTTTTTGTCGGGATCTTTATCTCTGAAGGCAAACTGAAAGCTGATTATATCAGGAGTATCATCATGTAAGATCAGAATGATTCGCTTACCACTTTTCAGGCAATCGATAGTCATGACATCCGCAGGTATTCCACTTGATCGCATGTTTTGGCTAACTCCAACAATGGGATCAATATGCTTAAAGTCCTGTTGGATACGAACGTGAGCTTCAGTGGCGATATCAGATAGAGTCATCAACAGTTGATTCGTCAAAACGGACCCTCATGAAGTTGTAGAAAAACCAAAACGGTCTCATGCATCATTTTGCGCAGCATAAACCTCACATCAAACTAAAAGCTTTTCTGTTAATCGTGCTTTCGCACCATTTTGTAGTTAATCAATTCTTGCCCTCGCAAACAATTAATCTGCTTGTTGAGTACGACAAACCCCTTCGACTCAAAAAATGGCTTTGCGGTAATACTGACATCGGCGCTCAACTCAGGGATCTCAAGCCTCGAAGCCTCGAAGCCTCGAAGCCTCTGCCATGATAAAAGAAATAAGACAGTTACCCACTCCTTTTCGCTGATGCTCATGATGACAGAAGAAATGGTCAATATAACCGGATTTCTGAAGATCAGCATAGCCTACAATTTTTCCTTCCAGCACAACAACATAAGGATCAATATCCTGAATTTTACCGGACCAGAGCTGTTGATCCAGACCAGCGGGTGCCCAGGCATTAATTTGAGCTTCAGAGTAATGACGGGCATTTATCTGATGAACAGTGTTGTAGAAAATACGCCACAATTCACCCTCCTCTCCTTTATGGTATCGACGAACCTCCATACTCTCCTCTATATCGGGTCCAAGCTTTGAATAATGCGATACATGGAATAATGTAATATAAGCATTCGGTTGTTATGGTTCAATCTGAGCACTACTAACAGATGCTGAGTCTGAGGTTCTAACAATCAGAACTCAAAAGACTATTTTTTCGCCCCATTGGCAGTAACGTAAATTGTGACTGAAAGGTTTTTCAATAACGGCTAAGTTACAATTGAACTTAATAGTCAACTATAACGAACAACCTATTCGGTACAAAAAAACCGGTTTACACAAATGACAGACTCAACGAGCTCCCAATGGTTTGATGGAATAGAGAACATTGTGACTGAGCCTCTTAAGTTTAAGGCAAAGCTCAACATTGGTGAGGATGCTTATACCTCCCTCAGGGTTAAAAACAAGGTCTTCGAAGCCTGGGATGCAGCAGGAGTGGCTGTCACGGCAGCAGCGGTGGCTAAGTCATCAACCGTTGCCAGCGCTTTTTTTGCTCCTACCGGAATGCTAGCCGCTTTAGGCATTGGCACCGCTGTCACACCGATTGGCTGGGTGATTGCTGCCGGAGTGGTCGGCGGTGGAACATGGCTGGGTATCACCCGTTATATAAAGAACTCATCTAAAGATAAAGTCACCGTCATTCCAAATTTCATCAACACCCCCTTGGATGTCTTAGCCCTGGGGCTCTTTGACCTCCTCGCGCCTCTCTCTCTGAAGGTAGCGGATATCGATGGAAAAACCGATAACGCCGAAAGAGAGGTTATATATAAGTATTTTGTAGACCAATGGGGCTATGATCCACACTTTGTCGAAATGGGCCTCGAATATACGCAAAGTAAACTATCGGAGTTCTCAATCAGGGAAGTTGCTCAAACATTGGCCAACTTCAAGAAAACAAACCCTGATTGTAATTACAAATCGATGTCTGAGGAGATAGTTACTTTTCTAACGGATGTCATGGAAGCAGACGGCATAATCGATAAAAGGGAAGAACAGGCAATCGCACGAGTCAGAAAGATCTTTGAAGAAACCGGCAAGACAAACCTGACGGCAACAACCAAGAAAACATTGGCTTCAGTTGCCAGGAATACCAATAGAATTATTAGCGAAGGGATCCTTGGCATCCTGAAAAAATAACTCCAAAACCGTCATTCCCTTGAGAAAGGTACAACGATAGTACACATAAACGGGACAGTTCATGATTGCTTCTAGTTGATATTGCTGGATTCATGCAGTCTAAAAATCAAAGAACACCAGAATAGGCAGTAACACGACTATTATAAGCAACGTTATTGTCGAACCAATGGTAAGGATATTCAGTGCTATGACATACCAGAGTGGCATGTACTTCCATGTTTCCTTTATTTGTCTTTTCTTGCCGAGCGAAGGGAGAATTAGAGACCATCCGAAAATTGCAGTGCGCATTAAAAAACCAGGCCATCCGCGCATCATATAGGTTTCGGTTAGCGTAAAATGCGGTTCTTTAAAATATTTGTCCAGCAAGGAGTTGGGGGTAAAGATGCTCAGCAGGAGCCACGTTAAAGGCATCCACAGGACACCTCCAAGCATAACCCAAAACACAAAAAGAGCTAAGTGCTCCCCTGTTATCGACATAACTTATCGACACCTGTTGTTTCGACGAAATCATATTGGCGCAAATAATTATTGTACATGGCCGCAGTACCTTTACCTGCACTATAACTGGCGATGGCCGCCCCGGTACCCAATACTAGCGCAACCCCCCAACCTACGGGGTTAGAGAACAAAAGAACACCTAGTGCATAACCTGTCACTCCCCCGACAATGGTTCCCCCCACTGTTTCAGCAAAGATTTCATTTTTCTTGTGTCGGGTGTTCGCATTGGCGATCTGGTAGCAACCCACACCAACCCCTGCGACGGCAAGCACTGTTCCACCACGACTGGCAACTTTCGCCATCCCACTCAGTCGTTCCAGGTGAGCATCTATGACTCCCGTGGCTGGCAGTGCTTTGGAGCGGGTAATACGGATAGCTTCAGCGGTTTTAGAACCCCGTGCAGTTTAAAAATCAAAGAGCAAAACAATAGGCATAAACGTGGCTATTATAAATAGAGTCATCATGGTGCCACACATAAATATTTTTAATGCGATAGCATACCAGCGAGGCATGTATTTCCATGTTTCTTTTATTTGTCTTTTCTTGCCAAACGATGGTAAAAGAAGAGACCATGAAAAAATGCCTGTCCTCAGTAAAAACCCTGGCCAACCCCTCATAATGTAGGTTTCTGTCAAAGTAAAGTGAGGCTCTTTAAAGTATTTTTCCAGCAGTGACTTCGGAGTGAAAATACTTAGCAGGAGCCATGTTATAGGCCCCCATAAAATCCATGCAAACATAGTAGCAAATAAAACGATAGCTAAGTGATGCGATGTTATCGACATAGCTTATCAACGCCTGTTGTTTTAACGAAATCATATTCGCTAAATTCACTTTTATACACGGCTGCTGTAGCTTTACCGGCTCCGTAACTGGTGATGGCCGCGGCCGTACCCAGCATCAAAGCGATCCCCCAGCCGACGGGATTGGAAAACAATAGCAGAGTAAGTGCTGCTCCAGCAACGCCGCCTACTACTGTACTTCCTACAGTCTCAGCAAAAATTTCATTTTTCTTGTGTCGGGTGTTCGCATTGGCGATCTGGTAGCAACCCACACCAACCCCTGCGACGGCAAGCACTGTTCCACCACGACTGGCAACTTTCGCCATCCCACTCAGTCGTTCCAGGTGGGCATCAATAACTCCCGTGGCTGGCAGTGCTTTGGAGCGGGTAATACGGATAGCTTCACGAGCGGTTTTTCCTTTGAATAATAGTTTTTCAAAAGGACCTAGCTTACGGGCGTAAGTTTTTAAGGCTTTTTGACGTTGGTAGTCATATTGATTCTCTGTCAGCACACCGCGTTTATAGTCATGATAGATGTGCTTAACCTCCGCAATAAAGGCATTGTGTGCCTGACTGACCAACCCTCCGAAAGAATTAAACCCGGCGGTTGCGGCGACACTGGTTACGCCATAGTTTTCATCCAGCCATGCCAGCGCCCAGAACGCTTCCTGTTCCTTGGTCGCCGTTGGCATCAAACGCTTCATTCGTGTGACGTACTCGCCGTAGGTGGTTTGCCCTGAGTGCATGAGCCAGTCCCTCAAACCACTGTCTGCAATCATAGACGGATCAAACTTTTCAGAGGTTGGTTTACCCGCAGGTGCAGGCGCGGGACACATAGCCATTGCATTATCCGGAGTAAGCGGCATCAGCCAAAGCAGTTGATTCGGATGAATGAGGTTCGGATCGGTCAGAGTGTCGTTAAAATGTAGCAATGAGGCCTGAACGTCTTGATAACGCGGGTCCTGATAGTGAATTTCGTAGTGATCAGCAATAATACGGCTGAGGGTATCCCCCGGTTTAACCCGGTAAAGCATCGGTGCTTGGTCAGTTGGAAGGATGGCTTGTTCAAAAGACTGGACTTGGCTGTTCACTCTATTTCCTTGTGGTTAGTTGCTTCCGTATTCCATTGACCGTTAAGGTCAAGTGGATGTTTGGCCGTGATTCTAGCAAAACAAGCCAGATAATCGACTATTTATTAAAATTTTTTGGCTCAGTGGGGAGAACCTAATCCTTTCGGGAAGCTACGACGTCAAGTCTTGCAGCCGAGATCCAAGGCTTCATGAAGTAATCGAGCCGACTGCCGGACCGTAACCGGCAGACATATTCATACAACCGAGGCCAATAGCAAAAACCTTAAAAGGACCCAAACTACAGCTATGCAGCAGATACCCTCTTAAGGTTAAACAAGTGTTATGGCATGGAAGGCTGTCGCTTGTAGCCAAGAAAGTGATCGGCAGGTTCCCTAAACGACTGGTTTTAATCGAGCAGTAAAATGGCGTAGCACTTCAGGTTCATAAGTAAAGGTCAGCCCTTTAATCTGCGATGCCCGATTGTTAACGGCAATAAGGCAATCAGCAACATAATCCATATGATCATTGGTATAAACCCGTCTTGGAATAGTGAGCCGCAGTAATTCCAGTGAAGTTTCTTTCTGTTTGCCTGTTGCGGGATCACGACCCAGTAGCAGAGAACCGATTTCAACCCCCCTTACACCCCCTTCGATATAGAGTTCGTTAGCCAGGGCATGAGCAGGAAATTGTTCACTGGGGATATGAGACAGCATTTTGCCTGCATCGACAAACACTGCATGCCCGCCAGTGGGATATTGAATTGGAATACCGGCATTACGCAGCCGCTCTCCTAAATATTCCACCTGACCAATACGGTATTTGAGAAAATCCTCATCCGCACATTCCCATAACCCGATACTCAAAGCCTCCATATCGCGACCGTTCAGTCCACCATAGGTGACAAAACCTTCCATAGGAACACACAGAACCTGAGTTTGGCGATAAAGTTCTCGGTCATTCTTAAAGCAACAGAGCCCCCCCATATTAACCATCGGGTCTTTCTTCGCTGACATGGTAAATACATCGGCATAATCAAACATCTCTCGAATGACATCACCTATTGGTATATCGCGGTAGCCGGACTCGCGCTGCTTTATAAACCAGGCGTTCTCGGCAAACCGTGCCGCATCGATAATCACCGTTATACCATTGGCTCTGGCAAGCTCAGATGCAGCGCGAATATTTGCCAAAGATACAGGCTGACCACCCGCGGAATTGCAGGTAATCGTGATGATGATGCCAACCACATTCTTTGCGCCATAAGTTTCTATGGTTGTGGCTAACTTCTCTAAGTCAAAATTGCCTTTGAAGTCATACCAGGTTCCAGTATCAACCGCCTCTGGAGTCAGGACATTGATAGCTTTAGCTCCGCTTATCTCAACGTGAGCCGCCGTTGTATCGAAGTGGTAATTTGAAATAAATACAGGGTTATCCGCACTTTTACGTTTTACCAATGTGGGGAAAAGAATTTGCTCCGCCCCTCGTCCCTGATGAACAGGAATAACATACTGATAACGAAATAATGTGCGTACTGACTCCTCTAAACGGATAAAACTACGACTACCTGCATAGGCTTCATCCCCTATCATTAATCCCGCCCACTGGTTAGCACTCATTGCACCTGTACCAGAGTCAGTAAGCAGATCGATATAGACATCCTCACTCTTAAGAGAAAAGGGATTATACCCGGCCTCTTCCAGTGACTTTTTTCTATCAGCCTCAGTCGTCATTTTAATAGGCTCAACCATTTTGATTCGAAATGGTTCTGGAATGCGCTTCATACTTTTCTCCAATCTAGCTGCTCTCCATTTTTGCTGCTCTCCAACTCAGCTCGGTCCAGTAACGATGGTTCTAATACGTTAATTAAAGTTTAGTTAGCCATATTGCCTAAGAACCATCTCTACGGAACTAAGTCCTGGCTGGAGCCTGAAGACTTTACCAATCAAACCTATATTGCCCACCATACGAGCCCTGGAAAAGGGTTAGTTTACGAACAACCAGTTAGTCGTCACAACGCACTCCCAGCCCATGTTATGTGTATGGGAGTCATGGATGTCATTATAGTGCAGATACCTTGGCCAATTGGTCCGAGTGGGAATAAGCTTCCAAGGGGTAAGCAGGATTACAACCTTAGCACCTTAACTCTCAACGTCCCCTGCCTCCTTCACGGCCACCGGCCCCGCGACCACCGTGATCATGACCACTTTCCCGATCATTAGAACCACCATGACTGCTATCTTGATTACTACTGTTATTACTACTGTTGTGGCCCGATCCATTGCTATGACCACTACCATGACCAGCACCGCTACTATGACCAGTTCCATTACTGTGACCGGAACCGCTACTATCATTCCTGTTGTTGCCCTCTTCTTCATTGTTATCGGAAGAAGGCCCCGAAAACCCGGGACCAATGGATGGCGACCCAGAATCTTCGGGCATTACAGAGTTGGCGGGAGATCTCGGTGCTTCTGGTCCTGCTGGGCTGCCGGGCAAACGACTAGAAGGCTGCGGTTGGAAGCCAGTATCCTGAATATTACGAAGCTGATTCATTCGATTTTGCAGGTTCGTCTTTTCCTTTGTTGTCGGAGTTCGTGTAGCTCCAGCCAGTCGTCCAGGTAACACATCAGATGCAATAACTGACCTAACAGTATTGACGGTACCGGCCAATACCCCCAAATCCACAACAACTCTCTGATTGGAATTGACAGTTTCCCTTATCAGGTTATCAGGCCTCACTTCACCAAAAGCAGCGATTTGACCTTTAGAATCAGAAAATATCTCCACAGACAGTTGTTCAACCGCTTCCCCAAACGGATTAATATTCAGTCGATTAACTGATAGGGTTTCAAATTGTAAGGCCTTGGAAAAATGGCCAATGACTTCAACGTTCATTCCCACAGGTGTCCCTTCAGGTACCGACAACCCACCAAGGCGAAGTCCTCCCTGTTGATCACGTACAACAGCTCCGCGCACTTTGGTCACTGCATCGGGTGATACTGATTCAATCAACGACGCCTGTATTTTGTTATCTGAACGACGCAGGCCATAGACAGCAACCATATTTCCAAAACGCAGATTGGAGACAGTTATGGCTGTATCGAGCAAGATCTCTTGATCGGCAACTGTCATTCGACCATTTTCAATAGAAATAGCTTGTACAGGCCCAACAACTTCAGGCCTTAAAGACAGGCGACGCGCCGTTAGTTTTCCGCTCACCCAATACGCCAATACTTCAACAACATGACCTATCTCAATTTGATCAACAGCTCGAATACCAGAAGGCGTGTTTATCTTGAGATCAGCTGTCAGCTCTACCTCCAAGCCGTTAACCCAAATACTACCGAACCCTGTGACGGTGCCAACGACCCCGGTACCACCTAACCCACGATCATCATTAAAGTCGGTGATGATTCCCGTCCCTCCAAGGCCGCGCTCTTCATCTTCCCCCCTGGCAATTAACCCAGTCCCGCCGATTCCAACATCATCATCCTGTATTCCGGTATTGGATATTTTGGCTTCACTTCCAAGGTTTGCAGACTGTTGAACAGAGACGGGATCTTCGGATGTAAGGGATGCACAAGCCGAAAGGACGACAAAGGCTATCAGCGTGCTGATTGAGCCCACTCGAGACGGCCGCAAGCGGCCAGGAATCTGTTTTATTTTTACAAGACATGCTGTCATCAGCTTGATCCTTGCTTGCCGCATGAGTCTTCATCATCTTTGGCTATTTTTTCTACAGGCGTATTGTAAAAATAAGCACCGAAGGTCATACGTTGCGTTGCCCGAGGCTGCTGTTCATCCTTCTTTGCAAGCTCAACAGCCATTCGATTAAGAGTCACGAGGGCATCATTTCCCAAGAGCTCTGCTTGACTGCGCAGTTCCTCAATAGAACCCTGGCTCAGACGATCATAAAAAACGGCTCGTTCAAGAAAGCGAGGACTGTCTCCTTGCAGGTTATGACCGGCGCAAGCGATATGATCCCGTAGATTGCGGCCGAAATAATGGGCAATTTGCCGCAAATCATCCGTAGCAACAAAAGCTTGCTGGTCCAGTTTGAGATGATTGTTATCCGTTTCCCTAACTACCCCCGTACGCAACAGCTCGTCCAGTAAAGCTCTGGGACGAACATCCTTGCTGATCGATTGAACCAGCTCCTCAAATCCTGGCCCTTCTGCCGGATCACGCTGCGCTGCGGGAAGGCGGGGAAGTAAACGCGGTTTATTGTTCTCATCTGTATATTCGGGATCACCCAGCCATAAACTGACGACATGAGAAGCTAAACTGACAGGCTGCGGTGGCTCAAGTGTTTCAGGATTTTCACGAAAACGTCTAACGTCTTTACGATGGACGCCTGTTAAAAGACTGATACGGCTATCAGTATTGTGCTTTCCATCTAACTGAAACTCCTGCTCGGCAACTTCGACATACAGACTTTTAAGCATACGAATAAAGACTGGATAAGAAATTTCAAAATGAATCATGGTACGCACCAGGGGGCGCATCAATTTTTTCACAGCAAACAGAACCAGACTCTGTGTTCCCTTCACAGATCCTGGTAGCTGATTTTGATTTGTTTCTGATTTCGCCACTCGTTACCTCTCACTAACAACCATCCTTCTGTTTGACTATTTTTTGTCATCAGAAAGCATCCAACAAACGTTTTTGCGTGGGAATTTATCCCATATTAGCAGAATATTTCTTTCTTACTGAGTAATTTTTATTGACGTGGGAATATTTCCCATTTATAAATATGTGGGACATATTCCCACGCATGAAAAATATTTGATAACTACTTTAGATATCGGAGATAAAAAAATGCCTCAACATTTCGGAAACAACGGACCTGCCCCAGGACGAAACAGAACAGAGACTGAAGCGCCGGAAAGACAAGCACCGGTTGGAGGAGACAGAATAGATAGAGATGCAGAAAGTCCGGTTGAGTTGACTGAAGAGCAACTCACTCACCTGGAAGAACTAAATACCCGGCTGGAAGCAGTTATCTCTGCCGGTGGTATTGAATTGGATGAGCAACAGTTAGAACGGTTGGACGCTGTAAACACTCTGCTTGATGAGGTCATTGCAGCACAGGGAACATCATTAACACCCCGAGCTGAGGGCGCTCTCTCTTCAATGGTTCAAGTATTGGAGAATATCTCAAGTCTTGAAGCTGATGCTGAAACCGATCGGGCGCTGAACGGATTAACCCACCTTGATGACAAGCTTGATCACCTGCTGGAAGCCTTGGCAGATTCAGCAACAGATGAGTTGTTAACCTTGTTAAACACAGCTGCCTCTACACTTGAAGCGGTCATTGCCGACGATGTTTACGATATTGAATCGGAGCAACAACAGGTTCAATCTGCCCTCGATGCGCTGGAGAGCGCTCTAAATGATGACTTTTCCAAACTCAACGAAGATGCACTTGCAGATTTAGAAGCACGAAATTCAGCGATTGAGGAAGCACTGGATAGTGGCAGCTTCACTCTCAGCGATGATCAACTTCTATCCTTTAGCGATGCAAGCTCTCTATTGGAGAGCGAGATGGATACTGGCACGATTGAAGACGTAGAACTGCACTTTGAGACTCTCGATGCTGTAAAGGATATTTTCCATGAGTTTGGTCTCGGTCGGCCCCAAGGCCCCCACCATGGACCAGAAGGTGAAGAAGGGCACCACTCTCCAGGAGGTGAAGAAGGCGTGGAACTACAGGGAAATATCACTCCGGTTGATGATATGCTAATTATCTAACCCATCTAATGAACCTGGCTGCAGACCAGTCCGGATTATTTCAGCAGAAGCCTCCAATTCTTCACGAACCTGGAGGCTTATTCAGTGACAGCCTACTTTACCCCCAATCATTTTGTAGGCAGGCGTTCCTCTCACCAGCGTGTCCCGTGCAAAAACAGCATCACATTCAGGGCATTGACAGGGAGTGGTTGTAAAATCTTCAACAATACGCTCCTTAAAGCACTTTACCAGAGCCCCTTTCCCACCCTTTCGGTACTTGAATAATTTTGTTTTACATTGAGAACAATAGACTTCAACCGTTCTAGTCGGTCCTTTTTTATTGGGTTTAGCCATAAATATCCATAAAAAGTAGAAATCAGAACAGCGCTAAATGCACATCAACACCTGGAAAAGAGCATTTGTTCAGCCTGTAACAATTGTCGATCATCACCGTCTACTATTACTGACAGAGCTTTATTAGCGCTTCTTCTCAGTTTACTGACTCACTCTGTTTATCGTGATGCTGATTGATCCAAAGGATAAGGGCTGATTCGTAACCAATAGCAGATAAATATCTATATTAAAATGAGTAAATTAACATTACCTGGCTATTCAGACTAAATCATGGACCATTCAAGGAACGATCTAAACGTGCTTCAGCCAATATCCGAACAACAGGGTAACAGGAGCTCATCTGGCTACTGGCGCGAAACAATGAAGTGTAAACTCTGTTGGCGAGTAACTATCGCTGTTTTCCTGACGATTTTGGCGGTTGAAATTCTTATCCTGTTCTTTTCTGCCCGCAAATTTGAACAAGACAAACTTGATGAACTTGCCGCCAACGGGCAGGCCACAATCACAGCATTAGTTGAGCTCAGCCCAGTGGAGCCCTCTGCTAAGGACCTCCAGATAGCAGGCCAACGACTCAGCCGGTTAGAATTTCTTCGAGGAGCGTCGATCTATCGAAATAACGGAGACTTAATTGCCCAGTTTGGAGAGCCGACTGCGCTGGAGTGGAAAGGGGGCCTTCCCCTGCTACCTCAGCATTATGTCGAGAAAAACCGATTTGAAATATTCTGGCAAAGCCCATCCATCACTTCACCGTTTTCCGCCGTACTACGTCTGGATAGTTCAGCAATACCAGGCAAAGTACAAAGCTTCATTTTCCGCGTAACGGGATTGGTATTACTTATCACCCTTTGTACAACCCTTGCTGCCATGCTGGTTCTATCTCGTTCAGTGCTAAATCCACTGCTAAGACTTCGACAGCAACTTCTGCGTGAGAAAGGACGGCTGCTGGAGCCAGAGGCTCACCTGATAGCCACAACTCGTAGCGATGAACTGGGAGACGTAACCGAAGCGATTAATGATCTGTTACGTCGGCTGGCAACCGGAGTCAACGAGTTGAAAGACAGGGAAAACGCACTGCAACGAGCCCATGAAAATCTGGAAGAAAAAGTTCAGGATCGTACCCGTAAACTAACCCGCTTAGCGCAGGACCTAAGACGAGAGATGAGTCGCCGTCAACAGGCTCAATTAGAGTTTGAGCAGGCGTCACAGTTTTCTGAAGATAATCCCAATCCGGTGTTGCGAGTGTCCAAAGAAGGCGAGTTACTCTACGCCAATCAAGCCAGCGACCTGATATTAAAGCACTGGCAAATTAATATCGGTGATCAGCTGCCTTCTCCATGGCGAGCCATGACAGGGGACGTGTTTGACTCCGGAAAATCCAGCCAGTTTGAACTGTCCCTGGACCATCAAACTTATGAACTGACATTCTACCCCGCCAACGGCAAAGCCTATGTTCATTTGTTCGGACTGGATATATCCCGAGGTAAAGATGCCGAACAACGGCTACGGCATCTGGCATACCATGATGCCTTAACAGGATTACCGAATCGTTCACTGTTCCTAGATCGCCTGAATCAAGATCTGACCCGGAATCGTACCGGCCGCACAACCGCAGTCCTTCTGGTCGATCTGGATCACTTCAAGGATATTAATGATGCGTTAGGGCATCTGACGGGCAACATGCTCTTACAGCAGGTAGCAGAGCGCCTGCAAGGCTGTCTGACGACAACTGATACATTGGCACGGATAGGGGGTGACGAATTCGGAATCATCCAGGCCAATCCTTTAGATGCAAACGATGCTGCTACTTTCGCCCAAAAACTATTGGAAACCCTGAGCCGCCCTCTGCATATAGATGGGCATGATCATCATATCAACGCAAGTATCGGCATATCCGTCTTTCCAGGAGATGCTGACCAGGCAGAGCAACTGCTGCTAAATGCCGAAATGGCAATGTACAGAGCTAAGAAACAAAGAGGGGACTACCGGTTTTTTGTTGGCGAAATGCAAGATAATGTTCAGCGCTATAAAACACTGGAACGAGATATACGTCTCGCGATAGACAATGATCAGTTTGAACTTTACTACCAACCAAAACTAAACCTGAAACAGAATCAAGTACTGGGTCTTGAGGCACTGGTACGCTGGAATCATCCGGTGCATGGTTTTCTATCACCTGCAGAGTTTATCCCTGTAGCCGAACAGAGCAAGCTAATCATTCCGATGGGAGAACAATTACTACAAAAGGCCTGCCGGCAAATAGCTTTATGGAGCAAACAAGGTCTTCCACCCAGGAAAGTTGCGGTTAATCTATCTGCGGTTCAATTCAGCCATTCGGACCTTCCTTCACTTATTAAAAAAGTGCTCTGGGAGTCAGCAATAGCACCTGAATGCCTGGAACTCGAAATAACAGAAAGTGTTGCGATGGAAGGCGCGGACAACGCCGTTAGAACGTTTAATGAGCTGGCGGCTATTGGAGTTTCATTAGCAATAGATGATTTTGGTACCGGCTATTCAAGCCTCGCCTATCTTCGCGACTTTCCCGTACATCGGGTGAAAATTGATAAAGCCTTCGTTGATGATTTGGGAACTGACCTGAACCAGGGTGCCATTGCTCAGGCTGTGACGATGATGAGTCACAGCTTTGGCATGGAAGTTACCGCAGAAGGTGTTGAATCGACAGCACAGTTGAACTACCTGAAGAAACTCGGCTGCGATGAAATCCAAGGGTATTATTTTAGTAAACCTTTGCCTGCTGAACAGGTTACGGCCTTTCTGAAAGAGCACTGACATCCAGGGGCAGAACGGAAGAAATCTCTCTAAACATTTGCAAATACCGTTTCCAGTTGTGAATCCACTAGCTGACTGGCAGGCGTTACGGTACGACGCTTCCAAGGGATCAGGCCAAAATACCAGATTCTCCAAAAACCGACACTGGCCTGTGGATTTTGTTCAAGCAGCTGCTCCAGCGTCTCCAGCTTTCCAAGCCTGACCCCTAACGCATCGCTAAAAACCTGATACACGAACTTGGAGCAGAATTGACGGGGCGAATCATAGTCGAAGCCCAGATGGTACCACTTTCCCATTCGCTTGTTAGCAGCGAGCCTTAACTGGTCAATATCGCTATCTAGCAGCCCGGATTTAAGCCTTCTGATCACAACTTCATTGTTGCAAGTACGACTTAGAAAATCTCTTAAGGGGGTTTTCTTCACTACAGGAACTTTACTTTCCAATACATACCAGTCCCCTTCTTCCTGAATGGCAAAACCGACATGAGAACACCAGCTACCGGTCCCTTTGGCAACCTGCTTATAAAGGAAAGCATTGATTGAGATAAACAGAATATCCCCTTCACGAATCTGCTGGCGGACATCATTTTCCAAAGTGCTTAAAAGGTGCTGGCCCATGGTCGCATGCTCCATAACAATGCTGCTCTTCAATCTAGAAGCTTAATATCACAGCTTCGCTGCTGTTAACTGCCAACAAGTATCTCTGAGCACTTCCTGTCATTAAACTTTTACAAAAAAAGTATTATTTAATAATACCTAAGGAATATTATAAAAATATCCGATCTATTTGCGCCCGAATAAAGCCCCTGTAAATAACCCTCGTCGTCTCATATCAACAGACTCTTCATTACGCCCCTTAGAATGATCACCCGGTAAACTGTCTGGTGAACGAGAGCCCACCGCAGCGGGACCTGTCTTATCCGCACTGACTTGCCTGCTCTTCTGCCCTATTTTCCCAGCAATATCTTTTGTACTTACATCAATCTCATTAGCATCAGGCGTTTTATCCACTATGCCTTGACTGGCCTCTTTTTGCTGATTCTTTTTTTCAACCTTTTGACTGGCAGCAGCCTTCTCTGACGAGGGCTCTTTAAAGAGCTGCTCCATCGCTCGCTCAGCCATCTGAATTGCTGTGGCCTGATCAGGAAACTCATCCATCGGACTGAAAAGAGGACAGCTTCCATAGGCTCCGAAGCCCGGATCCCAACCATGTACAAACTCAAACTCTCCTGCCGGAAGCCTTTCTGTGTGGGAATCCCCTGTCTGATGGTCGCGCCACCCTTCTAACTCTAATGGCAGCAGTATAAGCCCCATAAACCAAGGCGTGATAATCACTCCAAGCACCTGTCCCTGGTAATCTTGAAACTGAACGGCGGCAACTTCGAGAGCTGGATTAATTGATCCCTCCGCCTTTGCTGCCAGGGATTGCTTATAGCTTTTTTCAAGTAACGAAATACGACGCATTTAGTACTCCTCAGACCCAGAAATATCTGATTTACTGCAATTCCAACATATCATGAGGTCCATGGGTTAAGTCCAGTCTTCGTTTGTCGTAGGCTCCCTGATCAATAGACCACAGAGCGGTGGCCCTGTCATTACCTCTTTAATGGCGCCAGTTTGGAAAACCTTTGGTGCCAACTCCTCGTTTTATATGGATTTTATTGAAACCCAATAAGAAACTCCCTATTTTTAGCCCTAATAATAAAACCAATATGCTCTGTTCTTCCTACGGACGATCATTGCCTTTCTGTTCCAGGGGATCCCTAATGCCGCTGAAAGTCACCCATCGAATCGCTATAGGGTTTGCCCTCCTTGTTTTCTTTATTATGGTCGTCGGAGGCGGCGGGCTTTGGGGAACAGACAATATTAATCGTAAACTTCATGATATTGCCGATCGTTCACTTCCCACGGCTGTTGGCAGTTTCAATCAGTTGATAGCGTTACAAAAAGCAAATATAGACCTGCTCAGCGCCTTGGCGAATGACGATGCAAACCCTGCACTCCGTCTAAAACGTCAGGAATCTTTTCAACAGCAAATCGAAATATTCGCAGCACAGCAACAGGCTCTGGCACCATTACTTGTAGGAGATGATGAATTACAACTCTTACTGAAAGAGACAGGAGAAACACAAAGTGAGTTTGCTATTGCCGCAGCAAAAGTCATGGATCTGCATAACGAGCAATTAAAGATAGACGCTCGCAGCCGCCAAAAAGAAAGTCGCTTTCAACGTCAGATTGACTCGCTAACGACCTGGGGCCAACAGTATATTTCCAAAAACAGTGGCGCGGAGTCGCTGGCGCAAGCCCGTAACTTTATGCGCAGTGCAAACACTCACAAAAATCAGTTAATTAATTTTAAACAGAATAATGATTTCTCTGCGCTGGAAGTCGCTCTGAAGGAAAGTGAGGATGACCTGCGCGGCAGCCTGGATGAGTTAGTCAAAGCCGATGCCAAGGCAAATAGGATCAAGGTGCTGGTTCGAGACTTACTGGAGCAGCTCTACAGTGACAGTGGCATGGTGCAATTATACCGAGAACTACACCAGCTTAATATTCTGCAGGGACAGCAACTCTCTATCGTCGATCAACGGCTAAATCAGGCACAACATGCAGCTGAGCAGTTCAGCTCCCTGACACTGGAGCGATCCAATCAGTTACGCTCTCAAGCAGACAATACCAGCGACCTAAGCCAGAACACGATTATTATCCTATTAGTTGGCGCAACAGGAATCGCTGTTCTGATCAGCGCCCTGACCGTACGTACCATATCTTCACCGCTAAAACAGATGATGAGAAAGCTCTCCGCCCTGGCAGAAGGTGATATGCGAATAAATTTCGACCATTCCCGTCGTGATGAGTTTGGTCAGCTTGGTGAAGCACTGAACGAGGTTGTCAGCCGGCTCAGAGATACGTTGACTCGCATCGCAGCAGCATCGCAGCAGTTAACCGACGTCGCCGAACAAAATGCCGTTATCAGCAACCAGACTACCGATGCAATGTCCGAGCAGAGTCAACAGCTGGAAATGACATCATCGGCGGCATCTGAGATGGAATCCACGGTAGCAGAAGTTTCCAATCATGCTCGCGCGACTCTTCAGGCAGTACAGCAATGTGAGCAGCTAAGCTCTGATGCAGACAACTACGTTCAGCAGACCTTAACCAGCATCGAAAAACAATCGCGAGATATCGGCCAAGCCGTTGAGCAAAGCGATCAACTATCGCTCTACAGCCAGCAGATCGGCAGTATCCTGGACACGATTGGTGCAATTGCCGATCAAACTAACCTGCTTGCCCTCAATGCGGCGATAGAAGCAGCACGAGCGGGAGATCACGGACGGGGATTTGCCGTCGTGGCTGACGAAGTTCGGAGCCTTGCCAGCCGAACACAAAACTCCACTCATGAGATTCACGAAATGGTCGAGAACATGCAGCACAGTATCCAACAGGTAGTCACTGTGATGCACCAGAGTGTAGAGCAATCCAAACTTTGTGTGACTCAGGCAGGAACCTCTCAATCTGCTATTTTGGAAATGAATCAAGCCATTGCCAATATCCGTGATATGAGTACTCAAATTGCAGAAGCGGCAACTCAACAGGATGTGGCAGTGGAAGAGGTCAGCCGTACTCTGGTCAGAATTAACGAAGCGGCAACTAACACCACTCATGGCGCACAACATGTGACTGCCACCAGCACAGACCTGCTAAAAGTCGCCCAGGAACAAAAACAACTGATTGAGCAGTTTAAAACCGTTTAGGAATCGAATGCTCACTCTGGAGCTGCTTTTTTGGACACGGCTATCAGTAAATCATTAGACATTCGTCAATGTCAGCCGGCACGGGCGACATATCACAGCTAAGCTGTAAGTTCAGACTCAGAACGGTGGAACCTGTGAACCCTCGCCCTCTAATTACTCTGAAAGCCAGAGGCCGAATGGACTTGTTCATAAGTTCCCTATTAGACTTACAGAACTATTCCAAAATGACAGTTTCCAGCAAGCAGGCAGACTAAATACGCTGGTTTTTTATCTGAATAGCTTGTTGATCATAAAAAGAAGTCGCTATCATTCTCTTATGGAGTAGGAGGTAAGCCCGTCACTGAAACTTCGAGGATATCTACCAATGCGCCGATCGTTTTACCTTTGTCTGGGCTTTATCTGTCTGCTGCTAGGACTGATCGGTGTGATTCTTCCGCTGCTCCCCACCACTCCCTTTATCATTCTCGCGGCCTTTTGTTTTTCCCGCAGCTCCAAGAAGTTTCACGAGATGCTACTGAACCACCGCTTGTTCGGTTCAATGATCAGAGAATGGGAAGCCTACGGAGTTATTCCGCTCAAGGTAAAATGCCTGTCCAGCAGTATGATGATTATCATGATCAGCTACCCTGTCCTATTCAAAGAACTGGCATGGTGGATTGACGCTATCATGATTGTCACAGCTCTGATCGGCCTGGTCTATGTTTGGAGTAAACCGTCCCGGGTTTTATCAAAAAGTCCATCCTGAGGGACTGTTCTTTACCTCCCATCTTTAATCATCACTTTGTTGTAAATTCCACATACGCGCATAGCTACCATCCTGAGCCAGTAGTTGCTGATGATTGCCCTGCTCTGCAATTTTTCCATCCTGCAAAACAATTATATGATCAGCATCGACTACCGTTGACAGTCGATGAGCTATAACCAGGCTGGTATGATCCTCCGCCAGTTCGTTCAATGCTCCGACAATCGCCTGCTCAGACTCGCTGTCCAACGCAGATGTTGCCTCATCAAACAGTAATATCGGTGGATTTTTCAACATCACTCTGGCAATGGAGATACGCTGTTTCTCACCCCCTGACACTTTTAACCCGCGCTCCCCGACTTCCGTCTGATCCCCTTCGGGAAGTCCCTCGATAAAGCGCTTCAAGCGAGCCATTTCGATAACTTTATTAATTTCCTCAGGCTCTGCGTCAGGCCTTCCATAGATAACGTTGTGCCTGATAGTGTCATTAAACAACACCGTATCCTGAGGTACGACCCCGATCACCTTTCGCACGCTTAGCTGAGTGACCGAGCAAATCGGTTGATCATCAATTAAAATATCGCCACTGTCTGGGTCATAAAAACGGAATAACAATCGAGCTAACGTCGATTTTCCCGCCCCGCTGGCACCGACAATTGCCAGTTTCTGTCCCGGCTCCACGGTAAAACTCAGATTCTGGATGATTGGTCGCTCTGGTTGATAAGAAAAACATACATTGCGAAATTCAATTTTCCCCTGACTGACCTGTAACTCACCCGCTCCTGGTTTATCTTTAATTGTCGGCTCTCTTTTCAACAAAGAGAACATGTTCTCAATGTCGGTCAGGGCACGACGTACTTCCCGATAAACCATTCCAAGAAAATTGAGCGGCATAAACAGCTGCAAAACATAGGCATTTATCATGACCAGTGAACCAATCGTCATGACACCACTGGCTACGTCTTCAGCAGCCAGCCACATCATCAGCATCATCCCCGTGGCAATGATCAACGCCTGGCCACTGTTCAATGCCATCAATGTCATTCTGTTCTTTAAACGAGCAGACTCCCAACCAGCAAGATTCTGATCATATTGCAGCGCTTCATAAGCTTCATTGTTAAAGTATTTGACTGTTTCGTAGTTGAGCAAACTATCCACAGCCCTGGTGTTGGTTTTTGAATCCAACTGATTCACTTCACGCACAAAGCGATTGCGCCACTCGGTTATGGTTACTGTGAAATAAATATAAACACCAACCGAAAGTATCGTAATCAAGGCATACCAGGCACCAAAGTTAAACAACAGAATCGCAGCTACCAGAGACATTTCGATCAAAGTTGGAACAATATTGAATACCAGCATCCGCATTAAAAAACCAAATCCATTACCTCCTCGCTCTACATCGCGTGAAATTCCCCCGGTTTGTCGTGATAAATGAAATTCCAGGTCCAGTGCATGTAGATGCTCAAAAACTCGTAAGACAATCCGCCGCATAGCCCTTTCAGTAATACGACTGAATACAGCATCACGAGCTTCGCTAAAAAAGACCGACCCAAAGCGTAATAAGCCATAGAAAACAATAAACAACAGCGGAACAACTATGATCTGATGCTGAGCGCGGTCAAGTCCGTCAACCACAACTTTCAGCACCCAGGGCATAGTGACAACGGCCACCTTTGCCAGTACCAGTAAAGTAAAAGCCGCAAACATTCTCCCCTTAAATTCCAACAGATAAGGTAGGAGCATCAACAGGACTTCACGAGTCTGTTTTTTATCTACCATATTCTCAGGTAGAGGACGACGAGATTTACCACGCGAACTTCTCAATGGCCTACTCCACTATTCATAAGCGACATACAGGGATCTTTAAATAGCTAAATGCAGTCTTGAACTCTCTAAAAATACAGTATTGAACTAACTAAGCAGCCCTGCAGAAGGTTAATCATACCCGTTAATCAGATACCTTTAATATCAACAAGCATCAGACACTCACAAAGAAAATCTGACGGTAGTCATAGTACCCATGGAAAACTTGCCTATTTCCCTTGTTAGACTTCACCTTGAGCCCAATCTAAGGCAAAATCCGTTCGCTTTATTTAACATTCCCATCGACTTAATGCGGGAGCACCCCAAATGGACGCCGTTGAAACTAACAGCGCCGAGCTGAAACAGGCCATGCGCACCTATGGCGAAAAGAGCGCAGCGCTGGAAACACAAACCGCAATTTTCAGCAAATCCTTTTATCAGGGCATTGCCGCCCTGGCCTTCGCCCTTATCATAAGCCTCACTGGAATGCTGTCATTGCTCGTTCTGGGTCTTTCAGCATTTGCTACCTGGCGTATTGTGAAATGTTTTTCCATAGACCAACAGTGCGAGTGGTTAGAAAGTGAAGCAGAACAGGCTCAGGATGAACTCAATTCGGCGCTAAAGAAACCAAAGGCCAGAGCTCAGGTTCCATTTATTTTCCGAGAGCTGGACGGAGAATCCTTTCAAGGACACCTCGCTACCTACTTACCGGGACCGGTAGAGGTTAGACGCCGCCCTATCAAGTGGAGACTGCAGGGATCCTGAGTATAAATGAAGCTGTCGGACTTAAAAGATATCTGTCTGAAAAACTCTGACAGCTCCTTCTCTGCCAACTGACGGCTGAATATTTTATTATTATTTAGCCTAAATCAAGAACAGCAACTGAAGAGCAGTTTCCAGAAGTAGTACTTTTAAACTACAATCCCCGTGCGGTTATTCTGTCACAGTTACTCACGAAAGGTTTCGGTCTATGCTGTTCAAACAACTTCCAGCACTTCCCTCTCTGTCTTCATTACCGTTACCCTCATCGCTCCCCACACCGCCAACAGCAAAAGAGCTGGTCAAAAAGATGCCTCTCTTTTTAGCAAAAAAGGCTGCCTGGGTGCCCTTTGGTATTCAGAAAAGCGTGCTGTTGAAAGCCATGGAGCAAGCTTTTCAGGAGCCTCTTGAAGACGGGGATTTTGAATTCCTGGAAGGAAAATGGATGAAAGTGGAGATCACCGATATCGGTATGACCTGGTACTTCAGCTACAGTGAAGAAGGCAAATTGATTGTCAGTAATCAGGAGAACGAAAACGCCAGTATCCGCGGTAATCTAAAAGAGTTCATGTTGCTGGCCTCCCGTAGCGAAGATCCTGACACTCTCTTTTTTCAACGACGTCTGATGATTGAAGGTGATACAGAAATAGGCCTGGAAGTTAAAAATTTGATGGACGCTGTTGACCACGATAGCTTTCCCCCTCTTTTGAAGCTGATAATGACCAAGGGTTCAGGGCTGGCTAACAAGCTCTTCTGACTCTTAACAATGACCTCAAGACAGCCGTTATAGCGCAGACGGCTCAAAGTCAGCCGACCTCTGTGCCCCCTGAAAAAGCCGAGATAATTCTCGGCTTTTTGCACTGATTTTGCGGATTTACGCTTTTCCTCCCATCAACGAATCAAATGCTATTGCCATGGGACATTTCTGTCCTCAGTAGGTAGACTTTACCTCCAGTTCCGGCCGATCAAAGTTGGCACTATTCTTTCATTGTTTTCCTGCAACGACATATTAAATCACGGCCTTGTTGGATGAGATTACAAATAGGGTTAAAGACATCGTTGGCAGGTCTAATTATCAGTACGCAAGCAATCAACGCACTGCTGACCCAAATGGAAAAATAATAATGACTAATGGCGGATTTCCCTGGTTAAGCCGGATAGGTATTGGCGGCAGACTATTTCTGGCACTGGTATTAATCTCTTCCATCACCATTGTTGCCAGCGGTCTTGCAACCAACACATACCTACTGCTTAGTGAACGCTTACTACTTCTTAAGCATCAATACATACCAGGGCTTGACGCTGCAGCCAGGCTGAATGACAAGAGTCGACTGATTGTCGCAACCGCACCACTTCTGGTCACCAGCGATTCTAACTTTTCACGACAGAAGGCGATGGACGCTTTAAGTGAATCCATCAACGAGATGGATCAGTTGATGCGAAATTTACCAGACTACAATCGTTATTTTCGTGAGTTGATCGCTCAGATACATAACAGCCTGACATTATTAAATCAAAGTGTTGAGCGTCGGGAACAGATCCGACGGGAACTCGCTCAACAGTCCCGAATGACATTTCCACTGTTTCAACAACTGATCACTGAACTGGAAAAACATTCAAACTCAGTGACCTCGGATGCATTGATAGCAGTCATCAGTCGACTCTATTATTTTTCAGGAATGGTTGAAAAAGTGCGCAACGACAGCTCTTTTAACGATCTGGATTATACATTTCTTCGACTTGAGGCGCTGGGGGCACAGATTCAGCAGCAACTACCCTTGTTACCGATTGACAACTTGTCACCGGCACTGATCGACCAAATTCAATTATTACTGGAGATTGGTTCGCGTCGCGGTGGACTTTTCCTATTGAAAAACGAAGAGCTGGATCTGCTCTATCAACAAAGTTTTTTTCTGGAAAACAGCCAGGATCATATTCAGCAATTAGCCGCTCAGATTAATCACTATACCAATCAAACCAATAACAGCATCAGCTCCTCGCTGGAGAGTGCAATAACGTCGATCAATGTGAGTATCCGAAGTATTTTATTGCTTTCGCTGGTTAGCTTAGTGGTTGCCGGTGCTATCTCCTGGTTCTATGTTCGCCGTAATGTATTGCAGCGAATTGTCGAGTTACAGCAAAATATGCGTGCTATCGCCTCTGCTCAACTGGATACTCAAATTCGAATAGTAGGTGATGATGAAGTTTCCAGTATGGCTAGAGACCTGAAGCACTTTCAGAACACTGCCATCCAGGTAGAACGAACGAACCAGCGACTGGCAGCGGAAATTGAGGAACGCATCGCTGCTGAAGCACAACTGAAATCAGCACAGAGTGAACTCGTTCAAGCAGGCAAGCTTGCTGCTTTGGGCCAGTTAAGCGTTGGTATCACCCACGAGATCAATCAGCCGTTAACGGCGATCGCCAGTCATCTCCACACCGCCGGCCGCCGACTGGATAAACAGCAGCCAGATCAGGTCCGTGAGAACCTGGCCAAAATTAGAAAGTTACTGGATAAGATTGCCGGTATTACCCGGCATCTGAAAACCTTTGCCCGAGAGGCCGAAACAGAATTAAGCCCGGTTGATCTGGATACAGTCATTAACGATGCCCTGGAACTGATGTCCAATCGAATCAGGGAACAGCATTGCCAACTCAACTACTACCCAGGGCCTGTCGGACTTAAGGTCAAAGCTGAACCCATTCGCTTAGAACAGGTACTGGTTAACCTGCTCAGCAATGCCATTGATGCTCTGGATAACTGCGAGTTACGTCAATTGGACCTCAGGGTCAGCAGCACCAATGAAGATATTCAACTGGAAATAAAGGACAGTGGAATCGGCATTCCAACTGATTTATTACCGATGATATTTGATCCATTCTTTACCCAAAAGGAGGTCGGTAGAGGTTTGGGGCTGGGCCTGTCGATCAGCTACAACATTGTCCAAGACTTTGGAGGCCACATCCAAGTGCAGTCAACACAGGGCCACGGAAGTCAATTCACCCTGGTATTAAAAAAGGCGGAACATTGAATGCTTAGCGATATTCAGCTCATAGTTATCGATGATGACCAAGCAATCATTGAAGCTCTTTCTGAGATGCTGGAACTGGAGGGATTTAGCGTACAAGCTTTCCTTAAGCCTGAAAAAATACTGGGAACACTCCATAAAAACAGTCCGGTCGTAGTCCTTAGTGATGTCAAAATGCCGAAAACGGATGGTCTCAGTGTACTGGCTCAAATCCAGCAGTTAGATAGCGGGATACCGGTGCTACTGATGAGCGGGCACGGCGATATCCCCATGGCAATCGAAGCGATGAAAGAAGGGGCCTATGATTTTTTAGAGAAGCCACTGCAACCCGAACACCTCCTGGCTCAGCTACAACGGGCAATCGACAAACGACGCTTAGTGCTGGAAAACCGTAGTCTGAAATACAACCTGGAACAACAGACGGGTCTGGAAGCTTTTATTATCGGTGAATCAGCAGCAATCAAGAGTATCCGTCAGCATGTATTGTCTTTAGCTCAGGCTAATGTCGATACCATCATTTACGGAGATACCGGCAGCGGCAAAGATGTTGTCGCCCGTGCACTTCACCAGTTCAGTCAGCGCCATAACAATCGCTTTATCGCCATCAATTGCGGCGGTATCAGCGAAAGTCTTATTGAGAGTGAATTATTCGGTCATGAAGCAGGCTCTTTCACCGGTGCCAACAAACGTCATATCGGCAAGATAGAAGCCGCGAATGGCGGCACCCTGTTTCTGGATGAAATTGAAACCATGCCATTACCCGTACAGATCAAGCTACTCCGGGTACTCCAGGATCGGACGGTTGAGCGTGTAGGCAGTACAACCCCTATTCCTGTGGAACTGACGGTTATTGCTGCCAGTAAAGACGACCTGGCACAACTGGGAGAAGAAGGGCATTTTCGCAAAGATTTATTTTACCGACTAAATGTCGCCAGCTTGACCATCCCACCACTAAAAGACCGACCCGAAGATATCTTGCCGCTATTCCATCACTATCTGCAAAAAGCCAGTGAACAGTTTTCTCGTCCCTTGCCGGAGCTTAGTCCTCCCCAGGTCAGTCATCTATTGCAGCATGATTGGCCGGGTAATGTACGAGAACTGAAAAACGCTGCTGACCGTTTTGTGCTTGGAATCAGTGAAACAACGCTGGACTTCAACGAACACCAGCATGAGCAAAACGTAAAAGGGGACTGCACAACAGGTTATGAAGAGCGTATGGATCTGTTCGAACGGCAGATCCTGGAAGAAGGCTTACGTGCAGCACAGGGACAATTGAACGAAGCAGCAGAGCAGCTGAATCTATCCCGTAAAACCCTTTACCGTAAAATGAAAAAACATCATTTGGACAAGCAGCAATTCAGAACCTCTGAATAATATGGACAGATATGTCCCATTGCAGCTAAAGCCGTGGGACTTTGCTGTCCTTTCAACAAAAGAACAACATGAAAAAATCCCGCAACACAATGATAAAAAAGAACTTTTGATTGTTGGTATTACTTTTGCTGTAACTCCAGGGAGTCCAACCCAAGACAGTATGGATTCTGAATCGTCGCCAGTCCATGGTCGACCAAAACAATAAGACGAGTTACAAGGATAAGAATAATGCCAAATAAACTCCTTACCAGCCTTCTGCTCTCCGGTTCTTTGCTACTGGGGGCATCTGCTGCTCAAGCAGATAATTGCAACCACCGGGGCGTACTTGACGATAAGTTCTGTGATGAAAACAAGGACCTGGTAGCCGACTCACCAAAAGACTCCTCCAAATGGAGAGATCCCAGCACTCTGGTCTTCACGTACACCCCCGTAGAAGATCCGGCCGTTTATAAAGACGCCTTCTACGAGTTTCAGAAGCATTTAAGCGACATCACCGGCAAAAAAGTCATCTACTACACAGTACACTCAAATGCTGCCGAGGTTGAAGCGATTCGATCGGGTCGATTACACATTGCCGGATTTTCCACTGGCCCTACAGGCTACGCAGTCAACCTGGGTGGTTATGTTCCTATTGCGGTCAAAGGGACCGCAGACGCTTTTCAGGGTTATAACCTGATTACCATTACCCGTAAGGATAGTTCCATCAAGACCATGGAAGACCTGAAAGGCAAAATGGTGGCCCACACCTCAGCTTCCTCCAATTCCGGTAACCTGGCACCACGGGCACTGTTTCCTGATCTGGGTATAACACCTGACAAGGATTACACCGTTAAGTACTCCGGTAAACACGATCAGTCCATCATGGGAGTTTTGGCCGGCGACTACGACGCAGCCCCCGTCGCATCTGATGTGTTTGATCGGATGGTGACCGGTGGCCGTATCAAACGTGATGATTTTCGTATCATCTATACAAGTCCGCGTTTCCCGACTTCTGCCTTCGGTTACGCCCATGACCTTCACCCGGATCTGGTCAACAAAATTAAGCAGGCGTTTTCTTCATTCCGCTTCCCGGAAAAAATGAAGGAAACCTTCAACGGTGCTGACCGTTTCTATCCAATTACCTATAAAAATGACTGGGCAGTTATTCGAGACATTGCTCACGCGACAGGTACCGCTTACACCAAAAAAGGCCTGAAAAAGCTAGCCGAGAAAGATGCTGCCAAAGCGGCTAAGAAGCGTGCTAAAAAACTCGCTGCTGAGGCTGCCAAGACAAACGGATAATCATTTCTGTCAATTAATGGGAACCCGTCACGCCTTCCACCAGTTAAACCCTGGTCTTGTCGGTTTCCAGCGCAACAAATCCTTAACAACTGATCAGTATTGTCTTTGCCGTGGCATCTTGAGCCTATCGGTCATGGCCGCACCATTCTGCGGCCCCAATATTGATCATTTATTGAGTACAGGTTAAATCCTATGATTAGATTTACTCGGACAGTACACACGCTAGCCAGCCTTAGTCTGCTGGCAGGCCTGAGCCAGGGAGTTCTGGCAGGAACCTCAAGTCATGATGAAAAGGTTGCCGCTCAGCTCGGCCCTCGCCCCTTTTTTCTCATAGACTCCATGGAAGCCAGCCCCCTGAAAGATAAACTGTCACAATGCAAGAGCAACAGCTTTTATCGTAGCGATCTCTCAATCGGGCATCGCGGTGCCCCTTTGCAATTCCCTGAGCACACCAGAGAATCCTATATTGCCGCCGCTCAAATGGGTGCAGGAGTCCTGGAGTGTGACGTAACCTTTACCAAAGACAAAGAATTGGTATGCCGCCACTCCCAAAAAGATCTGCATACTACGACCAACATTCTGACCATCCCGGAGTTGGCAGAAAAATGTACTGTTCCGCCGGATTTCAATAGCGAAACACCCTTTAAAAATGTCGAATGCCGGACCAGCGACATTACCTTAAAAGAATTCCTCTCTCTGAAAGGGAAAATGGACGCTGGCAACCCTGATGCCAAAACATTAGAAGAATACATGGCAGCAACGCCTAACTACCGTACTGATCTGTACTCCACTGACGGAACCTTACTCAGCCATAAGCAAAGTATCGCCCTGTTTAAAGAGCTTGGAGTCAAGATGACACCGGAACTCAAGAGAGCGGCGGTTGAAATGCCCTACCAAGGGAACTACAGCCAGCAAGACTATGCTCAGCAAATGATCGATGAATATAAAGAGCTGGGAGTCGACGCCCGTAATGTTTATCCACAATCTTTTAATATAAAGGATGTGCAATACTGGATAGCTAACGAACCTCGCTTTGGTGATCAAGCCGTTTATCTGGATGGTCGTTACGACAACGAGCAATTTGACCATAAAAATCCTTCAACCTGGTCTCCGACGATGGCGGAGCTTAAGTCACAGGGTATCGAAATCATCGCTCCACCCATGTGGATGCTGGTCACGATAGAGAACGGTAAAATTTCACCCTCCACCTATGCTAAAGAAGCACAAAAAGCAGGACTCGATATCATCACCTGGACTCTTGAGCGTTCCGGCCCCTTGGCTAATGGCGGAGGCTGGTACTACCAGACCACAACAGAAAGCATCGATAACGACGGTGATACCTTCGAGTTACTGGACGTTTTAGTTAAAGATGTTGGCGTCATCGGCGTGTTCTCAGACTGGCCGGCGACGGTCACCTATTACGCAGGCTGCACCAGCTGATCCATCCGGCTCCAGCATGGCTCTGGAGCCACACTAACCACGGAATAATACCCGGATAGCAGCGGCCACTTTGGCTGCTGCAGGGTTATCTATTGTTTGCAGGAAATAATTATGTCTTCAACTCAATCCTTCCTTGAGATCAAAGGGCTCAAGAAAGAGTACGTTGTCGGAAACCCGATTCTGAAAGGTATCGACGTCACGATTAACGAACCAGGCATTATTGCCATCATCGGCCCATCAGGCACCGGGAAAAGCACTCTATTGCGCTGCATTAATCGATTGATCGACCCGACTGAAGGGGAGATTATTTTTGACCAGTCAGATCTCTGCAAAGCGAAGGGACAGCAATTACGGAAACTTCGTCGACAGGTTGGAATGGTCTTTCAGGAGTACAATCTGGTTGAGCGCCTGAGCGTTATAGAAAACGTACTGACAGGCCGTCTCGGCTATATGTCGGCCTGGCAAGCCTGGCGGCGAAAATTCAGCCAGCAGGACATAAATACCGCTTTTGAACTGCTGGAAGCAGTGGGGCTGACTGAACACGCCGCTAAACGAGCCGATAGTCTATCCGGCGGTCAACGCCAGCGGGTCGGCATTGCTCGAGCAGTAATGCAGGATCCTCATATTCTATTGGCGGATGAACCAACCTCCTCGCTGGACCCTAAAACAGCGGTCGAGATTATGGAGCTGTTGGAACGCTTTGCTCTGGAAAAGAATATTCCGGCACTGGTTAATATCCATGATGTCACTCTGGCCCGCCGCTTTGCAAAACGTATGATCGGTATGTCAGAAGGCAAGGTAGTCTACGACGGCGGTCCTGAGGGCATCACTGATGACCACCTGAAACAGATCTACGGAGGAGAATCATGGCTGGTTTAAATTCCATCGATATCAAACCATCGATAACTCAAGACCGTGAAAACCCCTTTAAGCGCAACTGGTTGATCACATCCGCCTGGCTGCTGTTGGCGGCTTACCTGATCTACTCAGTCAATGCAATGGGCCTGAGCTGGGAGCGAATCAGCAGTGGGCTGGGCTACGCTGATAAGCTTCTTGACAAAATGTTCCCCCCTAACTTTAACCGCTGGGAGTTGCTGCTCAACGACTTAGCTGAAAGTTTGGAAATTGCCATTATAGCCAGTGTCGCAGGCATCTTTTTGTCACTGTTTTTCGGCCTGTTTGCGGCCCGTAACCTGATGCCAAACTGGGTCAGTATACCCATGCGCGGCTTTATCGCCATTTGCCGGACTTTTCATCCGGTAATCATTGCTATTTTGTTTGTAAAAAGTGTCGGATTTGGTGCACTGGCTGGAATTCTGACGCTGATAGTCGCCTCGATAGGATTTATCGCTAAGCTATTTGCTGAAGCCATCGAAGAAATATCCCTCAAACAGGTAGAGGCCATTCGCGCAACAGGAGCAGGTTTTGTCAGTGTCATTTTATTTTCAGTGATGCCTCAGGTTTTCTCCCGCTTCCTCGGTTTTTCCACCTATCAGCTGGATTCCAATCTGCGCAATTCCACAATGGTGGGGATCGTCGGTGCGGGAGGCCTGGGAGGCACGCTTTTCTCAGCCTTCCAGCGTTTCGATTACGACTTTGTTGCCGCAATCCTGATCACCATCATAGCGCTGATTATGTTAGGCGAGTTCCTCTCCAATATAGTCCGACGGATCTTCAGATAATCAGCTCAGCGGGGAAATTTCAGATGAATACCATTAACCACCACTGGCAGCGTTTTACCCTGAACCAGAAGCTGTCCCGTTACGCCGTTTATTTATTGTTGATCCTGTCGTTAGTGCAGTCTGTTCGAACCGTCGAGGTGATCCCGGAGTTCTTCTTTGATGCACCAGAACAGATGGCGGATTTGTTTGCCCGTATGTGGCCAATTGATTTCGCTTACTACCCAATATCTGTTCATGATGCGATGGTTGAAACCCTGAATATCGCCACCTTGGGAACACTGATAACACTTATCTTTGCCATTCCTTTAGCCCTGATGAACGCCAGTAATATCGTGGCCTCTCCCTGGAGTCACTGGATTGCTCGATTCTTTCTGGTGTCTTCACGTTCAGTGAACTCTTTGGTCTGGGCGCTGCTGTTTGTAGCCATTTTTGGCCCGGGGATTATTGCGGGGGTTTTGGCTATCGCCTTTCGCTCAGTTGGCTTTGTGGGCAAATTGTTAGGAGAAGCCATTGAAGAGATCAACATGGGGCCAATCGAGGCACTACAGGCGACGGGAGCTTCCTGGATGTCCATTTTACTGAAAGGCTATTGGCCGCAGATACTACCTGCATTTTTCAGTATCGTACTGTTCCGCTGGGATATCAATGTACGTGAATCTGCTGTCTTGGGTTTAGTCGGTGCTGGCGGGATAGGAGTCGTGTTGAACGATGCTATGAACCTGTTCGAATGGCAGCGAGTGTCTATGGCTTTAGTCGCTATTTTCGTGATCGTTATTGTTGCCGAGATAGTTGTCGTCAACATTCGTAAGCGATTGATCTAAAAACCTATACACTAAAACTCTTAAACTTTAAGGGGTCAAAAGAATGGCGGTATTCACAAACAGTTACTATCTTATGCGACATGGCCAGAGTGAAGCCAACGTCGCTGGAAAGATTGTCAGTGATCCCGCCATTGGGTGCCAGCACTTTGGTCTCACCGAACAGGGTCGGCAACAGGTTGTGAATGCTATCAAGAATTACAACGCAGATCCCATCAGCATCATTATCAGCTCTGACTTCCTGAGAACCCGCCAGACAGCTCAATTGGCTGCGGAGATTCTATCCTTGCCTTTCCCGCTATTGGAGGTTGCTTTACGGGAACGCTTCTTTGGCAATTGGGATGGTCAATCAGACAAAAACTATGAACTCATCTGGCAACAGGATAGGCAGGGAGCACCCCAATCAGTTAATGGAGTTGAACCCACTGAGCAAGTTCTTGGGCGGGGACTCAAACTTCTCCACAAACTGGAAAACTCTTATTGCGGAGAAACTCTACTACTGGTCTCCCATGGAGACATGCTGCAAATTCTACAGACCGCCTTTGCCGGTAAAAAAGCCAATCAGCATCGCTCACTTTGCCATCACCAAACCGCTGAAATCAAGCCCTTGGTACTCAGGGGAGAATGCTTTCCTGAAAACTGGTCATTCTAGAAAACAGCCAAAAGCATAGACTTCATTTGAACAGCGCCTGCCTTATTGGACAGGCGCTTCAGCTAATGCTTATCCACAGAACCACCTGAACCCAGGAAAGCGTTCCGGATACCTGCAACTACTCCGCGTAAGTATTAACCAGGCCAGCATCTTTATACCAATAGCCATTAACGGCATCTGCTGGGATAGCCAGAATCTGCTTAGATTCACCGTCGATGACACTTCTGAATTGCTCGATTACTTCTGCCATGCCCTCTTGTTGCGGACTCAAACGTACGATATCCACACCGATACGCTTCATTTCTTCAACCTCAGGTAACAGGTTATAGACTTGGCCCGACATCGTCTGAATACCGTTGATCGTAAATACGGATTGGTCTTCCTGACTGGTCATCGGTAAACCTTGAGGATAATCCAGGCAGACAAACTGACAGTTATCTTTAGGCAGGTTTTTCGCCCGGGCGGTGAAACAACGGGCAGAATAAGCCAGGGGCAGGTAACCATAACTAAAGACCTCAGTTTCAATCTGGTCAGCAAACCCAAGCTTCTGGGCATCCGTCAGAATATCGGCCAGCGTTTCGCCAGAAAGTTCCACCGGCATAACCCAGCGCTGAAGACCCTGCTTGTATAAGCTTTGCAACGTATAGGCATTGTAAATATTGATCGCAGAGCCACTGACAAAAGGCAGCTTGCGTTCAGCCATTGCCTGAACTGCCCCCATATCGTTGGCTTCAACCAGCAACTCACCATTGTCACAGAGACGGCGTAATGTCTTCAGCTCTGATTCAGCTTCAATCAAAGCCAATGTAGATAACACGACCTGCTTACCACCAGCAGCCAGCTCCTTCGCTAAATCAATCCATTCCTGGGTCTTTAATTCCCGTCGCTTGGAGCACACAGCTTCACCCAGATAGATAATATCCAGAGGTTGCTCCAACATCTGTTGATAAAAATCACAGGTATCTTGCCGTGGCCAGAAAAATAAATTACTGCCGAGTGACAACTGCGTTTTATTGGTCTTCATAAATCGATCTCCATCACGCACTATTGCCAAGGGCGAGAATATGCTCCCAGAGTTGTCTGGGAACCTTCTGATACATTATCCAGCGCTGCCATCCATTCATATTTGGCGGCATATCTCTGGGGATCAGCCGTAAAAGAATCCAGAGCTTCACGCCAGACTTTAACGACCTGTTCAACATAGGCGGGACTGCGTTGACGACCTTCAATTTTCACAGCTCGGACGCCGACTTCCTTCAGCTGTGGCAGCAACTCCAATGTATTAAGACTTGTTGGCTCTTCCAGGGCGTGGAAAGTATTACCTTCTACTTGGAACCGCCCCTTGCACAAGGTCGGATACCCTGCTTTCTCACCAGGTTTAAAGCGATCAATCAAAATATTATTCAGCCGGGTTTCCATGCCCCCATCAGCATGCTCCTCCCAGCGTACCGCGTGAGCAGGGGAACAGGCACCACAGGTATTGGGAGACTGGTCAGTCATGTAAGAGGAAAGGTGACAGCGCCCTTCTGCCATAATACAGAGACTTCCAAAAGCGAACACTTCAAGCTCTACCGGGCTTTGAGTGGCCAGCTGACGGACCTGCGCCATGGAAAGTACTCGTGGTAAGACAGCCCGGCGAATGCCAAAGTTCTGCTGATAAAACTTTAAGCTTTCATAATTGGTTGCTGAACCCTGTACCGAAAGATGCAACCCCAGCTCAGGATGCCGATCGGCAGCATAACCCAACACCCCCATGTCTGCTCCGATCAGGGCATCAACGCCAAGATCCGCAGCAAGATCAACCGCACGTTGCCAACGCGCCCAACCTTTCGGCTGAGGATAAGTATTAATGGCCACAAAAACCTTCACACCGCGATCCCGGGCATAGTCCAGCGCGCGATAGGCTTTCTTGTCGTTAAAATTCAATCCTGCAAAATGGCGGGCATTGGTATCATCTTTAAAACCGATATAAACCGCATCGGCACCATTATCTACAGCGACCTTTAAAGAGGGATAATTCCCCGCCGGACACACCAGCTCCATGAGCTTTACCTGCTGAATAAATTATCAGTTATGAGAGGTGGAAGGATGTACCCGAACCCCACGAAAAATCGCCACTCTAGCAATAGAAACCGGGCGGGCAAATGATACGAATCAAGTTAGAACCCAGGTCATAAAGGTAGACTTTCTTTTCCAGTGATTGACATCTATCAACGTCGTACTACGATGACAACGATAAGATGTACAAGGCCCTTAGGGCAGATGAATAAAAATCAATGAGTGATGTCTGTTAAGATAACAACCAATCTGCCACAGCCCCTCGTAAACTGCGTAATACAAGCGACCATAGATAACCAGACCGCCTGATGGAACGAATTCAGTTCCTGTCGGACGAAATGCTACTAGCCCAATTGCAGATCCCGAATATGAGCTGTACACAAAAACTGCCGTTAAGTATTCTGATACTCGCTGGAGGACGCGGAAGCCGAATGGGTGGACGGGACAAAGGATTAGTCGAGCTTAACTGCCTGCCGTTTATTGAACATGCGCTAAACGTTTCCCGTCCCTTCAGCGATGATATTATCATCAGCTGCAATCGCAATCAGGATCTCTATCAGCATTACAATGAGAACATCGTACAGGATGAGCAACGGGACTTTCCTGGCCCCTTAGCAGGTATTCTTGCGGGGATGGAAAAAGCAAGGCATGACGCCTTGTTGGTCTTGCCCTGTGATACTCCAATGATCCCGCTGGATCTTCCTCAGCGCTTATACGAGTCTTACCTGAACAACCCCCTGGGTGTCAGTCTGGTACACGATGGCGAACGTCGACAGCCTTTGCATGCAATCATGCCAACGGCCCTTAAAGAAAGTCTGCGTGAGTTCCTGGCCGCTGACCATCATGGAGTATTCCGCTGGTACAAGCAGCACCCGATTGCGGAAATAGAGTACAAAGGACAGGCCCAGGCCTTTACCAACATTAATCGCCTGGAAGAACTCCAGGCGATTAATCACTAGAAGAACATGACGACTCGACAGATTTAGAGTTGAGTTTCATAACCCTGACGTTGGGTGCCGGAAATCCTCAATTCATCACTTCCGAAAATGGTACAAAGTCAACTTCATCCCCTTCAGTCACCGCGGTATTCGCAGGAATAATGGCATAACCATTCGCCCAAACAGCTGATGAAAGTACACCAGAACTCTGATTAGAAAACGGTTCAATACAGGGTTTACCGTCCTTAGAGGTCAACCGGGCTCTCATAAACTCCTTTCGGCCCTGAGCCTTGCGGGTGAGCATCACTGGTGCCCGGTAACTGATCGGCATCAACTCTGTAGCCCCTTGCATTTTCAGCAAAAAGGGACGAGCAAGGATGTTAAAAGAAACCAGCACTGCGGCGGGATTACCCGGAAGTCCGAGGAAAGGCTTACCCTGCACTTCACCATAGGCAAAAGGCTTGCCTGGTTTGATAGCAATGCGCCAGAGATTCAGACTCCCCAACTTCTCGACTGAAGCCTTAACATGATCCTCCTCACCGACAGAAACACCACCACTGCTAATCACCACATCGGCTTCTTTAGCCGCACGGCTCAGCGCTTCGTCGGTAGCCTCAGGGGTATCAGCAACGATCCCCAGGTCAACCATTTCCATTCCCAGGCCGTTAATCATGCCTGTCAGGGTGTAGCGGTTGGAATTATAAATCTGACCGGGAGCCAGAGTTAAGCCGGGCTCAATCAACTCATCACCGGTTGATAAAATAGCGACTTTCAGTGGTCGATAAACAGACAGTTCGCCAATCCCAACACTGGCTAATACGCCTAAATGCTGGGGTTGCAAACGTGTTCCGGCAGGCATAATAACTTCACCCTGGCGGATATCCTGACCCAACAACCGTATATTCTGTCCCTTTTCCTGTATCGAAGGCAATTGAACCGCTGATTCACCATTGATGGTAAGTGGATTACCCTCAGAGGTGGTCGTTTCACAATCTTCCTGCTTAACAACGACGTTGGCCCCCTCAGGAATTTTTGCACCGGTAAATATACGAGCAGCTGTTCCTGGTTTTAACGGCTCAGGGTCTGCGCCTGCCGGTACCCGTTGACTAATAACCAGTTGACTAACTGCATCGGAGCCCAAAGAATCAATATGCAAAGCATAACCATCCATTGCACTGTTATCATTTGGAGGAACATCTACCGCCGAGTGCTGATCTTCGGCAAGAATTCGGCCCAATGCCTGAGCAAGCGTTACTTGAATAACAGGCTGTCCAGACTCCTCCGCACTGGTAGCCGCATCCAGCAACTGATCCAACGCCTGTTCGTAAGCCATCATCCCGGGTGAGTCACATCCACAACCGCCACTCATGACCGTGTCTCACAAGCAGTATCAACAGGGGCTAAGGCGACCATCTCAACAAAATTGCAAGGTCTGTGACGGGCATCCAGCTGACTTTTGATAATTTCATCCCAGGCAGTTTTGCAGGCATTTGGGGATCCAGGCATACAGAAAATAACGGTTCGATTGGCTATGCCGGCCAGCGCACGTGACTGAACAGTGGAAGAGCCGATTTGCTGGTAAGAGACATGTCTGAACAGCTCGCCGAAACCTTCCACTTGTTTGTCAAACAGCGGAATCATAGCCTCAGGTGTGTTGTCACGAGAGGTGAAACCGGTTCCACCGGTTAACAGAATGGCCTGAACATTATCATCAGCAATCCATTGAGAAACCTTAGCTCGCAATTTATAGACATCGTCGATAACAATGGCACGATCTGCCAGTTTATGCCCCTCTGCTTCAAGACGATCGATTAAGGCTTGACCAGAGGTATCAGTCTCCAGGGTTCGGGTATCTGACACCGTCAGGACGGATATATTCAGAGGTACAAATTCAACATTCTTATGATGGGCCATCGTTACTCCAGAAAATGCTACGAACTCAATAACGGATTGCTTTGATTGTGTCAGCCCTCGATGTTGGAGACAATACTGTAATTTGATTTAAGCCAACTGGGGACTATTCGTGCAACTGCTTTGTCAACTTGATGATATCAAAGAGGGACACTCCCGTGGCTTTAATATCGGTGATATCGCGATTATTGCCATTATAAAAGAGCAGCAACTCTATCTCTATCGCAATCGCTGCCCTCATCGCGGTATCAATCTGGAATGGCTACCCGATCAGTTTCTGGATGCTGATCGTCAGTTAATCCAATGCGCCACCCACGGTGCCCTGTTTCTAATCCATAGTGGTCAGTGTGTACAGGGCCCCTGCCTGGGCCAAAGCCTGGAAGCCATACCTTTTACGGTCAGTGAAGGTGCAGTATTTATCGATCTCAAAAGCGATCAGCCTACAGACACACCTCGATTGGATAGCGAAGACTGATCGATTCGCTATCAATCTCTGCCCTGTAAGCATAGATTTCAACACCAGCAGTGACCGCTTCTCTCAGTGTTTCTCCATAAGCAGGGTCCAGATCATCTGCGGGACTGACCCGCTCGATACCGGTGTGAGCGACACAATAAAGCAATACCGCACGGTCACCGGCAGCAGCGACTTTCATCAACTCCCGCAGATGCTTTCTACCTCGCTCAGTCACAGCGTCAGGAAATACGCCAAGACCATCCTCGCGTAAGAGAGTTACATTCTTGACCTCCACATAACAGCGTCCCTGCGGCCCTTCCAGTAACAAATCGATGCGGCTACCTTCTTCCCCATACTTCACCTCAGTCCTCAGGGATTCATACCCTTGTAGCTCAGAAATTATCGCGTTATTGATCGCCTCTTTTGTCAAAGCATTAGCCCGCCCTGTATTCACACAAGCCAGGAACTGCTCCTCAACCTCGACCAGCTCCCAACTGTGCGGGTACTTCCGTTTCGGATTGCCAGAATCCCAGAACCAAACCCGACTGCCCTGATCACTGCAGTTTTTCATTGATCCAGTATTCGGACAATGAATCGTAATCACCTTATCCTCTGAGTGTTCAACATCTGCCATAAAGCGCTTATAGCGCCGAACAAGTTTCCCCTCCTGAAGAGGGTGTTCAAATTTCATTTAATTCTCCATGTAATCTACGACTGATTGAACCCTTCTTTGCATGTAAATCTAATACTAATGTACAAGTCGTAAAAATTGGTCTAGAAATACAGTGTTGTGTAAAAAGTTTATATAAATAAAAGCGCTTACGAATTAATTGAATTTGATGCTGGCACAATGAAATCAGATCTGGTAGTTTCTTGCGCCTAATTTCCTCACGGGTTCTGAGGAAAGGGTAAACCAAATTGTCCGACACTTGGTCTGGATAATTTTGCAAAGATGCAGCAACCGCCGCATGGGCTAAGAAAAAGCGAGGCAGTACTATGCCGGATACAAAAGAGTCTCTCCTGAAGCATTACGTTCCTTATGAAATGAAGGACGGTGAAGAGTATATGAATGAAGCGCAGAAGCAGCACTTCAGAAACATACTCCATTCCTGGAAGCGTGAGCTAATGGAAGAAGTTGATAGCACCATCAGCCATATGCAAGAAGATGCAGCAAATTTCGCCGATCCAAGTGATCGAGCAAGCCAGGAAGAAGAGTTCAGCCTGGAGCTGCGAACGCGAGACAGGGAGCGTAAGCTCACCAAAAAAATTGGTGAAACATTAGAGTTAATAGAAAACGATGAATATGGCTTTTGTGAGTCTTGTGGGATAGAAATCGGCATTCGCCGCTTGGAAGCTCGTCCCACTGCAACACTTTGTATTGATTGTAAAACACTGGCTGAAATCAAAGAAAAACAACTGGGCAGTTAACGCAAGCTCTGTACCGACTCACTATGCCATGCAGCAGATCGGTACAGAAACTGTTTTCTTTGGAGCATCAAGTGACTGGAGGTTGGGCGAGCGCCCAGAATATCTGCCACTTGAACTAACGAACGCGGGTATTGATGCACCTAGTGCAGTGCCATGGTCATTTCCTACAAGCCAGCCAATACAGAAGCGCATCAAACATGGCCGGTAAGAACAGCCTATAAGGGTCGTTTTGCCCCATCCCCGACGGGCCCCCTTCATTTCGGTTCATTACTTGCTGCTCTTGCCAGTTTTTTGGATGCCCGCAAAAATCAGGGAATCTGGTTGGTACGCATGGAAGATCTGGACCCTCCCCGGGAAATCCCCGGTGCTGCAGACCAGATTTTAAGAACACTTGAACAGTTCGGTCTGCTCTGGGATCAGCAAGTTATTTATCAAAGTGATCGCTACCAAACCTACCAGGCCATAATTGACCAGTTACTAAAAGCGGGACATGCCTACTACTGTAGCTGCTCCCGGCAGATGATTGCTCAACGCGGCGGAGTTTATGACGGATACTGTCGAAGCCGGCAGTCTCATCTACACGGAATAACAGCCATTCGCCTTAAAACTGATAACTGCGCAATTACCTTCAAGGATCAAATTCAAGGCCCGCAACGGCAACAATTAAGTCCCTATTGTGGCGATTTTGTAATTCGACGAAAAGATAAACTCTATGCCTACCAACTCGCCGTCGTCTGTGATGATGCAGCCCAGGGCATCAGCCATATTGTACGAGGCAGTGACTTACTGGATTCAACACCCAGGCAACTATATTTGCAACAACTACTCGGTTATCAGCAACCCTGTTATGCTCATATCCCGATAATGGTCAACAGCCAGGGGCAAAAACTAAGCAAACAGACTTTCGCCACTGCGTTGGACCCCCTGCATCCAGAAAAAAAGCTTTATCAAGCCTTGAAGGTATTAGGCCAGCAGCCACCGACAGCATTACAGGGAGCACCGATAGACAACATATTAGACTGGGCAATAGAAAACTGGTCCTTAGGAGCAGTACCAAGCAGATTAACCGTTGAACAGCAAGAGATCTGAATTATATGTACATCTATCGATTGGTATCGACCATCGTCATTGGTACTTACTTGCTTTCTCCGATCATTGTTGACAGCTGGGCCGATGCCGATAAGAGTTGGTATCGGCCGTTCGTTTTCTGGTTTTTATTGATAGCCACCACTGCCTGGCTGGAATACCGCAGAGGTCAGAATGAACTTTAGTCTGGGTCAGTTATTTCTGGTTGGCTTCACCTATCTGCTGTTCCTGTTTGGTACCGCCTACGTTACCGACCGTGGCTGGCTTCCCAGCAAGCTGGTCCGTCATCCGATTACTTATGTATTGTCACTGGGAGTCTATGCCAGTGCCTGGACATTTTACGGTGCAATTGGATTGGCACATGATTACGGTTATGGATTTCTTATCTCTTATTTTGGTGCATCAGCTGCATTTATTCTGGCCCCCATTCTTCTTATACCCTTGTTAAGAATCACGCGAACCTATCAGCTCAGCTCAATCGCAGATTTGTTTGCTTTCCGGTTCCGCAGCCAACATGCGGGAACCTTTGTCACTCTGCTCATGGTCTTAGCATCTTTGCCACTGCTTTCCATACAAATTCAAACAGTTACAGACACCATCCATATCCTCAACAATGAAGTATCTGCTGACCGGATTGCCTTTGTCTTCTGTGGCCTGATTGCCGCCTTCGCCGTATTGTTCGGTGCCCGACATCCCTCTATTCGTCAAAAGCACGAGGGTCTCGTTGTTGCCATGGCAGTAGCATCGCTGATCAAGCTTATTGCCCTCAGCGCTTTAGGCCTTTATTGTCTGTTGGTTGTTTTTGGGGGGAATGACGGCCTGGAAAGCTGGCTGGCAGAAAACCAGAGTACCCTGAACTTTCACTACTCGCCCATGGAAGATGACGCCTGGCGAACCTTATTGCTGGCCTTTTTTACCTCAGCCATAGTCATGCCGCATATGTTTCATATGTTGTTTACAGAAAACCTGAACCCTAAAGCACTATCAAAAGCCAGCTGGGGAGTGCCACTCTTTCTGCTGGTTCTCGCTATTGCCATTCCTCCTATTCTCTGGGGTGGAATAAAGCTTCAGCTCGACAGTAATCCCGAATACTTTGGTCTCATTCTGGGTATCCAGCAGGGATCACCCACTCTAACAGTCATCGCCTTTATCGGCGGTCTATCTGCTGCGAGTGGAGTGCTGATAATCAGTGCCATTGCGCTTTCCGGTATGGTCATTAATCATATATTTCTACCTTTCTACCAGAATCATGGTAATAACCATCTCTACCAGCGTTTGATCTGGGCTCGTCGGGCAGTGATCTTTGTAATAACGCTACTAAGCTTCCTGTTTTATATGCTCATCGCCAGAGGAAACGAAGTATCACAGTTGGGGCTAGTTGCCTTCGTCGCTTTTATGCAGTTCCTGCCGGGACTTCTGGCAACTCTGTTTTGGCCTGGCGGAAATCGTCTGGGCTTTGTCATCGGTCTGACTACCGGAATCGGGATATGGCTGGTAACCATGCTGGTCCCCCTGCTGGGAGACAGTAACCACACCCTCGGGTTTGATCTCGGAGCAACCCCCTGGCATCTGTCCGCCGTCTATTCCCTGGCGGCCAATGTAGGCATCTTTCTACTTATATCCATGTCATTCAAACCCAGTAAGGAAGAACTACACGCCGCTAACTCCTGCGCCCTTAACGCATTACACCGCCCCCAGGGTGAGCAGTTAGCAGTCACCAACGTTCAGGAGCTGGTCGATCGACTGTCCCCGCGCATTGGAATAATCGCCGCATGGCGTGAAGTCAGACAAGCGCTGGATGACCTGCAACTTCATGAAAATGAAATTCGTCCAAAGGCCTTAGGCCAGCTCAGAGATCGTTTGGAAATCAACTTGTCAGCATTACTAGGGCCCGTTGAAGCAATAACCCTTCTAGCACCAGACAAAGGGTCAGAGGATGCTGATTCATTTCGAAACAAAAATATCCACCTGCTGGAAAATAATCTTGAGCGCTATCATAACAGGCTATCAGGACTTGCAGCTGAATTGGACGAACTTCGCCGCCACCACCGTCAAACCTTACAAAAGCTCCCGATTGGTGTCTGTTCCGTTGGACGGAACAAAGAAATTCTACTCTGGAACACGGAGATAGAGCGTTTTACGGGTATCGAAAATGCTCAGGCTATAGGCCAGGAGCTATCCTATCTACCTCCCCCCTGGGGAGAACTGTTACTAAGCTTTGCCCAGCAAGATCACCCTCATCTTCATAACGAAAAAGTTATGTTAGGTGGCTCACCCCACTGGTTCTCATTACATAAAGCGGCCATTGATGATCCCACCCAGGAGGGGTTCTGTAGTCAGGCAATTTTGCTGGAGGATCAAACAGAAACTCAACTGCTTGCAGACGAATTGGTTCATAGTGAGAGACTGGCTTCCATTGGCCGCCTTGCTGCCGGTGTTGCCCATGAAATCGGAAACCCCATCACCGGCATCGCATGCCTTGCTCAAAATCTGCATTATGAAACCAAGAATCCCGAAGTTTTAGAGGCCGGTGAACAAATTCTGGAACAAACAAGGCGAGTAGATCGTATTGTAAAATCTCTGATGAACTTTGCCCATGCAGGTAACCACAGTACTCTCAAAGAACACAGGTTATTCTCGATCAACGACAGCATAAATGACGCAATCAGCCTGGTACGTTTACATGAGCGCGGAAAACAACTCAACTATCTTAATTTGTGTAAATCAGAGCATCAAACGTTGGGAGACCCGCAACGGTTGCTTCAGGTATTTGTTAATCTGCTCAACAACGCAGCAGATGCCTCTGAGCCCGGAATGACAATTCGCATTGATTCCCGACAAGAAAGTCATAGCCTTATTGTCACCGTTGAAGATCAGGGCACTGGCATACCCGCAGAAATTCAGAAACAGTTATTTGAACCTTTTTTCACCACAAAAGAGCCTGGCAAGGGCACTGGCCTGGGGCTGGCACTCGTATATAGCATTGTCGAAGAGCACTATGGCAGTGTGCAGATTGAAAGCCCAGCCGATAAAGCACAAAATAGAGGCGTTAGGGTAGTACTCAAGCTCCCCAACCCCCAATGACCGAATCGGTTGGATAATATTTCATGACCCAGATCCTGATCGTTGAAGACGAAACTATAATCCGCACGGCTCTACGACGCCTACTTGAACGTAATAACTACCAAGTCAGTGATGCAGAGTCTGTTGATCAGGCCTTGGAAAACTACAAGCTTGAAGATTTCAACTTAATTATTACCGATTTGCGCTTGCCTGGACGCTTTGGTACAGATCTCATCAATCTGGCAACAAATACCCCGGTATTGATCATGACCAGCTACGCCAGTATGAAATCTGCCGTCGATGCCATGAAACAGGGAGCCGTGGATTATATTGCCAAACCCTTTAATCATGACGAGATGCTAAACACCGTCAATAACATTATTGTTCAACAGGCAAACCTCGCATCTCAACAGCAACAAGAAAAAGTAACAGCAAGCGCCCCACCAGAAGCAAACCAGCAACCTGGCGCCATAGGTGGTACGAAAATGCTGGGGGAAAGCCGCCCCATGCAGGATCTTTACCGCCGTATTCAAAAAGTTGCGCGAACAGATGCTACGGTACTGATCCAAGGTGAATCAGGAACAGGTAAAGAACTTGCAGCAAGGTCGATTCATGAGCTGAGCCCGCGGAGCCAGTCCCCGATGATCTCTGTAAACTGTGCAGCAATTCCAGAATCACTGATAGAGTCTGAATTATTTGGTCATGAAAAAGGAGCATTTACAGGTGCAGTAAACACCCACAACGGTTTGATTGAAGCAGCAGACACCGGAACACTGTTTTTGGATGAGATAGGCGAACTGCCCCTAGAGGCTCAGGCACGTTTACTTCGTGTGCTACAGGAAGGAGAAATTCGTAAAGTCGGATCGGTTAAACCGATGACCGTCGATATTCGTCTGATTGCAGCAACTCACAGGGATCTTAAAGCCCTGACTCGTAGCGGACAGTTTCGGGAGGACCTGTTTTACCGGCTTTATATTATGGAAATCAGGATGCCACCCTTACGAGAGCGTGGTAAGGATATTCTTAGTCTGGCAGAAAGTTTTCTGAAACGAAACTGTAATCGAATGCATCGACCAGTAATGCATTTCAGCAATCAGGCACGTCAAATTATGCTGCAATACTCTTGGCCCGGCAACGTCCGAGAGCTTGAAAATGCTGTGGAACGGGCCGTCATTCTCTGTGAAGACAACGAAATAAGCCCCGATTTACTGAGCCTGGAAACAGAAACCAGCGACCTTGCCCGCTTAGAAGCCAATGTCAGTCGTCACTCTGGATTTAGCCACAACCCAGGCTCTCTGCCTAGAGCCAGTGATCATCAGCATAATTCAAGATCTCAAGAGACACGCTCACCGGATCTTTCACTAGAAGATTATTTCCAGCGTTTTGTACTCGAAAACCAGGATAAAATGACCGAAACAGAACTAGCAAAACGCCTGGGTATCAGCCGAAAAACACTTTGGGAGCGCCGCCAACGATTAGGAATTCCACGAAAGGCTCGAAGCTGATCCCACACGAATGTTACCTTTTTACACATAAAGTGTTACCCAAACGGGGTAACGAAGTAACAAGAGCCAATAATAATTAGATAAGCACCAACCCAGAAAACAACAATCTAATTAGTTATCAGCAGGTTAGAAACACTGGCACAAACTCTGCTATATAGTTACCAATAACAACAAAAATGCGCTGACAGCTGTGATTCAATAAAAATAATAAGGGTCACAGCTTGATTGCAACGCCTCTCAATAAAAATAAAAATTGGGGCACCCGCTGGTCATTTTGGTTAACTGAACATTCCTGATACGTATTGCTTGGCAACAAAAATAAAAATTACCAATCACAGCGTGACAGTGCAGATTCAGAAACTGGGTGACCAGCTCCTCCTTTCTCTCTCATTCCAATAAGCAATATCTATCCAAGTCTTTGAAGACATCAGCTCTTCGCACTGCAACATTGGTTATTTTCTGATCCCAGTGGTATCATTCCGCCTTTTTGGCGAAACCTCAACCCTTACTGAATCGAAACAACCATGGGCTCAAACTCTACACTTGGCATTATCATTGCGCTCTTGCCTATCGCGATAATTGTTCTGGTTTTTTACTGGAACTTACGGGGCCATCCTGAGACAAGCGATCTGCCGGACAATACAGATGACACAGACTCCAATGATAACGGCCCTCAGATGCAGATAATTTCTCGAGATAGACATCCTGTTTCTCGTAAAGACTTGAGCGACAACGCTCTTAAAGTACTTTATCGTCTTAAGGATGCGGGCTACGAAGCATATCTGGTAGGGGGTTGCGTTAGAGATGTAATGCTTGGAAAACACCCTAAGGACTTTGATGTATCCACAGAGGCGACTCCAGAACAAGTCCACGAACTCTTCCGCAATTCCAGACTGATTGGTCGGCGCTTTAAACTTGTTCACGTCCGTTTTGGACGAGAGATTATTGAGGTTGCCACTTTCCGAGCCTCCCATAATTCTCAAAGTAATACTAAGCCAAACTCAAAAGGCAAAGACCGCGAACAACAGGGCAAGCAAGCTGAGTCAGGCATGATCTTGAGGGACAATGTCTATGGAAATGTCCACGAGGATGCCATACGACGTGACTTTACGGTAAATGCTCTCTATTACTCAATTGAAGACTTCTGCATCCACGATCACGCAAATGGCGTCGCGGATCTGCAAAATCGAACACTGAGAATGATAGGAGATCCTGAATCCCGTTATCGTGAGGACCCGGTAAGAATGATTCGAGCCGTTCGCTTCGCTGCCAAACTTGAATTCACCATAGAACCCAAGACTGAAGCCCCCATACGTCAGCTGGCACCAATGCTTGCAGACATCCCTGCAGCTCGATTATTTGATGAAGTACTAAAGCTATTTCTTTCTGGACAGGCTGTAACTACCTATCGCCTGTTAAGGGAATTCAACCTTTTTTCTCCTCTTTTCCCGGCAACCGCACGGATACTGGACAAGCAGGCCAAACACCCTGATGACAACTGTTTTGCCGAAGCTCTTATCGTGCAAGCCCTGATCAGTACTGACCAACGCATAAAACGTGGACAAAGTGTTACTCCCGCTTTTCTTTTTGCAGCCCTGCTCTGGCACCCACTACAGGAGCGCATAGAGAAATGCCGCCAGAAGGGCCTCCCTCCTATTCCTGCTTTACATCAAGCTGCCCAGGAAATCATTCAGGAACAAGGAAGAGCGACATCGATTCCAAGGCGCTTTAGCACACCAATGCGTGAAATCTGGGATATGCAGTATCGTCTACCACGCCGTTTCGGTCGTCGTGCTGAACAAATAGCCGAGCATCCTCGATTTCGTGCGGCCTACGACTTCTTACTGATGCGCGAAGGTAGTGGTGAGGACCTTGATGGCCTTGGCGACTGGTGGACCCGCTACCAGAGCGCAGATCAAGAACAAAAGCTGGAACTAGTAAGAACGCTTGACAAGCCAAGGTCCAAGCGTCGCCGTAACCGCCGTTCAGCACCGGTGACGAAATCATGATTAGTACGGAACAATTAGCCTACATAGGAATAGGCAGTAACCTGAATAATCCTGTGGAGCAGGCCAAACAAGCATTAGCCGAATTATCGACTATAAATCAGAGCGAGCTGCTGGCTCACTCCAGCCTGTATCGCAGCGATCCTGTGGGCCCTCAGGATCAGCCAGATTTTATTAACGCAGTAGCATTACTGCGTACCCGGCTGAGTCCAGAGCTGCTCCTTGATGAACTCCAATCCCTTGAAAAAGCTCATCAACGTGTCAGAAAACAACACTGGGGGCCTCGTACGCTTGACCTAGACATATTGCTGTATGGTAATCAAACCATTGCAACACCACGTTTAACCGTGCCACACCAGTTTATTGGCGAGCGCAGCTTTGTGCTATACCCTTTAGCTGAAGTAAATCCTGAAATAATCCTTCCAGACGGCTCAAAGCTGACGGATCTCTTAGTCAACTGCCCTATGGGAACTCTTGAACGGCTACCACAGCCCGATAAGGGCTTTCTAACCCAAGCCTGCAAACCTGAGTAGATGCATAGATTATGAAGAATATTACCCTGCATACCCTTGCTGAGATGAAGTCAGCAGGAGAGAAATTCAGCTGCCTAACAACATACGATGCTTGTTTTGCTCAACTGGTCAGCAAAGCGGCAATTGAAGTCATTCTCGTTGGTGATTCACTGGGAATGGTTCTTCAGGGCAACGACAGCACACTACCTGTTACTCTTGAAGAAATGGCATATCACGTCGCTTGCGTAAAAAAGGGAAACCAAGGGGCGCTGATTATGGCTGATCTGCCTTTTATGAGCTACGCAACTGTCGAACAAGCAATGGATAGCTCCGCAGCACTTATGCAAGCAGGCGCCCAAATGGTAAAACTTGAGGGTTCAGCCTGGTTATCAGACACTATTTCAGCTCTTAGCGAACGAGGAATACCCGTCTGTGCACACCTGGGCCTGACACCTCAAGCGGTCAACAAGCTAGGAGGATATAAAGTACAAGGACGTGGTGAAGATAACGCCAGCTCCATGATAGAAGATGCAAAAAAACTGGAGGCAGCTGGTGCCAGCATTCTGCTCCTTGAGTGCGTTCCAAGTAAACTGGCAAAATCTATTACTGAATCAGTGGAGGTTCCTGTTATAGGAATTGGAGCGGGGGCAGATACTGATGCACAGGTACTTGTTCTTCACGACATGCTGGGAATTAGTCCAGGAAAAAACCCTCGATTCGTAAAGAATTTTATGGAAGGTGCTGATTCTATTCAGGCAGCGATAGAAAACTACGCAAACCAGGTGAAAAGTGGTGAATTTCCTGGTCCAGAGCATGGCTTCGAATAATGGAAACTATATACGAAATAGCCGCACTTCGGGATGAATTGAAAAACATTCGCATGGCCGGAAAGAAGATCGGCTTTGTTCCTACTATGGGCAATCTTCATGAAGGCCATATAAGCCTGGTACACGAAGCTCTTAAGCAAGCAGACATCGTTGTTTCCAGTATCTTCGTTAACCCATTGCAGTTCGGGGCTAACGAGGACCTGGATAACTATCCAAAAACATTAGAAAACGATCAACAACTGCTGGAAGACAATGGCTGTCACATACTATTTACCCCATCAGTCAAAGAAATGTATCCAAACGGTCAAGGCATTGAAACAATTGTTGAGGTACCAGCTCTTTCCAACACTCACTGTGGAGCAAGCAGGCCTGGACATTTCCGTGGAGTTGCAACGGTTGTAACCAAACTTTTTGGCATCGTACAGCCCGACTTTGCCGTTTTTGGTATGAAAGATTTTCAGCAACTTGCAGTCATACGGAGAATGACCGCCGACCTTTCACTCCCCGTTGAAATCATTGGTGTTCCTACGGCTAGAAACAGCAAAGGACTTGCCTTAAGCTCCAGAAACGGGTATCTGGATAACGAACAACTAGACATTGCAACCCAGCTATTTGCCACCCTGAACTGGCTAAAAGAGCAGATAGAGGGAGGCGACAGTGATTATTCAGCACTTGAAGAAGCAGCAAACAAACGGCTTGAAGATAATGGATTTAGCCGGGACTATGTACATATTTGCAGTCAAAGCGAATTACTACCAGCTAATGAAAATGACCAGGATCTGGTTATTTTAGCTGCAGCGCAACTAGGCCCTGCCCGCCTCATAGATAACTTAGCGTTTAGTCTAAGTTAACGCTACAAGCCACATAACCGCACTTTAAACTAGCAGATGAAATTGATACAACCATTGGCTGTATAAATTTCATCCGTCTAGACTGTTGCAGCGCGACACAGTTTTATCTATGCTTGATCGCTCTTCTGCAGTTTAAACAACGAGGCATGTTATGCGTGATGTCGTAATTGTTGCAGCGGGCCGTACGGCCGTCGGTGCATTTAATGGATCTATATCTTCAATACCCGCCAGTGACCTTGGCGCCATCGTCATCAAAGGTCTGTTGGAAAAATCAGGCGTTGCTCCAGAGCAAGTTGACGAAGTTATTCTAGGACAAGTACTAGCTGCAGGATGTGGCCAGAACCCTGCACGTCAAGCCGCCATCAATGCGGGCCTGCCTCACAGCACACCAGCACTAACAATCAACAAAGTTTGTGGCTCCGGACTTAAAACCGTTGCCATGGCCGCCCAAGCCATAGCCCTTGGCGATGCAGATATTGTTATTGCCGGCGGCCAGGAAAGCATGAGTCTTTCTGGCCACTATCTGCCCAAATCACGAAACGGACAAAAAATGGGTAACTGGAACATGGTTGATACCATGATTACAGACGGCCTTTGGGACGCTTTCAACGATTATCACATGGGAATTACCACTGAGAATATCGTTGAAAAATATGGTTTCAGCCGTGAAGATCAAGACGCATTTGCTGCAGCCTCACAAAACAAAGCAGAAGCAGCCCAAAATGCAAACCTGTTTGCTGAGGAGATTATTCCCGTTGTTATTCCTCAACGTAAAGGTGATCCAGTAGTATTTGATCGCGACGAACAGCCTCGCGCCGGTGTTACTGCAGAGTCCCTGGCAAAACTTCGTCCGGCTTTCAAAAAAGACGGCACTGTGACTGCAGCAAACTCTTCCACAATTAACGACGGTGCAGCCGCTGTGATCGTATGTAGCGCTGAGAAAGCAAAAGAGCTTGGCCTGGAGCCTCTAGCGACAATCAAAGCCTATGCTAATGCAGGTGTAGACCCTAGCATTATGGGTACGGGCCCAATCAAAGCTACTCAGAACTGCCTGAACCGAGCTGGCTGGACTGTTGATGATCTGGACTTAATAGAAGCCAACGAAGCCTTTGCCGCTCAAGCCATGTCTGTTAACAAAGATCTTGAATGGGACACAAACAAGGTTAACGTGAACGGTGGAGCTATCGCACTAGGTCATCCAATCGGCGCTTCCGGTTGCCGAATTCTGGTTTCATTGCTGCATGAAATGGGACGCCGCGATGCTAAAAAAGGCTTAGCCACTCTTTGCATCGGTGGCGGCATGGGCATTGCTTTGGCTGTCGAACGTTAGGAGCAGGAAGAGCTATTCCCGGCTGATAAACATCCAGCCAAACAGAAAAGGGAGCACTGTGCTCCCTTTTTCTTTTATAATCCTTTATTTATAAGGATAAGGCATTTTTATAAAATGATAATGCCATTTTCAGCGAAGAACCTTTACACGCAGAATATGATCGAAAACAACGGGCATTTCGATAAGGCCACTACCGACTCGCCGACGTAACTCCAAGCGACTTGCGAGTACTTTAACGATCTCCCCTTCAATTCGATGGCCGTTATGAGTGTCTATCTGCACTTGAGATCCCAAGTAGTTCTTAAGATCATTAATAGAAGTTGTCTCATAAGTCATTTTCGGCTGTTCAGGAAGACTCACAGAGGCCTGAGTATCCAACCCTGAAGCAATGCCCGCCTCTGAGTCAGAAGAGGCTGATGACGCGCTCTGTCCAGAACTGGTTTCATTTCTATTCTCACCGACTACAATGTCATCCTGCTGTGATTGCCCATTCTGAAAACCTGATGCAGGCTGATCCCAGGTTAACTCCACTGGAGTTATTGGTTTTCCATTCACTTCAAGATGCACATTAAGAGACTTCAGATGCTCGTCTGGAGATTTCATCATAACCTCCTGCATCCCAATAGGCTCCGGGGTAGAGACCACTATTCGAGCTTCACCTCCGGCGGTTAGAAACTGTCGATAGCCTTCAACCAAAGAGTCAGAAAACACAAAACCTAACTGTCGATATTGCTCCGCAGTCAGCTCGACATGTCGATCAATAAAGCTTGGAACAGTTTCACCATTAATCTCAGCACAATACGCTATTTTCTTTTGGATAAATGAATCGTCTCTGTAGCTTATATCGATACCCCCTAACCTGGGTATAAGTTGAGTTAATTGCGCCCTTTCCAGCGAGGAAATTCCTAGATCTATATCACTACTGATTTCCATACTGGCACTGTCCTCAGTAGCCACCTCCGTTCTAACAGTCAGGTATTCACTTTCAGGACTAAACAGGTAAGACATTTTTATATCTGAGGTTAATGAGCTGTATCCTAGCTTTTGTAAAAGCTCAATTCCCTGCAGCTCGGATTTTTCGCAACCCGGAAAGGACTCGTTAAGTCCTACTGATTGCTCGACCAGCTGGTTTGCTATTTCAGCTCCTAAATTTATGACTATCCCATTAACCTCAAAACCCAACTCATGAGGAAGATCACCTTCATCAAATGGAGTCCCCAGTTTAATAAAATAAAGCCAATTATCACTTAACACGCGAATACTACCGATTTTTACAAAATCGTTGCTTCCCAGCGGATAGATTCGAACATTATTTATACCAGCATGGCCTGCAAAGCTGGTTTCAATTGAATCGTACTGAATATCGACAAATGGCGCTGCCTGCACAACCACCTGATCAACAAATCGTTTCACTTGATACCAGAAGTATCCCTTAACAGCAGCAAAGACCAAAAGAGGTATAAGCAATGGAAACAGTAAACTTTTTTTCATATTAAATAAGCCGCTAGTTTAACCAAGTGGAATACGAATAATCGAAGCAGAGCGAATATATATACATTGACTGTAGAACAAACCCCGTACGGGATCAAAAACTATGTAATATCTAAGCGATATTAGAATTCAGACCCTTCTTATATCTGAATAAAAATAAGAAACAACAGCATAAAATTCCAGATATAAAAAAGCCCCGTCCGCAAGGACGAGGCTTTCTCGGTTAGGCGCTTGGCGATGGAAGTCCTACAGGCGTACAGGCTGTAGTCGCAAAATCGGGCCAGAGCATGCTCTGGACATTTCCGTTTTTGCCCTGCTCTCACGCAACTTATCGCCACTAACAAAAAACCCCAATACAACGTACCGGGGATTTCTTTGGTAGCGGTTTTCGCCCTGGTTTCTTACGCTGATGAGTGGGCACCTGGATCTCACCTTCTGCCGCTTCGATCTCGGCGATGCCATCCTCATCGGGCCACTCTTGCTCTGCTTCGTTAAAAAGTCCCAACTGATCAGGGTCATGCTTCTCGCTGGAAGAG
>NZ_MIEQ01000048.1 GCF_001968815.1 Motiliproteus sp. MSK22-1 | reverse complement strand
GGGACTGGCCGCTTTGCTTCCACGTATCAAGATGCTGTTTCCAGGTCTCTCGAAGGGCTTTCAGTTCATTGGCAGTCATGATGATCTCCTTAATTCAGAGATCATGACCTTAGCTGGCGAGCAGCCCTGGTAACAGGTGGGGTTTATTTACCGCTTACGATCAGAGCCAATGCTTCTGAAAGAGAATCAGTTCGAAGGCTGCGTTTAACTTCAATAGGGAGCAAGGGACACACCCTTCTTGCTTCGAGTGGAATCGAGTACCTGAAGTAATAGGTTCGACCACGTAATAAGCAGGTAGGACTTTCGGTTCCGTACCAGTTTCTGCAGCATGTCTCAGAGCTTCCAAACAAGAGATGTAACTTATTGAAAACACTGAATAAAATCTAATCGAGCCCACCTGTAAGCCGGGTTCTGTCGTGGACAGTCATTCATCTAGGGTCTGCGTCACCACAGACCTCAAGCAACCTACCCGAATCCAACGTGGGCCACGAAAAGGATTCCTATTTGGTCTTGCTCCAAGTGGGGTTTACCATGCCGTGGAATGTTACCACCCACGCGGTGCGCTCTTACCGCACCCTTTCACCCTTACCGGCAAATCTCGAAAGACCTGCTTAGGCGGTCTACTCTCTGCTGCACTTTCCGTAGGCTCACGCCCCCCCAGGGGTTCGACTCAGCGTTAACACTAAGCTACGCATACACGTCTTTAGGTCACGATTCTGTACCAGTTTCCGTACCAACACAAGAGAGAAAAGCGCAAGACATCAATGGCAGCATCCTGTAACATCACGCCGCTCATTGGAATCTACTTAAAAGGAACTTTGCATGGCTACCGCCTTGATGTGTGAAAAACCTACACCTATCTCTTCTCTAAACCACCTGTGTGACCTCCTGTCGACTGAGAGCATACAAACCGTCACTTGCGAGATACCGACTACGTTATCCCCCTATACACCCTATTTGGTCGGTGACTACTCCAGACCCCAAGACCGAGGAATAATCAACCCGCTAGCCTCTATGCCACAGTCTTCTGCTAAGAACCTGATGGGCCTGGTGTCAGAGTTTGGGGAAGACAGAACTGTCGCTATGGCTCAAGTGATGTCTACTATTAGCAACCCATACAGTACTGCTGGTATGGGTGCTGCTACCTCTGTCTATGGAGGCCGTGTTGGTGCATTTGCAGATGCTGTGAAAGCTTTTGAAGACTCTGTGATGCAACACAAGCAAGCAGTGAGTTATCGTGGTGGTCGACAAATGAGCAAGGTCAGAATGCAACGGGCCTACGAAAAGATGAATCGAATGTTTCGACTAGAGATCGAGCTAGTCACTGCTGGGAAGAAGATCAGAAAAGGTCACCCACTAGCCAACATGACACGCGCTAAGAACATTGCGGAAAGTGGCCGCTCTGTTGCAAAGTTAGACTTTACTAACCAAATTGAAGCACACAACCTCGTCAAGTTCTCCAAGCATACCAAGGTCCTAGGCAATGGGCTTGCAGTTATAGACTTTACTAGTCGTGTGGGTGATATACATAATACCTATAAAGCTGGAGGTAACTGGGAGAAGAAGATGTTTGTCGAGGCTAGCGGCTTTGCTGTAGGTGCAGTCGCAGGGACACTTGCAGTCAACGCAGGTCTGGCACTACTAGCACTCACGACCCCTGTAGGTTGGGTATATCTCATAGGCACTGGCGCTGTTATCATCGCCACAGCTGCTGGAGTATCTATGGCTGCTGACCATCATGCTAAAAAAGCAGCTGATTGGCTGTATGACCCTATTCTTAATTGGATTAACTCACTATGGAGCTAGTCGGGCCACTTTGGGGTATCTTGATAGGCTGTACGGTTATCGTGGGCATACTATTCGTAGCTTTTGGTCAGATAACAGTAAGAAAGCTGCGTAAGAACCCTGTCACAAAGGAAAGCCTAGGTATTGAATTTGCGGGTGGCTGGGACATTCTTCATGTCGCTCAAGCATTGTCGCTACCTAAGAGCTTGACTGATAGGTTTAAGGCCAGCGCTTTGTCTTCGTTCTTTGCTGACTCAGACATACTCCGAGAGCATACGAGCAGGTTTGATAGAGCACTGGCAGCAGCCTTTTTCTGGCTTTATGCCGTCACTGGTGTTTCTATCATCCTACTAACTATATATTCTTCGCTATTTGTCGAGTACTGACCCTAGGCTCAAGCTAGTGTATATATCCTAATAGTAATCAATACCAGCGTTGAGCTTAGAGCCACCTATGCAGGGCTTAAGGTTACCTATAGTCCCCCCCCTGTCTCATAAACGTAAGCGGTAAATAAACCCCACCTGTTACCAGGGCTGCTCGCCAGCTAAGGTCATGATCTCTGAATTAAGGAGATCATCATGACTGCCAATGAACTGAAAGCCCTTCGAGAGACCTGGAAACAGCATCTTGATACGTGGAAGCAAAGCGGCCAGTC
>NZ_MIEQ01000047.1 GCF_001968815.1 Motiliproteus sp. MSK22-1 | reverse complement strand
GGAGGGGCAACCTATACCCTGACCACTGCCACCGACGTTGAGATCAGCTCTGCCACGTCCTTTAGTGTCGTTCTGGCAGGGGCTGATAAAACCGCCGTGGATGCGCTGATTAATAAAAATGGCACCAGCTCCGCTGACGGCACCACCTATAACCTCGCCGCCGCTGAGGACTGGGCGGCTGGGGCCGATGCCACTGTGAATGTAGTGGATGCTACCGGCAACGCGATCACCGCGGTTGTCAATCAGGATCCGGTCATTAACAGCAACGGTGGCCAGTCCACCGCAACACTGAGCGTGGCCGAAAACCAGACCAGCGTCACCACGGTGAGCGCAACAGACCCGGATAATGGCGACGTCCCAACCTTTAGCATCAGCGGTGGTGCCGATGCCGCACGTTTCAGCATTGATACTAACAGTGGTGTGTTAACCTTTGCTGCAACCCCCAACTTCGAACTACCCACCGATGCCGACACCAACAACGACTATGTCGTGGAAGTCACCGCCAGTGACGGTAAGGGCGGCACCGATACACAAACGCTGACGGTCAGTGTCACCGATGTGAACGATGCTCCCGTGCTGACCAGTGATACCAGTCTGACGGTGTCTGAAGGTAACCTGCCGGTCACCACTCTTGTCGCAACAGACGATGAAAACAACCCCATCACCTTCAGTCTGGCCGGTGGCGCTGATGCCAGCCTGTTCACTATTAATGCCACCAGCGGAGCGCTGAACTTTACCTCAAGGCCCAACTTTGAGAAGCCTGTGGATGTCGGCAATAATAATAGCTATGTCGTGAATGTCTCAGTCACCGACTCCATTGGCGCCAGTAGCCAGAAAACCTTCACCATCAATGTCACCGATGTTGATGAAGCGCCAGTATTGGGGGAGAAAACCTTCTCCGTGCAGGAAGGTAGCAGCAATGTCGGCACCTTGTTAGCCACTGACTCCGACCAGGGATCAACCCTGAGCTACAGCCTGGGAGGCAGTGATGCCAGCCTGTTTAGCCTTAACAGCAGCACCGGAGTACTGAACTTTATTCAAGCCCCCAGTTTTAGCACACCATTGGATCAGAACGGGGATAACCACTATGAAATCACGGTAACGGCCACCGACAACACCAACCTGAGCACTCAGGCGAATGTGTTTGTGCAGGTGAGTAACCTGAATGATGCCCCGGTACTCTCCCCACAAGGCTTTACGGTGGCAGAAAACACCACCCAGGTCGGCACCATTACAGCTACCGA
>NZ_MIEQ01000046.1 GCF_001968815.1 Motiliproteus sp. MSK22-1 | reverse complement strand
CTTTTAGGTGATGGCTTGGACTTTACGAAACGCTTTTTCCAGTACGTCATTTGATGGGGCTTCAATCCCTGTTTACGGCAATAATCCACTTGGGACTGGCCACTTTGCTTCCACGTATCAAGATGCTGTTTCCAGGTCTCTCGAAGGGCTTTCAGTTCATTGGCAGTCATGATGATCTCCTTAATTCAGAGATCATGACCTTAGCTGGCGAGCAGCCCTGGTAACAGGTGGGGTTTATTTACCGCTTACACATCTTCAATGAAATTCGACTACTCTTTATAATGCGGGTTGATAGTTATTCATATTCCTGTTGGTTATGAATATTGTTTCATATATCATCTGTGGTTATAAATAAAGCTGCTTCTGGTAGTAATCAACTAAATTGCATGGCTGATGTTCTGAACGAGAGAGTTTCGTTTTTAACGACTGTATGGTTGGATTCTGCCTTCCGTTAATGGGGATCGTCTATGTTGGCACAAATCAAAATCGCACAACGCATCTGGCTGTTGTCGATTACTTCCATTGTCATCTTTACTGTCGCTTTTCTATATGCGGCCTTTGAGTCCAGAACTGAGTTAATCGAAGCCAAAAAAGACAGATTAAAAGGTGTCGTCGCTACTGCTCATACGGTAATGAAAGGTTATGACCAAAGGGCGGCAAATGGAGAAATGAGTGTTGAAGACGCCAAGCAAAAGGCTAAGGAAGTTATTCGACACTTACGCTATGACGACATTCAGTACTTTTGGTTAAATGACATGAAACCCATGTCAGTGATGCATCCTATTAAACCTTCTTTGGAAGGGACCGATGTTAGCAGTGTAAAAGATAAAAAAGGAAAACTGCTATACAAGGAATTTGTCAGAATTGTGAAGAAGGATGGAGAAGGCTTCGTTGACTATTATTGGACGGCACCCAATGGAAATGAAGAACAGGTCCCTAAGTTATCCTTTGTCATGGGTTATAAGCCTTGGGGATGGATAGTAGGGAGTGGTGTTTATATTGACGATGTTGATAAAGAGTTTAATAGGCTGTTAATGGACAAGCTGGCTGTGCTGGCAGTGATCCTTGTATTGATGATAGCGTTATCTATTTTGATTGGACGAAGTATCACCGGACCGATTAATAAGACTACGGCGGCGATGGCTGATATTGCTGAAGGTGAGGGGGATCTGACGGTTAGAATGCCCATTGTCAGCAACGATGAGCTAGCATTATTGGCGACAGCTTTTAATGCATTTGTAGAAAAAGTCCAGAAAACAATGCTGCAGGTAAATAGTTATAGCGAACATCTTGTCAGCTCTGCTGAATCTATGGCCCATATAACTGAAGAATCCAATCGAACCTTAGGAACCCATCAAGAAGAAACTCATCAAGTAGCGGCAGCTGTCCACCAGATGAGCGCGACAGTGCAGGAAGTCGCCGCAAATGCATCCGAAGCGGCTCATTCCGTACATACCGTTCGAGAGCAGGCTATTGAAGGCCAGAAAGTCGTCGAGCGGAGCGTCTCGGCGATAAGTGAACTGGCCCATTCTGTTGACCAGGCAACAGAAAGCATTCAGGCACTGGAAAATGATGTCAATAATATTGCTGGTATATTGGACGTCATTCGTTCAATTGCGGACCAGACCAATCTGCTTGCGTTAAACGCTGCAATTGAAGCAGCAAGAGCGGGTGAGCAGGGGCGCGGATTTGCAGTTGTTGCTGACGAAGTGAGAACGCTGGCGCAGCGAACGCAGGAATCAACTGAAGAAATACAGGCAATGATCGAGCAGCTCCAGACTGGGGCAAATGGTGCCGTTACTGTTATACAGTCAGGGCGTGCCCAGGCTGAAACCAGTGTCGAGCAGGCAAACCAGGCTGGCCAGTCGTTAACAGCTATTACAGAAGATATTTTACGGGTAGCGGATATGAATACCCAGATAGCCTCCGCAACTGAACAGCAAAGCGCTACTGTAGAAATGATTAACAGGAACGTTAACAATATCAATCAAGCCTTCGGGGAAACGACAGAAGGTGCCCATAAAATAGCGCAAGCAGGGCTTGAGCTGCAAAACCTGGCCGATGATATCAGTCGTCTTGTGGCTCAGTTTAAAGTCCATTAGGCAAATTATATTTCCACAACTGATAAGCTGCATGTTTACGCTGATGCAGTCATGTCTTCCCAGCCTCTGAGGTATTTCTCGGAGGCTGGTTTCTGGTCTTGAATTTTTCAATTGTATCCGTTCTTCTGATTCAGTAGTTTCTTATGTATTGTGGAACGCCTGTATCCAGGCTGTGGAAGTTATGCGCGGCTCAGGCCTTCAGTGTCATCTGTGCTGCGTTGATGGCTGCGTAGTGAGATGCGCTTAAGTATTCTCGGCAAAGTAGAGGTGAGGTAGATGTTTGTTAACGTAAAGTCCCTCAATCGTTATCCTTTTTGGTTGAGACCATTTTTCTGGAGTCAAAAAAGAAGGTATGGAGAGGTGTTGACTCCAGGTCTGCTTTGGGCTCGGGTTCCTAAATTGTTTGCTGCGGTGGCGGCACTATATGGGGTGCTGGATCGTAAAGGATCACCTCTTTCTCCGACTCTTCGTTCGCTGGTGACTGTACGGGTTTCACAGATAAATCATTGTGCTTTTTGTGTTGATATTAACGCGGCAACTCTTGTCCGGCGAGCTGGATCTGAGGCGAAGGTTGAACAACTTTCCCAGTGGCGGGAGAGTGGTGCCTATGATGACCAGGAGCGTGCTGTTCTTGAATATACAGAGGCTGTCACCTATACCGATAGAGACGTGACGGAGGCGATTGTTATCGGCTTGCGAAAATATTTTAATGAAGATGAAATTGTTGAATTGACAGGACTGATCGCCTTTCAAAACCTTTCCAGTAAGTTCAATAGCGCGCTTGACGTACCACAGCAGGGATTCTGCTCTTTGCCAGCAGTGAAGACAGATAAGGCGGATTCTGCAGCGGGTGTCGAGTAGTTAGCTTTTGTCCATGGCTGTAGTTACAAAGTTACCTGATCGATAAACTTTTTGCCTGGTAAGTACTCTATAGGTGAGCATATAGCGCTGGGGAGATGCTGTGAAAACTTTTTGTTCTAATATACTACTGTGTTTTGTTTTGCTTTTTAGCCTGTCTGTTCAGGCGAAAGAGCCTGATTGGACGCTTTATGAGTCGCTGCTCAAAGAGTACGTGGGGTCGGGGGAGGTGAACGGAATAACGCTAAATTTGGTTGATTACTCAACTCTTTCGACAGATTCTCGTTTCATTAACTTGGTCCGTCAATTAGCTGAATATCCGGTCAGTAATCTGAATACTCGTGAAGAACAACTGGCTTTTTACATCAATGCGTACAACATTCTGACGCTCAAGACAGTCGTCGATAACTGGCCGCTAAAAAGTATAAAAGATGTTGGTAGCTGGATTCGACCTGTGTGGAAATTGGATGCAGGCAAAATAGATAAACAAATGATAAGTCTTGATGAGATAGAGCATGAGATTCTCAGGCCTATGGGCGAACCGCGAATTCATTTTGCTATCGTTTGTGCATCACTCAGTTGTCCCGATTTGCGCACCGAGGCTTATAAGGCGGAAACCCTGGACCAGCAACTTGACGATCAAACCAAGATCTTTTTGAAAAACCCGGATAAAGGTTTGAAAAACGCCGGGAGTAAAATGAGAGTTTCAAAACTGTTCGATTGGTTTTCTGAAGATTTTGGAGCTGAAGGTGGCGTTCAGTCTTTTATCAAACGATACTTGCCAGCGGATAAGCGTACCCTTGATGGTTATCTGGATTACTCCTGGCGTGTAAATGGTTATTAGCTGCGTAGCGCGTAGTTAAAGCCTTTAGAGATGACAATGAATTTATTCTTTGTTGGCAATAGAATAAGTGAAACAGATTAAGGATCAATACAGCGAATGACAGAATCGTTAGCACAACTTGAGGCGGAGTTAATGCCGGGGCTTGCAGAGAGAGATGAGAAAAGTTTCAATCGTCTTGTGCAAACCTATTATGGATCTATGCTCGGTTTGGCACGTACCATTGTGGGTGAAGCCATAGCCGATGAAGTCGTTCAAGAGGCTTGGGTTTCCATTTACCGTGCCTTACCAAAATTTGAAGGGCGGTCCAGTTTAAAAACCTGGATTTTGAGAATAACCGCCAATGAAGCAAAAACAAGGTTGCGCAAGGAGTCCCGGACTATTTCACTGGAGCAGTTCGATAATGGTGGGGAGGGGATTTTGGCTAACCGATTTAATAATCAGGGGGCTTGGCAAGCCCCTCCTGGAGCCTGGCATGAGGAAAGTCCCGAAACCTTATTGATTAATACAGAAATGGGGGACTGTATTGAGCATACTCTCCATCATCTTCCCGATCTGCAGCAAGCCGTATTTGCTTTGAAGGATCTTGATGGCAACAGTTTTGAGGCTATCTGTAACATACTTGACATTTCCTCGTCTAATGCGCGGGTATTGCTCCATAGAGCTAGAGTCAGCTTGTTCGGAAAGATAGAGCATTTCCAGGAGACAGGTGAATGTTAAAATGTAAGCAGATAGTAGCGCAGGCAAGTGAGTATATAGATGGTGATATGGGGCTGTTACAAAAGTTTCGTTTTCAGTTTCACCTTGCAATGTGTGTGCATTGTCGGCGCTTTGTCAAAAACTTCACAGCTGGTATTGAGATGATTAAACGCCTTCCTTATGATGATGTCAGTCAGGAGCAGATTGACTGTGTCCACCGACGCATTGCGCAAAGCAAGCACTCCCGATAAGTTTTATGACCCAAATTGCTCTGGTAATCTTACCTGTCTGTTGATTTAATTGATGCCGGTCAAAATACTAACTTGGTGAAACCTTTATAGTTTTCTATTTGTTGTTTATAGCTGTAAATGGAATTTCCTTCAGAAGAAGGAAAAAACAGTTTGGTTCTGGCAGGCAATCGGTTTCTAGGCTGTTTTACTAGTAACTTATCTGATGGGACTTTTCGCGACATGGGGACAGGTTATGACTCTGTTGATGAATGATCTCCGTCAGGATCACAAGCATATCAGTGCGCTACTGACTATTCTCAAAAACAAATTGTCTACATTGAAGATGGGGAGCCACCCGAATTTTGCTCTGATGGCTGAAGTGGTGGACTATCTGACTGATTATGCTGATGATTATCACCATGGCAAGGAAAACCTGATCTATCATTATATGCAGGAGCATTACCCGAAGAAATCAAACCTGATCTCCCAGCAGTTTCGTGAGCATGAGGAGCTGCGAGTATTGACTAAGCAACTGAGTGCAACGATTGATCAGGCGTTGATGGATATGCCATTTCTGCTGGAAGAGTTTGCCGCTCAGCTTGAGCAATTTGTAGACCGGCAAAGTCAGCATCTTTTCATGGAGGATAGCAAAATTTTTCCGGCAATTGAGCAGGTGCTCAGTTCCGATGACTGGGCTAAACTTAGTGATATGCTACCGAAAAGGGAGGACCCTTTGTTCGGCGAATCGCGAGAAGCTCATTATCAAGCTCTGTATGACGCATTGATAGAAGATCTGACTTGAAATCCAAACCCTGGTCACCAGAAGACTTGCGCCGCTCCAAGCGCATGCCCGTAAATTTAGCGGCTGAAGTGGGAAATGACTGGCAACAGCAGTGTTCAGCTCGTGGAACAAATCTGTCTCAACACGGAATAGGTATTGAGGGCAGTGCAGAGCTTCTTGATATTGTGTTTCCAAACTTTAATCATCAGCAGGGAGATAATCGGGCATTAATTGAGATCAGGCTAGGACTGCTTGATGGGGCTAAGACGTTATCAAAGCCCTGGGTGACACTGGTGTGTCATACCGCATACGTTAAACGGACTGGCATGGATCGATTCTTGATTGGTCTGTCATTCCGATCAATGGATTGGGAAGCATCCGACAGATTGGAGCGCTATCTTCGAGGCCTTCAGGATGTTGAGAATCCATAACGTTTAAGGGTAAGCAACAGGTCAGGAGAAATTAGTGAGAGTGGTTGGGTGTTAAGGCTAGCAGGCTGGCGTCCATATCAGGTTGCTTTTGCGGCTTGATATGGTTAATCGGCATATAGATAACCCTGTCTCTTCCCAATGATTTAGCCTGATAGACCGCTTTGTCCGCACAAGCGACTAGCTGATGAGCGCTGTTGACAAGATTTTCCTCCGGGCTACCGATCGGTTCGCAAGTTGCTACACCAACGGATAATGTAACTTTGAAAGCTTCATCCTCGTCGGATCGAAAGGTTATGCTCCTTAGTCGGGTGCGGATGGCTTCCGCAACCTGAACCGCCCTGTTGTTTAAACAAGCAGGCAAGAGCACAGCAAACTCTTCGCCACCATAGCGTGCGATAAAATCAGTTTTTCGCAATTGTTTCTTGATTGCCTGTGCCGCTTGGTTGAGCACTCGATCACCGGTCTGATGACCGTAGGTATCGTTTATTCGTTTGAAATAGTCCAAATCTATAAACAGGCAGCTAAGTGGGTACTGGTTTCGATTTGCTCGGGATAATTCTCTAAGAAGCTCTTGATCAAAGGAGCGGCGGTTGTTTACCTTGGTGAGCATGTCAATAATGCTGAGTCGCCTGAGAGTTTCCTGGCTCACGCAGTTTTCTATGCAGACAGAAATGACTGAGGCAAGATGTTGAATATAGTCAGTTGCAACATTTTTATTGTAGCGCTGAGAGTCGCTGCTGCCGAGATGTAAGCTGCCGATAATTATTCCCTGCCTGACTAATGGCAGAAGAGCGCAACTCATAATATGCTGCCGATCAGGAAAGGCAAAGGTTTTGACTTCTTCATTGGGGTTGAGAAGTAACGGATAATCACCTTTGGGGTAAAGGTCTTTCAGGGCCTGATAGTTTTCAGTGAAATCCAGATGTTGGCCGTTATCGGGAGGTGTGTAATCTTCAATCAGGCCGCGGGCTGTTTGCTCTGGATCAAACAGGATTAGACTAATGGCATCGAGTCGAAAGTACTCCTTCAGGTTGATCAACAGCATGTCCAGCAGGTCGGTCAGTCGATTGCAGGACAGCAAACGGAGTTCTATATCCTGAAAGGTGCGCAGAATATCCTGATTCCGTTCAGCTTTGCTGATCAGTACATGAAGTGTTCGTTTTAGGCTTCGGTTCTCTTTTTCAAAAGGATTCATTAACTTACAGCCGTTACAAACTGAGCTGGATTGTCAAGACAGTATCACTGTTATTATAAAAAGCCCATACCCGACCTCGTATTTTATCCCGGAACCGCATACTTATTGATTTCGCTCAGCTAACACCCTCTCAACGGTATCGACAATGGCTTGTGTTTGTGGATCAACTTCGATGTTAAGCCGATCTGACTCCGTCCGCCAGGCCAAATTTGTTCGAGTCAGGGTTTCTGGAATCAAATTGATGCTAAACCGGTCTTCAATGATATCACCTACAGTCAGGCTGATGCCGTCTATACCGATATAGCCTTTGGTGAATATATACTTTTTGAGTGCTAAAGGAATCTTAATCCAAATCTGGCAGTTGTTTGCTGTTTTGATTATCTGGCTTATTTCGGCGGTTGTAATGATATGCCCGGACATTGAGTGTCCACCGATATCATCACCGAATCGAGCGGCACGCTCCACATTGACTCTGTCGCCTGTATTTATTTCACCCAAGTTTGTTACCTTGAGTGTTTCCTGCATCAAGTCAAAGCTAACCTGATTGCCCTCTATCTTGGTCACGGTCAGGCAGCAGCCATTGTGAGCGACCGATGCTCCCAGGTTTAAGCCGGTCAGCAGTTCTTCCGGGAGTGCCAGGACGTGTGTGCGAAACTTTTCCTTCTCGTCTATATGGATTACTTCTGCAGTGCCTTGAACAATGCCAGTGAACATTAGCGATTCGAGCCTCTCAGGTGGTTGGATATGTGCGAAATGATAGCTATGCTGATAGAAGAAAACATTTTAGAGAGGCGAGACAAAGATAGCCAATAAAAGAAGATTGATCCTGAAGGAATGTGTTGGGAAGTTTGGGTGTTCGTGGCGATATCGGTGTTCTTCGTTATATTGCTGTTTTTGTGGTATTAATGATTCTTAACAGTGAAGATGGTAGGGATGCAATTCGATGAAGTGTCTAGTAACCGGGGCAACGGGGTTTATCGGTTCGGCGTTGATAGATAAATGGATTCAGAGTGATCTTGTTGATGATATTGTGGCAGTGAGCCGGACTCCCGAGAAGATTCATCATCGTTTTAACGGCAAGGTGGAAGCTATCAGTGATTTTTCCCAACTTGCTGATGGCCATGGCATTGATGCAGTCGTTAATCTTGCTGGCGAACCTATTCTTGATAAGCGCTGGAGTGAAGACCGTAAGAAGATCCTTTACGATAGCCGACTACAAATCACGACTAAATTAGTTGAGTTCCTGGCTCGTTCAACTGACAAGCCCAAGGTGCTTATCAGCGGTTCAGCTATTGGCTACTATGGCAGTCAAAGGGATAACCGTGAACTGACTGAAAATGAATCCTGGCATCCTTGTTTTGCGCACCACCTCTGTCATGACTGGGAGAATAAGGCGATGGAGGCTGAAGCGGAAGGTATTCGGGTTTGTTTGCTTCGAACAGGAGTCGTTCTTGGCAATGGAGGTGCCTTGGCTCGAATGTTGCCGCCATTTCGATTGGGGCTGGGAGGGCCGGTTGGTCATGGCAGGCAGTGGTTTTCCTGGATTGATCTGGAAGACATGGTTTGCGGTATCGATTTTTTACTGCACCGGGAGACGTTGACGGGCCCCTTTAACCTTACCGCCCCTAATCCTGTTTCAAATAAGGAGTTTTCACAAGCCCTGGGTGAGGCTCTTAAACGCCCGGCAGTATTACCTATGCCTGCTGTCATTATGCGAATGCTTCTGGGAGAAGGGGCGGAGCTGCTGGTTGAAGGGCAGAGAGTTGTACCGGAAAAACTGCTGCAGGCAGGCTTTGAATTTCATTATCCAGAGCTTAAGCAGTCACTGACACATTACCTGGCTGATTAGAGACTGGTTAGCTGACCTCTAGTGTTCTGCCAGACTTTAGCTTGCGTCTTATAAGCGTTATTTGACTAAGAATGAGGTCTCCTTGCCAGGGATCTTCATTATCCTGAGGTGAGTAGATACTGTGCTCCAGATCTCTGATCAGGTAGGTTAGTGTCGGGTTTTGGGCGTAAAACTCAATATCTGCCAAGTCGCCTATAGGTTCTTCAGGCCAGGTGAGTTTTGCCCACTGTAGTAGATACTCAGCGGTTCGTTCCGGATCATTAATACTGCAAGCGCGGGACAGGCGATTAAATGCGTTTGTTTCTTCCAGTTGGTAATCCCGTTGTTGCAGGGTGCCAGGCGGTGTCGGGGCTTCCTTCAGGCTTGCAGCTAAGGACTGCGCATTGTTCTGTTCTGTTGATAAGCGCTTCAGTCTGCTCCAGGTTAGTGTCCAGCCTATTGCACAGATTATAGCGATCGTTGCCCAAAGCCATGCCAGCCACGGACTGGAAGAAGCGGTTGTGGCCTGACCTGTTTTTGATTCATTGGGTTTGTCATTTGTTGGTCCGTTGCTATCTGTTGTCTCATTCCTGACCTCACTTGCGGCAGGAGGAGAGCTGATGGGTTGAAGAAAGTTCTCAACATCAACGCTGGTGCTGCTTATTCGGGATGTATCTTGTATATCTCTGATGGTATCCCACCAGGGAATCTCTATAGCGGGAAATCTAACCTGACCTGCTTTAGTTAACAATAGTTTATAGGTGAGTTCTTTACGGCTGACTAAAGTGCCTGTATCAGTTTCCTGAGTTATTTTAGGGGCCTGGGGGTAGACGCTGACTCCTTCTGTACTGGCTACGTGCAGGTTGGGGAGCCAGTCTGCCGGGGTGTTATGTGCCTCAATAATTAATGTTCGTACCAGCGTATCTCCAACACGAAGATTTTGAAGTGCTTTATCCCATTGCTGTTCTACACGAAGCTCTGTTGCCGCCAGCCAGGTTCTGGGATTTATTTCGGGAGGTGGCTCCAAGGCTTCAAACTCGATTGCTTCAGAGCTAGTGTTGTAGGCGATTTCACCCTCAGCACTTAGGCCGGTAAACTCGATTGGTGGTAATCTGTATCGCTTGGAAGACAACGGAAATAGAATATACCGTTGCTCAATGACCTGATAATTCTGGTCATTTCGAGTTTCGCTATAGTTAAGTTGCGAACCAAGCTGTTCTATTCTGACTCCTTCGAGTAAAGGTTCGGTAAGCTGAGCACTACTAAGAGGAGCATCAAAAAGTAACTTTACACTTAATACATAAGCGCTGCGTGTGTAATTAAGCTCCGGCGAAATGGTTACGTCGAGAAAAACCGGAATCTCTTCGGCAGGGGGCGCTTCCTCGGTTGCTGTATAGGAGAGCGCCCGGCTTCGTTCGGAACCAACCCGTATTGCGGGTATCTTCAGTTCTCCGGTTCGCTTTGGGCGTAAGCGAATAGTCCATCGGCTGTTGTAGTAGGTTTTTCCACCACGAAAATTGGATACTGAGTTTTTGGAGTTATTAAGAATGCGAAAATCTTTTTCCAATCCAGAAAAATCTGGAGTGCTGATAGGTTGCCGCTGTTCAGCTTCCAGTACCATTTCAAACGTTTGGTTGGCTGGCCCTTGCTTGTGATCAACTTCAACAGTGATTTGCGCCTGAGCAGCTGAGGACAGCAAGAGAAATGGGAGGAGGTGTTTCAGCATTCTGTGGTGAGTATCGGCCTGGTTGGGTGGTCGAGAGATTGGTGTGAGTACCTATTATCATCAAATGATTCTAGTGCTGCAACTCTACTTTTGCCAATTTGCCTATGGGTTCCTTAATAGCATGATAATAGAAGGAAATTGTCAGGCTGGAGTACAGATATGATGAAAACAGGCGCTACTTTTTAGTATTTCTCTGAATGGCAGAAAGAACACCTCTGAGCATATTCAGCTCCACTTTTTCAGGTCTTGCTCGGTTGAATAGCCTGCGCAATTTAGTCATTACTTTGCCTTCGTGCTGAGCGACGATAAAGTTAATGTCTTTGAGAGTATTTTCTAAGTGAGTATAAAAATGCCCCATCTCTTCACTACTGGGATATTCCAGTAGCGGATCATTGTTAGTTGAAGAAGTTGAAGAAGTTGAAGAAGGGGTGGAGCTGTTTTGCTGGGCCAGCCAAAGCTCATAACATACAACCTGAATGGCAGCGCTGACATTTAGTACGGGATATACTGGATCGGTCGGAATAGCCAAATGAAAATTGCATTGCATCAGTTCTTCATTATGCAATCCCATTCTTTCTCTACCGAAGACAATGGCTACTGGGGCTGACTTCGCTTCAATTACGGCTTTTTCCGCACAATTTCTCGCATCTAGCATTGGCCAGGGAAAGCTGCGATTTCGGGCGCTGGTGCCGACCACAAGAGAACAATCTTTGATTGCTTCTTCCAAAGTCTTCACGACAACTGCATTGTTAAGCAGGTCTAAGGCCCCGGCCGCCCTGGATTCAGCCTCCGGATGAGGAAATTCCTTTGGATCTACCAGATAAAGCTGGCTAAGCCCCATGTTTTTAAGCGCTCGCGCTGCCGCACCAATATTTCCAGGGTGAAAGGTGTTGATCATGACGACACGAATATTGTTCAGCATAGGCAAGCTCAGCTTATTTGGATCGAAGTTTGGTTTCTCGGAAATGGCTGTATATTGAAACAGGCTAACCGGTTGAGGTTATCTGATTTTACGAGAATCTGGATTAAAGAATTAATAGGATAAAGGAGCGACCGGGTCGCTCCTGGTCGGCAGTATGATTTTAGATTGCCTTGGCCTGGCTGGCAGCATTGCCGATATAATTTTGCGGAGTCAGCTGTTTTAGCTGATTTTTAGCTTCTTCAGGCATCTCCAGAGTATCTACAAATGCTGATAGCGTTTCTTTGGTAATTGTTTTTCCGCGTGTCAGGGCCTTTAATTTTTCGTAGGGCTCATCGATATCATAGCGACGCATAACGGTTTGAATAGGCTCAGCCAGCACTTCCCAGCTATTCTCCAGGTCATCGTCAAGCCGCTTTTCATTCACTTGCAGTTTGCTTATCCCTTTTAACGTGGCTTGATAAGCAATAAGGCTATGGCCAAATCCAACACCAAGGTTGCGTAATACGGTAGAATCCGTAAGGTCACGCTGCCAGCGGGATATGGGTAGCTTTGCTGCCAGGTGGCTCAGTATCGCATTAGCAATCCCTAAATTGCCTTCGGAGTTTTCAAAGTCAATCGGATTGACTTTATGTGGCATTGTTGAAGAGCCGACTTCTCCCTCTATCGTACGCTGTTTGAAGTACCCTTGTGAAATGTAGCCCCAGACATCACGATCAAAATCAATCAAAATAGTGTTGAAGCGAGCGACCGCGTCAAATAGTTCGGCAATATAATCGTGCGGTTCTATCTGGGTGGTGTAAGGATTCCAGGAAAGTCCCAGGCGATTTACAAAGGCTTCTGCGTTGGCTTGCCAGTCGATCTCCGGGTAGGCAGAAAAATGAGCATTGTAATTACCTACAGCGCCGTTGATTTTCCCCAGGGTTTCAACAGCCTGAATCTGAGTTAGTTGGCGCTTAAGTCTGGCTGCGACGTTAGCCATTTCCTTACCCAGGGTCGTGGGGGAGGCCGTTTGACCGTGTGTGCGGGACAGCATAGGGTGCTCCGCAAAGTCGTGGGCCAATTGGGTTATTGCCTGAATGATTTCCCTTAATTGCGGTACGACGACCTGGTCACGACCATTGCCTAGCATTAGTGCATGAGACAGGTTGTTGATGTCCTCGGACGTGCAGGCAAAATGGACAAACTCGCTGACGTTTTCTAGCTCGGTATGACCCTTGAAACTTTCCTTGATAAAGTACTCGACAGCTTTTACATCATGATTTGTCGTACTCTCGATTTCCTTAACACGTAGCGCATCAGCTTCGCTGAATTCGGAGACAATCTTATCAAGCAGACCATTAGCTTCTGAGCTGAAAGCCGGAACTTCCTTGATTTGAGGATGTTCAGACAACTGTTGAAGCCAGCGGATCTCAACTTCAACTCTGAATCGGATAAGACCGAATTCACTGAAAATTGACCGCAATGCAGCGGTTTTACTGCCATAGCGTCCATCAACGGGCGAAACAGCGGTCAGGGCGGAAAGCTCCATGGATACTCTCACTCAGTAGTAGATAAGGGTTGGCAAAAATCAGAGCGCAAATTATACATGAATCTGCAGGATTTGAGCAGAACCTGCCATTAGAAGATAGCATTATAGGAACAGGGCGTATCCTGTCAGTTAACCATGCTCCAGTATTCTGCGGGCAGATTTACCGACTCGGGATCGAAACAACAGCAGTTGCCAGCGTTTCCCACCAACCTGACGCCATAGAATTGCGGCACGGATTCCTGCCAGCAACAGGGCTCTCACTTTGTTGGCATTATCGCTGTTTTGCAGATGACGAGGCTCGCCAGTCACCTGAATTCTGAAGCTGAAGGTGCTAAGAGTGTCCTGATAAAGCTGAGCGACAGCAGCGACAACCGTTGGGTGGCAAAATTGAGGCTGATCGAGTTGGCTGTTATCCGTTTGTGACTCTAAAGCGACTTCTGTATGGGATGTTCCCCTGTTAGAAGTCTCCTCGAAGTAGCGGGACTGATTTCGAATTTTATCAAGACCGTCGCTAATGTCGCTTAACATAGTTGGATGCTTTCGGAGCCTGTTTTCCAGATGCAACATACTTAACGCATACCGGGTGATGTCCTTATTCTGTTGCTTCGTCTTTTCAGCAAGATCCAGGAGACTTTTGAGCCCCATGCTCAGGCCAAAAGGAATTTCTTCAACACCGCCATAAACGTCCTCCGTTACCGCAGGAGATGTCATGAAAATACTATTAATAGATGTCTCAAAACTGTTCTGTGGAATCAGTCCTCGCTTTGCTATCTGATCAACAAGTGCTGCGGCCTGGAAAACACCGGCTAGGGCTATTGCTTGTTGATCGGTCTTTCTGGAATGTTCGCGTGACAAAATAGTAGACCTCAAAGTTGATCGTCGCGGAAAGTTTTCTCAATAACGCCGCCGCCAAGACAGTATTCTTCATCATAAAATACGACTGATTGGCCAGGAGTGACTGCTCTTTGAGCTTTTTCAAACCAAACGTTGTAGCCACCCTCTGGTCTGGGGTCAATACGGCAAGCCTGATCGTCCTGTCGATATCGGGTTTTTGCTGTGCAATGATAAGGTAGCTTGGGTTCCTGACCTTTTACCCAATCGACCTGATTGGTAATAAGCATTCGACTGAACAGAAGAGGGTGTTGCTTTCCCTGAACTGCGATAAGTACATTCCGCTTAAGATCTTTTTGAGCAACGAACCAGGGTTCATCTGGAAAATCGCTCAATCCGCCGATCCCCAATCCCTGTCGTTGACCTATAGTGTGATACATTAACCCCTGATGTTTACCTATCGTTACACCATCAGGTGTTTCAATTATTCCAGGCTGAGCAGGCAGGTACTGTTGTAAAAAATCACGGAATCGTCGTTCGCCTATAAAGCAAATCCCGGTGCTGTCCTTCTTATCATGGGTGATAAGGTCATATTCTTCAGCAATACGTCGTACTTCCGGCTTTTCCAGCTCTCCTACAGGAAACAGCGTTTGGCGAATTTCGTCTTCGCCAACAGCATGAAGAAAATAGCTCTGATCTTTGTTTCCATCGAGTCCGCGGAGCAAGTAGCAGTGTTCCTTGTCGTCTGTCTCTCGTTGCGTATCCCTTCGTCGAACGTAGTGTCCTGTCGCAATATAATCGGCGCCAAGCACCCGGGCGTACTCAAGAAATGCCTTGAACTTGATTTCTTTATTGCAGAGGATGTCGGGATTAGGGGTTCGTCCTGCCTTATATTCGCTTAGAAAGTGTTCAAAAACGTTATCCCAGTATTCCGCGGCAAAGTTCGCAGTATGTAAGTGGATCCCGAGCCTGTCACTGACTGCTTGCGCATCCGCTAAATCATCTTTAGCTGTGCAATATTCAGTTCCATCGTCTTCGTCCCAGTTCTTCATAAACAAGCCTTCCACCTGGTAGCCCTGTTGTTGAAGCAGTAAAGCCGAAACTGATGAGTCGACGCCTCCCGACATTCCAACGATTACTTTAGTGTTACTGTTTTTTGAGGTGCCGTTATTCATCTTAATACTGTACGTACCCTGATCGTGGGGCGTATCCAATTGTTGCGTTGACTTTTAATCATCTGCTTTTAACTCAGTTAACTTAATTTCTGCTCATAAATGAAATCCAAAGGGTAGCGCCTTCCTTGTAAGTAGTCTTCAATCCCCCGCAATACCAGAGGGCTTCGCAATCGCTCTTCTTCGGCTTTTACTTCTTCGTAGGTTAGCCATATAGCCCTGACGATATCGCTATCCAGGGGCCTGTCTTTTTGCTCACGTACAGGGTGGGCAACAAAGCAAGTCCGATGGTAAGTGACTTCTTTATGAGGCGGTGTATATACGTACATACCGAGCAGGTCGGTGATTTCTACTTCCCAGGCGGTCTCTTCAAGAACTTCTCGTTTTGCTCCTTCAATAAAGGACTCGTTCGCCTCAAGGTGCCCTGCTGGTTGGTTTAAAACCAGTCGTCCGTTCGAATACTCTTCAACAAAAAGAAATCGTCCATTATCTTCAATAATACAGGCCACTGTCGCGTGGGGCGTCCAGCACATATAAATCTCCTTCAAAATTCTGCCGCATAGTTTAGCGCATCCAGACAAAGTGCCCAACAATATTGTTGGTGCGAGAGGCTATGGGCGCGATCGAGAGGCTATGGGCACAGGGCTGCTACTCAATTTGTTCTGCACCGATAGTCGTGCAGTCGATAGTACTAAAGTGACATAATGGTCAAGTTTGAACACAACAATTTAACCTCGGAGATACAAGACCATAGCAGCAATTGGTACAATCCTTCAGATTCGATATATGTTCAGAATGGAGTAATCTCGTGGCATCCACCTATATCCAAGTTCAAACCAGTGATTTCGACATCGGACATGAGACTGCTTTGATGCGAGACCCTGACGGTCGTGTAGGGGCTATAGCCACTTTTACCGGATTGGTTAGAGATCTACATGATGCCTCTTTACCCGGAGACGGATTACAGGAAATGTTTTTAGAGCACTATCCGGGAATGACTGAGAAAAGTCTGCAGCGAATAGTCGATCAGGCGCGAGAGCGCTGGGAACTGATTGATGTAAGGATTATTCATCGGGTCGGTTCATTACGACCTTGTGATCAAATCGTCTTTGTAGCCACGAGCAGCGCTCATCGGGTTGATTCATTTGCAGCGTGCCAGTTCATCATGGACTATTTGAAAAAAGATGCTCCGTTTTGGAAAAAAGAGAAGACCTCCAGGCAAGATCACTGGGTTGAACAGAAAGATACAGATCTCGAAGCGGCTGATAAATGGAAGGATAAATAGGGCAATAACATGTTAATCACCCCTGTCTGTAACTGGTCGGCACTGAGACCGGCTGAGTAATGAAAAATTTAGGCTTAGATTATTAAATTTATGCGTATCCATGCGCGTTGGGTCTGTGTTTTGGTGCATGTGTACATCGAAATTGATGACCCCCTGCGATTATAATTCCCGGCCCTTTGGGCCTTTCATCTATAGACACAGGCCGCCTGGGCGGCCCTTAAACGATAAAGAGACATATATTTTGATAACCCCCTTGTTTGTGCCAGGCCAGCGCTGGGTCAGCAATACAGAATCTGAACTAGGTTTGGGTATCGTTGCTGATATCGCTAATCGGCGTGTAACAATCAGTTTTCCAGCCGTGGGTGAAGAGCGGGTGTATGCAGCAAATAACGCCCCTTTAAGCCGGATTGAGTATGCTGTTGGAGAAGAAGTTCTGAGTGCTGATGGTCTGTCCATTGAAGTCAATGGTCGTGAAGAAATAAATGGTTACTACATTTACAGTGGTGTTTGTAGCGAAGGAAAGCAGCATCGAATAGAAGAAATTGATCTCGACAGCTTTGTTCATTTCAATAAGCCGCAAGACAGGTTGTTTGCTGGACAAATAGATAAAAATAGCCGTTTTCAACTCCGTGTTGATACCCTTAATTATATCCATCGACTGCAGCAATCCGAGGCCTATGGCCTACTGGGGCCTCGGGTACAGCTGTTACCCCATCAGTTTTACATTGCTCACCAGGTTTCCCGCCGTCATGCTCCCCGTGTTTTGCTGGCAGATGAAGTCGGGCTGGGGAAAACCATTGAAGCTGGGTTGATACTTCACCAGCATCTGGTGAGTGGTCGGGCTGAGAGAGTGCTGGTAGTGGTGCCGGACAGTTTGATTCACCAGTGGCTGGTCGAAATGCTACGCCGTTTTAATTTACATTTTTCCATCTTGGATGAAGATCGTTGTCAGGCATTGCTTGAAGCGGGTGAAGGAAATCCATTTGAAAGTGCTCAGCTGGTTCTGTGTACCCTGTCAATGATGACAGAGTCTGATCAGGCTCGGGAGTTTGCTTTGCAGGCTGACTGGGATCTTCTTGTTGTTGATGAAGCTCATCATCTGATCTGGAGCGATGAAGAAGTCAGTCCGGCGTATAAGTGTATTGAGGCTTTATCACGAGAGGTTCCCGGTGTTTTATTGTTGACGGCCACGCCAGAACAATTAGGTATTGAAAGTCACTTTGCTCGTTTACGTTTGCTGGACCCCGATCGATATTATGACCTTCAGCAGTTCCATGAAGAGGAGGCAAGTTACCGCCCCGTCAATCAGTTAGTGCAGTGCTTGTTGTCTCAGGACGCCGTTGATCAGTTTATTCGACAGCCGGCAGTTGCAGACCAGATTGAACTCTACTTGGGATCCGAAACGCTAAGAACCTTGCGATCACAGTTACTGTCTGCTGAGAGTGACAAAGAAGAACGTAAGGCTATCAATGATGTTATTTATGAGTTGCTGGATCGTCACGGTACTGGACGAGTGCTGTTCCGGAATACAAGAAGTGCTGTGGAAGGCTTTCCCGTACGTCGGTTAACGAGTTATGCGCTGCCGCAGACAGAAACTTACCCTGAACTTTTGCTTGATGCTGATCTTGAAGATCAGCTGCATCCCGAGCGTTTGTTTGGTGAGTCCTGGCTGGCTGTAGATGCACGCGTCAGCTGGTTAAGTGATTTTCTTACAGAAATGCGTGATGAGAAGGTTTTGGTAATCTGTGCTCAAGCGGGCACTGCCCGATCGCTGGAGGAACATCTTCGGCTTCGGGTTGGTTTGCGATCGGCCGTTTTTCATGAAGGGCTTAGCCTGGTGGCTCGTGACCGGGCTGCGGCTTACTTTGCAGAGCGGGAGCAAGGTGCTCAGGTGTTGATCTGTTCGGAGATAGGCAGTGAGGGCCGCAACTTTCAGTTTTCTCATGATCTGGTGTTGTTTGATTTACCGCTGAATCCTGATCTGCTGGAGCAGCGTATTGGTCGTCTTGATCGTATAGGGCAGCAACGGGATATCAATATCCATGTGCCCTATTACCGTGACAGTGCTCAGGATGGATTGATGCGTTGGCACCATGAAGGGCTTAACGCCTTTTTAACTCCCAGCCCAGCGGGGCAGAGCCTTTATGAGGCCTTTGTTGACCGGTTGGTTGAATGTCTGAGTCGACAGAATGATCCAGCCGGGCTTGAACAACTGATAAAAGATACCCGGCAATTGAATGATGCTGCGCTGGAGACTATGAGTCAGGGACGCGACCGCTTACTGGAACTTAACTCCTGTAAGCAGGATGAAGCGGAAGTTATTCTGGATCAATTAACCGAAGCCTCTAACTTTCGCGAACTTTCCAACTATATGGAGCGTGTTTTTGATCAATTTGGTGTCGAGCAGCAGCACCACAGTACCAATGCCATCGTGCTAACTCCTGGTGATCATATGCACATGCATAGCTTCCCGGGATTATCGGAAGATGGCGCAACCGCTACTTATTCCAGAACACTTGCGTTACACCGAGAAGATATGCAATTTTTGACCTGGGAACACCCTATGGTCAGTGGCGCGATGGAAATGATAGCGGAAGGGGAGTTTGGTAATACAGCTCTGTGCACCATTAAATTGCCACCGATAAAGCCTGGGACTTTAATGTTGGAAGCGATATTCTCCATACACTGCCCGGCGCCGAAAAAACTGCAATTGCAGCGCTATTTACCGCATGCCAGTATTCGGGTATTAGTTGATGTAGAAGGGAATGATTTATCGGCTGTATTGGCAGATCACCATGTTAATCAACTGGCTAAACGAGTAGCGAAGGGCACAGCCCCCAATATTGTCCGACTTGCCAGAGATCAGATCGGAGACATGATTTCAAGGGCTGATGCAATAGCGTCCGGGCAACAGCCGTTGATCGTTGATGAGGCTATTGCCAATATGTCTGAAGTACTGGGGGCTGAAATGGCAAGGCTAAAAGCGCTTTCAGAGGTGAACCCGAATATCAGGGAAGAGGAGGTAAAATACCTGGAAGATCTAACTGTTAGTTTGGCTGAGTATCTTGAAGGGGCTCAAGTTCAGCTTGATGCTATTCGTGTGATCCTGGCTACCTGAACTAAGACGTAGATAAATGCCCCCTGATATTTTTACAGACAGGATTCTTCTGTTTATAAAAAGTACAGCGTTTCTTATGAAAGAGACTGTATGTCAGAGGGCATAACCTTAGTGTTGCTTTTATCTGTAGCGATCGTTGGATAACGTTCAAAAATGATAGAGCTGACTTTATCGTCTAGTATTAATCTTGGTTGTCATCGCACATCAGTTTTACAGGAAGGATGATTGCTCTGCAGTCACGTTAGATAGGGAGCTGCGATTTGTATAAAGTTAATAGCAACAAATCCAAGTCATCATCTAAACAGCGTTACGGGGCTGATAGCTCCAGCTCCATTGAGGAGTCGCTGGAAGTTTACCGCTCAATACTTCAGCACGTTCAGGATTTTGTATCCTTTGTTGATCTTGAGTATCGCTATCTTGCTGTCAGTAAGGGGTACGTTGATCTATTCGAAATGCCGGAGTCTCAAATAGTTGGTTTGCATGTATGGGATTTGCATGGTCTTGATCGATTCGAAAAATCTTTGAAACCTCGGTTGGATAAAACACTTAAAGACGGGACGGTTGGGCAGTTTCACGCTGAGGTTGTGTCACCGCGAGGAGAGAAACGAATCGTACAGTCAACCTTTGTTCCATATCGTGAGAGCACCGGTCGAATATCCGGAGTTGTTGTTAATGCCAGGGACGTCAGTTGTACCTACAAAGCAGAACAGGCAGTAAAGAAAGAAATGGAACTTTCTCAGTTGATTATCGATAGCACGCCGGATTTCGTCTTTTTTAAGGATACTGATGGTGTTTATCAACGCTGTAACACTGCTTTCCAGCAATTTGTTTCCCTTCCTGAAAAGGACATCATCGGTAAGAAAGACTCTGATTTGATGTCTGTAGAGTCGGCAAATCACATTAGAGAAAAGGATTTACAGGTCTTTACCACCAATAAAGTTTGCCAGAATGAAGAGTGGGTTACCTATAACAACAGTCGACGACGTCTGTTATCAATGACCAAGGTTCCTGTAACTGATGAAAACCAGCAACTGACAGGCTTGCTGGGTATTGGTCGCGACATTACGCAGGAGCGAGAAGGTGAGCGAAACAGAATGCAGGCAGCTTTGCTTTTTCAGGTCACTTCAGACCCTTGCCTTATTTTGACTCCAGATGCGATTATCAGTGATGCCAATCCTGCAACCTACCGAACATTTGGTTATGAAGCCAACAGCATGATCGGTCTTCCTGCGGATTATTTGTTGCACCACTCCCCAGAAGAAATACCACTTCGTACCGTCTTATCTTTACGTACCTGGAAAGGTGAAATGATTGGTGTCCACCGAACAGGCGAATCCAGACCCTACCTATTAACACTTAATACTGTTCCTACGATGGATAACGAGTCAGTGGGATTCCCGGAAGATCCTGACACCCTGGCAGGTAAAGAAATAGACAGGCATATAATCACTCTGTTGGATCTGGGTGAGATCGGTAGTTACGGCAAAGCGCTGAGTCTTAAAGCCTACCATGATCCACTGACAGGCCTTCCTAATCGATTGCTGTTAACCAGTCGACTGGAACATGCGTTGGCGCAGGCGAAGAGAAATGATGACTATGTAGCCGTGCTCTTTATTGATATTGATGGTTTTAAGCCGATCAATGATCGTTTTGGGCACGATGCTGGTGATCAGGTGTTAGTCGAAGTGTGTCAGCGGCTAAAACAACCTCTCAGGAAGAGTGATACACTGGCCCGGTTAGGAGGAGACGAATTTATTATTGTTCTTGAACATCTGGAGCGTATTGATGTAGTCGATAGGGTTTCTCAGAAGCTGCTGAGAGCCGTCAGAGAGGGAGTCTTTAAAGCGGGTGGTGGGGTTGTAGACATCACAATTAGCATGGGGATATCGATATTTCCCCTGCATGCTGTTACGGCCTCTGAGCTGATTAAAAAAGCAGACCTGGCGATGTATTTGGCCAAGGATCGTGGTGCTAATCAAGCTTGCTTTTTTCATAACAAACTGGCGTCGTCTTGAAGACCTGACATTTCTTATAAGTTGCTGAAATGAGATTGAACTTTCGGCACCGCCGTTTACACTGTACCAGCTTACGTAATAGCCTTTGGATAGCGATAAGATGCTTTGGTACAAGACTTTTCATATTTTGGCAATGACCAGCTGGATGGCTGGCATATTTTATCTTCCTAGAATATTCGTTCACTACGTAGAAGGTCGTGCGGCAGGTCAGGACGTGAGTCGTTTGGAAATCATGGCCCGTAAGCTGTATGGATTTATGACGATCATGGCAGTGTTTACTCTGGGGCTGGGTATCTGGTTGTGGCTGGGGTATGGTTTCTCAGGGGGCTGGTTACACGCAAAGTTATTATTTGTGGTCCTTCTGATCATTTTTCATGGTAGTTGTCGTTTTTTTCTCAAGCAGATGCAAAGTCATACATTGAATAAGAGTGGCAGATATTTTCGCCTGTACAACGAATTGCCGTTGCTGATTTTCGTACCAATACTGGTGTTTGTCGTTGTAAAACCTTTTTGAGTAAAAGTTTTTGAATAAATCCACACCGTTAGCCAGAAGACGATCAGAGCGCTTACTCATTTAGCCAGACAATAGCGTCGTTCTGGTCGGCCTACCGAGCCATAACTGATATCTGCCTGCAAGGTACCAGTGCTTACCAGATACTCCAGATAACGCCGAGCAGTGGTTCGACTGGCGCCTATATGTCCGCCAACTTCTTCGGCGTTCATAAAATTTTCTTCATCAAATACGTCTTGCACTTTTTTCAGCGTAAGGCCATCAATCCCCTTTGGCAGTGTTACAGGAGTGGGGATGGTTTTAACTGGGACTGAGCTTTGTCCTCTTGGCAACAGCGTATCTACATCTGTTTGTGCCAATGATTCCAGTTCTTTCAGTTTTTCCAAGTGCCGTAAGTAGTTAGTTAAAGACTCTTGTAAACGTTCGAATACCAAGGGCTTGAGAATGTAATCGAAAACCCCACCATGCAACGCTTCCTTCAGCGTCGATACTTCTTTGGCAGCGGTAATTAATATGACATCGGTTTTATGGTTCTCTATCCGTAATGTCCGTAACAAATCCAGTCCGGTTCCGGCTGGAAAGTAGATATCCAACAGCAGCAGTTCCGGTTGAATGACTTCAATTAAGTCCTTAGCCTCTTCGAGCCCGTGGGCGATACCTACCAGTTCGAATCCGGGGATTCGCTCGACAAATCGTTTTTGAATTTCAGCGATTTGTGGATCATCTTCCGCGATTACAATCTTTATTGTATTCATTTTATTATTATGGTCTCGATAGCTGGTCTGCGTTGAATATTGATTAATGCTAAGGCTTAGTCGCCTGTAAAAACGGCGTGTCTGAGCAAAACATGGGTTATCACGCTGATTGAACTCCTGAGCTGGGTTGCTGTGCCTGTACGCTGGGAGTGGGTATCTTAGGTATATAGATTATAAAACGACTGCCACCCGTATCTGCCGGTTCAATGCAGATGCTGCCACTGAGACCAGTGATCAAGCTCTGTACCAGGTGTAGCCCGTAGCCGTGACCGTCTTCATTTTTACTGGTAAATCCCTTTTCAAAAATATGCTGCTTCTGTTCTTCTGGGATGCCTGCTCCCTGGTCCTCTACATCAAAAATGAGATCATTGCCTATGTCGGTCATTGAAAGAACAACCTGGCCTCCTGCTCCGTGGTTTCGATAAGTGGCTTCCAGTGCATTGTCCAGAACGTTTCCAAGAATGCTCATCAATTGCTCTCGTGGCAGTTGGTCCGGTAGATCCGTCATGTGACTCTCCGGGTCTATCTTTAAGTGCAGCCCCAGTTCACGAGCACGGTTATATTTACCTAGCAAACAACCGGCAAGGACCGGATCAGGGACCGCTTTCAGCAGCAGTTGAATCAATGCCTGGTGGTCTACAGTTTCCTGACCAATGACCTGAAGCGCCTTATCAGTCGCACCAATTTGAATCAGTCCGGCGATAGTATGCAGCTTGTTGGAATATTCGTGAGACTGGCTTCTCAGTGTTTCAGCGTATTGCTGTATTCGGGTCAGCTTGCGACTGACCATATCGAGTTCGTCCTTGCGACGAAAACTTGATACAACACCGGTAACTTCGCCGTTCTCTCCTCTAATCGGTAATCTGTTAACGATTAGACTATGATTTTTCAGGTGAAATTCCTGGTCGAATTGTGGTTCTCCGGTCGCTAGTACATCCAGCATTTCGCTCTCAGGGAGTATTTCCTGAATAGGGCGTCCGGAAAGCGGGGCAGCAGGATCAAGATCCAGGGTTTTGATCGCTGTTTTGTTAAACGTTGCTATGTGGCCACTCTTGTCAATGGAGATGATGCCCTCGCGTACTGTCTGTAAGGTGACATTTCGCTCTTCAAACATCCTGGCAATTTCTTCAGGCTCAAGGCCAAAAATAGCTTTTTTGAAATGCCTTGCAAACAAAATTGCTATAAAAACACTGACCACAAAGGCGATACCGATCACCAGAAAGATCGTCATCCGGTATTTATCGATAATGGTTTGGACACGGTTGAGCAGGTAACCAACGGAAACCACCCCGATAATCTGTTCGCCTACCTGATCGTAGATGGGAGCTTTTCCACGCATAGACATGCCCAGGCTACCCTCTGCCTTAGAGATAAAACCTCGACCCTGAATCAATGCCCGGTCATTGCTTTCGTTGTCATCATCGTGCATCGACTTTCCGATCTTTGCTGCAGTCGGGTGGGCCAGTCGGATGCCGTTGCGGTCTCCGATGACGATAAAGCGTGCATCTGTTTGTTCAGCCAGATTCAAGGAAAGAGGGATTAGAAAGGCGGTGTCTTTTTGCTGTACAGCTTGGACAACCTCCGGCATGGCAGCGATAGTCTTAGCTACATGTAGTGCACGCTGGCCAATCTGTTCTTCTAGCGAAGTGCTTATGTAATGAACGGCAAAAACGCCGATAAATCCCGTTTGAAGTAGTGCCATCAGCCCCAGTATCAAAATCATTCGGGTTTTTAATCTGAATGTGCTGAGCTTTAAACGGTTCAAAAGGCAGGCCATGTTAGAGAGCTTTATATATTGTTATTAGTATAGTTTGACTTAGATGTTAATCCATCAGGCTGTCAATGGCCCGTAAACTTTATGAACAAAATGTATTTTAAAGACTAAAAAGTCATTAATTTCAGAAACTTCTAACCGTTTTTCTGAAGAGCTACTCTGAGGAGGAACCAAAACAAAACAATAACGATGAGGTTAATAACCATGCTCTTAACTAAAGAGTTCTCCAAGGCATTGTCCAAGAAGTTTGATGGAAAGCGTACAGGCATTCTGGCCGGAGCAATGGCGGCTTGTTTAACTGCGGGTATGGCAATGAATGCTCATGCAGTCGATGAAGTCCATTTTTTGATTCCTGGTGGCGCTGGTGGAGGCTGGGATGGAACCGCTAGAGGTACAGGGGAAGCACTGTCCAAGGCCGGACTCATTGACACTGTCTCTTATGAGAATATGTCCGGTGGTGGTGGCGGAAAAGCAATCGCACATCTGATTGAAGCCGCTGAGCAATCCAAAAACACTCTGATGGTTAATTCCACACCGATTGTCATTCGATCGTTGAAAAAGGTATTTCCGCAGTCTTTCCGCGATTTAACACCGATTGCCGCCACGATTGGCGACTATGCAGCATTTGTTGTTTATACCGATTCCAAGTATCAAAGCTTTAATCAACTGGTAGAAGATTTCAATAAGAACTCACGTAAAGTAAAGGTGGCAGGTGGCTCTTCACGGGGCGGTATGGATCACTTGGTTGCAGCCATGGCATTTAAAGCCGGTGGAGGAGATCCTAAAAAAGTCCGCTATGTACCCTATGATGCGGGTGGTAAGGCAATGGCTGGTCTGCTGAGTGGAGAAGTTCAAGTGCTATCTACCGGGTTTAGTGAAGCACTGGAGATGGCTAAAGCTGGACAGGTACGAATACTTGCAGTGACATCTGATGAACGGGTTCCTGTTGCGAAAGATGTACCGACGCTAAAAGAACTTGGCTACGATGTTGCCTTTGTTAACTGGCGCGGTTTTTTTGGCGCTCCAGGGCTGTCTGACCAAATGGCTGATGATTACGCCAATACGCTCGAAAAAATGTATAGCACTGATGAATGGAGCACCGTCCGGGATCGCAATGGCTGGACTGAGATCTTCAAGCCTCGTGAACAGTTTGTCTCCTTCCTTGAGCAGCAGGAGCAAATTGTTGGTAACTTGATGAAAGAACTTGGTTTTCTATAACAGTTCTGAACGGTAGTACAATCAGGGGTGCTTAATTGTCTTAGGTGCCTCTCGATAATTTATTCGAAGATGGTGGAGGTCCTCTCCACCAGAGGATACTTCCATGATTTTAACCAAAGACCATATTGGCGGGCTGGTGTTTCTCGGTGTTTCCGTTGTCTATGGCTATCACGCTGGCCAGATACCATTGATCCCGGGGGATGAATTTGAGCCCTTTAACGCACGCTCACTGCCAACCATATTGGCATGGCTTTGTGGTTTATTCTCTTTAGCGCTGTTAGCCAGCGCCAAGCAGGATTCGAATAAACGGCTGCGTCTTCTTGGGTATGATTTTGAGCTGGTTGGCAAACTGCTGGTTTTGATGGTGCTGTTTGGACTGACTCTGGACTGGATCGGCTTCTTGCTGTCATCAATGCTATTTCTGATCGGTGGCTATTGGCTGTTAGGCGAGCGCCGTATTAAGACGCTGTTACTTGCGTCTGTACCCTTTGTGTTTATTTTTTGGCTGGTGCTGGTGCAGTTGCTGGATATTTATCTGGCACCCGGTCGGCTGTTTTCATGATAACCCGGAGATAACCTTATGTTAGACGGAATATTTACCGGGCTGTCCACTGCGGTTATGCCTTTTAACCTGATGATGGTCGTGGTGGGTTGCTTTGCTGGTACATTTATTGGAATGCTTCCCGGACTGGGTCCAATCTCTGCGGTAGCGTTAATGATACCAATCACTTACGGTCTCGATCCTTCCTCAGGAATTATTCTGATGGCCGGAGTCTATTATGGAGCCGTTTTCGGGGGCTCAACCTCTTCCATCCTGATCAATGCGCCTGGTTGCGCCAGCACAGTGGTAACCTCTTTTGATGGTTATCCTTTGGCCCAGCAGAAGCAAGCAGGTAAAGCGCTGGCTCTTGCTGCATATTCTTCGTTTACCGGAGGGACTGTCGGGGCGATTATTCTATTGTTTGCGGCACCGGCACTGGCTACGGTTTCGTTGAGCTTTCAGTCCAGTGACTATTTTGCGTTGATGGTCTTGGGACTGACAGCTGTGGCAGCTTTCTCCGGTAAAGGGCAGGTCATAAAAGCGTTGATTATGACTGTGTTTGGATTGATGGTTGCTACAGTAGGCTCGGATGTGACATCAGGAACTCCTCGTTTTACCTTTGGTAGTATCAATCTTATTGACGGGATCAGCTTCCTGTTATTAGCCATGGCGACTTTTGCGCTAACGGAAGTGGTGATGACGGTTCTTAGGGGCAAACATAACGAAGAAGAACCGGATATGGACATGAGTGAACTTGGCTCTATGAAACTCAGTCGTGAAGAAATTAAAGAAATAGCTCCGACCGTAGCCCGCTCGTCTGTGTTTGGATTTATTGTTGGAGTGCTTCCTGGAGCAGGTGCCACTATCGCATCCTTTCTTGCTTATGGATTGGAGCGCAACCTCGCTTCAGCTAAGGAGAAACTGAAGTTTGGACGAGGTTCTCTACGGGGGCTGGCTGCTCCTGAATCAGCAAATAATGCCGCTTCTACAGGATCATTTGTGCCGTTGTTAACATTGGGTATTCCTGGCTCAGGAACAACAGCGATTATGCTGGGAGCACTTATTGCTTACGGGATACAGCCGGGACCACGCCTGTTTGTCGATAACCCTGATGTATTCTGGTCAGTTATTATTTCCATGTATTTTGGCAATATAGTGTTGCTGATCCTGAATCTTCCATTAATCCCCTATATTTCAAGATTACTGGTTATCCCTCGTCCTATCCTGATTCCGCTGATTTTGTTTTTCTCAATCATTGGCGTCTATCTGGTTTCCTTCAATACCTTCGATATTCACATGATGGTGATTATCACTGTTGTCGCTATCTTTCTGAAGTTGCTGGACTTCCCAATGGCACCGATGTTACTGGGATATATTCTTGGCGGCCTGATGGAAGATAACCTGAGTCGTTCTCTGACTATCTACGATGGATCATTAGCATTCATCTGGGAGCGTCCCTTGACACTGGGGATCTTCGTCGTCGCAATTGTTGTGATTCTGGTTCCTATGCTTGCTCAGCTGCGTAGTAGCAAGTCAGTTAAAGACCGGGATACGGCAGTATCAACTATTGGCGAGGGAGAGGGTTAGCGAGTTAGCTAATGCTGGCTAAACGCAACAGGTGCAAATATATCCGTTAGGGTTTCTGGTATGGAAGGTTACTTATATCCATACCAGCTTTTTCCCACTTCCGACCCTGCTGCAGTAAACCAAAGACAGGATCAATAGAGACGACTATAGCCCCAGTCCTGCATCAGTCGATAGAGCTGATCTGAAAGATTATGATTTGACTGGAAAAGATTGTGATTGCACTAAGGAACTCTGGACTGAAAATGATAAAGAAGAATGTTGTTTTGTTCTGTCCTGTAACTAGTGCCTGGACAAGGAGCCTGCCGTTCTGGATGGGCTGCGTTGATTCTGAATCTTTATCCTGCTCCCTATATCTGCTGCCAAAACAAGAGAAGTTAGAAATAGACATCAAAAGCAGTTGCGTTTTGTATGCCGGCTAGTAGAAAATCTCTTCTCAAATACGACTCTACTACTTTGTGACTAGGTGCCTGCATAACAATGGAAATCGACCAGAAACTGTTTAAGCGGAATCGTGAATGGGCGGAAAAAGTCAGAAAAGAAGATCCGGATTTCTTCAAACGCCTGTCGGGTCAACAAAAACCTGAATTTTTGTGGATTGGTTGCTCTGACAGTCGTGTTCCGGCAAACCAGATTGTGGCTTTAGAGCCCGGTGAGGTTTTTGTTCATCGGAACATCGCTAACGTTGTCGTGCATTCCGATTTAAATTGTATGTCGGTGATTCAGTACGCAGTAGAAGTACTGGAAGTGAAGCACATTATTGTCTGTGGCCATTATGGATGTGGCGGTGTTAGCGCTGCGCTGGGCAATCAACAATTTGGACTTATCGATAGCTGGCTACGTCACATAAAGGACGTATACCGCCTTCATCGCAACAAAATCGACAGCTGTAAAAGCGACAAGGAACGACAGAATCTGCTCTGTGAGCTGAATGTTATTGAACAGGTGGCTAATGTTAGTCATACGACCATTGTTCAAAATGCCTGGAAAAAGGGGCAGGAGCTGGCTATTCATGGATGGGTTTACGGAATTGACGATGGAATTCTTCATGACCTGTCGGTCTGTGTGAATAATCCCTATAAAATTGAGCCGATATTTAGAATGTAGTTGGAAGATTCTGTGAGTAAGGTTAATTGTCTGTACTGTGGTAATCGTATTTCTGATGATCTTGAGCAGTGTCCTAACTGCGGCAAAGCGTCCCATTTTAAAAAGCGGACGTCACTTTCGGTCAGACGGTTCATTACCTACTTTATCTTAATAACATTAATCTGTGGTTTTCTGGTCATTTGGTTTCCTCGATAGTCCCGTTCTTGGCTAAACTATTTACTACGGGAGCTGCTAAAGCGCGGGAGCTACTAATTAATTGCATCAGGTTCACGGTAGCCCCCTGGCAGGTTTATTCCATCTTTGCTGGATTTGTTAAGACATAAGGTGCGTCAAGCACCGGGAACCTTAGATGCCCAATAATTCTGAAGATATAGCCAGCCCTTGTGTGCGACATTGCTGTTTGGACGGTAACGATACCTGCCTGGGGTGCTTTCGTCAGTTGAGTGAAATTACCGGTTGGTATGAGGCTGATCGAAGTACACGATTGAAAATTCTTGAAAAAGCAGCTGAGCGGCGAAAAGCACATGAAGCGTTGTATTCAAGCTCTTATCTGCCTTCCAGAAGTGATGAGTCTTTTTAAGCCGAGACGGGGGACAATCGGCTGAAGTTCAGAGCTCAGTGGAGGGCTCTGAACTTCAGCATAAAGTAATGTCCTTCGGAATAAATCGTACCTGGTACTTTTACATATTTATGTCATTAACTTAACTTTTCGCGCTAACTTCCTGATTTACAGGTGATTGCTTTCGGCCATATGACTGGATTATCAGCATGCAGCCGACAACAATAGGGATCATCAGTAAGTTCATCTCCTGCCAGCCCCATGCTGCTTCCAGCCAACCTGATGCCAATGCCGCCACGCTGACTGTGCTGAATACCAGAAATTCGTTCATCGCTTGTGATTTGGCTTTTTCGGCTGCCGTATATGCTTGTGTGACAAGCTGAGTTGCGCTGATAAACAGGAAGTTCCAGCCAACACCTAATAGCACCAAGGCTATGAGAAAATGCAGATAACTTTGCCCTAGCAAATTGATGACTAAACAGAGTAAGGTAAGGACGCCTCCCAACTGCATCATCGGATGAATACCGAAGCGCTCAATGAGCCGACCGGTAAAAAAGGATGGAACAAACATCCCCAGTACATGCCACTCTATAACCACAGCGGCCTCGCCAAAATGAAATCCATGGTGGGTCATCGCCAACGGAGTTGCAGTCATGACCAGAACCATTACTCCGTATCCAACAATTCCCGCAATGACAGCAACAAAGAAAACGGGTTGTTTAAGAATGTCGAGCAACGGGCGAGCCTGCTGATTGCTTGGCGCTTCTGTGCTGTTGTTGATACGAATACGGCTCAGCAGGATCAAAGCTAAAACGTAAAGTCCCAGTAATCCGATAAACGCACCAATGAAAGGTTGTTCTGAAGACCAGTCTCGACTATAGATGGCCAGGTTAGGTCCCAGAACTGCTGCCAACACCCCGCCAGCCAAAGTCATGGAAATAGCTCTCGCCTTGTAGTCTGGGTGGCAGACTTCGACTGCGGCAAAGCGGTAAAGATTACCAAACCCTATGCCAACGCCCAGCAGTGTTGTTCCGAGACAGAACATTGTAAAGCTTTGATTGTACAGGCCGGTGATTGAGGCTAGTGCTCCCGCAATACCAACCAAGTTGCCAAGATAAAACCCACGCTTTCGTCCCACCTTTTGCATAATAAAAGATGCAGGAATGGTGGCACACATGAGGCCAATGAACTGAAGCGCGACAGGCAATGTGATTAAACTGCTTGATGGTGCCAGTTCTGTACCGATCAGGGCGTTTACTGAGACGAGAAGTATATTCCCACTGATGAGTAAGGCTTGGCAAAGCGCTAGAATTATTACATTTGCGTTCATACACTGGCTCCAGGATTTACGGTGTTCGCGAAACGTTCTCTATATTGACGTGGAGAGATTCCAAATTTACGAGTGAATGCCCGTCTTAATTGGTCAGCACTGCTGAAACCGCTCTGGACGGCTATTTGCTGAAAGCCGATATCCGATCGTTCCAGCTTTCCCCGTGCTTGTTCAAGACGTACTTCTTCTACAAATGCGGCAGGTGACTGCCCCAGCTTTTGCTTGAACAGACGTGATAGATGCCTGGGGCTTACTGATTGTCGCTCAGCCAAGGCTTCTGTTGTAAGGTCTGCTGTCGGATGATTCTGGATATAGTCGAGTAAGCCCCGTAACGATGAGCCATTGGTTTGTGCCTGTAACAGAGTGCTGAATTGAGACTGTCCTCCGGGTCTATGCACATACATAACCAGTTCTTGAGCAACTTTCATTGCCACAGAATGGCTATGATCTTCCGTTATCATGGATAACGCCAGATCAATACCTGCGGTCACACCAGCGGAGCTGTAAATTCCCTGGTCTCGAATAAACAGCGCGTTCTCTTCAACCTGTATCTTGGGATGCATTGTTGCCAGCTGTTTACAATATCGCCAATGTGTAACTGCTCGCAGACCCTCAAGAAGTCCCGTTGCGGCCAGCAAGAATGCACCGGTACAAACAGAACCCAAACGGCGACAGTGATCATTCTGAAGTTGAATTCTCCGAACCAGCAACTCGTTATTAAGTTGATCAAAGACGCCGGAACCGCCGGCTATCAGTAGGGTATCAACCGGCCTGAGAGCATTAAAGTTCTGGTCAACCTGCAAGGATATCCCAGAGTTTGTCTTGATCACCTCAGTGTCCGGTGCCGTAATAGTAATCTCATAGCCATTGCTGCCGAGAAACTGGTTTGCCGTTGCAAACGCCTGTAAAGGCCCGGTAACGTCCAGCACCTGGCAACCGGGATATGCAAGAACCGCAATCGTTTTCATGAATACTCCAGAGGGGCTTAATCTGGCCCAAAGGCCATATCAGCGATCCTGAGGTTTGATTTTTACTATAGGAGCTGAAAATTTCCGGTGATATTCAAGATTTACCGGTTTGTGTGTACGAGATTCAATCGCAGGGTGGTGGTGCAAATCATTCTGGTTATTCCAGTTACGGCTTGGTCGTATTGGCCGAAGCGTGAATCCGCCTCCACAGTTGGGGCAGACGTTACTGAGGTGTTTTTCCACGCAATTTCGACAAAAAGTACATTCAAAACTACAGATCATCGCAGTTGTAGCGTCTGGGGATAGATCTATATTGCAGTGCTCACAGTTTGGTCTTAATTCCAGCATATTTGGTTTTCCTACTTAAGAACTTCAGATACCGGGTAGTATGAAGGGCGCACTTGATGGCAACAATGACCTCTTTCAGTCAATTTGGGACATGGGGCTAAGTCATTAGAGAAAGTCCGTTGCCACGAAACTCAGACCAGTGTTGTCCAATTTCCTTCATTTCGTTGATCAGCCAGCGTTCAAAAAGTGCTACCTTTGGCCGTTGAAAGTGAGCGTCTGGTGCAACAAGGTAATATGAATAGCCCGATTGATAGTAAAAAGGAATAGGGCAGATTAGTTGACCGTGTTTGAGTAGTTCGTAGACAAGACTGTACCTTAGTAAAGAGATCCCCTGTTTGCACAAAATAGGTTCAACCAACATGGTTGAATCCGTTACGACCAGTCTTGAGACTGCCTTTTCTTTAGAAAGGTTTAGTTTCTTGAGAAACAGTTGCCAACCATTGTCTAAATCCTGACCTTCATCGAAGAGCAGTGGCATTGCTGCCAACTGAGGAATGACATCTGAATTCATGTCTACAACATCCGGATGACACACCGGTACCAGAAAATCATGTTGTAGAAACTGTGCCCGTAAACCAGGATAGTTCCCCTTACCGTAGCGAATGGCAATATCAATATTGCTTCCACTAAAGGTTTCGACGGTAATCGAAGGAGAGATATGAATGTTGATACTTGCATGCTCTGCTTGAAACTTTCCTAGCCTGGGAACTAGCCAGCGACTTGAAAATGAAGGAAGAGCAGTAATGATCAGAAGGTTTGGCTCCGGATCATCGCGCAGCCCTGCAACGCCTTCTTCAAACGCAGCAAAACCGCGAGTGACAAAAGGCAGTAGCTGCTTCCCTGCTGTGGTTAAAGCAACTTCCCTATTCAGACGTTCAAATAGCTTCACTCCCAGGTTCTGCTCTAAGGTTCTGATTTGTTGACTTACGGCTGCTTGAGTTACAAATAGCGATTCGGCTGCTGACTTAAAACTCAATGACTCTGCAGCGTAGCGAAAAACTCGAAGCGCATTTAGCGGAGGTAGTCTATCTGACATTTCGGTTAACTATATCTTAAGTGAAAGAAGTTATTATCGTTTGTCAGTATGGTGTAAATAATCAATGATTACTATGTCTAAAACAGTACTTGGAGAGAAAAAATGGCGACACAATGTATAGAATTAAGAGTCAGTACAACAAAAAGTAAAGCAGCCTGTGTTAAAAGCATACTCGATTCGGTTAAGAATAGCTTAGTTAAATGGAGACAGAACTATCGCAGTCGAGCTGATCTCGGAGAACTCAGTGATCATATGTTGAAAGATATAGGCATTACGCGATCTCAGGCACAGGATGAAGCTACGAAACCCTTCTGGAGGTCTTAGTTTGAGATACGCCTGTCAGTTGCATAACACCACCGAAGTGAGGGTTGTGCCCAACACTTCGGTGAACTATATAAACCCTTGAGGATTTCCTGGAGGTCCAGTATCTATAGAGCCTGGGGCGTTTCTAATAATAAAGTTCCCAGTAATTAGCTCTTACTGCATCTGATAGCCCTTCCTGCCACCTATATTTATTAGTACCAAGTGACTAGTTTTTTCAGTTCCAAAGTACGATACCTGATCAATGGGTGCCCCCATAAAATAATTGAGAAACTCAAGGGTTGTGACCGGGGTCATTATTCCTTAGCGATCAATTCGAAAAATAATGAGAAAAAGGGTACTGATATGATCTACGCAAATCCTGGTTCTGAAAATGCGGTTGTTTCCTTTAATGAGCGCTACGGAAACTATATCGGTGGTGATTGGGTAGCGCCTGTAGAAGGGCAATACTTTACGAATACCACCCCAGTCACGGGTGAGGCTATCTGCGAGATTCCCCGTTCCAGTGCTGCTGATATAGAAAAAGCACTTGATGCCGCCCACGCTGCCAAGTCAGCCTGGGGCAAAACGTCTGCTACTGAGCGTTCCAATATCCTGTTAAAAATTGCTGATCGAATAGAACAAAATCTTGAGCTGTTAGCTGTTGCCGAGTCTTGGGACAACGGTAAGGCGGTCCGTGAAACACTGGCCGCAGATATCCCTCTGGCTGTTGATCACTTCCGTTATTTTGCCGGCTGCATTCGTTCTCAGGAGGGCACAGCGGCAGAGATAGATGAAACCACAGCCTCCTATCATTTCCATGAGCCACTTGGCGTCGTGGGACAAATTATTCCCTGGAACTTTCCGATTTTGATGGCAGCCTGGAAGCTGGCCCCGGCTCTGGTGGCCGGCAATTGCGTTGTCTTGAAACCGGCAGAGCAAACCCCTGTGTCGATCCTTAAGCTGGTGGAAGTCATTGGTGACCTGCTGCCTGCCGGTGTACTGAACATAGTGAATGGGTTTGGCAGTGAAGCGGGTCAGGCGCTTGCTACAAGTAAGCGTATAGCGAAAATCGCTTTTACAGGTTCAACCCCTGTGGGTTCTCATATTCTTAAGTGTGCAGCGGAGAATATTATCCCTTCAACCGTAGAACTGGGCGGTAAGTCTCCCAATATTTATTTTGAAGATGTGATGCAGCAGGAAGAAGACTATATCAGCAAAGCGGTTGAAGGAACGGTACTGGCATTCTTCAATCAGGGGGAGGTGTGTACCTGTCCATCTCGCTTGTTGGTTCAAGAGTCTATTTATGATGACTTTATCGGCAGAGTTATTGAACGGACATCTCAGATCAAGCGTGGTAATCCATTAGATACTGATACTCAGGTCGGGGCTCAGGCTTCCAAAGAGCAGTTTGATAAGATTATGAGTTACCTGGAAATTGGTAAGCAGGAAGGCGCTCAGGTGTTGATTGGTGGTGGATCGGCCAACGTCGGTGAGGGGTATGATAACGGTTATTACATCCAGCCCACCCTGTTTAAGGGTAACAACAGTATGCGAGTATTCCAGGAAGAAATTTTTGGTCCAGTCGTCGCTGTGACCACCTTTAAAGATGAGGCCGAAGCCTTAGCTGTTGCCAATGACTCTGAATTTGGTCTGGGAGCGGGTCTCTGGACTCGTGATATGAACAGGGCTTACCGTATGGGGCGCGGAATAGAGGCCGGTAGGGTTTGGACTAACTGCTACCATGCTTATCCAGCGCATGCTGCTTTTGGCGGCTACAAAAAATCTGGCGTTGGTCGCGAAACCCATAAGATGATGCTGGACCATTACCAACAGACTAAGAACTTGCTTGTAAGCTACAGCACCAGCCCACTAGGGTTTTTCTAAAGGCTTAACATACTTAGCAAGCTTTTTGATATCAGATGGTTTGATATCAGGAAGCTTGAAATCCGGAAATTCGAAGTTCAGGGCTAAAGCTCAGGGCTATAAAACTCAGAAGGTATAGCATAGCGGTTTTAATAGTTAGTGCTGGAGATTAGCGCATATAAGCCCCTTGCCAACGTTGGCAAGGGGCTTTTTTTTGGGGGGGGATCAGTGACGGCAGTTTCCCTGGGCTGGGCGGCAGGCTTTCACCTTTGTATCGTCTGTAGAGCGTTTAAGCGAAGGTCGACAACCGGGTTGAAGCTATTCGTGTTAAGGTTCTGCAGTAGTGTGGTCTTGTCCAGAATTAATATCGAGCTTTGGAATTTGCAGTTTAAGGAATCTAACCAATGGTTGTTGATCTAACCGGAAAATATGCCAACACGTTGACATTATTGGGTCGATTTATCATTCCTTACAGGAGAACTCTGGTTGGGGCCGGTGTTGCCTTGGTTTTAACGGCTTTGGTTACCTTGTCGATTGGGCAGGGCGTGCGAATGTTGATTGATGATGGTTTTTTAGCGGCCTCTTCGGCCCATCTGAACAGGGCTATCGGACTGATACTGTTTTTGACACTGATAATGGCAGCTGGCACTTTTGTTCGTTTCTATCTGGTTTCCTGGTTAGGTGAACGGGTGAGTGCCGATATTAGGATGGCTGTTTTTGAACACCTTATCACCCTGCATCCCAGTTATTTTGAAACCAACAGAAGTGGCGAGATTATGTCGCGCCTGACCACTGATACGACGTTGCTGCAATCCATCGTTGGATCTTCATTATCGATGGCTTTGCGTAGTGTGCTGACCTTTATTGGCGCGTTGATTATGCTGCTGGTCACCAATATTAAGCTGACAATGATCGTATTGATCGCTGTACCCTTGGTGTTAGCCCCTATTCTGATATTTGGCCGACGGGTTAGAAATCTTGCTCGTCAAACCCAGGATTCTGTTGCAGATGTAGGGACCTATGCGGGCGAAGCCATTCAGCATATAAAAACGGTACAAAGTTATACCCGGGAAATTCAGGAAAAGGCTGCTTTTGAAAAGGAAGTTGAAGCTGCTTTTGAGATTGGCCGGAATCGCGTTCGACAAAGAGCCATGTTGATTGCCGTGGTTATTTTTTTAGTTTTCGGCGCGATCACCGGCATGTTCTGGGTGGGGGGGAATGATGTCTTAAACGGCTCAATCACAGCAGGAGAGCTGGGTGCATTTATCTTTTATGCCATTTTAGTTGCTACATCCGTTGCAACTCTGTCTGAAGTGTTCGGCGAACTTCAACGGGCCTTGGGGTCAACGGAGCGACTAATGGAGTTGCTGCAGGTCAGGAGCCTGATTGAAAAACCTGAGAAGTCGGTAGACGCAGGTAAGCTAAAAGCAGAACTCTCAATGGAGGCTGTTGATTTCTATTACCCATCAAGACCAAATCAGCCAGCCCTGACAGATCTTAGCCTTCGAATTCGTCAAGGCCAGTCTCTGGCATTAGTGGGGCCGTCAGGAGCTGGGAAATCTACAGTCTTTGAGTTATTACTGCGTTTTTATGATCCCCAGAAGGGGAGAATACGTTTTGACAAAACAGACATCAGGAATCTTGATCCTGTGCAGTTACGTCAGCAGATAGCGTTAGTACCGCAACAGCCTGCACTGTTTTCCGCTAACGTCTGGCACAATATTCGTTATGGAAATCCTTATGCCAGCGACGAAGATGTGGTAGCTGCTGCCAAGGCGGCTCACGCTCATGATTTTATCTCGAAGCTTCCTGATGGATATGCCAGCTATCTGGGGGATAAAGGGGTGAGGCTATCAGGAGGGCAGCGTCAACGCATTGCGATAGCCAGGGCGATTCTCAAAGACCCGAAAATATTACTGTTAGATGAGGCAACCAGTGCGCTGGATTCCGAAAGTGAACTGCAGGTTCAGAAAGCACTTGAAAAGTTGATGCACAATCGTACAACAGTAATCATAGCCCACCGGCTTTCCACCATTCTCAATGCTGATGAGATTGTTGTGCTTGATCAGGGGCGCATGGTCGCCCGTGGGGATCACTCAAGTTTGATGGATAGCTCTGATTTATACCGAAGATTGGCAAAACTTCAGTTTGATGCCGGGGCTGAGCTGATTGTTGAGTCCACTCGCTATATTTAGCGGTCTGAATCCATTGGATAGATTGAGGTGTAAGGGGCTGATTGATGTTGTCATCAGCGGACCCTAGCGATCATCAAGTGGCTCAACGGCTATGTTTTCTTTTACTAATCCTTTTACCAGCAGCGTCAGGCTTGCTTCCATTTCATCCACCAGAGAGCCGCTCTGTTCAGGGTTGTCATGTCCATGGACCACCAAGGAAGCCAGTCCGTGGGCAGTGGCCCAGGCTGCGTTGGCCATGTGAAGCGGTGGCTCCTGCTTTAAAACGCCTGCATCAATACCGGTGACAATCGTATTCAGCAATACTCTGAAACAGCGCTTTCCTGCTTCACTCAGAACTTTATTGTCTTTCTTATCACGGGTTTTTGGACCAAAGATCAAGAAGAATAATGCCGGTTCATCTATGGCAAATCGGATATAGCTGACTCCAATCGCCAGTATTTGCCTGGGATAATCAAGCGGGTAAAGATTAATAGCCGCTTCCATTCGTTCACTCAGTCGATTAAAGCCTAGTGTAGCCAGCTCTTCAAGAAGGGCCTTCTTGTCCTTGAAATGGCGATAAGGAGCCGTTTGGGATACACCCACCTGCCTGGCCAAAGCTCTAAGACTTAAGGTGTCGGTACTCTGTGTCTGGAGGTGCAGCAATGCTGCCTCAATTAAAGATTTCCGAAGGTTTCCGTGGTGGTAAGAAGTTGGCGCTGTAGCAGTCATCGCGGCTCCAGGTTAGTAGTCGCGAGCATTATTGTGCAGCCAAGGGGCTTTGTCTAGTTATACCGGAGCGCCTCTCACAGGTTGAGCAGCCAAATATTTGAGTTGACAGTGTAAACATATGTGTGTCAAATGTGAGTGGTGCTAACATTGGATGGTTTCTGCTTGCCCGGTTGAATTCTGTGTACTGGACACGCCGGAATGGGAGTTTTTTTAATGATGAAATCGCGTTTGATTGGATTTTTTTCTATTTTCGGGTTTGTTTTCTGTGCCTGTACACTGGCTGCTGAGCCGGCGGCAGTGGATGTAATTGAAAAAGAAAATGAGGCCAGTTTCCCTTCTGTTCGGGTCGTCACGTTAAAACCAGAGCAACGCACTATACCCATTAAAACCAGTGGCAGGATCAGATACGGTGAAGTCAGGGCGCTGTCATTTAAGGTTGCTGGCTATGTTCAATCACTTGAAGTGAATGAAGGAGAGTTTGTTAAGGCTGGAGTATTACTAGCTCGATTAGATCCGATGGAAGTTAACGCGCGGCTGTCCCAAATTAAGTCTTTGGTTGACAAGCGGAGTGCTGACCTGAAAAGGCTGAAATCATTAAAAGCCCAAAACCTTGTGAGCGATGATGCCCTGGAATCAGCAGAACAGGCTCATGCAGCAGCCGTCTCAAACTGGAAGATTGCAAAGTATGATCAAAAACATGCTGCAATTTATGCTCCCAAAGATTCTGTTGTTGTTCGGCGCCCGATTGATCCGGGTGAGTATGTAAAAGGTGGTCAAACAGTATTAGAGCTGGCACCAGTGGACACTGGGTGGGTGGTGAGATTTGGTCTTTCTGACCGTGATTTAGTGCGATTGAAGGTGGGGGATTCAGCTACCGTTTTACTGGATGCCTGGGAGGATTTGGCCATTAAGGCCGAGGTAACGGAAATCGGTACCCAGGCGGATCAGCAACTGGGTACGTTTGACGTTGAGGTGAAGTTGGCTGCTGTACCTGTATCTATCCGGGATGGCTTTTTCGCGCGTGTAGCATTGCGGCCTGAATCCAATCGCGCACACTACTTCCTTCCTCTTGAATCAGTGGTTGGAATGACCGGAAGGGAAGCGGACGTAATGGTTGTTGATCTTGATGGAATCGTCAGTAGAAGGACTGTAAAACCCCGTTATCTTCTTGGAGATGAAATCGCGGTAGAAAAGGGGTTTGAACCCGGAGATAAGCTGGTTATTGAAGGGGGGGCCTGGTTAAGGCACGGGGATAGGGTCAATATCGTCACTGATTTCAAACTTGCTGGTCGCTAAGCTCATGAAATTATCCAAGGTTGTTATCGATCATTCAGCTTTTACCATTATTTTATTACTTATTCTGGTACTGGTTGGTTTGCTGTCCTTCGTGAGCATGCCTCGGTCTGAAGATCCACAATTCTCCTTTGCCGCGGCAGGAATCACGATCATCTATCCCGGTGTCAGCCCCCTGGATCTTGAAAGTCTGGTTGTTGATCCTCTGGAAGAGGAAATTAATGGACTGGACGACATAAAACGAATTGAAACACGGATTTCAGACGGGGTGGTTAGTCAGGTTGTAGAATTTGTCTATGGTACGGACCCTGATGATGCCTATGATGAGGTGCGACAAGCCGTCTCAGGGTTGCGCAACGACTTACCGGCGGGGATTGTTGATGTCGAAATCAGACGACTCTCTCCAACTGAGGTTAATGTATTGCAACTTGCCCTGGTGTCAGATGAGAGTGGCTATTTTCAACTTAATCAATTGGCTGAAAACCTAAAACAAGGGTTGGAGCGTATACCGGGAGTCAAGCGGGCGAAATTGTGGGGCGTTCCTCAACAACAGATTGAGGTCGCACTGGACTGGGAGCGTATGTCTGCACTGGGGCTGACTGCTCAGCAGGTTGTTAACGTACTTCAGGACGGAAGTCGTAACCTTGCCGGTGGTTTTGTGAATGCAGGAGCCAGCCGATTCAGTGTATCAACCAGTGGAAGCTATCAGTCATTACAGCAGATCAGAGATACGGTCGTACATTCTGTGGATGACCGCTTGTTGCGTTTGGCGGAGGTTGCCACAGTTCAACAAGGAGATGCTGATGACAGCCACATAGCCCGGCTAGACGGAAAGCGCAGTGTCTTTGTCACGCTTACGCAAAGCAAAGGCAGCAATATCTTTGAACTTAGGGAGGGGATTAACCGTTATCTGACAGGCTATCAAAAAAGCTTACCAGCGTCTGTTTCATTGCAAGTCGCCTTTGATCAAGCCCCCAGTGTCGATCGGCAGGTTAACGGTTTTTTTGATAACCTGTCTCAAGGTTTGGCGCTGGTCGGTTTGTTGGTTCTGCTAGTGCTTGGTTTTCGAGCGGCGTTAGTCATTATGGTGGCTATTCCGACTTCGCTGCTGATTGCCATTGGCTGGATAGACCTCAGTGGTTTTGGGCTACAGCAGATGACTATCGTTGGTCTTATCGTTGCGCTGGGCTTATTGGTTGATAATGCCATTGTCCTGACTGAAAGTATTGGGCGAGCTGGGGCTGAAGGTTTTCAGGGGGTTGCAGCAGCTTACGAAGGGGCCCGTCGAGTTGGTTGGGCTATGGTCAGTGGGACCTTAACCACAGCGCTGGCTTTCTTGCCGATGCTGATGTTGCCTAATAATACCGGCAGTTTTATGCGTTCTATGCCTGCAACAGTCATACTGACGCTGCTAGCTTCTTTATTGGTCGCGTTGACGTTAAGTACGTTGTTAGCTGGCCGTTTTTTAATCACTAAAGAAAAAAAATTACCACTGTTACAGCGTGGCTTGAAGTCTTTTTCGGAAACGGGTTATCGATCAGCCTTATCCCTGGCTATCTCCTATCCCTGGTTAACATTGCTGTTAGCTATCCTTATCTTTCTATCCAGTCTTAGTCTGGTTCCAAAAGTAGGAGTGAGCCTCTTTCCCAAGGCCGAAAAAGCACTGTTGCTGATCAATATCGAGACACCTCAAAACGGAAGCATCTACCGAACCCAGAAGGTTGTCAGGGATGTTTCAGACTGGCTTGCTGAGCAGCCACTGGTTAGCTCTATCGTTGAAAACATCGGGGCGGATAATCCCAGAATCTACTACAATGAAGCGCCAGAGCGAGGTACTCCGAATCAGGGCCAGTTACTGGTGCACTTGAGTCACTATGATGGAAAGGCTATTGGTCCACTTATCGATAATTGGAGGCGAAAGCTGGAACCCTATCCTGGCGTTCGAATCAGGATTAAAGAATTGCAACAGGGGCCAGCCAGTGGCAGCCCTGTCTCTGTACGCATTAAAGGGGATCATCTTGAAAATCTGATTCGGGTTTCTCATCTGGTTGAGCAACAAATGGAAAAGGTTAAAGGACTCATTAATATTGAGAATCCTCTCGGTCAGACTCGAATGGAATTACGCGTAGATATACGCCGCGAGCTTGCGGCTGGCCTGGGCATATCCATCGGGCAAATCGATGAGCTTGTCCGAACGGCTTTAGCGGGTCTGGCCGTCGGAGAGTATCGTGATATTAAGGGTGATAATTATCCTATCGTTGTCAGGTTAGCGGAGACACGTAATCCCCGGATCGAGCATCTTGAGCAGATTCGGATTCCCTCTGCCAGCGGGCAAATGATTGCATTAAGACAGGTTGCCGATTTTCAGTTGCACGAAGTTCAGGCCAGTTTACTCCATCATAATCTGGAAAGAACGGCGATTCTTTCTGCAGATGTAACTCGGGGTCAATCGGTGGCAGCCTTAACCTCGATGTTGACGAAAAGTCTTGATAAGTTGGATTTACCTGCCGGAGTACGTATTGAATACGGTGGGGAAGAAGAGGAAAGAGGAAATTCATTTGCTGGAATGACCCAGGCACTCATAGCGGCCTTACTGGGTATTCTGGCGGTCCTTGTAGCTCAGTTCCGCTCCTTAAGTCAGCCGTTAATTGTTATCTCCGCGATTCCTTTTGCTATCACCGGTGCTGTTGCAGCCCTTTGGCTGTCCGGGTTTTCCTTCTCCGTCATGGCATTTGTTGGTCTGAACAGCCTGGTAGGTATCGTTGTCAATAATTCAATTATATTGGTGGATGGTGCCAATCAGATGCGCAGAGAAGGGATGGGACGAACCGAGGCAGTACTGGCGTCTGCACAGTCAAGGCTGATCCCTATCCTTCTTACATCGCTGACGACTGTGGTAGGGTTGCTCCCGTTAACGTTGGAAGGCAGTACCCTCTGGGCACCGATGGGATGGGCTATTATCGGTGGTATGCTGATATCAACTTTTTTGACACTGATTTTAGTTCCTGCTCTGTATGTCCTGATTGGTGATAAAAAGGAGATGGAAGCTGTTAGCGCAAAAGAGACCGGGACGGCCCGACTTACACCCTGATTCAGGGGTTCTTGTTACCGATATGTTCAGAATAGGTTTGATTTTGATCCGATGTTTAGGGAACCTATGGACAAGTGCATTGCATTCTCCCTGGGCTCTAGCGGTCAGATGCCAGAAAGACAGCGTAGCGCCCTTCACCAATAAGTTTATGGCTGTTGGAGCTTGTAGCACTGGACTTATGGGTAATCAGCGTAGATAAGTCTTCAACGCTGATAGGTGTATACAGATCACAGGAACATAATGGTCAGGTTAACGGCAGTACTGAAAGAAGGCATATCACTAAAAACCAAAATATTAATGCTGGCTCTGTTACCTTTGCTCCTGGTTGCTGTAAGTATTACTCTGATAGAGCTCTATCAGGCCCGGAAGCTTGGAGAGCAGGAAATTCAGATTTTTGAGAGCAACCTTCTTGCTTCCAAAAAAAATGAGCTTAAGCATTATGTCAGTTTAGCTCTAACCTCCATAGCCCATGTATATGATCATCCTGATCTGGGGGCTGAGGAAGCACAGCGGCAAGTCAAATCAATATTGCATAACCTGACCTTTGGCGAAGATGGTTATTTTTTCGTGTATGACGATACCGGCGTGAGTCTTGTTCACCCTCAGCAACCTGAGCTGGTGGGTCGGAATCTGATTAATCTTCAAGACCAGAATGGTAATCTTATTATTCAAAACCTTCTTCAACGGGCTCGAGAGGGAGGTGGCTTTCACCGATACCAATGGCGAAAACCTTCCTTGGGAGAAGTAGAAGATAAGCTGAGTTATGTGGTGCAGCTGCCTAACTGGAAATGGATGTTAGGTACAGGTCTGTATATAGATGATATTGCTCGCGAAGTATCCAAAATACGGGCGGAAGTTGATAAGAATGTTCGTAATACATTTTTCACTGTACTGGTGATTACCTCAATAGTGGTGGTCATCGTTACGGTAATAGGGATTGCTTTTAACCTGCACGAACACCGAATGGCAGACGTTAAACTTCGTGATCTCGCGCGAAAGTATATGCAGCTTCAGGTTTCTGAACGCAGACGGTTTTCCAGAGAATTACATGATGGCATTAACCAATTGATGGTATCTGTCAAATTTCGTATTGAGCTGGCAATGGATAAGGTATCGAAAGAGAAAGGAGTTGTCGCTCATGATCAGGTAGTGGATGAGCTGGAAAGAGGCCGGTGTGCGCTGAATGAAGCCATTCAGGAGGTTCGTCGAATCTCCCATGACCTGCGTCCCAGTGTCCTGGATGATCTGGGGTTATTACCGGCGCTGAGCAGCTTACTGGATGAGTTCTCCGAGCGGACGGGGATCAGGATTGATTTACAAACAAATATTGCAGACCGCCGAATGCCGGAGCAGATAGAAATCACGCTATATCGAGTAGTGCAGGAGTCTTTAACCAACGTAGAACGTCACGCTGATGCCAGTTTAATAAGATTAAGGGTGCGATGGTTTGAGGATCGGGTTCTGTTAACTATAGAGGATAACGGGTGCGGGTTTGAACTTATGCCGAAGGGTGGGGCTTCAGGTATTGGCTTGAGGACAATGCGGGAGAGAGTCGAGCTATTGGGGGGCTCCTTTACTATTCGAACAGAACCCGGCAACGGTACGAAGCTTGACGCTTTGCTGCAATTTGGAGACTAAGAAATATAGGGACCGCTTTCCAGTCTCTGTAAAACTCAAAAAGAAGATCCTGGCCGTTTCTAGACCATCGCCTTGGAAAAGTTTTCCCAGAGCTCGTCGGCTGGCCTGGGAGGGCCTGTTAGATATCCCTGTATGACAGGACAGTCAACACGTTTTAAAAAGCCTAACTGAGCTTTGGTTTCAACACCTTCGGCAACCAGATTAAGGCCCAGCCCTTTTGCCATGGAGGCTATTGCATAGATTATCGTGTTGCTGTCTTTGCTATTGCGTATTTCGCTGACAAAAGACCGGTCAATTTTGAGAGTGTTCAATGGCAGTGTTTGCAGATAGCTTAAAGATGAATACCCTGTCCCAAAATCGTCAACAGCAATTTGAACACCGAAATCAGCAAGACGCCTCAATTTTGTGACGGTTTGATCCATATCCCGCATGAGTACATTTTCTGTAACTTCGATCTCCAATAGGTGACTGGAGAGTCTATGCGTTTTTAGAATATCAACGACATAATCAGGGAAATCGGGCTGCATTAACTCCCGAGCTGATACGTTTATGGCGAGTTTCACGGCAGGGAGCCCTTGGGTAGACCATTCTTTAACGGTCTTGCAGGCGTTGTTCAGGACCCAGCGCCCCATCTGATTGATCATCCCAATTTCTTCAGAAAGTGAAATAAAATCATTCGGCATAATCAAGCCTTCTTTTGGGTGATCCCAGCGAAGAAGAGCTTCAACCCCAACAACATTGCCGCTGATAACATCAATTTGGGGTTGGTAAAAAATACGAAACTGATTTAGCTCAAGTGCACTTCGCAGGCCGCTTTCAAGAGATAGGTGCCTACCGTGCTTGGTTCTCATTTCGGCATCGTAAAATTCAAAATTTTTCTTACCGTGCTCCTTTACATGATACATAGCGGTATCGGCATGCTTGATTAATGAGTCTATCGTGTCACCATCCTGAGGGAAAATAGCAATACCGATACTGAAACTGATGAATACTTCAACACCTTCCAGTTCCATGGGTTTTTCAAGCTCTACAAGAATTTTGCTGGCTATTGTTGCAGCATCTTGTTTTGAATTGATGTTCGGTAACAGCAGGTTGAATTCGTCACCGCCCACGCGCGCTAATGTGTCACTGTCTCTTAAACAGCTTCTTAACTTAATAGCGACGGATTGTAATAACTGATCACCTATCAGGTGTCCCAGGGAGTCATTGATTATTTTAAACCGGTCCATATCCAGATACATGACCGCCAACTGATTTTCGTTACGTTTTGCTTGTGCGATTGCCAGTGTTAGACGATCTCTAAAAAGGGCTCTGTTAGGCAGCTTTGTCAATAGATCATGATAGAGCTGAAAATTAACGAGTTCTTCTGCTCGCTTTCGTTCGCTGATGTCACGAACGACACCATAGGTGCCTATAAAAACTTTATCAGATTGTTGCTGATCCCCGCTATAAACCCCCATTGCACTTAATTCTGCCGGGATGGTTTGATGCTCAAAATAGCCGTTTTTATTACTGGTAAGCTTGCCAATCATCCGAAATTCAAGGTTATGACTGGCCCGGGTACCGGTTCTGCGTTCCGAAAAAGCGTACTTTATTTTTTCCAGGTCGTCGTCATGAACAAGATTGGAGTAATGCAAGCCAATAAGCTCATCCCTTTGGTATCCCAGCAAAGATTCAACGCGCTCGTTGATAAAGTTAAACACACCCTTATCATCAAGCATGTATACAACATCAGGGGAGTTGTTAACTATGAATCTGTGACGTTGTTCAGAAGTTTCTAAACGTTCTTGTACGCGGTTAAGTTTACGTTTTGCACGGCGTCTATTCGCGGTGTTTTCGATAGCTTGAATCAGTTCGTCAGGAGCGTAGGGTTTGCGCAAAAAATCGTTAGCACCGGATCTTAATAACTGGGAGGCGCTTTCCGCGCAAGAATAACCGCTGATAATGATAGTATCGGTATTAGGGTGGTTGGCAGCGACTTCCTTGAGCACATGGTAGCCGCTAACATCCGGCATGTTCAGATCAAGCAAAATAAGATCAATGGATTGCTGAGTCAGTAACTCCAACGCCATCGCACCGCCACTGGCAGTGATGCACTCATAGCCATAAGAATCCAACAGATCTCTGACACTGGATACCATCCGAGGATCATTATCGACCACCAATATGGTCTCCATGACCGTATCACAGGAGTGCTGTTTTTTAGAGCTTTCTATGCAGGCACTGTAACTTGTGCCTGTCCAAGGCTGTGATCTGTCCATAGCGCTTCATTGTCGTTAGGCTAATGTAGATCGGGCAGTAATATCGTAAATTCTGCCCCCCTTTCGCTTCTGTTCCTACAACTGATACAACCGTTCAGTTTTGTAACCAAACTGCTGGTAATGGATAAGCCGAACCCGGAATGCTGCTTATCCTCCTTGGTACTGTCCGATACAGCTTTACCTGAAGTGTTGCTGTCTAACGCGCTGAAGCCAGGATTTGTGTTGCTTCGCATTTCCTGATCGGTTTTGATTTTGCTTATCAAGGTTTGGTCGAGGGTTTCGCTGTCGAACTCAGTATCGTTTGACGGTGAAAAAGCTTTCTCCAATACCTCAGGTGCTATACCAGAGCCTGTATCGGCAATAACGATTTCAACATAAATTTTTCCGTTGAAATTGATATTATTACGGGTTCTTAAGGTTATCTTTCCTCCATCGGGCATAGCCTCTACTGCATTTTTTAACAAATTTGTCAGTATTTGTCTTAGAATCTGTCCGTTAATTTTCACAAAAGTTATTCGGTCATCAAGATTGAGGTTGCAACTGACCTTGTTTGATGCGAATAGAGTCTCTCTGAAAACCTCTATTTGTTCGCGAACAAGCTGGTTCATATTAATCAATCCAGCAGAAATATTCACGGATGTATCAGCTTCTTTTATTTGATTGATAATTATCGCGATGCGCTCAATTTCTTCACGGATTATCTGGAGTTGCTCAGTTACCTTGCTATCACCATCCTGATTACGACAGACAACCTGGATATAGTTGTTGATTATTCCGAGGGGATTGGAAGCTTCATGAGCCAGTCTTTGTACGTTTTCCAAGTAGTCTGATCGCTGAGTATCCAGGGCTTTTTGATAGCACAGAGAGTTTGCCTGATTGCGTAGCAGCTGGTGAGCTGATGCTCCTGAAAACGAGTCTAACTCATTTTTTTGGGCGTTTAGCGCAAGCAGTTTTTGCTGACTCAATCCGGCCACCAGAACTCCAAAGTTGATATCTTGGATCATTATCGGGAGGCAAATAACCGCATCAGAGCCAAAAAAACGTATCAACTGCTGATCTGTCGTAGAGCGGCTTTTCTGGTTGCAGTAGGTATCTGAATCCAGACAATTCCCTGTTATCAGGGCTTCTGCTGGAATGGAGCGGCCACTTTCAACTCGAAAACTAAGTTTTATTAGCTTTGGGTTTGAACCTGACAGGGAAGCAATACCTTTGAGTGAGTTACTCTCTTTTTGGAATTCAAAGGCCACGGCATGATCCAATCCGAACAGTAGATTCAGATTTTGTAAAATGCTTTGCCAGATTGAGGAAGATTGTCCGTTTGGATATGGAGTTTGGTTAAGCGCAAATAATGTGGCAAAGTTTTTAATCTGATTCCCCAGTTTTGCGGTCAGTGATTCATTATTTGAGGATGGGTGAATATCGGTAGATTGAGCCTCCAGCCGACCGGTTAATGACGCTATCGATTGATCTGACTGAAGGATAATTTGCTTAATATCTGCGTTGGATAGTGAAAAATCAGTAAGCGTCTCAGGCCTAAGACTGGCCATGGTGAAATCGTTGGCAATTAGTGTGCAGGCAAGGTTCAGTATCCTGATCAGAAGCGGAGTATCTTGCAGTTCATCTGAGGTTTTGTGTTGCAGTAACAGAGCTTCCGGTAAAAATGAATCAGCTGTGATTCTTTGGAGCAATTCAGCAGCTGCTGTTTCACTGGTTTTCCCCACCCATTCTGTTTCGAATAATAAAAACTCTCGTTCTGAATCGCTGGACAGGAACATCTCTGTGTATTCGGCGGGCTGTTTGGCGCAGAATAAAATATGGCCGAGGTTGTGGAGCAGTCCCGCCAGATATGCCTCTTCTGGATGCTCATAATTTAGCGTTTGTGCGAGAATTCGAGCTGTCGTCGCGCAGCGGAGTGCACGCTGCCAATACTTACTCTGAGCCGCTAGCAGTTGCTTGTCAGGGGAAGAAAAGAAAAAGTTTATAGCTGTGGTAATAATGATTGTTCTTAGAGAATCAAAGCCGAGCACTGCGAGGATATTATCCAGCTTTTCGTACTGACAGTTGTTCAGGGAGCCTTGGGCATTGGCTACGGACAGTATTCTGGAGTAGAAGACAGGGTCCTGGCGAACCAGGCTTGCCAGTTCAGTATATGTTGTTGTCGTTTTTTGGCAGGCGGACAAAAGCTGGAGCAATACTTGAGGCATTACCGGAAGTTGCTCTAGACCAACCTCGTTGCTGTTCTGTTGTTGTGTACTGCTGGTCCAGTGCATGCTAGGGTCCATTAACAGCTATTTGTTGTCGCCGGTTGAGTGTGCGAAAAGGCAAAACAGCCCCGTTGTCTGCATGCCAATAGCTACTTTTCTATCTGACAGTGCAATCGTTGGGTTTTTACTTGGTCGTTATTTTTTCAACCTTAGAAAGGGTTGAGCCAAGTCAGTTTTTCTTTTGTTTGCCTATTCCTCTCTGGATTTCGACTATAATACTATGTTAAAAATAAATTTAAACATCTGTTCAAATTGTTTTAGTGTTGATACTCTGAAAATCGGGATCTATTTTTAGAAACTGATTGTTCTGTTTTGGTCTATACAGGCCTTTTTTTCTGGTATCGGTGCATTAGACGCATGGTTCTGAATAGGGCAGGACATATCCTGTGCTACAGACTTTTTTGTTATCGTGATAGGCATTGATAGGCTACAATTCAGGGTAAGTGCTCATATCTTGTACCTTCACACTTAGTTGGGACAATAGTTGCTATGAACGACGATCAAAAGCCACTTGCAGATATCTGGCTGGAGCTACAGCTGATAACGATGGCGACTGATCTTTCGGTTGAAGACAGAGAGCGTCTGGAAAAGACGCTGGAGTCTCTGAAAGGACATGTTAGTCACAATCAGGAAAACCAACGTAAAGTTATTTTGCGCTGGTTTACTGCGCGACTAGGTAGTCGACTGTTTACCAGTCACTATAAGCAGCTGTTGTTGGAGTTGGCTAACCTTATGGCCACAATATGGACCGGCACGCCTCAGTTTAAATCCTCTGACGAGGTTCTGAACTGGCTTCAGGAAGAGCCTGTGGATGCAACCCAGCAGGATAAATCAGACGACGACATACCCAAGCAGGCCTGATTTGCTGTTCTGGCACAAATCTATCACAGGTAGATATTAGAACGGCAACAGTTGGCTGTTACAGAGTTTTATCTACAGCCTCGTTTGGAAAGTTCCGTTATCGAGCAGCTGCCCCTTACTGCTCGATAACCCTTTTGACAATAATTCCTTCCTTATATTAATCTCGGTTATCTCTGGTTTTCTGTACCTAACTCGACTATCCATAATGTCAGCGGTTGGTAATGCTAGTGGTTGGTTGAGCAATGGTATGCTTTTTTCCTTGCTTCGGTAAGCTGGTATCCACTGTTGAGGTCAGCATTAAATTTGGGCCATATCCGCTGAGTTGTGCGGTGAACCTGACATTTAGAGCAAGTCACTCGATGTTTACTGTGATAAAACTGGTCGGCCCCATCTCTGAATTGGATCATTGACCATTGCTCTGCATGTTGATGAAAAGCTGTATGCCACGCTAAACGCGGCTTTAGGGTTGCGCCGAATACTTTGGTGAAATGAAAAAGACGGTTCAGCCCACTTATCTGTGGTGCGGAGTCTGCACTTGTTGTCTCTATATTAGTCATGTCTGTATTCGTCATAATCTTCACCCTGTCTGATGGGGTCATCCTGAGGTACCAGATCCTTGCCCTGTACATCGATAGTATTCTTGGAAAGGAACATGGTCCTTTAACGCTGTCCTGTAGTTATATCAGTTATATCAGTTATATCTTGCCATATTCGATGAGAGCTATCGGCAGCAGCCTGGCAACCTTCAGTGTTTTTTCCGCTTGTTTTTAAAGTATTTTTAACCCTGGGCAAAAAGTATTCGCAACCTTCAGTATTCGGCGCTGCATTGTAGCGATTGTTAACCAGACAACAAGATTTATTTAATCTGTTTTAATCAGGCGATAGGAAATATTGTTTTGAGGCGGTTTGTATGGGGGGGCGGAGAACGTGCCAGGAATTCTCTGCTGTCCTATGGCGACTGTTGTCACTGGTCGATGACAAGGTTATACACTGAGGTAGCGGCTAATCAATTAGCTTGACAAGTAACATTATCAAATAAGGGGCATCTAGAGCTAACGTGGGGCGGTAAGCAACAGAGCTAATGGTGATTATAGTGAATGACTATTGGCTCTTTAAGCAGCCTCTATTGGTATCCTGGCTAGCGAATCGGTAGAGTAGCTGCCAATTGAGTTGTTTTAAGGAGCGTGGGTGTGAGTACTTTTGATTTTGATCTTTTTGTCATTGGGGCTGGATCCGGTGGAGTCCGCGCGGCGCGTATGGCCGCAGCACAAGGGGTAAGGGTTGCTATCGTTGAAGATCGATATATGGGAGGAACCTGCGTTAACGTGGGTTGCGTACCAAAGAAGCTATATGTTTACGCATCTCACTACCGTGAGCAATTTGAAGAAGCTCGTGGCTTTGGTTGGAACACCTCCGAAGTTCCTTTTGACTGGGAAGTTCTGCGCGAAAATAAAAAAAATGAAATCAAACGATTAAACGGTATTTATCAAACGCTTTTGGATAATTCTGGTGCGCAGATTATTGAGGGGCGAGGGCGCGTTATCGATCCTAATACAGTGGCAGTTGGTGACAAGCAGTATAGTGCCGAGCGTATTCTCATAGCAACCGGGGGGTGGCCGAGTGTCCCTGATGTTCCTGGTAAAGAGCATGTGCTGACTTCCAATGAAATTTTTGACCTGGACAGCTTTCCTCAGCGAGTTCTAATAGTTGGTGGTGGCTATATAGCAGTAGAGTTTGCCGGGATTTTTGCGGGACTGGGTGCTAAAACTACTCAGCTTTACCGGGGTGACCTGTTCCTCCGGGGATTCGATCAGGAAGTCCGGGAGTTTGTTGCAGAGGAAATGATCAAAAAACATGTCGACCTTCGCTTTAATCTAAATGTAGAGAAAGTCGACAAGTTGGAATCCGGTGAGTTGTCAGTGACGTTGACGGATGGTACTACAATGCTTACTGATGCGGTGCTGTACGCGACTGGCCGACATGCGAATACACAGGGGTTGGGGCTTGAGGATGCAGGCGTTTCTCTTCAGGACAATGGCTCAGTTATTGTTAATGATTACTTTCAGACCAGTGTTCCTTCCATTTATGCTCTTGGAGATGTGATTGACCGGGTTCAGCTGACCCCTGTTGCGCTAGCCGAAGGGATGATGCTTGTTAAGCATCTGTATGGTAGTGAAGAAGAGAAATCTGCTGTTAGTTACGATTTAATACCAACGGCCGTTTTCAGTCAGCCAAATATAGGTACCGTAGGTTTGACAGAAGAGCAGGCCAGGGATCAGTATGCGGAAATTTCTGTATATAGCTCCAGCTTCCGGGCACTTAAACACACTCTTAGTGGAATGGAGGAGCGAACACTGATGAAGATGATCGTTGATCGTTCCACTGATCATGTTGTTGGAGTACATATGGTGGGTTCCGAGGCGGGGGAGATCATTCAGGGTATTGCTGTGGCGTTAAAAGCAGGGGCAACTAAAGCTACCTTCGATCAGACCATAGGCGTTCACCCGACAGCGGCTGAAGAATTTGTTACCATGAGAACTCCCACGAGAACGTACCCTCAGTAACATCTTTAAACCGAGTGATGGTGGCAGCCAACACTCGGTTTAGTAAGCACCGGGTAAAGCAATAAGGCAAAAGGCAACTTTATGAGAGGCAGGTGAATATGGTCAAAATGATGATGGCTGCTGGAGCAGCGTCAGTGATGAGTGCAGTAATCCTGACCAGTGCGGTATCGCTCGCTTTTTATGGTACAAGGGCTGTTTTAGGTTCAGCCGTGAGAAATGCCGGGGAAACAGATGAGGATAGTTCAGATAACTCATTGGAAGAGCAGTGAATCTTTGCTAGCGCTATAATTTACTGGTAGTGTCCAGTTTATGGATTATGAGGGTGACCTTTTTGTTCTAAGGGATAAAATCAAGTTGTCATCTATATTTACCAGTTATTGGATTTGGTTGTTCATTACCGGATATGGCTACACTATTTTGCTACGGCACTTTGGAATTTGAAACAGTCATTACGCGATTGATCGGCTATGCGCCTGATGCAGAGCCTGCCGTATTGGAAAATTTTGCTCGTTATCGAATTGCAGATACTGATTTTCCTGGAATTAAGCCTAAAAGAGGTGAGCAAATCCAAGGATCTCTGTACAAGAACCTGTCACCCAAGGAAATCAAGATTCTGGATGAATATGAAGGATCTTCGTTCTCCCGTGAGCAAACCTGGATTAGAACAAGAGAGGGGCGTTTGGAGCGCTGCTGGGTTTATGTGGTAAAGGCAGAGTTACGGAGGACTCTCACTGATGAGCCCTGGAATCCCGCTCAATATTTTAATATTCGCAGTCGTGTAAGCTGAGAAGATCGACCTACAGGTTTTCAGGCACCTGTTACAAGACTAATAGCGTTTGATTGTTGACCTTATTTCTTCCAGATAAGATTGTCCGAATAGGTTCAGATGATTCATCAGGTGATAAAGGTTGTAGATCGGTAAACGCTCTTTCCAGTTTTTTTCCAAGACGAAGTTGCTGCTATAAGCGTCGTAAAAAATTTCCGGAAATCCGCCAAACAATTTGGTCATCGCGAGTTCTGCTTCTGCCCATCCCCAATGGGCCGCCGGGTCGATTAACACCGGTTTTTGTTGATGACAGAGTTGATTTCCTATCCATAAATCTCCGTGAATAAGGGATGGAGATTGAGTTGGTACGAGTTCTTTAAGGTTTTTGCAGATGCGTTCGATACAGACTATATCCTCCGCTGACATCAGTTCATTATTGTATGCCATTCGTGCTTGAAACAATAATCGCTGATCGGAAAAAAACTGGTGCCCATCACTGGAACGGGGGTTGGGTTGTCGTGTTGTTCCGCAATAGCTGTCATGATGAAAACCAAAGCAAGGAACCTTTGCTGAATGCAGTGCGGCAAGCTGTTCTCCCAATTGAAGCCAGTAATTGTCTGAAGGTAAATCAGGGGGGAGATACTCAAGTAGCAGCCCTTGATCGTTATATGCACAAACCTTGGGGACGCGAATGACGCATGGTTGATCGAGAGCCTGTAAACCTGCGGCCTCCGCAGCAAATAAACCACCGGGCGGGGTTGGGTGAGTTTTATAAAAAAACAGCTCCCCCGACTCTGATTCCACACGAAAGCTGCGGCCGATACAGCCGCCTGACAGAGCCGTTACCTGAGCGGAGTTTTTACACCCCGACTGATGAAGTAACAATTTTAGGTTTGTGTCCAACCTGATCCTTTCGTATTGCTAGTTAGGCCTATATGCTATCAGTGTCGATACACTTCATCATCCCGGTAGTGACTATCCAGCCAGCATCTGGGCAAAGACTCACCGGAGGGGAAAGCGAGTAGATCTTTACGAATATATTCAGGGTCTGGTAATTCTTCCCCCTGCTGAAACTGTACTTTGGTGAGGGTCTCAAAGGGATTAGTTAGTTCAGTCATGTTTAGAATCTGAACTAGGTGGCCGGAGCCTGCTTCTTTTAAAAACATGACATAACCACTCCTGTTATCAATTATTCAAAAAAACTGAGCCGGCTGAAAAACTGAAAGGCAGTCAGTATACATTCAGTATCCAAAGGGCCTATCGGTCAGGCTCTTCTAAGGAACCTATCAACAAGTATGGAATAAACTTTGACGTTTGTCCTTATTTGACGTGATGGGGTATTCAGTCTTGGTTCAGCTAAAGCTACTTATTATTGCAGTATCTGTTTCAGTTGTGCGAGTTGCACATCAGGCTGCGGGGTAGTGGCTATGTTGAAAAAAAGTATGTGTATCAAGGCCGGCTTGTGTCTTTTGGGGCTGTTTTTTGTAACCTCTAGCCATGCTGGAGGTTATATCAGTATCCATCATGGTTTCGGTTCAAGCTATGGGTACGAATCCAATAGCAGAGTTGAGGCAAACAGAGGTTATTTGTCGTCCCGCTTTGACCACCGGTGCAGGCATAAACACCGTCATCACTCAGGTCATAAATATCGCCATCATAAACGCTTAGGTCATTATTATCGTCATCATGGCAGTCGTTATTATGACGATAGCTATTCCAGAAGTCGTTTTTCGATTCGCTACCGTAATGGAGGCAGCAGAATCCACTATTCGACTCGATGGAGAGATCATTGATTGGGGGCTATGATGGTTGGGAGCTATTATGGTCGGGGGCTCTGGTGAATGAGGGACTGATAATTGCAGGTAGCTTGAGCAAGCCTTTGGAAAGTTTCTGAAACTTTTGTATTTCAATACAATATACAAACTTCCTGAAGGTTTTGTTTAAACCTCAGGAAGTTCTCATGATGGATTACTGAAGATGGAACTGGTTTTTATAATTCTTAACCATCATTTCAACAGCCTGCAGGTCATCAGCCCCAACCAAGCTGCAGTATCCGCTTGCAAGATACTTAAAGCGTTCCTCAAACTCTTTAGAGTTAAGGCGCTGTGTTCGTTGCTCGTAAAGCAGGTGGTTCATATCAAGACGCATTTTACTCGATAGGTGTTCGAGATTCATACCGCTCCTCCTGATTCTATATCCGTTGACTTTTAGACAATCGTTTTGGCCTTCCTGACCAGTAAGTAATACAGAGGGTAAAACGAGAGACGCCGGTAATCATAGTACAAATATTGAACAGTTATATCAATATTGATCAAAATAACGCTTTTGACTTTTGGGAGTTCTGGTCTTTGTTGTTTACTGGGGCTACTTATTTTATACGTTGTTCAAGAGTCATCTGGTTGTTGGCCTGGCGCATTTCCAGATGTCTCAGTGCACTCATCCCCAATAGTATTTCACCGTCCATATGAGGGTTTATACTGGCAGGAATATTGGTCAGAGTTATCGGGCCTATCTTTAGCTGGTTTATATGTGTGCGAAATACTTCAATCTCGCCGTTAGCCGTTCTGACCCAATGGGCTAAGCCGCGAGGTAATTCTAAGCGTTCTGCCATCCTGCCGGGAATCACAACTTCAGTTGCGCCTGTATCGATGAGGAAATTTACGCTTTTTCCGTTGATATGCCCTGGTAGTAAATAGTGCCCGTAACGATTGGCTGTGAGCTGTATTTGACGGCTTGTTGAGGTGGTTGTGCTTTGCAGCTGTTGATTTGGATTGTATTTCTGCTCTTCCAGCTGAGCAAAGATCATGGCAAGCCCTCCCAGAAAAAGGCACCAGAAAATAATCCACATTCCTTGACCAATACGCTTTCCGGGTGCGGTATTTCTAGTTCGAGGTTTCTCTGGCTCTGTATCCATTCTATTCTCTCATTTTTTAACAACCCTAACAGCGGACCCGAGCAAGTCAATAGAGTTCCCTGTCGCTTGCCTAATAATACCGTCTATGATTAAGGAGTATTATCACCATAAAGCGTTGCTGCAAAACCGGGTGCTTGAATACTATGGGAGGGTATAAAAGATGCTTGAACAAAAGAGGGTGACCTGTCCTTACTGCGGGCATCAGTTTGATACCCTCATTGACTGCAGTGCTGAAGAACAGGACTACTATGAAGATTGCCAGGGATGCTGTGCTCCTATTTTGTTTGAGGTTCGTTGCAGTTACGATGGCGCTTTAATTGGCTTGAATTGTAAAACCGACCGGGAATAACAATCGAAACGGCTACTATCTTATTTAAGATCGTCTATCTGGCGGTTCCTGTCTGGCAGCTGAATTACCTGTTAAAGGAAGATCGGTCATACCAAAATTGAAAGCGCCTCATTCAACTAATGACCTGGTGTCAGCGGTTACTCAATAGAAGCTAGTTCTCCTTAAGTAATAGCTCTTTGGCCTGATTGATCTTACTCGCCAGGTAGTTGCTTCCTCCTTTGTCTGGATGGACTTTCATCATCATGCGTTTATGGGCAATTAAAATATCTTCTCTGGCTGAGCCCGGTTGTAATCCCAGAATTTCCCATGCCTCTTCCGGTGTCATTTCAGAATGGTTGGCTGCCGCCCGTTTGCTTTGGCTATGCTGTTCCCACTCAGTCAGGCGGCTTCTTTGAATATAGGTGTCCAGTAATCGGATTGCTTCCTTATCCTGCTGCTGGCACTGCTGGTAAAACTGAGAAAGTTCTTCGATGTTGAGTTGATCCAGGTTGCGTCCTTTAAAATCTCCTCCAATAATTTCTCCTTGGATCTCACCACTGTCATGATCAAGAGACATCTTTAACCAGACAGTTGTGATGACTGACCCTTCTCCTGAGTCCTTTTTATTACTTGTGCCTTGTCGTTGAGAACGGTATTTCTGATGGGCTCTTTGCAGGTTTGGTAACAAAAAACGCAAGAGCGGCAGTACAAGAGGAACCAAGCGCCGCAGGAAAGGTAGCAGTCCCGCGAGCAAGCCAATCACCCAGTGCAATCGCCCACTTAAGGCCAGACCTACCAGTAAGAGAGCCAAAGCTATCAGCCCGACCCGAATCAAGAACGGCTTGCCATATTTAGGAGCATGCTTGAGAAAACGCTGTACCCCAACTCCAATAAGAAGAGATAAGCAAATGACAAGTAAAATAGTCAAAATTTTTGGGTTCCCAGCTGGTGGCTCAATTGTTTAACCGAAGGAGACTGGCTGGCGTAATGGTTCAGTGCTTTTAGGCCTCCGCTGGCGTAGACCGCTACGGCGCTCAGGAGTTCACCTAACTCCTGAGGACTGGAACTATCAAAATGGCAGTGAGCACCATGGCTTAACCGGGCTATCTGTTTGAAACCCCGGAGAGCCGAAATATCGTTTCCTTCCTGGAATATAAATACTGGTACACCACAAATCCCGAGCTTTCCTGCAAGTTGGCACAGGTCATCGATACTCTCTTCAATACAGTCTCCAACAAATACCAGCGCTTGAACAGACTGTTTCTGGTGTTCACTGAGGGCATGTTTAAGCACCCGTTGAATTTGTGTATGGCCACCTAAGCATTTCACAGCAAGCATGGCTTTGAGCATGCGGTCGGTGCTGTCGTGCCAAGGACTTGCTCTAAATTCATCATATCCGCGATAAAAGCACAGTTGAATACTAAGACCTCCAAGGCCTTTGGTCTGGGTAAACATGTCGCCCTGTAGTTGACATGCTCGGTCCCAGGTGGGCTGTCTGCTGGCGGTGGCATCCATCGCAAAAACCAGCCGACCCCTACCGGACTTAATTTGAGGGGCTTTGGCGACGGCTTTGAGAAATTGATCGACCTCTTTTGAAGCGACTGATTTCGTTGGCGTTTTTTTTTCCGACATCGGTTTCTCACATGAGCAAAGCATGGATGGAAAGTGCATTCTTTATCGTGGGGATCAGCGGCATTGAAAATATGAGGATTTGATTTTTGTTTCAAGTATAAATTTTGTTGGCTGCGGGATATGCCCGGTTAATAAACCTCATCGCCAGAAAATCTCCTGTTATAAAGTATAGGATTATTGACGACTTGTTGAATAGGGGGCGTCAGACTGGCTGTTGTGGTGATTACAGGAGGTGAAGGGCATTGCTGGTATGGACGGGGGAGTTACAAAGAGTGTTCGGCAAGGAACAGGCGCCAGTCCGAAGAGCCAGCTCTCCTGACTGGCAACACCCTGGTTTCAGAAGTGTCAGCTGGAGAGCTTGTAACGGCCTGAATTGTCTGTAAGTTTGTGTTTGAGATACTGCACTGGACTCAGTGGTTCTGCAAACGTTCTTCTAATGTCGCCTTCAGTAGCTTGAATAAGCGTATAGAGGCTTCAATTTCATCTTTACGGTTGGTCAAACTCTCAATGTTTAACCCCAGAGGAATGCCTAGCGGCAAGCAGGCATCGAGTATACGGTTGAGATTGCTCCGGCAGACACGAATGGATTCTGCCAAAGGGTTGTTCGACTCAATAATCTTATCCGAAATATCCGAGGGGACTGAAATGCCCAGCCACTGCATAAACTCCAGGGTCTTGCTACTGCCACAGGGGGTAAAGGTCAGGATTACCCGCTGAGGGGCTGTTCCTTCTGCCTGACACTGCTTTCCATAAGACGTTAACAGCTCGATAGTTGCATCCGCATCGTAGACTGCCTGGGAGATAAAATAACGACAGCCCTTGGTGGCTTTGCCATGCAGGCGTTGGTGCTCATTACCTTTTTTTGCATGTCTTTCAGCAATTGTGACGCCACCTAGAGCGAAGTTGTCGTCTCTTTCCTCAAGAGTTGCATAAGCCTCGTTCAGAGAAAGTTTAATATCTGCATCCTGTGAAGGGCTTCCCACTAGAACCAGGTTGCGAATACCATACTGGTGCCATGCGTCATCCAGCCAGCTTTGGAATTCCTCCCTGTTCCTCTGAGAAACACTTTTATAGGTGATCATCGGACGACCACTTTTTTCTGCCAGCAGTTGCGAATAAGCGCGGGGGTCCTTAGTGCCAACAAAAGGAAAGGGGCGTGGTACGTCAGTGCGGGCGCTCTCGTCCTGAATGTCATAGACGATCAGACCGTCATAATCGAGATGAGAAAGACGATCGAGTAATTTTCCGGCAATCTGAGACATCTGCATATCGTCTGTACTGGCCCTTGGTGGGGTGGTACCAACGAAGTAGATCCCCTGATTAGGATCTGAGAATTTTTGCAGAAGCTCTGTATTCATGTTACTCGCCATTTTTTGATCTATTGATACGGATCGTTCATTGCTTTTTGATTTCCACAAATTATAACCAGGAGTTGGTTGTGTTCATATTAGTTATATGTGGAAATATTCTCATGTTCTCATGCGCAGGATTAATAATTATATAAAACAACGAGATAAATCTGTTTGTGCACATTGGTGTTACCAGTAATGTTACCATTCACAGTTAATCATATGCCCTTGCTGCATGATGCAACTTAGGGTGGACTAATCGTTGCTAGGGTAGCGGTTTCGCAATGGGGGCTATTACAGGCGCTGCTATGGTTAAAGGAGGCTTAGCGTTGCTTGCTCTCGCCACACCTGCTGGCTGGGTTTACCTTATAGGCGCAGGAATAGCTATCACGGCGGCAGGTGCTGCGGCATCGATGGTCGCTGATGGTCAAACTAAACGGTTAGCAGAATGGGGATATGACCCACTTATGGAATGGATTAATTCACTATGGAAGTAGTCGGACCCATAGGCATGCTACTGATCGGATTTGGAGTTATAGTCTGCATTCTTTATGTAGCCTTTGGCCCAATAACAGTAAGAAAGCTGCGTAAAAACCCTGCCACAAAGGAATGCTTAGGTGTTGGCCTTGTGAGCGGCTGGGATATTCTTAACGCAGCAGAAGCATTAGCGCTACCCAAAGCTCTAACGGACAGGTTTGAGGCGAGTCCTTTGTCGGCAATGTTCGCCAATGCTGACTTGCTCCGAGAACATACCAATACTTTTGATCGGGTGCTAGCTGCTCTGTTCTTTTGGCTGTTTGTCTTTACAGCAGTCTCAACTCTGTTGCTGACTTCGTATATGGCGCTATTTGTCGACTAGTACCTTTGAAGCCCTGAAGCTCCTTGAAGTTAGATCGTAAGATTACGGCGGAGCATGAGGTTTTGTGGTTTTTATGTGGTATTACGAATATTCTCATGACAAATTGAGTAGATTTAAAGTTGCTTTAAAATATACTCAGTTCAATTTATTTAACATCTTCTTAAACTCCCGGAAATTTGCTGTTTTCTGATCTTTGATAAAGGGATGATCGAAGGCTACAGGGTTCTTCTGAAATTGACGCATCCCAATTTTATTTGGCGAATGAGGTTCGTAATGGCCAAAATACTGCTTGTCGAGGATGATGAGCTTATTGCACGTGTAATTATGCTGAGACTGGAAATGTGTGATCACGAGCTTGATCATGCTATCAATGGTCGGGAAGCCATTGATAAAGCCTTAACCGGTAACTATGAATTGGTGTTGATGGATATGCATATGCCTTTAATGGATGGCTATGAAGCTACTCGAGTATTAAGAACAAGGGGATACGAAGGCGTAATAATTGCCGTGACAGCTTCAGCTTTGGATGAGGACTGCGATAAAGCAATCTCTTCCGGTTGTAATGGCTTTATATCGAAGCCGATAGGTCAGGAGTTTGAGAAGCAGGTTTCCGCTTGTCTTCCGTAGAGCCTCTATTTACATCTCTAATCACCAAACGCTAGATTTGGCACTTCAGCAAAACCTCTTATTTCTGCTTTTTTTACTGTGCAGACTTTGCCACACTGTTGGGCCTTGTAACAAACCTGGCAGTTAGGCGTCCTAATCACAACGAGAACGACTGAGCGCTGATCAGAAAGAGAGCTTTAGTGTGCACATAGAAAGTAATCAGCCACTGCCGACATTAGTGGTTATTTGTAAACGGCCGAAGTTACACCAGGGTAAGCAACGACTTGCCGCCACGTTGGGTGTAGAGCAGGCCTTGATTCTCGCCAACAGTTTTCTGCAGTGTGCCCTTGAGGACGCTCGGGATTGGCCTGGGAAAGTTGTGCTGTCACCTGCGTCTGCTGATGATCTGGATTGGGCTGCTTTATTATTGGATAACGCCGATATTATTCCCCAATCGGAGGGTAATCTGGGGCAGCGTCTGATGGAAGTTGATCAACAACTTCGAGAGGCCGGTCACAATCACATCCTATATATAGGGACCGACGCGCCGATACTGGATAGTCGACATTATTTTGCAGCTATTCAGGCCTTTAATCGATATTCAGTCGTCCTCAGTGCGGCAAGTGACGGCGGTGTTACCATGATGGGGAGCCGGTCGTCCTGGCCGCAAATAGTGTCATTACCCTGGAGCACTGAACACTTGGGGGAAGCCCTTAAAGCGGCGTGCGAAGCGGCTGGCCTTGAGGTTGGTTATATTCTGCCCAGTTACGATATTGACGTTGAAGAAGACCTTCGTCGTTTGGCTGATGATTTACAACATGATGTACGTCCTGCTCGTAAGAGACTACTTGAAAAATTGCTTGCGTTGACTGTAGAAGAGAGAAAACTATGCACGATCAGGTAAAAGCCTATTATGGAAAGGTGTTAAATAGTTCCGAAGACTTGCAGACTAATGCCTGTTGCACCGATGCGGGATTACCGGACTACTTGAAAGCCACGCTTTCGCAGATCCATGATGAAGTCATGGCTCGTTACTATGGTTGCGGACTGGTAAGTCCACAGCAATTGGAAGGATGCCGCATTCTTGATCTTGGAAGTGGGTCTGGCCGGGATTGTTATGTGTTGTCCAGGTTTGTTGGAGAGGATGGGTATATTGTCGGTGTCGATATGACGGACGAGCAGCTGGAAGTTGCCAATCGACATATCGACTTTCATACCGACAAATTTGGATATGCTCGGGCAAATGTGGAGTTCCGAAAGGGATATATTGAGAAGCTTGATGAGCTAGAACTTGAAGATAATAGCTTTGATATTATCGTCTCCAACTGCGTGATAAACCTGTCTCCGGACAAAGAGGCAGTGCTGCGTGAAGCGTATCGACTGCTAAAGCCTGGAGGCGAGCTTTATTTCTCGGATGTCTACGCTGATCGTAGAGTCTCTCAGGAGTTGGTGGACGATCCGGTTTTATTTGGTGAATGCCTTAGTGGCGCTCTCTACTGGAATGATTTCCATAATATTGCCAAGCGCGCAGGATTTATTGATCCAAGACTTGTCGAAGACCGACCGATTACGATTGATAACCCTCAAATTGAAGCCCGTATCGGCCATATTAAGTTCTTCTCCGCAACCTATCGTTTGTTCAAATTACCTGAGCTTGAATCCCATTGTGAGGATTATGGTCAAGCGGTGATCTACAAAGGTACTGTTGAACACTGCCCTGAGCATTTTGCGCTCGATAAACACCACTTTATTGAGAGGGGTAAGGTGTTTCCTGTTTGTGGAAACACCTACCGAATGTTGCACGATACGCGTTTTAAGGATCACTTTGAATTTACCGGCAACTGGGATACCCACTATGGGATTTTCGATGGTTGCGGAACGGCCCTGCCCTTTGATACCGGTACCAAAGAGAGTTCTGGTGGTGGATGCTGCTAAAGCCCCTGAAGCATACGTTCCTTAAGTAGAGGGTGGGTTCCCTAAAGCCGGTATTAGAGGAATTTACGGACAGCTCTGCTGGTTATACAAAGATCCGTCTAAATAAACGGCTGCTAATGTTCAGTCGTTTTAGGAAAAGTGTTGTTCAAGATATTTACTGTTTAAAAAGTGCTGTTGAAAAGAAGTGCTGCTGTAAGGAAAGATGATGCAATTGATTCGGACAGATAACTGGTATACCACTCCTCAAGGGGATCCACGAGGGTACATAGATCCCTTTACACTGAGAGAGCTATGGTTTCATACAGGTACAGCTTGCAATTTGTCCTGTCCCTTCTGTCTGGAGGGATCAGGACCAGCGGATAAGCGTCTGCAGCTGGTAAAGTTTAATGATGTAAAGCCGTTGATTGATGAAGCATTGGAGTTAGGTGTCAGCCAGTTTTCCTTTACCGGTGGTGAGCCATTCCTGGCCAAGGATCTGATAAGAATCCTGGAATATGCGTCTGAACACCGTCCATGTCTCGTGCTTACTAATGGCACAGAACCCTTGCAGCGAAGAATGAACAAACTACAGCCTTTAATAAATGCCAGGCATCCTGTCAGCTTTAGAGTCAGCCTTGATTTTGTTGAATCACAGCGACATGACCTGGGACGAGGTGAGGGGAGCTTCAATAATGCCCTTGAGGGCTTGCAAATGTTGTTTCAGGCAGGTTTTCCTATTTCTGTTGCAAGGCATATGGACAAAGGAGAAGACAAAGAGGTCGTTGATGGCCAATATCGCCAGCTATTTGCCCGGTATGGCTTACCGGAAACGCTAAATATTGTGGCTTTCCCTGATTTTGCGACACCAGGCAGTCTTCCGGAGGTTCCTCAAGTCACAACAGATTGTATGACCCGCTACCACGACGAAGAAGGTCGTCGTTCATTTATGTGCGCATACAGTAAAATGGTCATCAAAAAGGAAGGGCGTATGAGAGTGTACGCTTGTACCCTGGTTGATGATGATGAAGAGTATGACCTTGGTGCAACATTGCGGGAAAGTCTTGAGCGTCGTATCAGCATGAAACATCACCGCTGTTACAGCTGTTTTGCCTATGGAGCTTCTTGTAGTGAAGGCTGATCCGGTAGCAAATACGCAACTTATGTTCCTCTGTACCGGTAATTCCTGTCGAAGCCAGATGGCTGAAGGGTGGGCGCGATACTTATACCCGGAAACTGTACAGGTCTTCTCTGCCGGGTTGGAAGCGCAGGGTGTCAATCCGTTCGCCGTCGAAGTAATGGCAGAAGTTGGGGTCGATATTTCTAAACAGGAATCTAATTCCATCGAGCAACTTCAGAGTAAACGTTTCGATCTGGTGGCAACGGTTTGCGATCATGCACAGCGACATTGCCCGGTGTTAGTCGGTAGCACTATGATTCATCACAGTTTTGATGACCCTCCCAAACTGGCTGCCAAGTTGGCGGATAGAGAGCTGCAGCTGGATTGTTATCGGAGGGTTAGAGACCAGATTAAGGTCTGGGTGCTGGGGCTGAAGACCGATATTCATTTATCTAAGGATAACAAATAAGATAGGTATCAATTAATGATCGACGATAAAGGGAACGCTCAGTGTTAGCAATAATAGGTGGTACTGGTATCTACCAGATGGATGGGTTGGAAGTTATCAAAGAACATCAGCTGAGCACTCCTTTCGGTGCTCCTTCGGCATCTGTTATTCAGGGGAGAATGGGAGGGAGGGATCTTTTCTTTTTGCCTCGTCATGGCACTGCTCATCAGCTTCTTCCTTCTGAAGTTAACTATCGCGCCAATATCTGGGCATTAAAATCCCTTGGGGTGACGCAAATAATAGGTTTGTCTGCGGTGGGCAGCCTGCGGCAGGATATTGCGCCTGGTGATCTCTCTATTCCTTCCCAATATTTTGATTTTGTTAAGGGAAATAGAGAGAAGAGCTTCTTTGGTAATGGACTTGCCGCCCATGTTTCCACCGCTGAACCAACCTGCGATAAGCTAACCCGCGCACTTGTGGATGCGGCGAATTCTATTGACATCAATATACACACCGGGAAAACCTATGGCTGTGTTGATGGACCACGTCTGGGTACAAGAGCTGAAAGCTTCTTTTTACGTGGAGCTGCCGGTTGTGATTTAGTTGGAATGACAAATGTCCCAGAGGTTTTTTTGGCCAGGGAAGCGCAAATATGTTACTGCACTGTGGCCATTGCAACAGATTATGATTGCTGGCTGGATGACCCCGCTCAGCACGTTACAGTGGAGCAGGTTATTGCCCGATATGGAGCCAGTTTAGAAAAAGCCAAGATGGTTTTGTATACGCTGATAACCTCTGACAACGACATTCCTGAATCGAGAGAGTGTCGCGAAAGCCTTGCCTGCGCGGTATTAACCCCTGTAGAAGTCCTTTCTCAGGAGCAGCGAGAGCTGCTTGAGCTGTTAAAGCGCTGACCCCGGATGCGAGATCTCTCCGTTATTATACCGTTGGGGCCCGGAGAGAAAGGGCTGGGAAGGTTGTTGGGAGATCTTTTGTTACTTCCGCATAGAACGGAAGTGATTTTTGTTTGTTGTAAACAAAACTACCCCTTTCCAGAACATGAACGGATTAACAGAGTTTTGTCCCATCTTCGAGTGAGGTGGATCATCTCAGATACCGGGCGTGCCTTGCAGCTCAATTCTGGGGCAAAGTCAGCGACGGGAGAAGTTCTATGGTTTCTCCATGCCGATTCGGGCTTTGATCCCATGCTGCTCAAAACTCTTTTTTCTAATTTAAGGGTTTATCCTGAGGCCTTTCATTTTTGTCGTCTGGCATTTATGGCAGATGGCCCCCCAAAAATGCGAATTAATCAATGGGGAGCTAATCTGCGTTCCCGTTACTTTGGTGTACCTTTTGGTGATCAGGGTTTTAGCATACATAAAAAACTGTTTGATCAATTGAAAGGTTATCCTCTGAATGCACCTTACGGAGAAGACCACCTGTTTGTCTGGCGTGCCAGGCAGCAAAAAATAGAGTTGGTTGAATGTCCTCATCCGCTGATGACCAGTGCAAGGAAGTATCAGCAAAAAGGCTGGGGGGCGTTGACTCTGTTATACCAGTACCTGTGGCTCAAACAAGCATTTCCTCAATGGTGGAGCTGCTATATATCGCCTTTCTACAATCGCTGATCGATTGATGTATCAGCATCGCTGCATGGAAATAATTCTGAAGTTTCTGCCTTTCTGAATCCTGACAAAGAATATTTTCCGCTTTTATTTGAGTGCTGGCCATTGGGGGCGAAGGGATCCTGGAAGTGCAACTGGCGAATGTCCAGGAATCATTGATTGACAATAGGGACGGTGTATGGAAAAAATACAACCAAAGTTTAATTGATAGCGGTATAAACGGGCAGTATTAGCCCACCTCGTTGTCAGCAAAATCCTATATCGCCTTAGAGGACGGCTTATCACCACAAGTGGAAGCATCTTAAGGGGTCGATTCGGCCAATGAACGATGTTGTTGTTTTATTGTTATTAACTGAAACAAATCCATATAAGGTGGGACCGATGACAGAATCTGGAATTATTGCAGCCATTCAATCCTATATATCGGAGAAAAAAACAGGAACAATAATGGCTGTTTTTGAAGGTAACAACCTCGCTCGGATGTATTTGGTCAATGGTGCTATTGCTACGATTCGGTATGGTGAAAAAGAAGGGCAGGCAGCGCTGGATATGTGTAAATCCCTGGATCCGTCCTCGGTAAAATTTTATGACAATCTTGACCTGGTTTACTCTGAGGATCTGCTTATCCCTGCCGACGAGCTTAATCAACCCGAATCAGCCCCGGTAGAGGTTGACTCGTCGATATCAAATGATGAGCAGGCAGATTCGTCCGAAGATCCTATACCTGTTGTTACAGAGCGGCTGTTAACCGATGATGACCGTCAAAAGCTGTCCGAATTACTTAGCGAATATGTGGGGCCGATATCTGTTCTTTTGATATCGGATTTGAGAGAAGATATCGGGCTGGAAGCGGCGATTGAAGCGATTGCCAATGAAATGGATGATAGTGACAAGACTGCTGAATTTGCTGCAGCAGCCCGGAAAATTGTGCAGCCTGAGGAAATGATCAATCCTGCATTTAAATTGTGGAGCTGAGTGCACGGAGCAACGGGTAATAAAAGATTTCTGGATTGTAATCCCTGCTGGTCAGCATAGACTTCAAGTCCCAGGGGCCGGCTGAACGGTTACATTACTGATAGATAATCATGCATCATAAATTACGGCGAATCGCGTTATTTCATCAAGGCCTGACCAGGAAAAAACCTTTTGGTAAGGGGATTCAGGCAACCGAAAAAGCGCTGCAGCACCTGGGATACGTCCAGATTGACACTTTGTCGGTTGTTGAGCGAGCACACCATCACACTCTCTGGACAAGAATCCCGGATTATCAATCCAAATACCTTAATAAGCTGGTACAAGAGCGCAAGGCTTTCGAATACTGGTTTCATGCGGCCTCTTATTTACCCATTCGTGATTATCAGTTTGCCCTGCGAAAAATGGCTGCAATAAAAAGTGGGGAATCTCATTACCACTCAACAGTTGATCCCAAATGCATGCGTTATGTTATGGATCGAATCAGGGGAGAGGGGCCGCTAAAAGCAAGGGACTTTGAGTCAGCTACCAGCAAAAATGGTAAATGGTGGAACTGGAAGCCAACTAAACGAGCGCTGGAAAAGCTGTTCATGCAAGGTGATTTGATGATTTCCAGTCGGGATGGAATGGAAAAAGTTTATGATCTGGCTGAAAACTTTTTACCCGAGGGCGTGAACACCTGTGAGCCTTCGCTGGCTGAGTTCTCAGAGTATTTGGTTCGTACTTCTCTCAATGCAAACGGATTTACGACTATCAAGCAGTTGGCTCATCTGAGGAAAGGAACCTCTTTACGAAAAAAAATTCATAATATATTGCAGCAGAAAATTGAACAGGGGGAGGTGGCTGAGCTATCAATTGATGGGATGCCGCCTGTTTACGCTTCCATTAACGCTCTGGAAGCGAAAATCAGGCTTTCCGGGCAAAGGGTAAGGCTCTTGTCGCCGTTTGATAATGCAGTTATTCACCGGGATAGAGTTCAGCAGCTATTTGGGTTTGATTATCGGCTAGAGTGCTATACGGTAAAGGAGAAGCGCCAATTTGGCTATTTTTGCCTGCCTGTCCTCTATGGCGATCAGCTGGTTGGCAGAGTGGATTGTAAAGCCCATCGAAGAATGAGTCTGTTCGAAATTATCCATCTGCATGTCAATGACAAGGTCAGGGATCCTGAGTGTTTTATTGCTCTTTTCACTCAAGAGGTTCGTCGTTTCGCTGCTTTCAATGGTTGTCATTCAGTCATTCTCTCAAGTGTTAGTCCAAAGAAACTGGAAAGCGTGGTTAGAAAAGCGTTTACAACGGACTGATGTTGCTCGACTCATTTGGATTGTTGTAAAGAGCGGAGGTCTGAATATAGTCAAACAGGCTTCTCAAATTTCCTGATCGTCCCTTTGTGGCTCTGAAACAATCTGTGCCACCTCCGCAGCTGTGCGTTCTGTATTAGCCCTCTGATACCTCCTTCGCTCTAATTGCCTACACTGTATAGTGCATTTCCTGATTAACCCTTTATCGGACCGGGTAAATCCAGTTAGCCGCATGTTTATTTTCCATATAACACCAGGGATCAGTGGGGCTGGTCTTCAAAAAGTGTATCCCAAATCCGCGATATCGGAAGAAAGACTTGGTTTCACTATTTAAGCATGGTATACATATGTATATACAAATGACTGAAGTATCTTTAAAGAGGAACCGGCTTAGATGAAATCCTGTGATCGCATCTGGACCCATGTCAATCTAGCAACCCTTAACCCAGAGGTAGAAGGGCCATACGGTGTGCTTCTGAATCAATCGGTAAGTGTGCTTGATGGCAGAATTGTGGCTATTCAGGCGATGGAGTCCCTTGATCTGGCGACAGTTTCCGCAGACGTAATTGATGGTCAGGGCAAGTGGTTAACACCAGGTCTTGTTGACGCTCATACACATTTGGTGTTTGCCGGTAATCGTGCGGAAGAGTTTGAACAGCGCCTTTTAGGGGTGGGGTACGAAGAAATCGCCCGTCGTGGTGGTGGCATTATCTCTACAGTTAATGCCACCAGAAAGGCATCGGTTGAGGAATTGGTGACTCTCTCTGGACCACGCTTGGAAGCTTTACTCGCCGAGGGTGTCACAACCGTTGAAATAAAGTCCGGTTATGGCCTTTCGGTTGAATCGGAACTAAAGATGCTTCGGGCAGCTAAGCAACTGGAACAGTTATATCCGGTACGGATCTCTACGACTCTTTTGGGGGCTCATGCGGTTCCTCCGGAGTTCTCAGATAACGCTGATGGCTATATAGAGCTGGTATGTAACGAGCTGATTCCCGCGGCAGTTGCCGAAGGTCTTGCTGATTCAGTCGATGTCTTCTGTGAGTCGATCGCCTTTTCCCCTGATCAGTGCAAACGGGTTTTCCAAACAGCCAGAGAGCAAGGGCTTGGTATTAAGGCTCATGTTGAACAGTTGAGCAATCTCCATGGTGCAGAATTGGCTTCGAATTACGGTGCTTGGTCGGCAGATCATCTCGAATGTATAGATGAAAACGGAGTAAAAGCCATGGCTGCCGCCGGAACAGTAGCCACCATGTGTCCCGGGGCCTTTTACTTCTTGCGAGAAACCAGAGTGCCTCCGATTGAATTATTCCGTCGTCATAACGTACCTATGGCAGTCGCTACTGATCTTAATCCGGGCTCTTCACCTTTGGCCTCTCTGCGCTTGGCCATGAACATGGCATGTACTCTGTTTCGAATGACTCCAGAAGAGGCACTGGCAGGGGCGACTCGTTGTGGAGCCCAAGCCCTTCGAATGGGAAGCGAACTAGGTCAACTTAAGGTGGGCATGTGCGCTGATATGGCTTTATGGGACATTGAGCATCCGGCTGAGTTAGCGTATCAGTTTGGGGTGAATTCGCTTGTTCAGCGTATTTTCTCCGGCGAAGTGAAGAACCAGCCCCCACACTGAGGTAAAGATTATTTATCGGTTGTAGCAAAACCAAAGCTGATCCGAAGCTACAGGTTTGTTTTCAGTAAAGGTAGTGAGACCCTGGGAGTTCGCTGCCCCATATAAAACGTTATTTTGATAGTTGAACAATCGGTCTAAACCAGGTTCGACATCATTGAAACCATATTGCAGAACGAGGTTATAAAATGATTGATAATCGCCGAGATACGACACGCATCATTAAGGCTCCTACCGGAACTGAAAAGAGCTGTAAAAGCTGGTTGACCGAAGCTCCCATGCGTATGTTGATGAACAACCTGCATCCAGACGTTGCAGAGCGTCCGGAAGAGCTGGTGGTCTATGGTGGTATTGGTCGGGCAGCAAGAAACTGGGCTTGTTACGACAAGATTATCGAAGTGTTACAGCGTTTGGAAGATGATGAATCCTTACTGGTTCAGTCAGGTAAACCTGTCGGTGTGTTTAAAACTCACCCGGATGCACCGCGTGTACTGATTGCAAACTCGAACCTGGTACCAGAGTGGGGTAATTGGGAACACTTTAACGAGTTGGATAAAAAAGGCCTGATGATGTATGGCCAAATGACAGCAGGCTCATGGGTTTACATCGGTTCTCAGGGAATCGTTCAGGGAACCTACGAAACCTTTGTTGCTATGGCTAAGCAGCACTTTGCTGGTGATGCTTCCGGCAAGTGGGTGTTGACGGGGGGATTAGGTGGTATGGGGGGCGCTCAGCCACTGGCTGCAACAATGGCGGGATTCTCTTGTTTAGTGGTTGAATGCGATGAAACCCGCATCGATTTCCGCTTGCGCACCCGCTATGTCGACAAAAAGGCCTATAGTCTGGATGAGGCTCTGGCTATGATTGAAGAAGCCAAATCCAAGGGTGAGGTTGTTTCTGTTGGGTTGTTAGGCAACTGCGCAGATATTTTTCCAGAACTGGTGGAAAGAGGCATTACACCCGATGTCGTTACCGATCAAACCAGCGCCCATGATCCTTTGAATGGCTATTTGCCTAAAGGCTGGAGCATGGAACATGCAGCAGAGATGCGACTCAAAGATGAAGCAGCAGTTGTGGATGCAGCAAAAGAGTCCATGGCTATTCAGGTTTCTGCAATGCTTAGTCTTCAGGAACGTGGTTCAGCTACAACCGATTACGGTAATAATATCCGTCAGATGGCCCTGGAGAAGGGAGTGGAAAATGCCTTTGATTTCCCTGGGTTTGTACCTGCTTATATTCGCCCCCTTTTCTGTGAGGGAGTAGGTCCTTTCCGCTGGGTTGCTTTGTCTGGTGATCCGGAAGATATCTATAAAACGGATCAAAAAGTTAAAGAACTGATTCCCGATAATCCACACTTGCATAACTGGCTGGACATGGCTCGGGAGCGAATTGCTTTTCAGGGGCTTCCTGCTCGTATTTGCTGGGTCGGACTAAAAGACAGGGCACGTCTTGCACTGGCATTCAATGAAATGGTTAAAAATGGCGAGCTTAAGGCTCCAATTGTAATTGGTCGTGACCATTTGGACTCCGGTTCCGTTGCCAGTCCCAACAGAGAAACAGAAGCGATGCTTGACGGTTCTGATGCTGTTTCTGACTGGCCACTGCTTAATGCTCTGCTGAATACGGCCGGTGGAGCCACCTGGGTCTCAATCCATCATGGTGGTGGTGTCGGTATGGGCTTTAGCCAGCACGCTGGGGTCGTTATCGTCGCTGATGGCACCGATGCAGCGGCTAAGCGACTCGGGCGGGTGTTACACAATGATCCTGCAACGGGTGTTATGCGCCATGCTGATGCTGGTTACGATATCGCTGTTGATTGCGCAAAAGAACAGGGTTTGGACTTGCCAATGATCAAGTCGTAATTGAAAACCGGATTTGCTTACACTGATACATATACAGCGTTAACGTTTTTAGGAATTTTGTCATGTTCACACTTACAATCAATCCAGGGCATCTGACTCTGACTGAGCTTCGAAGAGTTGTTAATGAGTCTGTTAAACTCTCTCTGAACCCCAGTTGCCACAAAGCTATTCAGGATAGTTGCGCGGCGGTGTCTCGAGTTCTGGAAGAAGGGCGGGTTGTCTACGGTATAAATACCGGGTTTGGTTTGCTGGCCAATACACGGATAGCCCATGAAGACCTGGCGTTGCTTCAGCGCAGTATTGTGCTTTCCCATGCCGCTGGTGTTGGGGAGTTGATGGCGGAGTCGACGGTTCGTCTGATGATGACCCTTAAAATCAACTCTCTGGCACGTGGTTTTTCCGGGATTAGATTAGAAGTTCTGGATGCGCTGATAAAACTGGTTAATGCTGAGGTATATCCCTGTGTCCCCCAGAAAGGCTCTGTTGGGGCATCTGGTGATTTGGCTCCGTTGGCTCATATGAGCACGGTACTGCTGGGTGAGGGTGAGGTTACCTATAAAGGTGAGCGCATGCCTGGCTCCGAAGGGCTTAAAATTGCTGGTCTTGAGCCTATTGAACTAGCGCCGAAAGAAGGTTTGGCCCTGCTGAATGGAACTCAGGCGTCTACGGCGTTTGCATTGGAAGGGCTCTTTGCTGCCGAAGATCTTTATGCCGCGGCGATCGTTTCCGGTTGTTTGTCTGTTGAAGCTGCACTCGGTAGTAGACGACCCTTTGATGCACGTGTTCACGAGGTACGTGGCCAGACCGGTCAAATTGACGCAGCAGCAGCTTACCGACATTTGCTTGATCAACGTTCCGAGATCAGCGACTCTCATCAGGGCTGTGAAAAAGTCCAGGATCCTTATTCATTGCGTTGCCAGCCACAGGTTATGGGAGCATGTTTGCATCAGATTCGTCAAACGGCGGAAGTCTTATTAGTTGAAGCGAATGCGGTTTCAGACAACCCTCTGGTATTTACTGAAGACAATGAGTTCATTTCAGCGGGTAACTTTCATGCGGAACCTGTCGCGATGGCGGCTGACAACCTCGCATTGGCTATTGCTGAAATAGGGTCTTTATCCGAGCGTAGAATGGCATTGTTGATCGATTCTAATCTGAGTAAATTGCCACCCTTTCTGGTTGATAATGGTGGGGTAAACTCTGGATTTATGATTGCTCAGGTGACCGGTGCTGCTTTGGCTTCGGAGAACAAATCTCTGGCTCATCCTGCGAGTGTCGATAGCCTGCCCACATCTGCAAATCAGGAAGATCATGTATCTATGGCGACTTTTGCGAGTCGGCGCCTGAAAGATATGTCCGATAACACTGCTGGAATTCTGGCTGTTGAGCTGCTGGCCGCTTGTCAGGGCGTTGATTTTCGGGCACCTCTTAAATCTTCGGAGCGGGTAGAGGCTGCTAAGGCTGATCTTAGAGAAGTCGTGCCTTTTTATGACAAGGACCGCTATTTCTCGCCGGATATTGAGAATGCCAAGAGATTGATCCAAAGCGCTCATTTCAACGGCTTTATGCCGGAAAAGTTATTACCAAGCATCTAAAAGTGACAGACAGGTATCCACTTTAGGAAAGGATTTCAGGGCGCCGGGATAGGTATTGACCAGCGTCTTCTGGAACCCGAAAACGAGCAACTCTTATCATCAGAGGCGTGTAGAATGGTTCCTGTGAAAAATGCTTTCTGTGAAAAATAGTCCAGCTAACATTCGTCACCATCGGTTTAATAACTATCCGATGAAGCCTTGGAAGAATGGTCAGGGAAGTACATTGGAGGCAGCTTCCAGTTGTGATCAACAGGGCAATGCTGACGGTCGTTGGCGAGTGAGCATTGCTTTACTGAATGAGAACTCTGCTTACTCTGATTTTTGTGGTTATACGCGGTCACAGCTGATGCTGGAAGGAGAGCCTGTTACTCTGACTGTCCAGCAGTCGAGTGGAACAGAGCAGCGCATTGTAATGCAGCCATTGTCTCTTCTGAGGTTTGACGGAGGGGCTGAAGTTTGTTGTGATTTACGGGCTCCTGGGGTGAAAATGTTCAACCTGATGTCACGCGACAATAAAACTTCTCATGTTTTGGAAGCACTCTATAGTGCTGATTTACCGGCAAGACCTGACTCCAGTGGAGAGGCGCTTCTGATTTTTACGCTGAGCACAAACGTGGAACTTCAGGTCGGTCAGCAAGGCTACTCTTTAGGCCAATTCGATTTGTTGGAAGTTCAGCAGCCAGAAGGGCAGGTTATCTGCGTACAGTCAGCCGTAGGTGGGGATGTTAGCGCCATTATCGTGCGGATTGGAGGTTCCTCTTCTTTACCTTTGAAGCCTGATGAAGTGAGCAATAATCTGGCTGCTAAGCTGGAACAACTTTAAAAGCCTATGCTGATAAGCGACCTTAAGTGGATTCCAGTCACAGCTCTTTTGTAAAAGCACCTGTAAACCAAAGTGCAAGGATTTTACCGATGATAACCCCTGTTTTTCAGTACAGCGAAGGAAACGTTCCATTGTTGATCAGTATGCCTCATAACGGCACCGAGCTGCCCGGTGATATTGCTGCATCTATGACGGAATCAGGCATCAGCGTACCGGATACAGACTGGTGTATAGATCAGTTGTACGACTTTGCCAATGCTCTTGGTGTCTACGTTATTAAGCCAGTTTATAACCGCCTGGTTATTGACTTAAATCGCGATCCCACTGGCACTAATCTCTATCCTGGCGCTCAGAGTACCGAACTGTGCCCGACGACCTGTTTTGACTTTTCTCCGGTTTATCAGCCGGGGCGGCAACCTGACAACGAAGAAATCAGGCGGCGAATAGAGCATTATTGGCGGCCTTATCATCAGCAGCTGGAGAGTGGATTGGCTGATATTCGTGAGCAGTATGGCATAGCGTTGTTGCTGGATGCTCATTCCATACGCTCCGAAGTGGCTCGTTTCTTTGAGGGGCGTTTACCTGATTTTAATTTCGGTACAGCATCGGGTCATAGTTGTTCGGTCCAGTTACAGGAGCATTTGAAGCAATTTGATACCGCGCCTTACAGTCAGGTCAGTAACGGTCGTTTTAAGGGGGGCTATATCACCAGAGCCTACGGAAACCCTGAAAGTAACATCCATGCAGTGCAGTTGGAACTTTCACAACGTACTTACATGGATGAAATTAATGCCAATTATGAAGAGCAATTGGCCGCGCAGGTTAAGCCAGTTCTTCGAAGGTTCGTAGAGCACCTGATTGCTTTTGCTCAGCGGCCTCAAGGTCAGGATTAGTCATGAAGTTATATGCAGAACAGATTCTATTGGCTGACGGCTGGGCCGAAAACAGGACTTTGCATCTCTCTGATGGAATGATCCTGTCGATTAGCAACGGTAAAGAGCCTGATGCAGAAGTCGCCAAAGGGCCGGTTATTCCTGGCATGGTTAATTGTCACTCTCATGCTTTTCAACGGGCTTTTGCTGGATTTAGTGAACAAGGAAGCGAGGGCAAGGATAGCTTCTGGACCTGGCGCAAGATTATGTATGGGTTTCTTGGTCAGATTACACCTGAGCAGGCCCGGATTATTGCCAGTCAGCTTTATATCGAAATGTTAAAGGCTGGATACACCAGCGTTGCAGAATTTCATTATCTGCATCATCAGGCGGACGGCACGCCTTACGATAATTTAGCGGAAATGACTGAATCCGTATTTTCCGCAGCGAGAACGGCAGGGATTGCTTTAACCCATTTACCAGTGCTTTACCGATACAGTGGTTTTGGCGCCAAAGAGCCTAACAAAGGGCAGCGTCGATTTATCAACTCCATCGACCAGTTTAATCAGTTGGTTTCAGCTAGCATAAAGCTGGCAGAAGGCTTTTCCGATTGCCGCGTGGGGATAGCGCCTCACTCCTTACGCGCAACCAACTCTGAACTGATCACGGAAGCGATTGACCATCTCAACGGTATTGATCCTGCCGCCCCCGTGCACATCCATATCGCTGAACAGCAGCTGGAAGTTGAAGATTGCCTGGCCAGTTATGGGCAACGGCCAGTTGAATGGTTGCTGGAGAATCACCCTGTTAATCGCCATTGGTGTTTAATTCATGCTACTCATATCAATAGTCAGGAGCGCCTGGCGTTGGCAAAGTCTGGCGCCGTAGCAGGAATTTGTCCAACTACCGAAGCAAACCTGGGGGACGGCATTTTCCCCACGACTGAATATCTGATGGAGCAAGGTGTTTTTGCCATAGGCTCCGATAGTCATATATCGGTAAATCCAATAGAGGAGCTACGATGGTTGGAATACGCCCAACGTTTGGTCAGACAACAGCGAGCAATCTTGAGTGGGGAGGATGAGCCCTCGGTCGGTGCCAACCTGTGGTGCAGAGCCGCGCTGGGTGGGGCTCAAAGCATTGGCCGTGACTGTGGGGCGATAGCCGTTGGTAAAAAAGCAGATCTGTTGGTGTTAGACAATTCCCAAATAACCTTGTTTGCTCATCAATCCAGGCACTTGCTTGATAGTTTGGTCTTTGCTTCCCAGAAAAACGCAATAGTTGATGTAATGGTCGGTGGTCAGTGGGTCATTAAGAATGGCGAGCATGAACAGGAGGAGCATACAGCGATGCGTTTTAGAGAAGAACTTCAGGTTCTGGCAAGTAGTTTGACCTGACTGGTAAGATCTTCTCGAATATTTATCAGAAAACGCTAAGCAGGAAAGCTAAGGTCTGGTGTTCCCCTGATTTGTCAGCCACCGAGCATGGTAATTGACCTTAGCTTATAGCGGCTTCCTGGATGAGTCAGGCAGGCAAAACTAATAAGGCGACCATCAGACCAGGTTCTGCGACTGACCTGAATACAGGGGGCGTTAGCATCTATCCCCAATAAATCCTGAGCGACAGCGCTTGGAAGAACAGCTTCGACAATATGTTCGACACTGGAAATTGGACAAACTTTAGACAGATATTCGTTAGGTGTACCCTTCGAAAAATCCTGATCAATATAGCCGGGAACCAGAGAAGCGATGATATATCGATCCTCTAATTGAATAGGCAGATCATTTTCTTTATGCACGATCACGGAATGGTATTGCTTTGTGCCGATGGGAACACCCATTTGCATGGACATTGTTTCGCTGGCAACTGATTCAGATAATTCAATTACCTGGCAACTGTAGTTGTGACCTCGTTGTCGAACTTCTTCGGCAATATTTCTGATCTCGGCCAGAGGCGATTCCGCTTTAGCGTCAGATACAAAGGTGCCAAGGCCGGGATAACGCACCAGCATGTTTTCCTGTACCAGATCTCGAATGGCCTTATTCACAGTCATTCGACTGACTTCAAACTGTCGGGTTAACTCTGCTTCGGTTGGGATTTTATCTCCCGGTTGGTACTTTTGCTGTTTGATCCCTTCAAGGATAAAACTCTTTATCTGCTGATAGCGTGGTCTGTTACTCACCTATTACCCCAGTTGTCTTCAAAGAACAAAAGCCTGAATTCTGAATTGTATATACTAATGTTTATTGCCACAACGGGCGAAGGATAACAGAGAAATTCGCCTGTAATACTGAACTTTAATACTGCGCTGAGGTTGTGAGTGCCGAAAATTTCTGCTTTAAATGGGGGCAGTCAGTTTAAACCGTAATCTGATCGCCAAAAACCAGATATTTTTGCACCTTCTGACCCGGTGATCGTTTTCGGAAAGGGTTTGTCCGCTGTCCGAGCCACAATATGAGATGAGACATGGCCGCTATTCTTTCTATTGCTCTTAATCCAACAATTGATATGTCGAGTGAAGCCGAGCAGGTTGTTCCTACTCGAAAGATAAGAACTTGCAATGAAAAGCATCATCCCGGTGGTGGAGGGGTGAATGTCGCGCGAGTTATCAATATGCTCGGTGGAGCGGTAGAGCTGATATTCACTTCTGGAGGAGTAACCGGAATTTTGCTGGAACAGTCTCTGGATTGTACCGGCATCGAATGTCGCAAAATTAAGATTGAGCAGTCAACCCGGCTTGCCCATATGATCTATGAACAGCAAACCGGTCTGGAGTATCGTTTTGTTCCCGTTGGGCCGGAGGTTAGCCAGCAAGAGCTCAATTTGGTATTAGAGCAGGTAGAAGAATTTGAGGGTGATTATATTATCGTTAGTGGCAGCCTTCCCCTGAGTGTGCCCTATGATACTTACGCGCTGATAGCAGATATTGCCGATCGTAAGAATATCCGCTTTATTATTGACAGCTCCGGTGAAGGGCTTAAGTGTGCACTGGCTAAGTCACCGGTCTTCCTGATCAAGCCTAATCATCGAGAACTTGAAAAGCTCACCGGTAAGCGTCTAGACAACAATGAGGCAAAGGAGGCTGCTCTAGAGCTTGTACGAAACGGATCAGCCCGCAATGTCGTCGTGTCCATGGGGGCAGAAGGAGCCTTTCTCGCTAATGAAGAAGGAGGGCTTTTTATTCCAGCAAGTCCGGTAAATGTTCGCTCAGCAGTTGGTGCTGGAGACAGTTTTGTTGGTGCCATGGCTTTTTCACTTGCTTCAGGTCATGCGATTCAGGATGCATTTCGGTTTGGCGTTGCCGCTGGAGCCGCTGCGGTAATGACCGATGGAACAGAACTGTGCAAGCGAGAAGATGTGCTGAAACTCTATGGAGATATTCTTTCTAAGGCTTAATCATAGAGGTTAAAAGATACGTATAGATTTATTTGCTGCCTCTGAAGTTGGCAGCCTCTCGCCTTTTGCCCTTAAATGTTTATTTATCTTAATCCTCTTAGATACGGTGAGAAAAAGCTACGATCTTAACCACATGTTGGCGCAACTTGTGGTAATAATGACGTTCTTGGTAATTTACATGGTCATGAAATCTGCCCAATATAATTCTAATTTTTGAACTCATGGTTGTATAAAAATAAAGATTATCGGATGTTAAAATATTTTATACTTTACAAAAACAAAAACAAAAACAAAAACAAAAACAAAAACAAAAACACAATTATTTTTAACAATACAAGAATAATTATGAAATTATTTTAAATGAAAATGTTGTAATAACTTCTATTTATTAGCAGATGTTTATGTGTTGGGTTTATTAATCCTATAGAAAATTTCACAGTATCAGTGGAAATTACTCTGAATGATAGTCTTGGATTACTAAATGAATATATGATTCTTGAATGCATAGGTTAGAGGCGTTTTTAGGAGTGTAATTCACGAATCCACAACCATTAGTTAGGTGAGATAACCTTTCTTTACGTTATGCCATATTGATAAATATAACTACATATTTTGTAACCTCAGCTTAAGAGTAAAGATTTTATAAAAATAATTGAAACATTCTCGGAGTATTAATTATGCCTAATGAAGTAACAGATGAGCAGTTTATCTCCTCAATCAGTAATGATTTATTAAGTGGTAATGACCTGCGTGCGATGGTGCGCGGTTATGTATTGAACAACGCTGTCTCATTTAAGGATTTTGCTGATGAGAATGAGCCAGAATTCAAATCTGGCCCGGATTATAAGGGGTTTACATTTGGTACAGGTGCTACTTATTCGCTTTCTAATTCCTTTAAAAATTTTTTTAGTGAAGTAAAACTGCCTGGGCGGGCAGGCAGAGCGGTGGGTGGATACAAACTTTATTCGTTCACAGCTTTACCGACGGTCGCGGGAGGCTTCTTGTCGGATGCACAGCAAACCTGGAATGATCCAGAAGCAACTGACCTCGACAAAAAATTTGCGGGTGTTAATTTTGCAACAGGTATTCTGCTGGGTGCAAAGTTTGGATTAAAGACTGCTCCTTATGTTCTTCCGGGGCATTCAGATCACAATAAGCTGATACGTAATGCGGCGCATACAGTGACCGATCTAGCGGATATGATGGAGAACAAATATTTCATCAAGACCGATCAGCTTGTAAGACTCCAAGAACATATTGATGGGGTGGTTTTGCGCAAGCCTATACAGTTCACGGTTGAACAGGATACAGCATTTGAGGAGTTGAAATCGGCCTATAACGACTATAAGGCCAAACAGGAAGCCTATAACAGACGTCGTAATACCATTAATACTGCATTATCGGAAATTGACCAGGCAGCAAATAGTGATATTTTCGACAGCTTTACTCAGGGGAATAACAGGAGTGATATAGATGCACCAACGGAAAGACTACAAAGTGCACTTAAGGGCACTGCCCCTAGCTCCATCGAAGAGCCAGATAGCTTTAAGAAACTGCAAAGTGATGTAGTCAATGCCGGTGATGCCCTGAACGAGAAGTTTAACAGCTATACACAAAAAACTGAGCAATATAAGGACTATGCTAACTACCGCAAAATCTGGACGGGATCTGGCGCTCACCAAGAACCGATGAAATTGCAAAACTTTCAGCTTTTCGACCTTGATGGGCTTGATCTGCGCAATCCGAAACTGGATGTGGACTTTGATATCAACTCCCTTTCCATCAAGAAACCAGGTGTTACCGGAAAAACATATGCGATTGGAGATGGATTGGTCGGACTACTCGCCAATGCTGGATGGGGTACTGTCGCCGCCTATGATTTACACAAAACCCTTAATAATGATAATGCCACTAATAGTGAAAAAGTTGTTTCTGGACTGGTTCTTTCATCGGCCGTTCTAGCGACGACGGCATCGGTACTAGACATCGTCAGCGTGGTTGCTAAGTCAACTAAGCTGGTGAAGGGAGTGGGGGTAGCTGGACTGGTGGTTGATGCGGTGAGCGAACTCGTTTTAGGGGCTGCAAAGGTATACGCGACTTTTTCGGATCCCAATGCAACAGATTTGCAAAAGGGATTAGCGATCGCCAATCTTGTGACCCCAGGTTTTGACTTGTTAGCCATTGAAAAAGCGATTTCCTATAAAAATCTTTTGGATAGTGGAGAATTGTCGGAAGCGGATACATTTGTCTATGAAGGGCTTTATAAAGAGGCTGTTTTGAATTCGATTCCGCTTGTCAATGCATTTTCCTTTCTTTGGACGGATTCCGTCTATAAACATGCTGCCCGTCGGCTGATTGAAACATATGGTGATGGCACAAACATAGATGACGACGCTTTTATTGCTTTCTTAGATAATGCTCTGTCAGGGATCATCGAAACCTATTTTGAGGACAATTTTATCCAGCTAAAGGATACCCTTTTGGATTGGAATACCCGTAATGGAGCCCAGCAATTGCTCTACATGGGGTATGGTGCTAGCTACGAGAGTCTATCGGCAGAAGCTCGTCAAATCTATGACCGGGTTATACCTCAGGCACTTCGAGAGCAAGTCCAAAAAATTTCTACGCTTGCTATTGGTATCGGTGATGAAAGTCTAGGCGATTCTGAACTGATCACCCGAGATTTTGGTGAGGAAAACACCGGCCAATTTTTTGATGGCAAGGGATTTTACAAACATAGAAAAATTGAATGGAATCTTGGTCAGCAAAATAGTCAGCCGATCACGATCGATACTAATGTAGCAATTATTAATGTACATAAGAATTTCTCTGGCAACAGTGTTTTTGAGGACCACTGGGATACTAACAATACTGTCTTCTATGAGAGTTCCGGCGACCGAGATCTTGGTTATACCAAGGAAATTAGAGAGGTAGAGGAAACACGTTACAGAATAACGTATGAACCCAACAACACTATAACAGGGATATCTAATAAAAAAGTGGTCGAGGAGTATACAGTTAAGGTCCGACGTGTTTTCAATACGGGCGTGGCCGGGGATGCTCTCGATCATTTGAAGATTGGTGGGGGCATGGATACCGTGATAGTTGACCGGGTTGATGAAATTCTTAGAGTGACATCGAACGACTGGACCGATTTTGTAAACATAGGATTAGAATCTGCTGAGGGGACGCCAGACACTAATGAAATGTTGGTGGCAACGCAGCTAGCGATACCATCGATACCATCGATCGACTGGACCAACTTTGTAAATGTAGCATCTGCAGAGGGGACACCTGACACTGATTTTCTTTTTGCTAATGAGGTATCGGTGGCAACCCTGCGATTACAGGCGGATTCAGATGCCAACACTCACCGCTATGACCTACACTGGCAACGACTTGGAGAGGGACCTCATCTCAATCGAGCTGAATTGGAAAATGTTGAAGCTGTTGGTCTGAATGGATTTGAGGAAGAACAGACTACCGTTTTCTTCCGGGATGATTCAGAGAGCTTTAATGTTTACCTGAATGGATACCAGGAGGCTATGGAGTTCATTATAAGTGATGATGATATTAGCAATGTGGGGCGTTATCGACGAGGCGGCGTGACCAGCGGTGACCAAGCAGACAAATTTGCTGTGGATTTGGCGTCAATCACTGACGTTAACATCGATAGCGGCGGTGGAAATGACAATCTTAGTGCTGTGGTAGGTGCTTCACAGTTGCTGAAGGTAAAAGGCGGAGAAGGTTTTGACAGTTTGTCTGTGACTTCTTCAGATGGACAGGGACGGCGGGTCTATATAGGGGATAAGGGCGCCCAGCTGAGTTTAAGCCAACGTAACAGTACTGGGGGAGTCTTTGTGGATGGGGTGGAAACCCTGTCCGGCACAAAGAGTGCGGATCATCTGGTGCATGTGACAGGTGAAGTCAATCTCGATGGTGGTGAAGGTGCGGATGTCTATGAAATAATCCTGCAACAGGGGGCGGACTTGGTGTCTCTGGATGACAGTGATCCTGAAGGGGGCAATCATCTTGTTCTTAATGCGGATTCCTTGGAAAAATTGGGTTTATCATCGAAAGTCACCTACGAGGGTGGTGAATGGAAAAAGTATCATTCGTTTTCCTATGATCAGCAGGCCCGTGTAAACTTTCAAAAGGCTGATTTTGAACATTTCACCCTTCTGTCCGGTAATGTAAGCATCGAACTTAATAGCATCGATTCGCTAGTTGGTTATTGGGGCTCATTGACGGTAGAGAATTCCCCACAGAATTTGGAATACTATGATTTGTATGAGGGGAGTAGCGGCAACGACCTATTTATGGTTCAAAATCCGTCTCAGGATGTTTTACTCCGGTCTGAAGGAGGGCAAGACCGAGCCGTATTGTTAGATGGTTTTAATGCAGACAAGATTGATATTTCGGGGACTGGTTTGCTGCAGGAGCAAGGTAGGAATCTCGTCGTAGAAAACGGAACAATACGGAATTACATCTTTGCTGAGGATGGCTTGAGTGTCACTCTGTCAGAGTTTGACCGATTTCTCCGGGCTAATTTGTCTGTCAACGATACCCTGAATGGTAATGACGGACGAGATTTTATTGCAGCTGGTGGAACAGGTTCTATTACTACGGGACTAGGGGCAGATATGGTCTATTTGTCAACCAGTTCAGCTTCGACAACTGTCCTGACTGACATGTCTTCTGTTGATCGCCTTGTGCTATCCCAACGCTTTGATGCTGACAAATTGGCATTTAGGCAGATTGAAAATGATCTGGTGATTCATGCGACAACGGATGAAGGAGAGACGAAAGAGGTTATCATTCGTAACGGGTTACTTACGATACTCCCAGAAATTTATGTGGGTACACTAAGAGTGGAGGAAAGTGCCGTAATAAGTGCATTGAATCTTTATAAAGCTGCAATGCTCTCGGGCTTCGACGATGCATTGGCGCCAATCCCAAAACAGTTGTCTGCGCCAGGTTCTAGCTATACCCATGGTTCAGGAAAGAACGATTTCATCTACACGTATAACAGCAACGATGAGATTTGGGGATATGAAGGAGTGGATACAATTTATGGTAATGGTGGCAACGACATTATAAATGGTGGTAGCGGGTTAGATGTCCTGGATGGCGGATCAGGTACCGACATTGCGAGCTATGCAGGGTCATCCTATGCAATCAAGTTTGACCTTAATGGCAGTCAGAATGAATATTATCGTTATGGTGGCCAATGGCTTACAGGCGATTCCGTGACCAATTTTGAAGGTGTTATTGGAACCGATTACGCCGATATCATTATCGGCAATGACGAAGACAATATTCTCAGCGGTGGTAAGGGAGTCGATACTATATCGGGTGGTCAGGGGAATGACATCATTCACGGAGGTCTGGGATTAGATGTATTGGACGGTGGATCAGACATCGACATTGCCAGTTATGATGGCGCATCCTATGCAATCAAGTTTGACCTTAATGGTGGTCAGAACGAATATTATCGTTATGGTGGCCAATGGCTTACAGGCGATTCCGTGACCAATTTTGAAGGTGTCATTGGAACCGATTACGCAGACATCATCATCGGCAATAGCGAGGCGAATATTCTGCAGGGCAATGGCGGGAGTGATGACTTGCAGGGAGGTGCTGGAAATGATGAATACCGTTACCGAGACGGTGATGGAATTGACACGATCAGCGATAGTGATGGTGACAATGACAAGCTGATATTGGTGGCTGAAGAAAACTCGACTCTCGGTCGGAACCAAATTGCTTTCAAGATGCTGGACGATGACTTAATGGTTTCCATGCATGGGAATAATGCTGTACGTATTAATAACTGGAATGATAAGGGCCGCATTGAGGACATTGAATTGGACGCTGGCAATGGCAACCGTTACCAATTGTCAGGTGAAAATATTCCGCTACTGATTCAAGCGATGGCAGCGTTCGATAGTGCTCCGTCCGTATCGACTCGGGATAATGCCATCAACAGCTATCAGCAATATTGGCAAGTGTTAACAGCAGCATAATTATCGCAATAACCAACAGTTTCCAGATTTTGAAAACTCATAGGCGCTAAATGCTAAGAGTGCGTATAAGTGGTCATATTATATGAAAATAAATTCAGATAATATGACCACTGTGCTGACTTAGGATTAAAAACACAGAGTAATTTTTAGTTATTTAAAATGAATTTTTAGATAGCTCTATCTTGGTGTTTTTTGATTTTAGTGTTTGTTTGAAATAAATCTAACACATGTAGAGATAAATATGATTGGGTATGCATCAAAACTCTTGGCTGTTTTTGCAGCGATAATTAGCCTCCATTCCAATGCAAAACCTGTTTTTTTTACGTATACCAGTGAAATATCCAACGTTTATGGGTTAGAGGGAATCACTTCAAATGAAGATACAATAACTGTTCAAGTTGTTGCTGATAACGGAGGATCAAGTTTAGTTTCACAGACTTGGAGTGAGTTAGATATATTATCTGTGAGACTGGTAGCTGGAAAGTATAAAGCAAGCTTTGAAGATAGCTGGTTTACTTCGCGTTACTCGGATGGAATTGCTTTCGAAACAGACGATATGAGTGATCTTGTTTCAGTCAATTGGCATGGCACATGGCGTTCGGATACAAGCACTGATAATTTTGGTACAGGCATTCTCCTAAGTAATAATGTTGAAGTTAGAGCAAGTAATGGAAGCAGCGTTTTAGGGAGTGGGCCGGGATTCGATACAATATCTGCATGGTCAGATCCTGTTCTAGATTATTCAGTTGTACCGGAGCCAACTTCCATGTTTCTTGTAAGTTTAGGTTTGGTTAGTCTCTGTTGTTTTCGACGAAAATAGTGCTCTATATTATTGATATAGAATAAAAATATGAATGTAGTATTGAGCTGAATCATTTTTCATAGTTAATCATGAATGCGTGATTCAGCTAATGCAAAAAAACATAAGGTATTATTTTTATAGGTTAATTTCTAATTCCATGGCCGCTAATGAATTACTCATCAAATTATCTACAGATTTTTTTGTGCAGATCCGTCGGGGATTTGTTGGATAAATCTGAGCCTGATTTGATATCGCTTACACCAAAAAACAGCGTTACCCGCAAAAAAATTTAGCCCCTGTAGCTAAAGATTTTGTTTCAGTTGAAATATCTAAAACAAAGAAAAACAATACGGAAGAGTATTTTTTTTAGATTTAAAAATTAAAACAACACTTGTTACTCAATCCATATGAGTCCTATTACTTCAAATTAATCATTACATTTATAGCTTGATACTCAGGAATTAAATTTAAAGGTAGTAGCAGAGTTTTTATGACATCAAAATCTATACGGTCTGTCTTGTTTTTCTGTGCGTTCTTCGTGCCTCTTCTCAGCGAAGCTGAACATTTTACATTGGATATAAGAGATACGGATATTCGTGAGTTTATAACTACGGTGGGTAAGCTGAGTGGAAAAACTATTATTGTTGATCAACGGGTTAAGGGACGGGTAAGTCTACAAAGTCCAAAACCAGTCAGTGCTGAAGAATTTTATGAAATCTTCCTGGTGCAACTGGGTGTCAGCGGTTATTCAGTCGTAGATCTTGGTAACAATATTCTTAAAGTAATACCTAAGCAAGCGGCTATGCTCGAAGGGATTGGGGTTGAAGGAGCAGAGAATCCTATTCCTTCGGCTAGCGAAGAAATTATTACTCGGGTCGTGCAAGTTACTAATGTTGAAGTGAATCAGTTGGTTTCAATTCTTCGGCCGTTGGTTGATAACAAGAGCGGTGTTATTGCTTCATACACCGCTTCGAATGTAATCCTCATTACCGATAAGAGATCAAACGTGCGTCGGTTGCTGGAGATTATAGCCAGGGTTGATAAGGCTGACACTGATTCTATGGAAGTGATAAAGCTGAATCATGCCTCTGCAAAAGAGATGAGCCGAATTCTTACTTCGTTGATTCGAGAGCAAGTGAAAGGGCAGCAGCTGACCAGAGCGGTACCGGTTATTACCGCAGATGAAAGGACCAATAGCTTATTGATACGAGGAGATAGTCAAAGCAAGGCTTACCTCAAAAAGATCGTTCAGCGACTGGACAATGAAGTGAAAACAGCCACGAACACTAAAGTGATCTATTTGAAGTATGCAAAAGCAGAAGAACTAGCTACTTTGCTTGAAAGTGTTAGTGATTCAATGATTAAAACCGAACAGTCGCAGAGTGTTGATCAAAGCCCTGTCACTAAGCGACTTAATGTTCATATTATGGCCCATGAACAGACAAATGCCATCGTTCTATCGGGTAGCTCTGAAATTATCAATGAAATGGATACTGTGATAAAACAATTAGATATCCGTCGTGCTCAAGTTCTAGTTGAAGCGATTATCGTTGAAATTACTGAAAACAAAACAAAAGAAGTGGGTGTTCAGTGGCTGTTTCGAGGAGACCCAAATAGTAGCGGAGTCATAGGCGGTGCTGCCAACTTTAAAAATCTTGGCAATAGCTTGTTGGGTGTTGTGGGTGCTGCTGATGGAGGAGATTCAATACCGGGCGCGTTTACCGGGAGCCGCGGTATTAGTCTGGGGTTGGGGCGGGTTTCCAGTGGTGGTTTGAGTTTTGCTGCATTGATTAAGGCATTTACGCGAGATTCTGATACCAATGTCCTGTCCACTCCTGTATTGATGACCATGGATAACGAACAAGCATCCATTCATGTGGGTCAGAATGTTCCCATTCTGACTGGGTCTACTGCTGGTGCAAACAATGGTAATCCCTTTCAAACGGTCGAGCGTAAGGACATTGGTATTAAGCTGGATGTTGAGCCACAGATCAATGAAGGGAGTATGGTCCAGTTGAAAATTAAGCAGGAAGTCTCATCACTTGAAAACGAGTCAGCTTCAGACATCATCTTAAAAAAGCGTGTAATTGATACCACAGTGATGATAGAAAATGGTGCAACTATTGTACTGGGTGGCCTAGTGGATGACGATGTCCAGCAAAAGAGTGACAAAGTGCCTTTATTAGGAGATTTGCCTGGTATTCGTCGCGTCTTTAAATCTGACCGTACAAAAAGAAATCGTAAAAATCTAATGGTGTTTATCCGACCAACTATTATCCGAGACTCTGAAACTATGGTTGAGATCAGCAGTCGCAAGTATTTATATATGAAAGCTCAGCAAATGTTGCAGGAGAACGGGAGCATTAATCTATTTCCAGAGGGAAGTAAACCTACGACCCTTCCTGAGTGGACAGGTATGGGGCCTGCTAGTCCCCACTTATTTGGGCGATAAGAACAGTGAGCATAGCGACGTTGAAAGAAAGGCATACCACAAATCTACCGTCGTAGCCCAGATAGTGCCAGCAATTATGGGTGCCCGTGAGGGGCGCTCAAAAAGATCGGGTTAGTCCTTGTGCGTGCCCAGTGCCACAACAGGTTGAAACCCTGAACGGACAAGGGGGCGATTATGGTTATACCATCGCCGTTTTTAACGATTTGTCAGGTTACAGGAGAAAAGAATATGGTTTCAACAAGGTTGCTGGCATTGATCTCTGCTGCGTGAAAAAAGTTATCGCCTTGCTATCTCCGTAATAATCCTGGCAGCACTCGCACCGGCCTTTCATTGTAGATATTTTTTGGCGTCAAAGTTTATTTTGGCCAAGGGATAGTTTCTATTTAGAAGCACTTTCTTATAAGCATTTTCGTTCGAATCCAGTCGATCTCTCCGTCAGTTCTTAACACTGTGTTAATACCATTTGATTTAGTCTGCCTGTCGAGCGGTTGCTATTTCTAACGGTGGGGCATGTGAGACAAAAAGTCATTGTACGTATTTTAAGCCTGGTGATTACTGGTGGAGTGTTGCTATTGACGATGGCCTGGTACTTTGAGGAGCCATCTACCGCGAACAGAGTTGCACCGGTACCACGCCCGTTGCCTGAGGTGGAGGTTTATCAATTAGAAACGCAAGCCGCTATTCGTAAACTGGTGATACACGGAGAAGTCCGGGCAAAATGGGAAACGACGCTCGTTTCAAGAGTCGAGGGGGCGGTGACCTTTATCTCCGATAAGTTAAAGGATGGAGGTGCCGTAATACGTGGCGAAGTGTTGTTACGTATTGATCCAGAGCTTTATGATCAACGCCTCACCGATGCCCAAGCCCAGGTTGCGGCAACTGAGTTGGCCCTTATTCAAGCAAAAAGCGAGGCCAAGGCGGCAGAAAGGGGTTGGCAATTGTCAGGAAATAGCAAGCAACCCAGCAACGATTTAGTCTTGAAAAAACCAGTGGTGGCGAACGCGAACGCCGCGTTAAAAGCGGCCCAGGCTCGATTGGAATCAGCGAAACTGGCATTGTCACGCACAGTAATCAGTGCACCCTATGACGCAATTATCGTCAAGCGTAATGTGAGTTTGGGTGGTTCGGTGCAGCCGGGACAGGAACTGCTGACCTTTTTTAGCCGCCATGCGCGGACCCTTTCATTACTTCTGAGTGAAACACAATGGCGAATATTGCCGGATGATATGAGTCGGGCCTTGGTCACCGTCAGTGACCCTTACAGCAAGCAGCAGTGGCAGATAAAGGAGGTGCGTCAGGCTGGCTATATTGATCGACAAAGTCGGCTGCGCACAATCCATCTTGAATTTGAAGGCCCGGATCCCGGTCAATTTGTAACAGCAGAGATCCAAGGGACGGTTGTCAAAAATAGTCTGAAGATTCCGGCAACCGCCTATGACCCCTCCGGAGCGGTATGGTTTGTTGATAAACAGGGAAAACTGGATTTATGGCGCCCTGAACTGGTGAGCAGTGAGGGCGATACCCTGGTGGTGACTGCTCCTCGGGCCGGGCAGCATCAAATTATCCGATTTGCGTACGGGGGATTGAAAGAGGGTCAACAAGTGCAGTCCCTGTTTACCTCTGGATTGGCTTATGTGCCTGGGAATGAACATGATTAATTGGTTTATTCGTAACCCGGTGGCACCAAATTTGATGATGCTATTTATTTTGGTAGCTGGCGTATTAAGCCTGAGCACGATGCGATCGGAGGCATTACCCAAGCTTCCGGCAAACAGCATCGGTATAACAACGCTCTATATCGGTCACAACGCGGAACAGGTAGACGAAGGGCTGTCCTATAAAATTGAACGCGCCTTAGAAGGGGTCGAAGGTATAAAAAACCTTCACTCCCGCTCGGAAGACGGGCTAAGTTACGTTCGGGTTGTCCGCAAGGATGGCTTCAATCTCGACAAGTTGGCGCTTGCAGTACGTCAGCGGATTGATGCCATAGAAGACTGGCCCACACAGGCCGAGCGGGCGGTAATTGAGCAGGAAGTGTTCAGTTATCCATCGCTAATCGTACAGATATCCGGTGGCAAGAGTACGGAAACCAGACAGCGTATACTGCGTGAAGTTAAGCGCGCGCTATTGAATCAGCCTGGAATCAGCAAACTCAAGATCTGGGGTGAAAAGTCCTACCGAATTGCCCTTGAAACGGATCCTTATCAACTCCAATCTTTAGGCTTAACACTTACTGATATCGCTGACGCCGTCAATCATAGTCTGGTTACCAGTAAGGCCGGGATATTAAAGACCGCCACGGGTCAATTGACCCTTATCGCCGATATTCAGGTCTATCACGCCAGGGAATTGGCGGATATCGTCATAAAAAGGCTTGAGGGAGGAGGCTTGGTTCGGTTGTCGGATATCGTAACACTCACCGACAATTTTGAAGAACATGACCACAGGGTACTGTTTAATGGCCAGCCTGCAATAGGGATAGAGATTCTGGCCAGTGCAAGAAGCGACCTCAAGCAGATGAGCGAGCAGGCTAACAAAGTGATAGCCACTCTGACACCCACTTTACCTGAAGGTGTAGATATCAGGATCTGGTCGGATCTGAGTATCTATATTGATGACAGGCTGGATTTGCTTAAGAACAATGCTCTTCAGGGCATGGTGTTGGTTTTCCTGTTACTTGCATTGTTTTTGGATCTGCGATTGGCCCTCTGGGTAGCCGCAGGACTACCCGTGGCGATAGCGGGGACGCTGTTTTTTATGGGGCCTTCGTTTCTTGACTATACCTTCAATGAAATTACCACTTTCGGCTTCATTCTGGTGCTGGGAATTCTTGTCGACGATGCGGTTGTCGTGGGGGAAAGTGTATACCACAGTCGAACCCAGTCAGGTGGAACTGCTCTGGTGGCGACATCCAGAGGTGTCTACCGGGTAGTTATCCCGACGGTTTTCGGTATCGCGACGACCATCGCGGCTTTTTTCCCTTTGACTCAACTCAGCAATGAATCAGGCAAATTATTCGCCAGCTTTTCCTGGGTGGTGATAACGGCCTTGATTATGTCTCTGGTAGAATCAAAATTGATCCTGCCTGCACACCTGGCACACACCAAAATCGGAAAGCCTGGGGTAATACAGCGGGGTGTGAATCGAGCGCTGGATTGCTTTTCCGAGAGTGTTTATTTACCGTTGTTAGCTTGGTCATTGCGTCATCGCTATTCGGTGTTGTTGCTGTTTGTCAGCCTATTGGTTGCCAGTGTTGCGATGGTGGAGAAAGGGTTGGTGCGAAGCGTATTCTTTCCAGAGGTGCCGGGAAATTTGATTTCCATTGAAGTCAACCACCACGCCAATACACCCTTAACGTTGATACGTCAGAATGCAGCCCAACTTGCTGCAGCGGCTGATGCCATCAATAACGCTTATGTTAGTGGTCGCCAAAATGATAGCACTCTAGTTCTCAGCTCTGCAGTTCTTGACCCGCTAATTGCTAATGTACTGACCGTGATGCTCGAAGACAAAATTCTGATTTTTGCAGAGTTATCGCGGTCAGTAGCTGATGGACCATCAATAACTCAGGTGTTGAACGATTGGCGTGAAAAAGCAGGATCGCTTCAGGGGAGCTGGAACCTCAGCTTCAATGCCACTGAGTCTGCGGCACCTTCTGTTGCAAAAATTTCTCTGAGCCATGACAGTTTGCGCATATTGGCAGAAGCACGGGATAAACTAGTCTCCGACGTCCAGGCCCAGCCCGATGTATTGGAGGTACGGGATAATCTGCGAACTGAAATTCCACAGCTTCGTTTTCGGATACGTGATGAAGCTCTGCAATGGGGGCTGACACAGGCAGATCTTGCTCGTCAATTGTCCGCCAAGTTTGGGGGAATTGAAATAAAGCGCCTTCAGCGGGGGGCGGATGAAGTCAAAGTAAAGCTCCGTTTCCCTCGAATACTCAGGGATTCCGTTGCTGATCTTAACGATATTATGATTCGGGATGCTCAGGGTAAAGCTTATCCACTAAGTGCAGTCGCTATCATGGAAATGAGTTATCAGCGTGGAGAAATTATCCGCAAAAACGGACGTCCCAATGCTGCTGTTTCTATTAAGGTAGATAAAACCCAGCGTTCACCTGAGGCTGTGATCGGTGTTTTGCGCAACACAACCTTCCAAACACTTCAGGCTGACTATCCTGGATTGACGATTTCAGAAGCCGGGGAGCTTGAGCAAAGCCGTGATGCTAAACAGGGGCTGGTTAAGGCGCTGCTGTTATCCTTGCTTGCTATCTATGCGCTACTGGCAATACCGCTCAAAAGCTATTTTCAGCCGGTGGTTATCATGGCTGTCATCCCCTTCGGGTTTGTCGGGGCGGTCATCGGGCATGCCTGGTTGGATTTGCCCATCAGCTTATTATCCATGCTCGGAATGATGGCTTTGTCTGGTGTTGTGGTCAACGACAGTCTCGTATTGATCGCACACTACAATCAGAGTAATAAAAGCAATATCCATAGGGCACTACTGGACAGCGGGCGGCAACGTTTACGGGCGATATTCCTTACTACGATCACCACCTATGCGGGCCTGATGCCGCTAATGTCTGAAACATCGGAGCAGGCCCAATATCTGATACCCGCTGCGGTTTCCCTGGCATACGGCGAGCTGTTTGCTACGGCAATAACGCTGGTTCTAGTTCCCGTCTTGTTGGCGATTGGTGCCGATTTTTCAACTTTGTGGCAACACAAAACAACAGCCGAGACAACCTCTCAATGAAAGTGCTTATTATCGAAGATGACATTCAGCTGGCCGGTGCTCTGGCAGACTATCTGGAGCTGAACGGTGCCGAGTGCGACTTTGCCTATAACGGTGAAAGCGGTCTCGCGCTGGCACAACAACCGGGAATAGACGTAATTATTCTTGATGTAAACATGCCAAAAATGAATGGTTATGAGGTCTGTCAACGCCTCCGTGAGGCGAAGATGATTACACCGGTTTTGATGATGACGGCATTCGATGCTACCGATGACCAACTGGAAGGGTTTCGAAGCGGTGTCGATGATTTCGTCGTAAAGCCTTGTTCTATGCCCGTTGTCTGGGTTCGACTGCAAGCCTTGGTCAGACGTTCCCAGTCTGCCCGGAGTACCGACAGAAGTATTAGTGTCGGGGCCTTGGAACTGGATTTAGATCGTCAAGTGGCTAAAAGAAACGGGCAGGCTCTGAAGCTCACGCCTATAGGTTGGCGAATTCTGCTTTATCTTTCCCAACAAAGCCCCCGAGTGGTTCCTCGCCGTGAGCTGGAACTCTCGATCTGGGATGATGATATTGAACCGGGGAACCTTAACGTGCAGCTCAGCAAACTGCGTCAGGCACTTGATAAGCCATTTGATACACCAATGCTGCGCACCCGTGTTTCAGCGGGACTGCAGCTTGTTGCACCTGAATCATGATTATCCGGGGCAAAAAGAGAATGCAAAAAATAGCAGTGTCACTTAATCGAAACCTGATCTCTAAGCTATTGATTTTGGGTTTCTGCCTGGTCATCGGAATGGTGGCAATCAGTAGCTATCAATACACTTACGGCATTAACAGTGTGATTGAGATTGCTGGCAGACTAGAGGCTCGAACTGCGGCACGGCAGCTCGAACAACTCCCTCTGACAGAAACCTCGGCAATATCAACGTCACAGGTCTATCGAAGCTGGCAACAATTGCCCGCCTCAATTAGAAATGCAGCGGCCAAAACAAGTGATGCTGTTCCACCCGAGCAATATACGGAAGGATTTTACGCTGAGAGTCAGCAGCTCTGGTATTTCTCGGTACTCCCTCACAGCCTCAACAGTGGCAAGACCCTTTATCTGCTCAATCGGTACCCGGCGGAAGAGATCGAACTGCTGATAACTGAGTATATTTCGTTAGTCATCAATCAAAGCCTCATCGCTATTGCGGTGTTTTTGGTGTTGTTGTTTGCGCTCTCTAGCTTGTGGCTGCGACAGTTAAGCCAGCCCTTTGTGGAGTTGAACCGGTGGGCGGAAAAGCTGGGAACGGCAGAGGCTACGCCTCGAGAGCAATATCGCTATTCTGAACTTAATCAATTGGCATCCCTGTTTGAAAACGCGGTGGATCGGTTGGGGGCCTACAATGAAAGGGAGCGGCTGTTTTTGCGTCATGCCAGTCACGAATTACGGACCCCTCTGGCCATACTGCAGGCAAGTCTGGACACCCTGGACCTGCGGTATCCCGAGGCTCGGCCACTTGAGCGTGCCCGCTATGCCTGCGACAGCATGCAACTGACCAGTACCACGCTGCTATGGCTGGCTAGAGAATCGACTGATCCTTTAACGAAATCTGACATTGATCTTAAAGCATTGTGTGATGGGGTGGTGGAGGACCTGGCTTATCTGGGTACCAGCAAGGATCTTACCGTTAGCGTGGATGGGAGAGGAAGGATCAAACAGCATCAGCCCTTGGTGCAACTGGTCGTGGCTAATCTTATTCGTAACGCTTTTCAGTATTCCGCGCCAGGTAAAATACAGCTACTGATCACGGCTAACTCCGTGTTGGTCCACAACCCGACCGAGTTCAGTGATTCACCCCCTGTCGGATTTGGGCTGGGGCTCGAGTTGGTTCACCGCATCTGTAGTCGCCAGCAATGGACATTTGACTATCAGGATGAAGGCTCATCGGTTCTAGCCACCGTTTCATTTCAGACGGTGAAATCACAATCAGAAAGCACATAGAAATATGTTGCTCTAATTTGGCACGAAGAAATTGAAGACATCCCAGTTATGACTGACTCTACTGAAAAAAAACATAGCCTGAATGAACGATTGGATGGACTGGATTTTGCACGTTTTATCGCCTTTGTTGGCATGGTTATAGTTAACTTCAATATTGTAATGGGGGGTGAAAGTTCGTCTGGTGAATTCGTAACTTTATTAATCTCCAGTCTTGAAGGAAAGGCAGCCGCGACCTTTGTCGTGCTGGCAGGTATAGGACTAGGACTCGAAAGTTTGCGCTCAGATTCTAATCGGGCGGTTGTACAAACGATTAAGCGAGCAGTGTTTTTATTGCTGATTGGATTACTCAATTCACTAATATTTGACGCAGATATTCTCCATTATTACGCCTTTTATTTCTTGTTTGGTGTTTTTTGTATAAGGTTATCAACTATTCAACTGGTTTCACTGACAGTAATGTGTAATCTAATCTTTGTTGCCATGGTGTTTTTATTTGATTATGACACCGGCTGGGACTGGGTGAATTATACCTATGCTGATTTTTGGCAACCCCAGGGATTTATCCGGAACCTTTTTTTTAATGGTTGGCATCCCGTCTTTCCTTGGTTGAGTTTCCTGCTCTTTGGTATCCTGCTCAGCCGATTGCAACTCAAAGAGACAGCAACTCAGTTGTGGCTTTTTGCTATAGGTTCTATCGCTTTTGTGACAGTCGAGATTTTATCGGGCTTTTTTCTGGCACAATTAGGGACGGATCAGGTTGAGTTGAGCAGCCTTCTGACGACGGCACCCGTGCCTCCAATGCCGTTATATATGATAGCGGGTATAAGCATTGCTTCAGTTGTAATCGCTATTTGCCTGAGTGCTTCAGGCTGGTTAGAAAGAATAGGACTGTTGAAATTTGTGATTCCGGCAGGCAGACAAACCCTGACGCTCTATATCGCTCATATTGTAATCGGAATGGGTACACTGGAAGCCTTGGGAATGCTCGGTAATCAATTATCTACAGTGGCGATGTTGGCGGCCTTAATATTCTGCCTGACTGCGACTATTTATGCGTGGATAGGGTCAAAAATATTTAGACGTGGCCCTGTTGAGTGGGTAATGCGAAAGCTGACTGGGTAGTGACTCCCAGCTTATCAGTGCCTGAAAGGTGATATTACCAAACAGACGATGAAATCTGGAACAAGATCCTTTTCTTGGAGGTTCCAGGCTATGTTAATCTTGAGTGCTAACCAATTTGGAAGGGATAAATGAAAATTCTCTGCGACACCCATAGCCACACAGTAGCTAGCACCCATGCCTACAGTACGGTTCATGATTATTGGCAGATAGCTGCACAAAAAGGGATGCAGTTGTTCAGTATTACCGATCACGGTCCGGCTATGCCTGATGCACCGCACCCCTGGCATTTTGGTAATATGAAGGTTCTGCCCCGTGTGCATAATAACATTGCATTGTTACGTGGTATTGAAGCCAATATTCTCCTGGATGGGACGCTGGATATACCTGTGGGGATGGTTCCGTTTCTGGACTTTGCTGTGGCTAGCTTCCATGAGCCGGTGTTTGAGCCCAGCGATAAAAAATCCCATACCAAGGCGATGATTTCCGCCATAGAAACAGGTCTGTGTCAGATTGTTGGTCATCCGGGTAATCCAAATTATCCTATTGATCATGAGGAAGTGATTCGGGCGGCCAAAGACAATAATGTTCTTATAGAAATTAACAACAGCTCCTTCACCCATTCCCGTAAAGGAAGTGAAAAGCAGTGTTCAGCAATACTGGAAGCGGTTCTGAAACTGGATTGGAAAGTTACCTTTTCCAGTGATGCACATATAGCTTTTGATGTTGGTGATGTAAGCCGTTGTGTTCAATTGGCAGAATCTCTAAGTTTTCCTGAGGATAAAGTTGTTGACGCTAACGCTAACCGATTTCTGGCATTTTTGGCTGAACACGACAAAGCAGTATCCCTGGAGCTGGCAGACTGGGCAGAGCAGTTCAGGTAAAGCTAAAGATTCAATAAACACTTTATTGGATCTTCGTATCTTGTGTTTGTTTTATGGTTTTTGTTTATTGCTTGTTTTCCCCTTCGGCAACTTTGACTAATAAGTAATCTAGCCAGCGGGTTGATAGTACTCTTTTCAGAATTCCGAAAAGGTAGGTTGGTACGGTTACATAGTATCTCGCTTTGGGCCTTGGGCTTTCGAGAGCCTGTTTCAATTTCTTGAAAACGGCATCGGCCGATAGAGTAAATAAAGGGGGCTCCTCCCCAGCATTTTGGTTGGACAGCCGTTGTTTAACAGCAAGATATACGCTCTTGTGAGCGCTAACGTCCGTATTTATGTTGCGTAAAAAAGCAGCGTATGCGTTTTTTCTAAAATCGCTCTCAATAGGTCCCGGTTCAATTAGAGAAACATGAATACCGCTACCTTTTAGTTCCTGACGAAGAGTGTCTGTTAATCCCTCTAAAGCATATTTCGAGCAGTTATAGGCGCCGCGATATTTCATTGATATCAGGCCAAGAACGGAAGAGTTCATTATTAAGCGTCCACTATTGTGCTGACGCATTGCTGGAATAACCAAATTGGTTAGCTCAAGCCAGCCCAGCAAATTAGTTTCAAGCTGCTGTCTCAACACATCTCTGGTCAGATCTTCCACGGCTCCTGGCTGACCATAGGCGCCATTATTAAATAATGCATCCAGTTGCCCCCCGGTTAGCTCAAATACCCAGGCGACCGCCTTCTGGATAGAGTCGGAATCATCCAGATCCAGTTGATGGCTTTCAAATCCTTGAGATTTTAGTTTCCGAACATCCTCTGGCTTTCTCGCGGTAGCAAAAACTCGGTAACCCTGGTGTTTAAGTTGAGTGGCACAATGCAGACCAATGCCGCTGGAGCAGCCAGTAATTAATATTGTCTTCATGGGGTGGTTACCTGACTGAACAAACGCATCTTAATATCGCCTGTGAGTTCTGTATTAATACCTGAATACCAGCTGTTTTGAGAGTTAAGCGTCTCATTCGAACTGGAAGCGGAAAAAAATGACTTATAAAGCTGATCTGCAATCTCTGGCTATTGCCGCTTCAAGTCATCAAATCGAATAGCATACTTTTCAAGCAGTTGTTTTACCCGGTGAGAATCATTGTGTGATTTCTTTGTGACTCGACTGACATTAAATAGTTTTCGACCAGCTTCAGCCATTGAGTTTGACGCCTGGCAGGTTTCGATCAGGCCAGCTAGGCTCAGCTGTTCATAATGATCAATCTTTTCACAGCTTCCCTGGCCGAGAATTGATTCAATCGTGATTTTTGCAGTGTTGGATTTTGCAGATTCGTTCCAATGATCACCAGCGCACCATTTCAGTTTTAATCGTTTGATCTCCTCGTTAACCACATCTAAGGTGATTCTACCGCCGTCAGCCAGTGTCCCCATGCGAGTAATGCTGGCATTAAGATCGCGGAAGTTAGCACTCCAAAGTGCATCCTCAGAGAGGCCGAAGGCCAAGTAACAGTCTCGGGAAGCCTTGTTGAAATTTACCAGAAAGCCAGCTTTATTGGAGAAGGCCTCTAACTCGTAGTCAATATTGGGTTCCAGATCTTCCAGTCGTTCTTTCAGCGAGGGTAGCTGATAGGTCCATAGGTCTATCCGCGCCAGCAGGTCTTCACGAAACAAGCCTTTCCTGGCTTGCGTGATTAAATCTCTGTTGGTGCCTGCAATCAGCTGAAACTCGCTGGACACCTCTGTGTCGGAACCAAAAGGGGTGAAGCGTTTATCTTCAATGGCTCTGAGGAGCATCGCTTGCTCATCCAGACCCAGCTCGCCTATTTCATCCAGAAATAACAAGCCTTTGTTTGCTTCTCGTAATAACCCTGGCCGATCAGTGATTGCTCCGGTAAAAGCGCCTTTCTTATGACCGAACAGCGTGGATAGCGCGTTTTCTCCTTTGAGGGTCGAGCAGTTGACTGTCACCAGCTGACCGTCAAGCTTTGCTCGTTGTTTTCTTAACTCAAATACTCGCTGAGCCAGTTTTGACTTGCCAGCGCCGGTAGGGCCTGTAATCAGAATCGGTTCACTGGATCGGATAGAAACCTGCTCCAGCTGTTCTATCATCCGATTGAATTTCATATTATTAGTCTCGATGCCGCCCTTCAGATAAGTTGTTCCTTCCTGGTGTTCCTTTCTGAAGCGTGATGCGATTTGATCGTACTTGGAGAGATCAAGATCGATAACCTGATACTGCCCCGGTTGTTGGCTATCACGGTTTGCTGGTGAGGTCTGCAATAACTGTCCCGGTAAGTAACCTGCCTCTGTCAGCAGGTACAGGCATATCTGTGCAACATGAGTTCCTGTCGTAATGTGAATTAAATACCGCTCTTCATTGGGGTTGAATTGATAACTAAGCGCAAAATCAAGTAATGCTCCGTAGACTGACTCAAAATCCCAGGGAGCGCTGAATTTAATGGAGCGGTAAACGACCTCCGTTTCAGGAGAGACATGGCGAATGTCTTCAGTTACCTGATTGGCCAGTGTTTGTGCGTGGTTGTCAAATAAAAGCTCCAGTCGATCAACAATCAAATCGTCATGTTGACACATGGAGACTGTTGGTCGCCATTTCTCCCAACGCTTGTTGCCTTTTCCACGGCGGTCCATCGTGGTGCCGAGAATGCTGATGACTACTGTTTTCATAGGAAATAGGATAAATAAAATATATCGATAAAGATATACTTCTATCTAATAAGATATATTTTTAGTCTTAAAGATTTTGTTGTGTTGGGGCATGATTTATTCGAAAACTAATAATTAGTTCTTTAAATACAATTGGATATAATTATTGTTGTTGGTTTTTTAAAAAAGTGGCTCTTTATTTGCTTAATATCAGGACAGTGTAAGTGAATCAGTACGCACAAGTGAAACCGTACGGAAAGTGACGTAACAAGGCAAAAAGAGCCGCTAATTAAAGGATTAGACCTATGACTCAGAAATCTTACGAAGTGATGCAGGATGGTGGTGTTCCTATTAAGTCCTGGACCCATGGCGTTCCGTTCGAGACTGAGGCAAAGCAACAGCTAAAAAATATTTCAAAACTGCCGTTTATCCATAAATGGGTAGCAGCCATGCCGGATGTTCATTTGGGTAAGGGTGCGACTATTGGTAGTGTTGTGCCAACCCTGGGTGCCGTTATTCCGGCCGCTGTCGGAGTCGATATCGGATGCGGAATGATGGCAGTGCGAACCAGTATCAGTGCTAAAGATCTGCCAGACAATTTGGCAGCGGTTCGATCAGCAATTGAATCCGCAGTGCCTCATGGACGATCTGTTCGAAACAGAGGGAAAAGAGATAAGGGAGCCTGGGCGAATGCTCCGGATGATGTGATGACAGCCTGGGCTTCGCTGTCCGTGCAATTTGACTCTCTTTGTGAGAAGCACAAAGTTCTAAAGAACACTAACAACCTCAATCATCTGGGAACACTGGGAACAGGCAATCACTTTATAGAAGTATGTCTTGATGAACAGCAGCGAGTTTGGTTCATGTTGCATAGTGGATCACGGGGAGTCGGAAATCGTATTGGAACTCATTTTATTGAGAAAGCCAAGCAGGATATGGAGCGATGGCATATTCATTTACCGGATAGTGACTTAGCCTATTTACCAGAGGGATCTGAGCATTTTGACCAATATGTTGAAGCTGTTGAGTGGGCTCAGAACTTTGCCAGAATAAACCGTGAAGTGATGATGGAACGTGTTATTCAAGCGGTACGAGATTCACTAGGGTTTGATTTTGAAGCTCGACTGGAAGCCGTCAACTGTCATCATAACTATGTATCTCGGGAACATCATTATGGTAAGGATGTATTGGTAACGCGCAAAGGTGCGGTTCGCGCCAGGGAAGGAGAAATGGGTATTATTCCCGGTAGCATGGGGGCTCGTTCGTTTATCGTTCGAGGGCTGGGAAATGAGGAGAGCTTTTGTAGTTGCAGCCATGGTGCTGGACGAGTGATGTCCCGTACCAAGGCAAAAAAACTGGTTTCTCTTGAAGAACACCTTCGGGCAACTGCTGATGTTGAATGCAGAAAAGATGAGGCTGTAATTGATGAAACCCCATCTGCATACAAGCCCATTGAAAAAGTGATGGCTGCGCAAAAAGACCTGGTGGAAGTTGTTTATACCCTTAAACAGGTTGTCTGTGTTAAAGGTTAGTTAAAGGGCGGATTTGCCCAAAGGGAATTAGTCAAAATGAGTAGTGTAGGAATAGCTCCGGAGGTTATTAATGGTGCGTTAGGAGAGGGCGGTGGTCAGGTGTTCAGAACAGCACTTACCATCGCCATGTGCCAGGGAAAGCCTGTTCGTATTAAAAACATCAGGGCTGGAAGAAAAAAAACAGGACTGCTTCGCCAACATCTGGCATGTCTTCGAGCGGCGCAACAAATATGTGCAGCGGAAGTTACAGGTGCTGAACTGGGGTCATCTACCGTGACTTTCGTGCCAGGGCCGGTGCAATCCGGTGAATACCGCTTTGCAATCGGATCAGCAGGTAGCACTACCTTACTGTTTCAGACAGTTTTAATGCCCCTGCTGTTGGCTGATGAGGTGAGCGAATTGTATTTTGAGGGCGGTACACATAATGGTATGGCGCCAAGTTTTGACTTTATCGAGCAGTGTTTTCTTCCCGTGGCAAAAAAAATGGGCTGTCGAGTTGATGTATCCCTGGAAAGGTATGGCTTTTATCCTGCCGGTGGTGGTGCATGGCGGGCGAAAATCTACCCATTGCAGAGAGAAAGTAACCCAACAGGCAGCATGTCATCATTATCGATGCTGGACGATGGAGAAATACGTTGTCAATCAGCAATGGCGACCTCAGCCAGAATACCTAAGCATGTTACTGAGCGGGAATTGGAACAAATTCACCGTAAATGCTACTGGCCGAGAGCGAGCCTTCATCAGAATCTGGTGAACTCGGTGGGCCCAGGAAACATTGTTTCATTACGTGTGGAGCGGGATCAGTTAACGGAAGTTTTTGAAACCGTAGGGGAGCTTAATGTCAGTGCGGAAAGAGTGGCGGGTCGTGCAATTCGCAAGATGAAGCGGTACCTCAAGGCTAGGGTAACCGTCGGTGAGTATTTGGCTGATCAGTTGGTGTTACCTATGGCTTTGGGCAAAGGGGGCTGCTTTAGCACGCTGCTACCAAGCCAGCATTTGAGAACTAATATTGACGTTATCAAGCAGCTCCTCGATATCGATATTCAATTAATCCAGATTAATGAGGACCATTGGCAGGTCCTGGTCCAATAGCAGGAATATAAGTGAGCAGTGTGACGGCTAGCTTTGACAAGGGTTGGGAGAGTTTTCCAATCAGCGGGTTTGGTTCTGTATACCTACTTGGGCCTTCTGGCTGAATAGATTTTTCCCGTTGAATATTTGAACTAATTGGTACAGGAAGTAGTGATGAAGGAATATCTTGTTGGAGGCGCTGTTCGTGACTCGTTGTTGGGGCTTCCAGTCTCAGATAGAGACTGGGTCGTCACCGGCGCATCAATCGAACAGTTGATAGCTAAGGGCTATCAGCAGGTCGGGCGTGATTTTCCTTGTTTTTTGCATCCACACACCAAGGAAGAGTATTCGCTCGCCAGAAGAGCGTTGAGTAAAGGAGAAAGCACCGCTGGCTTCAGATACGAATTTGGGGTGGATGTTACCCTGGAGGAGGATCTTTTTCACCGGGATCTTACAATCAATGCTATCGCTAGAACGGCTGAAGGGACCTATGTTGATCCCTACGGCGGTAGAGAAGACCTAGCGGCTGGTTTGTTAAGACATGTATCTGGCTCTTTTGCTGATGATCCTCTTCGAGTCTTACGTGTCGCTCGATTCGCTGCCCGTTATGCAGACCTGGGATTTCAGGTTCATGATGGGACATTGGATCTGATGAGACAGCTGGTGGAATCAGGGGCGGTTGCATCCATAGCTGCTGAACGGCTGTGGAAGGAAATGGTAAGAGCTTTAAATGAATCAAAACCCAGTGTTTTCTTTCATGTGTTACGGGCTTGTGGAGCGCTTCAGGTACTCTTGCCCGAGCTGGACCGACTGTTTGGTGTTCCTCAGCCTGTTTTGCATCACCCGGAAGTGGATACCGGTGATCACGTTATGCTGGTGGTTGATTATGCGAAACAACATTTTGACACGCCGCTAGTCAGCTGGGCCGCGTTGTTGCATGACCTGGGAAAAGGCGTTACTCCGGCTGAGGAGTGGCCACGACATATATGCCATGAAATAAAGGGGGTTCCTCTGGTGGCCGCTGTTTGTGAGCGTTTTTGTGTGCCTGCAAACTATACAGCCTTAGCTGAGCTGGTTGCTGAGCATCATCTACGTTGTCATAAATGCATGGAAATGCGTCCAAGGAGTGTTATGCGTTTATTAGAGGCAGTGGATGCGATTCGCAGGCCGGAGAGATTAGCGTTTTTTTCGCAGGCGTGTGAAGCGGATGCGAAGGGGCGTAAGGGGTTGGAAAACCAACCTTATCCTCAGGCAGCATTCTTGCGTGCCTGTAATGAGGCTGCCAGAGGGGTTGAAATAACATCACTGATACAACAAGGGTATGAGGCCAAGGGGCTGGCTGAGCAAATAAGGCGTAAGCGGATTGCTGCTATTGCCAGTTATACCCGTGTATTTAAAGAGCGAGTTAGAAAGCAGTCAGCAGGTGATAATAAAATCCAGGACTGCTTGTAGATAGTGAATATGGCAAAGACCTGAGGGTCGATGCCTACTTAGGGAAAAGACAATGAGTTGTAAAACAGCGTACCTGATTAAAGCAGGATTGCTTAAGTCTCCACCGAAATTTTTGTCGACCGGGGTCCAGTATGAAGTGGTGATGGGATCCATTGCCTACGGTGTTGCTGAAGATAAGTCTGACATGGATGTCTATGGTTTTGCGATTCCTCCAAGGGATTGGGTGTTTCCTCATCTACGAGGAGAAATGCCGGGATTTGATGAAGCAGGTCCCAGTTTTGAACAGATACAACAACACCACATGCTTGATAAATCAGCACGAGCTGGAAAAGGGCAGGAATATGACTTGACCGTTTACTCGATCGTTAAGTATTTCAGGCTTCTGTTGGAGAATAATCCTAATATTATTGATTCTTTGTTTGTTCCCAGAAATTGTATTCTGTACAGCACTTCTATCGGGGAAATGGTTAGAGAACAGCGGCATATTTTTCTGCATAAAGGCTGTTGGCCAAGGTTTAAAGGTTATGCTTATGCGCAAGTGAACAGAATGAAATCTAAACAGGCAGTGGGTAAACGAAAGGAGGTCATTGATGAGTATGGATATGACCTCAAGTTTGCCTATCATGTGGTTCGTTTACTTAATGAAGTAGAGCAGATACTGATAGAAGGGGATCTGGATCTGGCCCGTAATAAGGAGCAGCTGAAAGCTATTCGCCGCGGAGAATGGAGTCTGGATAGAGTTGAAGAGTATTTTGTTGAAAAAGAAAAGCAGTTAGAGAAGCTTTATTTTGAAAGTACCTTGCCTGTGGAGCCCGATAAACTGGCGGTTAAAGATCTTTTGTTGCAATGCCTGGAACAGCATTATGGTTCACTTGATGACTGCATCGTACGAGAAGATCAGGCGGTTAGGACGCTCAACGAAATCAAAGCGATTATTCAGAAAAACTGTCCTGATTAATGATTTTGGGATAGTGGACCCAAGCAACCTAACTAAGGTGTCGATAAATATTCGGAAAGCTTTCTAAAAACTCCCAAAGCTTTAACGGTGATAGCAGGCCAATAAAATCATTGGTGACATCACCGTCTTTTTCATAAAACAAAGCCGCTTGTTCATATTCGGTTAATAAAAAGGCGCTATAGCGCTTGTCCATCAGACCGTCAAAACTAATAAAAAGCACCTCCTGATCTGCTTCTAAAGGCCGTTGGATGGCGTGCTGAATTTGTTGATGTAAATCTGGAGGCAGGTGGTCCCACAGTTCCGAACAAGCGACGACTTCAAAAGTGATAGACCTTTGCTCCCACTCCTTGACCAGGAGCGTTTTTGTGGGTGTTTCCGGGACAGAGGGAATGGGCACTTGATAATCCTTTTGTCATTCTTAACAGCGGGCAGCAAGTTCAGTATAGCCGTTCCGTAAAAGTGATCAATTGCCGGTTAAGGTTGTCACTTTATCGGGCAACAACTCTCGATGATTGGGTAACTCCCAGTGGCGAGCTTGGTACCATAGTTTTTAGCGTTTGGCACTACGTAGACACTCTAAAGAGAGCTAGCTTACCCAAAGCACTTGTGAATACGTCCATTCGGCTTCGGGCTTTCAAAGCAATTAGAGGAAGCGCTTCCGATCTGGGTTTTATTCTGTCCCGACTAAATTTCAAGAACATCCCCTCTGACATGTTTCCACTGACTAACCGGCAGTGGGATGGCTGTTTCGAAGTAGTAATCAGACTTTAGTCACTACAGATAGCAATCTAGCACTTTGACTTTTCTCGACCAGTGAACGGTTCGGCCTCTGTGTCATTCTGGTTAGAGAAATGACGATGTCTGGTCACGCATTAAGACCGTAAAGATAGCAGTAAATAAGGAAATCAGTTGAGCAGTTAACAATAACGGAGAGCATTCATGACCACAGAAACAGTTGATGAAATAGTATTGGATTCAGCTCAGCAAGCAAAGTTATGGGAAGCATTTTCTGAGCAGTTGACCGGTAAGGTAAAGACCTCAATGGTGACGGGGGCTAGCTGCTCCAATCCGCTAGCGATGGTTGAAAGTTTAGCCTCGCTATTAGGGGTCAGCATATAATACGTGTAAGAATAGGACACATCTTGCCTTGTGAATACTTGATGTCGTAGCTTCCCGATAGGACTAGGTTTCCCCGCTGATCCAAAAAATTTAAATAATAGTCGATTATCTGGCTTGTTTTGCTAGAATCACGGCCAAACACCCATTTGACCTTAGCGGTCAATGGGACACGGAAGCAACTAATCACAAGGAAATAGAGTGAACAGCCTAGTCCAGTCTTTTGAACAAGCCATCCTTCCAACTGACCAAGCACCGATGCTTTACCGGGTTAAACCGGGGGATACTCTCAGCCGTATTATTGCTGATCACTACGAAATTCACTATCAGGACCCGCGTTATCAAGACGTTCAGGCCTCATTGCTGCACTTTAACGACACTCTGACTGATCCGAATCTCATTCATCCGAATCAACTGCTTTGGCTGATGCCGCTTACTCCAGATAATGCAATGGCTATGTGTCCCGCGCCTGCACCTGCGGATAAACCAACCTCTGGAAAGTTTGATCCGTCTATGATTGCAGACAGTGGTTTGAGGCACTGGCTCATGCCCTCAGGGCAAACCACCTACGGTGAGTACGCCGAACGAATGAAGCGTTTGATGCCAACGGCGACCAAAGAACAGGAAGCCTTCTGGGCGCTGGCATGGTTGGATGAAAACTACGGCGTAACCAGTGTCGCCGCAACCGCCGGGTTTAATTCTTTCGGAGGGTTGGTCAGTCAGGCACACAATGCCTTTATTGCTGAGGTTAAGCACATTTACCATGACTATAAACGTGGAGCACTGACAGAAAATCAATATGATTACCAACGTCAGAAAGCCTTAAAGACCTACGCCCATAAGCTAGGCTCTTTTGAAAAGCTATTATTCAAAGGCCAAACGGCCCGTGAAGCCATTCGAATCACCCGTTCCAAAGCGCTGCCGGCCACGGGTGTCATTGATGCCCACTTGGAACGACTGAGTGGGATGGCGAAAGTTGCCAGTCGGGGTGGCACAGTGCTTGCCGTTGCAGGTGTCGGGGTGGGCTGCTATCAGATTGCCAATACAAGTGACCGCCACAAGAAAAATGAGATCCTTGCTGAAACAGTAGGGAGTACTTTTGCCGGAGGAGTAGCAACTGTTGCGCTAGGCGTAATCTTGTTCTCTAACCCCGTAGGTTGGGGAGTTGCGCTAGTATTGGGTACCGGGGCGGCCATCGCCAGTTATGGCGCTGGTATAGGTACAGCCGCCTTGTACAACAGTCGATATCGCCAACATGATTTCGTTAACACAACAGGTGTCGATAAGTTGTGCCGATGATAGGGTATTACTTAGGTCTCGTTGTATTTGCTGTTATGTTTGCATGGATCGTGTGGGGGCCTATAACATGGCTCCTGCTAAGTATTTTCACTCCGAAGGCATTGCTGGATAAATATTTTAAGGAGCCTCACTTTACGCTGACAGAAACCTATATGATGCGCGGATGGCCCGGTTTTTTAATGCGAACTGCAATTTTCGGGTGGTCTCTAATTCTCCCCTCACTAGGCAAGAAAAGACAAATAAAAGAAACATGGAAATACATGCCACGCTGGTATGCAATCGCGTTAAAGATATTTATATATGGCTGTATGGCAAGTCTCCTTATAGTAGCCACGCTAATGCCTATTCTGTTGCTCTTTGATTTTTAAGCTGCATAAATCTAGCGGTAGCAAGTGAATTCCTTCGAAGCAAAAATGCTGACGGCGGACTACAGCCTTGAGCGCGATGTTCCCGATTGGATACTGAGCGGTTGGAACACTGCCTCGTATAAGGATGAGCAGGGCGCAGTTATTTACAGCGTTAATGGCCTGTTGTTCGGAGGGCAACAGGCAGAAGCTGTTATCCCCGTTGCCAGCGGTGAAACTTCTCCACCCATTCAAGTACTTTCTGTGGAGCATGGTCTTTTTTCCATTGTCCAGCAGCATACTTGTTAGCTTCGGTCAGCGTAGGGTAAATATGAATAGTTCCCAGTATTTTATTAAGACCCAAATCATGCCGCATGGCGGTAACAAATTCAGAGATAAGCTCACCCGCATGTTCACCAACGATAGTGGCCCCTAATACACGATCTTTACCGGGTACGGTTAAAATCTTTACCAACCCGACAGCCGCTTCATCTGCTATGGCACGGTCGAGTTCAGCAAGGTCAAATTGAGTGACTTCATATTCGATTCCCTGTTCCTTGGCTTCCTGTTCGTTCAAACCCACTCTGGCTATTTCTGGCTCTGTAAATGTTGCGGCTGGTATCACAGAATAATCCACTTTGAATTTTTTGTAAGAACCAAACAGGGCATTAACTGCGGCATACCAGGCCTGGTGCGCGGCGGTATGGGTAAATTGGTGTGGTCCTGCAACATCTCCGCAGGCATAGATGTTTGGATAGCGCGTTTGTAGATATTCATTTACCTCAATTGTGCCTTGAGGTGTCAATGGAATCTCCAGATTATCCATTCCAAAACCGGATACATTGGCTTTTCGGCCAGTAGCGACCAGTAGCTGATCAAAGACGATTTCAACTCTTTTGCCCTGATGATCACAGATCAGTTTCTTACCTTCCGGATCTTCGACAAATTCTAGCATACTGTGATTGAGTCGCAGATCTACACCTTCAGCAACAAACTGTTCCTGCAACAGTTGGGATACTTCCGGGTCTTCCTTGGGGACGAGTCTGGGGCCTCTTAAGACCTGAATCACCTGAGTTCCTAAACGGCAAAAGCATTGTGAAAGCTCACATCCGATAGGACCTCCGCCTAGAACGAGCAGGCGCTTTGGTTGTTCCCTGATGTCCCAGATAGTGTCTGATGTCAGCGGCTCCATCGCCTCAATGTTTTTAATCGGGGGGATTGCAGGACGCGCGCCAGTAGCAATGACTATATTCTTGGTAGTGATTGTCTTGCCATTCACTTCTACCTGAAACGGATTTCGGATAGTGGCGGCTCCTTCCACGCAGTCAACTCCCAAACCGGTATAGCGTTCGATAGAATCATGAGGTTCTACGGTTTTAATAACTCGCTGCACCCGTTCCATAATCTCAGAGAAATCAAAGCTAACATCAGCGCTCTTTAGCCCCAATTCGTTGCAACGATGACTTTCTGCAATAAAACGAGTAGAGCGAATCAGTGCTTTGGAGGGGACACAGCCGGTATTTAAACAATCTCCGCCCATTTTATGCTTTTCAATCAGACTAACCTTTGCTTTAACTGCTGCTGCGATATAGGAAGTAACCAATCCAGCTGAGCCGGCACCGATGACAACAATATTGGTGTCGAAGCTTTTTGGCCGCGGGTGATGCTTGTACACCTTGCGTGCATTGATTTTTCCGACAATTGCTTTAGCGACCAGTGGAAATATGCCAAGCAGCGTAAAGGATATGAACAGGCCCGGGGAAAGAATATCTGCGGTTGACTCCAACTGGCCTAATTGAGTTCCTGCGTTCACAAAAACCAACGTTCCTGCCAGCATTCCGAGCTGACTTACCCAGTAAAAAGTAAAGGTCTTGATTGGGGTGACCCCCATAACAAGGTTAATGACAAAAAATGGAAAAGCGGGGACCAGTCGAAGCGTTAACAGGTATAGAGCGCCTTCTCGTTCAATTCCCTTATTGATGGCGATGAGTTGATGAGCAAACCGGTTCTGGACGCCATCACGAAGCACAAAACGTGAAAATATAAATGCCAAAGTTGCGCCAATGCTGCTGGCAAATGAAACCAATAGCGTTCCTGTCCAAAGTCCAAACAATGCACCTGCAATCAGTGTCATGATTGCAGCCCCTGGTAACGATAAACCAGTAACAAGAACGTAGAGAATAAAGAAAGTAAAGGCCGTTATGATTGGATTATCTGCATAAAGCTGATCAAACCGAGCCTGGTTTTCTTTGACATACTCCAAGTTTAAATATTGGCCAAGGTCAAACATAAAGAAGACCCCGACTAAAAAAGCGAGTAATAGAAGTACGACAATTTTCTTGGCATTCATAGGGGCTTTGTTTCCCTTTCTCTGATGGTAATGGCTTAGATGATTATCTTAACAGGACGAACAATTTCCAACGTTGTTACATCCAGTGATGTAAATCAAGAAAAACAGCAGGCTAGGCGTTATTTTTGATTGGGTTCACTGATTGATAATATAAACGGATAGCATCAGTGTTATGAGTAATTGATGTTGAGTTTAGTGGATTTATTACAAAAAACTAATGATGTTGTCGTATTTGATTGTTAAAGCCGATAATTGATATTCCAAAGCAGCCCGGTTTACTTTGTGTTGTACAGGCCCTGTGCAGCAGTCAATTTGAGCCATTGATAAAGTACATTGGCATTAGCCTGCTCAGTCCTGTTTCCAGAACAGTAGAAATTGGTTGCTGATTAAACTAAGTTGCTCAAATGGACCGCTAATCCCTAAAAAACCACGGAACATCTAATGAAAGTGATTGAAGAGCATAATAAGCCCACCCTGGATGCACTCAGGGGAAAGAAAAGTCAGTTGTGGTTGAACCCTGGTTATGAGCAGGGGCCATCTTCGAGTCGATTTTCGTTAGCGGACATAGAAGATGCTGAAAAAAGAATGTTACGTTTTGCTCCGTTGCTGGCCCGGCTTTTTCACGAGCTTGAGGAGTCAGAGGGACTGATTGAGTCACCGCTGCTGGCCGTTAAACAGTTCTGTGCTGAGCGTTATTTGTCTAGTCTTAAGCCGGAGCAACTATGGATCAAGGCTGACCACCTGTTGCCGGTGGCAGGATCAGTAAAAGCACGTGGTGGCATTTACGAGGTGTTATGTTTGGCTGAGAAACTGGCTTTAGACGCAGGGCTTATTACAGAGGCCTGTGACTATCGTTTGCTAATGGAAAAAAACGCAGGAAATCTGTTTAAACAATACCAGGTGACTGTTGGAAGTACGGGCAATCTGGGATTAAGTATCGGTACTATTGCGGCGAAACTGGGGTTTTCAGCCAGCGTTCATATGTCGCGGGACGCTAAAGAGTGGAAAAAGCAACGACTGATTAACGCTGGGGTAAATGTTGTTGAGCATACCGGCGACTATTCTTTGGCTGTAGCGGAAGGACGGGAAGAATCAAAGAATGATAGTCAATGCTACTTTGTTGATGATGAGAACTCTGCTCAGTTGTTTATGGGCTATGCCGTTGCCGCGTTGAGGTTAAAGCGACAACTGCAACAAGCCGCCATTACCCCCTCCGAATTCAGACCACTATTTGTTTATATACCCTGCGGTGTAGGAGGGGCACCCGGTGGCATCTGTTATGGACTGAAAAAGATATTTGGTAAATATGTACACTGTTTCTTTGCTGAGCCTTTGCAAGCTCCTTGTATGCTTTATGCCTTGGCAGCCAACCGAACAGCTCCTGTTTCCGAGCTCGGACTGGATGCTGTAACGGAAGCGGACGGTCTGGCGGTGGCTCAAGCATCGGACCTTGTTGCCCGGGAAATCAAGCCGCTATTGTCCGGGATTTTTACGGTTGCCGATGATGATCTGTTTCGTGACCTTTATCGATTACATTGCAGTGAAGGCGTAAATGTAGAGCCCTCGGCTGCTGCGTCTTGCGCTGGACCGGACTGGCTTCTGAACTCAACTGTGGGGCGTCGGTATTTAAAGCAGCAGGGGCTAATGGAATCTGATAGCGGAGCGATTAAAAATGCAGTGCATCTGCTCTGGACCACGGGAGGGCTATTTGTACCGGCGGCAGAGCAAAAGCATTTCCTGGATCGTGGTTGTGATCTTCAACGGTCCGCTCTTAACGATCAACATTGAAAATTTAAGCTTTCTGGAATTGCGGTGTTAAGTTTATGAATCCAAATACTTGGTTGCTTTTTTTGGCGGCAGTTACCTTGCTTTCGCTGACTCCCGGGCCGAATGGGTTGATCGCCATTACTCATGGTGCGCGTTACGGCGCTGGTGCAGCCTGCTTCACCATTGCAGGCGGTGTTTCAGGTTTTGTATTACTGATGGGTCTTTCTATGATTGGCTTGGGTGGTTTGCTGATGGCTTCATCTTCGGGTTTTTTGATACTGAAAGTGTTGGGGGCTGGCTATCTGATTTATTTGGGTATCAAGCAGTGGAGATCTGCTCCGTTACAGCTATCAGTCACCTATACTGATCAATCGGTCCCTTCGATCAGATCGTTGTTTCTGCAAGGGTTTTATGTGGCAATAGCGAATCCCAAGGTTATTCTGTTTTTTCTCGCCTTTCTCCCCCAATTTCTAGATGCCAGTCTGTGGTTGCCCGGCCAGTTTGTTGTGATGGCACTAACTTTTGGTATCGTTGAGTTTTTGGTTGAACTGGCTTTAGCGATTGGGGCGCGGAAAATAATGCATTGGTTTAAAGGCCATCGAGGCGCTATGCTGTTTAACAAATTAACTGGCGGCCTCTTTGTTGCCGCAGGTGCAGTGCTCGCAGTGAGTCAACGATAATGATGGTTTGAATAAACGGATAATGGAATGGGTTTGAACGTAATATTTTTAAAATCAACGCTTTTAAAATTAATGTTATTGAAACCAATATCGTTGAAACCAAAAGCAAAATGGATCTTTCTATCTGTCATCTTGGTGTCCCCGGTTGGTTTCTCCGGTGAAGTAGAGGTTGTCGGTGTGAAAGCCGACTGTCAGGCGGAAATCTGCCAGTTTGACGTGACTCTCAGACATCAGGATGAAGGTTGGGATCATTATGCCAACCGCTGGCGCATTTTATCGGAAGAAGGTCAGGAGCTGGGAGTCAGGACTCTACATCATCCTCATGATAATGAGCAGCCGTTTACCCGAGGGCTTGGGGGCGTTGTTGTACCTGCTGGGATTAACAGGGTACAGGTTATCGGAAGAGACAGTGTTCACGGTGAGAGTAAACCCTATATCGTTCAGTTGCGTCGCTGATTGTTCTAGCACGGAAAATTGTCAAATATTGGGGTAACTTCATAGCGCAGAATCTGCAGGTTGTTGTGGCTTTTGCCTGGGTAGATTTCTGGTATAGCGGTTGTTTGCTCGATAAAGGGTTGCAAATAGCCAGCTGAAGCTAGCCAGCATAAAGGCGGCCGCAACAAAAACCAGCGGATATTGTAAGTTCCCACCGAAGAATGATAGATAGAATGTTAGTAGCGTTGCGCTGTGCAAGCGAAACTGCCATTTTGAATCCGAAACCGGTAGTAGTTCTCTCATATTGGGTAGTTTAATAAAAGCGCTTGGGTCATGAATACAGGCTCGCTGGAGATGCAGGAACATCAAAAAAGGGACTATTTTCTGTAGCATCCCCAGCATAACGGTAATTACAAAACCAAGACCAAATCCGAATCCCAGCAGTAAGTGAAATTGATCTCGTCTATCAAGAATTTCAATTCCGAGTTGGCCCAAGATGTACAGTAAACAGGCAGCGACTAAATTTACAAATGACAGCTGCCAGCAACGAACGGTGTAATCTGTCAATTTGCGTTTCCGGTTGTGAAGAATATATAGAGAATAACAGCCATAAAAGCCGACAACCAACGGGAGCAATACCAGCGCTATTGTTGCAAAAGGATCGCTCAGGAAGACCCCCATCGCAAGCAACAACACTAAAAGAGTCGTCACGCCTCGGCAGAACCACTTGGGAAAGGCAGGAGCCACGTGAAACATCGGAATGACTTGAAAGCTGACACCCATCACCAGCAATAAGCACCAGCCTACCAGACCTAGCAGCGCGTGCTTATCTGTTCGCTCAAATGAGTAGGCCAGCCACTGAAAATCCAGGTAAGTTGACAGCTGAAGAACGCCAAAAACGACGGTCAATAAAAGACACAGGGCGGCTAAACGTAAACAGTAAATAGAGTCGCCGGGTTTTTGAACTTTGACTAAGGCTAACCCGACCGCACTTAAAAATGTTAGAAACACCCCACAAAGTAACACCAGTGCTAGATAGAACAGAATGTTCTGCATTAGCAGAAAGCCTAGGGCAAGTGAAGCGGTCCCTCCGACAAGAGCGCCTCTTATCCAAGGAGAAAGCCGAGCTACGGCAGGCACCGGTTGGCTGCCGATAACAGGAAGAACCTGCATCATGGCGCCTATCATGATGCTGGCTGCAAATCCCAGCGTCAATAAGTGCACTGTCGCCAACATCGCGGGGTGCCAACGGGAGTTGATAACTTCGGGGGAAAATAGCAGTAGCAGGGATGCCAGGATGCCAAACCAGGGGGCCGTTAGAAAGAATCCCATTGGAATTCGAAACTCCGGGATATTATCCAGTGATAGTCCTGCGGTGTTCATGATGCTAGTTCTTGGTTGGCTGCTTGGTAGCAGAAGTCATGCAGGGATTCTTCGTTTTTTAACCAGATGTAGATAGCAAACTCACTGTAATTGAGTTCGATACAATGATAGGCATAGCCCATTTCATCAAGCAGTTTGAAAAGAGGGAAGGGTTGTCGACGATGATAGACCCTTAATGCCGCATCTGATTCCAGCTGCTGCAAGCTTTTCAGAACCGTAGCCATCGGCTCAGGCGGTTCCAATTCACTGACATCAATGTGTACCAATTGCGGCATAAGGTTGACTGCCTACATATTCAAAGTGTACTTATCAATCGATTTAAAGATCAGTCATATCACTGACTATTGCATCGGAGTTTGGTAACGTCTGTTGAGTCATCGGATAAAGGATTTGCTCCTCCTTCATATTGTGTTGCTGCATCAGGACCATAAACGTTTCAGATAATCCAAGGTATTTCTCGACGTTTTTTTCCTTGAGGGCATTCGTCGTTGCTTCAACTAATTCCCTCATTTGTTGGTGTTCCATACGCATAACTGACGTAGGCCCACCAGTGTGACCATCTGCTTCCTCAAACGCTGGGAACAGGGTCTGCTCTTCATTTTCAAGATGAATTTCAAGATCCCTGCTGAATGCACTCCATTGTTTTTCGGCTTCTGTCCAATTCTGGTCGGATACAGCCGCTTCAGCAGCAGCAAAACTATCGTCACAACAGCGGTGTTGTACGGTCATATATTCAACGATTGATGTCATTAGCTACCTCCATAAGATCAGCAAACAGTACCAACTAACTGATTTGAGGCGCCTTGATTAATATCATATACCCAGAGTTAAAGGAGAGACAGTCACCGGGGGGGGGCTGCCGGAATGAGCAGCTAAGCTGCTTTCCAAATACTTGTTCCTTCTGGCCTGTTGGCCAGTGCCTTCGTTTAGCTGAAGTTTTTACAACGAGCTGAAGTTCTTACGCAACTCGGTGTTCATGAATAAACGGTTTGCTTATTTTGTGGTGAGGTACATCTTTCATCAGCTGTGCAAACTGATCCTGCTTTAGTTTGATTAGCGCCTGATGATCACCGCCTTCAATGTAGACGCAGCTTGACTCCAGTAGCTGCTCATCACAAATTGTCTTCATCTTATAAGCATTACCCACAGCAGGAATAGCGCCCAGGTCACAGTCCTGAAAAATGGATTTGAGATCCTGTTCTGGGGCCAGATTAAAACGGCGGTGTAATTGGCGAGAAATCCATTTCAGCTTGAGCTTGTTTTGGGATGGTAATACGGCCATCAAATACTCGCCATCCGCATCCTGCAATACCACTGCCTTAGCTAAATTAGCCATAGATATCTGCGATTTATACGCCGTATCGAACGCATTGGTAGTATGCTTGTGTTTGAGTATGTCGTAATCCACATGAGTGTTAGACAAGTAATCATTCAGGGTTATTGAAATGGCCACGATAAACTCCTTTACCTCGCTGTCTTCTAACTGGAACAAACCAATTAAAATAGTGCACTAAAAGGTAAGTTGATTAGTAAGGTCAGTCTGGTATCTGACCTCCTTACAGGAAATAAGTATAAGTCGATATTTTGCTTCTGCTTGTTTTTTGAACAGAACGATTGATGAAGGCTGAAAGGATGAATTTTATTCAGGAGAGATGCTTTGATAAAAGGGCTTGAAAAATTATTGGCGGCAGGAAAAGACAGTCCGGAACTTAGATTCGGACTAGGTAATGCTTACTTGAAGGCAGGAGATTTCGAAGCTGCTGCGCTTCATCTGCAAGCCTGTGTCGAACAGAAACCCGAATACACTGCAGCCTGGAAATTGCTAGGAAAGGCGTTTCAACAACAGGACAAGCTGATTGAGTCGCTTGATACCTATCGGCGAGGTATCTCGGTTGCGCTGCAACAGGGTGATCTTCAGGCTGAAAAAGAGATGAACGTCTTCTGCAAACGGCTGGAACGGCAATTGCAAAGCGAATCCGAGTAGTTGCGGCCTAATCCGTCAGTATTTTCCAGTGAAATCTGCTCGGCTGGAAAACTCGTAAGCGACGGCCAGCTAAAATTCCGAGACCTGTGCTTACCGGGTTGGGTATACTGCGAGTTCTAAAAATAGTCGAGCAAGTCTTAAGGACTTAAAATGGAAAAAGATTTGGCGTTTGATCTGATTATTGTGGGTGCCGGTATGGTGGGAGCCACCCTGGCTTGCGCTTTAGCTGAATCCTCCCTGCGCGTTGCTGTGATTGAATCCGAGCGGCCAACAGACTTTAAAAGCGATCAGGCTCACGATCTTCGAGTGTCCGCGTTAAATATTGCATCTCAACGAATTTTTCAGAACATCGGTGCTTGGGGAGGGATTAAATCCAGGCGCTATTGCCCTTATCGTCGCATGCGAGTTTGGGAAATTGAGGGCCAAGGGGATACGACGTTCGATTGTAAGGATATTAACGAATCTGTTCTTGGTCATATTGTTGAAAACCGCGTTGTTCAATTGGCTCTTTGGGAGCGTATGGTACAGTGTCCGAATGTTACGTTGTTCTGTCCTGCTTCAATAAAGGATGTTGACTACGGGACGGACGGTTCTGTTTTGTTTATGGATGATGGAAGCCAGATTACAGGACGGTTACTTGTAGCTGCTGATGGCGGAAATTCGCTGGTTCGACAGAGTGCGGGGATAGGTGTTCAGAGTTGGGGGTATGAGCAACAAGCGTTGGTTAGCTATGTGGAAACTGCGTATCCGCAGCAGGATATTACCTGGCAGAAGTTTGTTCCTGACGGACCCTTGGCTTTTCTGCCTTTGTCTGGAAACCATGCTTCACTTGTCTGGTATAACTGGCCGGAGGAAGTCTCTCGTCTGAAAGGTCTTTCCGATCAGGCGTTTGCTGCCGAGTTATACTCAATATTCCCCAGGGATCTGGGTGAAATCAATCAGGTTATATCCAGAGCCTCATTTCCACTGAAACGTCAACATGCACTTCAGTACGTCAAGCAAGGGGTTGCGCTTGTGGGGGATGCGGCCCATATGATTCATCCGCTGGCAGGACAGGGTGTTAACATTGGACTTCTGGATGCTGCTGTACTTGCAGAGACTTTGTTGCTGGCTGAGCGAGAGCACCAGAACATTGCTGACATCTCTGTGCTCAAAAATTACGAATCAAAACGGCGCAAGCATAATTTGACGATGATGACATCAATGGATCTTCTTTATCGGGTCTTTCGTCAGGAGCAGTTACCCGTTAAGTTGCTTAGGAATTTGGGCTTGGGGCTGGCACAGCGATTAGCCCCTGCCAAGCTTAAGGCCATGGAATTTGCTATGGGCCTGGAGAGGAGTCGTCTGGATCAGCTTGTTTTAGGTGGTGGGTTACCTCAGTTGGCCAAAAGTAAAACCCAGGCTGTTCGCTGATTACTGAGTGACTGGCGGCTAAAAGCTCGTTTGCTAAATCAAAAAATCTCCAGCGGCATGGTCTTGCTACTGGAGATTTTGTGGTGTGTTGCTTCAAACGCAGCCTTTTAGCAGTTACGCTTTAGTGGCTTACTTAGTTCGAGTTACGGGTCGAGCCATTGGCGCCGCTGCGCGGGCGGGAGCTGATTTTTTGGCTGTAGGGGCCGCTTTACTTTTTACCGCTTTTTGAGGTTCTTTCGCAGAAGTTGTGGGTTTAGCGGTATCAGGGTTTTGTGTTGCACTGCCTGGAGCTGCTTTATTTATGCTGTCATCCGTGACCTTGCCTGGCTTGGCTACGGTCTCTGCTTTTTTAGCCGCCGGTTTGGCATCAGCGCCTTTTTTAGTTGCTGGTTTTGGTGCGGCAGCTGGTTTTTTAGCGGCGGTTTTTTTAACTCGACTCACAGGACTCGCGGACGTTTTTTTGTCAGTCTTGTTCGTTTCGGCAGCTTTCTTGATTTGAACACCAGGGGCAGGGGTCGCCGAACTCGTTGGAGTTACAACTTTTGGAGCAGCAGCTTTTTTCAATTCTTCACTGCTTGCTGTGGAGGCAGTTTTTTCTGCCGCTGCAGTATTGCTTAAATCCAAATACTCGCTAAATAGACTGGTCAGAGGGTTATGTTGGGCTAGTTGCTCTAAACCCTGATTAACAATCTTTTTGATAGCTTCGGAAGCATCATTGATAGCAGCAACATTTAGCTCTGCTGTGTTAGCTACTTTTGCTTCAAAATCTTTAATGAAACTGATTTGTAGTTCCACTGCTGACTGAGGGTCTTTTGATTTGCTCAATGCTTGAAACTGCTTGAACTGGGCATCAACACATTCGTTAATGCATTCAGCTTGCAAGCTGGTCAGTTTTGCCAGCGCCTTTTGATTGACTGCGGCCATATCAATAGCAGGCTTCAGGCTGGATTCTACGTCCTTAAAGAATGATTCGTACATGGTTATGCTCCAAGTCAGATTTAAGATTTTGATTCGGGCTCGTGTTGTAAACCTGGACGATCCAGGACAAATATATGTCAAGGCGAATCTTGTTTGTGCGTCGCAACATTTATTAGGGCTGAATATAGTGGTTGTTCACTTTTCAGTCAAATTATTTTGTGCTTTGCATCATGATTTTGCGTTGTTTCAGATAACACCCTGCACAAGCCCTGGATCTGGGTTAAGGCCTGCTGCAGCGACTCCGTTTATCTTCTTTATTCGGAGTCGCTGCAGATGTTGATGGGGCTCTGGGCTGGTAATATAAGGTCAGTACATGGCCATTTATCTAAGTCATAAGGAAATCAGAGTGGAAACAGTACAGGGGACGGGGCTTCAAGGCTGTTGTTTTGATCCCGGTTTTTTTTAACTATATAGATTTCTACTCAAGCAGGGCACTTAAAAACAAGATATTATGTCAGCTTTCCAACCGACCGGTTTGTTGGCTGAAAGGATTGGCTATTACGTACTTTCTCTGCGAACTATTATAGATGGGACGATTTCCCTTAGGTTGAAGCTACGCACAAGGAATTTTCATGAACGAAACGATTAATAACACCCCGACTAAGTTACAGGCTCCGCATAAAACCTTTAAATTTATTCGCTCTGAGCCTATCGAGTCTCTCGGTGTTGAAGTCGCGGAGTACGAACATCTGGTTACCGGAGCCAAGCATTTCCATATTGCTGCAGACAACACGGAAAATGTTTTTCTGGTGGCGCTGAGAACAATCCCTACCGACTCGACCGGGGTGGCTCATATCCTTGAACACACAGCGCTATGCGGGAGTAAGCGCTACCCAGTCAGGGATCCGTTTTTTATGATGATCCGGCGTTCATTGAATACCTTCATGAACGCATTCACCAGCAGCGACTGGACGGCCTATCCTTTTGCCAGTCAAAATCGAAAGGATTTTAATAATCTGCTTGACGTCTATTTGGATGCGGTCTTTTTTTCTCGACTGGACCCACTGGATTTTGCTCAGGAGGGGCATCGTCTAGAGTTTGCTGAACCCGGAAATACTGATTCGGAGCTGACGTTTAAAGGGGTTGTTTTTAACGAGATGAAGGGAGCCATGAGTTCTCCTGTAAGCACTCTCTGGCAGACACTAAGTAAACATCTTTTTCCAACCACTACCTATCATCACAATAGTGGTGGGGAACCGGAGTGTATTCCAGATCTCAGCTATGAAGAGTTAAAGGCTTTCTACCAAGTTCATTATCATCCTTCAAATGCAGTGTTTATGACATTTGGTGATATTCCGGCGGCCGAACACCAGCGTTGTTTTGAAGACAGGGCGCTGAATCAGTTTCAACGACTTGATCAGATCGTCACTGTTGAAGATGAGAAACGCTATCATGCACCGATAAGGATTGAAGAGGCTTATGCTCTGGATGAAACAGATACCGACAACAAAACACATGTTGTTCTAGGATGGTTACTTGGACACAGTATCAATCTGGATGAGCAGCTTGAGGCAGATCTGCTGTCTCGGGTGTTGTTGGACAACAGCGCTTCACCTCTTCGGCATGCACTGGAAACAGCTGAAATAGGAACAGCTCCGTCTCCTCTTTGTGGTTTGGAAGATTCAAATCGTGAGATGAGTTTTATGTGCGGACTCGAAGGCTGTAATCCCGATCAGGCCTCACAAGTAGAAGAACTTGTTCTGTCTGTGTTGGAGCAAGTTGCAGAAGAAGGTGTCCCCCAGTCTCAGGTCGAAGCGGTTCTCCATCAGTTGGAGCTGAGTCAGCGTGAAATTGGTGGGGACAGTTACCCTTACGGGTTGCAATTAATCTTAGAGGCCCTTTCTACTGCTATTCATCGTGGCGATCCGATCGCTTTACTGAATATTGATCCTGCACTGGAAAAATTGCGCGAGCAGATTAAACAACCCGATTATATTCAGCAACTGGTAAAACGATATCTACTGGATAATTCTCATCGTGCAAGACTCACGTTGCGCCCCGATGCAGAATTGGCAGGGCGCAGAGACGCTGCAGAAGCTTTGCGACTGGAGAGAATAAAATCATCACTGGATGAAGATCAAAAACAAGCAATTGTTGATCAGGCCTCCGCATTGCAGGTCAGGCAAACCCAGGAAGATGATGAATCGATACTACCGAAAGTGGGATTGGCTGATATTCCTGAATCGTTCGCTATTCCCGAAGGACAAGCGATTGCTTCTGACCGAGGACGCATTGATTACTATTCGCAAGGAACCAATGGCCTGGTCTATCAACAAATCATCGTACCGCTTCCTGAGCTTACTGAACGCCAGCAATTACTGTTGCCGTATTTGAGCACCTGCGTCACAGAGTTAGGCTATGGGCAGCTGAGTTATCAGCAGGTTCAGGCGTTGCAAAGCAGTATCAGCGGCGGTGTCAGCGCTTTCAGTTCTGTTAGGGGTGATATCGATAACGAGCAAAAGGTCAAAGGTTATTTCACGGTCTCAGGAAAGGCCCTGGTGCGAAATGTGGCCCCGTTAACCGATTTATTGCATGAAACATACAATCATGTTCGTTTTGATGAGTTGGAGCGTATTCGGGAGCTTATATCAATGCAACGAGCCCGACGGGAGCAAAGCATTACCGGTAACGGTCATGGCTTAGCCATGGCGGCAGCTGTCAGCGGCTACAGTCCGGTTGCTTCATTGAGCCATCGTCATAATGGTCTTCAGGGGATTGCTTTTATCAAGGCGCTTGACGAGGAGCTTAAGGATAATCAGGCTCTGAAGGCATTTGCAGATGAGCTTGAAGCACTTTATAAACTGATCATCCAGGGAGAAAGGAGGTTCCTGTGTGTGGCTGAAGAAGAGCGTCAATCGGCTCTTCAGGAATCAATATCCAAATACTGGCCCGAAACTGAGAAGCTGACCAGCTTTAAGGATTTTTCCCTCCCTGAAACCCGTTCCGGGGTTAAGCAAATCTGGGGGACAAGCACCCAGGTTAATTTCTGTGCTAAAGCGTTCCCTACGGTACCTGTGGAGCATGAGGATTCTGCTGCACTAACGGTGCTTGGCGGATTCTTACGAAATGGTTACCTGCACCGAGTTATTCGAGAACAGGGTGGAGCCTATGGTGGTGGAGCAGGCCAGGATTCAGCAAGTGCTGCTTTCCGGTTTTTCTCGTACCGTGATCCGCGTCTTGATGAAACCCTTGCAGATTTTGATGCATCTATTGACTGGATGCTCGCTGAAGAGCACAGCGCAAATCGCTTAGAAGAGGCGATTCTGGGTGTCGTTGGGAGCATTGATAAGCCCGGCTCACCCGCTGGTGAAGCTAAGCAGGCGTTCCATAATGGACTTTACGGAAGAACGCCTGAGCAGCGCCGTCGCTTCCGTTCTCAGGTCCTGAAAGTTTCACTTGATGATCTTAAGCGGGTTACCAATACCTACCTCAAGGACAATCCCAGCAGCGTTGCGGTTATTACTGATAATCAAACTGCGCAGCAGTATGCAGACAAAGGGTTTGAGGTTATTTCCTTATAAAACATATAACTGGAAACGGTTTTTTATGTGGTACCGGGACGGGGGCTGTAGTGCTGGCTTGCTCGCTCTTGTCCCTGTTCTCATAAATGTTGGCTTGAATTAATCGGTGAACAAGGAAAAGATAACGGGAGGTAGGGATGTCCTACGATATAGATAACCGATTGGTCATCGGTCTGGCTTCGAGTGCTCTTTTTGATTTGTCCGAGTCTGATGCCGTTTTTCAGAGCAAAGGAGAGCAGGAATATCGGGTATATCAACGGGCCCATCAGGATTCTCCTCTTAGGCCTGGAGTTGCCTTTCCGTTTGTGCGTCGCTTATTGTCTCTGAACCAATTATCTCCGGAAAATCCTCCTGTTGAGGTTGTCCTGTTGTCACGTAATGATCCTGATACGGGACTGCGAGTGTTTAAATCAATAGAGCATCATGACCTGGGGATCACCAGAGCTGTGTTCTTACAGGGGCAAAACCCGTACAAATATGTTCCAGCATTTAATATCAGTTTGTTTTTAACTGCTAATGAAAAGGATGTGTATCAGGCTACGGAGGGTGGTGTTCCTGCTGGATTGGTGCTGCGTTCACTGGTTGATGAATATGATGTGGGAGATGAAGAACTGCGTTTGGCTTTTGACTTCGATGGCGTGCTGGCTGACGATGAGTCTGAAGCGGTCTATCAGAGCGGTGATCTGGATTCTTTCAAAGAACATGAAGTCCGTAACGCAAAAGTGCCACACAATCCGGGACCACTAAAAGAGTTTCTGGGAAAAATTGCATATATCCAGCAATTGGAGCGCTCTAAAGCGGATGATGATATTAACTACAAGCCCAAGCTTCGTGTTGCTATTGTAACCGCAAGAAATGCGCCTGCTCACGAGCGGGTGATCAATACAATGCGAAGCTGGGATATTATGGTGAACGATGCCTTTTTTCTTGGCGGAGTTGAGAAAAAACGCGTTCTGGAAGTGATGAAACCACACATATTCTTTGATGATCAGCGTCTGCATTTAGACTCGACTTCCAGCGTCTTACCTTCAGTCCATATTCCTTTTGGCATTGCCAATCGCTGATCAATACTGATGAGAAAATCAGCGCTTAAATAACAACGGTATTTCTGGATAGCGCTTCTGTCCGGATCATCTCAATTATTACTTCAAAGGTTTCAGATCTTTTTATATTAACAAGAATATACATTAATAATTCAATATTATATTTTGATTTAAAAGGATTTTTTTAAGTAATTCCATAAAGTTCTTCTTTCTTTCTGGACGCCAGCCAGATTCGTACCATACTTACTCCACCTATGTAGCGTTCTTCTAGACCCGGATGTTTACTCGGAGTAGGGAATACATGAAGAAGATACCATTTGTGAAGTACACCTCCTGCGGAAATAATTTTGTTATCGTAGATCAAACAGAAACGTCCCTACTCAATGAAGCTGAATTCTCAGCATTTGCATATCAGGCTACTAATACAAATTTTGGCGTCGGCTGCGACAACCTGCTTGTGATTCAACGTTGCACTGACACTTCCCTTAACGCCATTAACGCTGAACGCCAGTATTGGGAAAGTACTCCGGAATCTTCTCAGGCTGCCTTTTTGTTTCGTATGTTTGAGCCTTCAGGAGAAGAGGCTCTATGTTGCGGTAATGGCTTGATGTGTATTGCTAACTATCTGTTTGATGAATATGGCATAGACGACACTAAGATCTTAACGGAAATTCCGCTTTCTACCCCTCATGTCCGAACGATAGGAGTATCTCTTGAAAAAGACTATGTTTCAGGCGGCTGTGATGATTTAACCAGCAGAAGGCTGTGGGGCTGGGCAAATATGGGAACACCAAGGCAAGCACCAACGGAGCTGGCGACCCGAGGGCTCCTGGCTTCCCTGAGTAACGGAATTGACGTTATCGACGAAATTTTTGTCAAACTGCAGACAAGAGAATTAATGTCCTACAGTAACGAATCAGAGCTGCAGCTAAAGGGATATCTGGTGTTTACTGGTGAGCCCCACTTGGTTATTTTCCCTGATCAAAACTTTGGCAATTCGATATTGGCGAATGCCATTTTTGGCAATCATTCCAAAGATCGCCAAGCGGATAAAGCGAACAGTTTCGGTTCTCGCTTTTTTGAACACGTTGGGACCTATATAAATGCCCACTATAAACATATATTTCCAGCGGGGATCAACGTAAATTTTGCTCGTATCCATAACGAGGAAACTGTTGAAAACCGTTGTTTTGAAAGAGGTATTAATAGAGAAACTCTTGCCTGTGGGACCGGAGCTTTGGCGGTGGCTTATGTGGTTCAAGAGCTCCAGACGTCAAAAGTTACGACTATCGACATTCTCCCTCATCGTTGTCGTTGGCATGAGGCTGACGCGTGCATACGTGCGGAGCAAAGGGATACAGGCTGGTATCTGGAAACCAGTCCTCAAATGTTATTCGAAGGTTTTTACCATTACATACCAAGAGTTATCAGACCAAACACCGGTTCCGGGGTTGTCCGTATGAAAGGAAGGCAGCCTTCATTTTCAGCTATATCGAGAGAGGGAACTCATTATCCTCAGCGAGCGTGGTTATAGTAGAAAACCGAACAAAAAGCTGAAGGATCACAAATGAGTAAGGTCTTAAGATTAAAGCAATTCATCAAACCGAAGACTTTCTTGCTGTTTTGCCTGTTGCCTTGTATCGCATTGCTGCTATTGCTTTGGGTTATGGATGCTTCTGATCTGGTCGATCAGTTTAGAGGTCTCCTTGGTGAAATACTGACCCAGAAGCTGATTAATGCCGGCACCTTTATTCTTGTTATCTCGTTGGTTTTGATTGAGGTGTTTGTTTTCTTTCGTAACCGAAAGGAAGAGCGACGCCCAAAAACATATTATCAGCCTGCCGCCCCTGGATTAAACAAACCTGAAGCCTATCGTCGCTATTTGCTGATTCGTCCAGCAATCTTTACTTTTTTATTTGGTATCGATCTGTCGATGTCATTTATACCTCTGCATATGGGACAGCTGGATGCCCCTTTTTTAGGATTACCTGAGGAGTACCTGGCTGGGTTGCCAATTTCCGTGGAATTTCTTTGCGTTGGCGTCGCTATACTCTGGTCTGGGGTTTGGCTGGATCGTAAAGGCTGGAAACAGCCGTTCTATTTTGGATTGGCATTAGCTGGAATTGGTGCTTTGTACTCCTGGCTTTCTACAGATGCATTGAACTTCATCATTTCCCGGGGGGTTTTGGGGCTTGGCTATGGGTTGACCCAGCTGGCTTCGCTTGGCTTTGTTCTCAATAACACAGATTCAAAAAGTAAGGCGAAAGGTCTTGCTCATCTGAGCGCTGCACTTTATTCAGGAAGTATTTGCGGAGCAGTGGTCGGCGCATTCATGGCGGAATATATTGGCTATGGTGCGGTTTTCCTGACCGGAGCAGTCATTGTGTTTCTGGTTATTATCTATGGTGTACTAATCATAAACTCATCAGAGTCGTATACAGGGCTGGTTGTAGAGAACAAAGAGGCAGGCAATCTACAAAATGCATCCTCAGCCATGGTCCCTGTGGAAGACGGCATTAATACCCGAACGGCATTAATTCGGTTTTTGTGTGACAGGCAGGTGCTGGCACTTATATTATTCAGCAGCTTACCTGCATCGATAGCAGTAGTCGGTTTTTTAAACTATTTCAGCCCAATCTATCTAAATCAGATGGGAGTGACCGAGTCGACTATTGGACAGGTGCTGATGTTATTTGGAATCTGCTTAGCTCTGTTGGCGCCCCGTGTTGGTGGGCTGATTGATGCTTATGAGCACAAAAAACCGCTGGTTCTTATTGGTGGTTTGTTAGGTGCAGGAGCATTTCTATCTTTTAGCGTTCTCGAAGGCGTAGCGGCGGCGACTGTTGGAATATTGCTGTTGGGCCTATCCAATTGTTTTGTCCTCTCCGCTCAAAGCGTCTATTTATTGAAGTTGGATGTGTCCCGTCAATTGGGTACCGGCAAAGCGATGGGGATTTTCCGCTCTACCAGTCGTATAGGGCAGATGCTGGGCCCCATGGTATTTGCCTGGTTAATCGTAGTGACAGAAGCAGAGCAGGGCGTCATCTATTTTGGTATTGTCTATCTGACAGTAGCGGTCGTTTTTATGCTCGTCGCCGGGAAAGAATCCTTAGCTAATATAGAGCCCTCAGCGGAAACCAAGCCCTCAGCGGATACGAAGTCCACAGCGGAAACCAAGCCCACAGCGGAAACCAAGCCCACAGCGGATACGAAGTCCACAGCGGATATGAAGCCCACAGCGGATATGAAGCCCTCTGCGGCTATGGGACCCTCGGCTGATATAGCGGATATAAAGGCCTCAGCAAATACCGAGCCCTCAGTGGATTTATCACAAAAACCTATCCCAAACAGCAACTCAGAATATAAAAAATTTCCCGGTGGCTCTGCCGATGATAAAAAACCTGGAACAGATAATCGTGCTCCAGAGAGGGAACTTGTCGATGAACAACGGGTACAGCCAAGTTTAAGTGGGGATTGACCAATACTTCATAATATTGATGGCGACAGTCCGCTTGTTCAAAAATGCCTGGAAGCGGTATGTCAGCGCTTGCCCGTTGTTAAGAATACCATTGAAAGATATGGCAACTATCGACTGGAGGAGTATCTTCAGCTACTGGCGGCATCATCTTCAGCAAGCTATCAACCCTCTGATGATCTCGGTGAGGCGGTATACCAGTACGCTGCGCCCTTACTGGGTGAAAGCGTGGCACAACAGGCTCGTTCTGATCTTAAGCAGTCTCCCTTTGTGTTAACTGCTAATCACCATGGCGTCGACTATTTTGCTCAATCTGTTCAGAGCACGTTACTGTTCGGCTTAAGGGGTAAATTTGATGGTGTTGCGCCCCAAACCGTACCAGTGTTGGCTTGTGGAAATGTCCCCTTGGATAATCTGACTTATCCAAGGGGAGCGTTGCTCTATCACAATGGTGATGAGGCTGTTGGTCTGCCACCAATGAAGTTGCCACTTTTTCCTGATCGGCTTAAGCGGAAGATGGTTTCTCAGGTATCAGGGTTTGATCTTGAAATGTTAAATCGGATAAAAAAAACGATCCGGCAGGCGGAACAAAAAACACAGGGGATAACTCATCAACTTAAGGTTTTGAGTGACCTGATCGAGAGTGATTATGGGGCTGGCGATGTGGTAAATCTTGAGCGCTATTCGGATCAGGCCGTGATTATCAACCAAAAAATCTGGAAGCAATTGTTTTTACCTGACTTTAAGGCAGCAGACTTGCTGTATCTGGAGCTGGAGCGTGTTGCGGCGATGTTGCTTGAGGCAGACATAGAGGATAGGAATAGTCTGGCTTACAGCTGTCTTTTCAATAGCGAGGTCAGAAATGCGTTGCTCAAGGGACTGGATCAGGTATCCGGGTGTTGGAATTATGTCGGATTGAACAAACGCTGGACCTTTCGACATCAAATACGAAATCTTTCACAGCCTCAATGCGGTACTTTTCTTTTTTGGGGGATCGATCAGAATGGTGGAAAAATACCCTTGCTCCCCGTTGCCGGAAAAACTGGTGGTGTCGCTTTGCGAGGAGTTTGTGATCGCGGTGAAGAATGGGAAGTAAATCTGGAACCTATTGAAATACAAGAAGGTATTCGAGATGGACGCTTGCTTCCTTCAGTATTTACCTGCATGCTTGTGTTGGTTTTTGCTCGTGGAGTTAATTGTGCGGGCGGTTATTATCAAGGTGATTACCTGTTGTTGATTCAACGGGGTATTGCCTCAGCACTTCAGCATGATCGCGGTTTGGAGGGAATGAAAAGCATGGTGGAGCTTGCTCCTACCAGCAGCTATCTATCTGGCATGCAGGCGGTCATGGGAACGGCAGCTAAGGATGGGCTGGTCCCCATCGGCCCTGTTGAAATAATGACCAGCGGTGGTTTATCCAATGATGATGTTCAACAGATTGGAAATTTGTCGGTTTTGGATGCTCATGTCGCATCCCTGCATGAAACTCTTCCTGATGTAGCAGCTGATTTTCTGAGTGATAGGGGCGATTGGTGGAGAGAGCTGGCTGTGGAATGTAATAAATTGCTACGCGGGAAAGTTGTAGTCAAAGATGGCTTTCAAGGTGCGAATGAATTTCGCAAAATATGATCAAAATCTGCCTGAAATGAGAAGCTGAATTCCCCTGATGTTATGGTTTTTTTAGCAGACCGGTACTAAGGAACCTGACAAGGTCTGCTCAGAGGGCTTGAAGTTATCGTTTGATTTCAAACGACGCCGCACGGATAGACAAAAACCACCTAAACTATATGAAATAACTGGAAGTTTGTGTACTACCCTGATAAATAGAGAAATTCTGCGAAGCGGTAATTCCAGAAGAGCTCCCTTTAAAACCCTAGTACCTAATGGAGATGGGTATGAATATCACCAAAGTAACTAATCTTGTTCTCTCTGTATTGCTGATTTTTGGGAGTTTAACCGTAAACGCGGCGGATAAAGCCCAGTTCAGTACTGAACCAACCACTAATAATGGCCAACGCTGGCGAATAGGCTACTACGAAGGTGGTGAATATATTGAGTACCAGAAGCTCTTTATCGAAACGATCAGAGGGATGATGGGATTGGGGTGGATAGAAAAAACAGAAATACCACCTCAAAGTGGCGAACAGACGCGAGAGTTCTGGCAATGGATCTCAAACAATCTAAAGAGTGATTATGTCGAATTTGTAAAGGATGCGCATTATACCGCTGAATGGAACGATGATCTTCGGGTTAAAACCGCGGCTGAGGTCATGGAGCGCTTATCCAACAAACAGGATCTGGATCTGATGGTAGCCATGGGAACCTGGGCAGGGGAAGATCTAGCTAACGATAACCATAGTGTACCCACGATGGTTATTTCGGCAAGCGACCCGCTTTCAGCGGGTATCATCGAGAGTGTCGAAGATTCCGGGCGGGACCATATTCATGCAACACTGGATCCCAACCTGCATGACAGACAGTTGCGTGTTTTTCATGACCTGGTTGGTTTTAAGCGTTTAGGTGTGGCTTATGAAGACACGGTAACTGGTCGTAGTTATGCGGCGATGGATGTTGTTGAAAAGTTGGGTGGAGAACTTAATTATCAGGTCGTTTCCTGCCATACCAAAAGTGATATCAGTGATACAAATGTTGCTGAAGGCAGTGTTATAAACTGTTTTGAAAAATTGGCTCAAAGTACAGATGCTATATATGTTACCAGTCAGGGAGGAGTCAACATGAGCAGCCTGCCTAAACTGGTAAAAATCGCGAATACTCATCATATTCCGACTTTTTCTCAAACCGGTCCTGAAGAGGTTAAGTATGGGGTGCTACTTAGCCTGTCCCGAGCTGGATACCGATATATAGGTGTATTCCATGCCCAGACATTTGCCAAGGTCTTCAACGGCGCTCATCCCAATCAACTTGACCAGTTATTTGAGGAACCTCCTAAAATGGCTGTCAATCTAAGCACAGCCGGGGTTATTGGTTTTAACCCTCCATTACTCCTGCTCGGGGCAGCAGATGAAATATACGAGGAGATCTTGTTGGCAGAGTAATAATATGTGACAGAGCAATAGAGCTGTCAGGCGTTGATTGTCGCAGATTAAGTGCTCTGTGATCGATTTGTCATGGAGTCTGATTAGATTGCTGAGATATGAAGTATATCTCAGCTTTAGGCAAATCAGAGAACAGTGGATGTAGGTGTTGATGGATGAACCGGGGTAAAAGGACTTTGGTCTTATTAATAATCGGCCTGTACTTGCCGATTGTTCTGGCGTATGCCGACACGCCAGATTTCAGGGTGCCACCAATTGACAACAATGGCCAACGATGGCGAATCGCCTATTACCAGGGCGGTGCTTATGTTGGCTACTATGATCGGCTCCTGGCGACAGTGTCAGCCTTAATGGAGATGGGCTGGATTGAAAAAGCCGATCTGCCGCCAGAAGGTCAGGACGATGCGAGAAATCTTTGGCTTCGGTTATCGACAACAATCGAAAGTGAATACCTTGAATTTGTTGAAAATGGTTACTATTCGGCTGACTGGGATTTACAGGGACGAGAGGAATTGCGCAACAGTATAATTAACCGACTTAATCATACTGATGATATTGATCTTGTTGTCGCTATGGGGACCTGGGCGGGGAAGGATCTGGCAAATGATGAGCATAAAATACCCACGGTGGTTGTTTCCAGCAGTGACCCTATAGGCGCTGGAATCATACCCAACGTAGAAGACTCCGGGTATGATCATTTGCATGTTCATAACGATCCTTATCGCTACGAAAGGCAAGTTCGTTTGTTCTATGAGCTTATTGGTTTCGGCACATTGGGAGTTGCCTATGAAGATACGGTTGTTGGTCGAAGCTATGCGGCCATAAATGCGGTTAATAAAGTCGCAGCTGAAAGTGGCTTCAAAGTGGAGCATTGCCATACTCAAAGCGATATTGCCAATCAGTCTATTGCGGATCAAAGTGTGATCGAGTGTTTTAAGCAGCTGGTCAAAAAAGTAGATGCTATTTATGTAACGGCTCAGGGCGGGGTAAATTCCAAAACCATTCCCATGCTGGTGAAAATCGCGAACAGTGCCCGGGTCCCTACCTTTTCTCAGTATGGAGATGAAGAGGTACGACAAGGTTACCTGTTAAGTCTTTCACCCTCGGGACACCAGTCCTTAGGAGAGTTCCATGCGCAGACGATTGCTAAGATTCTAAGTGGTATATCTCCAGGAGATATTGCTCAAGTGTATGAAGGGACGAAAAATATCGTGATCAATTTGGAAACCGCCGAAATTATAGGGCTCTATCTGTATGCGGACATGCTAGCCGCCGCTGACAAAATCTATCGAAAAATAGAGGTACCTGAGTGAGACTATAGATGTTTACCTCGTTTAAATTCAAGATCATCGCACTGATTATATTAGTGCTGGCCTGCACTTCCGTTGGCATCATGTCCTTTACACAACGAGATGTGGCGAGAGCGATGCTGATGTCAGAAGAGGCATCGGCGCGCAACGTGTTACAGCTTGCAGAACTGAATATAAAGGCGGGTTATAACCGCCTTATTTCAGAAAAAATCGAATTGCTGGCCATGTTGAAGGCAAAAATGATTCACACCTCAGGGCTGAGTGCATCGGTGTTGCGTGAATACATTAAATTGTCAAATGAAGGTCATCTTTCCAGGGAAAATGCCCAGTCAGAAGCTTTACGTTGGTTAAAAACAGTTCAGTTCGATGAGGGCGAAGTGTTTGTTTTCCGACGAGATGGCACCATTGTGTCCCACCCTAAAGAGAGTCTGGTCGGAACTTCACTGGGGGATCTGCGGGATGTCAAAGGAAGGAAGTTAAAGAAGTACATGAGAGATGACGTGTTGTCTGTTAACGGAGACAGTGCCGTATTCTTTTGGTTGAAACCAGGTCAGACAAAAGGGAATAAATACATCGCCCATTTCAAGCCGATTCCCGGCTGGGACTGGACGCTGGCAGTCACCGTTAATTTTGACAATGTCGAACAGCAAAGTTTACAGAAACTGGATGTTATCGTTGCGGCGTTAAAAAGTACCTTTAGTAAAATCCGGGTAGCAACCAGCGGTTACGCTTTTCTGTTTAACGGCGACAGGCAATTACTGATCCCACCATCAACCCGATCCGCCAAATCCAGTACTCAGAGCAGTGAACTGGCTCCTACTGAATCAGAACTATTAGACCGACTAATCGCAGCCCGGCAAGCCGGTCAGGAATCAGTGGGATACAGTGACCCATTTCTGTCAGGCAATCAGCAGGTACAAACATTTATCAGTTACTTTAAAGCCTTTGACTGGTATCTGGGAGTGGTGGTCCCGGTTCATGAGATTCAGGCTCCTGGTAAAGCCTTGGTAGCCCGGCAAAGCTTAATTATTGGACTGATATTTATTGTCAGTCTGATTCTTGCACTAGTACTTGTTGCAAAAATATCACGCCCCCTGAATATCCTGGCAGCCCATGCCCAGGCCTTGCCCTCACTGGATTTTGCTAAAGGAGAAGCGGGTAATTCCAGTATCAAGGAGCTTTCGAAGCATTATCATGATGAGGTAGGGCATCTGGCTGAATCCTTTGTATTTATGGAAGCGGAAATCAGTAAAAATATCCAAAAAGCGCAGTTTGAAAAGGAAGAGGCAGAAAAAGCCAACCGGGCTAAAAGTGAGTTTCTTGCCAATATGAGTCACGAAATCCGCACGCCCATGAATGGTGTCCTGGGTATGGCAGAGCTCATGCGTGATACTGAGCTATCTCCAGTCCAAAAACGCTATATCGATGTGATCCGCTTATCAGGTGAAGGATTGCTGGATATCATCAACGACATCTTGGATATCTCTAAGATTGAAGCGGGTAAGCTCGAACTGGTTATAGCGCCCTTTAACCTTCGGGAGTTAATAGAAGATCAGGAAACGCTGTTTTCTCCACACGCCAACAAGAAGGATATAAAGTTAAGTAGTCAGATACCTGATGAGCTTCCGCCTTTGCTTTTAGGAGACGGTATCCGACTGCGGCAGGTAATGACCAACTTAATCGGTAATGCCATAAAATTCACACATGAGGGTGAAGTTCAGATAGCGGTAGAAATTATAAAAGACAGCGAGACGCAGGTAGAACTGAGAGTTACAGTGCGTGATACCGGAGTGGGTATTAAGACGGAACATCAAAAAGCTATATTTGAATCATTCACTCAGGCAGACAGTTCAACAACCCGTGTTTTTGGTGGTACAGGCCTGGGGTTGACTATTACCCGACAGCTCGTTGAAATGATGGGGGGGACGGTTGGCTTGAGTAGCGAACCAGGTAAGGGCGCCCGGTTCTGGTTGGATGTGGAGTTACCAAAAGTCAGCGGTGATCAGGAGGTTAGCAGCGATCTGTATCTTTCTTCACCGCTTCAGGAAACAACTGAGGATAGCCGAGGAAAGTCTTCACAGGTAGAGGATGAGCAGTTTGTTGGAAAAGTGTTGTTAGCAGAAGACCATCTGGTGAATCAGGAGTTTTCATTACAAATTCTCAAAAGTCTCGGGATTGACGCTGATGTGGCTCAGACAGGAGTTGAGGCTATAGAGCGGCTTGAAGAAACCGCTTATGATTTGGTGCTGATGGATTGTCAGATGCCTGAAATGGATGGTTATCAAGCGACAGTATTTATCCGCCAGTCCGAATCGGTTGCTGAAGATGAGCACCGGGTCCCCATAATTGCGTTAACTGCAAATGCGCTGGATGGCGATCGTGAGCAGTGTTTGGCCGTTGGTATGGATGACTACCTGGCCAAGCCGTTTAACAAGCTTCAGATGAAGAAAGTGCTTCGTCGATGGTTGTTGAAGTCGAATGATATTAGCCAACAGCCTTTGAATGACGACAACTTTGAGCCGGAAGGTGTTTTTTCTAATAACACCAGCCCGAATACTACTGGCTCGGATATAAGCCGTTTGGATATCGGCAGCCAGTCGTCGACGGCGGACGAAGGAATATCAGAGCGGAAATTGTCGAACCAAGAGCCTGCGTTGGTGCCTGACATTCTTTCACAATTACGGGAGATGGATAAAGAGGGCGAATTCCTGAATCAACTTATTACCGCCTATCTGGACAAATCACCAGGAGATTTGTCCAGATTGCGCGATGGTGTCGCCCAGGGAGAGGCGGAAGTCATTCGACAGGCTGCTCACGGATTTAAATCCAGTAGTCTGAATCTCGGTGCTAGAATACTCTCTGATTATTGCCAGGAAATGGAAAACAGTGCTCGTTGCGCAGATCTGGCCGGAGCCAATGAACTACTTGATAAGATTGAAATCGAGTACGAACGCGCGCGAATGGAACTCATAAAAATACGAGGCGCAGCTTATGCGAAAGACTACGTTTGATAGTCAGCTATTCGAAACATCCCGTGTCTTGATTGTGGATGATGATATTACTGCGAGATTACTCGCTCATAAAGCGCTGAGTTCTGAGGGTTTTTTAGTTGTTGAAGCTGAGGATGGTGTGCATGCGCTGGAGGTCTTTCAACAAACGCTACCTGATATTGTGTTAATGGATGTTGAAATGCCGAGAATGAATGGTTTCGACGCCTGTCATCAGTTACGAAGCCTGCCTTGTGGAAAGCTTGTTCCTATTCTTATGGTGACCGGACAAGATGACTATGATTCTGTCGAAAGGGCATATGAGGTAGGTGCCACTGATTTTGTTACTAAGCCGATGAATTGGCGGATTCTTGGCCAGCGATTGCGATATATGCTCAGGGCGTGTGCCGTAAGAAGTGAACTTCAGCAAATTCAGAAAAGTGAAGCACGCCTGGATAATGCTCAGCGACTTGCCGGTTTAGGTGGTTGGGAATGGAATCTGATGACCAATGATACTTACTGGTCTGATCAGCTTTATCGAATACTTGATCTTAAGCGAGGTGATTGCAGTCCTACGCTGGACACGTTTCTTGAATGTGTACCATTAGAAGAACATCTACAGATTCGCCGCTGGATTGTCCGATCCATAGAAGCAGGTAATTCAGGCAAATCTGCAAGTCTTAATCACCGTATTGTGCAACCTAACGGCAAAGTACTGAGTGTGCAGCACCAGATAGAAGTCTGCTTTGATAGTAGCGGTCGTTCATGCCTTATATTTGGTACTGTTCTGGATGTGACCCAGTTAAAGGAAGCTGAAGCAAAAATTTTGGCGATGATGGATGCACTGGCTGAGTCTGACAAATTAATTCGTGCCAGTAATGCCGAGCTAGCTCGCGCTTTAGCCGAAAAGCGTCAACTATTACACCGGATTATCAAGACCCAAGAGTATGAAAGGAGCTATCTGGCTCAGGAACTCCATGATGATCTGGGCCAGCTGTTAACAGCTGTTCAGGCCGAAGCCGCTGTATTGGATGCACAGGTTGGAGACAGGGAGTCTTTATCTGCCAGTATCGGTGCGATCAGAAGCTGTACTGCTGCGATGTATGACACTGTTTATAGCCGTATCTGTTCCCTTAAGCCATTGGAGTTAAGCAATCTTGGATTATTGGCGGCATTACCAGAAATGCCCATCATAAAAAGTTTAAGATCTTTGGGCGTTAAGGTTGAGCTGAATTTGGTTGATGCGCTGCCGATTGATGATGATGAACTGGAAACCAGTCTGTACCGGGTGGCTCAGGAGGCACTGAGTAATGTTACCAAGCATGCTGGCGCGAAGAATGTCCGAGTCGACCTCTATGTACTGAAGGGTACATTGCATATGCATATGTACGATGATGGTGTTGGTTACAACTGCCAAGAAGAGACGGAAGATTCAGCTGATTCTGGGATGGGACATCCTAAAAACAGCGGCTATGGTATTCTTGGTATGCAGGAGAGAGTGGAAAGCCTTGGCGGCAATTTCCACATAGGACCTAAAATCAATGCCGATTCAACCAGCTGTGCCGGATGCCAGATTGACATCCAGATACCGTTGCTTCAGAGCTAACAGCAACCCTGTAGATATCAAACAGGCGTATTCTGTTTTACGCCTGTTTGATGGAACGACTACTGATTCAGGAATCTTCTGGTTCGTATCCGAGATTCGGAGATAACCAGCGTTCCATCTCTCGTTGATCCTTTCCTTTTCGCTTGGCATAGTCTTCGACTTGATCTTCAGCTATCTTTCCGACTGAGAAATATTTACTTTGAGGATGGGCGAAATACCAGCCACTGACAGATGCAGTGGGCACCATGGCAAAGCTTTCCGTTACGCTGATGCCGGTTCTTTCTTCTACCTCAAGAAGTTCCCATAATAAGGCTTTCTCCGTATGATCAGGGCAGGCAGGATAACCTGCAGCAGGACGAATACCGCGATAGGGCTCTTTTATTAACTCTTCAGTACTGTAGTTTTCATCCGCTGCATATCCCCATAATTCTTTTCGAACACGTTCGTGCATGCACTCTGCCAATGCTTCAGCCAAGCGATCTGACAGCGCTTTGATCATGATGCTGTTGTAGTCATCATGGTCTGCTTCAAAGCGCGCAACCATGTCGTCAACACCAAAACCAACCGACACTGCGAATGCGCCCAGGTAGTCTTGTTTTCCGCTATCAGCTGGAGCAATAAAATCACTCAGACAGTGATTGTATCGTCCCTCTGGTTGTAACGTTTGTTGACGTAAATGATGAAGCGTTGCAAGAGAATCTGTCCGGCTCTCATCGGTATAGAGCCGAATATCATCTTCACCAACCTGGTTGGCAGGAAAAATACCAATAACTGCTTTGGCGACCAGTAACTTGTTGTCGATGATCTGCTTAAGCATGGCCTGGGCATCAGAATACAGTTTACGCGCTTCTTCACCGAGAGCTTCGTCTTCCAGAATATGTGGAAAACGACGTTTAAGCTCCCAGGCATGGAAGAAAAAGGTCCAATCGATATAGTCTATAAGCTCTGCGATGTCGTAATCATCAAAAAGCGTAATACCAGGGGTGTTTGGTATCATCGGAGTATAGCTGTTCCAATCGATAGGATACTTGTTGGCTCGGGCCTTCTCCAGATTAACCCTTCGGGCGTCTTTTGCTTTACTGTAATGTCGCTCACGGGCTTCGCTGTACTCTTGTCTTACTTCCTCGACGAAGGCATTTTTTTGGTTATCACTCAATAAAGCAGTAGCGACACCTACGCTACGAGATGCATTGTTTACATAAACCGTAGGCGCATCGTAGTTAGGTTCGATTTTTACCGCTGTGTGCATCGTTGATGTTGTGGCCCCGCCTATCATTAACGGGATATTCATGTTCAGGCGCTTTAGTTCTTTGGCAACGTGGACCATTTCGTCAAGAGATGGTGTAATCAGTCCGGAAAGACCGATCAAATCAACGTTTTCCTCCTGTGCAGTTTTAATGATCTTATCAGCGGGAACCATGACTCCTAAATCGATAATTTCAAAGTTATTGCACTGAAGTACCACGCCTACAATATTTTTGCCGATATCGTGGACATCACCCTTAACAGTGGCCATCAGGATTTTACCATTGCTGCTTGATTCAGTGCCCTTTTTTTCCGCGTCAATAAAGGGCATCAGATAGGCAACGGCTTTCTTCATGACTCTGGCAGACTTTACAACCTGGGGTAAAAACATTTTCCCGGCACCGAACAGATCACCGACGACAGACATTCCCTCCATAAGAGGGCCTTCAATAACCTGAAGGGGACGGTCGTGCTGCTGGCGCGCTTCTTCGGTATCTTCTTCAATGTACTCAGTGATCCCTTTCACAAGGGCATGAGAGAGACGACCGTTGACATCCAGTTCACGCCAGGCGTTGTTGCTTTGGTTATCCTGCTGTGCTCCTTGGCTACTGTAGTCTGCGGCAATAGATAACAATTGTTCGGTTGCATCCTTGTGACGATTGAGAATAACATCTTCAACGGCATTTCTTAGTTTTTCGGGTATATCCTCATAAATTGCCAATTGTCCGGCGTTAACAATCCCCATATCCATACCCGCTTTAATTGCGTGATAAAGAAAGACTGCATGTATGGCTTCTCTTACCGGATTGTTACCCCGAAAGGAAAAGGATACATTGGACACGCCCCCTGAAACCATGGCATGAGGAAGGGTTTCCTTGATTGTACGGGTTGCTTCAATAAAATCAGCCGCATAGTTGTTGTGTTCATCTATGCCTGTTGCTACGGCAAAGATATTAGGATCAAAAATAATGTCTTCCGCAGGAAAGCCGACTTTTTGGGTCAAAACTTCGTAAGATCGGGTGCATATTTCAACCTTGCGTTCATAAGTGTCGGCCTGACCGTCTTCATCGAAAGCCATAACCACGACAGCGGCACCATAGCGGCGAATAATACGGGCTTGAGCGACAAACTTATCTTCTCCTTCCTTGAGGCTTATAGAGTTAACGATACTCTTGCCCTGAACGCACTTTAAACCGGCTTCAATTATTTCCCACTTTGATGAATCTATCATGATGGGAACTCTGGCAATATCGGGTTCTCCGGCGATTAAGTTTAGAAAACGCACCATCGCAGACTCTGAGTCAAGCATGCCCTCATCCATGTTCACATCAATAATCTGTGCGCCGTTCTCTACCTGCTTGAGGGCAATATCGATAGCGGTTTCATAGTCCTGTTCTTTGATCAGGCGACGAAAAACCGCAGAGCCTGTTACATTGGCCCGTTCGCCGACGTTAACAAATAGAGAGTCCGGATAGATATTGAGAGGCTCCAGCCCTGAAAGCCGGTTACAGACTGCTATATCAGGTATAACCCTGGGGGGATATTTGCAAACAGCCTCCGCGATAGCTCGAATGTGCTCTGGGGTAGTCCCGCAGCAGCCTCCGATAATATTCAAGAAGCCACTTTTGGCCCACTGTTCAATCTCATCGGCCATTTGCTTGGGCGTTTCATCATATTCACCAAAGGCGTTAGGTAATCCTGCATTAGGGTGAGCCGAAACAAAGGTATTGCTGATATTGGAAAGTTCTTCCAGATATTGTCGAAGCTCAGCAGGACCCAGTGCGCAGTTAAGACCTACTGAAATCGGTTGTGCGTGGCTGACAGAATTCCAAAAAGCTTCTGTGGTTTGACCGGTAAGCGTGCGGCCTGATGCATCGGTAATTGTGCCTGAAATCATAACCGGAAGGCGCAAGCCTAGTTGATCGAAACAGGTTTCTACTGCATAGATCGCTGCCTTGGCATTTAGGGTGTCAAAGATCGTTTCTATTAAGATCAGGTCAGCACCGCCTTCAATCAGTGCTTCAGTGGATTCAATGTACGCATCGACCAGCTGATCAAAACTGACATTACGTTTTGCTGGATCGTTAACATCCGGTGAAATAGATGCTGTTCGATTGGTTGGCCCTAATACCCCTGCCACGTAGCGCGGACGGTCGGGTGTTTGTGCGCTGTATTTATCTGCGGCCAATCGAGCTAACTTTGCGGCTTCGAGATTAATTTCTCGTGACAGATGTGACATCTCATAATCAGCAAGCGCGATTGCATTGGCATTAAAGGTGTTGGTTTCGAGAATGTCAGCCCCTGCTTCGAGATAAGACTCATGAATATCGCGAATTAGCGGTGCTTGTGTCAGTACCAGCAAATCGTTGTGGCCTTTGAGATCAACGGGCCATTTCTGGAACTGTTCTCCCCGGTAATCCTGTTCTTCCAGCTTCTGTTGCTGAATCATCGTCCCCATACCCCCGTCAAGGATGAGGATACGTTGTTGAAGGCTTTCCCTTAGGCTGAGTCCTCGTGAGGAGGCAAGAGGCTGTGAGCTTGTGTCAGAGTGAAAATCTGGTGTTTGTCTATTCGATTGAGGCACAGCTAAATCCTTCAGAAGCATAATTGTATTATTGCGTGTAATGCCTATGTATTGGACGACGTTCACACGGGGTGGAGTATTCTTGGCATTGTACTGGCAATCTTCCGTTAACGTATTGAAAACACTTCATCTTGTCATGAGCTGAATTATTGTTCTGATTCCTAAGTATGGTTTTCTGCAATTGCTTTATGGATACGGCTCTGAAATACTTGCCCGACGTTGCACTTTGGTATTTTGTTCTTTGGTATAAAGCGGAGTTTGCTTTAATGTCCGACAGCAGCAAGCACGCTCGTGCAAGCATGGCTAATCTCTACCGTATTTTTACAATTCCTGAAGCCCCTGATTCTGTTTTGAGAAAGATTGATGAGGGGATATCAGAGAATATGATCGGTTTTTTGCAAAAACACATCGTTGCGGAGGAAACTGATCTTGTCAAAATTGAAAAAGATTTTTCCAGCACCTTAATTCCTGAAGAGCCTAAGTTTGTTTCAGAGCAGACAGAATTCCTGATGGAGAAGGTGGTCGCACAGTCTGTCCACACTTCATCACCTAGCTTTATCGGCCACATGACTTCGGCATTGCCTTATTTCATGATTCCGTTGTCCAAAATCATGATTGCCCTAAATCAAAATCTGGTTAAAACCGAAACGTCCAAGGTTTTTACGCCGCTTGAACGTCAGGTGTTGGGTATGCTGCATCGACTGATATACGATCAGAATGAAGGGTTCTATGAGCGTTGGCTACATGATAGTCATCAACATCTTGGGGCTTTTTGTTCGGGGGGAACGGTTGCCAATATTACCGCGCTTTGGGCGGCAAGGAACAAAGCGTTTGGCCCTGAGGGAGAATTTGGCGGTATCGCTAAAGAGGGGGTATTCAGTGCTTATCGGCATTATGGTTGTGAGGGAGCCGCTATTCTCGTTTCACAACGAGGCCACTATTCGTTGAGTAAGTCGGCAGATCTGCTGGGTATTGGTCGGGAACAGGTTATTGCGATCGATACTGACCAGAACAACAAAATTAAACTGGATTCGCTTCGAAATAAGCTCGTTGAACTAAAGACCAGGAATATACGCCCCTTTGCCCTTATTGGTATTGCCGGTACAACGGAAACAGGGAATATAGATCCACTGGACGCCCTGGCCGATATTGCTGAATCTGAAGGGATTCATTTTCATGTCGACGGGGCTTGGGGAGGACCAGCGGTCTTTTCCAATACTCACCGGCATATGCTTAAGGGCATCGAGAGAGCGGATTCAGTTACCATTGATGCCCATAAACAACTCTACGTTCCGATGGGTGTGGGGCTTGTTCTTTTTAGGGACCCTGATACCCTGACCAGTATTGAGCATCATGCTCAATACATTATTCGCAGAGATTCTAAAGATTTGGGCAGCAATACTCTGGAAGGTTCCCGCCCCGGGATGGCAATGCTGGTCCACTCTGCGCTTAATATCATTGGTCGCGGCGGTTATGAGCTGCTTATTAATCAGGGTATTGAAAAAGCTCAGCGATTTGCCGAGATGATCTGTGAATCTGAAGATTTTGAATTGGTTACAGAACCGGAGCTCAATATTCTTACTTATCGCTGGGTTCCGGCGTCTGTGCAAAAATTGTTTAAAAATGGGACGTTTCAGGATCAGGTCAACGCCAATGAGGTGCTGAACAAAATCACACGTTTTATTCAAAAAACTCAACGAGAGCACGGCCTTGCCTTTGTTTCAAGGACACAGCTTAATCCTCCCTTGCATAACCACCAGTCAATCACAGTATTTAGAGTTGTACTGGCAAACCCGTTGACGACTGTTGAGGTGCTGCGGTCTGTGCTGGATGAGCAGCGGCAAATCAGTAATGATAGCTTATTAGAAAAAAGAATAGGGGAGCTGGACGATCTGGTTGCTCACTCGTATGTATAGGTTGTGCACAGGGCTGAGGTCCAAGAGGTCTGTTCGCGGGTCCCCTAACGCGAAACATATAAGGTAATCCCGACTGTTTGTCTGTTTGGGGCTGTCTTAGAAAAGGAATTAAATAGACCGCCTGGATCTTAGATTTCTCAGGTCCCTTCGTCTTTTGGGTTTTTCTCTAAGTTGGCCTGTAGTTGTCGATCAATATCGCCAAATTTTCGCTGGTAGGCCTGAGGGTCACATTGCCATAAGCGCTTGGCTTTCACATCATTTTGAGCCGAAAGAGGAATTTTTCTCTTTCGGCTTCGCAGGTATTGGTAGAGGACAGTAATCAGTGACATCAACCCAAGCCCAATGATTACCCATTCTGAATACTCAGCATCCATATAGTCTTTATCTCAGTTTAAAGTCATCCGGGCTGTCTCTCAAAGAGCTGTATGCAGCCACGCGGGGATATTTTTCTGTTGTAGATCTCGACAGCGAATATTAAGGAACCCTCGAATAAGTTCATTATGTTCTCTGTAAGCCCTGGAATGGCTCAATGCGTGAAAGACAGCGTAGCGGAATGACGACTTCTTTCCAAGCTGTCTGACAAAGCAGCTGTCGCTCCAGAGCTCGCCCCGGGAGTTAGGGAGTTTCGCCGATTCCCTAAAGGCCTTTTACAGCATAAATTCCATTGGCATTGCGCAGGTAGCCTTTGTAATCCATGCCAAATCCATATAAAAAGCGGTCTTCGATCTCTAATCCAATATAATCGGGTCGGAAATCCACTTTACGATCATGTAGTTTGTTAATAACCACGGCACTCAGGACTTGTTTCGCACCTTTGGCGCTCAGGTATTTGCAGACGGCTTCGAGGGTGTGTCCCTGGTCGAAAATATCATCCACCACCAGAACCGTCCGGTTTTCAATTGATGTGGCAGGATAGACCTTCCATTCAAGTTCAGCTCCTTCCACAGCATCTCCGTAGCGCGTCGCATGGAGATAATCCAGTTCTAAAGGAAAATCGAGTTTCAGAATGAGTTGAGCCGTGGGGATCAGACCGCCATTCATCACACTCAGGACGAGCGGGCAACTGTCTGCAAGCTCCTTCTTAATATCCTGAGCCATACTGTCTAGTGCTTGGTCCAGTTGATCAGCTGTAGCTAGACAGTCTGCTTCATTGTGAATAGCGTTAATTTCATCGCTGGAAAGGGTCATGGCAAAGCTGCTCCAAAGCGTCTGGATTATGAAGTCGGGCATTATACAATCGTATGAAGAATTACGATACAATCGGTCAATTTTAGTGTTGCCGTATAGCAGTGCGGGGAATTTTGTCGATAAGGCATGGTTATTTAAAGCCGGTTTTTGATTCGATACACCCATTTGGGACTATTTGTAGTCGCTGTTTCTGGTTGTTTGGAATTCTGACATAGACAGCCCTGAACCTGGCGACAGATTCTTTTTGTTAGTCTGAATTTATCATCGTTGGGATTGATGTGTACGAGTCCCATCAAAGCCCTATAGTGCCTAGTGCAAAGAGGAATACATGGCCGTTCATGAGATTAAACACCCCCTGATCCAGCATAAGTTAGGGTTAATGAGAAAAAACGGTATCAGCACCAAGCATTTCAGGGAGCTGTCCGGAGAGGTTGGAAACCTTCTGACATATGAGGCAACCCGTTCTTTGGAAACAGAGCGGCAGGAAATTGAAAGCTGGACGGGGTCGCCGCTGATGGTCGATGTTATAAAGGGGAAAAAAATAACGGTCGTGCCTATTCTTCGGGCAGGACTGGGAATGCTTGATGGTGTGTTGCAGCTGATTCCTAGCGCGAAAGTCAGTGTTGTTGGTCTTTATCGAAACGAGGAGACTTTAGAGCCGGTCCCCTATTTTGAAAAGCTGGTTGGGGATATCCAGGATCGAACGGCATTGATTATTGATCCTATGCTTGCCACCGGTGGAACCTTGATTGCAACCATTGATATGCTTAAAGAGGCCGGGTGTACCAGCATCAAAGGGTTGTTTTTAGTCGCTTCTCCTGAAGGGATTGCCAAAGTTGAGTCGGCGCACCCTGATATCGAGATCTACACGGCTTCTGTGGATCAGCGGTTGAATGAACAAGGTTATATACTACCGGGACTGGGTGACGCTGGAGACAAAATATTTGGGACGAAGTAGCTGGAGCCCATCGACAGGCAGGCCCGATTGAAGCTCAGTTCAGCCTGGAGTTTGTTTTTCGTTGATACCGGAAAAATCCTCTGCCTTATGAAGAATTAGTCAGCAATTAATGACATAAAAGCCTTGTATCCGCAGGGCTTTTTTTATGTCTGAATAAGATTGTCGACAGTTTTTGCGTTTATACTGATTTTTTTGAAAAACCTCTGAAGTGAAAAAAATCGAAATATATCCTTTTTACTTCCAAATACCGATAAAAAATGGGCGCTTCAGACTGTGATGTTCGCCTATCGTAGTAGATAAAAAAATAATCAATTCAGTTAAAGTACCGGTATGAAAACAGATAACTGTCTACAATATGACTGACGGTTTATCTGACAGCTCTCCTGAAAATCTATAATTAAAGGGAACGGTGCAATGGCCTATCTGAGTGAATATAACCGATCTATCGAGGCTCCAGCCGAATTCTGGGCCGAAAAAGCAGAAGCCCTGGAGTGGTTCAAGAAGCCGGAACATATCCTGTCAAAAGACGAAAACGGTATTGATCGTTGGTTTGCTGATGGTGAGATGAATACATCTTATATGGCTCTGGATCATCATGTGAATAATGGTCGGGGTGATCAGATTGCGCTGTATTACGATTCTCCCGTCACCGGCGTAAAGAAAGCGATCAGCTACAAAGAGCTGCGGGATCAGGTTGCATTGTTTGCTGGTGTATTAAAGGCCCAGGGGGTTGAAAAGGGAGACAGAGTCGTTGTTTATATGCCGATGATTCCGGAGGCATCCATTGCAATGCTGGCGTGTGCGCGTTTAGGTGCGGTGCATTCTGTTGTTTTTGGTGGGTTTGCTCCTCATGAACTGGCTGTTCGTATTGATGACGCGGAGCCAAAGGTTGTCGTCACGGCGTCCTGTGGTATAGAGATACAGAAAATCATCCCATACAAACCCATGTTGGATAAGGCGATTGAGCTTTCCGCTCATCAGCCTCAAAAGTGCATTGTCTATCAGCGTCCGCAGGTAGAAGCTGAAATGACCTCTGGGCGGGATCTGGACTGGGAGGAAGAAATCGCTGCAGCAAAGCCTGCAGACTGTGTTCCGGTTAAGGGTACAGACCCACTGTACATCCTTTACACCTCCGGTACGACGGGTAAGCCCAAAGGAGTTGTTCGTGATAACGGTGGCCATGCAGTGGCGCTTCGTTACAGCATGAAGGCTATTTACGATATGGATCCGGGTGATGTTTTCTGGGCGGCATCGGATGTTGGCTGGGTGGTTGGTCACTCTTACATTGTCTATGGTCCTCTTCTGACAGGTCTTTCTACCGTTTTCTATGAAGGTAAGCCTGTTAGAACGCCTGATGCAGGGGCTTTTTGGCGTGTCTGTGAAGAGTATAAAGTTAAGGCCTTGTTCTCAGCTCCAACTGCTTTTAGAGCGATTCGTAAAGAAGATCCTGATTCTGAGTGTTTAAAGCCTTATGATCTTTCTCATTTGAAATATGTCTTTATGGCCGGTGAGCGACTTGATCCGCCTACTTATTATTGGGTTAAGGATTTGCTGGGTCTGCCGGTTGTTGATCACTGGTGGCAGACTGAAACGGGCTGGGCTATTTGCGGTAATTTAATGGGAATAGAGGCCAAGGAGCCGAAACCGGGTTCTTCAACGCTGCCTTCTCCTGGGTTTGATGTTCAAATACTTGACTCCAAGGGTAATCCAGTCGGGCCAAACGAGCAGGGTAATGTCGCGATTAAGTTGCCACTTCCTCCGGGATGTCTGCCGACTGTTTGGGGGGATTTTGAGCGCTTTAGAACAGGTTATCTGGCAATATTTGACGGATACTATGTGTCCGGGGATGGTGGCTACAAAGACGATGAAGGCTACGTATTCATCATGGGTCGAACGGACGACGTTATTAATGTGGCTGGGCATCGCTTATCCACTGGAGAAATGGAAGAGATTGTAGCGGATCATCCAGCGGTTGCTGAGTGCGCTGTCATAGGGATCTCGGATAGTCTGAAAGGACAAAACCCTGTAGGCCTGGTGCTGCTTAAAGATGGTGTTGATGTCGATGAGAAGGAGCTGGAAGCTGAGCTGGTTGCGATGGTTCGAAAAGAAATAGGCGCAGTGGCCTGTTTTAGAACGGCGATTGTTGTCCAGCGCTTACCGAAAACCAGATCGGGTAAGATTTTGAGAAAAATCCTCCGTCAAATCGCAGACGGAGAAGAGTACAGTGTTCCGTCAACGATTGATGATCCGGCCAGCTTACCTGAAATCACTGAAATTATGGGTGCTCACGGAATTGGGGGAAGCTGATCTCAATCCGCTGTTAGCAGCTGGGGGCTCGCCTGTTGTGCGGGCCTTTTTTATGCATTACTTTTTATAGGTCGCTTTCTTATAAGTTTCTTTTTCATAGGATGCTTTTTCACAGCTAAAAACCAGCAGGGTCAAGAAAGGAAGTATGAGAAGTTGTGTGGTGAAAAAGGAAGGGCAGGCGACCGGCAGTGAGCAGCCGCCGGGCGGGAATAAAAAAACCCTCGTATTTTCTTTACGAGGGTTTTTAATGGTGTCTTTATATGCCAGGTCTTAACTGTTAGCCAGGATAGCTTCTTTTGCTAGGGCCCGTATACAACTGACGAGGGCGTCCGATGCGGTTAGGGCTGCTGTGGAACTCGCTCCAGTGTGAAATCCAGCCGATAGTTCTAGACAGGGCGAAAATAACAGTAAACATGTTGGTTGGAATACCAATAGCTTTAAGAATGATGCCTGAGTAGAAGTCAACGTTCGGGTACAGCTTGCGTTCTACAAAGTAATCATCTTCAAGAGCGATTCTCTCCAGCTCTTTAGCCATCTTAAGCATCGGGTCGTCTTCTAATCCAAGCTCCTTAAGAACTTCGTCACAAGAAACTTTCATGACTTTAGCTCGAGGGTCGAAGTTGCGGTATACGCGATGACCGAAGCCCATCAGTCTGAACGGGTCGTTAGGATCTTTGGCCTTGTTAATAAAATCAGGAATGTTTTCCACACTGCCGATTTCGTCAAGCATCGTCAGGACCGCTTCGTTAGCGCCGCCGTGGGCGGGGCCCCATAGTGCTGCTATGCCGGAGGCAATGCAGGCGAACGGGTTTGCGCCAGAAGAACCTGCCAGGCGGACGGTCGAAGTCGAGGCATTTTGCTCGTGGTCCGCGTGAAGTACAAAGATTCGATCCATTGCTTTGGCAACTACAGGGTTTGGTACATACTCTTCACAAGGTGTACCGAACATCATATACAGAAAGTTCTCTGCATAGTTCAGGTCGTTGCGTGGATACATAAAGGGCTGGCCGTTGGAGTACTTGTAGCTCATTGCTGCCAGCGTAGGCATCTTGGCAACCAGGCGATATGCACAGACTTCACGATGATGAGCATCATCAATATCCAGCGAGTCGTGATAGAACGCAGACAGCGCTCCTACAACTCCGCACATGATCGCCATTGGGTGGGCGTCGCGACGAAAACCATTGTAAAAATGGCTCAGCTGTTCGTGAATCATTGTGTGATTCTTGACGGTGCTTACAAATTTTTCCTTTTGTTCGGGAGTTGGAAGCTCACCGTTTAGCAGCAAGTAGCATACTTCCATGTAGTCCGACTTTTCTGCCAGTTCTTCGATCGGGTAACCACCGTGCAACAACACGCCTTTGCCACCGTCGATAAAAGTAATTTTGGATTCACAGGCGGCAGTGGAAACGAAACCGGGGTCGTAGGTGAAGAGGCCTTCGCTTGTTAGTGCTCGAACGTCAACAACGTCAGGGCCCTCGGACCCTTGCATCACAGGCAGTTCAATGGTCTCCTCAATACCATCGATCTTCAGATACGCTTTCTTGTCAGCCATAGCGGCTCCTATCATTCGTTATAATTTATGACTGTGGTCGGCATCTGTCGATCCATAAATATTACAAAGATCATCAAGCCCCACAGGTTTGAGTGAAAAGGGTTGGCTTAAAAAGACGTAACCACTATAGAGTCAAAAACGACAATGTCAATTAAACCAGTGTGCACATCTTCGCAGCGCAACATTAGCCACTTGTATCAATTTTGGTGTAGGTTTTAAATTGCTCTTTAGTAGAATTTGTTTGTTTATTAAGGTGAAAACAGCCCTGTCTTTGACCTTAGAACTAGAATGGTCGAATTGTTTTCGTGGCCTGAAATGATTATAATCTCGCGTCGAAGTTCTTGACCCCAGAGGTGAAAGTCACGTCTGATGGGGTTTTTAGAGCTTCAATCTCAGCACGTCCTTCTAATCGCCCAGAAGCTGGGCCAAAGAGTGTGAATTAGAACCGTGAGCAAAAAAAGACCTGTAAATCTCGATCTACGTACTATAAAACAACCCTTACCCGCGATTAGTTCAATTTTGCATCGCGCAACAGGTGTGGTTCTCTTTATTGGTATCGCATTTATGTTGTATGCATTTGACCTGTCGCTGGAGTCTCAGCAAGGCTTTGACGCTGTCGCCGACATGTTCCAGAACAGTTTCTTCGCGAAATTGGTGGCCTGGGGGTTGGTATCTGCATTGCTTTATCACTTGTTCGCCGGAGTTAAACACCTGGTGATGGACTTCGGTTACTGCGAAGAGCTTGAAAGCGGCACCCTGGCGGCCAAAATCACGCTTGCTAGCGGTGTCGTAGCAACACTACTGGCGGGAGTATGGATATGGTAACTACGATAACAAGCTTTGGCCGCAGCGGCCTTTATGACTGGATGATTCAGCGTGCAACGGCTGTCATTCTTCTGGCATACACCGTTTTTATTCTGGCTTACCTGCTTTTTAATCCTGATCTGGATTATGTGCAGTGGAAAGGGCTTTTTGAGCAAACCTGGGTTCGTGTTTTCTCCCTGTTGACCCTTATCTCCACCGGCGCCCATGCCTGGATTGGCCTTTGGGGCGTATCTACTGATTACATTAAGCCTACCGGGCCCCGCTTCCTGTTTCAGGCGGTGTGCGGAACAGCGATGTTTTCGTTTTTGGTTTGGGGTGTTCAGGTTCTTTGGGGATTATAAACAATGTCTAAACTTCGTACGCTAAGCTATGATGCTATCGTAGTCGGCGGTGGCGGTGCAGGTATGCGTGCCGCGCTTCAGCTGGCTCAATCGGGATTAAAAACTGCCTGTGTCACTAAGGTTTTCCCGACTCGTTCACACACTGTATCTGCACAGGGCGGTATTACCTGTGCAATTGCAAGTGCTGATCCGAATGATGATTGGCGCTGGCATATGTATGACACAGTTAAAGGTTCTGATTATATTGGTGATCAGGACGCTATTGAATACATGTGCAGCGTGGGCCCTCAGGCTGTCTTTGAGTTAGACCACATGGGGTTGCCATTCTCTCGCACCGAAGCAGGGCGCATATATCAGCGTCCATTTGGTGGTCAATCCAAGAATTTTGGAGAGGGCGGGCAGGCTGCACGTACATGTGCGGCAGCTGACCGTACTGGTCATGCTCTTCTTCATACCTTATATCAAGCAAATCTAAAGGCCGGCACCACATTCTTTAATGAATGGTATACCGCAGAGCTGGTAAAAAATGCAGACGATGCTGTGGTCGGCTGTATCTCTATCTGTATCGAAACAGGTGAGACTGTCTTTATAAAGGCTAAGGCTACGGTTCTTGCAACTGGTGGTGCTGGTCGTATTTACCAGTCGACTACGAATGCCCTGATTAATACGGGTGACGGAGTGGGAATGGCGCTTCGAGCGGGATACCCGGCACAAGACATGGAAATGTGGCAGTTCCATCCCACCGGTATAGCTGGTGCAGGTGTGCTTGTGACCGAAGGTTGTCGCGGTGAAGGTGGTTATCTGATCAATAAGGATGGCGAACGCTTTATGGAGCGTTATGCACCTAATGCCAAAGATCTTGCGGGTCGTGATGTGGTTGCGCGCTCAATGATTTTGGAAATTCTGGATGGTCGCGGATGCGGTCCGGAAGGGGATCACGTTTTCCTGAAGCTTGATCATTTGGGTGAAGAGGTCCTGCATAGTCGTCTTCCTGGAATCTGTGAGCTTTCGAAGACGTTTGCTCATGTAGATCCCGTAGAGGCTCCAATTCCTGTTGTCCCCACCTGTCATTATATGATGGGCGGAATTCCCACAAATGTAGGTGGTCAGGCTTTGACCATCGACACTGATGGCAATGATCGCGTTGTTGAAGGTCTGTACGCCTGCGGTGAGGTTGCTTGCGTATCTGTTCATGGGGCTAACCGCCTGGGCGGAAACTCGTTGCTTGATCTGGTGGTCTTTGGTCGTTCTGCTGGAATGCAGATTGAAAAGGCGCTTGCTGATGGTTATGAGGCCGTAGAGCCTACCGAGGAAGATTTGGATCGCGCCATGGCTCGTCTTAACCGCCTGAATAATTCTACGGGTGGCGAAAGCGTTGCTGAAGTTCGTGCTGAGCTGCAGAAGACTATGCAGCTGTATTTTGGTGTTTTCCGCGATGGCGAAAGCATGCAGAAAGGTCTTAAATTGCTGGAAGGTATTCGCGAGCGAGTTTCCAATCTCCATCTGGAAGACAAGAGCCTGGCCTACAATACTGCACGTATTGAGGCTCTGGAACTTGAAAATTTGATGGAAATCGCAGAAGCGACAGCTATCGCAGCAGAAGAGCGCAAAGAGAGTCGTGGAGCTCATGCTCGAAATGACTTTACCGAGCGCGACGACGAGAACTGGCTGAAGCACTCCGTATTCTTCCCAGGGGAGAAGCGTATTGGTAAGCGTGATGTTAATTTCGCGCCCAAAACCGTAGAAGCCTTTCCACCTAAGGCGCGAGTATATTAAGGGGACGCATCATGCTAGTTAGTGTATATCGTTACAATCCCGAGGTTGACGATGCGCCTTACATGCAGGATATCCATATCGATATCCCGGGTGGAAAAGACATCATGGTTCTTGATCTTTTGCAGCTGCTGAAAGACAAAGATCCAAGTCTCGCATATCGCCGCTCATGTCGTGAGGGTGTGTGTGGTTCCGATGGTATGAATATTAGCGGCTCGAATGCACTTGCTTGTATTACGCCGCTTTCATCTGTGGTTAAAGATGACAAGCTGGTGCTTCGTCCGTTGCCTGGCTTGCCGGTTATCCGCGACCTGGTTGTGGATATGGGGCAGTTCTATGCTCAGTACGAAAAGATCAAGCCTTATTTGATCAATGATACGCCAGCGCCTGCTATTGAGCGGCTGCAATCACCAGAAGAGCGTGAAAAGCTTGATGGGCTTTATGAGTGCATTCTCTGTGCTTGTTGTTCAACAGCTTGTCCGTCATTCTGGTGGAACCCTGACAAGTTTATCGGACCTTCAGGGTTGTTGCAGGCTTATCGCTTCCTGGCCGATAGTCGTGACACGGCTACTCGTGAGCGGCTGGCTGACCTTGATGATCCATTCAGTGTCTTCCGCTGCCATGGCATCATGAACTGCGTTAGCGTATGTCCAAAAGGTCTTAATCCAACAAAGGCTATCGGTCATATCAGAAACATGTTGTTACAGCAGGCAACCTGATTTTTACATTGATCGGGTCGTCAGGAAAAAGGTGCGCAGTAAGCGCACCTTTTTTTTAAGGCTTTTTTGGCAATAATGTCGGTTTATTCGGTCCCAGGTAACAAAAAAGTGCATTAAAACGGTATTGGGGCCGATTAATGCTTTTTCTCCTAAGTAGAAAGCATTATATTTACACACCGTCGAGTGCTGTAAACTAAGCACCGCAAAAAAATCATAAAAGGCCCACTAATAAAGGGTCTACTAATAAAATTCAAATTCGCAATCAAATGTGGGGCTGTGTACCCTGAGCGCAACGGGTCCTTCCCGGGCTTTCGCTTATTCAATCAGTGAAAATGGAATCGTTGCCTTTGGCGTCCGCTCCCTAAATACAGGGTCACCTATCTAATGCAAGAAGGCATAATGGAGTTGATGTGGAAAACTTCTCACCTCTCCGGTGGGAATGCGGACTACGTCGAAGAGCTTTATGAGCTCTTTTTAAGAGATCCCAACGAGGTCCCCCCAGAATGGCGAGAGGAGTTCAACAAACTACCCCGCGTACAGGATACTGTCTCTCAGGACATTCCCCATTCTGCAATCAGAGAGCATTTTCTCTACCTTTCCAAAAACCAGAAACGAGCCCAGGCCGCTCCCGTATCAAGCGTCAGCTCTGAACACGAAAAAAAGCAAGTCCGAGTGCTGCGCATGATCAATGCGTTTCGAGTTCGAGGACATCAGGTAGCCAACCTTGATCCGCTGGGTCTGCAGGAGAGAGAAACTGTTCCTGACATGGATCTGCACTTCCATGAACTCTCAGAGGCTGACCTGGATACGACATTCCAATTAGGTTCTTTGTTTTTCGGACCTGAAGAAGCTCCTCTTAAAGATATTCTTAACGACCTCAAGCAGACTTATTGCACCACCGTTGGTGCTGAGTTTATGCATATAGTTGACACTCAGCAAAAGCGTTGGTTGCAGTCCCGAATTGAGCCTGTACGCAGTCATCCCCAGTTTGACCCGGAATACCGCAAACATATACTGGAGCGACTGACTGCGGCAGAAGGGTTAGAGAAATATCTGGGCTCTCGTTTTGCTGGCGCCAAGCGTTTTGGCTTGGAAGGCGGTGAGAGTCTTATCCCTTGTTTGGATGAGATTATACAAAGGGCCGGAAAATACGGTTCTAAAGAAGTTGTCATAGGAATGGCTCACCGTGGCCGCCTGAACGTACTGGTTAATACCTTTGGCAAAAATCCTCGAGAGCTTTTTGAAGAATTTGAAGGTAAACGAACACTTGAAACATCCGGTGATGTGAAATACCACCAGGGATTTTCAACCAATATCTCCACTCCTGGAGGTGAGCTTCATTTAGCGCTTGCGTTTAATCCGTCCCATTTGGAAATATCCGCTCCTGTTGTTGAGGGTTCTGTTCGTGCGCGTCAGGATCGTCGCGATGATGATATTGGCGATCTGGTGCTCCCGATCAATATCCACGGAGATTCAGCATTTGCCGGTCAAGGTGTAGTTATGGAGACGTTCCAGATGTCTCAGACTCGCGCCTATAAAACGGGTGGTACCGTCCATATTGTTGTAAATAACCAGGTCGGCTTTACAACCAATAAACGTGAAGATACTCGTTCAACTGAGTACTGTACCGATGTTGCCAAGATGGTACAGGCGCCTATTTTTCATGTTAATGGTGATGACCCCGAAGCTGTTGCGTTTGTTACCAAGGTGGCGCTGGATTATCGTAACGAATTTCATAAAGATGTAGTGATCGATCTGGTGTGTTATCGCCGTAGAGGCCATAACGAAGCCGATGAACCTTCTGGTACCCAACCGATGATGTACCAGAAAATCAAGACCCAGAAGACAACACGGACACTCTATGCAGAGCGCCTTATCGCCGAGGGTGTTATTGATGAAGCGCAAAGCAAAGCCTATGAGGCCGACTATCGTCAGTCACTGGAAGACGGTCGCCACGTTGCTAAGAGTCTGGTCACCGAGCCAAACGAAGGGTTGTTTGTCGATTGGCGACCTTACTTGGGGCATGAGTGGACTCATCACTGCGATACCCGAGTGTCGAGCGAACTGGTCAAGGATCTGGCCAATAAACTGGATACTGTTCCGGAAGGCTTTGTCGTTCAGCGCCAGGTTGCCAAGATACTGGAAGATCGTAAAAAAATGGGCTCTGGAGCAATGCCTATTAACTGGGGTTTTGCTGAAGTACTTGCCTATGGGACTCTTCTGGCTGAAGGTCACCCCATTCGCATAACGGGACAGGATGTCGGTCGTGGTACTTTTTCACATCGTCATGCGGTACTGCATAATCAAAAAGATGGTTCAACCTACGTTCCTTTACGTAACCTGTCCGAAGAGCAGCCGCGGGTTACTTTGCTGGATTCCTTCTTATCCGAAGAAGCGGTGCTTGCGTTTGAATACGGATACTCGACTACCATGCCGAATGCATTGGTGGTATGGGAGGCACAGTTCGGAGATTTTGCTAACGGTGCTCAGGTTGTTATCGACCAGTTTATCGCCAGTGGTGAACACAAATGGGCGCGACTATGCGGTTTGACCATGCTGTTGCCTCACGGTTACGAAGGGCAGGGGCCAGAGCACTCTTCGGCTCGTCTTGAACGTTATCTGCAGCTTTGTGCTGAGCACAACATGCAGGTCTGCATTCCCACCACCCCTGCACAAGTATTCCATATGCTGCGTCGCCAGGTAATAAGACCTCTGCGTAAGCCTCTGATTGTCATGTCACCGAAAAGTCTGTTACGCCATAAGCAGGCTATTTCCTCTTTGGATGATTTGACAGAGGGGTCATTCCAGACTGTTATTCCGGAAGTGGATGATATAGACACCAAAAAGGTTAAGCGGGTAGTGCTTTGCAGCGGCAAGGTGTATTACGACCTTTACAACAAGCGTGAAGCCGATGAAAGAGATGACGTTGCTATCGTTCGGATTGAACAACTGTATCCGTTCCCTGAAGCGGATCTTAGAACAGCGATTGCAGCCTATGAGAATGTAGAAAGCGTCGTTTGGTGTCAGGAAGAGCCCCTTAACCAAGGTGCCTGGTACTGTAGTCAACACCATATGCGTCATGCGATTCAGCAGGTATTTCCTGAATTGCACCTTCAGGTATCGGCTCGTCTGGCTTCGGCTGCGCCGGCATCCGGCTATATGTCTCAGCATGTTATAGAGCAAGAAACGCTGGTCAACGACGCCATTAACGGTTTATTTGCTTAGTCTTGGGCTAACCACGAATTTTGTAAAGGAAGAATCATGTCAATCGAAATCAAAGCACCTACTTTTCCAGAATCTGTAGCCGACGGCACCGTTGCTACCTGGCATAAACAACCGGGAGAGTCGGTTGCTCGCGACGAGCTGATTGTTGATATTGAAACAGATAAGGTCGTATTGGAAGTTGTTGCTCCGGCTGACGGTACAATTGCTGAGATACTGAAAGGTGAAGGTGATACGGTTCTTAGTGATGAAATCATCGCTCGTTTCGCCGCAGGAGAGGCTCCGGCTGCTGCCAATAACGGTGTAGCGGCTGAAGCTGAAGCTGAAATCTCTGGTCCAGAAGATAGCACAGACGCTGGTGTTGGTCCGGCAGCGCGAAAGCTTCTGGAAGAAAACAACCTGAGCGCTTCTCAAGTGAGTGGGTCTGGAAAAGGTGGTCGAGTCACCAAAGAGGATGTACTCAAGCATCTTAAAAACAAGCCTGCGGCCCCAGTTGCTGCTCCGGCTGCTGCTACCGAGATGGCTTCCCAGCCAGTGAGTGAAGGTGTGCGTATTGAAAAGCGCGTACCAATGACACGCCTACGTGCTACAATAGCCAAGCGCCTGGTTCAGGCTCAGCAAAACGCAGCCATGTTGACGACCTATAATGAAATCAACATGAAGCCGATCATGGAGCTGCGTAATCAATATAAAGATCTTTTCGAAAAGACTCATAATGGCACCCGTCTCGGTTTTATGTCCTTCTTTGTGAAGGCTGCAACCGAAGCACTTAAACGCTTCCCCGCTGTAAATGCCTCAATTGATGGAAACGATATGGTTTACCATGGTTTTCAGGATATAGGCGTAGCTGTATCTACGGAAAGGGGACTGGTTGTTCCCATTTTACGTGATACCGATGATATGGGCTTAGCTGATATTGAACGAAATATTCGTGACTTTGCTGTACGAGGGCGCGACGGCAAGCTGGGTATTGAAGACATGCAAGGGGGCACATTTACCATTACCAATGGTGGTGTATTTGGTTCTCTCTTGTCTACCCCGATATTGAATGCTCCACAAACTGCGATTCTGGGGATGCATAAGATTCAGGATCGGCCAATGGCGGTGAACGGTGAGGTTGTTATTTTGCCTATGATGTATCTTGCTCTGTCATATGATCACCGAATGATTGATGGCAAGGATGCCGTGCAGTTCTTGGTTACCATCAAGGATCTGCTGGAAGATCCCGCGCGTATGTTGCTGGACGTATAAGAAGACCCAAAAGGTTAGTAACGCTCCATTCGTTTGGAAACGTTATAAAGAAAGGTTACTGATAGGAAGCTTAGGACATGTCTCAAAAGTTTGATGTTATCGTAATTGGCGCAGGCCCTGGTGGTTATGTTGCTGCTATTCGTGCAGCTCAATTAGGTCTGAAAACTGCTTGCGTTGAAAAATGGGTCGATGGTAAGGGCAAAGCCGTTTTGGGCGGTACTTGTCTGAACGTTGGGTGTATTCCATCTAAAGCATTACTGGATTCCACCCACAAATACCATATGGCTCATGAAGAATTCAAAATTCATGGCATCACTGCAAATGACGTCGCCATGGACGTCCCCACCATGATTAAGCGTAAAGATCAGATTGTTAAAAATCTGACCGGTGGTATTGCAGGTTTGTTTAAGGCTAACGGCGTAACGCTTTTTGAAGGAGCTGGTAAAGTTCTTGCTGGTAAGAAAGTCGAGGTTAGCAAGAACGATGGATCAACTGAGGTTGTTGATGCTGAGAATATTATTATTGCTGCGGGTTCCGTGCCGGTAAATATTCCTCCTGCTCCGCTGACTGAGGGATTGATTCTTGATAACGAAGGTGCGCTTAATATCAGCGAGACACCTAAGCGTCTTGGTGTTATTGGCGCGGGCGTTATCGGCTTGGAAATGGGGTCTGTATGGGCTCGGTTGGGTTCCGACGTTATAGTTTTGGAAGCCATGGAAGAGTTTATGGGCTTCGCTGATAAAGATGTTGCCAAAGAAGGGCAAAAGCTCCTTAAGAAACAAGGGCTGGATATTCGCCTGGGTGCTCGGGTAACGGGTACCGATATTAGCGGTCAGGAAGTTACGGTTAAATACACTGATGGCAAAGGAGACCAGGAGGTGGTTGTCGACAAGTTGATTGTCGCTGTTGGTCGTCGTCCTTACACTGAAGGTCTGCTGGCTGGTGATTCTGGTGTTGAACTGGATGAGCGTGGGTTTATTTCTGTCGATAACCAATGCCGTACAAACGTCCCAGGGGTCTTTGCGATCGGTGATGTGGTACGAGGACCAATGCTGGCCCATAAGGCTTCTGAAGAAGGTATTATGGTTGCGGATATTATCCATGGTCATAAGGCCCAAATGAATTATGACTGCATTCCAGGGATTATCTATACTCACCCTGAAATGGCCTGGGTTGGTAAGACAGAGCAGCAACTGAAAGCAGAAGGCGTGAAGTACAAAGTGGGTAAATTCCCGTTTGCCGCCTCTGGTCGTGCGATGGCCTCACAGGATACTGATGGCTTTGTTAAGTTGATAGCTGACGAAGAAACCGATCGCATTCTTGGTTGCCATATGGTTGGTGGTGTGGCTTCAGAGTTGATAGCACAGGCTGTTATCGCTATGGAGTTCGGATCATCTGCCGAAGATCTTCAGTTGACTGTTTTTGCTCACCCAACTGTGAGCGAAGCGGTACACGAAGCTGCACTGGCTGTTGATGGTCACGCGATTCACGTAGCAAATCGAAAGAAGCGCTAATTTAGTCTTAGATTTGACCGCTCTTCGGAGCGGTCATTGAGTATCTGTCATCGCGTAATGTGTTGATGTTACTCAGCCCCGTAGTCTCTCAGAAGGCTACAAACTGAAATTTTGATAACACAACGGATCTTAAGCATGAATCTTCACGAGTATCAGGGAAAACAATTGTTTGCCCAATACGGGTTGCCGGTGTCCATTGGGCATGCGGTCGACACACCCGAAGCAGCCGCTGAGGCATGCGGTAAAATTGGCGGTGATCAGTGGGTTGTTAAAGCCCAGGTCCACGCTGGCGGACGCGGAAAAGCCGGTGGTGTCAAGTTGATCAGCAGCCCTGAAGAAGCCAAAGCTTTTGCTGCGGAATGGCTTGGGAAGAATTTGGTAACTTATCAGACTGATGAAAATGGTCAGCCAGTTAGTAAAATTCTGGTGGAATCCTGCACAGACATTGATCAAGAATTGTATCTAGGTGCTGTTGTAGACCGTTCCTCCCGCCGTATCGTATTTATGGCATCCACCGAAGGTGGTGTTGAAATTGAGAAGGTTGCTGAGGAAACTCCAGAGAAAATTCTAAAGGCTACCATTGATCCTCTGACCGGAGCGCTGCCTTATCAGGGCCGTGAACTGGCATTCAAATTGGGACTGAGCGGTGCTCAGGTTAGCCAGTTCACCAAGATATTCTTAGGATTGGCTAAGCTTTTTCAGGAAAAAGATTTAGCTCTGCTGGAAATCAATCCGCTGGTTATTACCACTGAAGGTAACCTGCATTGCCTGGATGCCAAAATGGCAATCGATGGTAACGCCGTTTATCGCCATAAGGATTTGCAGGAAATGCACGATCCTTCTCAGGAAGACGAGCGTGAAGCTCATGCGGCACAGTGGGAGCTCAATTACGTGGCTCTTGATGGCAATATCGGCTGCATGGTAAATGGTGCTGGTCTGGCCATGGGAACCATGGATATTGTTAAGTTACATGGCGGTTTTCCAGCAAACTTTCTGGATGTAGGGGGCGGTGCTACTAAAGAGCGTGTAGCTGAAGCATTCAAGATTATTCTTTCCGATGACAAAGTTAAAACCGTTCTGGTTAATATCTTTGGCGGTATTGTACGCTGCGATCTGATTGCGGAAGGCGTTATCGCTGCTGTTAAGGAAGTTGGCGTAGAAGTGCCTGTTGTTGTTCGCCTGGAAGGTAACAACGCAGAACTTGGTACCCAGGTTCTGGCGGACAGTGGATTGGATATTATTGCTGCGACCAGCCTGAAAGATGCTGCCGAGCAAGCGGTTAAAGCAGCGGAGGGTAAATAATAATGAGCATCCTGATCAATAAAGATACAAAGGTGATCTGTCAGGGATTTACCGGTGGCCAGGGTACTTTTCACTCTGAGCAAGCGATTGCTTACGGTACTCAGATGGTTGGTGGCGTTACTCCTGGTAAGGGTGGTCAAGAGCATCTTGGTCTTCCTGTTTTCAATACAGTTGCGGAAGCTGTAGAAAAAACAGGCGCAGAAGCATCTGTTATCTATGTTCCCGCTCCATTCGTTAAGGATTCACTTCTTGAGGCCGCTTACGCTGGAATCAAACTGGTTGTTGTGATTACTGAGGGAGTTCCAACACTGGACATGCTGGAATGCAAGGTAAAATGCGACGAACTTGGTGTTCGTGTCATTGGACCAAACTGCCCAGGCGTTATCACTCCGGGAGAGTGCAAGATTGGAATCATGCCTGGACATATTCATCTGCCTGGTAAGGTAGGTATTGTGTCTCGCTCCGGAACTTTGACTTACGAAGCGGTCAAGCAGACGACTGATGCCGGTTACGGTCAGTCTACCTGCGTTGGTATTGGTGGTGATCCTATTCCTGGCTCTAACTTCATCGATATTCTGGAAATGTTTCAGAATGATGATAAAACTGAAGCCATTGTTATGATTGGTGAAATAGGTGGGTCGGCTGAAGAGGAAGCGGCAGCTTACATCAAAGCCAATGTCACTAAGCCTGTCGTCTCTTATATTGCCGGTGTTACCGCTCCTGCTGGTAAGAGAATGGGGCACGCCGGTGCAATTATTTCTGGTGGTAAGGGCACAGCTGACGAAAAGTTTGCGGCATTAGAAGATGCTGGCGTAAAGACTGTTCGCTCCCTGGCTGATATCGGCGCAGCGTTAAAAGAAATTACCGGCTGGTAGGTTTCCCGGTAAGTCGTTAATAGCGTTAGAAAAAGGGCGGCATTGGCTGCCCTTTTTTTTGCAGGACTTTCGTCGTCGAATAGCATAACATACAGACTAGTAGATTTTTGGTGCAACCTTATTATGTTGTGATTTGATATACCAAGCCGGTAAGGAACCTCTAGCAGGATGCTTCATTCTCTTTCTAGATTAAGATTTCCGCTTCTAGATATTCAGTCGTACTGTATTCTACGTTCGACTGTCCTGGTCTGGATCTCATTAGTATATTTACTACTCTCTTCCTTTATCTTTAATGCCTCGGTGGCTGTGGCTGAAAACAAACAGCCAGTTGTCATCATTAATTCGCAAGTCCCCTACGACCACCTCAGCCGAAGTGTTTTGAGATCTATTTTCAGTATGCGATTAACCCGTTGGGCAGACGGTACTCCAATCAGGGTATTTGTGTTGCCCGATGATCATGCTATTCACCGACGGTTTTCAAAAAGGACTTTAGCGGTATTCCCTTACCAGTTAAGACAAACTTGGGATCGAGCCGTTTATTCAGGAACTGGACAAGCTCCGGTACAGATTAAAAACCAACAGCTAATGTTAGAGGCGGTCGCACAGACACCGGGTGCAATTGGATATATCGTCGATGGCAATAGAGCAGGGGGAGTTCGATATGTGGTTTTGGATTAGATCTTTGGTCCCGTTGTGGAATAGTTCAATGCCTTTTTCCTGCTTGCTGTCGGTTATAGTGGCCGCTTTGACTCTGCTACCTGCCCACTCTTACGCCTCTTCTGACCTTGATGACTCCTGGCAATGGAGTGGCTTTATCACACAAGGCTGGTCGATTAGTGATCGTAACAATTTTTTTGGTAACTCTTCTGATAGCAATGGTAGTTTTGACTTCCGTGAACTGGGAATTAACGGTATTTACAGTGTATCTCCTCAGCTACGTCTGAGCGGACAGCTTCTTTCAAGAACCGCAGGTAAGGGAGAAGATGGTGATGTGCAGGTGGACTACTTGTTTGCCGATTGGTCTTTCTTACAGAACAATGATCGCCAGGCCGGGGTAAGGTTTGGACGATTGAAGAACCCGATCGGGTTTTACAATGATACCCGTGATGTTTCCTTTACTCGTCCAAGTATTGTTCTCCCACAGTCCATTTACCCGGACCAGGTTCGGGAGCTGGAGCTATCCTCAGACGGAGTGGGAGGCTACTACCGAACTCAACCCAGTTACGGTAGCTGGATGGTAGATGTCTTATGGGGGAAGCCTTTAACAGGAGCTGATACAGAACGTGCGCTGCTTGGGGCTGACTTGCCTGGTGTGCTGGGCAGTTCTGAACTGGCATTGGCCAGAGTACTCTATGAGCACGGTAGCGGACAGATCAGGCTGGCCGCCACTTTTATAGATGCTAATACCTCCTTTACTTCCGATATACCGTTCTTTATCGGAAACGGAGAGATTGATTTCGAATTATTTGGTTATTCGGCACAGCTGAATTTTGAAAATCTTAGCCTGACTTCTGAGTATTTTATTGAAAATATCAGCCGTAGTGGTTTTGGTTCTTTTCTGCCAAAGCAGGACAATACGATCAAAGCATACTACATTCAAGCAGAGTATCGGTTTGATCATCGATGGACCGGACTGCTTAGATATGACGATGCAGTTGTCGATGACGACGACCCTGATGGCACCAATTTGCAATTAATGACTGGACGTCCTGCTCATCAAGGGTTTGCCAAGGATTGGACCATCGGTATCGGATACCAGGTAACACCCAAACTGCATACCCGTGCAGAGCTTCACCATGTTGAGGGAACGGCTTGGCTTTCAGCACTTGATAACGAATCACCAGGCGAACTGAAGAAGAACTGGAATATGCTTATGTTTCAAGCGTCGTATCGTTTCTAGTTGATAGGGTGGTGAATGAACAAAGAATTGCGACAGCGCTTTTTAAGTCTTAAATGGAAGTTGTTTCTTCTTCTTACGGTGGTGTTCTTTTTTATTGCGCTCGGAGTCTCCTGGGCAGCAAATGTTTTGCAGGAAAACCAATTACAGAGAGAAAGGCAGCTTCAGCAGCAGCGCAGTTCCAACGCGCTTCAGTCTCAGATTCGACGTGTCCAAAACGATCTGATCAGCCAGACTGAATCTCTTGTTCTGCTTGCTGAGGGAGGGCAGGATGTCGTTAATTACGAACAACTTGTCTTTGGCTTAAAAAACAGAGCCTCCAAGCAAGTTCTGTTATCCGGTATCGAGCAGTTGCAAGTAAGCTCACCTTCGTTGGAAGCTGTCTACAGTAGTGGCCCAAAAAACCAGCTGCTTACTGATATCAGTACAATGGTACTGACCAGCGAGCAGCCTACTACCAGCTTTAGTTGTGTGATTGAGTGTCAGATTGTGGCCGCTGTTCCGGTATTGCTGGAGGAAGGTACAGGAAGTGTTGCTGTTGTTACTTCGATCGCCGATGTCGTACTAAATGTCGCTGAGTTTTCCGGTTCAAGTGTCGGTGTTTTATTGAAAACTGAAGAAGAGGGCAGCAAGGGCCTACGCTCCTGGGGAGTGAATCTTTCTGCCTTGAGTAACCGGACTCAGTTTGAACCTCTACTAAATGAATATGCTCAAAAAACAGAATTCAGGGGAGCTGGTCAGTATCTGCTTCAGTCGGGGGATATCCGCTATGAACTCGCGTTAACTCCACTGACTATTCTGGAACAACAGCGAGGTTACTGGGTTCTCCTGACTGATGTTACTGACAGTTACCAATCTATTCGCAGAAATAATCTTCAGTTACTTGTCGTGACCTGGGTTTCTTTATTGATCAGCGCATTATTGCTGGCTGCAGTTATGCAGCCATCACTCAATGCCTTGTCTTTGGTTGCAGGGCTTTTACCGCTACTTGCCCATCATGATTACGACAGGGTTAGAAAACGTCTTAGAAAAGCCAGTGGAGTATTTAAACAGACGGTTGAAGATGAGCTTGGGCAGTTGGCGAAGAGCACCATTCATCTTGCTGATGAGCTGGAACGTTTGGACCGGGAAGTGAAAAACCGGACTCTTCGTTTGCATAAAAGCAGCAAGGAGCTTGCCAAGCAACGGGATTTTGTTGCCAGCCTTTTAGATAATGCTCAGGCTGTTATCTTACTGCAAACCAAAGATGGTGTTTGCAAAAGCGTCAATCAGTTTGGTTGTCTTATGGTCAGTAAATCAGAGCAGCAATGTGTTAACAGAAGTTATGAAGAGCTGTTTGGCAGTCTTGGGCCGCATGCCAGGGAAGCCATTGATCTGGTTTATGCTGGTGTCAGTAACAGCTGCAGGTATGAGGCTCAGTTTGAAGCCCCCAGCGGTGGCCAGCGGACTCTGTCCTGGCTGCATTCCCGATTAAGCCAAAAAGATCAGTCAGATGCGTTATTGTCCATTGGAATGGATATTACTGAACAGAAAACAGTTCAGCATCAACTTCAGTGGTTGGCCAACCATGACCCTCTGACAGAATTGCCGAATCGCCTGGGGTTGCAGCGCAGGTTGCAATCTCTTATAGAAGCAGATCAAGGCGGTCTCCAGCGAAGGGCTGTTATCTTCTGCGACCTTGATCACTTTAAAAACATTAATGACAGCCTGGGTCATCCCGCTGGTGACGAGCTGCTGCAGCAGGCAGCTGATAGAATAAAATCACTGGTTCGGCAAATGGGGATCGTTTCCCGTTGGGGGGGGGATGAGTTCGTGGTGATTCTGGAAGACTTTATTCATACGGATTATGTTGAAGAGTTGGCTGACAACCTGCTCCTGGATTTATCCAAAGCTTACCAGGTAGAAGGTCATGAGGCGTTCATTTCAGTTAGTCTGGGGATTGCCTTGTATCCAGAGCACGGGGCTGATGCCAATACGCTGATAAAGCATGCAGATGTTGCTATGCATCAGTCAAAGCAAAAAGGACGTAAACAATGTTCATTCTACAGTCCTGAGCAGTCAGCTGGTTTTGAAGAGCGTCTGAATCTGGACGTTGACTTACGCTACGCTCTGGAGAGGCGCGAGCTGGTACTTTATTACCAACCTCAGCTATCTTCTTCTGATGCCGAAGTGATCGGCGTGGAAGCGCTGTTAAGGTGGATACATCCCGATCAGGGGATGATCCAGCCGGATCGATTTATTCCGATTGCAGAGGAATCCGGGCAAATTGTTGAAATAGGTGCGTGGGTACTTGAAGAAGCCTGTCGACAGCTCAAGGAGTGGGAACAAAAAGGGATTTCAGGGATTCGAATGTCAGTGAATCTTGCTGGGCCTCAAATTATGGATCCTTCACTCATTCAAAAAGTGCAGGATATTGTCGACCGAGTAGAAATACATCCAACTCAACTGGAGCTTGAAATTACCGAAAGCTTTATTATGAGTCGTCCGGAAAGCACAATCGCCAAGTTGCAGCAGCTAAAAAAAATGGGGATAAAGCTGGCTATCGACGACTTTGGTACGGGGTACTCTTCCCTGAGCTATCTTAAAAAATTACCGATTGATAAGCTTAAAATTGACAAGTCATTTGTGTTTGATATTGGTCGATATGCAGATGACGAAGCGATCACCCGGGCAATTGTTGCCTTGGGTCATAGCCTTAATCTGACAGTGATAGCTGAAGGCGTAGAAAATATCGGGCATGTGGCATTTCTTCGGGAAAATGGTTGTGATGAGTTTCAGGGGTTTTATTTTAGCAAGCCCTTATCCGGTGATGACTGCTTAAGTTACATGCTTCAACAGCAAGGGAAGCATGTAACTCACAATTCTGACGCCGTAGGGTCCAATGAATACAAAGTAAAATAGTGACTTATGATTCTGTGTCTGCATGTCGAAAGGCATCTGACTATTTTTTGAAATACGGAGTTCAACATGGGATATGAGAAGATAAAGGTACCCTCTAAAGGGGAAAAAATAACGGTAAATACCGATAAATCGCTGGAAGTTCCCAATAATCCTATAATTCCTTTTATCGAAGGCGATGGGATTGGCTACGATGTGACGCCACCAATGATCAAGGTTGTTGATGCTGCTGTAAGCAAGGCATATGGCGGCAATCGGGAAATCTCATGGATGGAAGTCTATGCCGGAGAGAAGGCTACAGAAATTTATGACGCAGATACCTGGATGCCAGAAGAAACCCTTGAAGCATTTAGAGAATTTGTCGTTGGAATAAAGGGGCCTTTGACTACGCCAGTGGGCGGAGGAATACGCTCACTTAATGTGGCTTTACGGCAAGAGTTGGATCTCTACGTATGTCAGAGGCCCGTACAATGGTTTACAGGGGTTCCCAGTCCTGTCAAAGCCCCGCAGGATGTCGACATGTGTATCTTTAGAGAGAACTCGGAAGATATCTATGCCGGTGTTGAGTTTAAAGCGGGGTCTGCCGAAGCCGATAAACTGATTAAGTTCCTGAAGGATGAGTTTGGAGTGACCAAAATTCGTTTCGAAGAGAACTGTGGGATAGGAATTAAGCCTGTTTCCAAAGAAGGTACCCAGCGCCTGATCCGCAAAGCCATTCAATATGCTATTGATAATGATAAACCTTCTGTGACCTTTGTGCACAAGGGTAATATCATGAAATTTACCGAAGGTGCTTTTAAGGAGTGGGGCTACGAGCTGGCAAAAGAAGAATTTGGTGCGGAACTGCTTGATGGCGGTCCCTGGTGTTCGATTACCAACCCCAATACCGGAAATCAAATCGTTATCAAGGATGTTATTGCGGATGCAATGCTACAGCAGATTTTACTCCGTCCAGCAGAGTACTCGGTTATCGCTACCCTGAACCTGAATGGGGATTATCTTTCAGATGCGCTGGCTGCTGAGGTGGGAGGCATTGGGATTGCTCCTGGTGCAAACCTTAGCGATGATATTGCTATCTTTGAAGCAACTCATGGAACAGCGCCTAAATATGCAGGCAAAGACAAGGTTAATCCTGGCTCTGTTATACTTTCCGCTGAAATGATGCTGCGCCATCTTGGCTGGAAGGAAGCAGCAGATCTGATACTCAAAGGTGTTTCCGGGGCAATTGCAGCGAAAACTGTAACCTATGATTTTGATCGGCTGATGGAAGACGCTACCTTGGTTTCCTGCTCTGGGTTTGGTGATGCAGTGATTGCGAATATGTAGCTGCGTCCAATGCTGTCAGAACAAAGGTCGCTCTTATGAGCAGATTCTGAAGATCTGAGCAGAGAGGATAAAAAACCAGCCTAAGGCTGGTTTTTTTACGGGTGGAAAAAAGATTCTGATTACAGAGTCTTGCCTCCTTTACTAATTAGCTTCAGCTTGTTCTTTAGCTTCCGCTGGGCGAATGTTGACAGCATGGGTGCCTTTCGGACCTGGTGTAGTCTCGAAATTTACTTCCTGTCCGGCCTTTAGTGTTTTATACCCGTCCATCTGTATAGCTGAATAGTGTGCGAATAGATCTTCTTCAGATTTGTCTGATAGGATAAAACCATACCCTTTGGCATTGTTAAACCACTTTACTTTCCCTGAGTGCATTGAGAACTCCTTAAACTACAAATTATCTATAGCTAATAAAGCTATTCACGTATTCTCGTCATATGTCGCGCTTTTTGCAAGATAGACTTTCAGCTTCTGGCGTTAAAATTGACTTTAACGAGGTTTTATCCCTGTTAGAAACGGCTACTTGGTTGATTGATCGACATCGAGAGATAGGTATGGACAATACTAGTTCGACTTTGGTTCTATGGGAAAGGGTAATGATGAAACTAAGTTTTCCAAGATCCGGATTCTGCGCCAGACTAACCTGGGGTGCAGGTTGAAAATGGAACATATAGTCCCATAAATTCAATATGATAGGTTTTTTTGAGAAGCGATTTTCTGGGAATGAACTAAGCTTAATAACAGTGAAGTAAGTGTTGAAACCGGTTTGTCAGGATTAAGTTGTAGCTCTGGTCAGGATGACAATTGTGCTGAAGCCCCGGAACTTTCCGCAAAAAAAAAGGGTCTACGGCAAAAATGGTCGGGTTATAATTAAAAATCGATGGATACCAGCAGGCGAGAGCACAGAAAGGGAGGCGCGTTGTGCCAATAAATTCTTCTGGAGGTTAAAATACAAAGAGCCAGAGATGCGTCAAGTCTGAGCAGGGGGTATCATATCTGGGATGTTAAGTTTAACAGGTTTAGGGAATGATTTTTTTGAGTGCAATAGAGTTAAATAAAGATAAGGAGGCCGGTAGCGAAGGAGGGCTCCTGACTCAGGAGATGAAGCCAGCATTAAAGCCTCCTTCTATGTATAAGGTTTTGCTATTGAATGACGACTATACTCCTATGGATTTTGTGGTTGAAGTTTTGAGGGTATTCTTCAACATGGAGCAGGAGAAGGCGACGCAGGTGATGCTCGCCGTCCACACCCAGGGAAAAGCAGTTTGTGGCATCTATCCGCGTGATATTGCTGAAACTAAAGCAACTCAAGTTAATCAATATTCGAGAGAGTGCCAACACCCACTGCTCTGCGAAGTTGATAAGGCTTAATTGGTTCCAAGAGAGGCAGTTTATCGTGCTAAACAAAGATCTAGAATTAACTTTGAGCATGGCTTTCCAGGAAGCAAGAGACAAGCGCCACGAGTTTATGACCGTGGAGCATCTGCTTTTAGCGCTACTCAGCAACAATTCAGCAGTAGAGGTTCTCGAAGCCTGTGGAGTTGATATTGAAAAGCTGAGAGCCAACCTGAATGCCTTTGTTGACTCGACTACACCATTGATCCCTGCTGATGACCACGACAGAGATACGCAGCCTACGCTGGGTTTCCAGCGAGTGCTGCAGCGAGCTGTATTTCACGTTCAATCGTCTGGTAAAAATGAAGTCACTGGCGCCAATGTTCTTGTGGCTATATTCAGTGAACAGGAAAGCCAGGCGGTTTATGCTCTGAATCAGCAGAGCATTGAACGGATTGATGTCATTAATTATATTTCCCATGGCATATCGAAAGTGCTTGATAGTGCTCACTCTCACGATGATGAGCCTTCTGTAGAACACGAACAGGAAGAAAGCACACAGGCCAGTCCGTTAAAGCAATTTGCTATTAATCTTAATGAAGTGGCTGCTGCTGGTCGGATCGATCCGCTTGTCGGGCGGCAGCAGGAAGTGGAAAGGGTTATCCAGATTCTTTCCCGCCGTCGAAAGAATAATCCGTTGCTGGTGGGAGAGGCCGGAGTCGGCAAGACCGCTATTGCTGAAGGTCTTGCCAAAATGATTGTTGATGGCGAAGTGCCCGAGGTGATCGATAAAAGTACCGTTTACTCTCTGGATATGGGGGCGCTGTTGGCCGGTACTAAATACAGAGGTGATTTCGAAAAACGCCTGAAAGGTCTTCTGGCTGAGATTGGAAAGGAAGACTACAGTATTTTATTTATCGATGAAATCCACACCATCATAGGCGCAGGTGCGGCCTCAGGTGGAGCCATGGATGCTTCTAATCTTCTTAAACCTTTGCTCAGCAGTGGTGATCTGCGTTGTATCGGTTCAACAACGTTCCAGGAGTTTAGGGGGATTTTTGAAAAGGACAGAGCGCTGGCGCGTCGTTTTCAAAAAATAGACGTTCTGGAGCCATCGATAGAAGAAACCTACCAGATCCTAAAAGGCCTGAAATCCCGTTATGAAAAACATCATAACCTAACCTATACCAATAAGGCCCTCAGAGCGGCCTCTGAGCTGGCTGATCGGTATATCAACGACAAACATATGCCCGATAAGGCTATCGATGTAGTCGATGAGGCTGGTGCTTATCAGCAGCTGCTTGATGAGAAGAAGCGAAAGAAACGGATAGATGTTCCTGATATTGAAAGCATTGTTGCAAAAATTGCCAGGATTCCTCCTAAGAGTGTCTCTGCTTCGGATAAGGAAGCCCTGCATAGTCTTGAAAAGAACCTGAAAATGGTAGTCTTTGGTCAGGATCCGGCTATAGAGTCATTGTCTTCTGCAATCAAGCTCTCGCGAGCAGGTCTTAAAGAACCTCAGAAGCCAATCGGTTCATTTTTGTTTGCCGGGCCTACCGGAGTCGGTAAAACGGAGGTCACAGCTCAGCTTGCAAAAATAATGGGGATTGAGCTTGTACGCTTTGATATGTCTGAATATATGGAACGCCATACGGTTTCGCGTCTGATTGGTGCTCCTCCCGGTTATGTTGGTTATGACCAGGGGGGCTTGCTTACCGAGGCTGTCACCAAGACACCGCACTGTGTTCTGCTGCTGGACGAAATCGAAAAGGCCCACCCGGAGGTCTTTAATTTGCTGTTGCAGGTCATGGATAACGGTACATTGACAGATAACAATGGTCGTAAAGCCGATTTCAGAAATGTCATTGTTGTTATGACAACAAATGCGGGAGCTCATGAAATAAGCCGTCGGTCCATTGGGTTTTCTCTACAGGATCACAGTAGTGATGGAATGGAGGCCATTAGAAAGACCTTTACTCCAGAGTTCCGTAACCGCTTGGATTCTATTATTCAATTCCAACCTTTGAATACTGAAGTGATTCGCGGTGTTGTTGATAAGTTCCTCACGCAATTGCAGGCACAGTTGGATGACAAGAGTGTTCATCTCGTCTTTGATGATGATGCTATTAGCTGGCTGGCAGAGAACGGGTATGACGAGAAGATGGGAGCGCGTCCTATGGCTCGCCTGATTCAAGAGGAGGTCAAAAAGCCATTGGCTGAGCAAGTGCTGTTCGGTGCCTTATCTGAAAAGGGTGGAACAGTCGGAGTCAGTGTCAAGGAGGATAAGCTTTCGTTTGATTATGAGGCAGCTTAACGGCTGCCCCAAGCAGGAAGCCGATCACTCTGTGGATGATCGGCTTTTTACTTTTTAGCGTTCAGCTTTTAAAGCTTCACGTCAGTATTGGAGCCGGGGCTTGGAAACTATCGAGCGCGGTATACGATACGACCTTTTGACAGATCGTAAGGTGTTAGCTCGACCTTTACTTTGTCACCAGTCAGAATTCGAATGTAGTGCTTACGCATTTTACCGGAAATGTGAGCGGTAACGACGTGACCGTTCTCCAGCTCCACGCGGAACATGGTGTTCGGCAGAGTGTCGATGATGGTGCCGTCCATTTCAATGCATTCTTCTTTTGCCATTACAGGGCTTACCTCTGGGGCCAATCCAGCCCGGTTTAATTACAAGTGTAGTTATTAATCTATAGTTGCAAAAATATGTTGCAAATATATGGCGGCAGTAGCGCCAGTAATAAGTGGTTCATTTGCTAAGGCGCGATATTTTGCCTCATTTATAATGATTTAGCAAAACATTCTATGGCATCGATAGCTCGTTAGTGTTTATCTGTGTCCAGTGGCCGTCAAGCAACAGCTGTATTGGCCGGTAGTCAATTTTATAATTCATTTTTTGGCACCCTTTAATCCAGTAACCCAGATACAGATAGGGCAGATTCTGATCCCTTACAGCTTCTATCTGTTTAAGAATGGAAAATTTTCCAAGGCTGCGATGTGATTCATCGGGGTCAAAAAATGTATAAATTGCTGATAGCCCCTGATCAAGTCGGTCGACCACTGCTACAGCCAGCAGCCTGTCAGCGGATTTAAACTGGTAAAAGAAGGTGTCTTGCTTGCTGTCCACCAGAAAAGACCGGAACTGTTCAGGGCTGGGGGGATACATATCCCCGTCAAAGTGTCGGTGGTTAATGTAACGTTCATACAGGTCATAAAGTTCATCACTGTAAACGGGGGCGGTGGGCCTGACTGTCAGATCCTGATTGTTTCGAAATACGCGTTTCTGGCTTTTAGACAGCTTAAAGCAATCAACAGGAATACGCGCGGAAATACACGCGCTGCAGCCACCGCAATGGGGGCGGTATACATGTGGGCCACTACGCCTGAATCCCAAGTCCGACAGTGCGCTGTAGTCAGTGCGATTTAGCTCCGCTTTTGGATCAGCAAACAAGGTCTTGGCTTGTCTGTCACTCAAATAACTACAAGGGTGTTCTGGCGTAGCATAAAATTGTAATTCTCGCAGGTCTGTCACAGTATCAGCTAGACTCTCGCTTTTGGTAGCACCAATTCATATGCCATGTGTGTTGGACGTCGGTATTGATCTCACGGTTCAGTATTTTTAGAAATTCTGAACGCGGAATTTCACCAGCACCCAGACTGGCTAAATGATCGCTATGGACTTGGCAATCAATTAAATAATAGCCCCAAGTTCGTAACTGTTCGACTAAATAGACGAATGCGATCTTCGATGCGTCTCGTTGTTTGCTAAACATTGACTCACCGAAAAACATTCTTCCCATGGCAATCCCGTAGAGTCCTCCAACTAACTCTCCGTTTCGCCAGACTTCAACGGAGTGGGCGAAACCTGCGTGATGAAGCTCGGCATAAGCCTGTTTCATATCTTCAGTAATCCAGGTTTCGCTAGTCGATGCTCTGGGGGCCGAGCATGAGGTGATAACTGTCTCAAAAGCACGATCAAAAGTGACAGAATAATCCTGTTTTCTTAGCGCCTTCCGGAGACTTTTGGACAAATAGAGTTGATCAGGAAAGAGCACGCAGCGAGGATCCGGGCTCCACCAGAGTATTGGCTGGTCATCATCAAACCAAGGGAATATCCCGTTTTGATAGGCGGATACCAAGCGAGGCAGTGACAGGTCGCCTCCAGCTGCAAGCAAGCCGTTTGGATCACGGAGTGCTAAGTCAGCGGGAGGAAAGTCAATGCTATCTGGTTCGAGCCAATAGATACTCGACATTTCTGTTATAGATCGGAATCGTTAATATTGGCTATTTATTGAGACCGTCGATGTAGCGCTCGGCATCCAAGGCGGCCATGCAGCCAAAACCTGCCGACGTGACTGCCTGGCGATAGACCTGATCTGCAACATCGCCTGCAGCAAAGACTCCAGGCACGCTGGTTTGAGTTGCGTTTCCAGCCAGGCCGCTGTTAATGGTTAGATAGCCGCCTTTCATCTCCAGCTGATCGATAAATATGTCCGTGTTAGGCTTGTGGCCAATAGCAACAAACACACCGAGAGTCTCTAGCTCCTTGGTTTCTCCCGTGTTTACGTCTTTGATTCTTACGCCTGTGACGCCCATATCATCGCCAAGTACTTCGTCCAGAGTGTGATTCCACTCGATATTGATATTGCCGTTTTCTACCTTTTCGAGCAGATGGTCCTGTAATATTTTTTCGCTTCGTAATGAGTCACGACGATGTATAAGGGTTACTTCTGACGCGATGTTGGACAAATACAAGGCTTCCTCTACAGCGGTGTTTCCACCACCAATAACGACAACTTTCTGGTTGCGATAAAAGAATCCATCACAGGTAGCGCAAGCACTGACCCCTTTACCCATGAATGCTTCTTCAGACTCCAGGCCCAGGTATTGAGCAGATGCGCCTGTGGCAATGATCAGTGCATCGCAAGTATAAGTGTTGCTGTCTCCGATCAAAGTAAAAGGACGTTGCTTCAGAGAAACCTCGTTGATATGATCAAAAATTACTTCTGTTTCAAACCGTTCCGCGTGTTTTTGCATCCGTTGCATTAGCTCTGGGCCCTGTACACCTTCTGCATCTCCTGGCCAATTATCAACATCGGTTGTGGTGGTCAGCTGACCACCGGCCTGCATGCCCGTGATGACAACAGGATTCAAGTTTGCTCTTGCAGCATAGATAGCTGCAGTGTAACCAGCAGGACCTGACCCAAGTACGATCAATTTGTGGTGCTTAACTTCGCTCATGGAATGTTCTCAATTTAGCTAATACAGACGGCAATGACGGTATTTTAAAGCAAACTTATTTGATTATGGAACCTTCATCGAGATTGTTGATCTCGAACTTTAACGGAGACGCTGAATTACTGCGCTGCTCCGAAACAGTAAATATGGTACTTTTACTATTTTATTCAAGGGGAAGATTTAGTTTTGACCGCTACTACTATTTTATTCAAGGGGAAGATTTAGTTTTGACCGCTACTGAGCGCGAGGCATTTGTCTCTTTTGTATCACGGATCGTCAAAGAAGGGGGCGTGATTGTCTTAATTGGCAGCTGTGCGTTGCTGTTACTCTCTCTGCTGACTTTTGATTCTAGAGATCCAGGCTGGTCTCATCTGGGGTATGACGGGATCGTACGTAATTTGGCGGGCCCCGGGGGGGCTTGGCTTGCTGATTTTTCTTATTCTGCTGTGGGCTTTCTCGCATTTGCCCCCCCTTTAATGTTGATCTACCGAGCTGCTCTTTTTTTTCGAAAGCGTCAACAACGCCTTTCGGCAGCATTGGCTTATTTTTCCTTGAGGATGCTTGGTGCACTGGTTTTTATCGTTGCCGGTTCGGGAATTGCGACACTTCATTTTGGTAATCAGTGGATGGAGCTTCCTTTTGGTGCAGGAGGTATGCTGGGGCTGTCGGTATCTTCGTATGCACTTGGTTTATTTGGATTGATTGGAGCTAGTTTTTTGTTATTACCCCTATGGCTCTTGGGATTGACTCTGTTTTCCGATATATCCTGGGTGCGTGTGGCGGACTGGCTGGGTATGGCGGTTTTTTCTGTTGTGTCGCGCTTAATGCCTAACGCTAAAAGCGCCGAGTCGTTCTCTGTTGATAGTGAGTATGGTCGATTTGATACGGGTGTCGACGCCCCTTTTATTAACGCAGAAACAGACGTTGATGCAGATTCGCAGTCTGAGCACCCCGACAAAGCAGCACAGTCTGGCCGGGTGTCGCAATTTTTTGAGCGTTTAACAGAGCAAGCCCAGTCTGTAACAAAAAAAGAACCTTCTCTGAACGCTGACTTTTCCATCTATAGCGATGGAGATCCGCTGAGTGCAGGAAATGACCGGCAAGAATACAGGGTCGACGACAGCTCTGGTTTAATGCAAACGACGGAATCGGTCTCCCAGGCAGCAAACAATGAGGCGCGATCTGTTGAAGGGGTCTCAGCGGGGCCATCTCTGGCTAATAGATCTTCTGTCGATAACAAGGGGCAGGGGACTGTTAGTGAATCTGTGGCACCAGCGTCAGCGACGTCCCATGAAAAGCATGTAAAGATAGTGCCCCTGTCTGAAACCGTGAAGCCTCAGGCAAGTGATGATGACCTGGACGGAACTCCCCGTAGATCTTCCAAGTCAGCACTTTCCCAGCTTGGCAGAAAACGAATTCCTCCGCTGTCTTTGCTGGATAAGCCTGAAGATAAGAAAGAGCAGGGTTATAGCCCTGAGGTGCTTGAAGCAATGTCGAGATTGCTGGAATCGAAACTTAAAGATTTCGGCGTTATCGCAGAAGTTGTTGAAGTTAACCCGGGGCCGGTAATTACCCGTTTCGAAATTCAGCCGGCACCCGGCGTTAAAGTCAGCAAGATATCAAATCTTGCCAAAGATCTGGCTCGTTCGATGGCGGTGCTGAGTGTTCGGGTTGTTGAAGTTATTGCCGGGAAGTCGGTGGTTGGCATCGAGATTCCGAATGAAAACCGGGAGATTGTACGCCTGAGTGAAGTTCTCAATGCCAAAGTATACGGTAAAGCGGAATCTAAACTGAGCTTGGCGCTCGGTAACGATATTGCAGGTAACCCTGTGGTGGTTAACCTTGCAAAAATGCCTCACCTCTTGGTAGCGGGAACAACGGGTTCCGGTAAGTCTGTTGGTGTTAACGCCATGCTATTGAGTCTGCTGTTTAAGGCAACACCCGATGAAGTCCGTCTGATGATGGTGGATCCGAAGATGCTGGAGCTTTCCATCTACGACGGTATTCCTCATTTGTTAACTCCCGTTATCACTGATATGAAAGAAGCAGCCGCGGGATTGCGCTGGTGTGTCGCTGAAATGGAACGTAGGTACAAGTTGATGGCCAAATTAGGGGTTAGGAACCTGGCTGGATTCAACGATAAACTCAGAACTGCCCAGGCAAATGGTGAACCAATTCTTGATCCGTTGTGGAATCCATTGGAAGAAGGGTTTGATGAGCATGCCCCTGCGCCTGAACTGGAAAATCTGCCTTTTATCGTTGTTGTGATCGATGAATTTGCTGACATGATGATGATCGTGGGCAAAAAAGTGGAAGAGCTTATTGCTCGAATAGCTCAAAAAGCGCGAGCGGCGGGTATTCATCTGATATTGGCAACTCAAAGACCGTCAGTAGATGTTATCACGGGCCTTATCAAGGCAAACGTACCTACTCGAATTGCATTCCAGGTATCATCCAAAATTGACTCACGTACGATACTGGATCAAGGAGGAGCCGAAAACCTTCTAGGCTATGGAGATATGCTTTACTTGCCTGCGGGAACCAGCGTACCTGTTCGTGTTCATGGTGCCTTTGTTGCTGATGATGAGGTTCACCGTCTGGTTGATGCCTGGAAAAAATGGGGGCCGGCGAATTTTGTTGACAATATTCTGGCCTCTTCTGCCGACTCCGATTCTGGAGGAATGATGGGGGCCTCTTTTGATGATGAACAAGACCCCTTGTACGATGAAGCGGTTGCTTTCGTTACTCATAGTCGAAGAGCATCAATATCAGCCGTTCAGCGAAAGCTGAAGATTGGCTATAACCGCGCGGCTCGGATGGTAGAGTCGATGGAAGCCGCTGGGGTGGTCAGCGAAGCTGGTCATAATGGTAGTCGCGAAGTGCTGGCGCCACCACCGGTAGAAATGTAGATTTTTTGCCAGATATTCCGATAAAAACATATAAGGATAGTGATTAGCGTATGTATCGCCCTATAAGATATTTTGCTCTTTTTTTTGCACTGCTTTTTAGCTCCATGCCAGCGTTTTCCGGCTCTGCAGCTGAAAATCTTAATCGCCTTTTGTCTGAACTCAGCAGTTTCAGTGCTGACTTTGAGCAGTTGGTTCTCGATAACAGCGGCAGTCGGATGCAGGCAGCAAATGGGCATGTGGAGCTACAAAGACCTGGTATGTTCAGATGGAGAACCCAAGACCCTTTTCCTCAGTTACTGGTTTCCGATGGAAAGCAGCTTTGGCTTTACGATGAGGACTTAGAGCAGGTTACTGTTAAAGACGTTGATAATCGACTGGGCAATACGCCGGCCCTGTTGCTTAGTGGAGATATCAGTGATTTAGAGCAAAATTTTGTCATTTCCGGGCCATCGGAAGGAAAAGAGGGTGTTTATCGCTTGGTTCCCAAGGATGAGAATTCACTTTTTGTTGTCATGCGGATTATGTTTTCTGGCGGCATTCCGGTTGAAATGCAGCTGGAGGATAATCTTGGCCAACAAACCAGCGTGGCGTTTCAAAACTCTCAATTTAACCCGGATTTAGAACCGTCTATTTTTACCTTCACCGTACCTGATGGGGTTGATGTCATTGGAGAGTAGGCTCATCCTTGCTGTCGTGTCGTTACCGAGACAGGAGTGGGACAATATGCTGAGTAACTATAGGGTAGGCAAATACTAGTGGATCAAGATCTTTTTGGTTCGTCTGATCAGGGCTATCAACCATTGGCTTCCCGTATGCGGCCGCGTACTCTGGACGAGTATATTGGTCAAGAGCATATTTTGGGCGAGGGCAAGGCACTGCGCACAGCCATAGAGCAGGGTATTCCCCACTCTATGGTGTTATGGGGACCACCCGGTGTTGGAAAAACAACACTGGCGCGTTTGATTACAGAACTGAGTGATGCTCATTTTTCAACTATTTCTGCTGTTCTGGCCGGTGTAAAGGATATTCGATTGGCTGTGGATCAGGCAAAACAGCTCAGGGCTCAATCTGGTCGAAAAACCATACTCTTTGTTGACGAGGTACACCGTTTTAACAAAGCTCAGCAGGATGCTTTCTTGCCATTTGTTGAAGAAGGTACGCTTATTTTTATTGGTGCGACCACGGAAAACCCTTCCTTCGAACTAAATAGCGCGTTGCTTTCCCGAGCTCGTGTGTATTTATTACGTTCGTTGGAGTCTTCCATTTTGACAAAAATGATTGAAACGGCTCTGCATGATTCAGAACGTGGTCTGGGGGGGCGGGATTTAGAGATTGCCCCGGAGCTTCTGGAGATGATGGCTGTTGCCGCCGATGGGGATGGGCGAAGAGCATTGAATCTGCTGGAAATCGCTGCCGATCTTGCCAGAAAGGAGGGCGGTCGGGAAATCGTTGATGAAGCAGTTATGGAAGAAGTCCTGCAAGCCAGCACTCGACGTTATGATAAGGGCGGTGACATCTTTTATGACCAAATCTCGGCTTTTCATAAATCAGTTCGAGGCTCATCGCCCGACGGAGCTCTGTATTGGTACGCCCGAATGCTTGATGGGGGCTGTGATCCGCTTTATATTGCCAGACGTCTGCTGGCTATTGCTTCCGAGGATATCGGCAACGCAGATCCTCGGGCAATGGAAGTTTCCCTTAACGCCTGGAGCGCATTTGAACGCCTTGGGCCTGCGGAGGGCGAGCGTGCTATTGCACAGGCCGCTATCTATTGCGCCTGTGCTCCTAAAAGTAATGCAGTGTATAAAGCGTTTAGCAGTGCCAAAGCGGATGTGAGTTCGAGTCCTTCTTATGAAGTGCCTGATCACCTGCGTAATGCCCCCACCAAACTCATGGGGAGTCTTGGCTATGGTCAGGAGTATCGCTACGCTCATGATGAAGAGCAAGCCTATGCTGCCGGTGAGTGTTATCTGCCGGAAGAAATACAGAATCAGAGATATTACTTCCCTGAACCCAGAGGCCTTGAAATTAAAATTCAGGATAAGCTCAAGCATCTGACCGAACTGGATCGACTCAGCACTAAGCAACGCTATAAGTAATATAAGCCAGACCAGGATAAGCACCATGCAACAATTGCTGTCTATCGCCGGAGGTGGGGCTCTAGGGGCTTTACTCCGTTACTGGGTAAGTGGGTATGTTGTCAGCAACACAAACCACTACCTGCCGCTGGGAACGTTCACGGTCAATGTTCTGGGTTCTCTGTTAATGGGCGTCTGCTTTGTATTAATTATGGAAAAATCCCTGATTTCAGCAGATTTTCGACCTTTGATGATGGTCGGATTACTAGGGGCCTTTACCACTTTCTCCACGTTCTCCCTCGAGACTGTGGTTCTGTTGCAGGAAGGGCATATCATGTCAGCTGCAATTTATATATTATTAAGCGTTATTTGTTGTACGGCGGCATTGTTCGCTGGTATCTGGTTTTCACGAGTCCTCTTTTGACTCAGTTTTACACGATTTTTTATTTATGATTGATGCTTTTATCATTCATTTTTTGTAACTGATTATTTTCAACTTCCGAGATAAGGTTTCATCGCGCTCATGCTTGACCCTAAACTTCTTCGTAACGATATTGACTCCGTCGCTCAACAACTGAAAAAGAAAGGTTATGTCCTGGATACTGACCGATTTGACCAGCTTGAGCAGGTACGTAGAGAGCTTCAGACCAAAACTGAATACTTGCAAAGCTTAAGAAAGCAGCAGGCATCGAAGATAGGTATGGCTGCTAAAGCGGGTGAAGACATCGCCCCGTTAAAAGCTGAAGGGGAGCAGATCAAAAAAGATCTTGAAGACTTATCGAGCGATTTTAAAAAAGTTCAGGCTGATCTTGATGATCTGTTATCCGGCGTTCCCAATATACCGGATAGCTCGGTTCCTGAAGGCAACAGCGAAGATGATAATGTTGAAGTGCGAGTCTGGGGTGAACCAGCAGTTTTTGATTTCGAGCCTAAGGATCATGTAGACCTGGGTGCAGCCAATGGTGAGCTGGACTTTGAACTGGCGGCCAAAATCACCGGTTCCAGATTTGCTGTGATGCGAGGGCAGTTGGCTCGTATGCATCGTGCATTGATCCAGTTTATGCTCGATGTACAAACCAATGAGCATGGTTATCAGGAAGTTTATGTTCCTTATCTGGTAAACAGTGACAGTTTGCGTGGAACAGGCCAGTTACCAAAGTTTGAAGAGGACCTGTTCAAAGTTCCTGGTGATAATGATCTGTATCTGATTCCGACAGCCGAAGTACCTGTTACCAACATTGTCCGTGATGTGATCGTTGAGGCGGATCAGCTACCCTTGAAATTTACCAGCCATACGCCTTGTTTCCGTAGCGAAGCAGGCAGCTATGGTCGTGATACCCGTGGAATGATTCGACAGCACCAGTTTGAAAAAGTTGAAATGGTGCAGCTTGTTGAGCCTGAAACATCTTCTGAAGCACTGGAGCAACTGACGGGTAACGCTGAGGCAATTCTACAAAAGCTGAACCTCCCTTATCGTGTTGTTATTCTTTGTGGTGGGGACTTAGGTTTTTCTTCTGCCAAGACTTACGACCTGGAAGTCTGGTTGCCCGGTCAACAGAAATACCGGGAGATTTCCTCTTGCTCGAATATGGGGGATTTTCAGGCTCGTCGAATGCAGGCTCGCTGGAGAAATCCAAAAACAGGCAAGCCCGAATTGCTGCATACGCTGAACGGATCAGGGTTGGCTGTTGGTCGTACGTTGGTCGCAATATTGGAAAACTACCAAACAGCTGATGGCAAAGTACGTGTTCCCGAGGTGTTGGTACCCTATATGGGTGGCGTTACTGAAATTTAATCCAGCCCCGCCAGCAATCAATCTATCGATTGCTGGCATTGCTTCTCAGAAACGTTGACAAGCAGGATTTTCTCCATTGTTAACACATTCAAACTCCTCAATCATTTCATTGTTTGCCTCTGCTTTTATGACAAAGAGACTTGAACTGCTTCGTTGGTCCAGCTGGTATTCTGTACTGAGCATTCTGCTCATTGCGGCGTTTGCACTCAACTTTGCCCGTTTTATGCCTGAGTTTAATCATTGGATTCAGTCAGCTTACGTAACATCTGCACTCCTGGGCCATTTTAGTTCTCTTGGTTTGATATTTTACCTGGTTGTTTTGCTTCCTTTGATTTTGCTGGTACCTCAGCGAATACTCATAAAAGCGCTGCTGGTGCTGATTGCCACCCTTGCCGGTGTTGCCATTGTTCTTGATTATCAGGTTTATACCCAGTATCGGTTTCATCTAAATGGTGTGTTACTTAATCTGATCATTGAAGATGGGGGAGAAGAAATATTTGTCTTCTCATGGATGACCTGGCTGCTGGCCGGTGGCGTGTTTCTGGGAATCCTGCTGACCCAGCTGCTACTGGTGAGGATTACAAATAAATGGGTTTTACGGTCAAAAAAAAGCAAAGCGGGAGTTTGGGTAGGGCTTATTTTTATTTTCAGCTTTATTGTGAGTCATAGTATCCATATCTGGGCAGATGCTCATTATGATCAGAGAATTACTGGTCTGACTCGGCATATACCTTTCTATTATCCAACAACTGCGAAAGGCTTTTTACAAAAACGGGGCTGGGCAAACCTGGACAAAAACCGTGAACAAGCCCAGCAGGCCTTGAAAATGAGCTCAGGTACCAATAAGGATCTGGATTACCCAAAGTCGCCACTCAGTTGCCAAGCGCCTGAGGCCGCCAAAAATGTTCTGCTTATCGTAATAGACACCTGGCGTTATGATGAGCTGGATTCCCAGACTACACCGTTTCTGAGTGCTCTAAAGGAAGAAGACAGCTCCCTTTATTTTGACCGGCATTATAGTGGTGGCAACTCTACTAAGTCGGGAATTTTCAGTCTGTTTTACGGGCTTCCCAGCAATTACTGGTCAGCGATGTCAGCGGGATTGACCAGTCCTGTGTTAATGGATCAATTTCAACAGGCGGATTATCAGATGGGGGTGTTCGCATCGGCAAAGTTGACACATCCGGCTTTTGATCGGAATGTATTTGCTGGAATTCCTAACCTAAGAACCTCCTCGACAGGCGATAACGCCTGGCAGAAAGATCAGGATGTTAACGCTGATTGGGAGCGGTTTTTGGAGGACCGAGATCAAAGCAAACCATTTTTCGGTTTCCTGTTTTATGATTCACCTCATGCTTATACGTTTCCACCGGGTGGGGTCGAACCTATTGAGCCTCTATGGGAACGTATTGACCACCTTGCCCTTAATCAGGATTTTGATCCAACCCCCTACCTTAATCGCCATAAGACATCAGTCAAGTATGTTGACCAACTGATCCAGCAGGTAGTTGAACAACTTAAACAACAGGGACTGTATGAGAACACGGTGATATTGATTACAGCGGATCATGGTGAGGAATTTAATGACAATGGCCAAAATTTCTGGGGACATGGAAGTAACTATACTGATGTTCAGACACGAGTGCCGATGCTGATTCACTGGCCTGGAAAGCCGAGCAGGCCGATGGAGCATCGCACAAGTCATATGGACTTACCGACGACATTACTGAGTGATGTGTTGGGCTGTGCTAATCCTGCGGCTGATTACAGCATTGGAAAAAATCTCTTCGATGAAACTCCTCGGGAATGGTTATATGCGGGTAGCTATTACAACTACGCAATTTTAATGGAAGATTCTATACTGGTAACCTATCCGACAGGCAATTATGAACTTCTTGGTTTGGATAATCGCCCTTTAGACGGTAAAACTCTTAAACCACAAATGTCATTGGAGATATTGCAAGCCCTGTCCCGGTTTTATCGCTGACAGCAGATAGTTAAAGGGTAATAATTCATTTAACTCTAACACCATGCTACTCTTCTGATAACTAATGGAAAAATGCCCGCTGAAGTAGCATAAATGACTAGCGGATCAGACCATTAAACGGGGGCCTCAATAATGCTTTTATGCTTAAGTAACATTTCTGGCTTAAGTAACACACCTGACTCAGGTAATACTCCGGGCTATTGCTGTGCTAAACAGGTTACTGAATGAGATACGCAGTCTTATCGCTGTTGCTTATGTTGACGGTGCCTGCATGGGGTAATTTCTACGAGGGCTTGGAGGCCTACGAACGGGGTGATCATGCAGCAGCATTAAAAGCGTGGCGGTCTTTGGCTATTCAAGGAAATGCCAGTGCTCAGTATGACCTGGGGTTGGTTTATCTTTCCGGGCAAGGACTTGCCAAGGATCCGGTAAAAGCATCTTACTGGATGAGAAAAGCCGCTTTGCAGAAACTTCCTCGAGCTATGGCTATGCTTGGTTCTTTTTATGAGCAGGGTATAGGCGTCGCTAAAAACTATAAAGAAGCGGCAACCTGGTATCACCGAGCAGCAGAAGAAGGTGATCCGTTGGGGCAGTTTCGCTTGGGGATGCTCTACAAAATGGGCAAAGGAGTTGCCAGGGATTATTCACTGGCAATCCACTGGCTGTTGTTTGCTTCAGAGCGCGGATTATCTCCAGCACAATATAATCTGGCTATTATGTATTACAAGGGTATTGGGGTTCCAAGGCGTTTTAAGAAAGCACTCAAATGGCATACTAAAGCAGCCGCTCAGGGCAATATCAGCTCTTTGATCACGTTGGGCGTTATGCATTTCAAGGGTGAAGGCGTTGACAGAAACCTCCAGGAAGCATACAGCTGGTGGGCAACCGCAGTTGCTGCCGGGGATGAGGAGTCCGCGAGAACCCGTGATGCGGTTGCTTCAATGATGTCGGCCTCTGACCTTGAGCAGGCCAAATTGCTGGCAGAAAGAAAGATTCAACGATTACTGGCTGACAGGAAGTAAGCCGTAGGACGCAACGTCACTTGGGTGTCTGAATATGACTGGGTATCACAGCTGCCCGGTCACTCCCCATGGGTTGTGAATTTCTGATCACTGTAGAAAGTATTGCTGCGAACGACTTATTGCAATTTAAGGCACCCACTGGGCGCTCCAATCTTCGATTAATTCATCAAGTACTTGAATCAAAAAGGTACAGCTCAGTTTAACTTCCGGACTCATCTGTGCGCCTAGTTCAAAACAATATCCGGTAATACCCAATTGCCAAAGTACTTCAGGCGGCTCGATCCCCACCTGCGCTGCAACACCTAGTAGTTGCGACGGAGACAAGGAATGGCTGGTGCTGGCTATGTTTTGAGCTGTGGTTATTGCTGACAAGCAGATAGGAGGACCAGGGCGGGCAGATGCATCCACAAACAGAAACAGTCCTTCGCGCTTTAGTTCGAGAGCATCTTCTATTTGCCATTGGTGGTCATAGATTATGTTTAATTTATTGTTCTTAATTAACTGGTTATGGGTGCTTTTTAATGTTTCATATAACAAATAACCTGCGCTATCGTCACCTCTGGCAGGGTTGCCGCAAAAAAAGATGAAGAGTTGGTTATGACTCCTGATCGCCCGTTGTAAGGGAGCCAGTGCTGTCCTTGTTGAACCTAAGACTTCAGAGGAGTTGCTTGCTACTAACGACATCTCGGCTTTATCAATTTTCATGGGCTGTTGCGTAACCAGTGCTCTCAGCAGAGACACCTGACATCAGACTAAACGCGCCGGTATCATCGCGACCAGCTTTGCTAACCACATCCCCCGACAGACTGTGAACCTCTATTTGTAATGGCATTTGACCGATCGCATGAGTGGCGCAGGACAAACAGGGATCGTAAGCGCGGATGGCCATTTCGACACGGTTTAGCAATCTTTCGGTAATCTCGTTCCCGTTTAGCTCCTTCTGGCAGACATCCTGTATAGCCATATTCATTGCCTGATTATTACTTGTAGTGGATACAATAAGGTTGGCTTTTTGTATAAGATCCTGGTCATCAACAATGTAATGGTGGATCAGGGTTCCTCTGGGGGCCTCGATAACCCCGAAGCATTCTGGTTGTCGAATCCCCGGTTCAACGGTTAGTTGAGAGCCCAGCAACACTGGGTCATAAAGGAGTTCTTCTATGGCTTCGCCACAATAAAGCAGCTCTATCATTCTTGCCCAGTGATAGAGGAGGGAGCTTTGTTCAGAGGCCGGACAACAGTTCATTAAGTCTATTCTGGCTTGTTCTGAAACAGGAAATCCCATCCCGTCACAATTCAGCACTCGAGCAAGCGGACCTACGCGGTACCATCCTTTTTCTTTCCCCAAAGCATCAAGAAATGGAAATTTCATGTAGCTCCAGGGCTTTACCTCTTCAAGGATGTGTTTGCTGTAGTCGCAATAGTTTACCTGATCAAATAACAGCGTCCCATTATCTCTGCGTGCTCGAAGACCACCATGGTAAAGTTCGAACTCTCCGGCATCGTTGACCATGCTGAGAATTGGGGAGGTTATGGCGGCAAACTGTTGATGACTAGCCCCCAAATAGAGTTTTTTAGCCAGTTCTACAGCTTCCTGAAGCCAAGGCTTTACTTCGTCTAATTGTTGCTGGAGAGAGCTAATCTGAGTCGTACTCAGGTTTCGATTAATACCGCCAGGAATGGCTATTGATCCATGAACCCGTTTTCCGGAAATGGCTTCTATTATTTTCTGGCCGAATTTACGGAGTTTGACCCCCTTCATGGCAATTTCTGAGTGACAGTCCAGTAGATGTATGAAATTCCTGTCGTTGGCTGATACGCCGTCACCAAACAGTAAGTCTGGAGAGGCCAAATGAAAAAAATGCAGGGCATGAGATTGTAATACCTGCCCATAGTGAAGTAATCGGCGAGTTTTGTCCGCAGTGTCGCTCAATTGCTCGGAACCTATCAGCATATCAATTGCTTTTCCTGCGGCAAGATGGTGGCTGACCGGACAGATTCCACACAATCGCTGAACAATCATCGGTAGTTCCCAGTAGGGCCTGCCTTGAATAAACCGTTCAAAGCCACGAAATTCAACAATGTGAAGGCGTGCCTGTTGGACTTGATGATGCTTATCTACTAATAGGGTGACCTTTCCGTGTCCTTCGACTCTGCTGACCGGATCGATGGCAATTCTTCGAAAAGAGTCTGTGTCGCTCGTTTCATCTTTTTTCATTACGCCCTGTCCAGTTCATTAGTGTTTCAGTGCGAATCGTTGTTATTAACCGTTGTTATTGTGCGTATTTTGCTGCGATGTCTTCCTTAGGTTCAAAGGTTGCTCCACTATAGAGGCTTTCTGTGTTTAGGTTTCTTAGTCATAACGAAGTGCAGAGCCTTGTATTAACGGTTCTCTGCCTGCCAATAATTCTGTCAGGAAATACCAAATAGTATCGGCGCTTGGAGGGCAGCCCGGAAGAAAATAGTCCACTTTGATCGCATCCTGTATCGGATGGACTTTGCTCAACAGTTTTGGAATTTCAGGGTCGTCAGGTATTTGAGGGTTTACCGTGCCAGGAGCGGTTAGATACGACTCCCTTAGACAATCTGCCAGGCTATGATTGTTGCGCATTGCAGGGATTCCACCGTTTATCGCACAGGCGCCAACAGCAACTACGATTTTGCATTGTTGACGAAATTCCTGCAGAACATGTAAGTTTTCCTGATTGCTCAAGCCTCCCTCAATAAGGCCGACATCACAGCTACCGCAATGCTTGATATCAGTTAAAGGGGATCGATCAAATTCGATCCAATCCGCTAAATCAACTAGGCGTTCATCTATATCCAGCAAAGACATGTGGCATCCAAAGCATCCGGTTAACGAACAGGTTGCCAATCGTGGTTTATTTGCCATTTGTATGCTTTCCGGTTGTTAAGTTGATCGGTTTGCTGTGCTCAGGACCTTCTCTTTTCTTTCTTTCTGTTAAGTTACTGGTAGAGTGATTGTAACGGGGCCTGCAGTTTCCAACACTGGTAATTTGCTGATGGTCATAGAGTCGCTCTCCAATCGGAATATGAAACCCTTCGCCACGAATCAATATTGCTCCCACCGGACAAATCTGTGCCGCTTTATCATTAACCGAAATGCTGCTGTCACCAAGAAGCCCGGAATCGCTGCAGACGGATAGATAGCTGTTTTGACCTCTACCGCCTATTTTAAACAGATTCTTTCCTTCAGCTTCGCTGGCCCTGACGCAAAGACCACAGAGTATGCAGCGATCAGGGTCCAGGATAATATCAGGATGTGAGGCATCAACTTTTCTCGTTGGAAACAGTTGAGTGTAGTGATTCTCTTGCATCTCCAGAGCGTATCCTATTGCCTGAAGCTGGCAGTTGCCCGATCGCTCGCAACTGGGGCAATAGTGATTGCCATCGACAAACAATAGCTGAGTAATTGAACGCCTTAAATCTTTCAAATCTTTACAATTATTCTGAACTTCCATCCCGTCTACAGCTTTTTCTGAGCAGGAGGCAAGATATCGCCCATCAACTTTGACAGTGCAGACCTTGCAGCTGCCATGAGGAGGATAATCAGGGTGATGACAGAGGTGTGGAATATAGACCGAAGCCTCTGTAGCGGCTTCCATTATGGTTTGCCCAGGCTGAAAACAAACAGCCCTGCCATCAATGGTAATTTTATTGCTACTTTGAGTCATTACAGGATCTACCGTCTTGTCAGGGGCTCAAAAGCACTCCCATTATTTTCAGATTAGTGGCATTCCGGTTCCAGCAGTAACTCTGTTGCAGGTATGCAAGAATCCTCAATAAGTTTCGGATAACTTTCCATTAGCTGCAACAAGGGCAGAGCCGCTGTTTTGCCTAACCCGCAATGACTGCTGTTAATCATAAGTTCTCCCAGCGATTTTATTTTAGCCAATTCGTGGGCGTGGATACGCCGTTGTTTTAATCGGGCTGTAAATAAATCCAGCTGTTTACAACCGACCCGGCATGGTGTGCAAAAACCACAACTTTCATGTGCAAAAAAATCAGTAAAGTTAGTCACAACGTCAATAAGGCTGCGGCTATGTCCGATGACCATAAAGGAGCCGCCTGTCGGCACGTCTTCAAAGGCAATGCAGCGATCAAAGTGATCGCGCGGTATGCATGCACCTGAAGGTCCGCCAATCTGAACAGCAAGTGCATCTTCTGCACCGCAACGCTCTAGAACCTCAGCGATGCTTACTCCCCAGGGAAGCTCATAAATACCGGGATATTTACAATCTCCGGATACGCTATGTAATTTTGTGCCTTTGGAATGCTCAGTCCCGATTGCAGCAAATTTTTGGCCACTGGTGAGGGCTATTTCAGTAATACAGGCAAAAGATTCGACGTTGTTCAGCAGTGTAGGAAACCCCAGGTAGCCGGATTGTGCTGGAAATGGAGGGCGAATTCGGGGTACGCCGCGCTTACCTTCCAGAGATTCGATCAGGGCTGTTTCCTCACCGCAAATATAGGCTCCGGCTCCCAGGTGGATGGATATATCAAAGCTGAAGCCAGCTAGGTTTTTGGCGTTATGTCCAAGCCACCCTTGTGCTCGTCTGGTCTGGAGTTGATCTTGAAGAAACTTAAACAGCCAAGCGTACTCTGCGCGTAAATAGACTATTCCCTTATGAGCCCCGAGAGCCCAGCCAGCTATCGTCATTCCCTCAAAGACTTGCTGACAATGACGTTGTAGTAAAACCCTGTCTTTAAAGGTTCCGGGCTCTCCTTCGTCAGCATTGCAAATGACGTACTTGGAACGTTTACTGTTTTGTTGAATAACACCGGAAAACTTCAGAAAAGTACTGAATCCAGCACCGCCTCTACCTCTTAATGATGAGGTCTGCAGTTCGTCCAGAAAAGATTCTTTTGAGTGTTTGATAACCTGAGATAAAGCCTGGCCAGGAGAAACAGTCCGGTCCAGCAAAGCGCCTGGTTCTCTAATGTTATCAGAAACCAGGAACCAGTCCTGGGGCCATTGATTAAAAGAGGCGCGGGATTCAATGAGGATGGCAATTTGCTTAATACGTTCAGAAGTCAGATTCACAATGGGATGGCCGTTAATCAATGCGGCTGGTCCCTGGTCACAAAGCCCCGTACAGGAAGTCATTGTGACACTCACAAGACTGTCTTCTCTTAATGCGCCATCAGGTGTTTTCAGTAAGTAACAAAGTTGCTGAAAAATATCTGACTGGCCCAGAAAAGTATCGGTTATATTGTTGCTGAGGAGTATTTGATATTGCCCTTGAAATTCAGCAGACAGAAAACTGTAAAAATCAATAATGGATCGAACTTCCCCTCCGGTGATCTTAAGTTGGCAGCTCAGTTCTCTAACTGCCAGTGGTGAGACCCAGCCAAATCTCAGCTGAATTCTAATTAACGCCTGTAGCAGAAAGAGCTTGGAGAAACCGTAGTGCTGACAGACTGATTTAACATATAACGGCGTTGTTAACTTTTTTGATGGGTGGGAAGGGAGCTGAGTGCCAGTGGATTTGACAGTTCTCTCCTTAGCAGCAGGAAGCGCCCAGGGACCTGCCGGCAGAATTTGATCAGGATCCAAAAAGCGTTTGACTGACATTGCAATTACTCCCGTATCCATTTCGGTATTTCAGTTTATCGAAAGCTTTTAAGAAAGCAATTATCAACTATCGGAAAACATAGGCTGTATTTCTTGGCATGTGGACATTATTTGGCTGTTATGAAGAACGTTGCTATAATCGCAGCTCTTTCTTTATAGGTGATTTCCCTTATGTCGAAGACTGTAATTGTTGCCGCAGATAAGATTATAGACGGCCAGGGAAATTTGGATCGTAGCCAAGCGATGGAAAGTCGCATTCGGTCGCAGAATATTACGCCTGTAAGTCTTGTCATTGATCCGCTAAAGGCGGGTTGGCATAGCCCTGTCGCCGACAACCATTTTAGAAGCGGTTGTGCTCCCATTGAGGCATTAAAGCGTGCTTTTGAGCTCATTAATAATGATGGAGAGCATGCAGTTATTATTAGTGGTGAAGAACTGCTGAAAACTGGCTATGACCGGGAAGAGCGTTTGCGCCTGATGGCTATCTATGGCTCCGACTACCCAATAACCGAGGCATACAATGAGCTGGCAGGGCAGTTTATTCTCAACTCAGGGGCTTCTGAGTCGCTATTCAAGCAGTGTGCTGAGGGGTTGTTTAATAACTATAAGAAAACGTTCCTTGCTGATGCCATTGCAAAATCTCAGGGTGATCCTCAGATTCCGGGAGATAAATGGTTTAATCCGATCACCTCCAGATTTCGTGGGGTAGACTGCGCAAATCCGCTAATCGATTTTAATGGCCGATTGGTTTTGGTCAGCGACGCTCTTGCTCGTGAACTGGGCGTAGGGGCTCAGCAACAAGTTGCAGTGTCTGGCGTTGATGTACAGATTCTCGATGGGGATGGGCGTGAATACATTGATCAGATATCTACCTATGAACATCTGCGACTTAGTTTTTTGAATAGCTGCGAGCAGGCCGGAGTGAATTTCTCTTCCCGGTTCAAAAATCAGCAGGCGTTACTTGAAGTGTACAGCTGCTATCCGGTTGTACCTATGGCTTTCATGCTTGTGAGCGGACTTATTCGTACACTGGCTGAACTACCTGAACTTCTCAAAAGTTACGCAGTAACGGTCACCGGAGGAATGAATCTGGCCCGCGCCCCATGGAATAATCCGGCATTAAACGGCCTGATCACTATGTATCAGCAGCTTCAGGCAGATACTCCCCAAAAGTTAGCAGCTGTTCATGGCAACGGTGGATTAGGCTATCGACAGGGCGTTGCAATTCTGGAGCAGCTAGATTAAGCCTAACTGCTCGCTGTTGTCTTCAGGTTTCTTTGATTCTTCTAGCTAGGGCAGAGGGCTTTTCAATTGAAAGGCCGAAACTAGGGGTTTAGTTCCTTAATCGCCAGTTGGAGGCTTTCATAATCCCAATCTGAGCCGTCTGGTTGCTTGTGGTTATGCTCGTTGAGCTTTTCTATCATCAGCTTTATGTTGTCACCCTTTTTCTGATAGCCATGGATCAGGTGTTTTAACTCTTCCAAGTATGCTTGCTCCTCACCACTTGGCTGAGAAGTGGAATCAGATTTGCGCTTGACCGTTGCTTTAAGTTGTTTCACTGTCTAGGTTCTCCTGCACTGGTTGACTCTGATCTTCCTGAATTTACTTCATACTAATGTAAAAAAGTTACCAGTGTGAAGCCCTAATTGATCGTAATCACATCATCAATGAGTTTTATGGAAAATAGAAACCGACAGGGTTAAAAAATGGCAACAACCTTGATGCTCCCCGGCCATCTATTGTCAATGGCAACACAGGCAACCGCTAAAGCGCTTTGCTCAGGTGACCTGAAACATATTGATACTGAGCTGAATATTTATTCAGAGGCTGGTATAGACTTTCAGATTCGTGTATTGGCAAATCTTGCCAATAAATCCGGCGTGACTAGGGAGCTGAGGCCAAGTGGGTCGTCATCGCCTGAAAGGCTGTTGAAGCAAGCAGTCAACAAAGCAAGGAACCCATTTCTGCCCTTTGAGCCAAGCATGTTTGTATGCGATCTTGGTGAAACTCACGCTGTTCTGCTTAATAAGTTTAACGTCGTCAATAATCATCTGCTTATTATAACCAAGCACTTCGAGGATCAGCGCTCGGCGCTTTCTAAAGCAGATTTATCCTACCTGTCTGTCGCAATGCAGGCGTTTCCGGCCCTTGGTTTTTACAACAGTGGAAATGAGGCGGGAGCAAGTCAAAAACACAGGCATCTTCAGTTATTGCCAACAGCAGAGTTGGCTACCAACATCCCAATAACGCCAGTTGTATTAAAAAATACGCTACATAGTGTTAAGTATTGTTTGATATCATCGTTGAAAAAAAATGTTGATGCTCGAACAGAACAGCTTTGGGAATTCTATAGTCGATCAATAGAACAATTATCACTCAACGGGGGCGAAGGATTTCTCAAACCCTATAATCTGTTAGTGTTTGAAGACTGGGCACTGATAGTTCCCAGATCCCAAGAGTCAGTGAAAGGTATTTCCATAAACAGTCTAGGGTTTGCCGGTTTGTTTCTAGTTAAAAATAACGAAGAGATGAGGACGCTTCAGCAGCATGGGTTGCTGAAGGCCCTGTCAGCAGTTGCGGTCACCAGATAAAATAGCTATCAGTCTCGACGGAGCTTGTCGGAGACCGCAATAGGAGATGGATAGTTGAATACCACGATATAGGACGATATTAAAAACGTCAGTATGGCCGTGGCTTGAATGACGTGAGAGGCCTCTTGGCCGATCAGTGCATTACCAGCAGCAAGGTAGGCGATTAGCAACGAAAACTCACTGATCTGGCCTAGTCTGAAGCCAACCTCCCATGCCAAGGGCTTGCTTTCGCTAATTCGACGTAGCAAAAACCGGAAGATTACGGGCTTTAAGGAAATAACCAGTGCAGCCAAAACCAGAGAGGGAAGAATAATATCGCCGAGTAGTCCTAAATTAAAACTTGCACCAATGGAGAAGAAAAACAGGATCAGGAAAAAATCCCGCAAGGGCTTTAAGCTCTCTGCAATATACTGAGATATAGGGCTTGTTGCGAGACTGACGCCGGCGATGAAAGCGCCAATCTCAGCGGATAGTCCAGAAAACTGAGCGGCTTCAGCCAACCCCAGACACCATCCTATTGCAACCAGGAAAATATACTCGTGAAAGCGGTCAAACTTTTGAATCAGTTTTAGTAAAACATAGCGTACAAAGACAAAGGCGCCGCCAATAATCAAGGGGAGGGCGATCAATGTTTTTATATACGCCATGTAGTCAGTCTCTCCTGAAGTGCCACTATAAAGAGCCAAGAGGACCATAATTGCGATTACGTCCTGCAGCAGCAACAATCCAACAACAAGCTCTCCCGTATGTTTATGATGAAGAACTGTCGTCGGTAGCAGCTTAATGCCGATAATTGTGCTGGAAAACATGACTGCCAAGCCTATTATCACATTCTCAACATGAGTAAACCCGAAAGCCCAGCCGGTCCCATAACCAAGCGCGGCGAACAGAATGGAGCTCATGACAGCGACCACTGTCGCCTTCTTTAGCATGTGAACAAGATGGCTGGGCTGCATGTCGAGGCCCAGCAAAAACAAGAGAAAAATAATTCCCACGTGAGAAATATCGGACAGCAGACTTGTATCTGTCACCAAGGCAGCACCATAAGGCCCCAGAATGGCACCAAGTACGATATAAGCGACCAAAAGAGGTTGTCTGGTATAGAGAGCCAACGACGCTAAAACTGCGGCGCCTGTGAATATAAGAAAAAAAGAAAAAACGAGGGACTGTTCCATTAATTCAGCAACAAAATTGATTAGAAATTCAAGCTTTTATAACATATTCAGCAAGCGGAATCTTGTTCATGTGATTGTGAATTGCAAATTTTTGCTCAATGTATCAGCTGCTCGGCAGCAGTCTTGAAGGAGCGAAAAAATACTTGATTAAAACAGTTGGGTTTATAATGATCAAAGTATGGCTTAGAATAGTGCCATATATTGAATAGCCAATAGGTTTGCAGTGAATATGGAAAATGTTGATATAACCATCACCGATGGCGCCCAGGATTATTTGGCCGAATTGCTCGAAAAGCAAGACGGAGATGACGTATCTGTGAGAATGTTTGTGACGCAGCCGGGTACCCCTTATGCGGAAACCTGTCTTGCGTATTGTCGCCCGGAGGAAGTTCAGGAAGGGGACGTTTGTATAGAACTGACTAAGTTTAAAGTCTACTTGGAGCCCAATAGTCTGATTTACCTTGAGGAGGCTCTGGTCGATTACTCTACAGATCGAATGGGCGGACAGCTGACCATCAAGGCTCCTAATGCAAAAGTACCCAAAGTCAACGCCGACAGTCCTATTGAAGATCAGATCAATTATGTTCTTTATAACGACATAAACCCCGGGTTAGCCTCCCATGGTGGCGAAGTATCCCTGATAGAAGTTGTGTCAGAGGAAGCAGGGGATGTCGCTATTCTTCGATTTGGAGGAGGTTGTCAAGGCTGCAGTGCTGTTGATTTAACACTAAAAGACGGTGTCGAAAAAACACTGATCGAAAAAATACCGGCACTTGCTGGTGTGAAGGATGTGACAGATCACACAGTAACTGACAACGCATTCTACAAGTAGATCACAATACCTGTTGATCGGGAGTTTAAAAAGCTGAGCAGGAAATTTATTTCAAAATTGCTCAGCTTTTTTCTGCTCTGCTTCTAAATAATTTATTTTTATTATTCAACAGCATAAAGAATGTTTTTCTAGTTGATTCTATGTTGGGTTGGTTGTTTTTTGCGGCTAGCATGGGACTGACCATGTCCAATCTATCCTCGACAAAGATGAAGATAATATTAAGCAGAAAAGGGTTTGACTCTGGTTCAGGGGGCTGTCCAAGTCCAATTTTCCCTGATGGTCGTCTTCAGTCCTTGCCGATACCGGACAATGATTCGCAGATAGAGTATGGTCAAATCAGTCTGAACAAAAGCGATGCCATGGGAGATATTGTCGAGCAGCTGACTCGAGGTAAATATTCTGCTCAATCAACTGCGCATCTTGATCCCGATCTTGAAGAAGATGCCTTACCCCGAAAGCCTGGCTGGAACCCGGTATTGGGTCAAGCGGGTGCTGCTCAGGGACATCTAAGAAACAATGCCGTAGAAGCAGGAGACCTGTTTTTGTTTTTTGGGTTGTTTCGACCTGTTATCAAGAATCGTAACCATTGGGTTTTTGATAAAACTCAGTCGGCCAGGCACGTTATTTGGGGCTGGCTCCAAATCGGCAACATTATTCAAGTAACTGAAAATACGTCATATGAACAGCCATGGTTAGCTTACCATCCGCACTTAGCCAGCCTGAGTGATCCCAACAATCACCTGTATGTAGCAACTAAAGACCTCACTTTTGAAGGAAAAGCTACAGGAAGTAGTGGTGCTGGAGTTATCACTCACACCTCAGAGCTTATTACTTTGACCGAAAAGAACTCTCCAAAACCCAGCATCTGGACACTTCCTGACTGGTTCTTTCCATCGAAGGAGAGACTGGCAATGACCTATCATCGAAAGTTGGATCGCTGGTCCAAACGTAACGGAAAAACCCGTTTACAAAGTACAGCCAGAGGGCAGGAGTTTATTCTGGATGCTGACCAATACCCTGAAGCACTAAACTGGGTGAAGGAAATCGTTCAGTCATAAGCGCGCATCGACTCTCCACAGTTGTAATCAAACAGGGCAATAAATTATTTCGAAAGCATTGAACCTTTATATTTCTGTAGAAGGTTAGTAAGCCCACGCCGCCATCAAAGGACCATATTTGTTGGTCCTTATAATTATCAATTTAACATAATATATATTATGCGAAGTTAGATAGCGAGCAGAACAGGGCGCTTGGATCAGAATTTCAGGCTGGCTTTTTAGTTTTTGCAACCTACGGTTCTGCATCCCGATTCCAGCACTCCGCAGTATCACTTTTCCAGATAACCTAGAGTGGTATCCGGCAGTGAAAGACCTCTTTTTTGCCAATAGACTTTATTCTGAAGCTACATTTAATTACACAAGCGTTTAAATGCCGTCTATTATTGGCTATAAGCTCTGGATTGATGAATGCGTTTACAGTCCCATCCGCTATGGAGGTTTAAGGACAGTACAGCGTTGCATTGTTTCAACAAGACTGAGGTAAATTCGCAATGGTGGACAAAAAACTCGAGTACCGATTCTGCTACCAGGCCAAGGCTTGGTACCGGCTGTCTGAAACATGGTATGAGTGCCCAGGGATTACATCCACATTCTGGGTTTCGCAAGAACTGAAGGACTATCAAAATTTTCCAGATAAAAACCGATGGCTCAACTTAGAGGAAATTATGCAGAATGAGGAGCTTATATACAGCCAGGCTTTTACTGAGGCTTCCTTGTCAACGCATCAGTGGATAAGCAGCGAAATTGGCTGGGTTGAAGCTGTACGGGTAGAAATTTCAGAACTTAAATTTGACCCTGTCAGTCCTCAAGAAACCTATCAGAACATCCGCGCCACAGATAGCTCTGCACTATGCCCTGTCATTGAGTAGTATAGGATCATCAGTAAATTGGTCTATTCTATAGCCAGTGGATTTCTGAGTTTCTGAAGCCGATGGTAAAAAATGGATAATTCAACGTTAGAAAGAAATCGTTTCTCGAAAGAACAGTTAGAAAAATTAAACGCTCAGTTTTTGGAGCGCGTAGAGACACAGATAGAAGCAATTGGGCTGATTATAAAAAACAAAACCCCCCGCCTTTCTACAGCTGACCTTCAGACCGCACAGCAACTGCTCCACACATTATCAGGTGCCGGTGGAACCTTTGGTTTTTCGGAACTCAGCCAGGCTGCAAGAACAATGGAGCAAACTGTCAAGCACTGGTTGTACAGGAAAGAAGCACCATCGCCGGATGAGCGGGCTCAGTTTGAAAAGGATGCTGTTGCGCTCGCTCAAACACTCAAAAAAGGTGATTAATCCTGCTCTTGTAAAAAGTACCGGCTTTCAAAATCCTTCGCAGGCGTTGGCTTACCGATAAAGTACCCTTGGATACCATCGCAGTTCTCTTTTTTAAGCACATCCAGCTGCGCTTTTGTTTCTACCCCTTCTGCCATTACGTTTAATCCCATCGCGTGTCCCATCGCAATAACAGATCTGACAATGGTGACGTCGCTCTTCACTTCACAGATTTCTTTTACAAACATCTGGTCAATTTTAAGTCGATCGACCGGTAAGTTTCTCAGATAGGACAGTGATGAATAACCAGTACCAAAGTCGTCTATAGATAACATGATTCCCATACTTTTAAGTCGTTCCAGCACCCCTGTTTCCGCTTGTCTCATGACGACTCCTTCCGTTACCTCCAGTTCCAGATTGTGACCCGAAAGTCCCGTCCGGTCTAAGATATCGGTAACAACATCAATAAAGTCGTTCTTCTGTATTTGTCTTGAGGATATGTTCACGGCAACTCTAAAGTCTTTGTTGAAGGTCTTGGTCCATTCTGCTGCTTTAGCGCAGGCCTCAAATAACACCCAGGATCCCAACTCATGGATAACAGTGGATTCTTCTGCTATTGGAATGAACCTTGACGGGGAAACTTGGCCTAGGTCTGGTGAAAACCAGCGCACGAGGGCTTCTGCCCCTGTGATTTTTCCTGTTTCAAGTTCTACCTGAGGTTGAAAATGGACCGCCATTTCACCCTTCTTGATTGCATTACGAATACCTGATTCCAGACGAACCCGCTCGTGGGCGGATTCCGTTAGTTCGGTTGTATAGAATTCATAGTCATTTCCACCTTTCTCCTTAGCCCGGTACATTGCTGAATCCGCATTTCTAAGCAATGTCTCACCAGTAGCGCCGTCGGTGGGAAATACGCTGATTCCCATGCTAATGCTGGTGTAAAGATGGTGTTCGTTGATCTCAAAAGGCTCCAGAAACATACCGATTACTTTTTCAGCAACCACGTATACTTCTGATATTGTTGAATAGTTTTCGATAAGAATAGTAAATTCATCGCCTCCGAATCGAGACAAACTGTCGTTCTCTCGGAGCAGAGTTCGAAGTCGCTGAGCTACTTTAATTAGAAGTTCATCCCCTACTCCATGGCCTAGACTATCGTTAACGTGCTTAAAACGATCAAAATCAAAAAACAATACGGCTATCGATGACTGTTCCCGCTTCGCCCGAGCAATACTGTGTTCTATTTTTTCTGTGAACATCAATCGATTGGAAAGTTGGGTGAGAGGGTCATGGAATGCTAACCAGGACAGTTGCTCCGCTGATTTTTTTACTTCACTGATATCTGAAAATACACTAACATAGTTAACGATCTTATCTTCTTCATTCCTGACGGAGCTGATACTCAGCCAGGTCGGAAAAATATCTCCGTTTTTACGCCGGTTCCAAAGCTCTCCATGCCAGCTGCCCTTAAGGTTTATTTCGCACCATATTTTTTCGTAAAAGGCCTTATTTTGTTTGCCTGAGTGTAAAACGCTCGGGAATGCTCCGATTACTTCTTCTTCACTGTAGCCTGTTATTTTTTCGAAGGAAGGGTTTACAGAAATGATCTGTGTGTCGGCATCAGTGATGATGATTCCATCTTTTGTGCTTTCAAATACAGTAGAAGCAAGTTTATCCTTTTCGTTAGCTGTTTTAATCTCCGTAATATCTGTTAGCGTTCCAATATAACCGACAAAGCTTTTGTTAGCATCAAAGCTGGGAACGGCTTCACAGATAATCCAGACGATGTCACCATCATCTTTTAACAATCTAAACTCTTCATGAATGTTATGGTGTAAAGAAGTCGCCCGATCCCATCGAGCAATAACCCGTGCAGAGTCATCGGGAAAAATATTCTCATTCCATCCCTCCTCCATGCATTTTGTTCGTGATTTACCAATAATTTGAGAGGTTGTTTTGTTGACGTAAATAATTTCCCCAAAACAGTCTTTACGGAAAATACCTACGGGTGATAGGTCGGCTAGTAATCGAAATCGACCTTCGTTATTTTTCAACTCTTCTTCGATCTGCTTCCGGTCCGTTATATCCTTGGCGGAGACAACTAAACCGGTGATATTTCCTTTCATGTCCATATAAGGCTCGTAACTCACGGACATATGTCGATGTTCCTGAGTTGAAGTTCCGACAGAAGTTTCAAATTGTTGTGGCTTCCCTTCAAAGGTTCGATCAATTCTTTTTTTAGCTTTCTCATAGAAGAATTCACGGCCAAGGACTTCTTCTACTGTTTTTCCCGTTATATCCATTGAATGGTTGCAAAAAGCTTTTGCATAGGAGGGGTTGGCAATAACGTAGCGATACTCTCTGTCTATCATCGCTAACATGTCTTGACTGGTTGACACCATCAATCGATATTGACGTAACCGATCATTTGGACTGATAACAGTGACTGCTTTACTGTCAGAGACAACATTCAATTTACCGTTATTGTCTGCACTGCCTGGTGTCCTCAGCTCACCGCTTTGATGACTTTCAGTGCAGTTTTCAGAAGCGGCCAGCCTGGCGGCAATCGTCTTCATTAAAACTAAATTTCTTCTGAATAACGCCAGTTCATTATCATTAGGCGGATGAAGCGTCGCTCTCCATTCATGCTCTATTGATCCTAGGAACGCTGCCTGCTGACTTACCGTTTGAAAATTAAAGGTCAAAGCGCTAGAGGCAATCGATTTCAGCAAAGCGCTGATCGCTATACAGGCTTTCTCAAATTTGTCCTGGGCTTGCAGATCTATCATCTCTAGACCAATACTGTCTATCTGTCCGATTAAGCGCTCAACATATTTTTTGCGGAGCAATTTCATGGATTCTTCAATGTTATTTTCTTTACCCTTTTCTGCCGTTTTGCGAGGGTCAGCTCCCCTGTTTTGGTTTCCTAGCAAGATATCAGCTCCCTTCTCGACAACTGTTTCCTATTACTTTAGCAAGATCTGAACCATATATAAGAAATAGAAGAAATAATCATAACCTGTTGTTATTGTTTTTCTTTTAAAAAATTAGCAGAAAATTAATCTGTATTCCCAGGCGTTTTTCGCTTAGTGCAAATTTTTAATATGCAAATTGCAAATGCAAGAAACTGGCACATACTCTATGTATCGAAAATTCTCAGGGATTAGATAATGGATAGACGATCCTTACTGGTTATCGAAGATGATGACCTTTTACGTTCAGCGTATCTGGCATTTATAGATCAGCTAAACCTCAAGACGTTCAGTGCGGGTAGTATCGAAGAAGGAGTGGCCATATACACTCGTGAACGCCCTGACGTTGTTTTGCTGGATCTTTTACTTCCTGATGGGCATGGATTGGAATTTTTGACCAGAGTCAGCGATGCTGAGGCGAATATTATTGTGGTTACAGGGGAAAATAGTGTTGAAAGTACCCGTAAAATGCTGCTGGCAGGAGCTAAAGATTATCTGTTAAAGCCTATTAATAGTGAGAGACTGCTGACTACAGTAGAAAATACACTTGAGCGTATTTCACTAAAAAAACAAATCAACTCCATTACTTCTGCACTACCCGACGCCCCTATTCCTGAATTTATTGGTAATTCTTTACAGATAAAAACAATCTATAAAATGGTTGAAAGTGCTGCCAGCTGTAATGCCAGTGTTTTTATTGGCGGCGAAAGTGGCACAGGAAAAGAGCTTTGTGCCGAGGCAATTCATCGACTCAGTCGTCGTTCCACAAATCCTTTTGTAGCACTGAACTGCGCAGCAATTCCTGCCGATTTAATGGAAAGTGAGGTTTTTGGGCATCGCAAAGGGGCTTTCAGCGGCGCGACGGAAGCCAGAGCCGGTGCAGCCGGACGGGTTAAGGGGGGGACGTTGTTCCTTGATGAAATCTGCGATATGGATTTGGGCCTACAGGCGAAACTACTGCGTCTTTTGCAATCAGGTCACTATCGACCGGTCGGCAGTGATGTTGATACTCATATGGATGCAAGAATTATCTGCGCATCAAATAAGAACCCGCTAGATGAAGTCAATAACGGTAGGTTTAGAGAGGATCTGTATTATCGACTCTGTGTTTTGCCGATCAACATGCCCCCCTTAAAAGAAAGGGTTGGTGATGTAAGACTACTGGCAAACCACTTTATTAACTACTACGGCCGAAAACTCAACCGAAATCCGCTGCCAAGGTTTACCGAAAGTGCCCTCGCTACACTAGAGGGTTATTCTTGGCCGGGTAACATCCGGCAGTTGGGTAACATTGTTCAGAACCTGATTATAATGAATCAAGACAATGAAATAGGCGGTAATATTGTTATTGCGCTGCTGAGGCAATTGGATGCTGATGATAGCCACTTTAATTCCAATGACGGGAAGGATAAAGACCGTCGCGGTTTTCCCTGCAACTCCCTGACGAATGGGTTTGGTCAAATACGACCCTTATGGATGCAGGAAAAGGAAATTATCGAACGAGCAATTGAAATTTGCCAGGGAAGCATTACCGAAGCTGCCGATCGACTCGAAATTAACTGTTCGACCATCTACCGGAAGAAAAAGCAGTGGGCAGAATTGAATGTCTGATCAACATTGTTTCTAACTCAGAAGTTGCCTGCTTTTATATCAGAAGTTGCCTGCTTTAACAAAGCCAGGCAACTTAAATTTTGACAGGCTGATCGGACAATCGAATTGATTTATCTTATTGGCTTGTCGTTTAAGCGGTAGCTGGGATTTCAGTCTTTACTACCCGTTCACTGTAATGGGTATAACTTTGGGGCGAATATCTTAGTGCCAAAGGAGTCAATAGGGCCATAACTACTCCCATGAATATCCAAACCATATTTAATTGACCAAAACTGTCACGGATCCAGCCCGCCATCAGAGGCGCTATAGCTGCCAGGATATAACCACCGCCTTGCACAAAAGCCGTTAAATCACCCGCCAGGGAGGGGGTGTCGAAATGCTCGGATGCTACGATAAGTGAGAGTGGGAAGTGTATTCCAATACCCATACCCAATAAGATTGTTGATAAAAGTGCAAGCTGGACTGGATACAACACCAGCGACGCGAGCCCTGCTACCGTCAATGCGATTGATATCAACAGCAGACCTCGCTTATCTTGTATGTGTTTGATCTTTGCTGATAGTAAAAGGGCTGTTATTAACTCAACAATAATAAAGCAAGTTAGTAAAAAACCAGATGTTTCTGCAGTAATACCCTGTTCGGAAAAATAGGCAGGTAACCAGGCAAGAACCAGCATGAACACGCCGGTACCGACACCAAAAAATGCAAGCAACGACAGGCTCCGAAGGTCTCTGCGATAATGCGGTGCTTCAGTAGCTGCCTGGGAGTGAAGTGTCGTTCGATCTGTAGAGGCAGTAAGCTGCCAAAGAACTATGGCCAATACTGCTGGGATAGCCCATAAAGCCAGTGCAGATTGCCAGTTAGAAAGCTCTGCTAAATATACTGCACTACCAGCAGCCAAAGCGGCCCCTCCGACAATAGCACTGGAATACAAACCAATCATACTGCTTGCGGACTCAGCAAATACTCGTTTGATATACCCTGGAAACAGCGTCTGGACTATTGCGATACCTGCTCCAGCAACAATTGCTGATGTAAGCATGACTCCGTCACCATCCCCCCAGATGCGCCCAAAGCACGCTAGTCCGATAGCGGTTACACCAAGTGTAATGCCATTTTTTTCTCCCAGTGTTTGACGTAATGGTTTAGCCAGTAACGCCCCAAACCCCATTAGCAGTAAAGGCAGAGTGCTTAACAGGCCAATGTCGAAAGAGGTTAATGTTGTAGAAGTCAGCATCCGCTCTATTAACGGAGCAATAGAAGCGATAGCAGGACGGAGATTAATAGCTACGATAACCAGAACCGCAGCCATCAGAGCCGTTCTTTTTTTCAGAGTTTGCTTGGTTTTCATGGGTTTTCCTTAATGTAATGATCGTTACAAAACAGGTTAAAATAAGTAAAGAAAAGGTTTCTCTGTTTGGTGATTTTTTAGTGCAAAAGACGAAGTGCCTGATCTATTGTCCGTTCCAGTATCAAAGAATCGGTAGCCGATTTTGATTGAACTCGTATTCCTTGTAATAAGGTAAGCAGTAGCTCTGCACTCCCTGTCGGGTCAAGCTCTGCATTGAATTCACCGTTGCGCTGTCCCCGCTTGATCGCCTCGGTGAAAGCCTGCCGCAACAGATCAAAATGGCGCTGTAACATTTTCGCAATCCGCTCATTTTGCCCTGCCAACTCAATTGCTGTATTAGTAACCAAGCACCCCAATCGCTCTGGCACTTCCGGCTCAAGGGCCGATATGAATACTTCTCTGATTGCTGCTTCTGGTGAAGCCTCCGTATCGGATAGTGTTTTGGCTACCTGGCGAGTGCAGGTTAGATAACAATCAAGTGAGCGTTCAAAAAGAGCCGCTTTACTGGAAAACGTATTATACAAGCTACTTCGGCCCAACCCGCTTGCTTTAACCAAATCTTCTGCTGAGGTTGCCAAGTAACCTTTACGCCAAAAGGCTTTCATCACATCCTGCAATACACGGTCTTCATCAAAAATACGTGGTCTGGGCATAAATTAGCTTCTCTTTAAATTGTAACGATCGTTACATTATTGTTTTGACCTTATCTTGTCAATCGATTTTTACAGGTAGGTATCCCGGTGGATAAGTTGATTTTTAGTAAAGCTTTTCTGTGATAGCTGGGGCTATCTATGAATATGCTCACGGAGCTATTGTTCAGTACTGCCGAAGCCTTGTCGCAACCGTTCAGGGTGACCGTTAGTCATTCCTGAGATCGGTTGCTGAAATGATCAGAATGTCTGCTGATAAGAACGCTATGACGTAAGAGGCTTTATAGGTCGTCTGCGATTAGCTTTCATGGGATGAAATAGAAGTCTATGCCTCGACAATTCCATGCCGAATTGCCATATGAATCAGGTCAGATGTTTTGGCCAGTTCCAGTTTGGTAAGAATATTCGATCTATGTACGTGAACTGTTTTTTGACTGATAAACATCGAATCGGCTATTTGAGCCACGCTGGAGCCTCCTGCCAGCTGAGTGAATACCTGTAATTCCCGTTTTGTAAGCAGATTCAGCTTCGATGCCTTTTTGCCATCCAGTTCTTTTTGGATACTAGGGGCTACATATTCGTTACCGTGATAAACCTTGCGTACAGCATCAATAAGTTCTTCTGGTGCACATCGCTTGGTTAGATAGCCCTTGGCCCCTGCCTGCAATACCCTCGAAGGATAAGGTTCACATTCCTGCACCGTAAGTACCAGAATATTTGCTTCAGGTGCTACAGCAAGGATTCGCTTAATGGCTTCAAGGCCGCCGACACCGGGAGGCATCGATAAGTCCATGACTACAACATCCGGACTATGCTCCTGATAAAGGCTGTAGGCATCTTCTCCCGTCGCCGCTTCTGCAATAACGCTTATATCATCCGTATTGTCGAGTAGTCGGCGAAAGCCAGCTCTGACAATCTCATGATCGTCAACAAGCATGACTGTGATCACATTCAGCATTCTTTTCCTCCGATGAAAGTGTGCCTCGAATGATTTTAGATCATTGTCAGTTAAAAAGCATTTGCCAGAACAACATTATTTTGTCGATTATCAAATAGTTAGATAACAGATTAAAATCACAAGAATTTTCGGCATTCGCGAGTGGAATGTCAGGAAAGGTGCTATGTTTATAGCTAGCAGTATACAACCGAGGAGATCACTGAATGGCAGCTCATGTGATGATACATATTAAACCCGAAGACTTGCCTGCCGAAGGACTTCGGGTTCGCTACCGTAGCGGCGAACTTTTTGAGAAAAAAATCGAATGGGGAGAGATAAGTGACGGTCTGCTAAAGCCCAGTTCAGCCTGTAATGATCTTAAAGAGCCTGGTTTATGTATTGATGAATTGGGCGATACAGGCTTTGCAGGATTTGAAGCTCGAACTGGCAATTATTGGCGTTATCAGCATGAAGCTGATCCTGATGTTTTTCGTGAAAACTGTATGCAGGTTCTGGAAATTCTGGAGCAGTTCTGTCCTCGATCCTCTTGGGAGGCCTGGGTACCAACAACGGAATTTATCAGCAAAGACAGACTGCGGATGAGTCTCAAAAATACGATTACGGGAACTGAATTGAGTTACAAGGTGGTTAATAAGGGGTTCGGTTATCAGATCAAAGATCTCAGCAATGGACGGAGAGTACAAAAACTTCTCAAGCATGACTATATTCTCAATCAATTATTGGGTACCAGCTTTAAGCACCTGAACTACCATTCCGTTGATATAAAGACGGAGCCTCGAATTGAAGGAGAATCTGGCGGGACTATTGCCCTCTCCTTCTCCGCAGAAAATTATATGTTGCGCTATCGACTGACTACCCATGATTTTAGTCTGGGGCTTTTTGATACGTCCTCCGACACGCTTGAGTTAATCAAGCTTGTTGAACTTCCTCACAGCAGCGTAATCGAAGATACACGCACATTCTTAGGCTAAATTGGCAACTTTTTTTAGCAACCTGTAGACGACAGCTTACAGGTTGCTATATAAATGACTTAAGAATGCAAGTTTGTTTACCACTCCGTCGTTCAACACCAAGGAAAAGGAGAGCAAAACCGCTTGAAAGCGTTTATTTCCATACAAGTTGATAAGGATACAATTTATGCATCTTAATATTTCTGCCCGGCATGAAGCGAAAATTTCAGACTCTGTCAGAGAGCACATTTCCTCTCGACTCCTTCGCCAGGGAGATCACTACGAAAAAGTCACCCGAATGAATATAATCATCGACAAAGACGCCCAGGGTGATCTTGTTGAGGCTTCATTTCATGTCAATGGTAAAGAGCTGTTTGCCAAAGCTAAAGGCGATAACCTATATGCCGCTATTGATGCGCTTGGTGGGAAAGTGGAGCGTCAGCTCACAAAAGCCAAGGAAAAACAGTCCAATAAAAGAGGTATTGGCCTCAAGCATCAAGAGATCATTGCTGATTCTGTTACTGATGAAGAGCTGGAAGCGGAAGAGTATTCAGAAGAAGTTTAGCTCTTGAATCTTGATTTATGGTTAATCATCCATAAAGGCCGAGCATTCAACTTGGCCTTTTTTGTGGCTACCGTCCTGTGCCCTTTCGCTATTACTGCTTATGCTATACTGCTCATCATCAACAGTCTTAATCTTCATCACAATCCGACTCAAATCCCTTGTAGACGTCGCTGGCATCAACATCTAACGCCGATGTTGAGCTGAGCACGGCTAAAGATAGCCCCAGCTTTTCCGGTAAAGCGACAAGTCCATCACTGAAACCGACAATTGAAAGCTTCTCTGCCTGACACTGCCTGAAAGCACTTTCAAGTGTTTTGATGGCTTTGATTTGTGAATTAGAAAGTTCCTCTGATGCTGGTGACTCTGGCTTGTTTTTCCGTCGGGGAATGACCTGCTTCAACAGGGAACCCTGGGCATCCTGCAGCTGGATGCTCAGGTCAGCTCTCTGAGATTTCAATAGCGCAATTTTAACTAATGCAAACTGCCGTTCGCTTTGACAGCAGAGCGTAGAGTCTGAGGCAGCATCCTTAACTATTCGCAGAACCTCTGTTGCCCTTAGGCTGTTGGATAAAGAAATATTCATTCGTTGACCAAAACGTCCTGGCTTTTGAAAAACAATAAATTATCGACTGGAAGAGTCCGAGTGCTTTAGGGTCTTGCTAACGGCTAGCGCAATCCTACCGTTTGTCGGCCACTAGTGCCAGTAGGCGCTCTATTTCGCGATTCTTAGCGTTAATTTCCTCTTGGAATGAAGCTTCTTTGAGTGCGGCATCACTCTCCAGGCCGCTTTCTAACCGGTAGTAACGTCTTTTTGCATCCAGTAATTCATCCTGGCTGCTGGAAAGCAGCGCTTCTCTTTCTGCTAACTTTGTATCAAGTTTTGATATTGCTGATTTAAGATTTTCATTTTCACACACAAGAGAGGCAGAAGAGTTCTCTATGTTTTCTTTATTATCAATAATATAAGATGAATTATTCGCGTTAGTTCTAGACTGCTCCAGTATTGCTGAATCTTGCTCGATCAGTTGTAGCTCCATCTTGCAGATCACTTTCTCTTGCGATTTTATTTCCCGTTGGTGCTCAGCAAGGAGTGCGCTTTCTTTAATTAAACTTCGTTCAAGCTCCAGGTTTTCTTTTCTGGATTGCTCCAGATTATTCTGTAACTGCTCAATTGTTTGATATGCCCTATCAAGCTTAACAACCAGCTGTTCTATTTTCTCTCTTGCCTCTGTCTTAGCGGCATCCATCGCTTTTCGTTCTACTTCTGCTTCTTGCTTAAGGTTTTTTTGTTGCTCTAGCAGTTGGTGTTGAGCTCTCTGTTGAGCTTGATTCCAAATATCAGCAACAGCTGAGGTCAGAAATTCCGGCAATTCGTTACTGTCATCGGTAGGATAAATTCTGGCACTCAGGCCTTGCCACCAATCATTCAAAGCCTTGTGTATAGTTGTTGCACTACCCTTTCCCGTACGGGCTCGTACATTTTGCTGAGAAGGTCTAATCCCTTCTTTAAGCAGCTCGTCTGCTGTCTCAAAGACCAAATCATAGGTTGACTTGCCCATAAAATACACCATACATATTATTTAATACGTATATTATCATACGATTGGTTTAAATATCATCAGCAGAAAGATAACCAGAGTGCTCTGTTAACGTGGGATCAACAGCAGGAGCTTAATTAGGTGTGTCTATCTAAGCTTGCTCAATTTCTCAGGTTTCAATCGTTGCCGCCGTTGCGGCGTTAACTATTTCCACGATTGCTGGATGCTTGAGCCGCCGATCTGGAGAGATGGCATAATAATGTTCTTTGATTTCCTCTGTGCGGCCGATAATTTCAACATTAAACTGGGAAACGATCATCTTCTCCATCAGTGTTGGTGCAGCAAAGGCGCCGTATCCCTCTTGTCCGAATGATTTCATCAGTGCGCTGTCGTCAAACTCAGCGATAATCCTGGGAACAATATCGTACTTTTCAAACCACGATGAAAGACGCTGTCTGGCAGCAGACTTTTTACCCTGCAGCAAAAAAGGCTGTCCTGATAGTGACTTGGGGAAGCTTTCTTTGCATACTGAGGCAAGTTTCGCTGCTGCAAAAAATGTAAAACCGCTCTCTGCCAGTCCATGATTGTAAGCCTTGATGTGACCGCCAGCTGGAAGGGGTTGATCTGTTAACACCAGGTCCAGTCTATTGACCGCCAGATCAGCCAGCAGGCTATCCTGATCGCCTTCATTGCAAATAAGTCGTACCGGTTCTGCCATGTTTAATGCCGGGCTGATCAATTTATACGCCAGAGCTTTTGGTATTGCATCCGTTACTCCTATGGTGAAGGTTTGCCAGCGAGCGGGTTCCTGAGTTTTTAGAACAGCTTTTAGTTCATCACCAAGCTGGAAAATCTCTTCAGCGTACCCATAAATTAAACGACCTATTTCAGAAAGATGGAGGGTTTTCCCCCTGCGGTCAAACAGCTCAACGCCAATGTGTGCCTCAAAGCTACTTATTTGGCCGCTGATTGTTTGCGGCTTTAAATGCAGTCTTGTGCTGGCCTTGGTAATGCTGCCGTCTGTAGCGACAGCATAAAAATAGTAGAGATGGTTATAATTCAGGGGGGTCATATGACCAAGGCCTTCGAATATTTCGATGAATAATTAAATTATATTCGAATATACAGATGTCAACAACTAAGCTATAAGTAACCTTAATTCATGGATATGTGGAAGATATGACTGCTCAAAAAAGTACAATGTCCTTTAAAAGTCTAATTCAGCACGAATCAGCAGGGGGTGTACTGTTGGTGCTGATGGCTGTTACGGCAATGATTTTAGCCAATAGTCCCCTTGCCGGTTTCTACGAAGGCTTTCTGGCGACACCGCTGCAAATACGTGTGGGCGAGCTTGATATTGCCAAGCCCTTGTTATTATGGATTAACGACGGGTTAATGGCGGTATTCTTCTTCTTGGTCGGTCTTGAAATAAAGCGAGAAGTATTTACTGGCCATTTATCCTCTCCTGTCCAGGTAGTGCTTCCGGGGATCGGGGCTTTGGCAGGAATTATTGCGCCAGCACTGATCTATTTTGCTTTAAATCAGCATGACTCCGTAGCCGTGCAAGGCTGGGCTATTCCGTCAGCTACAGATATTGCTTTCGCTTTGGGTATCTTTAGCCTCTTTGGTAATCGAATCCCCATTTCATTAAAGCTCTTTCTGTTATCGGTCGCTATATTTGATGACATAGGCGCTATTCTGATTATAGCAGTCTTCTATTCGAGCGAATTGTCATTTCTCTCTTTTTCCGTGGCCGCAGTCGGCTTGATTTCTCTTTTTGTATTAAATCGCTGCTCAGTCAGAAGTCAGGCTGCCTATATCGTTATCGGTATTATCGTATGGGTTGCTGTGCTTAAGTCTGGAGTTCATGCAACCCTGGCAGGTTTCGCCGTTGCCTGGTTTATTCCCTTAAAGCTTGAGAATAATGATGGCTATCCGATGCTGCCTCATCTTGAGCATTCGTTACATCCCTGGGTTGCGTTTGCGATATTGCCATTATTTGCTTTTGCCAATGCTGGCGTATCGTTAACGGGAGTTTCTATAGACTCGCTACTTAACCCTATTCCTTTAGGTATTGCCCTTGGCTTATTTATTGGTAAGCAAGTGGGGATATTTGGTGCCTGCTGGATCGCCATAAAAATGGGCCTGGCAAAACTGCCGGAAGGTGCAACCTGGTTACAGTTCTATGCAGTAACCGTGCTCTGCGGTATTGGTTTCACCATGAGTCTGTTTATCGGGTCTTTAGCATTCGAGACTCAAGGTATTGACTACCTGATAGATGTAAAACTGGGTGTGCTTGTTGGATCTCTGTGTGCGGCATTAGCAGGGTCCATGTTGATAGCGCGCTCACAACCGAAAAAGAAGCTACGGGAGCAACTCAGTGAAAGCTAGCGCCTATTTATTACTAATGACCTCGTTCGTATCGTTTTCTGCTTTTTCAATGGGAGGTAATAACGTAGATGACAATCAGCAATTACTTGAATCCTGTCAGGCATTAACTGCGAACCCCGAGCAGGATAGTGCTCAGTCCTGTCGCTACTATCTCCAGGGGGTTCTGACCGGAGCATTTGTTACCGATAATGAAATAGCTACAACAGGAGGTGGTAAGCAGTCTGCATTTGTGGAAAGAGCTTATCGGACCAGAATTGGCAAGACAGAGTCAGGCCCCTCAGAGTCTTTTAGACTTTTTTGCGAAACAGGTGACGAGTCGCAGCGTCGTATTGCCAATATCGTTTCAAAACAACTGTCACTGCCAGCAGGGGCAGCTAAAACATTAACCACTCAAATTTATAAGGCATTGAAGCCTCATTATCCTTGCGAGTAGATTTATTTGAGGCAGAACATTAACCGCCCATTCCCGGGCGGTTTTCCCAGCTTGATCTGACTGCATATTAATCCAGCAAATTATTTAACCCGGCAATATCATTGATTAACAGGAAGCTTCACCATGGAAACAACCAAAGTCCTTGCATCTAGTGGGCAGACTCAAACGTTAGAAATTAACAAGGTTCTACGCAATACCTATGCCCTGCTCTCCATGACTTTGTTATTCAGCGCTCTGACAGCAGGGGCTGCTGCAGCATTAAACTTATCTCATCCCGGCATTATTATTACGCTGGTAGGTTACTTTGGTTTGTTGTTTTTAACGACTAAATTTCGCAACAGCGGTATTGGTCTGTTGTGTGTCTTTGCTCTGACAGGATTCATGGGCTACACATTGGGTCCGATCATCAATGCTTATCTGGCGATGAGTAATGGTTCTCAGATAGTAATGACTGCCATGGGAGGAACCGCTGTTATTTTTATTGGCTTATCCGCTTATGCTTTGACCAGCCAAAAAGACTTCAACTTCATGGGTGGGTTTTTGACGGCCGGAATATTGGTGGCGTTTGTTGCAGGGCTGGGAGCGGTGTTTTTTGAAATGCCGATACTGTCGCTTGCAGTATCCGCCATGTTTGTACTGCTGATGAGCGGTCTGATCCTATACCAGACCAGCGACATCATTCGCGGTGGAGAAACTAACTACATTATGGCAACCGTTACTCTTTATGTAGCCATATTCAACCTGTTTACCAGCTTGTTGCACCTGCTGGGCTTTATGAATTCAGGAGAGTAAGTCAACTCCGTTAAATCAGATTGAGAGTCTACAGGGTCGGTCGTTCAGGAGTCTGCGCAACCGACCTTTTTATTGTTTCCCTGTTGTTCCTGTTACTACTGTCCTGGTGGTGAAAGAACACCTTTAACAAGATATTCGGAACTCCATATCTTCCCTGTCCTCTTGCTGGATGTCAGCATCGAAATACCAACTCCGCCAAGGCTACCGATATTGTTACAAGATCGAGCGGTGACGATTATCTATATTTATTACCGGAAGAGACGATCGAACTTGAATGTCTGAAGTTAATCCGTCTTGGCTTGTGATAGAAACACAACTGAGGAATGGAGGCTGGAGTCGGAATCGAACCGGCGTTAACGGAGTTGCAGTCCGCTGCATGACCACTCTGCCATCCAGCCGGATGACCTGAAAACTGGAGCGGGAAACGAGACTCGAACTCGCGACCCCGACCTTGGCAAGGTCGTGCTCTACCAACTGAGCTATTCCCGCTAAAATCTTAGACGTCTTACATTATCAGGCTTTTCAGCCTGGTACCAATAAGTATTGGTGCCCGGAGCCGGACTTGAACCGGCATGATCGTTAGATCGACGGATTTTAAATCCGTTGCGTATACCAATTTCGCCACCCGGGCGCGGATGGAGGCTGGAGTCGGAATCGAACCGGCGTTAACGGAGTTGCAGTCCGCTGCATGACCACTCTGCCATCCAGCCAGATGACGCAAAAGAATTTGGAGCGGGAAACGAGACTCGAACTCGCGACCCCGACCTTGGCAAGGTCGTGCTCTACCAACTGAGCTATTCCCGCTCTATTCGCCTGACCAATCGATCAGGTGGTGCGTATTATAGATAGCTGCCTTGTCATGTCAATACAGCGAAAAGTATATATCTGAATAATTTAGAGATCTTTTACCAAGTCAGGCCAGGCCGCTCGCAAATACATCCACATTGACCAGAGCGTAAGCACCGCTGCCGCATATAAAGTCACCTCTCCAACGTAGGCCCCTGTGCTCCCTGGTACAGTTCCCAGCAACAGAAATATTGCCAGCATCTGAAGCATGGTCTTGAGCTTGCCGATAATCGACACAGCAACGCTGGCGCGCTTGCCTAGCTCTGCCATCCACTCCCGCAGGGCTGATATGACAATCTCCCGACCAATGATGATCACAGCTGGAACCGTTAGGAACGGGTCTGCGTAGGATTCGACCAGCATAACCAGTGCCACCGAAACCATCAGCTTGTCTGCAACCGGGTCTAGAAACGCACCAAAAGCGGTTGATTGGTTCAGTTTCCTGGCCAGATAGCCATCCAGCCAATCGGTAGCGGCAGCCATCGCAAAAATACCGGCAGCTCCATACAGGCTCCAGCCGTAAGGCAAATAGTAAACTACAACGATACAAGGAATCAGTGCTATTCGAATTACCGTCAGAACGTTCGGGATGTTCATTGAATCTTAATTAACTCTCTAATGTTGAGGTGATTCTGTCGAGACAGTATAAACAAATATTAATCTCGATGAAGATGGGCATAAATTTCTTCGGCCATGACCCGGCTAATGGTAGAGACTTTTGCAATTTCTTCAACGCTGGCGCGGCCTATTTCCTGGACTCCACCGAAATGCTTAAGCAATTCCTTACGCCTTTTGGGGCCTACACCCGGTATTTGCTCCAGTGCGGACTGTCCTCTTTTTTTAGCGCGGCGCTGGCGATGACCGGTGATGGCAAAGCGATGGGCTTCATCGCGAATATGCTGGAGAAGATGCAAAGCACCTGAGTTAGTCGGCAGCACCAGCTCATCGTATGTATCAGCGTGAATAATGGACTCCAGCCCCGGCTTGCGGGTAACCCCCTTGGCAATGCCTAATACCAGGATCGTATCGATCTGTAATTCAGCAAGAACTTCCTTGGCCTGCTTAAGCTGGCCCTTGCCACCATCGACTATCAAAATATCCGGTAGAATTGCATCATCCTTCTTAAGCCGTTTGTAGCGTCTTGTCAGCGCTTCATTCATAGCTCCATAATCATCTCCCGCAACTGCAGTCTCAATGTTGAATCGACGGTAATCTGATTTTTTAGGCCCCTGGTTATCAAAGACCACGCAAGAGGCAACGGTTGCCTCTCCAGAGCTGTGACTGATATCAAAACACTCCATTCGTTTTGGCGCCTCATCCAATCCAAGCGCTTCCTGTAACTCAATGTAACGGCGATAGATATTTTGTCGGTTGGCAATAAAATTCTGAATCTGTTGCTCGGCGTTTGTCATTGCCAGCTTCAGCCAGTTGCTGCGAGCGCCTCTGACTCGACTGGTGACCTGAATGCGTTTGCCCCGCACGGCTGTCAGCGCTGCGACAAGACAGTCCACATCATCAGCTTCATGGCTCAGTATCAACTGGGGAGGGACTGGTCGGGCAGATCCCTGGCTACTGCTTATGACGGGTGAGTGTTGTTGCTCTGTCCCGTTCTCTGCATTTAATTGTATTTCAGCTCCTTGCAAGTAGTACTGACCAATGAAACTGCTCAGCAGTTCCGATTCAGTGGTTTCCAGGGCCAGTTTTGGATAATGAGCCTTACTGCCAATGACTCGCCCGCCTTTAACAAAGAGTTGATGAATGCATGCTGCACCAGCGCTGATTGCACAGGCAAGAATATCAGCATCGCCTTCTACTCCGCTGATATGCTGTTCTTCCTGAACCTTCTGAAGGCTGATGATCTGATCACGCAACTCAGCGGCCAGTTCGAAATCCAGAGACTCAGCGGCCCGCTCCATCTGCTTTGCAAGCTCATCCCGGATGGACTGGTTTTTACCCTCCAGAAACATCATTGCATGGCGAATATCATCTGCGTAGTTTTCTGGTGTTATTTTATTAACACAGGGGCCGCTGCAACGATTTATCTGGTATTGCAAACAAGGTCTGCTCCTGTTTTTGAAAAAACTTTCTTCACACTGACGTATGCGGAAGATTTTCTGGAGTAGATTCAGGCTGTCGCGTACGGCACCGCTACTGGGAAAAGGGCCAAAATAGCGCCCTTTGTGCCGACGACTGCCACGATGAAATTGAATGGCAGGATACTGATGCGTGTCTGAAATAAAGATGAACGGGTAGGACTTGTCGTCCCGCAGCAGAATATTGTAAGGAGGGCGCAGTTTTTTGATCAGGTTCTGTTCGAGCAGCAGCGCTTCTGTTTCACTACCGGTAATCGTTAATTGAATACCTTGAATGCGCTGAACCAGCGCCTGGGTTTTTATAGCAAGACCGCTGCTGCGGAAATAACTGGCCAAGCGTTGTTTCAGATTCTTCGCTTTGCCAACATAGAGCACGTCGCCTTCAGCAGAGAGCATCTGGTAAACGCCGGGTCTCTGGGTGGTTTGAGCAAGAAATGCCTGGCTATCAAATGGTTCAAGGTTGACGGGACTGTGGTTTGAAGGCATGGGTTAACTTAGGAGCCTGAGTTGATTGGCAGCATTTTAAATGAGAACGCTGGGTCTTGGGAGATAATGAACGCTTGGTGTGCAGAAAAATAAGCGTTAGCGCTCCAGCTTAAAGTTTTTACTCTTTTGCATATGAAAATGAGTGGCTTCGCTATGCATCTCTTCCAGCTGTAATCGGGTATCGTCGGTAATACCAGCGCCGATTGATAGTGAGACCTCCAGGTAAACACCTATTTCGGCATAGTAGTAGAGCCTTGCATCAAAAGTCTTGGCCCTTTTGAGTTTGGTTAGAGCAATGCTCGCTCCGTTTACCAGGACCCGATTGATGTCGTTGTCAGCAAGCATCGGGTGGCGGTCCTGAGCGGACAGCTTTTCTCGCTCTTGTTTGCTTAGCATGCTATTCATCACGATTTCCAAAAATGAACTGAATTCACATTGACACATGTTAACACAAGCAGCCATAGTATATTCACAAGGCCTAACGTTTTAGACAACAAAAACCTCACTATCCACAATGATTTAGCTCGGATGTTTGCTTCATGGCTTCTATTAGTGTTAACGAATTATCAATTCTGGTCGTTGAACCCTCGAGTTTTCAGCAAAAGGTTATTTGTAAAGAGCTGACAGATTCGGGCTGCACTTCTATAGACACAGCGGCGAATATGGAGGAAGCATTGCTTTACATGGAGCGATATTCACCCGATTTAGCCATTAGTGCCATGTACCTGCCTGATGGTGATGGCGTAGCGCTAGTAAGCAAAATGCGCAGTAACGAGACACTTGAAAACATTCCATTTATGTTGATTTCCAGCGAGACTCGTCCAGACCACATAGACCCTATACGACAAGCCGGGTCCGTTGCCATATTGCCAAAACCATTTCGTCATGAAGATCTTGTTAAAGCGCTGGAGGCTACACTGGCATTCGTCGATCCGGAGGAGCTTGATCTGGATGATTATGAAGTTGATGAACTGAAGGTTCTGGTGGTGGATGACAGTGATTTTTCACTCAAGCACATAAGACGGGTTCTTGAAAATATAGGCGTCCATAAAATAATCATGGCTCATGATGGTAACGAGGCCTTGGAGCTGATTGAAGCGCATGAGTTTGATTTGATTTTTACCGATTACAACATGCCGAATATGGATGGAGAGCAGCTGACACAGCATATACGAGAGCACTCAAGCCAACCCTATGTCCCTATTCTAATGGTTACATCTGAGCAGAATGAAACACGATTAAATGGCGTCAAACGCGCGGGAGTCAATGCGATTTGTGATAAACCCTTCACGCCAGACCATATGAAATCCCTAATGATTAACCTGCTCTCTCATCAATGAGGGTCAGCTGTGCACAACAGCAACTATCAGTCGCCAGCAGTGAGAGATTTAGCCTGGTCGTTGTTGAGCCCCCAGCTATGCTTACTTACCCCTCCGGGTCAGCAGCGCATATGGGGTGATGAAGCGGTTATCCCCTTTCTGAATGAGCTGGATAAACAGCCCGAACAGTTAGAATCTTATTTAGAGCGCTTTTCCCCGCGCAGGCTGGGGATCTATTTTGAATTGCTTCTGACATTCTATCTCGAGCATTGTTCTGAAGTCGCGCAGATTCAGCCAGCCCTGCGAGTTCAATCACCTCAACGAACAATTGGTGAGTTTGATCTTTTATATCGCCCAAAGGGGAGCGGCTCCTACACGCATCTGGAAGTCTGTGTAAAGTTCTATCTGTCACCCGAATCAGGAAAGAACGCTAATCAATGGCTGGGGCTGAATCGCTCAGATTGCCTGGCCAATAAAGTCACCAAAATGCGAGACCACCAGTTAAAGCTGGCTGATCACCCCGAAGCCAAGAAAGTTCTAATGAAAAACGGGATCTGTGTAGATAGAAAATTAGCCATATTTCGCGGGCGGTTATTCTATTACAGACTATCCGATGATTCACCTCAGGAGCAGTGTCCTGGCATAATCGAAACATCGCACCTGACAGGCTGGTGGCTTCGTCAAGATGACTTTTTAACGATGGAATTAGCCGAAACGAGATACAGGCTGCTTGATCGAATGCAATGGCTGACAACACAGCCGGTTGTCAAAGCAGACGCTGTTAATGAGGAGACGCTTGCTTGCCAGGAGGTTATCCAAAGGCTGGACAAGAGGCCTTTAATGTTAGCTCGTTTACAAAAGACAGAGTGCGGCTGGGTGGAAAAAGACCGAGGGGTTGTCGTCCCCCGGTCTTGGCACAATTAGCCGGTATTTAGGCCATTGGTATTTATCCTTCTTTATGCTCAAATCGTTTCAGTAAACTGGATGTATCCCAGCGACCTCCGCCGAGCCCTTGTACATCAGCATAGAATTGATCGACCAACGCTGTGACAGGGAGCTGAGCCCCATTGTTACGCGCTTCATCCAGCACTATGCCTAGATCCTTGCGCATCCAATCGACGGCGAAGCCATAATCAAACTTATTGTCCACCATCGTTTCATAACGATTTTCCATCTGCCAGGATTGAGCCGCTCCTTTAGATATAACCTCCACCACCGCTTTGGGGTCCAGGCCGGAACGCATAGCGAAATGGATGCCCTCGGAAAGCCCCTGTACCAGGCCGGCTATACAGATCTGATTGACCATTTTGGTCAGCTGCCCTGCCCCGGATTCTCCCATTAACCGTACTGAGCGGGAAAATACATTGATTGCAGGTTCCGCCTCATCATAAGCTTGCCGCTGACCTCCAACCATTACCGTTAAGGCTCCGTTCTCAGCCCCCGCCTGACCACCTGAAACCGGTGCATCAAGGAATCTCAACCCCCGGCTATTGGCTATTTCACAAAGTTCACGAGCGACTTCAGCAGAGGCTGTCGTATGGTCTACAAATATCGCATCAGCTTCCATTCCTGCAAAGGCTCCATCGGCAGGACTTGTTGCCTCAGCGACTTCTTCCAGGCCAATGGTTACACTACGTAAATCATGATCGTTACCCACACAGGCAAAGACAATAGATGCGCCTTTTGCCGCTTTGGCTGGAGTTGTTTCAAATCGACCTCCATACATTTCTACCCATTTTTGCGCCTTGGATTGAGTTCGATTGTAAACACAAACATCGTAGCCTGCTTTTTGGAGATGCCCGGCCATCGGAAAACCCATGACTCCCAAGCCGATAAATGCGACTGTTTTCTGGCTCATACTTTGCTCCTTAGCCTTTCTATGACCAATATTCAGCGACTAACTGACAGTGAGGTACGTAATATCCAGTATCCAGATAGGGATACCCGGAATTTTGTTTTGTATAAACTAACTCAGGTTGGCTGAAGCAGCAGCTGCCGCAGCGCCTCTATTAAGCTCAACGCCTTCTGCAATCAAAACATTTTCCAAGGCATTAAGGCACAGAAGTACATTAGGTATACGGCATGAGTGACCCATCAAACCGATTCTCCAGACCTTTCCGGCCAATGACCCCAAGCCTGCACCAATTTCCAAGCCATAATTGTTCAGTAGTTTTGACCGAACTCTGGCTTCATCCACTCCGTCGGGTATCTGCACAGTATTCAACTGGGGTAGACGATGGGCTTCGTCGACAAGGAAGCTAAGCCCCATTGCCTCAATACCAGACTTCAGGGCCAGGTGATGATTATGATGACGTGTCCAGGCGTTCTCCAACCCTTCTTCTTTTAATATCACCAGAGATTCATGTAATGCGTAGAGCGAGTTAACCGGTGCTGTGTGGTGGTAAGTGCGTTTGGCGCCTTCACCCCAATAGCCCATGACAAGGTTCTTATCCAGAAACCAACTGGGAACAGCAGAGCGTCGTTGACGCACAACATCTACTGCTTGTTGGCTAAAACTGATGGGGGAAATTCCAGGTGGGCATGACAGACACTTTTGCGTGCCGGAGTAGACAGCATCAACTCCCCAGCCATCTACATCTACTTCAATGCCACCCAGGCTGGTGACCGCATCCATGATAACCAGGGCTCCATTCTCTTTTGCTACTGCACAGAGTTCCGCTGCGTCAGATCTTACGCCGGTTGAGGTTTCGGCGTGAACGAATGCCAAAGCCTTAACGTTGTCATGTTCGGCGAACGCTGCTTTGACTTTGTCAACATCAACGGGTTTGCCCCATTCGTCTTCAATAGGGATCACCTGGCCGCCAAAGCGAGAGACATTTTCTGCCATACGTCCGCCAAATACACCGTTTTGACAAACAACCACCTTGTCACCGGGCTCCACTAAGTTTACAAAACAGGCTTCCATACCGGCGGAGCCAGGAGCGGATACAGGCAAGGTTAGTGGATTAGAAGTTTTGAAACTGTACTGCAACAACTCCTTCACTTCATCCATCATGCGAACGAATTCCGGATCAAGATGGCCAATCGTAGGACGCGACAATGCTGCCAATACTCGTGGACTAACATCAGATGGACCGGGGCCCATCAAGGTTCGTACTGGTGGATAAAATGACTGTGTCATACCGTTAGTATCCTCAAATTTTAATTAGCAGTCGGCTAAAGGAATAGTGTCAAACCATAATCTTAATGTTTATTTTCAATAGATTGCAGAGTATTGTTAAACCAATATATTGCGATTTAAAGTAACTTTTCCGCACTCATTTCAGCAATGTTTTTTCAGCTCACCCAATTCTCGGACCATCTCAATCACCATATGGGCGGAATGTATCCCAGCCTGCTCCAGAAATTCTTTAAACGAAACAGAAGATTCCTTACCGGCTATATCCGACAATGCGCGGAAGATAATAAAGGGGACCTGATATCGAAAACAGGTCTGGCCAATAGCACCGGCTTCCATCTCAGCCGCTAGCATATCGGGGAATTTTGCCCTGGCCTCGGCAACCTTCTCTGGATCATTCATGAAAGCATCGCCAGTAGCAATCAGGCCCAGTACTGTTTTTACATCCTGTACCTTTCGGATACTTTCCTGGGCGATTTCTACCAACTTGGGGTCTGGTGTAAATGCTGCGGGCATCTGAGGTACCTGACCGTGTTCGTAGCCAAATACGGTAAGATCAAAGTCGTGCTGACGAACTTCTGAAGAAATAACCACGTCACCAATGTCCAGATCCTGGGCAAAACCACCCGCGGAACCGGTATTGATAATGCAAAGAGGCTGGAATCGCTCAAGCAGAATAGTCGTACCTATAGCGGCATTGACTTTGCCAATGCCTGATTTCAGCAGAACGACTTGCTGGCCGGATAGTTGGCCGCTATGAAATTCGTATCCTGCTACATTCAGGTCCTGCCTGCCGACCAACTGATCCCTGAGGTAGGTAACTTCTTCCTCCATGGCTCCAATTATGCCGATGATCTGATTCTGGGATTTGGAATTCATTCTCTCGACAATTGCCGATCCTGGTGTATCAGAAGTTTGATTAGTGCTGGTCATCTATCTATCCATATATTGTTTGGTGTTTAAAACAGCTTGCGGCTAAAAATCTGGCGTTTTTGAAAAAAAGCTAACACTGACCGTTTTGGGGATCGGGCCAGCCAAATCTATCAAACAATGGCATTATATCTTCAGGAACACCGGTAGACACCTGGATTTCTTCGCCGGTGAAGGGGTGTGAAAAAGAAACACTTCTTGACCAGAGTAGTAATCTATAACTTTGGAACTGTTCTCTGAAAAGCCTGTTGTGGCGCCCTTCTCCGTACCGGGTGTCACCTATTATCGGATGAGCGATGTGGTGCAGATGCCGGCGTATCTGGTGTTTTCGACCGGTTTCGGGAACAACCCTGACCAATGAGTAACGACTGGTGCTAAAACGACCTGTTGAGAAGGGAAGCTCAATGGTTGCTATGCGTTGATATTCTGAAAGAGCCGGTTGAGGTTCTCGCAGGTCGTCGGCATGGCGTTTCTCTTCCTTCTCCCTTTTATCACTTAATGCGTAATCGATAATTCCGGACTCAGGGGCGTAGCCACGCACCACAGCCATATACTCTTTGTTTACCTGTCGTTCGCTGAAAGCCTGTTGCAATTTGCTGGCGGCACCGGAGTGGAGGGCAAAGACCAGCACTCCAGAGGTTGGCTTATCCAGGCGATGAACGGGATAAACCCGCTGACCAATCTGATCACGTAACATCTGCAACGCGAAACGAGTTTCCCTTTTATCAATTTCACTACGATGTACCAACAGTCCGCTGGGTTTGTTTATAACAATATAATCATCATCACGATAGAGGATTTGGAGCTCACTCATTAGGCAAAAACTCTGAGGGTTGTATCGACAAGTACGGTGATTTTGAATCCTTGGCCCAAGGCCAGGTTAGAAAAAGAGTCACAGTGAGGGAAAACAGGCGTAAACCCTGACTGATGTAAACCTTGAAAAGTAACCAAAACCCCCCATTGTTGTTAACAAACGGGCTAATCTTAAGGGAGGGATTTAACAAGTCAATCACCCTTTTGCTTACTCAAGGGTGGAACCAAACAGGTAAGACTGCTATAAAAGCAACTATTCTGATCTTTGGTGGTCTATTAAGGCCGTAGCACTTAAAGAGACATATGTATTTTATAACGAATAAGGTGATTTATGAGAACTAGTCAAGTTGCAGCTGCTCATCAGGGCCGCACACTGATAGAAACCAATAAAATGATTCGCAACACCTATATGTTGCTGGCCATGACATTGGTATTCAGCGCCATTACTGCTGCCATTTCTATCGTTATAAATCCGCCTGTCATGGTTTATTTCGGTAGTGTTATTGGCAGTTTCGTGATGATTTTTGTTCTTAACCGTATGCAGAATAGTGTCTGGGCACTGCCACTGACCTTTTTGTTTACAGGTTTGATGGGGTTTGGACTAGGACCTATTCTCAATCACTACCTGGCAATGGCCAATGGTGGTGAAATTATTATGACCGCTATGGGCATGACCGCTCTGACGTTCTTCGGCTTGAGCGCCTATGTGCTGACCAGTCGTAAAGACTTCAGCTTTATGGGAGGTTTTCTTGCCGCCGGAATGATCGTGGTTCTGATCGCGATTGTAGCGAGCTTTGTGCTTCCGATGTTTGGCGTTCAGATTTCGGGCTTTTCCACGGCTATCTCAGCTGTGGTCGTTTTGCTGATGGCAGGTATGATTCTCTATGATACCAGCAACATTGTTAACGGTACTTACACTAACTATGTAATGGCTACCGTTAGCTTGTACCTGAACATCTATAACCTGTTCGTACATCTGCTGGCGCTCATTGGCGTACTCAGCGACGACTAATATCAGGCAGACAGTAACAAGCCCTCGCCTTCTTTGAATCGCGGGGGCTTTTTTTGTTCTTAGCGAAAAGCAGGTAGCATGTCGAATGAGTCCAACACCTATTAGCTTCTCAATACTGGTTTACGGGGCACCTTATAGCAGTCAGTCGGTGTCAACAGCTTATCGATTTACCAAGACAGCCATCGAAAAAGGTCATCGAATTCACCGGGTGTTTTTCTATGGAGACGCTGTTCAGATAGGCAGCAGACTGGTAGCAGTCCCCCAGGATGAAGTTGACCTGCAGCTAAAATGGCAGCAATTGGGTGAGCAGTATCAACTGGACATGGTCATCTGCATTGCAGCGGCCTTAAAACGCGGGATAATTAATAGTGATGAAGCTAAGCGTTTTGAAAAAGATGCGAGCAATCTTGCTGAAGGCTTTACTCTTTCTGGCCTTGGACAGATGATCGACGCAACACAGAGTTCTGATCGAATAGTGACCTTTGGCTATTAACAACCCAGAGCCTGTTAAGATCTAAGAGTAAATACTTAAACGCCCTCGAAAAGGGAAATTGAATGACTGACAAGAAGCAATCTATCCTGGCTGTGCTTACAAAGCCTCCCTACGGTGGTACGACCGCAAAAGAAGCTCTTGATGCAGTTCTTACCGCGGCAGCATTTGAAGTGCCTGTCTCTGTCTTGTTTATGGATGATGCTGTATTTCAACTGTTGCCGGAACAAAAAACTGAAGGCATTGAGGTAAAATGTCTGGCCACTACCTTGCCGGTGCTTCCTATGTATGACGTTGAGCATATTTACGTTGACCGAAAGGCTCTGGTTGACCGAGGTATTGATGCAGAGCAGTTGATTCTGTCTGTTCAACCGGTCGAAACTGACACGCTAAGATCCCTGTTTCAAAACCATAGTCGTATTTTGAGTTTTTAGACATGATTCTCCACACTGTAAATAAGTCGCCACTGACCAGCAGTTGTCTTAATAATTGTCTTCGTGCCATTGGAGATAATGATGGATTGTTATTGATAGAAGATGGTGTCTACGGAGCAGATAAGCATCAAGGCTTAAAACTTAAGCCGCTGCCTTCAGGTATTACAGTCTATGCGCTGAAAGCAGATGTCGAAGCAAGAGGGCTTATGGGGCGTTTATCGGAAGATGTCCGAGTGATCGATGACCAAGAGTTTGTGGATCTGGTTGTTAGCCATAACGCGTCTCAGAGCTGGTATTAAGTCATGTCAAAACGGATATTGACTGATAGCCAGAGTCAATCGAAGCATGGAATCTCCGTTGACGTGGAAGGTTATCTGCGAAACCTGGATGACTGGTCCGAGCAGGTAGCGGAAGTTATTGCCGAAAGCGAAGGTTTGCAACTCACTTCCGAGCACTGGGAAATTGTACGCTTACTTAGAGATTTTTATCAGGAGTATAAAGTCTCTCCGGCCATGCGAATTCTGGTAAAACAGGTTAAAAACAGCCTTGGAAGTGAAAAAGGTTCCAGTATTTATCTGATGAAACTATTCCCGGGAAGCCCTGCCAAATTAGCGAGTAAAATTGCTGGCCTGCCAAAGCCTACAAACTGTTTGTAGGCTTAAAACATTTATTCCTGCCCCTAAACCCTGAAACAGTGACTATACTCTTTCTCAGGAGGGCTCAATCTTCAATTCTCACTTAAGTTACAAGCATCTAACCACTGAGATTAAAAATTTGACGAGGAGTAAAGCGCCTCTATTTAAGAAGCCAATGTTGAATTAATAGTACTGGATTGATGGTACTGGATTGATTGGCTGACAGATATGATAGCTGGGCTGTAATCATTAGGATCTAATCATTAAATGGAGCTTCATGGCTAAGCCATAGAATGGACACTCGTTAAAAGGACTGACTATGAAACAGCCCAAAAAGGTTCTCATTGTTGATGATGAGCGCCTTAATTGTAAGTTAATGGCCGAAATTGTTACCCGTGAAGGATACGATTATCAATGCGCGAGTGATGGCCTGGAAGCACTTACAAAAATGGAGGAGTATAAAGCTGATTTATTGCTGGTTGACATGATGATGCCGGGAATGGACGGAATTGAATTGACCCGCCGTCTTAAAGCCGATAAAAACACCTGTAACGTGCCAGTCATTCTTGTCACCGGAATGAAGGACCAGGATTCCCGATTAAAGGGGCTTGGTGCCGGAGCTGAGGACTTTCTTAACAAGCCGGTAGATCGAACAGAGTTGTCTATCCGGGTTCGAAATTTACTTCGTCTTAAAGAGTTGATTGATCAATCAACCGCTCGTAGTAATGTTCTTGAAAAAGAGGCGATAGAAACAGCTGAAGAACTGGCCGATGCCCGTCAACAGCTACTGCATTCAGAAAAAATGGCTGCAATAGGACAACTTGCTGCTGGTGTTGCCCATGAAATCAATAATCCTGTGGGATATATCAGTTCCAACATTAATTCTATGGATGAATATGCCAAGGACTTGCTTAGATTATTAGAGGCATACGAGTCAGTGGAAAAGCTGTTACCGGAAGATGATGCCGGTACTCAGCTGATATCCCGGCTAAAGGAAGAAGTTGATATCGAATATCTCAGGGAAGATGTTCAGCACCTGTTGGATGAGAGTAAACAAGGCGTCGAGCGGGTGAAGAGTATTGTCCATGACCTTAAGTATTTTGCCCATCCGGACAAGGGTGACTGGCAGTGGAGCAACTTGCATGATGGACTGAATAGCACCATCAACGTGGTATGGAACGAAGTTAAATACAAAGCCGATGTGAATAAGAGTTATGGCGAGCTGCCCGAAATATTATGTCTTCCCTCCCAGTTAAATCAGATATGGATGAATTTTCTGGTGAATGCGGCTCATGCGATTGAGGGGATGGGCGTTATTCATATCCGTACGGGGATGGATGGTGATGATCATGTCTGGGTGGAGGTAGAGGATAATGGACAAGGTATGCCTCCCTCCGTGCAGAAAAAAGTGTTCGAGCCATTTTTTACGACCAAACCACCAGGCAAAGGAACTGGGTTAGGGCTTTCCATTTCTCTTGGGGTTATCGAAAAGCATGGAGGTCAGGTCGACATTGACAGTGAATTGGGCCGTGGAACAAGGCTGCGCGTCACACTGCCCGTCTCAAGATCTGAACCAGTCCCGAACGCTGAACCGGTTTTGAATTCAGTGCCTGTGCAGGACCAGGAATCAGTGCAGGGCTAGTTAGAAATTGCTGGTTGACCATCGAGAAACTGACGGACTAATTCTTTAAGCTCGCTGAGCCGGATTGGTTTACTGAGGTAACCGTCACATCCTGCTGCTCGAACCCTCTCCTCATCACCTTTCATTGCTAACGCCGTCAGGGCAATGATGGGGATGTTCAGCGTAGCCGGGTCTGCCTTTAGCTTTTGCGTGGCTTCCAGACCATCCATTACTGGCATTTGTAAATCCATCAGAATCAACACAGGGTTACAAGCTTTAGCTAACTTGACCCCTTCTTCCCCGTTATAAGCTTCTTCGGTTTTATAACCGGTCAGTACCAGAGCGTCTCGAACTAACTTCATATTTCGGGGTTCGTCTTCAATGATTAGAATGGGGCCCATCATTTTGATCTCCAATATGCTATCCGCAGGTGTTGAATCGAAATGATTCAGGTGAGCGCCATCTGCATCAATTTTTCAAATTTCTATACACTCTTCACAATTATTCACGACTAGCGGTAACCTGATGCAGAACTGACTGCCCTTTCCTTCCCCTTCACTCTCCACGTGGAGTCTGCCACCATGCATCTGAATAAAGCGTCGGGCAATCGGCAGGCCAAGGCCGGTCCCTGCTGTTTTGTTCTTCAATCCGCCTTGCACCTGATAAAACTCCTCAAACAACTTCTCCTGGTGCTCTGGGGCAATGCCGATACCACTGTCTTCAACACGAATTTCGATATAGCCATCACTGTTTTCCAGTAAAAACTCTTCTTTATCATGTTCTGTGGAGCTGTTTTCCGGTGAACGCAAGCAGGCGCAGACACGGATATTCCCCCCATCCGGAGTGAATTTTGTAGCATTTGACAGCAAATTGAACAGCACTTGTTTTAATTTGGTCTGATCAACCGTTAGCTGGATGTCGCGACAATTTTTATCAATATCCAACTGTAGCTGGATGCCATGCTGACCGCATTTTTCACGTATCATGAACAGGCTCTGCTCTACAAGGTCTGCAATAATGACGGGGGCAACGCTCAGCTCCATCTTTCCTGCCTCCACTTTGGCAAGATCAAGAACATCATTGATAAGCTCCAACAGGTGATAGCCACTGTCAAAGATGTCGGTAATATACTCTTTCTGCTTCGGGTTAAGCTCGCCAACGGCAGATTCCTTCAATAGCTCGGAAAACCCTATGATGGCATTTAATGGTGTCCTCAGTTCATGGGACATGCTGGCAAGAAAATCGCTCTTTGCCTTACTGTTGGCTTCTGCTGCGTTCTTGGCATGCAGGATTTCCAGTTCCGCTTGCTTCCTGTCAGTTATATCAGCAGCCATAGATATAACGATAGCCCTGCCATCGGGTAACTGGCCTATTGGAGCGGAGCTGAAATCCCATATCCGTTTATCTCTCTTTTTGGTGGTAATCACAAACTCATGTCCGGTAGTCCGGGTTTTTAGCTGAAACAGACCTTCGTAGTAGGATTTGATATTAGTACGGGACACCTCTTTTCCGTCAGCATCTTTACTGTCGGGGTTCTCTGTCAGGGTAATCCATTCATCGATACATCGGGTTTCTTCTGGTGTATAACCGCTCAGTTCTACCCAGGCCTTACTTAGCTGAATAACGGCCCCATCTTCTGCATGAATCATGACCGGGTAAGGCGCATCAATGACTGCTCGTCTAAATCGGGTATTGCTTTCAATCAGTTCCCTTTCCGTGCGTTTGCGTTCGGATATATCTCTGATAACCCCCACCGTACCTATGAAAAGATCGCTTTTTTTACCCGGCTTATCCTGATACAAACCTGAACTGTTCACTTCAACAACGGCAATACCCTCCTTAAACCCAAAACTTGCGACTGAGCCGGGTTTCGATATCAGCCGCACTTCCAGCCCCACCGTCTTTCGACTTCCTGTACGTCTCTCATCAAACAACTTTGGAGGCTCATCCCCGACGACACTTCGCCCCAGGTATTGTGGCAATACCTTTTCCCGTGAAACTCGATCAACATCTGATTCCAGAATAATTTCACTGAAGTGTTTACCAATCAGCTCTTCTGGCTCGTATCCCAGGTTATTGATTGCTGAGTTGATAAACATGAATATACCTTCAGCATCTGTCCAATAAACAATATCGGGAATGGTGTCGACCAGGACTTTGAATCGATCTTCGGAAGCCAGAAGCTTTTCAAAGTTTTCCGCAAGCTGTCCGTTCACCTGCTTTAATTCTCGTTCAGTACCCTTTAATTGCTCATTTTGCTGCATTAAGTTTTCATAGGTTGCGATGAACAGGTTAAGAATTTGCTGGGGCTCAGATGCAACATGATAGGTTTCACCGAAAATGGTGACGGAAAGACTTTCTGGCTCCTGCTGGCCGGTTTCACTGCTACCGATTTCTAACAGATACTCAATTTTTTCTGCCAACCGTGTCGCGTCGCAGGGTTTTGTGAAATAAAAATCGGCGTGGGATTCCAACCCCTGGAGAATATGTCGAGAGTCGGTTAATGAAGTTAACAAAATAACAGGAATATGTTTCAGCGTACTGTCTTTTTTGATTGCGGCACAAAGCTGAAATCCATCCAGGCCGGGCATTAGCACATCAGTAACAATTGCTGCAGGTTTGTGCTCTTTGGCAAACGCCAGTGCCTGCATACCATCGCGGGCAACCAGGCAGTTATAATCAAAACGTTCCAACGAGTGCTTGAGCCGAAGAGCCTGTGTCGGACTATCCTCTGCAACAACAATGGTTTTCATTTCAGTTCCTTTTCATTGAAAGTCAAATCACTTTGAAATCAAACCGTTTAAGTAAAAAGGCAGTTTTTCAAGTTGAACGATCTGATCAACTGCATCCAATGCCAATGCCGACCCGGGCATACCGTAAACCACGGCACTTTCTGCATCCTGAACCAGAGTGTGGCCGCCGTTTCGACGAAGCTCAAGCAGTCCCTCTGCCCCGTCGCACCCCATTCCGGTCATCAGTATCCCTATTCCCTTCCTGCCACAGACCCTGGCAACAGAATGCAGCAACGGCGTTGCTGAGGGTCGAAAACCATTGACAGGTGCGCTGCTGCATAACTGTGCTACCAGTCCGTTGTGATTACGGGCCACCAGAAGGTGGTAATCATCTGGTGCAAAATAGACAGTTGCTGCCTTAAGTGTTTCTCCGTCTTCGGCGCATTTCACGGTCAACAGCGTATTGGTGCTTAACCAGGTTATAAGCCCCGCTAAGAAGCCTTTCGAAATATGTTGAGCTATCAGAATGGCAACAGGGAATTCTAATGGCAGCGATAAAAGCAGTCCTCGAATTGCCAGTGGTCCACCGGTCGATATACCAATAGCAACCAGCTCATAGACCCCGGTTAATGGGGGTAATACGGGTAATACCTGTGTGCAAGTGTCTAACGCAACAGTTGTATGACGAGCGGGTTTTCGCCGAATTACTTTAACTTCTGACATTGCCCGCACTGTATCGACAATATCATTGCGAATAATTTCAAATCCCGGGTGGTTTAAACCATAAGGCTTCTCCAATACGGCTAAGGCTCCCTCCTCAATGGCTCGAAAAGTAATCTGAAGCTCATTATCGTCAACGCAGGAACTGATCACCACTATGGGAACAGGGCTGGTTGACATGATTATTCGTGTCGCTCCCAAGCCATCCAACTCCGGCATACGGATATCCATGGTTACCAGATCAGGTTTTAACTCATTGACTTTGAGCACGGCTTCACGACCGTTTCGAGCACGCCCGATAACTGCCATATCGGGTTCATTGTCCAGTATGGCCTGTAACAGCATAGCGACTACATCGGAATCTTCTGTGATCAGTATCCGTATCATCCAAATCTAACCTCTAACGGGGGTTATATTAGCTGCTTAACCACTTCCAGTAGTACCTTGGTTTCAAACTGACTTTTGACAATATAAGCGTCAGCACCCACCTCTATCCCCCGCTGTTTATCTGCCTCACGGGCCAGGGACGTTACAATAATGACCGGAATGCTTTGATATTTGCTGTGTTGTTTTATTAAATCTGTCAGGTCAAAACCATTCATGTTTGGCATTTCAACATCGGTAACAACCAGGTCAAAAGCTTGCTCTTGAAGCTTGTTCCAGCCTTCTCGCCCGTCTACTGCGATTTCAACGCGATAACCAGAATTCTCAAGAATGCCTTTCTCCAGGGTCCGGGTGGTAATTGAGTCGTCTACGATAAGGATTGACGACTGCTTGTTTTCAGAACTACTTTCATTCTCAAAAAATCGGCAGTTTGTCTTCATGCTGAGAGCCGATGTAACAAGATCAATAGGGTTCAAGACGATGATAATTTCACCGGAGCCGCTGAGGGTACCACCAGTAACGTTCCGCACCGAGATCAGTGGAGGAGTCAAAGGTTTAATGACGATGTCACGTTCTCCGACGATGTCGTCTACCAAAAAAGCGACCGCTCCCCAGTTCTTGGATAATATGATGACGGGGTATTGCTGTAGGTCTTTGGCAGCCCAGGGTGACAACTTTAATGTGAGAGCGAGATCCCGCAGTGGCACCGGCTGTCCATCCAGTAACACAGCCTGACTTGCCTCCACTTCGACTACATTTTGCGGAGAAATTGTCATTACACGCTCTACAGCGGCTATTGGAACGGCAAATATGCCCCCTCCGCTACGAATGATGAGTCCTCGTTCTGTAGACAGACTTAAGGGTAAAGACAGTGTAAATTGACTTCCCTTGCCAACCGTTGAATCAACACTGACATGACCCTTTAACCGGTTCAGGTTGGATTGGACTACGTCCAGGCCTATCCCCCGACCTGATAAATCCGTAACACTTTCTTTTGTTGAAAAACCCGGTCTGAAAATAATATCCAACATCGCTTGTCGGTCCATATTTTCCAGCTCTGTAGTGGTTATCAACTGCTTTTCAAGAGCGATTTTTTTAACGGTATCGCCATCAATACCGGCTCCATCATCAGACACTTTCATCAGTATTTGATTACCATGTCCTTCTACGCTTATTGATAATCGCCCTACGGGAGGCTTTCCCGCAGTAAGCCTTGCTTGCGAAGACTCAATACCGTGATCCACCGCATTTCGAAACAGGTGAAGCAACGGGGCTTTCACTCCTTCCAAAACAGCTCGGTCCATTTCAATAGCATCACCGGAAATATCAAAATCGACTTGTTTACCCAGTTCCCGGGCAATCGTCCGGACTGATCGGGTTAGAGGCTGTAACAGGGTGCGTACAGGCACCAGTCGCATTGATTGCATATCGCGGTGTAAGGCGACTGATAGTGTATTAAGACGCTTATTGTTAATTTTATATTGGTCAAGAATGCTGCGAGTATTGCTATTCAGTTCAAGGATAGTCTGTTGGAGCTGTTCGGTTAGTTTAATTATTGGAGAAGGCTGTTGGAGGTCAGTTTTCAGCATAGGTGTAAAACGATCCAAAGTATCTCGTAACCCTGCTGCCTGATCGTGTAAACGCCGCAGTTGATCCATCTGATCTGCTGACTCCGTCTTTACCAGCTGCAACTCTTCGGTCAGTCCAGTAACCTGCTCCAGTTTATCCATAGAAACTCTGATAGAAGCACTCGATTCCACTGAAGGAAGCAAGTCTGTGTTCTTTTCTTTTCCGTCTTTATTTTGCTTGCTGATTCGGTTTTCATGTTCACTGTCAATAGATTCAGACTGAATGGCGGCAGAAAGGGTGTGTAATGGTATTTTTGTAGCAGACTCTTCAGTAACAACTGTGGGCCGGACAGAGGACGATGCGTTCAAGCTGAGAGTTGAATGAGCGGATAACCTGTCCAAACGAAATAAAAGGTCATTGATATCAAAAGTAGCAGCGCATCCATTACAGAAATCCTCCATGGCCTCTCGCATTCTGTCCAGAGTCTCCAGACACAGATCAATAATCGGGCTTTCGATCAAAAGATCTCCGTTTTTTACTGCTCCGAACAGACTCTCCATACGATGTGACAAGGCGACGATATCCAAAACATCAACGCCTCGCGCTGCCCCTTTAATATTATGGGCAGCACGAAATAAGACATTGATCAGTTCCAACCGGGGGGAGTCATCAAGTCCTTTTTCCAACGTCAGCAGACCTTCTGAAATAACCTGTATCTGGTCATCCAGTTCTACTCTGAACGTTTCGAGTAACTCGCGGCTGAACTTCTCGTCCAAATCCATATCAAGCCCCTTGGGCGAGTTGATAAACCTTACTGCTGCTGTTAAGACGCTGAGCTACGGTGCTTAAGTCATGATTGGCCTGTTCGGTCTGGCGCACCGCTACAACCAATTGAGCTGTTGCCGTATTTATCTGGTCCATGGCATCGTTTACCTGGTTGATTCCACTGGCTTCCTGTCGTACCGCCGCAACAATCTGTTGACTGGCCGTGGCGGTTTCACGGATAACACCGCTCAACTCCCGCATAACTTCTCCGTTGCGATTAACCAAATCCAGGCCTTCACTAGCACCTTTGCTACCCTCTTCCGTGGCCATCACAGCCCGATCCGTAGCGAGGCGAATGTCCTGCAGTATTTTCTGCACCTGGGTCGTTGACTGTTGAGATTGCTCTGCCAGCTCTTTGACCTCCATAGCGACCACTGCAAACCCCTTACCCGAATCACCAGCCTTGGCAGCCTCGATAGAAGCATTGAGTGCTAACATTTTCGACTGTTGTGCCAACCCCGCCACCACATCGGTAATTTCACCGATCTGTTGAGTTTGCTCTGAAAGTTCGAGAATCGTGGTAGCAATGTCATCCATGCGATCGCGTATGACTTCCATACCTTCGATTGCCTCTTTCACGGCAAGTTGACCCTGTTCGCCTTCCTTGCGAGTTTGCTCAGCCGATTTACCCAGCTGCTGCGCCTTCTCCAGCGTTTGCAGGGAAGTGGCCCTGATTTCTTCCAGCGTTGTACTGGTCTCACTCACGGCGGTGGCCTGTTCAGAGGCATTGGCAGCCTGAACCGTCGTGGTGGAGCTTACTTCTGCAAGAGTACTGACGATCTCCTGGCTGGCTTGGCGTACATTACCAGCGATCTCTCCCAGGCTGGAAATCATGGCATTAATATCGTGGCCGAGACGCCCCAGCGCGTCGTCGCGTTGTACCTTTACATGCTGAGAAAGATCACCTCTGGCTACCTTGGTCATCAGCGCCTGATATTCGGCTACAGTGCTGTTCAGTTGAGCAAGATCCTTTCGGCTTTGCTCTTCTTTTTCGGTAAGTACTTGTTCAGATTTCAAGATGGAGTTTTGCATGATACTCAGCGCTCTGAGAAGATCTCCTGTCTCGTCCGGAATATCCAATTTAATGACAACATCCCTGGATCCGGCAGATATTTTTTGTGCCAGAGAAACTGCTTCAATGAGCCCTCCCGCAATGGATGCTATGGAGTAGCGAGCAACCATAACCACCAACAGTGTGACAACAACAATCCCGATAAAAATAGTATTGGCGGCAATATCCTCTGACTGTGAAGAAGCCAGATTACGTTCAGACAGGCGTTGGCGCTCCTCATCACCAAATACCTTCACCGTCTTTCGCAGATCATTGGTTACCTTTTTACCCTTGTCAGTCAGTACTACCGCAGGCGCTTCTTCAACTTGATTACTGCTAAGTTGGGTTATGGTTTTCTGGAGAGTTTCAATTTTTTCATCAAGCAGTGTCCGCATGAGTGCTATCCGTTGCAGCTGCCGTGGATTGTCCTTTACCATGATTTCAAGATCGTCCAACACCCCATCACTCAATTCTATAACGGTATTGAACGGCTCAAGGAAACTGGCATTTCCGGTAAGAAGATATCCCCGTTGACCGGTGTCCAGATCTTTGGTTAAAGAATGAAACGATTCGAGCTTTGCCAGCACTTTATAAGTATGCGTTGACCAGTTCCGTGCTTCTTGCTGTTGTTGGCTGAGCCATTCCATAACCCCACCCAGTGCCAATAGTGCGATGATGGGAATAGAGAACCCCAGTATTAATCTATGCTTTATCTTCATAACATTTCCCTTTAATCCGACAATTGCTTTCAGCTTTTATATAGCGGAATATTAATTAAAAATCGCTAATACACAGGCCGCCTTCAGGTCATTATTAACCTTGAGATGGTCTGTCATTGACCATTAATTCTTCATCTGAAAGCAAAGCATCCAAATCAAGCATCGTTACGGTTCCCTTATAAATTCCTAAGACATAATTTAAATTGGTCGCGCGATCTGAAGATAATGCAGGTGACAGTGATGTTCGGTCATAGATTTCGTTGCCGGATACCGCATCGATTAAAAGACCGACTCTAAGTTGCTTATTCTGAACCACAGCAACCCTGCGTTCCTCTTTCTCTTCCTCACTGAACGTTTCAACCGGGAAAAAGTGCTTCAGGTCAAGCACAGTGAGCAGTTCTCCCTGATAATTAATGACTCCTGCAACAAAAGAGGGTGTGCCAGGGACCGCGATCAGGCCGGTGGCATAGATCAATTCATCCAACCAGCAGTATGGAATGCCATACCACTCAGATGCACCTAATCGACAGCGTAAATACTGTTCCTGCTCAGCCAGGTTTTCGCTCTGTTCCTCTTTCGCCAACAGCTGACTGCGCTGCTTTAACAACTGCTGTTGCTCTATGCCCTGAGGCATCAGCTTTGCTGCTTTAGGTATAGCCAGTTCTGCAATGTCCGTAACAACTTGCTTTAGCTCTGTCTCAGTATTTCTGCTGCCAGTCGGTTGAGCTTTCCCTGCATTTGGGGCTGTCTCCGTCTTCATGCTCACTGATCCTGTCTCATTGGATATATGCAGACCACTTATATACCGGTGTTCCCAAATATGCTCAGCTCCTGGCGTAACATCCGGGCAAAGTGCTGATAGGTTATTCCCTGAGTATATTCAAGGCACTTTCGTTGATCTCCCCGTTCTGCCAATAGCAAGGCCTGCTCAAGGCTTTTAATCCCTTTTTTGCTCTGGCCATTTGTAATCAACAACAATCCCAAACGGTAATGGGATTCTGGGTAGTAGCGATCAAGATAGAGTGCTTTACGAAACGATGCCTCAGCTTTTTCCAGCTGTCCTTTTTCCATCCGAACCAGCCCCTGGACCAGATAAATATGCTTGTCATTGGGATTCAGACCAATGCTTTCTCTACACACCCTTTCGGATTGCTCCAGTTGACCGAGATTGGCCAATGCCCGTGCTTTATATCCCAAAAGAGATGCGTTCTGATCTTTTCCTGCTTGAAACGTATCGACAGCGCTTACCAACTCCTGCCAACGACCTTTCTGGTATAAATTTAAAATGGTTATATTATTGGCAATAATTAAATTGTCTTCGATTCTCGCTGGAGCAGTGCTGAACGTTTTCTCTGCCAGGCGGAGATTGTTTTTTTGGGGGACACAATTTTGTGTGTCTTGGGGTAAAGCGCTAACCGAGTCTTGATTCTGCCCATCACTTTCTATATGGCTTTCTCTATCACCTTCTCCATCAACATCCGGCTGATAGCAGGAGTCTAATTGAAAGTCGATCAGCTGAATTCGGCTATCTGTCGAGAGGGCTTGTTTGTTCTTACGATAAAACAGTACATCGCCGGAACGAATCTGATTCAGTCCCGTGTCTTTCCATCTGACAGTGTCAACCGCACCTAACAGCAATTGTCCATCTGGCTTTAAACAATTGGCAAATTTACAAACAATCTCCTGCGACGTTTCTGGTGCCAGATAGATGAAAACGTTTCGACAAAGAATAAGATCTAAAGCGTTGGTTTTGCTGAGAATACTAGGAAAAACATCTTCAGCTAAATTTAAATAATGAAACTTAACCTGTTGACGGACATCATGGCGAAGCTCAAACAGTTCGTTGACAGGACAAAAATACTTAGCCCTTAATCGGTCAGACATCCCCCTCAGAGACCATTCTCTATATTGACCGCGTTGTGCACTTGTCAGTGCGGGGGCGTTAATGTCAGTCCCGAACAAATGTAAATCCCAGTCGTCGATATCAGGAAGCAATTCGCGTAGCAAAATGGCTATGCTATAAATTTCCTGGCCTGCTGAGCTACCTGCACTCCAAACCCGCAATGACAGATTCCCAGAGCGGCGTCGGCGATGAATAATGTCGGGGAAATATTCATACTGCAACCAATCGAATTGTTGACCATCACGAAAAAAATAGCTCTCACCGATGGTTATCGAAGCAATAAGGCTTTCCAATTCCGGGGATTTGTTATCACTGCTGTATAAGCTCTTAAGTAAATCGCAGCTACTGGAGTAACCCAACGTCAGACAGAGCTCCTGAAGTTTGCTACGCAATTTGCTCTGTTGATGATGTTGTATGAGTATACCGGTACGTTGCAGAATAAATTGATGCAGAAAACCTTCATCCTCAGGTGACAGCTCAGAAGTTGATTTCCGGGAACTCGCTTCGCTGCATATATTCATCTGCTGTCCCTTATGCTTGTTTCACCACATTCGGGAGATTTGGCTGGTGGTTCTACCTCATTAACCGATTCCGTTAAATTTATGCTCAGTACCTTCGCAGTATTAATGAGTAATGAAAGGCCTTGTGGGATCGATACAGTTGCACTCACTGATGGGCGGGAGTTGCTGAATTCATCAACCATCTGAATGTCTTTAAACTGAGGTTGAGCAACTTCCAGCACCTGATTGACGACCAATCCGCCCGTCAGGGTGCCTGCCCGACACAAAACAATAGGTGTTTCCGTGTCGTAGTGACAGACCTCTGTCAGCCCTAGCTTTAACGCCAAATCAATGATCGGAATACTAACTCCGTGAAAGCTTACGAACCCAACCAGATAGTCAGGCCCACCGGGTACCTCTTCAACTGAAACGAGAGGAAAAACCCGCGTAACGTCCGCAAGATCGATACAAATCCGAGTATCGGTGCCAACTACTACATGCAGTACCCATTTGGATATTTCGCTTTGCGAGATCGATACAGCATCCATTCCTGCGATCATCATGTTATATCCCAAGCCTCACGTGACCATCATCCTCTGATTTACTCAGGCAGGTTGCCATGGTTATCTCATCCGCCATTAACAACAGGCAGACGGTATCGGGATAAATTGATTTGCTGACTGTTTGATGTCTTTTCGAAAGCATCGTTGCACCTCCATTGCGATTCAGCAAAATCTAACCAAACTCAGCGAAACTGGACGTTCGAATCCGTTTAAATCATGCTTCGGTCACTACTGATAATAGACCCTTTCCCGAATGTTGCCATGACTAAACATTAGAGATCCTGCAAATAAACTTATTATGTCCTTATCACTCACTCTTGTTATTTTCCGTTGTCTCGGAATGGTCGATACTCGCTGATTATTTGAGTTCTCAGAAGGATATTAAGCAGACTGTTGATGAGATTTTTGGTTGATTTTTGTTCAGCCTGGTCCGCCAGAATTCTGTATTAGCAATCCCCTGTCAGTTTTTTCAACCTATTCAGGTAATTGGGCTTGATAGGCTATACTCGCAGTGTTGCATTAGAATACAATCCACACAGTAATACCGAGTCTAGCTTTGGCTGGTAAAAGACAACTTGTAACGGCTGGTTTTCCAAATAGCTAAATAAGGAACCTTGCAATGGCAACAAATCAAGTAAGCACGGATAAAGAATCTGATGACGTATTGCTGCAATGGGCGACGTTCCAGCTGGCAGAAGAGTATTACGGCATCAATGTCATGCAGGTTATGGAAGTGCTGAGGTTGACTGAAATAGCGCCGGTACCCGGCTCTGCCGAGTACATAATCGGTATCATTAATTTGCGTGGTAATGTTATTACCGTTGTTGATACCCGCACACTTTTTGGCTTACCAAAAACCGAAGCTTCGGATAATACACGGATTGTCGTTATCGAGCTTGATGATCAGGTGGTTGGGATGTTGGTTGATTCTGTTGCAGAAGTCATTTATCTGAATCAATCCTCAATTGAACGTGCCCCCAATGTAGGCACAGAAGAGAGCACCAAGTTTATACAGGGTGTAAGCTACCATAACGATGACTTGATTATTCTTCTCGATCTTAATCGTATCATCGATGAAAATAACGAATCTGATGACTTTGAAGAGCTTTAGCTCTCGCTGTGATTAACAACTGAGATTCCCTTTTAGCTCCAGAAAACAGCGGTATTCACGAATGCTATGATCTTCACCCATGGTGTAGAAAGTTTTACAGGGCTTAAGCCTTTTCAGTTCACTACTCTGGTACACAGAACTGCGGCAAAGCTCTGTTGCTCGTTTGTTCCAAAATTCTTCAATCAGACTCCAGGCTTCTTCTTCGTTTCCTGCAAAGCTTTTGCTGCCGGTATAGCTGAGTTGGTAGGTGGAATTGTCAATTCTCTGCTCCTGATAACCCACTCCTGCCCAGTCTTTACTCATATACTGAGCACTGCTGCAGGCAGAAAGGATCAGAGCGGCTCCTAAGGTTAGTATTATTTTCATTGCTATCGTTGACCTCTGAAATAGTTTATCGACTAAACAATGGTTTCTGACCAACAGAACGATTTGACCACTAGCGTATTTTTTTAAGTAAAAAATACCGGTTCGGAGCAACACCAGCAGGAAGCGGCAAGGCTTCACAGCCTGCTATATTGAACATCTGATCGCTCGCCACGATCGCCCCATTTTTCAGAAAAGGCTCCAATATTTCACTTAAGAAGCGAGCCATTGATCTGCTGCTTCCTTCCACTCCTGTTCCAACATCAGCGTGAACAAGAGCACATTGTCCAGCGAACCGCTCAGATACATCGACCAGTGTTTGTTGAAACTCCCCCAGAAAAAGATGATTGTCATCGGGTATACAGCTGGGATGAGCGGCAACATTTCGATCAAAGACAAAGATTTCCCGGTCTGGCAAAAGCTCTCGCAGGTGGTCAAAAGTACGCCCATTGCCCAGTCCCAGCTCAAACACCACGCCGTCGGTATTTGCAATTTCTCCGGCTGCAGCACCCAGGCACTTACGCTGAGCCTCCAAACGTCGGATTACGCTGTCCAATCGTGACATGCATTGACCTCTTTGGTCGTTTTGGTCGTCGGAGAAATCTCAAGGCGCCAATCGCCTGCGCTTCAATGTATTTTCAATCATTGCGACTTCTTTGTTTACCGCCCACATCGTTTGGGGTCCACATACCTTGCCGCTTATAGAGTGATGACCTTAGTAAAGCAGAATAGTTTTATTATTGTGTGAAAATACACGCAGTTACTTTATCGAGTAGCCAAATTGTCCTGGGGCGGCAGGTCAATGGCATGTTTAATGTCAAACTGAATTCAGCAGCAACGGAAAATAAGCGACGGGATGGTTTAAGCAGAGTTGATAATCGGTACAATGCTTTACAGCGTACTTGGATGGCATATCTGTGAATATAGAGGAACCTGAAGGTTGAAGAAAACATTGATTTCGAAAAACAATAGATATCAGTTGGCGTAGATGAGTTTGAGTGCAGCCGCCAGCAACAGGCTTCATGCCTGCCATGATTGTGACCTCTTGGTCAATTTGGCCGGCCTTTCTGTAAACAGCCGCGCCAAATGCCCTCGTTGCGGTGCCCTTTTAGCCCATAAAAAGTTCGATAGTATCAATCGGACATTAGCGTTAAGTTTAACGGCTTTGTTACTGTTTATTCCGGCAGCCACCCTTCCGGTCATGACTATAAAACTGCTGGGGCACGCCAATGCAAACACCATGCTGAACGGTGTCGTTCAGTTGCTAAACAGTGGTAGTTGGTGGATGGCCTTTATGGTCGCATTTTGTAGTTTAATCGTGCCTCTATTGTTGTTATTACTGCTATTTACCACCTGTCTGTTTTCACGCTTTTACCTGTTCCCCAAAATACAGATAGTGCTGCTTAAAAGTCATCATCATCTCAAACATTGGGGGATGCTTGATGTTTATATGCTTAGCTTGCTTGTCGCCATTATAAAAATGAAGGACCTTGGTGACCTGCAAATGGGTACCGGTCTTTATGCTTTTATTGTCTTGATGCTGCTTATGGTTTACGCACAACAACAGTTCGACAGTCATGAATGTTGGGATAGACTGGAGGGTCGGTCTGCATGAAAACAGCTATCAACGCTGGTTTGGCTCTTTGCCACTGTTGTCATAAGCTGCAACGATTAGTAAAAGCAAGCCCTGGTGAACGGGCTTGCTGCATACGTTGCGGCTCTGGTCTTCATGCCCGGTTACCTAACAGTATTATGCTTACCTGGGGCTATACCTTGGCAGGATTCATAATGATGATCCCTGCTAATTTCTATCCGATAATGACCGTTGTCTATTTGGGTCGTGGTGAACCTGACACGATAATGTCAGGAGTCATGCATTTGGCTCAAGCAGGCATGTACCCCATCGCCATTCTGGTTTTTGTGGCCAGTATTGCTGTTCCTCTAATCAAACTGCTTGGCCTTACATTGCTGTTATTGGCAGTCCAGAGACACTGGAAGCTCAGTGCCCGCCAATGCACGCTGATGTATCGAATTATTGAATTTATCGGTCGTTGGTCGATGCTTGATCTTTTTATGATATCGGTATTGGTAACATTGGTAGACCTTGGCTCCATCGCCACGATTACTGCGGGCCCTGGAGCAAGTGCTTTTGCTACGGTCGTCGTATTAACCATTCTCGCCGCTCTGAGTTTTGACCCTCGGCTGATTTGGGACCGGGAGGCCCCTCGCAATGATTGATCATCAGGATATTCCTGAAGCTGTTGTTACACCCAAAGAACGCTTGTCGATAATTTGGTTACTCCCTTTGGTTGCCGTCGCTATTGGTGCCTGGTTGTTCTACAAAAGCCAGGCTGAAGCCGATATTCCCGTACTTATTCATTTTCCAACCGGCCAGGGGCTGGTCGCGGGGAAAACAGAAGTCCGTTACCAGGGGATTCCTATTGGGTTGGTTGAAGAGTTTGAGTTGGATACCGATCTTGATGGTGTTGTTGCCAAAGTTTCCTTTGATCGTCGTGCCTCCAAAGCGTTAAAACAAGGAACAGTGTTCTGGCTGGTCAAACCTCAGGTCTCTCTTAAGGGTATATCCGGACTGGATACGCTTGTCTCGGGTGAATACATCAGCCTGAGACTTGGAGAAGGAGAACCCAGATTTCAATTTGATGCGCTGAGTGAGCCTCCTCCACTGGAGTCAGGAGATCCGGGATTAAATATCACTTTACGGGCAGACACGCTGGGTTCTATTCAATACGGATCACCCGTCCATTACCGCCAGTTGCAGGTGGGTGACGTCCAGGGCTATGAGCTTACGGATGACGGTAAGGAAGTCCTGCTAAAAGTGAATATCAAGGAAGAATACGCCCCGTTGGTGCGCGGCAACTCCCGCTTTTGGAATAACAGCGGGGTTCGTCTGAAAGGAAGCTTATCAGGTCTGTCGCTACAAACCGATTCCATAACGTCCCTTTTGATTGGTGGGATCAGTTTTGATACCCCCGGGAATGAAGACAAGGGCCCTCTTGTTACCAGCGGTCAAACACTCAAGTTATACGACAGCTTTGAAGCTGCTGATACAGGTGTATTGGTAAAAGTGGCTTTTGAAACGGCTAAAGGTCTGGAAGCAGGTGTTACACCGGTTATTTTCAAAGGTTTAAAGATAGGAACAGTCGTTAAGCTGAACTTTGAAAAAGAAATCAGCAAAGTTATCGCCGAAATACAGTTACCGCCGGAAGTTGAATCAAGGCTTAATAATAACACTCGATTTTGGCTGGTTAAGCCTCGTCTGGGCTTTTCGGGCATCAGCGGCCTGGAAACCCTGCTAAAAGGTAACTATATCCAGATAGAACCCCGTAAAGGTGAAGGTGGGCCTGTGTTTGAATTTGAAGCCCTTCCTAATCCACCGGTTTTGGGGCCGGGAGATCCAGGTCTGAATATCACCCTGTCCTCGGACACTCTCGGTTCACTGCAAGCGGGTTCGCCCGTTAACTATCGTCAACTTCAGGTTGGTGATGTACAGGGATATGAATTGAGTGAAGACGGCCAGCAGGTTCATGTTCATCTGAATATACGTGAAGAGTATGCCAACCTCGTTAAGCAAAACACCCGCTTTTGGAACAACAGTGGCTTAAGCCTTAAAGGAGGGTTATCCGGATTGTCATTAAAAACTGACTCTCTTTCCTCTCTATTAATTGGCGGAATCAACTTTGATATTGCCAATGGAGAACGGCCCGGACAAAACGCCACTAGCGGTAGCAAGTTCAAACTCTACAACAACTTTGAAGATGCAAACACTGGAGTATTAGTACGGGTGCGCTTTGAATCAGCCGAAGGGCTGAACGCTGGAGTGACTGCTGTTCGACTGCAAGGGCTGGATATCGGCAAGGTTACTCGACTGGAAATGGACGACAAACAGGAATCTGTTATAGCCACTGTCAAGTTACCGCGCCAAACCGCACGAAGACTGAGTGAAGACACGCGTTTCTGGATGGTTAAACCCGAGATTAGTTTATCTGGCATTTCTGGTCTGGAAACCCTGATTAAAGGGAATTACATCGAAATGGATCTGGGTAAGAAAGTGAAGACAGCCAGTGCCAAATCGGCCCAGAGGCTGTTTAGCGCACTTAAAGAGCCACCAAGGCTCGATTATTCTACCCCAGGACTACATCTGAGACTGTTTGCTCAGGAGGCCAAGGGGCTCTCTCGGGGCACTCCGGTCTATTACCGTCAAATACAGGTAGGAAGCATTCAATCCGTTAAATTGGTCGATAGCGGACAACAGGTTGCTATCGATGTTCATATCGCCCCCTCTTACAGCAGTCTGATTAATCATAATACCCGGTTCTGGAATACCAGTGGTTTGGCGGTTACGGCCGGACTCGGTGGTGTTAAGATTGAGTCGGCACCCCTCAAAGCAATGCTGGGTGGAGGCATTGCGTTTGACACTCCAGGAAAGCTGCAGAAATCATCAATCAAGAATGGAACTCAGTTCAGGCTCCACCCCGATCGTCAAAAGGCGATGGACGACGGACTCCAAATCAAGATCAGGTTCTCGAAAGCCAATGGTTTGGCCAAAAATGCTCCGATTCGATATCAGGGGTTTGATATTGGTCGAGTCCTGGGTTTAACACTGGAACCTGATTCTGATCAAATTCTGGTTTCTGCGTCTATTGATAAGGTCTACCAGTACCTGATCCGACAGAACAGTGACTTCTGGGTGGTTAAACCAAAACTGGGGCTGACTGCGACAGAAAACCTGGAAACATTGGTAACCGGTGGGTATATCCAGGTTCGTCCAGGGTCTGGGCCCACTGCTGTCAACTTCAGGGGGTTAGAGAAGGAGCCCTTCCTGGTTGATGGTGGGACCGGCAACGGCAACATTTTTATCTTACGAAGCGACAGACTTGGCTCCCTTAAAAAAGGCTCTCCTGTCTACTTCAGACAAATACCCGTTGGTGAGGTTACCGGCTTTCGTTTGTCAGATGACTCCAAGTACGTAAACATACATATCAGTATTGAATCTCGCTATGCGCCCATTGTCCGGGAGAATACAAAATTCTGGAATGTCAGCGGTATAGACCTGAATTTCAAACTATTTGGCGGTGCAAAAATAAACACCGAATCGGTGGAGAGCATTCTTGCAGGCGGAATTGCAATGGCAACCCCCGGCAATGGGGAAGAGAATACCACTGCCAGGGCAAAGCCAGGTACAACATTCAGTCTCTACGAGAAAGCAGAGCCGGAGTGGCGAAACTGGTCCCCTGCCATTGCATTACCTTCAAGATGAAGGGTATAAGCAATCAAAGTATAACGTTCCTGTAAGAGGTCAAATACTGGTCTTAATCATTTTCATTTCCCGGAATCGTTCAGCCAGGAAATCAATCAGCAAACGAACCGCGGGTGGGAGCCCGCGTTTTGTCGGGAATATTGCGTGTATGATTTCTTTGGGTGGTGACCAGTCCTCCAACAGCCGTACCAGCTCTCCTTGTTGAAGCTGCTTATATACCATGATCTCAGGGAGTTGCACGACACCAATACCCGCGATAGCCGCTTGCCTTAGCGTCAACATATCCGTGGTGATTAACTTGGGCTGATGATGTTGATTGGCAGCAGCGCCATTGGGGCCCAGCAATTTCCAGGAATACCCGTCGACGGGGCGCCCATTTGCTAAACTGGGCCAATTGGCCAGTTCGGCTGGCATTTTGGGTGCCCCTAGCTTCTCGACCAGTGTGGGGCTGGCAACCAAGTACTGTCTCGCATACCCCAGTGATCGCATAGCCAAGTCACTATCTTCCAAAGGCAGTGGTCGGACGCGAATAGAGACATCCAGCCCCTCGCCCACTACGTCAACCGGCCGGTTAATATCGACCAATTGAATTGTTACCTCTGGATACTGAACAGAAAAATCAACCAATATATTCCCAACCAGTGCCTGCAGCAAAGCGATGGGACAAGAAATGCGGACCGTTCCACAAGGGACAGCGTGTGTATCGTCCAGTACTGATTGAGCCGCTTCTGCCGCCTGCAACAGGTCTTTGCATCGTTCATAGTATGCCTGACCTAGTTCAGTCACCACAAAGCGTCGAGTCGTGCGCTGTATTAAACGCACCTCTTGGCGTTCTTCGAGTAAAGCAATGCGTCGGCTGAGTTTGGATTTGGGTATACCCAGAGCACGCCCCGCCTGGGTGAACCCTCCATGCTCCACCACTTGGACAAAATAATATAAATCGTTCAGATCTTGATGCATACCTATTGTTCTATAAGTAGGACTCTGACGGCAAATATAGACTCTAGTCAAAGAAAAGCCAACAAACTAAGCTCTTTTTTAGAACGATAAATCTTAGTTAACGGAGTATCGTATGAAAAAAATTGTTGGCGTTTACAGTGCTCCAAGAACCCATTGGGTGGGTAACGGTTTTCCGGTTCGCTCCCTGTTTTCCTATAACACTCAGGGTCAGTCGCTCAGCCCATTCTTGTTGCTGGATCGTGCAGGCCCAGCGGAATTTGATATTTCGAATGAACGCCGGGGAGTCGGTCAGCACCCACACCGAGGATTTGAAACCGTCACCCTTGTTTACAAGGGCGAGGTAGCCCATCGGGATTCCACTGATGAAGGCGGCGTCATTGGTCCGGGTGATGTCCAGTGGATGACGGCCGCTTCGGGAATTTTACATGAAGAATACCACTCAGAGGCTTTTGGGCGTGAAGGCGGAACCCTCGATATGGTCCAGCTATGGGTCAACCTACCTGCTAAAGACAAAATGTCGCCACCGGGCTATCAAGCTATACAAAGTAAGGACATTCCTACCGTGTCATTAATGGATAACGCGGGAACAGCGCGCGTCATAGCGGGAGAGTATGAAGGCCATAAAGGTCCGGCTAAGACCTTTACACCGATGACAGTACTCGATCTTCAGCTAACACCGGGTGTCACGGTTGATATTCCGGTACCGGAGGGTTGGAGTACTGCGGTGATCGTTTTGCACGGCTCAATTCAAGTCAATAGCGATACCACGGCTCGTGAAGCCGATCTGGTGGTACTTAGCCAATCACAGCGTGATTTATCTGTAATGGCAAATGGCGATGCTTCCGTGTTGCTGTTAAGTGGGGAGCCCATTGACGAGCCTGTGGTCGGTTATGGCCCTTTTGTAATGAATAGCGAGGAAGAAATTGCCGTGGCGGTGGAGGATTTTAACAGTGGCCGGTTTGGCAACATTGATTAATTTGATTTTTGCAGGCTCTGGCTTTTGAGCATGCACTACATCTGATGCCAAAAACGGCGTCATCAATCTTGAGGAGAAAGAAAATGAGCAAGCCTTATGTTCGCTTAGATAAAAATGATGCGGCAGTTTTGTTAGTAGATCACCAAGCAGGATTGTTGTCGCTTGTACGAGATATCGAACCTGACAAGTTCAAAAACAACGTATTGGCTGTTGGAGATTTGGCGAAGTATTTTAACTTGCCAACCATACTGACGACCAGTTTTGAGACCGGCCCTAATGGCCCATTGGTGCCTGAGCTAAAAGAACTGTTCCCAGAAGCTCCTTACATTGCGAGACCGGGCCAGATTAATGCGTGGGACAACGAAGAGTTTGTTGATGCGGTTAAAGCAACAGGCAAAAAACAGCTCATCATCGCTGGGGTTGTCACTGAAGTTTGCGTGGCATTCCCCGCGTTATCAGCCCTGGAAGAAGGTTTCGATGTTTTCGTGGTCACCGATGCTTCTGGAACGTTTAATCAAGTGACTCGTCACTCCGCATGGGATCGCATGTCACAAGCAGGCGCGCAGTTAATGACATGGTTTGGATTGGCCTGTGAGTTGCATCGAGACTGGCGTAATGATGTGGAAGGTTTAGGGGCTCTTTTCTCTAATCATATTCCAGATTATAGAAATCTCATTACCAGCTACACAGCGTTAACTGAGAACAAATAGGGGCTCTTTTAATCAACCTAAAAAGGCTGGCTCAATCGCTGTAGCTGCCATTTACAGATACATTACCCAGCTCTTCAGCCAAGTTAAGCAAACCTGCTTTGTGTTTAATGATGAGCTGGTTGTATGAATCATGAGAGCTACCTTTTTTGATTTTAGGTTCGCGCACCTTTATCAAAACGGGTAACTCTCTCTTTTTTAAAAAGAAGTGTCAGATCAGATTGGGACTAATACCGATCATTTTATAGAATCAACCCCATCTGGGAATGTATTTCTCACAGTCAGGACTTTTTATAAAACCTTCATCTTCTTCTATATTTGTTAAATAAACATAGTCGATGAGCCATACATCATCGGTCTCTTTATAGGTGACTAATAGTGACACTTTCCCAAAGTACACTATCCCTATCTTTCAAGTAGCCTACATGCTTAGTCTATCCACCGATATGCACAGCTACCTTCCTGCGATGATTTCCGTACCTGTGTTCCCAACAAAATATCCCCTGCCAGGTGCCCAGTACAAGTCGGCCGTTTATGATCGGAATGCTAAGGCTTGTGGCTGTTAATGCCGCTTTGATGTGGGCAGGCATATCATCGGAGCCTTCGCAGGTGTGGGTGTATAGAGGATCATCTTCTTTAACTAATCGTGAAAGCCAGTGTTCCAGGTCTTTACGGGCCGAAGGGTCTGCGTTTTCCTGGATAGTCATGCTCGCACTTGTATGACACATAAACAGTGTACAGAGCCCCTCAGAAACTCCAGAATGAGAAACAACTTTGCGAACCTGTTCCGTAAATTCAAACAAGCCCTGTCCTCGGGTCACAACTTCAAACTGCTCCACCATTGTCTTCAGGTCCATGCCAAATTATGTTTCCAAAGGAGTATCATCAAGCACAAAAAAGGAACCTGCGCTCTCAACACCCAGACAGAGCTTACCATTAACTTTACGCGATTCAGATAACTCAGCCAGCTCATAGAAAACAGCCCGGGATATCAGGCCATCGAGTCGATCCCTGACCCTGACGTAAGGGGCTGGTTCTCCGCTGACCGGATCATTGATGACCCATAATGGATGGTCCTCATCAACCCGTAGCTGATCACCTGTGTTGGTTTCCATTATCAGGCACTGACGCCCATCCTGGTTCACCACATCCAGACTGACGATAACGAAAGGTGCATCCTCGACCTGAATTCGCACTTTCTCAACCGGTGTAACAAGATAATAGTCATCCTCATCCTTACGAAGGATTGTGGAAAAGAGTCTTACCATAGCCAATCGAGTAAAAATTGATCCTTTGTAAAACCAATCCCCATTTCGGGCAATACGAATATCAATATCGCCACTAAAGTCGGGATTCCACAGATGTACCGGTGGCAGGCCTTTCTTTCCCATTTGTTTCGCATGATCCAACAGTGCTTGCGTACGTGGGTCAGGTTGTATTTCTTCAGCCATGATATCTACTCCTAAAAACCTCTTTGCCATTCGGGACGAAGATGCGCTCCCTGAGGGTCTGTAATTGCGGCTCTGACTTGATTGAGTAGCTGCTGCTTATCTCGTCCCAGAACGCCTTTTAGCACCAGTGAATTGGAGGCGTGGTCACTTCGGAAAATCGTCTTTTCAAGATCCAGCTCTTCCAATAACCATTCCATCTCCTGAAATAGATCTGACTGTTCAAGTGGCTTGAACTCACCAGCAAACCCCTCCTGAAAACGCTGTTGCCCCTTGTAGAAAGTAACGACCAGCGTAGCCAGATATTCAGGTTGTGTGGCATTAGCCAGTCTGGCTGAGTTAATAGCGTGCTGGCGGCTGTATTGCTGCCCGCCAAGGCCATTGAGTATCATCACCGAACGTTTTATGCCTGCTTGTTTCAGACGATTGAGTGATGTCATTGTACTGTCGAACGTCTCTCCCTTGCTGACCAGCTCAAGTACGTTGTCATCACCGGATTCAGCACCGACATACAATAAGGTTAAGCCGGCTTGTTTAAGGGACAGTAATTCCTGGTCGGATTTGTTATTCAGGTTTCGAGGAAGGCAGTATGCAGAAACACGACTGACTTCAGGAAAATACTGCTGAATTGCCTGCAAAATAGTCAGCAGCCGCCGGGCAGACAAGACCATGGCATCACCATCCGCCAGGAATATACGCTTGATGCCGGAGGCTCGTTCAGAGAGGTTTTTTATTTCTTCAAGCAGTTCATCCTCAGGCTTTGGTCTGAATTTCTTTTGAGGATCTGTGTACATCTCACAGAACGTGCAGCGATTCCAGCTGCAGCCGTTGGTGACCTGCAGAATTAACGAACGAGCCTCGCTGGGTGGGCGGTAGACAGGTTCAATATAGTTCAAGGGTGGGTATTGCACGTTGTGACTCCCTTTGTTTACCCATAGGATCACTTAAGCTCAGGAGCGTATCTAAGAATAGCCCGTCACAATAAAATATAGACTTGCCAATCAAGTTATCCGATTACAATCCATTCAAGCACGATTAAACAAACGGAAAAAATTGGATGTTGTTGCTTCTACCACTTCTTCGTACGCCAGTCCTTTGATCTCTGCAACTCGCTCGGCCACTTGCTTCACGAACTTTGGTTCATTGGATTGCCCGCGATAAGGCGCAGGTGTTAAATATGGAGCATCAGTTTCGACCAGTATGCGCTCCAGAGGGACCTGTTTCACCACTTCTCGCAAAGGAGCGGCGTTGCGAAAGGTTATTATCCCGGAAAATGATATCCAATAGTTGAGATCAATCGCTTGCCTGGCCATCTCCCAGTCTTCGGTAAAGCAATGAAGCACACCGCCCGTCTCGACATCTCCCGATTGGCGAATCAGTGCCAAAGTATCTTCTTTTGCATTACGAGTATGAACGATAACTGGCAAGCCGCTTTGGCCGGCTACACGCAGATGAATCTCAAAACTTCTTTTTTGCTGTTCTATTGTTTCTGGCTGGTAGTAATAGTCCAGCCCTGTCTCTCCTATCGCTACCACACGGTCATTATTTATCGCATCCAGCAATTGCTGCTCAGTAATGGTGGCTATTTCATCGCTTATAGGGTGTACACCCACAGAAGCAAGAACGTCTTTTTTGGACTGAACCAGCTCTAACATCTGAGGAAGGCGAGCCATATCGGTGGATACACAGAGGATCTTTCCGACCCCCTGCTCTCGTGCAGCCTTAAGAGACAGGTTCAAATCACCATCGTAAGCATCCAGTTTCAGTCGATCAAGGTGGCAGTGGGAGTCAATAAGCATAGAATTCTTAAAATAGGGAATAGAAAATAAGGAGCAGTGGAAAACAATGAGACGTGCTTAAGTACTCACCTCGTTATCGGTGTGCTGTTAAGCCCATCAACATGAGAATTGCCTAAGCATATTACATCGATTACATGGTGTGAGTAAGGCGACCAGTACCTAAGGCTCCTGCAAGATAGGTCTCGATTTTGCCTGTAACAGTGTTGTCATCCGCACTTAGCTGTATGCCTATTCCGGTCTGGTTTCCCCCCTGGGCTCCTCTGGGAGTGACCCAGACAACTTTGCCGGTGACCGGTATTTTGTCGGGCTCATCCATTAAATCCAACAGCATAAATACTTCTTCACCCATCTGATAACTGCGCTGAGTTGTTACGAATAACCCGCCATTTTTAATAAAGGGCATGTAACTACGGTAAAGCTCGTCTTTTGACTTAATAGTCAAAGAGAGTATTCCGTGGCTGGCCCTTGGACTTGCTGACATTAAAAGATCCTGAGTTTCATCTGATAGCTGATGCGACTAATGATTACACATTTTCTAACGAAAAAACTAACGAGCGCTAAGAAAACACAGCTTCTAGCTGTCAAAAAGCCCGACCCAACCAACCAGCAAATCCTCGTACATCAACTGCTGATTAGGGTTGGTTTTACTGATAACCTGTAAACGATATTCCTGTATTTTGTCAATGAAAGCAAATAACTTCTCTTCCTGCACCCTGAATGAAGCCTTTGTGATCAGTTTCTCGGCATCTTTATTGACAACTTTATCGACGGATTCGCTCATCTTATAGCGGATAAAATCTGAAATCAGACTGCTCAGCCACTCCAATAGAGAATCCGGTTTCTCCTTTTGCCACTGTTGGGCTACCTCAGTTACAGACAATCGCCTTGAGGCGGCTCCTTTCAACCCCGCCAGAACTGCGCTACGGCGTTCCAAGCCCTGATCATTCAAGAAATCCAGTGCTGACAACGGAGAACCGTTACATATGCTCAATAATAGGTCAATATTGTCGTTATCGCTTTTTTGTTGCAGCCATTGTATTGATTCAGCTTTTTTGGGCTGGCTAAAGTTTATGGCCTGGCAGCGACTTCTAATAGTCGCCATTAAACGGCCACTTGAATGACTGACCAACATGAACAACGTGTTCTTCCCTGGTTCTTCAAGGACTTTCAGCACTGCGTTACCCGCATTGATATTCATTTCTTCCGGGGGGCAGATAATGACGATGCGATACCCTCCCTGTTGAGGCGAACTGGCTACAAATCGAGTCAGCTCACGAATTTGATCTATCTTTATCGGTTTCCCCGGCTCATCAGGAACAATTTCCACCATATCAGGATGAGTACCCTGCTGAGTCAGCAGGCAGGCTTTGCACTTCTCGCAGGCTACTTGAGATAACTGGTTTTCTGCCCCTTGTTCTCCCTCAGGCGAAGCCGGATTGGAACACAACATATAGCGACCAAAGGCTCTGGCAAAGTGCAACTTTCCAATGCCCTTAACACCGCTGAAAAGCAGTGCATGGGGCAACCGGTTCCGTTGTTGCAATAAACGAAGGTTATGCCAATTGTCCTGTTGCCAGCTAAAGTAAGTTTGAGTGGGTTCAGAGCTCATTAGTTACCTTTGAATTTGTTCGAACCATAGATCCAATGCCTGTTGAATTTGTTGCTGGACTTCAACGAGAGGCTGCTCTGCATCAATGACTCTAAAACGGGAGGGTTCCTGTTCTGCTCTTAGCAAATATGTGCGTCGAACTCTTTCAAAAAAATCGAGCTGCTCCTGCTCAAAACGGTCAAGCGCCCCTCGTCCTTTAGCCCTGTCAATTCCGACCTCCACCGGCACATCAAGCAGTAGCGTTAAATCAGGTTTAGTGGATGCGACCACCAGTTTTTCCAGATTGGCTATCTTTTCAGACGAAAGACTTCGTCCCCCTCCCTGATAGGCATAAGTAGCGTCGGTAAATCGATCACTGAGTACCCAGGTTCCTTCGGATAAGGCTGGGCGAATCACTTGTTGCAGATGCTGCGCTCTGGCGGCGAACATAAGTAACAACTCGCAGTCTTCACTGACCGGCTCTTCTCTGTGGGTGAGTAGCAGGTTTCGCAGCTCTTCAGCGAGAGGTGTTCCGCCAGGCTCTCGAGTCAAAATGAATGCGATGTTTCGGGATTTAAGGTAATTCTGAACAAATTGCAGATTAGTTGTTTTGCCGACCCCTTCACTCCCTTCAACCGAAATAAACTTTCCGGGGAAAGCATTGGGAGCATTTTCAGTTTTTTCTGGTGCTGACATCAGGAATCTCTCTTTTCAACAGAGGCTGGGAGATCGGTATTGCTCGAAGAGGCTGATTTGGGAACCGAGCGATAGTTTTTACGTCGTTGGTTTTTCTGAAAGTTGTTTACTGCACGGTTATGTTCTGCGAGCGTGCTGGAAAACTGATGCCGACCATCTCCCTTTGCTACGAAGTAGAGCGCCTTTCCCGGCGCCGGGTTTAGAACAGCATGTATGGCTTCACGGCCAGGGTTTGCGATGGGAGTCGGAGTCAGGCCTTTGATTTTGTATGTATTATAAGCCGTATACTTGTTCAGGTCTGAACGTCTGATATTTCCCTTGTAAGCATCTCCCATTCCGTAAATAACCGTGGGGTCAGTCTGTAAACGCATCTTTTTCTTTAAACGCCGAATAAACACACCTGCAATCTGTGCCCTCTCTTCAGGGGCCGCGGTTTCTTTTTCTACAATGGAGGCAAGAATTAATGCCTCATAAGGAGTTTTTAACGGAAGGTTTTCTTGTCGGTTAGCCCACTCCTCCTGAAGTACATGCTTCATGGTGTTGTGAGCTCTGTTCAGAATATCGATGTCTCTGGTGTTTTTGGTATAGCTATAGGTATCCGGATAGATCCATCCTTCGAGATGCGCTGGAGTAATTCCCAGCTCCAGGGCAATGTCTTCCGTGCTTTTACCTTCAAGTGTTTTGATAATGATGGGATCAGCGGCCAGTCGAGCCAGGTAGTCGCGGGACCTGAGACCTTCAACAAAGGTTATCTGGCGCTGAACTACTTTTCCGTCAACAAACAGCTGTAGTAATTCTCTATGGCTCATTTGGGGCTTAAGCTGGTACTCACCGGTTTTTATCTGCTGCAACTCTTTCTGCATGCGGGAGAACAATCTCAGTTTAAGCCCGTCATCGATAACCCCAAGTTTTTCAAGTTCTGAGACCATCCCTCGTACAGAAGTCCCCGGACGTAACTCATAAAGAGTGTCTTCTGTCAGACTGATTGGTGTATCACCAAACGACTCGATATGTTGTTTTCCAAAGACCCCGGCAATGGCGACACCCATTACTACAACGACGGTCAACAAAAACAATTTTCGAATCATTTCAACTCCTTACGATTGCTTTCTAATGTATTAAATTCAGACAAGCTCAATGTTTCTGCTTGTTGTAGCCACAGCCCCATAGTACTGATCAATTGATGCGGTTTATAGATACGATCAGCAAACTGACGTACAGGCCAAACGCCTATGAGGCTATTCGTAACGCATAGAGCCTGCGCTGATAGCAGGTCATCTACACTAAGGCTCTTAACCAAAACGGTTAGATTCTCTTGCTGAGCTCTTTCTATTAAAAGATCCCTGATGATTCCCGATACCCCACAATCTGTCAGTTCGGGAGTAACAAGACCCTTATCAGTAAGGGCAAAAATATTACTCATAGTTCCTTCGATGACCCGGTCGGAATAATCGCAGAGAACCCCTTCTGCATATTCATCCTGCCATTCAGATCGAGCCAGCACCTGCTCAAGTCGGTTGAGGTGCTTTATGCCTGCAATCCGTGGGTTTATGGATAAACGAGTCTGACAAAGAAACAGCTTAATTCCTCTCTGGTAATGTTCTTGCGGAAACTCCGGCAATGCAGAGGCAATCAGTATTCGCTGCGCTGTCAAATCCTGGCTGGGTCTATATCCACGCCCACCAGTACCACGGGTAACAATCAGCTTAATTACTGCATCTGAGTTTTCAAGCTTCTCGCAGAGTGTGCTGATTTCGGATTCTAACTGATGCTGCTGTTCGCTACCGAATGGAATACCCAAACAGCTGCATCCTCGCAGCAAGCGGGCCTTGTGGAGCGGCCACAATAAGGGTCTGCCCTGGGTAACCTTAACTGTTTCGAAGAGGCCGTCACCGTAAGCAAGTCCACGGTCAAAAGCGCTTAAAGCACCTTGCCACTGGCCATTAATGAGGGTTATGGGAAATTGCATAGTTAGAAGTCTGCCGGACTTCGCCGACCATAAAAGTCAGTTGTAAGCCGGACAGGCTTCCAGCGAACTGGAAGCCCCTTAAAGATCCAGAATACAGCAGTGATACTATGACAACTTGCTGAAAACCAGCGAGCCGTTAGTACCACCGAAGCCAAAGGAGTTACTGATAGTTGCATCAATCTGGATTTCTTGAGCCTGATGAGCAACATAGTCGAGATCACATCCTTCAGAAGGATTGTCCAGGTTAATTGTAGGTGGTGCTACTTGGTCGCGAATGGCTAATACAGAGAAGATTGCTTCTACTGCACCTGCCGCACCCAGAAGGTGACCTATCATCGACTTGGTAGAACTCATCCGGACATTGCTGGCAGCATCACCTAACACCCGCTTCGCAGCATTAGACTCTGCTATATCGCCTGCTGGGGTTGATGTCCCATGAGCGTTGATATAGTGGATCTGATCCGGGTTTAAGCCAGAATCTTTAATGGCATTAAACATGGACGCAGCGGCTCCACTTCCATCCTCAGGGGGAGAAGTCATGTGGTAAGCATCACCACTCATCCCAAAACCGGATAACTCTGCATAGATTCGAGCCCCCCGCTTTTTCGCGGACTCGTACTCTTCAAGAACCATGACCCCGGCTCCATCACTGAGCACAAAACCGTCTCTATCTTTATCCCATGGGCGACTGGCAGCCTGCGGGTTGTCGTTCCGTGTAGATAAAGCGCGAGCAGCGGAGAAACCACCTAATCCCAAAGGAGTGGTTGCCATTTCAGCACCACCGGCCAGCATCACATCTGCATCACCGTAAGCGATCATGCGAGCAGCTGAACCTATGTTATGGGTACCCGTCGTACAGGCGGTAGTAATCGCGATGTTCGGTCCTTTCATCCCGTAACGGATAGAGAGGTTTCCGGCGATCATGTTTATAATACTACCCGGTACAAAGAATGGTGAAATCCTTCGTGGACCGCTATTGTTGACGACATCGTGGTTCTTTTCGATCATCGGTAAACCGCCAATACCCGAACCGATAGCAACACCAATTCGAGAAGCATTTTCTTCCGATACTTCCAAACCAGCATCTTCTATAGCTTGAATACCAGCAGCCATGCCGTACTGGATAAAATAATCCATCTTGCGAGCGTCTTTAACGCTCATGTACTGACTGACATCAAAATTTCTAACCGACCCACCAAAGCGGGTGTTGTAAACAGAGGTATCAAAATGCTCGATAGGAGTGATACCACTCTTGCCGTTTACGATGCCATCCCACGTCTCTTTGACCGTGTTACCCAAAGGGGTAAGCATACCCAGACCGGTAACAACAACTCTTCTCCGAGACATAGCCGTCCTCCAATAAACGATGAAACAAAAGCCAAACGAAAAAACAAAAGAAAAGCCGCTCTATACAGGATAGCAGCGGCTTCTCGTAAGCTTATTCTAAGCGAGACTACTGATTCGCTTCGATGTACCCGATGGCCAGCTTAACAGTAGTAATTTTTTCAGCTTCTTCATCAGGAATTTCAGTCTCGAATTCCTCCTCTAAAGCCATTACCAGCTCTACAGTGTCCAGAGAATCTGCGCCCAGGTCTTCTACAAAAGAGGCCTCGCTCGTCACTTCCTCTTCTTTGACGCCCAATTGTTCTGCAACAATCTTCTTTACGCGCTCTTCAATAGTACTCATAGTTCTTCCTACTTGTTGTGAACGATTTTTCCAAAGATGTCTTTCCTAGTTGACAAACATCTTCAGGGATATCTGTTTCGCCGTCCGCCACTTGAATCAGTATGTGGCTGGATGAAGGGGACATTATCAACAAATTCGCAAAAAAAACAATTCCCCTTCATCATTTAAGACATATACATGCCACCATTTACGTGGATTGTGTCTCCAGTTACATATGCACCGGCATCACTGGCTAGAAAACCAACAACTGCAGCAACCTCTTTTGGGTCCCCCAGGCGATTCATCGGAATCTGTGCACGAAGTTTATCTTTGTGCTCATCGGCCAATCCGCTAGTCATATCCGTATCAATAAATCCAGGAGCAACGGAGTTAACAGTAATATTGCGAGATCCTACCTCTCGGGCCAGGGCACGACTAAATCCTTCTATCCCGGCTTTGGCCGCGGCGTAGTTAGATTGCCCTGCATTCCCCATAGAAGCAACAACGGAGCTGACATTAATGATACGCCCCCAGCGAGCCTTGGTCATCCCTCTTAAGCAGCCTTTTGCAACCCGATAAATGGAACTCAGGTTAGTGTTCAGTACGGAATCCCATTCATCGTCCTTCATCCGCATCAGGAGATTGTCCCGGGTGATACCCGCGTTGTTAACGACAATGGTGACTACGCCAAAATCGTTCTGAATGGACTTCAGTACCTCATCTACTGATTCCTGAGAGGCAACATCCAGAACGACGCCAGCGCCTTTGATACCCGCTTCTGCAAGACTCTGGGTGATCGTAGCGGCGCCTTTTTCGCTAGTGGCAGTTCCAACGACGACAACACCTTGACGGCCAAGCTCTTCAGCAATAGCCTTACCGATACCTCGGGTTGCACCTGTTACCAGAGCAACTTTACCTTCGATACTCATTAAAAAAACCCTTCTTCAAAAATCCTGTGTCGCCACGTTCTTTTTCAACGTCTGTTTCCAGTGGCTAATCAGACAATGCCTTTTCCATTCCGGCAGTATCATTAATAGCTCCAACGGTCAGGCTACGTTGAATTCGCTTGTTTAGCCCGGACAATACTTTGCCTGGACCGCATTCAATAATATTTTCAACGCCCTGTTCAACCATCTGGTTAACGCTCGCAGTCCATAGAACCGGATTATACAACTGGGACAACAGGTTTTGCTTCAATTGATCAAGATCGGCTGGGACTGTTGCCGTTACATTCTGGATGACCGGTATTTCAGGACTGCTGAGAGTCAAGGTATCCAGCATCTGCGCGAGTTTTTCTGCCGCCGGCTTCATTAGCGCACAATGTGAAGGGACACTAACCGGCAAAGGCATGGCGCGCTTTGCTCCCATCTCCTTACAGGTTTCAATTGCACGCTCTACCGCAGCAGCCTGACCTGCAATAACGACCTGCCCTGGCGAGTTGTAATTGACAGCAGACACCACATCCCCCTGAGATGCCTGAGCACAGGCTTGCTCAATCTTTTCATCATCCAGACCAAGAATTGCAGCCATTGCCCCCTGCCCGGCTGGAACAGCCTCCTGCATAAATTCGCCACGAGCCTTGACCAGTCTAACGCCATCTTCAAGAGTGATAACACCGGCACAGACCAGCGCTGTATATTCTCCCAGACTGTGGCCAGCCAAAACCGTTGGTTTGGCACCACCGAGATGATTCCAAAGGCGCCATAAGGCCACGCCAGCGGTAAGCAACGCAGGTTGTGTTTTATCGGTACTGTTGAGTTCTTCAATTGGGCCATTCTGTATTAAAGCCCATAAATCATAACCAAGAGCCTTTGATGCAGACTCAAAGGTTTCTTTGACGATGGGATGCTCTTCTCCCAACTCAGATAACATTCCAATTTGTTGTGAACCTTGCCCAGGAAAAACAAACGCAAGAGTCTGATTCATGCCGTCCTCATAAACTGAAATAGATATAATCAAAATTCGCTGCAATTGAGACAACTTTCGAGCCGGACTGACCGTCTGTATTGATCCGCGATTCTTTTCGAAAATTGACTCTTGCCTCAAACCCAGTATTGCTCATAAACATCTGAGGATCCAATACTACCTGAATTAGATAGCCAGACCAGAAAGATGTCTATTTTATTACCTGTTAACTTCGCCTTGTGACCTTGGTAACCGTCCTCGGTCATAATGCTCCCCGTTATAAGTTACTGCACACCCTGGCTGCGCAGGTAATCTTCATAGGTACCACGGAAGTCAACAATACCTGTTGGCTTAAGTTCGATAACACGAGTGGCCAATGAGGAAACGAATTCGCGATCGTGGCTGACAAAAATTAACGTTCCAGGATAATTTTCCAGAGCAAGGTTCAGCGATTCTATCGATTCCATATCGAGGTGGTTGGTAGGCTCGTCCATCAGCAATACATTGGGTCGTTGCAGCATAAGCTTGCCGAACAGCATGCGCCCCTGCTCTCCACCGGAAATAACCTTTACCGATTTGCTAATTTCTTTCTGTGAAAACAACAACCGCCCCAGCGTCCCGCGAATGACCTGCTCATCATCCCCCTCTTTACCCCACTGCCCCATCCATTCCAACAGTGATTTCTGGTCTTCAAAATCAGCCGCATGATCTTGTGCATAGTAACCAAATTGTGCGTTTTCTGACCATTTAATGGTGCCGTTAGTCGGCTCAAGAGCCCCCGACAGACATTTGAGCAACGTCGTTTTTCCGATGCCGTTAGGGCCGATTACTGCTATTCTTTCGCCGACCTCAACCATTAAGTCCATCCCAGAGAACAAGTTCTGGTCATAGCTTTTGCTCAGTCCTTCAACTTCCAAAGCCAGGCGATGAAGCTTTTTGTCCTGCTCGAAACGAATAAATGGATTTTGTCTGCTGGATGGCTTTACTTCTTCCAGCTGGATTTTATCAATACGCTTGGCACGAGACGTTGCCTGTTTTGATTTTGATGCATTGGCAGAAAAGCGACTAACGAAGGATTTCAAGTCAGCGATCTGTGCTTTCTTTTTTGCATTGTCTGAGAGTAAACGCTCTCTTGCCTGAGTCGCAGCCGTCATGTACTCGTCATACGAGCCAGGGTACAGACGTAACTCGCCATAATCCAAATCGGCCATATGAGTACAGACACTGTTCAGGAAGTGCCTGTCGTGGGAAATAATAATCATCGTACAGTTTCGGCTGTTTAACACCTCTTCCAGCCAGCGAATGGTATTGATGTCCAGGTTGTTGGTCGGCTCGTCCAACAGCATGATATCCGGATCTGAAAACAGGACTTGAGCCAGAAGTACACGTAACTTCCAGCCTGGAGCCACTTCACTCATTGGACCGAAATGCTGCTCAACCTCTATCCCGACCCCCAGCAATAACTCACCAGCCCTGGATTCTGCTGTATAACCGTCCATTTCCGCAAATTCAGACTCCAGCTCCCCCGCCCGAATACCATCCGCCTCCGTCATTTCCGGATTGGCGTAAATGGCATCACGCTCAGACTTGACTGCCCACAACTCTTCGTGACCCATAATTACTGTATCGATAACACTATATTCTTCGTACGCAAACTGGTCTTGTTTCAGCTTACCTATTCGTTCATTGGGATCTTTTGATACGTTGCCTGATGTGGGCTCCAGGTCCGCACCCAGAATTTTCATAAAGGTAGATTTGCCACAACCATTGGCACCAATCAATCCATAGCGATTACCTTCGCCAAATTTAACAGATACACCTTCAAAAAGTGGCTTTGCGCCAAATTGCATGGTCACATTCGCGGTTGTAAGCAATGTTTTATTCCGATTTAAGTGAGCTGATTAATACGGTCCGAAAGACCTGGGCATCCAGGAGAACGGAGTCAAGGAAGGCGCGCATTATGCCAATATACCCGCGCCGGGGAAAGTACCAGACCACCTCTCAATAGCAGATAAGAAAGAAGTAAGCCGGTGTCGGCATTCGTCTTGTGCTGAAACAGTATCCAACAGAGCTTTTTGTCGCTGCAAAAACAAGATGCATCAGTGTTAAAAAACCACACCTGATTATAAGCTCGTCGCGGTTAAATCATCGTAGCCAGCCTGTCATTGAGCCGTTGAGACAGGCCGCTTACCACTTCCGCCCGGGCTTGTTCTATTGCATGAATAAAGCAGGAATGATTTGCCGAGCCATGACTTTTGATAACAACCCCTTGCAAACCCAGCAGGCTCGCGCCATTGCGCTTAGATGGATCAATCAACTCCTGTAACTCTTTTAACACGGGAGCAGCCAGCCATCGTAATGCTCGCCGGTACAGGGACTGATTGAACGCAACATTGAGAGAGCGTCCCATTAAGCGGGCCAGTCCTTCGCTGCTTTTAAGCGCAATGTTACCGACAAAGCCATCACAGATAACGACATCCGCTTTTCCCGCATAAATATCATTACCTTCTATATAGCCAATATAATTAAGCTGGCTGTGTTCCTGGATTAATCGGGAGGCCAGTTTAACTTGCTCGTTCCCTTTGACCTTCTCAGTGCCGACGTTCAGCAATCCGACTTTAGGGTGCTGGCGGCCATCAACTGCCTCGGAAAGTACTGACCCCATCAGTGCAAATTGAAAGAGATGCTCAGCACTACAATCCACATTGGCGCCCAAATCCAGCATATAGCAATGTCCTTCCCGGGTCGGTAACTCGGATGCGATTGCAGGGCGATCAATTCCGGCATGAGTTTGTAACAGGTAGCGTCCCATTGCCATCATGGCCCCGGTATTGCCTGCACTGACGCTGGCATCAGCAATTCCTTCCGAAACCAGCGCAATAGACCGATAGAGGGATGATGCTTTTCGTTTTCTAAGAGCAAGAGAGGGTTTTTCATCCATACCAACAACTTCATCAGTATGAATCACTTCAAGATTAGTATTGGCAGAAGCAGAATGCTGATTGATCAGAGAACGCAGTTGATTCTGATCGCCGACCAGAAGTAAATGACAGTCGTTGTAACGGGTGAGGAATTCTAGAGCGGAAGGAACAATTACGTGGGGACCGAAGTCCCCACTCATCGCATCAATAGCAAGGGTGCATTTAGCAGCCAAGCTTATTCTGCGTCTTTAGCTACCACTTGACGACCGCGGTAGAAACCGTCGGCAGTGATGTGGTGACGACGGTGAGTTTCACCAGTGGTCGCATCTTGAGAAAGTGTGCTAGCAGTCAATGCATCATGTGAACGACGCTGACCACGACGAGAACGAGTTACTTTACTTTTTTGAACAGCCATGGCTTAGCAGCTCCTGAACTAATGTTTGTAGCCCTTTAACTGGGCTAATATTCCAAATGGATTCTCTTTACTGTCGTCTTCCGGTTTCGCATTAGGATCCATGAATTCTGTCTTAACTTCACAATCCTCATGAGTGGGAATCAGTGGAAGAGTAAGAATTAACTCATCTTCTATTGCCTGATTCACATCCAATGCGTTATCAACAACGATTAGCGGGTCATACCGCTTTGGCAGTATTTCAGCTGCCTCGTCGTTTTTAACGATGCCCAAATTGAGCTCAGCTCTAAGGGTCATCGCTACCGGTTCCAGACAACGCTGACAAAGCATCCGAACTGAAACTTCAGCGATCCCACTCAGGTAACGAATTTTTTCTTCGTCAATCCCAAATGTTAGGCTGACATCTATATCTCCCTCCGCGTCAACCAAGTAGCTTACTAATCGGTCCAACCGTTTTAGCGGTAAAGAACCTTCATAACTAAGCCCTTGATCGGCAGATCGCCGAGGGTCTATTTTGATCGGTAATGGGGCCTTCGACATAAGCGCGCAATAATAGGGGCCAAACCCTCTTCTGTAAAGGGGGAAGCCGTTAAAAAGGGAATAAAAACGAGTAAGATAGAGGTTCTTTACCAAAACCTAGTACTTACCGCAGAAATTATAACATGACTCCGATCATTCTCGCCTCTACTTCTCCCTATCGAAAAGCTATTTTAAAAAAGCTTCAACTGGACTTTCAGACAGACTCGCCCAATATTGATGAAACCCCTCAAGCAGAAGAGTCAGCAGAACAAACAGTACTTCGCCTGGCATCTGAAAAAGCCAACGCAGTGGCAAAGAAACATACACGGGGCCTAATAATAGGATCAGATCAGCTGGCTACTCTGGGAGATAAAACACTTGGTAAACCAATAACTCACGAGAATGCATTTAAACAACTTCAAGCCTGCCGGAATAATACGGTAACTTTTTTAACAGGGTTGTCCGTTATAAATGCAGAGAGAAATTCCGAGACCCGTTGCGTAGAAGTATTTAAAGTCCATTTTCGTAAACTTTCAGATCAGCAGATAGAACAATATCTGATAAAAGAGAAGCCCTATAATTGCGCAGGCAGTTTTATGTGTGAAGGCTTGGGTATTTCTTTATTTGAACGCTTGGAGGGGGATGATCCGAATACGCTTATTGGTCTGCCGCTGATACGCCTGGTTAGAATACTGGAGGACGAAGGGGTATGCGTGCTCTAAGAAACCTGTGAAAAGAAACTGAAGATTCAGGGAAGTGATGGCCGGTTTCGGCCATCACTTTTACCAGCATATTAAGGAACCTTCGAATAAGTCCATTAAGTTTCAGCAAACCCTCCGGGGTCCGAGGGACTTGTCTGCTGTGGTCATTAGTACAGAGGCGATAGATTTTTTAAACCTAACTCCACTGCAAGCGTTCGCGCAAAACTGGTACTGAAACGTTCAACAACGCGCTCCAACGGGCTCAGTTCAGGGGTGAAATTAACAATATTCTCTTCACCGACAATATCTCTTGCGACATAGCCAGCACTGCCCAAACCATCAATAAGCCCCAGCTCCAATGCCTGCTCGCCGGTCCAGATAAGTCCGCTAAACAGTTTGGGATCGTCTTTTAGTCGATCGCCTCTTCCTTTTTTAACCTGTTCGATAAATTGATTGTGAGTGGTGTTAAGAACCTGTTCCCAAAATTGCTTTTCAGATTCTTTAAGTGGCTTAAAAGGGTCAAGGAATGCCTTATGCTCCCCTGCATTAAAGACCCGTCGCTCGACACCCAGTTTTTCCAGCACGTCAACAAACCCGAAACTTGACGAGATCACACCAATAGATCCAACCAGACTGGCCTTATCGGCATAAATTTCATCAGCTGCTGCGGCAATGTAGTAGCCACCGGAAGCGCCAAGATCAACAATCACGCTATAGACTTTAATATCCGGATAGCTGGCTTTCAGCCGGACAATTTCATCATACACATAACCCGCCTGAACAGGACTGCCTCCCGGGCTGTTTATACGCAAGATAATTGCAGCCGTAGCTTCGTCTTCAAATGCCTTTCGCAACGCGGTCACTATGGCATCGGCACTTGCCTCCTCACCTTCAGCAATCGTGCCGTTAACGTCCACCAGGGCGGTGTGACGCTCAGCAATGGCTTTATCCAGACTGAAGAAATCCCCCGGAACCAACAAAAACAAGGCAACAAATAGATAGATGAACGTCAAAGACTTAAAAAAGATCCCCCAGCGGCGTGAGCGACGCTGTTCAGCATTAAGCCCCATTATCAGCTTTTCAATCAGACGCCATTCACGAGAGTCCCGCTTCTTTTGATCAGACGCTGATGCTTGCCCGGGGTTGTCGTCCGCTGGCTTCTCTACCAGCCCCGCTTCTGTCTGAAAGGCGCTTTCATTGGCGTTACCCCCATCGGTATCTGTCTCCTTTTTCGGGCGATTCCAAAGATCTTCACTCATGGCTCACTATCCTCTAATTTGAAACCGGGTCAGGGTTCGTGTTTCCAGCCAGCGTACACTCAATGACCGCTTTTTTATCAGCTGCAGGTTCGCTGGTTTGTGAGAGCAGCCAGGATTCAAGTTCAGAGAAGTGGTCAAAAATAGCCATGGGGTTGTGGTTCTCCAAACGCTCGACAACATGAGCCCCGTAAGAAACACCCAGAGAGTTCATCCCGGCATTGGTTGCCATTTCCAGATCGAATTCAGTGTCCCCAATCATTACAGATTCGCTGACATGATGACCACTGCAGGCCAGAATTTCCTCTAACATAAGCGGATCTGGTTTTGAGCGGGTCTCATCCGCACAACGGGTAAACTCAAAGACATCCCTAAGACCGGTCACAGCCAGAACCCGATCTAAACCCAAGCGACTCTTTCCTGTCGCTACGGCCAAACGAAAACCCTGATCCCTTAACCGTATCAACCCATCCTCAACTCCCGGGAATAGCGCAGTGGGGGTATCATCAGCTTTGATATAGTAATAAGAATAGCGCTCTCGCATCTGTACCATCCCTTCCTGATCGATATCGGGATAAAGCTGCATCAGAGCCTCAGGCAACCCCAAGCCGATAATGTTCCGAATAGGTTCTGCCGGCAAACGGGGCAATCCCAATTCAACAGCGGCTTTTTGCATACTGGAAATAATCCGGTCAGCGGAATCAATGATTGTTCCATCCCAATCGAAAATCAGCAATTTAAACAACGAATACTCCTCGGTGCGCGGCAGTATCTCTGCCCGCAAAACATCAAATGAACTACAACTACCGCATCTTAACGACTAAGCGCTCTCGGCAAAACCCTGAGCGTCAGTCTTTAACGACAGAACATAAATAACAACCAAGAAAGTCAGAAAGACAGCCATTAATCACCTATGAAGTAATCATATCTGATTGCAGGTTCTGGCAATACTCCAGAGGGATGACTTAAATCAAGGATTCTCAACTGGCGGGCCGGCGCCCTGGCAAGTATCTGGTCATTTCTGCTATTGGTCGCCACTTCTCTTTACGGTATTCTCTAGGCCGATAAGCCCATTATTTATATATCGTCATATTATTGATTTTCTACACATCTGGAGCCACTAAATTGAGTGAATTACACGGATATTACCTAGAAGACCTCGAGGTAGGTATGTCAGCCTCCTACGCCAAGACCGTTTCGGAGTCTGATGTTTATACGTTTGCTGGAATCACCGGCGATAACAACCCAGTGCATATTAACGAAGAGTTTGCTGCCACTACTCAGTTTAAGAAGCGTATCGTTCACGGCATGTTCAGCGCGGGGCTGATATCAACAGTACTCGGTACTCGTCTGCCGGGACCCGGCGCTATTTATATCGACCAAACCCTTAAATTTAAAGCGCCTGTCTATATCGGCGATACCGTCACAGCGACCGCTACCGTTGAAGAGATTGATGTTCGTCGCCGCCGAGTGAAACTAAAAACAGTCTGCACAGTGAATGACAAAGTGGTTGCTCAGGGGGAGGCGACCAATATGGTGGATTCTCGAGCTTAACTGCTGAGTGCTCCTTGGTTCGCTACGACAACAGGTTAACTCGTAGCTATAGTCCAGCGTTACAATAATTTGTCTGAATACGGAAGTGGCAAATCAAGCCGATTATACTCTCAGCAAGCTCTTTGCAGGACGGAGCCTCAAAGAGCCTGCTTGCAGACTCCCAAGCTAACAAGGAAATCTACATTATGTTAATCAAAGCAAACAACTCTTGCCTGCTAGTAGTCGATATCCAGGAAAAACTGGTCCCTGCCGTACACGAAAATCAGCAGTTGATTCAAGCATCAAAGTGGCTTATCGAAGTCGCCAATATTATCGGTGTACCCGTCCTCACTTCAGAACAATACCCCAAAGGGCTAGGCGGTACGGTAGCAGAAATCGATCAGCTGGTATCTGATGAAGGAAAGATGGATAAACTTCATTTTTCCTGTGGATCAGATTCTGACTGCCTTAAAAAGATACTCTCTACAGCTCGTGATCAGGTTGTCATTGTTGGAATGGAAGCCCATGTTTGCGTACTGCAAACTGCAATGGAGTTAAATTCCAAAGGTAAGGATGTTTTTATTGTGGCGGACGCTGTTTCATCCCGGAACCCATCGGATAAACAACTGGCTCTTGAAAGGATGCGCCAGAACGGGTTGCAGATTGTCAGTCGCGAAATGGTTGCTTTTGAATGGATGGAAAAATCAGGCACTGACATTTTCAGAAAAATCAGCACAGAATATCTACGCTAACCTGGCGCTATTCCGGAATTGAAAATAAGTGATACCACTCAAATTTTATTTTGATACATACACCTGCTAATCACAGAAAACCGCTGAACAGCCTCGCAATGCAGAAAACTTCTGTGACAAGCAGGTGCTCAAAACATCATAGCCTGATGAAAAACAGCGCTATTCAGATTCGCTCCAGATGCGCAGCAAAGTCTCGAGGTGAAGGAACGCCTATCAACATCTTTTTCTGCAGCTTGCCATTGGGATCATAGAACACCAATGCCGGAGGCCCAACGATCTGATAGCGCTGGTAGAGCTCCTTGGCATCCGCATCATTGGCTGTAACATCCACCTTGATCAGGCTGAAACGGCTCATTTGTTGCTGAGCGGCAGCATCGGCAAAGGTGTAAAACTCCAGTTCCTGACAAGAAACACACCAGTCTGCATAGAAATCCAACATTACGGGCTTATTATCCAGCTGAGCTTGAGCCAGCAGCGGCTCCAGAGCGCGGTAAGAAGTGACTTTGGTAAACTGTGGCAAGGATGCTTGAGCCTGTCCTCCGCCAGCAAACCCTTTCAGGGGATAAACAACACTACGGTTCCCACCGGCAGCACCTATCAGTAGCGCACCTCCGTAGATCAGCAACAATATTCCAACACCTTTACCGAAACGCTGTAGCCCACTGGCTGTGTCTGTGAGCCCATCCAGAGCCTTCAGGTAAATCGCCGTGACAACCAGAATCACTCCAGCCAGCACCATAGTAACCGCTGTCGGCACTATCCGATCAAGCATCCAAACCGCCATCAGCAGCATTACAACGCCAAAAGCAGACTTTACTCCGTTCATCCAGCTGCCTGCCTTGGGAAGCAACTTTCCAGCAGAAGTGCCGACCAGTATCAGCGGTAATCCCATGCCAATACTCAAAATAAATAGCGCAACCCCTCCTAAGACCGGGTCACCTGTCTGCCCTATAAAGATAAGGGCACTGGCTAAGGGCGCTGCCACACAAGGCCCGACGATCAACGCCGACAAAAAGCCCATGACGACGACACCGGCAACCTCTCCACCTTGCTGGCTGCGACTCAGTCTGTTGAGCGAGTTCTGGATGCCTTGTGGCATTTCCAACTGAAAAAAGCCGAACATCGATCCGGCGAAGACCACAAACATCAAACTGAATATCGAAATAACCCAGGGGTTCTGGAAAGCTGCCTGGAGGTTTTCTCCAAACAAACCAGCGAATACACCAGCCAACGTGTAGGTCACGGCCATTGAAAGGACGTATATTACCGACATGGCGAAAGCACGCTGTGGAGTACTATTCTTCTGGCCTGCTATGACACCGGCCAGTATCGGAATCATAGGGAAGACACAGGGAGTCAGGGATAAAGCAAGACCAGCTAACAAAAATGCAGAGAGAATTAAAAACAGGTTTCCCCCGGCCAGCACCTGAGAGAACTGCGTTTGGTCCGTTAACGAAAAATCAGAAACAACGGCCTCAGTAGTAGCGGCATTAATGCCGGCTGGGGCGATGACGCTTGCTCGCATCGGGGCCAGACCGTCGGGCTTGACGGGCACCTGGTTAACCACCAACTCCTTGGTCACCGGTGGGTAGCAAATGCCACCATCCCAACACCCTTGATACTGAATTTTTACCACCTCATTAACCGGCCTATCCATGGTGCTTTTGAGATTGATAACAACCTCAGCCTGATTGTAATACACCAGCACATTACCAAAGAGAGGATCTTCCTTTGGCTCTGCTTCAGCATAGCGGCTGTCCAGATGTTCAACCTTATCGGTGGTTATAACCTTGATTTTGTCCTTATAAAGGTAATAACCATCCTCAATCTCCCAGCGCAGCTGATAAACCCCTGCCCCCGTTTCCACCCCGGAAAAGATATAGGCCTGCTCAACATCCAGAGGACTGTCTACCGACCCTGAGAGGCGATCAAACAGTCCTTCAGCATAAACCCCACCGCTAAACAGGACCAACAGCCACGGGAAAAGTCGTAGATAGATACGGGAGAGATTGAAGCTATTCAACTGCGTTTCCTGCTAACAATGGATTCAGCTAGATTGACTACGAAAGTACAGTTTTGTTTCATCGGAATTGATTTCTTTATGCCCAAGGCATCAATCACAACCACTCATCCGTACGACGGCGCCGCTTAGGAAGCTTGGGGATCATAAGCCCGAGAATAATTCCGATAATGGCTACTGCTCCGCCGTGTAGAAACCAGCCCATCAGATTTTTGTCGTCCATGCCATCAATTTCAGCCTGCAATCGAACGATCTGATTTTCCAACTGCGCCAGCTGAGCGGTTGATTTGGCCCTGGAGTCATTAATTTTACCCAGCTCCCCTTTGCGCAACTGATTAACCCGTTGCAGCTCAGCGGTGAGCGTTTCGATCTTGCTCGCCTGCTCAACCTGTATTTTCTTGCTGGCTATCAGCTCCTTCTCGACTTCCGGGAGGCGCGCTTTAACACTTTTCCCGACTTTAAGATAACGCCCATCAATCCACCCCTGCACCCCTTTATCTGTGCGTACCTGGACATATTTAGTTTCATTATTACGAGCGAGTAGCGTTAAAGGAGTGCCACTATTGACCCGAGCCTTGATCTTGTACTGATTGCTGGGGCCGCGATGCATGTATATTTTGACTTCATCGGTAACATGATAAGACTCAGCGCCAAAGGCTGAAATCGCGTAGAAAAATGATAATGACAAAAGGAAAGTGCTTCGTAAGAAAGAGCCGCGCATAGATTTGGTACCAAGATCCCGATTTCGAAGTAAAACAATGATTAACATTAAGGACAAAACAGCCTAAAAACACAATCGCGGGATTATAGCAGGCCGGACGCATTGATTTAAGCTCATTAAAGCTCTCGGGCTATAACTCCTGCATTTGTCTGCGCTTCAGCTTGATTATCCTTCACATTCAGAACAGGCAGACACTTTTCCTGACGGATCAGCCCCACCACCACTGACCGGAGTTGGATGCCATAAGATAGCAAAAGTTTCATCGGGTACTGAAAATCCTGATAGAAGGATTGATTCGCTAAAGGGATCTGCTTATCCGATACAGAATTCTCATCAAGAAAGCACTGCAGAAAACAAGCTGATCATTGAGGCTGAGCTATATTTCCGCGCCAATCCACTGCTAAAAGTACAGCCAAATAGGACCCGACTAAAGTCTTATAAATACCGTCCTGTTGGTGAATATTTGAACAACGAGAGGATGCTGATAATTGCCTCGCCGTTATTCAAACTAAAACTCCTTATATCGGGGCTGACATGAAAAACAACAAAACGATGTTGTCATTAGCTGTAGCTGCTGTATCAATGGGCATCACCGCGCTGGCTAGCGCTGAAATTACTCTTTACGACAAGCAGGGGACGACCTTCTCTGCAGACGGTCACTTTAACGCTTTCTTCGTTCAGACGGAAACTGACTTAACTGACGCAACCATCGCGGCAAACACCGCAACAAACACTGCGCTAGGTAATAACGCTCTCCCCGTCGGTGATGAAAAACAGAGTCGAGTACGCATGGGGTTTCTGCCCAACTGGATTGGATTCAACGTAACTAAGGAAATCGACACACTAAAACTAGGTGGGCGTTCTTCTTTTTGGGTAACCATCAATGATGGTCATAACAGCGTCACTGATACCGCCATTGATGTTCGTCAGTTCTACGGAACCGTTGACGGAAGTTTTGGGCAAGTACTGTTTGGTAAAGACTTTGGTCTTTATGGTCGCACAAATATCTTTAATGATGAACTGCTGCTGGGTACCGGCACCCCCATGCCGAATACCGGAGGCGTAACATTCGGCAATATTTCTACTGGCTACCCTTATGCAACTCCAGTCGCTCAAATCACTTACCGCACACCGGTAAAAAACGGCTTCCAGCTGGCGCTGGGCGTAATGGATCCGGATAGCGGTGAGAGTGTCGAAAGCAACCAGAATCAATCGGCGCGCTTTGAAGGTGAGCTTACTTACAACACTGACTTCGAAGGAGGAAAGTTCTCTGCATGGCTGGGGATGGCAAGCGGTGAGTCCGCTACAGAAGGAGTCGACGCTACAGGTGTCGCGTACGGTGCTCGCGTCTCCTCTGGAGGCTTTCAGCTTACTGCGTCGGGATTTGATCAGGAAGGAATCTCCCCAGTGCTGGCGGACTCAACACTATCCGCTGAAACTGACTCAGATGGCTACCTGCTGCAAGCATCCTATTCAGCTAACGGTCATAGGTTTGTAGTGTCACACGGAGAAACTGAGACCGGTTCTGCCAACGCCATTCAGGAGCGGGAAACCAATGCCATCGCCTACTTTTACGATGTAAACAGCAATCTAAAACTAATAGCCGAGTATGATGCATTTGAAGATGAATCAGGAAATGCTATTGATCAGCTGGCATTTGGTGCGGCTCTAAGCTGGTAGTCAAAAACCTGAACCCAACCTGACAGTCAGGGGGCCTGTGAATGAGCCCATTACATTCTCTGTGGACTCTAAAGCGGAAGACAGCGGAGCGAAATGACAAGTCCTTTTCCAGCTGTTTGACATCGCAGATGAGCACCCTGGAGCCAACCCCTTCGGGGCTATCAGAGACCGAATGGGCCTGTTCATTGGTTCCTTAGCCTGGCCCCTTCACCAGGACAGCTGTCATTATTCAATATAACAAACAATGTGGTTTGCAGAAATCGAAACCAGCCGAAGACAGGCATAAGCCATATGTCATTGGGAATGACACCGAACGGCTGGCATCCAAACGAAATACTTAGGTCGCTGTTTTGGCCCCTTCACCGGAGCAGCGACCTTTTTTTATGGACAACTTTTTTATAAAACGACTTTATAGAGTCCTCTCTCTTACAAAGACTGTTGGGAGTAAACCAACGCACAACTGATATTCTTTTGTCTTCAAATTCATCTTGATTTTGCCTGTCCCTGGCGACTCTCATTATTGACCATTTCAGCACAGGCTGCGTATAACGCCCGACTGGCGATGCCGTACTCGCCGGGTGAAACCAATACGGCCCTCCCTCGTTGAAACACCTGCACATCAACCAAAATAGCATTCGCAGGGTCTCCAACGATGACTGCACTGGCTTTAGCTGGCTTACCACTTAAAACAATGGGGGCAGTGATCTGCATGATTAAGTTCCCTCGTAAATCTGCAGTTAACGAATGATTAATAAGATCTCGTTTTTAACTCTCTTCTTAAGCACCAAACCCGAAGAGTCTGGCAAAAATTAAAAATAGATTAAAGTGCTAGCAAACGCTCCACTCTCGACAAAAGGATAGATAGCTATCATTTTTTGTCAAGTTAATTATCAATATTTGACAAATAGCCGTTAAAAACGACAGCCCCACCCGATTAGCGAGTACCTGAGACGAGGTGCTGCAAAGCTGAGTACCTGCAACGAGATTCTGGGTTACGCAGGAGGAGAAACAGATAGCAGGAGACAAAAGGTCGGGGTGCTTAAGCAACCCGACCCTTAAATTTGACAGATAACACTAACGACACGACCGATAATGTTAATTTTTTCTATATCTTCAGGACTGATAATTTCGTCTTTGTAAGCAGGAGAAGCATTGTCGAACTGTATTTTCCAGGCCCCAACAGATGTTTTTACAAACCGCTTTACCTGCAGCTCATCATCAACCCTAAAAGCGTAGACTCTTCCGTTAGCAGGTTGTTTCTGATTGGTATCCACCAGCAAGGTGCTGCCGTTGTCGATTTTGGGCGCCATACCGTCGCCCGTTGCATAGGCCACAACCAATCCATCAGAAGGAAGATTGTTCATCGCCAGCCAGGCTGTTGGAAAAGGCATATGGTCCTGGATCGCTTCATCTTCAGGCTCTGCCTGCGTTGACCAGGGTAACCGATCACTATACAGAGGAACGTAGTAGTACCCATCACCCTCAGCAATCTGATTAAAAGTCCCTTCAGAAATAGTATTCCTGTAGCCGGGTTCCAATTCACTGAGATGACAGTTAAACGCTTTTGCCAGGCTCAGCAAAGTAGGCGCTTTAACGTCCGCCGTGGGATCCTTTTCTATCTGCCCTACTCGACCGCGACTTATACTGATTCGACTGGCCAGCTCCCGCTGAGTCCAACCGCGCTCTTTTCGTAGTGCTCGTATTCTTTCACCTATACTCATGTTAGCTATCTTACTAGCATTTAAAGATAGTTTGGGTTGCTTTTTTAATGTAAGCAAACTAGCATTTCAGCAACTATGACATTGGTGATGGAGATACTAATGAGTAAACGCATTCGAACAGAGGATGCTGTAAATTATTATGGTGGACGCGGCAACGGAGGGGTTCGACGACTTGCTGCCGCACTGGGCATTACCCATGGTGCTGTCTGCCAATGGGGCGAATACCTCCCCGCTCTGCAGGCCTACCGGCTCGAAGAAATTACTCAAGGCCATTTGAAATCCAAAAAGGAGCCTAAGACTGACGTGTAAAATCGGGAAAATGCCAATTCCCTAATTTGTCACTACCATCACGGATTAAAATGGAACTTTCAATTCATGCACTGTATCAGCAAACCTCTCCCCTCATCGGTGATTGGTACAAACCTTTTGTATAACGTTGGTGCTTTGGTAACCGTCCATTTGCCGCCATGATTCCATATAGCAACTTCCTATCGCTGTTTCAAACCCCGCAAACTGAGTTATCATTGCGAGCACTTACACCCAAGAACCGTTCCGGAACCTTAGCTCTTGGTCATCATAAGGATGCGCTGTTGAAAACTCTGTTCGATATCCAACCGCTATTGCCTGCGATAGCCAGTGGTCGTCTGGTTCTGACTCCGAACAGGCGCCTTTCGGCCAAGGTTTTGGCGGCTTATGCTGAGCACCAATCGCTTCAGAATGAAAAAGCCTGGCACACTCCGCGAGTGATGCCGCTTGAAGGCTGGATTCAGCAACAGTGGCTGGAGTATCAGGACAGACGCCCTGCGGAACCGCTGGGTATTTTGATGGATAACCGGCAGGAGCTGTTGCTTTGGGAGCAGGTTGTGCTCAGTGACCGTGAAGCCTCTCCTTTATTAAAGCCCTCTGGAGCGGCGGCTCAGGCTCAGAGCGCCTATAAGACCTTGACGCGTTGGCAGCAAACTGTCAGTTCTGAAGCCTATCTGGAACATCAGAGCCCGAATGATATTTTTTCCCGCTGGTGCGCTACCTTTGAGTCTATTCGAGACAAAGATTCTCGCTTGGTCGCCGCTCAGGTTATTGAATATTTAATTGAGGAATTGAACGATAATCCATCATTAAAAGAGCCTGAAATACATCTGGTAGCGTTTCAGGAGCAGCCTCCTCTTTACGAAAAACTGCTAGAGAGTCTATCTGACACGATTGTTCGGGTACAACAACCTTCAAGAAACAGGTTTAGTGGCCTGGTTCAGCGCTCAGGGGTTGATGATGAATTGCAATTGGCGGCTCAATGGGCCCGTCAGGTTGTGACACATTCTCCCGACGCGACCATAGGGATAGTTGTTCCTGATCTCAGCATTCAGCGGGCAAAAGCCGAACGGATATTCCGTGAGGTGTTTGAGCAGGGATACGATCAACCTGAGATTCCGGCTGATGCACCAACTTTTAATATGTCTATCGGCATCCCTTTGCTGCAGGCCCCGGTTATCACTAGCGCCCTGAAGCTGTTAATGATGAAAACGACTCCTATTCGGTTGACTGAATTACCGGCTTTTCTGTACTCAGCGTTTATACCGGGGCTGAATCAGGAGCTGGAGTCCAGAGTTGAGTTTGAATATTTGTTGAGAAGCCGGGCTAAACCAGAATTCAGTCTTGCCGAACTGAGCGAGTATTGCGGAACCCTTACTAATCAAAACCGGACTCAGGAAGTCGAGCGGCCTGGAACAACCTCTACGCAGGAGGTCGGTGGCCAGTTCAGCCAGGGATCTCTTTTCCAAGCAGATGAAATGTTGATGTCAGATAATCAGCCAACTGCTGGTTGTCCTGCCTTACTGAAAGTGTTCAACGTTCTACAGCAACAGCGCTATCCTGACAGAGAGAGACCCGGTTATTGGTCCCAATGGCTTCACGGACTTCTGCTCTCGTTAGGGTGGCCCGGTGACAGAACCCCCAACTCTCTTGAGTATCAACAAATAGAGCAATGGTACGAATTGCTTTCCAGCTTCTCTCGCTTTGATGAGTTAACCGGTAAAATCAGCTTGGCTGAAGCCCTTAAACTGCTCAGTAAAGAAACGCAGGCTAGCATTTTTCAACCCAAAACGACGGACTCTCCTGTACAGATTCTCGGCCCTCTGGAAGCAGCCGGGCTGGATTTTACTCACCTGTGGTTAATGGGGCTTAGCGATGATTGCTGGCCTGCTCCACCCAGCCCTAACCCTTTGTTGCCGGTCACATTCCAGCGCCAGCGGAAAATGCCCCACGCAACGCCAGAACGGGAGCTGGAGTTTGCCGCTCAACTGACACAGAATTATCTGGAAAGTGCGGAGATTGTAATATTCAGCTACCCCGACATGAGGGATGATCAGCAATTACGACCCAGTGCCCTGATCAGTCATCATTCTTTACTGTCTGTGGACCAGATTCCACTTAAAACCCTGAGCCGGGTGGATAGTCAGGGTCTGTCCGATTCCGTGATCTGCTTTGATCATCAGCAACAACTGCCTGCTATTGCTCAACAACAGCTGAACACAAGCCCGTTGGAATTAGTTGATACTGGAACCGCACCTGCGGTGTCTGAACGGGAACGTGAAGGCATCCGAGGCGGTAGTGCTTTACTTAAAAACCAGGCCCTTTGTCCTTTCAGCGCTTTTGCCATCAATCGACTCAATGCTCGGCCATTGGAAAGTGCGGCAGCCGGTCTAAGTGCCGCAGATCGAGGCAACATGCTCCACAATGCGCTGGAAATTCTTTGGCGAGAGCTTAAAACCTCAGCAGCGCTTGCTCATAAAACAGAGCAGCAGTTGACCCGGCTTATCGACCAAACCTGCGCAAAAACACTTATCCCGTTCAAAGCCAAATCCCCCCGCTGGATGGGGGCGCGATTCTGGTCGATCGAGCAAAGGCGGTTAAGTAGCCTTTTGCATAACTGGCTAAACGTGGAAAAACAACGAACCGATTTTAAAGTGATCGCCATTGAACAAACCTTAAAATCAGAACTTGGCGGTTTACCCCTTACGCTGAGAATTGACCGAATAGATCAGCTGAGTGATGGTTCCATAGTATTGATCGACTACAAAACGGGGGAAAGCAAACCTCGAAACTGGTGTGGGGAAAGACCTAAAGAACCTCAATTGCCGCTATACGCTGTATCGAGCCGCAAGCAGACATCCGCCGTCAGCTTTGCACAAATAAACGTTAAGGCCACCGAGTTCAGAGGTATCAGCAGTGGTGAAAAACCAGCACCAGGAATCCTGCCAGCGTCACAACAGCGGCTGGAGCTTCCAGAAGACTGGCCACAACTCCTGGACCACTGGCACTCCGTACTGGAAGCCCTGGCTCTGGATTTTATGCAAGGAAAGACCCCCGTTGATCCGGTCGATAACAGTGCATACAACTACACAGGATTAGAATCATTGAATCGTTACTTTGAGTTTGAGCAGTTGTCAGAGTCTAAAGCCGATCAGACAGCCCCCGCCAGCCCAGAGCAAACAGGTAGCCGTCATGAGTGATCTCCCGGCGGATCACCGGCAACGCCTGCGTTGTTTGCAGCCCGACCAGTCCTTTTGTGTCCGCGCCCCCGCAGGTTCAGGAAAGACAGAACTGTTAACTCAGCGAGTACTGGTATTACTGGCTTCAGTTCAGAAACCTGAAGAAATACTTTGCATTACGTTTACCCGTAAAGCCGCCGCAGAAATGCAGGACCGTATTCTTCAGGCATTGCGCTGGGCTGCGACAACAGACGAACCCGAGTCCGGTTACAGGCAACAATCCTGGCGGCTGGCCCAGGCAGCGCTTGCCCAGGACCGTCAACTAAACTGGCAGCTGTTGAATAACCCTTCTCGATTACGCATTCAGACAATCGACGGTCTTTGTGCACGATTTACCAAAAGTCTCCCGGCACTGTCCAACTTTGGTGCTCAACCGGACATCCTTCAGGACCCATTTCCGATCTACCAGCTGGCAGTCCAGCGATTATTGGAGCAACTGGAAAGCGATGAGGCTATTGCTACAGCATTAGAAAAACTATTGCTTCATTTGGACAATCAAATTGAAGTGGTGGAACGACTGTTGATTTCGATGCTGGCCAAAAGAGACCAATGGCTGGGACTGGTCGGTGCAGGAAACTCAATCCGTGACGCCCGCTCTCTTTTGGAGCAGGCATTGCAGCGCCTGCTCCAAGAAGAGCTTGATGAGCTTAGTCATCAACTGAATCCTTTTGAGTCCGACCTGGTTATGCTGCTGGATTACGGAGCGGGTCATCTCCAGCAGGAGGAAAGTACCTCCAGTATTCCGTGCTGTATCGGTATTCGTCAACTTCCTGCCTGTCATGCCAGTGAATTGCCCCTGTGGCGTGGCATCGCAGAACTTCTGTTAACGGACAAGGGTGAGTGGCGAAAAACGGTTAACAAGCGCCAAGGCTTCCCCCCGGGGAGCAATAAGCTTGAAAAGGAACAGGCGAAAGCTCGAAAGTCTGAACTGATGGAATTGCTCGGTCAACTCCAGGAACAGTCAGGACTGCTGGGGCGCCTGGCTCGTATTCGCATACTGCCCACCGATCAATATGATGAAAAGCAATGGGCACTACTTGAAGCACTTACTGTGCTTCTTCCTCACCTCGCCGCGCACTTATTAATCAGCTTCTCTGAGCGGGGTGCCGTAGATTACCCTCAGATTACCAGCGCAGCGTTAGTTGCATTGGGTGATGATGACAATGCCACTGATCTGTCGCTGATCCTTGATTACCAGATCCATCATATTCTGGTGGATGAGTTCCAGGATACGTCAAGCCCTCAGATTGAACTGTTACAGAAACTCACCCGCGGCTGGGAGCCTGGAGACGGGCGAACTTTGTTTATCGTCGGTGACGGTATGCAATCCTGCTACGGTTTCAGAGATGCCAACGTGGGCTTGTTTCTCGATGCTCGTAAGCATGGTCTGGGGGATGTGCAACTGGAAGCTTCAGATCTCTGTGTAAATTTCCGATCCCAGAGAGCGGTTGTGGAATGGGTCAATCACACTTTTCGGGAAGCCTTTCCTGAGCAGGACGATATCAGTCGTGGTGCAGTCAGTTACGAAGATTCTGTTGCCTTTAACGCAGCACTGGACGGAAAAGCAGTCATTACCCGTATTTTTGTCGGTTATGAAGATCGTCGTGCCGAAGGTGAAGAAGCGGCAATGCTTGTTCGTAAAGCGCTGGACGAAAATCCTGATGGAAGCGTTGCCATTCTGGTTAGAAATAGATCTCACCTCAGACAAATATTGCCTGCACTCAGGGACGAAGGCTTGCGTTGGCAAGCGACTGATCTGGACAGTCTGGCTTCCAGAATGTGGGTTGTCGATCTCATTTCATTGTTACGGGCGCTGTTAAACCCAGCCGACCGAATTGCCTGGTTGTCGGTATTAAGGGCTCCCTGGTGTGGCCTCAGCAATGAAGATCTTTTGTCTGTTGCCGGTGGGGACGGCAAAAGCCAGAGTATCTGGGGGCGCCTCAGGCATTGGCAATCTCTTAAGCTATCAGAAGATGGCCGTGAAAGAATAATCTCCATGGCAGCGATTCTGGAATCCAGCTGGGAGAATAAACAACGCAAGACGCTACGCAACTGGATAGAAGGGACCTGGCTTGCACTCGGAGGAGCCGCAGCATTAAGGACTCCAGCCCAACTGGGTGATGTACAACGAGTATTTGATCTTCTGGATCAGCATGATCATGGTGCGCTGCTGCTTAATGATGATCTGTTTCTCCGGGATCTGGAGCGGCTGTACGCAGCCCCTGACAGCGATGCAGATCCACGCATACAGGTAATGACCATACATAAGTCCAAAGGATTGGAGTTTGATACGGTTATCCTGGCCGGGTTGGACCGCTCCCCTCGCGCAGAAGATAAGCAATTACTCTTGTGGCAGCAGCGACTTAATCAAGATGGCGGTCAGGACTTGTTGCTCGGGCCTCTGGCTGCAACGGGAGAGGAGGAAGATCCACTTTATCATTACCTGAGCAAAGAACTGGCCTTGAAGAATCAAATGGAGGGAACCCGTTTACTCTATGTTGGAGCAACACGCGCGATAAAACGATTATACCTGCTCGGCCATCTTAATCTCGATCCTAAAACAGAACGGCCCAAGCCGCCATCCAGTCGATCTTTACTGGCTTCTATCTGGCCTTCTGTTAAAGAAGAAGCGGAAATTATTCTGCCCCAGGAGCAGCGACCAACAGCGGCTAACAACCTGTTAAAACGAATTCAGCGGATCCCCGTTGACTTTAAGCCAGTCAGCATTGTCACTGAAAATCTGTTACTGACAGAGCAATCAGCACCCGCATACCTTGAATCAGAAGATAACCTGCCCACTCAAAGCTGGCAGCAGAATTTACGGCATATAGGCACATTAACGCATCGTATTTTGCAGCAACTGGTCATACATAATGAGCTGTATGGGGATCTGCTTTGCGGTGAACCGCAGCATCTGGAGGATTTTCATCCGGCCTGGTCACGACAGCTTAGACAACTGGGTGTGCCCGGGCACCAGTGCGCTGAAGCCGTTATTCAGGTTCATCAATTGATCAGCAACACCCTGGCTGACGAGAAAGGCCGTTGGATTCTGGACCCTAACCATCGCCAGAGCGCCTGTGAACTGCCCATCAGCTACGATAATGGCTTTCAAATACAGCATCTTATTATTGACCGAACCTTTATTGACAGCCAGGGCACACGCTGGATTATCGATTACAAGACAGCAGAAGCTGCTAATGAAAGTGATTTTTCCTTATTTATTGAACAGGAAGAGCAACGCTATAAGAAACAGCTCTCCAGCTATTGTCGAGCATTAACAGCCATGGAAAGCAATACGGTCAAAGCTGCACTTTATTTCCCCGAGAGTGGTTACTTTCACGAGTTGTCCTTATAGATCCTGACACGAGTTGTCTTTATAGATCCTGAAAGTACCCCTGGCTCAGCCAATATTGCTGAAAATAGGCGAACCTAAGACTTTTTGTCGTCTCGCATTACACTGCTGCCAGTAATATGATACAAATTATGGTTTTTAATAGGTGCTCCATAAGAAGAGGCGCCAGCATAAAGAATTCTCTGGATTAATCAATGCTCAGATCAAATCGGGTTCTGGGCCTGTTCAGGGACTTCGTTCATCCAGTAGGAAGCTTCAATGACAGATATACGTGTTGACGATTTAAATGTCGAATCTCAAGCAGTACTGATTACTCCTGATCAGCTCAAAGCAGAGCAACCATTGACTCAGGCCGCCATGGAGTCTGTTTTGACCGGGCGACAGACAATCAAGAATATCCTGGACGGCAAGGACAAGCGCCTCTTTGTCGTCGTCGGTCCCTGCTCTATTCATGATACCAAAGCAGCCATCGAATATGGCCAGCGACTTAAAGTGATGGCCGATGAACTTCAGGACACTCTCTATATCGTCATGCGTGTCTATTTTGAAAAACCTCGCACCACTGTTGGCTGGAAAGGATTGATTAATGACCCGCACCTGGACGATTCTTTCCAGATTGAGGAAGGGTTACATATTGGCCGAAAGCTACTGATTGATCTGGCAGATATGGGGCTCCCTTTATCTACAGAAGCCTTGGATCCTATTTCTCCACAGTATGTTCAGGACCTGATTTCCTGGTCAGCGATCGGTGCCCGAACCACTGAGTCCCAGACCCATCGGGAAATGGCCAGTGGTTTGTCCTCAGCAATCGGTTTTAAAAATGGTACGGACGGTGGTCTGACTGTTGCTATCAACGCCTTGCAATCTGTCAGCCATCCTCACCGTTTTTTAGGCATCAATGCTGAAGGCCAGGTTGCAGTTATCCATACCAAGGGTAATCAGCACGGTCATGTGGTTCTGCGGGGCGGTAATAACAAACCCAACTATGATTCTGTTAGCGTCGCTCTCTGTGAGCAGGCGCTGGAAAAAGGCGGTGTCAGTCAGAACATAATGGTGGACTGCAGCCACGCTAACTCAAATAAGGACCCTGCTCTGCAGCCTCTGGTTATGGAAAACATTGCTAATCAGATACTGGAAGGCAATCAGTCTATTGTCGGCCTTATGGTTGAAAGCAACCTTGAATGGGGCAATCAATCCGTTCCTGAGGATTTAAGCCAGCTTAAGTATGGAGTCTCTATTACCGATGCCTGTATCGATTGGGACGCTACAGAAAAGAGTCTCAGGGAAATGCGCGAGAAATTAAAGGAAGTTCTGCCCAACCGCCGTCAATGAAATAGCTGAATAAACAGCGATCGGCCAGATTATTCTTTTGAGTAATTCTGGCCGATATGTTTTCTTTTAGTGCAAATCCTTTACTTTGTGATGCTGCTGATAATTCTCAGCCAGATGAGTCAAGAGTAACCAGTCCTTGAGAGAGTGGCTTGGATATTGCGCGGCAAGTTTTCCAACACCTTCCATCAGGTCCATACAGTCCCAGTCAGCGAGAATTTCTTCGACAGGATCCAAAGATGCACGTTCGGGTTCAGAAGGTTCGGGCATAATGACCCCCAACGGTGTCTTCTGGCCAACGGTGTGTTCTGGATAGCAGTACAACTCATGAAAAGACACCTAGTCCTACTGTAGCGCAAAACCAGGTTCAAATCTTCTTTCACTTCCTGTCGGGCTTAACCTTCATAACCGCTGTTTTTACCCCCGTTGTTTTCAATTAACCAGCAATTGTGAATTTTCTGGTTTCGTGCAAAATCCTTATCAATAGTCTCTCTGGTAATATCCTTGATTGTCAGGTCCGACAAGGACTCCAGATCCATCTTAAACTTTCGAAGGTTGTTCGAGAAAATAAGCTGCCCTTCGGGAGCCAGCAATACCAGGGCCAGACGAATGAGTTCTACATGATCCCGCTGAATATCAAGCGTATCACGCATACGCTTCGAATTTGAAAATGTCGGCGGATCCATAAAGATCAGATCATAACTCTGCGGTGATTCCTGTCCCTGAGCTTTGAGCCATTCCAGACAATCAGCCTGAACTGTCTGATGGAGTTGTTCACTCAAGCCGTTTAACGCAAGATTCTTGCGTAACCATTCCAGATAGGTGTTAGACATATCCACGCTGGTTGTGGAACGGGCAAGCCCCAAAGCCGCGTGAATGGTAGCGGCCCCTGTGTAACAGAAAAGATTAAGGAAACGTTTACCCTTAGCCCAGTGATGGATTTTCTGCCGGATGGGTCGATGATCAAGAAACAACCCCGTATCCAGATAATCATGAAAATTGACCAGAAAGCGACAGTTTCCTTCGCTAACTTCAACAAAATCTTTCTGCTCATCAAGCTGTTGATACTGGTCCTTGCCTGACTGTCGTCGGCGTTGCTTCAACACCACACGGTCAGGGTCCACCTGCATGACTGAAGGAATAACCGAGATGACCTGCTCTAAGCGCTCGACTGCCTTAACCTGATCAACCGACGCGGGCGCTGTATATTCCTGCACATGAACCCATTGATCATAACGATCAATCGCCACGGAAAACTCAGGCATGTCCGCATCATAAACGCGATAACAGTGAATATCCGCTTTACGGGCCCATTTATCGATCTGCTTTAAGTTTTTCCGCAAACGATTGGCAAACATCTCAGCACTGCCGGTAAAAGTCGTCTCAATCGTTGTCTTTGACTGAGCTTTTGATGTCGACGGTGAACCTTTCGGCTGATTATCCGCAGTTGTTTCAGCCCCCTTGTTTTCATCCCGAAAGAAGTGCTCTTTTTCTACATCAAACATCAGCAGTTTACTGGGGATCGCACCGTTATAGAGTTTGTATTGCTTGTTTGATCGTATTGCGACGGCCTTACCGAGTTCAGGATTGCCTGTGAAAACCCCTACTTTCCAGTGCAGGAAGTACTTCTTCAGGGCCTCTCCCAAGTGGCGATATAAATAGACAATAACGGGAACTTCGCTAAGTCGTTCACCATAGGGTGGGTTTGTCAGCAGAAGGCCGGGGAGTTGATCTGCCTTATGCGTTAGCGGTTTCAGATCGGCCAGTTCACGCTGGGATACCCGCACATAACCTTCTAAACCAGCGCGGCGAATATTTTCCCGAGTGATAGAAACTGCTTTCGGGCTGGCATCATAGCCGTGAATTTCAGGCAGGTTTATAGCCTTTGCCTCAACGCTATCCTGTTGTTGAGACCATGGATTGTCTGAATCTGATTTCGTTGTTTTTTTCGCAAGGTTATTTCGGGTCGCTCGTGCTTCTCGCACCAGCTCTTGCCAGCTCAACGAATCATGCTTTAGCCAGTTTTCGAAACCAAAACGTCGACGAAACACCCCAGGTGCAATACCTGCTGCCATTAATCCTGCTTCTATCAGCAAGGTTCCCGATCCACACATAGGATCAACCAAAGGACGTGAATCAGCCGCCATCTGTGGCCAGTTGCAGCGATATAGCAAAGCGGCGGCCAGATTTTCTTTTAACGGTGCTTCTCCACCCTCGGTACGATATCCCCGACGATGCAGGCTATCTCCTGATAGATCCAGGCTAAGCTGGCACTGGCCTTTATGCAAATGAACATTAATTCTGATATCAGGAGACTGCTTGTCCACACTGGGCCGCTGCCGGGTCTTTTCCCGTACCTGATCAACAACCGCATCTTTAACTTTAAGGGAGCCAAAATGGGTATTTTTGATGCTGTTCGTGCGACCGGTAAAATCGACAGTCAGGGTGCCTTCTGAACGCATGTGTTGCAGCCAATCAACTTGCTGAACACCGGCATACAATTGTTCTGCAGTTTCTACCGCAAAACTGTTCAGAGGCATAAGAATACGGTTCGCCAAACGGGACCAAAGACAAGCTTTATAGGCTGTTTTTAACTCTCCAGAAAAGTAAACTCCGCCGATAGTTGACTTGAGTTCTTCGGCCCCCAGCCCCTGGAGTTCTTCTAACAGCAGTAACTCAAGCCCTTTTGGACAAGTGGCGAAAAATTGCGAATGTTGGTGATTTGAACTCAAGTCAGATTGCCTTTGTTTGGTCTGTCATCTACGGAGTATTAACAGGGTCATCAGGAACAGTTTTTTGCTGATAAAAACCCGCTCGAATGATAACACTAACCAGGCATTTGTTCCCATTTTTGGATGTTCTGATTCGATGCAATTGAAAGCCTTGGTGACCTCCATTAATTTTTTTCAAGTTGCTAAGGTTGCGCTTCGGACAATGCTTCTATCAATTTGTTTATTAATAGAAAACAACCGTTCTCAGAGGATTTTTAGCAGCAAATTCCCAATATCATGACAAATTCAATGGTCGACAAATGAAAGCAGATTCGGTAAAACAATATGACTATCCTCTTGGATAGTCATGCGTCGGTAACAGTCGATAGCGGCAGCTGCCGGATTTTCTCATCGCATGTATAGACCTAGTTTAATGAAAACCAAGAAGAAACGAGGCTATAACTGAATGAAGAGACAAAAACGCGACTTGACTTCCAGAGCCTATCAACGCGGGTATCGTGTTGGACTGGCCGGTAAATCCAAAGAACTATGTCCATCGAATACCACTGAATCAACCCACCACTGGTTGACGGGCTGGCGCCAAGGGCGTTCAGATTTCTGGGACGGATATCAGGGGGTTTCGAGCATCCACTGCGCTCCAAACATCCCGTAACGACAAAAAAGGGAGTTTAACAGGGCTCGCTTTTGCGGGCCCTTGTCATTTACGAGTTTTGCTGATCAGCAATTGCTTGAGCCGCTTCTCTTATTAAGGCTGGCCCCTGGTAGATAAATCCACTGTACAGCTGTACCAAAGACGCACCTGCTTCTATTTTTTCGATAGCACTTTGAGCGTCGGTAATGCCCCCTACCCCGATTATAGGAAGACGCCCATTCAGGGATTCTGACAGTCGGCTAATGACTTTGGTTGAAGGCTGACGAACAGGAGCCCCACTAAGACCTCCGGCTTCCTGAGCAATGGCCGAGTGCTCTACACCTTCCCGTGCGAGCGTCGTGTTGGTTGCAATGACTGCGTCCATTTCATAGGACGCCAGAGAGTCGGCCACCATATCAATCTCTTCCGGTGCCATATCCGGTGCAATCTTGACAGTAACTGGGACATAGTAGCCATAGAATTCAGCCAACTTTTTCTGTTCGGTTTTAAGAGCGTCCAAAAGGCTGTTCAAAGAGTCGCCAAACTGCAAATCACGAAGTCCTGGCGTATTAGGCGAAGAAACGTTAACCGTTACATAGCTGGCACGGCTATATACCTTACGCAGGCAGAGTAGATAGTCGCTATTGGCATTTTCTACCGGGGTGTCAAAGTTCTTGCCGATGTTAATCCCCAGAACGCCTTCAAAGCGGGTTTTATGCAAATTCTTCAGCAGATTATCAACGCCACGGTTATTGAATCCCATACGGTTAATGATTGCCTGACTCTCCGGTATACGAAACAAGCGAGGCTTTGCATTACCCGGTTGAGGTCTTGGGGTGACAGTACCTACTTCAATAAATCCAAACCCCAGGGCTGCCAACGCATCAATATGAGCCCCGTCTTTATCTAAACCCGCCGCCAAGCCAACAGAATTGGGAAAATAGAGCCCCATCACCTCTTTTGGAGCATCCACGGCCTGATAAAGCAGTGAGCTGACACCCAGGTGTTCACTCAGATCCATGCCCTTCATCGCTAAATTATGGGAGGTTTCCGGCTCAAACTTGAACAACAGTGACTGCAGGTAACTATAACTCATCAATACGGGCTCTTTTAAAAACGGTAGTTGGACAGCGGCACTTTTTGAACGCCGGACATTTTTATCCAGAAAGCAGGGAACTGTTTGCAGGTTCTCTAATTGGAAAGGGATTATACGCAAAGAAAATGCAGGATTATATGCAAACATCCTCTGAAAATCGCCATACCCTACAGCCTGCGAATGGCTTGGAATTTCCCCTTATTATCAAAGCGAATGGAAAATATCCCCGATATACCTGTACGGGTGACAAATGGTTTCAGGATATTTGCTGGAAAGCGAACGGTACGACCATCAACGGATATGGCTGTTACAGACCTAGCCTGCCCTCGGTAAAGCTTAAGATACTCGTCCGTAGAAATGCTTAATCTTAGGGTAATATCTTCCATCAATCTCTAAAATAGTTACACAAGGGTGGCTAGCCACCCAGATTAAATATTGAAACCATCCGGTTTAAACGAGGCCAGCCAGCGCTCTTCGGTTAATGTTAACCTCCTTCACTGAGCATTGTACCCTTGGCCAGATCAAACAGTTCCCGTATCGCGACGGTAAACATCGAATAGTCTTGCTTATCAGCACCTTTAAGATCTGAAAGCATATTCAACCAGCGCAAAACCATCAAGTCATATTGCTGCATCCAAAGGTCAAAGCAGTCAGAGATTGAATCCTTACCATTCCATCGCTTAATCAAGCTGGTCGCCAGTGCGCGGACTTGCCAGTCCAGATCGTCCCTGAATGCCTCACGGGCCAGAGCCTGCCAATGATTATCGACCGTTAACGCCGAAACGCGTTTGGCAAACCAATATAAATCCAGGCGTTCACCCAGAACACAGTACGCTTCCACAACATGAGCGAGATTGGCCTCAGTATCTCGGGCCACTTCGATCACACCAAGAGACATGTAAAGACTATCTGTTCCTGCCACAACTGACGCCAGATCTTCCGGCACACCCGATTGATGGTAGTAATAGTAGCGGTCCCGCCAGTTTTGCGCAGGACTTCCCTGCAGCCACTCTCCCATCGCTTCACTGAGAATTTTCACCTGAGGTGCAAAGTTCTCTACCTCCTGCTGGACATTGAGTTCCATCCGACGATTTCTTAAAAACCAGCGGCTCGCTCTACGAACCAAACGCTGGAGTTCCAGCATCATTTTTGCCTGAACTTCAGAACCAACCTTATTGTCCAGCGCCTCTATTTGTGACCAGAGTTGAGGGAGCTGGAACACGTCTCTGGCAAGAATATAGGACTTGGCAATTTCCGGTAATTTACTACCCGTAGAAAGCTGTAACCGTTGAACATAGGAGATCCCCATTTGGTTAACCATATGATTGGCGATCTGAGTTGATATGATTTCGCGTTTCAGCCGGTGCTGATAGATTTCGGATTGATAGCGACTGACTAATTCCGCCGGAAATGCAGTTTCAAGCTCTCGACTTGCATGCTCGTCTTCAGGAAGGTCTGACGCAATAAATTCTTCTTTCATTTGAGCTTTACAATAGGAAATGATGACACTGAGTTCAGCCCTTGTCAGCCCCTTGCCATTGATTCGTCGTTCAGTTAACTCATCATCACTGGGTATAAATTCCAACTCTCTGTTGAGCTTTCCTTCATCTTCCAGATGGGATATAAGACGTCTGAACTCCCCCATTTTGTTTAACGTCTGCGCTTCCGCCAGGCTAATTGCCTGAACCTGGCGATAGTTATTGCCTAATACAAGTTCTGCGACAGAATCGGTCATTTCCTTAAGGAACTGATTACGGTGCTTGATTGTTAAATCACCCGCTTCAACGATGGCATCCAGTAATATCTTGATATTTACTTCATGGTCCGAGCAATCAACACCACCGGCGTTATCAATAAAGTCGGTGTTACAGGCGCCACCTTTAAGACAGTACTCCAGGCGCGCTCGCTGAGTGATGCCTAAATTTCCGCCCTCACCAATCACTCGACAAGATAATTGATCCGCATCCACCCGAATAGCATCGTTGGCCTTATCGCCAACTTCATTGTGGGTCTCATCACTACTCTTAACATAGGTGCCTATCCCCCCGTTCCACAGTAAATCCACGGGGGCCTGCAAAATCGCATGTAACAGAGCATTTGGCGTCATTCGATTAGCGCTGATATTGAATCGACTCTGCATCTCGGTACTGATCGGTATCGACTTGGCGCTGCGGGAGAACACCCCGCCGCCTTTGGAAATCAAAGAATCATCGTAATCAAGCCAACTTGAACGGGGGAGATCAAACAATCTCTGACGTTCTTTAAAACTAATAGCAGCATCCGGTTCTGGATCTATAAATATATGCAGATGGTTAAAGGCAGCAACCAACCTGATATGCTCGGATCTGAGCATGCCGTTACCAAATACATCACCAGCCATATCTCCAATCGCAAGAACGGTGAAATCAGTCGTTGCAGTATTATGACCCAGCTCACGAAAATGACGCTCAACAGAAACCCAGGCACCACGAGCAGTGATACCCATACCCTTATGGTCATATCCCTGACTGCCTCCTGATGCGAATGCGTCACCGAGCCAAAAATCATATTCTTTTGCGATACCGTTGGCGATATCCGAAAAAGTGGCAGTTCCTTTATCAGCCGCAACCACCAGATAGGTATCGTCAGTATCGTGCCTGTACACCTGTGGCGGAGGCACAACCAGATCATCTTTAAGGTTGTCGGTGATATCCAGCAGCCCGCGGATAAACAACTTATAACACTCAATGCCCTCTGCCATAAGTTTCTCCCGGGACATACTGTCCCGGAGTCGCTTGGCAACAAACCCGCCCTTGGCCCCCACAGGTACGATGACAGCATTTTTTACCTGTTGGGCTTTGACTAAACCAAGTACTTCAGTTCTGAAGTCTTCATTTCGATCTGACCAGCGTAATCCCCCCCGAGCAACCTTGCCACCGCGAAGATGTACCCCCTGAACTCGGGGCGAATAGACAAATATTTCAAACATGGGCCTGGGGTGAGGTATATCCGGAATATCTCGAGGCGAAAACTTAAATGAAAAGTAGGGTTTGAGCTTGCCGTCATCGCCTTTTTGAAAAAAATTGGTGCGTAATGTGGCCAGAATGATATCCAGATAACGGCGGATGATCCGGTCATCCGTCAAGCTGGGCACAGATTCCAGATCCTCAATAATGCTTTCCTTCAGGGACTCCTGTTTTTGCAGAAGTTTACCCTCAGGTTCAAACCGGGCATTAAACAATGCAATCAATTTTTTGGCGATACCTACATGATGTATCAGGCAATTGGCAATGGCTCTTTGACTGATGCCAAATTTTAGTTGTTTGATGTACGCCGCATAGGCCCTGAGCATTGCGACTTCCCGCCAGCCGAGCTGAGCGCCCAGCACTAAACGATTAAAGCGGTCACTTTCAGCATCGCCATACCATATATGAGCAAAAGCATTCTGAAATGTCTCCCGCACAGACTGCATATCAATTTCAGACCCTGCCCGGTGCAGCATACGAAAATCATGGATCCAGTAGCAAGCTTCTCCAGACCTTACCGCATAGGGGTGGTCATCCATCACCTTAAGCCCCAGGTTTTCCATGATGGGAATAACATCCGACAGCGGTATAGGCTCTCCATAATGGAATAGTTTGAAATTTACCTGCTGAATCGGTTGCTCCAGTTCACGATAAAAGCTCATTGCCATCGGTTGCCGGTCATCCAGTTCTTTCATATGCTGAATGTCGGCAACAGCTGTTCGCGGGGGAAAGTCATCTCTATAGCTGGCAGGGAATGCGCTGCGAAACTGGTTGGCAAGCCCTATCCCTTCTTCCTCACCATGAAAATCGATCAGTGCATTGTAAAGATCGTCCTGCCAGGAGCGAGAAGCCTGAATAATCCGCTGCTCTATGGCTTTCGGATCAATGTTCGAGTCCACACCATCCTGATCTACATGCAAGATAAATTGGGTCCGAGCCAGAATCGACTCTGAAAAGTGGGTGTTGAATTCAACTTTGCTGCTACCCAGCTCTTCACAAAGAATTTCCTGGACCCTGATGCGATAATCCGTGCTGTAAGCATCCCTTGGGGTATAGACCAGACAGGAGTAGTAACGCCCGTAAAGATCTCGACGAATAAAGACTCTCGTACGTCGGCGTTCATGGATGTGCAGGATCCCGAGGGCCGTTTCAAAAAGCTCATCGGTGCTTACCTGAAACAGATCGTCCCGGGGATAAATTTCCAGTATCTGTTCCAGCTCCTTCCAGTCATGACTCCCCCGATGTAACCCTGCTCTTCTGAGTACAGCATCAACCTTACGACGAACAACCGGAATAGAGGTCGTGCTCTGATAATAAACTGATGAAGTATAGAGACCAAGGAAACGATGCTCTCCGCTTAATTTCCCTTTAGCATCAAAGCATTTAACTGCAATATAGTCCGAGTAAGCAGGTCGGTGAATTCTGGATTTGGTCGGTGATTTGGTAAAACTTAACAGCTCACCGATTTTGATCTTGTCCCGTTGTCCTGTAGGTAGGTCACTGACCTGCATATGAAGGGATTTTTCATCACAGCAACGAAACATCCCCAGCTCTGAGCCGCTTACGGGCTCCAGTACGACCTTTGATCCTTTCTTTTTAGCCTTGTAAGCCTCATAACCAAGAAATGTAAAATGATCACCTTCCAGCCAGTTAACAAAATCAGTCATCTCTTTAGCATCAACTTTTGTCAACTTGTCAGAGATCCCATTAATCATATTTTTCAGGGACGTGGCTTTGGAGCGCATCTTGATGAAATCAGAAGTGACCAGAGTCACTTCATTGAGTATATCAACCAGAGTTCTGCGTAAATCCTTCAACTGAGTAGGGTCTGTATGCCTGTCGACCTCCAGATAAATAATGGATTCTCGGGGCACCTCCTCTTCAGTGCCTTCAGACAGCGTGACCTCCTGCAAATTGCCTTTAGGGTCACGCTTTACCGCCATGATGCTATTATGGATTGAATGTATGGTTAGCTCTCTACGATTGACTTCCATACGCACCGAGTCGATAAGAAACGGCATATCGGTCTGCAAAATTACAATTACGGTATGAGTGGACTGCCAACCATTTTCTTCAAAGTCGGGGTTAAAAACTTTTACTTTTGGTTGATCGGGTGCCAGATGTTGAAAGAAATGCCAGCACTCCATTGTTGCCCCGTACAGTTCATCTAATCGTCTGCCCGCAATCTCTTCTCCTGACGAAGAGCCATAGTGTAATCGGGCAAAATCCAAAACCTGTTTGGCTTGTTTCGCGGCCAGCTGCCGGTTTAATTCCTCCTCCAGTTTAGAGAGAATTTCGGCATGTCCTTTTCGGGAAAGCATATGCATTGCATCACCACTCCGGCAGTCAGATAATGTCTTGGAATCGGTAAGGTATATCGGCTCATCATAAGCCAACCGCAATAACGAGCTGGCGGTCCAGCTCCTGATGAGTATAGGCCAAGGTACTATTTTTGCAGGATTATCCATCAAATTATGGATAATTATCGAGAGCAGAGAGATCTTGGTTGGAGATCAGTCAGAGCGAAAATCCAAAGCCCCGACAGGCATTGTTCCAATGCGTCTAACGATCAGGGCTTGCGCAGGATTTAAAGAAAGGGACGTTTCAGGATGACCCTGAGACAGCCGTCAATCGATGTCAGTCAGTTTGATCCGTCATTTCAGAGTCGTTTTTTCCCATCAACTCTGCTGACTTTTGAGCGACTTCTTCCGGAGAGCGTTTAAGCCGTGGTTGACGTTTCTTCCGGTTATCGCCGGATGCGCTCTTAGCTTGCCTTTCCGCTTCCAGACGTTTTTCTTCTAATGATTTCTGCCGCTTTTTTTTAGCAAGATTTTCTTGCTTTCGTGTTTTGTATTCTGCCTTGGCGGCAGAGGTTTTCTTTTCGGTCTTTAAGGATACGAACTTCTGTCCTGCAACAGAACGAACCTTTTTCTTTTCACGCGTCATTTCTTAATACTCGTTTCTTAGCGCTGGCAAATCTGCAAGCACTTATCAATCAGGACTCACTCTTTGGAGTCTGGCTTTTCCTGCTCAATTCGAGCAAGTTCCTCTAACCTTGCGGCCTCCCGCAATTGGGCTTTATGCTGCCACTCGGCCACCGTTTCAAATGTCAGTCTGCCTATTTTTGCCGCTCTCAGGTCACCAATCAGGATTTCCGCCGCTTTGTGGTAATCAACCACTCCACCACTGCGCAAACACCCACGTCGGCGACCTATTTCGTCCAATGCCTGCTCTGGTTTTTCAGGCAGCTCCTTTAACTTGAACCGAGCAACAAGCAGATCAGGATAATCCTTCAAAAGAAAATCCAGTGCATAAAGGGCCACTTCCTCATATTCCATAACGGTGTCCTTGATAGCTCCACTTGCCGCTAATCGGAAGGTGGAATCCTGATCAAGAATCTTTGGCCAAAGGATGCCCGGAGTATCGTAAATGGCCAGCCCATTATGTGTAACGAACCGTTGCTGTGCCTTTGTAATGGCGGGCTCATTACCAACTTTAGCAATTTTTCTCCCTAACAGGCCATTAATCAGCGTCGACTTCCCTACATTTGGAATGCCCATAATCATCACCCGGATTGGGCGATCAGCGGAAACACGATTAGGGACCATCTTCTTGCAGAGTGCAGCAAGCCGTTTCACTTCCCCTTTATTGTCGCAACAAAGGGGAATAGCCTGAGTATCACCGGTACTGAAGTGTTCAACCCAGGACCTGGTTCGGACCTCGTCCGCAAGATCGCTTTTATTAAGCACCTTTATTACAGGCTTGCCTGATCTTAATTCATGAACCAATGGGTTTTCACTGGACACTGGCAATCGGGCATCCAGCACTTCCACCACCAGATCAATCTTTGGCATGATCTTGGCAATTTCTTTGCGAGCCTTATGCATGTGCCCGGGGAACCACTGTATGGCCATCTGCTGCAACTCCTTAAAACGAAAGCGCTGAAATAAAAACACCGAATATAAAAAAGGTGAGGATTATACCTTAATGGGCACAAATAGCTCTCCGGATAAATAATAAGAAAATCCCGACGGCCCTGTTTTTAGGCAAAAATCCACGTAGGCGTAATGCAGATTATGGGCTAGAATGAAAATCCACTCACTGTTGCCAGGACGCTTGTTGATGAATACGGTTTTGAACAAGAACCAAACTCTACTTGCCAGACAGCCTATATTTGACCGCCAGCTAAAAGTCATTGCTTATGAGCTCTTATACCGGGGAGACGACGGCGATGATGCTGTGTTTCTTGACGGAGACCAGGCAACTTGCGAGGTACTTCTCAATAGTTATACCAGTATCTGCGACAAAGGAACGATGAAACGGGTTCCTGCATTTATCAACCTGACCCGTGATCTGATTATTCAACAGAGTATCCCTAAGGCCCTGAGAAAGCAGGTCGTACTGGAAATCCTGGAAGACATCGAAATAGACGATGAGTTACTTGCAGCCGTCAGAAAGTTAAGAGAGGACGGATTCCGAATAGCCCTTGATGACTATGTCTATCATGAAAGTCACGATCCATTGCTGAAGCTCGTTAACATTGTCAAAGTCGATATCCTTCAGCTCAACAACGAACAGATTCGCGAACATATAAAAATACTGACTCCGTTCAACGTTACCCTGCTGGCAGAGAAAATTGAAAATGTTGAACAACTTTATGAGTGTGTTGATCTTGGTTTCAAACTGTTCCAAGGACATTTTCTAAGCAAACCACAACTGGTAAAGGGTAAGAAAATTTCCGGAAACAGTATTGCCCTGATGCAGTTGGTGCAAGAGATTCAGAAACCGAATATTACAGCCAATGACATTGAATCTCTGATAATCAGGGACCCAGTGCTAACCTACAAGTTGCTTCGAATCGTTAATTCAGCGGCATACTCCCTGGTTCGTAAAGTTGAATCTCTGAACCAGGCGATTGTCATGCTGGGGATGGAGCAGGTGAAAAAATGGGCGACACTGATCGCTCTGAGCAGCAATCAGGATAAACCCGAGGAACTGTCCCGTTCATTGCTTGCCAGAGGGCGTATGTGCGAACTGCTTGCTGAAGCGATGGGTTACGACAACAGCTCCAGCTACTTTATGGTTGGCATGATGTCCGAAATTAACGCTTTGCTTGATGTTGAAATGGCTGAGTTGCTGGAACAGATCCCTCTTCATGACGACATAAAGACAGCTATTTCAAGCCGAGCAGGCCGCATGGGTATGGTACTGGAAGCCACTATGGCTTACGAGCACGGAGAATGGGACCGGCTGGGCGAATTTAATATCAATGACACCCTCTATGAAAGCGCCTACCGTCAGGGCATACAGTGGGCTCAGGAAGCGATGCAGGCGTTAAACGACGATTCTTAGCGCTGTCTCTTTTAAAACGGTTCTTGTTAACAAGGCCAGTGAAGCATCCTACGCTATTTTTCTCTTCTGGGGAGGCCCTGTGTACGTTCATCCCTGCCATAAACATTTCGTATTGATTCTATGTCTTCGTCCAAATCGATAAATAGCTTTGATCCCGCTCTAATACGTCAGCAATTCCCACTAATCAGCAACAGCTCAGTGGTATACCTTGATAACGCGGCGACAACACAAAAACCCATCAGCGTTCTATCCGCCATTGAAGGTTATTACCAACACAGCAATGCCAATGTCCATCGAGCAGCTCACCAACTCAGCGCTCGTGCGACTCAAGCCTATGAAGACTCCCGGGAAACCGTAAAAACGTTCATTAATGCAAGCCAGAGTAGCGAAATTATTTGGACCAGCGGAACCACAGAGTCCATTAATCTGGTTGCTAACAGCTACGGAAATCACAACCTTAAGCCCGGTGATGAAATATTGCTGAGTTTAATGGAGCACCACTCCAACATTGTGCCTTGGCAACTACTGGCCCAGAGAACAGGTGCATCCCTGCGCGTAGTCCCTATCACAGAGCAAGGGGATTTGGATATTTCGGCTTATCGGAACCTGCTTAATGAAAAGACCCGAATAGTTGCCTTAACACAGGTATCTAATGCCTTAGGAACCGTTAACCCGATTCAGGAGTGTACCCACCTTGCTCACCAAACAGGTGCTGTCGTCCTTGTTGATGGCGCCCAGGCTGTGAGCCATATCGAGGTCGATGTACAAGCAATGGGGTGTGACTTTTACGCATTTTCCGGGCATAAACTGTTTGGTCCGACCGGCATCGGCGTACTCTACGGGCGTAAGGAGCTACTCAACCGGATGCCTCCCTGGCAGGCGGGTGGGGAGATGATCGAAAAGGTCAGCTTTAGCGGCACCACATTCAACAGGCTTCCTTTTAAATTTGAGGCCGGCACTCCCAATATAGCGGGGGCCATAGGACTTGGTAAGGCGATAGAATTTCTATCGGCCTTAGACCGAACGGCCGTCAACAACCATGAAGCACATTTGCTCAGTATTGCCACAGACTCTCTGAGCACTATCAAAAGCCTGCACATCGTTGGACAGCCACAGAAACGAATCGGACTGATACCCTTTACTATCGACGGCTTTCATACCTATGACCTGGGAACTTTGCTGGATCAGCAGAGGATAGCCATTCGAACCGGGCACCATTGCACTATGCCGTTGATGGACCACCTGGGGCTCTCAGAAGGTACCGCTCGAGCTTCATTCTCGCTCTACAATACGGCTAAGGATATTGCTGAACTGACCAAGGCTCTGGAACAATTAGTAAGCCCCGTGGCTGTCGACACAGGCACCGTTGCAATAACGTCACAGACTAAACCTGATTCGATACCGGATGAAACGGCTGATATATCCGTTGAGAACGAAGCCCTCTCACCAATTCAACACCCTATTCGAGACAAGTTAACGGCTACTCGCTCCTGGCAGTCTCGTTACAGCATTATCATGAAACTGGGTAAATCCCAATTACCACTACCAGACAATCTCAGATGTGAAGAAAACCTGTTACATGGCTGTACCAGTCAAGTCTGGCTGACTTATCAGTATCGTCCGGAAAGCAAAGAACTCACCTTTGCGATTGATAGTGACGCTCGGGTTATTCGCGGGCTGGCGTTAGTATTACTGGAAGCCCTGGCGGGTAAATCTCCCGATGAAATTTACCGTTTCAATATCAACGAATACTTTGATCCACTGGGGCTGATTCAGCACTTAAGCCCTTCCCGCAGTAACGGCATCATGGCCATAATGGAACAAATAAGACGAATCGCCGAGTCTTTAAGAGACTGAGCTAGTGTTTACCAATTTTATTTGAATTAACGATTTTATCGATTACTCGTGATACCGCTACAAAACCAAAGGTAGCGGTTACAACAGTAGCTGCACCAAAACCACCGCTACAATCCAGGCGCATAGCCCCGTCTCCGGTTTGTGTTTTTTGATGACAGACAGAGCCATCCTCCTGAGGGTAGCTTAATTGTTCTGTAGAAAAGACACAGGGCACATCAAAGCGTCGTTTAGGGTTCTTGGAAAACCCATAAAAACGTCGAAGATCAGAACGCACCTTGGCTGCCAGAGGGTCTTGATAGGTTTTACTGAGATCAGCGATAGCAATCTGAGTTGGATCCATCTGGCCACCGGCCCCTCCCACCGTGATAATCGGGATTTTTCTGCGCCGACAGAATGCGATCATTGCTGCTTTGGCTTTAACGCTGTCTATCGCATCGATTACAAAATCATAATTGTTGTCCAGCAGTTCCTGAAGATTGTCCTGGTCCAGAAACTCTTCCACCACCTCACATTGGCATGCGGGATTAATCTGCCTTATCCGTTCAGCCATCACCTCTACTTTTGATTGGCCAACGGTACTGGACAGCGCGTGGATCTGACGGTTGGTATTGGTAATACAGAGATCGTCAAGATCAATCAGGGTTATTCGGCCAATGGCGGTTCTCGCTAAAGCTTCAGCCGCCCAGGAACCAACTCCACCGATACCTACTACACAGACATGAGCACGACTCAAACGGACTAAACCTTCTGTGCCATACAATCTCGCCGTTCCGGAAAACCGTTGTGCCAACTCATCAGTCATTAGCGCCTGCCTCACCCCAGCATTTTCGTTATCTCATTTGAGTAACGATTCTATAAATTACATCAGGTTCCTTAGAGTCGGAGTGACCGACAACTAACCACCACACCCCTAAAAGCGTCGTCGTCACGGCTAAAAAACCTTACTGCTCAAAAAAGGAGCGACATTGTAACGGCAAAGATAGATAGCTTACAGACAAATATAGATTGAAATATCCGCAGAGCCTAAGGACGTGGCTGAGAGGCAGGACAGCAGAACGGGCCCAAATCAGTAAAATATAACAAATCTGGGCCACAGCAACGCGCTGTCAGTAGTGAGACTATCCTGATACTACTTTTTGCTTACTTTGAGATTACTTTTTACGCTATGAGACGGCGGTCACAACTATTCTTTTAACAGGCACTCTGGCTTAAATCCAAGGATGAAACCGCCCCAATGCTTGCCATCAACATAAATGGGTAAAGAGAGATCATTAAGAATCTCTCCGGTATCCCGAACATAGGTTTGCAACAAAAACGGTGCTGTATTTGTTGCTCGGCGTATTTCAGCCCGATTAGATTTGTATATTTTCTGATGCCGACTTTTAACATTATCCGTGTCAAAATCCCCGGTCATTGGGTGTGACAAATGCTTGTGGTGAGCAGGTACATAGCCATTCTTATCAACGGGGATAGCGTAGATAAACTCGGGCCGTTCCTTGATAAACTCATCAAATATCGGCTGTAACTTACGCTCGTATTGATCGCCATAGCTGACAGTATATTTCGCAGGATTGGTATTTGGTACGGGTTGATAGTTAGTATCAAATAAATTCAAACCACTGGCGGCCAGTTCATCAAAGCCGGCCTGAAGTCGGCTATGCCAGCTGCGAGCAGTCTGCACCATATTCTCAAAGCCCCCGTAACCGATAATGAATCGAGATAAGAGTTCCTGAGTTTCCTCAGTAGATATTTCCAGGTCATCAGAATGGGTCTGTGAGCAGTCAATATCACTTTTAATCACATTGCTGATTTCAGTTATTTCGGTAACATGCCCATGGGACTGCTTGTTCGTTGCGGAAAGTTGTTCGATAGCCGCACTGATTTCTGTCAACTGGGTATTTACCTGATCAAAGTCCTGAACCATTTTCTGGAATTGCTCGGAGGTACTGCTTATTACCCCCTGAGTATTCTGCGTATATTCCTGAATCTCCAGTGTGCCCTTTTTAGTGGTACCGACTAGTCCTGACATTTCAGTAATATTCTGAGCAATCTCTTCTGTTGCTGCATTTACTTTTTGTGACAACCCACGAACTTCATCGGCTACTACAGCAAATCCACGGCCATGCTCACCAGCACGAGCAGCCTCGATTGCCGCATTTAACGCCAACAAATTGGTCTGATCTGAGAACTCCTGGACCATGCCAAGAATATTGCTGATGTTTTGTGAGTTTTGACTTAGCTGATCAACGGTCATGTTGAAATCATTAACCAGAACATTTACAGCGCTTACCTGCTCAACAATTTGCACCAGCTCTTTTGAAGAACTCCGTGCTTCGCGCAGGTTTTGGTTGTTTTGTTCTGATATTGAAGAGGTATGCTGGGCAATTCCTTCAATGGCCTGAGTTGCCTCGCTGCTGGATTGAAATACCATGTTGGCATATTCTTCCTGCTGGGACACACGCCCATGAGCCTGCTGAATCACATGGCTAAGAGAAGTAGAGTCCAACGCAACGTTAACACTGTGTCTACGGACCTCCGAAATTATGCCTCTCAGGCTACTGGAAAATTCGTTATAACTAGCCGCCATATCGGATATTTCATCATAAGTGAACTCGGGTAAGGTCGCCGAAATATCACCGTCTTTTTCTTTAATCGCCTTAAGTACTTTGGTCATCTCCAATATCGGGCGAAGAAATAGATGCCGCATAAAGAAGATCAGAAAAATGCCGGCAAACATAGTAAAAATGAATACCGCACCAATCAGCATGAAATCACTTTCAAGCATAGTACTGACTTTTTGAGCGAGTTCCTGATCATCAGGGTAATTACTCATTACCGAGAGAATATTCTGGTGTGAGCGATAGACCAAAAACAATAAGAGCCCTTGCAAAAGCATCATGGAACCCACATTGCCTACGATTTTACGCGTCAGCGTAAAGAAGAAGCTTTTCTCTATCTGGCTATAGATATTCATGTGACTTTGCTTCCACAGTTGGTGATAGTTTTATGTCGTAACTAAATTTCAGACGAACACACTAAATCCATAAAAACTCAACCTAATATAGTATTTCCTTATATGCAGAACAATACACGCACTTTTTATATAGGTAAAAATACGTCTAAAATCAACCTCTAACAAAGTGTAATACCTTAGAGATCGACCTAAACCCTTCAATTATTCAATTCAGGAAAAGAATTACTTTCGGAACCTTTCACCGCTTGAGGAACAATCCAACATCAACTTTATTGGGATGTAGCTTGAGTGAAATACCTTAAGCGAGAACTCAGCGTTAGAAATTGCAAAGTCAGTCTTTAGGCCCGATAGGCTAGTTTGCAATCTTCTTTAATATTTACTTATCGTTAAGAAGAACTTTATTGATTTCAAAGAGATTGTGCAGTTAGTCTTTAGTATTGTTTTCACTAAAAATTAGACCTATATCATTAGGATAGCCTAATTATTTATGCAAAAAATAACTCTTCAGGGCGTTGATTTTACTGAAATAATAATCGCGCCGATATTCTGATTAAGTTGGCCCATTTTAACGGCGATATGCATTCAGTCCATCTGATAATGGCTTGCTAACTTAGGGAAAACCTGTATTCTTGCCGCTGCTGTTTTCTGCTTGAGAATTTCCCATGCCATTACCTGCCTCAACGCCAAGACGTCTTATCCATCAACGCCAGGTAAACTGTAACGGTTACCAGCGTGAAGATGGCCTTTGGGACATTGAGGGTCGAATGACTGACATCAAAACCTATGATGCCCCCAACAGAGATAGAGGCGGACTGATCCCTGCCGGTGAACCCCTGCACGATATGTCTATCCGATTAACCATTGATCTGGACTATGTCATCAGAGATGTGGAAGCTGTCATCGACTACTCCCCTTTTAATATCTGTCCCGGTATTGCTGGTCAGTTTAAACGGCTTATAGGTAAAACTATTGGCCCAGGCTGGACACGTGCGACTAAAGAAATGTTTGCCGGCACTCAGGGCTGTACTCATTTGATGGAGCTTTTGGGTCCAATCGCCACGACTGCATTTCAGGCGACCCATCTGGCTCGGTCCGAGCAGATAGAAAAACACCAGGGAAAACCAGCACTGTTAAACACCTGCCATGCACTGGCGGAAGACGGGGAAGTGGTTAGAGACTTTTGGCCTGAGCATTATCAATCTAAAAAATGATATGGCAGGTTAGACAGCCAGAATGGCTTGAATCCCCTGGAGCTAGTTGCTAGAATTCGGCCAGTGAAGGATCACGCGCAAATGCCAAATGGGACGGTATCTTGCAGTAAGGCATGTCAATCGTACAGCCAGCTTCTCTATCTGATGCGGGAATCTCTCCCGGCCTATAAGAAAAAAGCGAAGCATCCGGCTTAGTCATTCCGAATCCATCTTCGATTGTCATCTCGTCTTCTCTATTTGACTGTTCATCTCGTGAACGGTGCTTACTACAGTCAAAACCCTCTTACTTCCAACGAGCTTCCTATACTGCAACGTAAATTGCGTTACGGGGCTGTCGGCTCAACACTCTCAGGGTCCCCGATTTAAAACAATAGTCGATTGAATTCTGACAATTGAGGACGGTAAGTGTGATTAAAAAGGTACATGTGAAGGAGCTGCAAAAAGGGATGTTTGTCAGTGCAATCGACCGTCATTGGTTTGATACCCCCTTCCCTACCCATCGGTTCAGAATAAAATCCAAACATCAGATTGAACAGCTGCGAAAGTGCTGTCAGTACGTCTCTATTGATACTGAAAAAAGTACCGTTATCGATAGTGATTCAGATATCAGTCAACTTCGCTCCAGTACTAAAACGCTGGCAAAGGAAGCCATTAAACCTCCTGCTGAAAAAAATGAAAAAAGAGCTGCTCAGAAGCAATGGAAGGAAGAACTCAACCAATGTAAGACTCTGTACCTTGAAAGCAGAACGGTACTCAACAATGTCCTTAAGGATGTCAGACTAGGGCGCAGCCTGAATACAGAAAAAACGAAGGAAGTGATACAAAGCTTAACAATAAGCATTGTTCGTCATCCCGACAGTATGCTTTTTCTGGCTCAACTGAAAGAAAAGGGATATGACCTTGCCCAAAAATCAGTCAACGTGTGCATTCTCACCCTGACGTTTGCGAGGCATATTGGTATTCCCAAAAACAAGCTTGAGGCTATTGGTCTTGGAGCACTGCTGCATGATATCGGAATGGTCCATGTTCCCAAGGATATTCTGTCAAAACGTCATTCTCTGACCCCTTCAGATAGAAAGCTGCTTAAGATGCACCCCAAATTCGGGTTGGATATCATGGCGAAAGCAATGGATCTACCAGAAGAGGTAAGGGAGATTGTAGCGGCTCATCATGAGCGAATGGACGGATCGGGCTATCCGAAAGGATTAAAAGACAGGCAAATCAGTCTGTTTGCGCGCATGGTGGCTATCACCTCAGTCTATGAAGCGATGACTCGAGAGCGCTATTACAAAACCGCAGTATCCCCTTCCAGAGCACTTCAAACGCTATACAACCTGAGGCATAAAAGCCTGGATCCTCGCTTGGTCGAAAAATTCATACAGGCTCTGGGCGTCTATCCGGTGGGCTGCCTGGTGAAAACGAATGACGGTAAAATCGCCATCGTCAAAGCTGCCAGCGAAACGAATCGCTCACGCCCTGTCCTCCAGTTGTTATTGGATAGCAAACTGAATCACTACAAAGAAGCCAGCTATCTGGATCTCTGCGGTGTAGAAAACTCAAGCATAAAAATCGTTAGCACCTGCGATTTAAGCGACCCCCGCATTAGCGTCTTAATAGAACCCATTATCGATGAACTGCATACAACAAGTAGCGGCTACAGGAAGTAACATGAAAGGAGGACAGCAGCAATGAGCATAGCAACTGCCTATGACAACTTGGTGGATTTCGAATATTGCATTGCCCGACAACCCGTCTGTGACAGGGATTTGAAATTAGTGGCCTATGAGCTGCTGTATCGCTCCAACAACCTTGCTATCAGCGCAGAGTTTCCAGATCCGGATCAAGCGACAGCCCAGGTGCTAATGACCGCGTTAACCGAAGCGGGGATGGAATTTTTAACCGGGGATGTCCTGGGTTACGTCAACATGACCCGGGAAGCATTGTTGAATATGGAGAACCTGGATCTTCCCTGTGACCATATCGTGCTGGAAATTCTTGAAGATGTCATTATCGATGAGCACCTGCTAAGCATCATCAGACGTTTAGCCGGGCAAGGATACCTGATAGCGCTGGATGATTTTGTCTACAAAGACTCACTGAAGCCTCTGGTCGAGTTGGCTCATATTATCAAGCTTGATGTCCGGGCACTTGATCAGCAAGAACTGATAGAACAGGTACAGCTTCTTAAAAAATTTCCGGTCAAACTGCTGGCAGAAAAAGTTGAGACCTGGGAAGAATACCGTTTCTGTAAGGCCCTTGGGTTTGATTTATTTCAGGGCTACTTCTTTTCAAGCCCACAGCTGCTAAGTGGAAAAAAAGCTCCTCACAATCGACTGTCAACACTAAAGCTGATTGCCAGGCTAAATGAAGAAGAGGTGCAGTTTGAGGAGCTGGTACAGCTTATTGCTCAGGACCCTTTTCTTTACTATAAGTTGCTACGCTATATCAATTCAGCAGCCTTGGGATCGCAAAAAAAATTCAGCAATATCAATCAAGTGGTAATTTTTCTGGGTATCGATCGACTGCGGATACTGGCAAGCATGCTGAGTCTGACCAAGATGTCCGACAAACCTGCCCTGCTGTTTTCCGCCGTTTTACAGAGAGCTCGATTTTGTGAGCTACTGGCACAGGAAATGAACATATCTAATCAGGAAGAATATTTTACCGCTGGACTGTTCTCCATGCTTGATGCCTGCCTGGATATGCCGCTTGACCAACTCTTTCAAGATTTACCTCTGCCCCCGTCAATGAAGGATGCCATCCTGAAACGAGAAGGCTGCGCCGGTTCTATATTGAGCTGCGCCATGAGAATGGAGCGGTGGGAATGTGATCAGTGCTTAAGCTGCATATCCAACAAAAGCACGGTACATCGATGCTATCGCCAAGCCATAAAGTGGAGCGACGAAATATTACGGGATTTGGATTGATTCGCAGGTCCACTCAAAACCACCCGATTATCAAACTGAAGTAAACCCAATAAAAAAACATCACTCATTATCAGGAGGATAAGAACCGATGAACTCAAATTATTGCGTCCATCCAATCGCACTGGTGTTAATAGTCTTGCTGGTGACCGGTTGTTTGCAAGAATCGGAAAACCACGATCATTCAGCACTAATCACCGGCCAGCAGTTATTTGAGCACCATTGCTCGACTTGTCACGGTGATACGGGAAACGGGAACTTTTTTGAAGGAATACCCGCAAATCGCAGCTCCACAATGAACAAGGAGCAATTGATAAGCTGGCTCAAAAACAGTACCGGAGAAGATCGCCTGGCTCCTTCTTTTCCCAAAATGAGCGATCAAGAAGCAGAGAAAATTGTCTCTTATATGCTGACGTTGTAACGCGGACAGCCCCTCTCTTGAATGAATAGGTAGACCTATGAAGACGGCTTATATCAGGTTCAGATTACTTAATCTTATGGAGCCCTGCTCGCTTTCTAACAGCAGCCCGGCAGATTAAGACCTGCGGTCAGACAGTTTTTTTGGTCTGAGCCAGAATCAATAACGGGCAAGATCACTAAAGACCTTGCCCGTTATCTGAAGGGTTTTGTACGAAAAGTTTTGAACGGTCTAGAACCGATAGCCAATCATCAAAGAAGAGACAATCGGATCGATGTCTACATCGACATAGCTTTTTTCACCACCCAGTTTGAAATTGGCGGTGGTATCGATATCAATATAACGCACCGAGGCATTTACCAACCATCGTTCGTTAATCTGGTAATCAAATCCCACCTGTGCCGAAAGCCCCCAGGAATCATCAAGTTCCAGATCGCTAAACCCCTGAGATTTACGATCAGCAGTAAACTCCTCATCGAAAAAGGTGGTGTAATTGATACCAACGCCCACATAAGGCTGAAAACTCTGCTTAGCGTCGTTTAAATAGTAGAGCACACTAACAGTAGGGGGCAGTTGTTTGGCGTCGGCCAGCGAACCGTTACCCAGCCCCAAATTATCCTTCTGCAAATCCAGGTCATGGGCAAATGGGGTTGCCGCCAGTACCTCAACAGCCCAGTGTTGATCGTAAAAATAAACCAGATTGAGACCCAACTGAGTATCACTATCGACACTCGCTTCTAATACTGTCCCACCCAGCCCACTGAAGTCGGTGTAAACCTTACCGCTTTCTTCATCAGGTGACACATTGGTGATACCAGCTCTGAGTACAAGATCTCCGGCTTCAAAAGCCATCGTTGCGGTACTTGTGAAAGAAAGAGCTGCTGCCACAGCGCCACAGAGCATTGCCTTTTTCATTAGTTACTCCTTATTTAGATTGCTGCGGTGCATAATACCTTTCTCTCAATAGGGCTTATTTGACTTAGGTCAATTCAATATTCACACAAAAATAAAGGTTATTTTACATCACCCTTTATTGACAATCACTTACAGACATGCAGTAGCATTAATATTTATCATTTAAAGACTTATGTTACATTTAAGATGTATTGAGGCCGCTCTTTCGAGGCTTTTAAAACGACGATAAAGAGGATGTTTATTTGGTGCCCGCTGTGAAAAGCAATTATTCGATCTCAAAATAAAATTGCTGCTTAGCAATATTTATTCACAAATTTCGAACGACTGAGGAAAGGTTCCCATGCGACCTAAGTACTGATTATCTGGACGGTAGACATGCTTTGGTATCGATACTCTTCCCCTCCCCGTACTACAAGCCTTAATATGGATTTAAAACTAGGAGAACGATTATGACTGTACTCTCAACACTGATATCGCTATTCACTCCGTTACCAGAAGGCACAATTCGCTATAAAGGTTTTACCATAGCCGCAACTCCCGAAGCAGACGGCAACCGATACCGGATTAGCGGAAATATTAAAAAGAAAAGTCTGCAGCGAAATTTTACTCTGGTGGACCGAGTGGATGTCAGAGATGAATGTGTACAGCTAGTCCATCACAAAGCGAAAGTGTTTATTGACCAAAAGGGGGATGAGCTTTTTACGTAGCTTTAGATGTTTTCGGTAAGCAAAAAAATAGAAGTTAGTTAGGCACACTCGGCGTTGAGATCCCGATTTGAAGAGAAAGTCTGGTCATGGTTGATCAGTAATAGGTTGAGTTTAATCCTTCAATTAATTCCCGCTGTTCTTCAATTATCTCGATCAAGAACTCGCGACCTACTCGAACCCGTGCGGTTGATCGTAAATCCACATGGCTGAGAACCCAAACTCCCCAGGAAGATGGCGTAAGCGAGAGATCCAAGCGCCTTAATGTCGGTTCAGCATCAGCAACATAACAGGGTAGCCTGGCGATACCTATGTGATTTCTAACCACTTCCATCATAGTCATAATTTCATTAGCCCTTGCAGCAACTGTTACGCGAAAGCGATGCATTTTTTGAACCGGTCGGCCCACGTATTTTGCGCTTTGATAATGCCTCCGCGACTGAAGAAGCCATCTTTGTTGACTTCAATTTCGAACAAACGGGTGAACCCTTTATCGTTTTCGAAAAGCCTCCGGTAGAGGCCATCGATAGAAGGACCCTCCCAACAATAAAGCTCAGCGGCAAAGAGGTTGAAAAGGTTAATGTTTTTAAAACCGATCTAACTCCCAATGAGTCAATCGATGTAAATAACAGCGAGCCCGCTTTGGGAATTGTTGCTCAGGGCGTGGTTACCATTCGTGAGAAAGGAAAATCAGCAAAAACGGTTGTTACCGGCGCAACTTTCGCTCTTCCTGAAGCGGGTTCTATGGTAACCATTACCAACGCATCGAGTGAGGCACCGGCAAAAGTCATTACTTTTCGGGTCCTGTAAATTTCTGGATTCCATTAATTTCCGGATTCTACAAACTGAAGACTTAAGAACCCCGTAAAATGGGTAAGAGGGCTCAGGGACATCCTGGCGGTTGTCCCTGGCTGTCATTCTGGTCAGCTCAATCTATCAGACTGAATTATCAACTAAAGGCTGTTTTTGTAACCAGAACCTGGATTACCATAGCAGCCTTAAAGTGACTCAGTGAAACCTACAATGACCGACGATATTTTCGTAACCGATACCCCTGAAATTGAACCTGTACTTTTGTGGCAAACTGAATGCTACGTTTGCACAAACCCAACACACTCTATTATTAAAGACGAGCTGCGTTCAGTTGTTTATGCTGATGTCAGGCGCAGTGAAGTTTCAATAAAGAGTGATGTCGCCATTACCGCCAAACATCAGGTCAAAGAAAGTGAGCTGGATTTTCTGACCCATGAGAACCCAAATGTTGAGTTACTGAACCAAACGGTTACTGAGCTGATAACCACGATAGCGACTGAAGTGAACAGAGGATTCTGGCCAGAACAAGCTGAGGCGGCAGCCGATATTATTGAAAGCTGGTACCACGTGACTCAAAACGGCGGCTACCATGATGCCCACAGTCACCCAAATTGTTCCTGGTGCGGCATTTATTACCTGGATATAGGTGATGCAGAACTGGCCACCAGAAATGGTGTTAATCGGTTTTACGACCCTCGTAATAATGCAGACCAATATCTGGATGCAGGCTCACAATATTTAAACAGTACAGGATTCTGGGATATAGAACCGAAAGAAGGCCAGATAATTATTTTTCCTTCCTATCTGAAACATTCCGCACTGCCCTATTTCGGAGAAAAAGACCGGATAGTCATCGCTTTCAATGCCCAGGTACATTTTGTCTGATACTCCCGGTTTTTACCTCAGCTATTGAATCAATGAGCCACTTTTTGACGAACAGGCAATAATCAGCCTGGGAGCAACAACAAGGGCTCGTTTGCGGTCCGGTATTTATAAATGCTGGACACAAGCTGAGAGAGGTATTGAGAAAGTTATAAAGTGAGACGATAGCCTTCGAACCATTGAAGGATTTCTTTTCGATTACCACGGAACACAACTCTGTCGAGTTTCTTGGACAGCTGAAAGTCGTACATCCTGTCGTAATACTGATCTAATAGTAGTTTTATCCATAAGCGGTGAGGCTCGATATCAGCCGTCTTCTTCTGGACTTCAAGGGCTTGTGCGAGCAGGCTTCGGATCTGCTGATGCCTCTCTGAACCTAGCCGCTTTCGAATACGATCCATTGCGGCCAGCATGTATTCCCCATATAACTCTATTCCCTGCTCGCCGTGGTGATGCTGGTATTCAGCCGACAAACCAACCACGTAGTCTTCTATTACCGTATCAATTCTGACTTCCATCGGCTCTTCTAAAACAGCCAACGGAGATTTCTTCATCGATTCAAAGAACCTGGATGGGATGTGTGCTCGACCGATGGCGACACTCTCATCCTCAAGCATTAAACGGCCGGCAGTGCTCTCTCGATGCTTCAACAATGCAACTGATAAGCTGTTTTCAAAATTTATTTGTGTCGGCTGTGGCATCACCCGACCACCAAAGCTTGAGCCTCTATGATTAGCCAGCCCTTCCAGATCAACGGATTGGGGAACACGATCAATGACCTTGGTTTTGCCGGTACCCGTGCGCCCGCTAAGAATAACAAACGGGCGTTGCAGTGCTTCCGCCTCCAACTGATCGATAAGAAAGCGCCGCATTGCCTTGTAGCCACCTTCAATGAACGGATAGTCAATACCCGCCTCCTTTAACCACTGCTGTGAAATGCGGGAACGCAGCCCCCCGCGGAAACAATACAGATACCCCTCAGGATTAGCCTCGGCGAAATCCTTCCACGCAGCAACACGCTCTTCTTTAACGTTACCGCACACCAATTTATGGCCTAATAGGATAGCAGCATCCTGTCCTTGCTCTTTGTAGCAGGTCCCCACCTGCTTTCGTTCAGAGTCATTCATCAGCGGAAGGTTTTGGGTACAGGGAAAAGCCCCCTGCTGGTATTCAACTGGAGCACGGACATCCATCATAGGAATGTCCTTAACAAAGAGTGCTAAATAGTCGTTACTATTTTGTCGCTGCGACATTGATACTTCCGTACTCACAATTTATAAATCGAAGAAATTTACCAACATTGGATTAGCGGATATGAATCAGGGCACCATCGCGCTGTTCAACCAGCTCACCAATAGGTTTCAGATCAAAACCTTCTTTTTGAATCAGCTCAAGAAAGCCAGCCTCTGCATCCGCTTCAACAGCGACCAGCAGACCACCGCTTGTTTGCGGATCACAGAGAATGTTCTTTTGCTCCTCAGTAACAGGACCTATTTTATCCCCGTAGCTGGCAAAATTTCGCGAAGTGCCACCGGGTATAGATCCCTGAGCCAGATATTCTTCCACAGCGTCCAGGGTAGGTACTGCGGAAAACTCCACAGTTGCGCCGACACGACTGCCTTCACAGATTTCGCTTAAATGTCCCAGCAGACCAAAACCGGTGATATCTGTTAACGCACAAACGCCGGGCAATTGGGATATTTGTGCGCCAATATCATTAAGCTGGCACATGGAATCTCGCGCAATATTGAGGTGTTCCGGTTTCAGGATCTTACGTTTTTGTGCCGTGGTTAAAATACCGACTCCCAGGGGTTTGGTGAGATATAGCCTGGCACCCACCTTAGCGGTGTCGTTACGCTTAAGTTGATCAATCGCAACAGATCCGGTTACTGCCAGGCCAAAAATAGGCTCTGGAGCATCTATACTGTGTCCACCCGCTAACAGAATGCCCGCCTCTTTGCAGGCCTGACGACCGCCGTCTACCACTTGGCGCGCAACCTCAACGGATAACTTATCTATCGGCCAGCCAAGAATAGCAATTGCCATGTTAGGACGTCCGCCCATGGCATAGATATCTGAGATCGCATTTGTTGCAGCAATCCGGCCAAAATCAAATGGATCATCAACAATGGGCATAAAGAAATCAGTGGTGCTGATGACCGCTTGCCCATGTCCCATATCGTAGACTGCAGCATCATCTTTGGAGCTGTTTCCCACCAGGAGTTTTGGGTCCGGTATCAACTCCAGATCACTTTTTAATATCTGATCTAAAACATTGGGGGCGATTTTGCAGCCACAACCCGCTCCGTGGCTGTATTCTGTCAATTTTACTGTTTCAGTCATGAGATTATTCACTCACTAAACGGCTAACCTGTTGCAAGGCTTGCTCTCATTTCAATAAAGTGTGCTTACAAAATACCGAGCATTGTATATTGAATTTCAGTTGCCTGTTAGAGAAGCCTGAGGATATTGCCAGTATTCAAGGATTCTAAAATCCGAAACGATCAGACATACTGAGTAAAAGATCCGAGATCCAGGAACCGATACATAAATGCATCCAATTCAACAATTGCTGGGGGCTTTGGGAGGTACAAAACAACCAACCGGCCTGCCATTGTTCGAACTGCTCGAAAGTGCTTGTGAAGGCACCATCATCGTCAATGAAAACTGCCGGGTCATATGGATCAGCGAAAAATACCGCCCTTTACTAGGAATAGCTGATGAAGTAGAAATTCTCGGGCGCGATATTGAGCAGATTATTCCAAACAGCTTAATGCGCCAGGTCGTCGAAGGCGGCCATCCACAACTATTGGATCTGATGAAGTTTGGAGATCGGTGGTTTGTGGTTACCCGACTGCCACTGAAAGATCGCCAGGGAAAAGTCCTGGGCGCAATCGGATTTGTATTTTATGATGAGCTGGATTATTTACGCCCTCTGGTCGACAAATTCACCCGACTCAATCCCCATCAGCATTTCCATCAACAGGGCAAGTTGCAGCAAGGCAGTAAACAAAAGGTTCGGCAAACCCGCTATAGCTTCGCTGATCTTGTAGGGAACAGCCCCACTATTTTGCGCTTGCGGCAACAGGCTCTTAGAACGGCGCAACTGGATAGTACAGTCCTTCTATTGGGAGAAACGGGAACCGGTAAGGAATTACTGGCTCAGGCCATACACAACGCCTCTCCCCGGACAGCGGCTGCTTTTGTTGGCGTTAATACGGCAGCACTGCCTGATACACTGGTCGAGGCAGAACTCTTCGGTGCTGCTCCCGGCGCATATACCGGAGCAGATAAGAAGGGGCGAAAAGGAAAATTTGAGTTAGCCGAGGGAGGAACACTGTTTCTTGACGAAATTGGAGAAATGTCAGCAGCTGTTCAAGCCAAACTGCTACGGGTTATTCAGGAACGGGAAATTGAACCCCTCGGCGGAAATAAGATAATAAAAATTGATGTGAGAGTTATCGCGGCGACCAGCCGGAATCTTGAGCAAAGAGTCGCTGAAGGTCTATTTCGAGCAGACCTTTATTATCGACTTAATGTATTACCCTTAACTCTTCCACCACTGCGCGAGAGAACCGAGGACATTCCTCTGCTTTGCCAGCACTTGAATCAAAAAATTGCAGAGGATTTGGGTGAAATACCGGTAACGGTCACTGGTGATTTACTCGCCAGAATGAGCCACTATCACTGGCCCGGCAACGTTCGGGAGCTGCGAAATGTGCTGGAACGGATTAATTTATTTGCAGACCAGGGCTGGATATCAACCGAACTGTTTGGAGGATTGGTTCCTGTCATTCCTTCTGTCGCGCCTGATGAGGGAAAGCCGGAAATTCCCCTGCTAGCTGAAACATTAGCTCAAGCCGAACGGCAAGCGATTGATACTGCACTTAACATCTGTGGTAATAATAAAAGTCAGGCCGCAAAGCGTCTGGGAATTTCCCGTGCAACCCTTTATGAAAAAATGGCAAAACTAAATACCGCCAAAGAAACCAAATGACCTTCTTCCATTTATGATCACACCTGATGCCAGAAATGTCTGATTATTAAGACAACTGTATGCATACCCATACACAACAGCGTTTCAAGTTGTCTTTTTTTCCTGACACTTATTTATAACTCATTCTTATCTATTATAAATAACTCATTGTATTTTATAGAAATAACACTAATGGCATGGTCTTCGCTATAGGTGTTGTACAGAAATAAAACCGAACTAATAAAAACCAGATTGGAGACCGCCATGATAGCTATCTGTAAATCCAATGAAGCTTTTGAAGACAGCCTGACCATCTATAAATCCTACAACCTCATTCAGTTGGCCAATGCTTCAATTCTGATCTTGAATGATCGAGGTGAAATCCGCTGGTATGGAGTGGATAAGTTCAAACTGGCAACCAAAGGTTCTTTAAACAACTCCGGTAACAACAGCATGAATCAGTCATTTCAAACCGATCCACTCTGAGAACTAAAATGATAAATTGATAAATTGATAGACTGGACAATCCAAACGCTGAACGGATCAACAAGGGTTTGCTTATGGCTGCTTCGAAAATAGTTACCGCTGCTCAAGCAGTAAGTCTGGTCAAAGCCGGTGATACCATAGCGACTGCAGGGTTTGTAGGCGTTGGTTTCCCGGAGCTGCTGGCCACAGCCCTGGAACAACGCTTTAAGACGGAAAACGCACCTCGGGATCTGTGCCTTGTTTATGCAGCCGGTCAAGGAGACGGACACCATCGAGGATTAAATCACCTGGCACACGAGGGGTTGATCAAACGTGTTATCGGTGGACACTGGGGGCTGGTTCCAGGCCTTGGAAAACTTGCCAGAGAAAACAAGATAGAAGCCTACAATCTGCCTCAGGGCGTTATATGTCATTTATTCCGGGATATAGCAGCCGGTCGCCCAGGCAGCATTACTCATATCGGAAAGCATACATTTGTCGACCCGCGTCTTGATGGAGGACGGCTGAATGATGTCACAACCGAACCCATTGTTGATCTTATCAAGATCAACGAAGAAGAGTTCCTGTTTTACAAGTCCTTTCCTATACAAGTGGCTTTTTTAAGAGGCACTACTGCTGATCCACAGGGAAATATCAGTATGGAACGGGAAGCCCTGCCACTCGAAAGTCTGGCCATCGCTCAGGCGGTTCGAAACAGTGGCGGAAAAGTCATTGTTCAGGTTGAAAGGCTAACCCAACAGCACCAGCTGCCAGCCAGCATGATTAAAATTCCGGCGATAATGGTTGATCAAATTGTAGTTGCTCCGTCTGAGCTTCATTGGCAAACATTTGCGGAAGCTTACAACCCCTCTTATACAGGAGAGGTAAAAGCAGACCCGGTACTCCCACCTGCACCTTTGGATCAACGAAAACTGATCGCTCGTCGTGCGCTGATGGAGCTTAAAAGCAATGCCACTATTAATTTAGGCATCGGTATGCCGGAAGCACTTGCGGCCGTCGCTTCGGAAGAAAAAATGCTCAATGATGTCACCATTACCATCGAACCGGGCGGTATCGGAGGTTTGCCCGCTTCCGGTTTAAGTTTTGGGGCGGTTGTTAACCCTGAAGCCATTGTCGATCAACCGGCACAGTTTGATTTCTATGATGGTGGTGGGCTGGATCAAGCCTTTCTGGGGATGGCTCAGGTTAATCGATCCGGAGATGTTAACGTAAGTCGCTTCGGCAATCGCATTGCAGGCGCCGGTGGTTTTATCAATATCAGTCAGAGTGCCCGTGAGATTTACTTTATGGGAACATTTCTGTGTGGCAAGCAACAGGTTGCTATTAATTCGGATAAGTCGGCTTTAGAAATTCCTAAACCAGAACAACTTGATGCTGATAAGCAAACAACAATCGATACTGAAGCAAGTCACAAGTTTGTAGATGAAATAGAGCACCTTACTTTCAGTGGTCAGTATGCCTTGGAATGTGGTCAGAAGGTTTATTATATTACCGAGCGCTGCGTTTTCCGATTAACCGCAAGCGGGTTGGAGTTAATCGAAATAGCCCCCGGTATCAACCTGGAGAATGATATTCTCAGGAGGATGGATTTTTCCCCGAAGATCGCAAACAGCCTGTGCCTGTCAGATCATCGCATCTATCGTCCAGGACCGATGAATCTGAAACATCCGGGCAGCACAGGTATTCACCATCTTCGAAAAGCGTTCTTACAGGCGCAACGGGAGTTAGTTTCTGGCTAACAGCGCATAAGAAAGGCCTGCATACTAATCCAACGAAAGCGGCACCGGAGATACCAGAACACCATTGTTATCGGCGTACAGGTAGTGACCGGGCTGACAGGTCACTCCAGCAAAAGTCACCGGGACATTAAGATCCCCCAAACCACGCTTTTCCGTTTTCATCGGATGGGCGCCTAGTGCCTGCACACCGATGTCGGTTTCACCGATCACGTTGACATCACGGATGCAGCCATTAATGACAATACCTTCCCAGCCATTCTGTGCAGCTTTTTCAGCCAGCATATCACCGAGCATGGCTCGTCGCATGGACCCGCCACCATCAACGACCAAAACCTTTCCCTGTCCTGGCAGAGCGACCTGCTCTCGGACCAGAGAATTATCTTCAAATGCCTTTATCGTGACGATTTCCCCGCCAAAGGCTTCCCGCCCCCCATAGTTGCCAAACATCGGCTCAAGAACATTGACCTGTTCGGGAAATTTGTCACAAAGCTCCGGTAGTAGATCTTCCACGTTTTTGATCCCTTTCTACATTAAGTTGCTATTACATTTTCTATGAATACTGTCAGTTATGTTTTTCCAGAAGTAAGGTTCGTCGGTGCTATAGGCCCTCTGGGAAAGTCCATGTCCGCCTTCGATAGTAACGATACTCCTGAAGTAACCTATAATCTGAAGTAACTGTGAAACAGACTATATCTGTAATCAGGCAAAGTTTATGTTGTTTGTTTGCTGTTGTCATAGCCTGCATCAATATAACCGAAAGCCTTGCCGCACTAAACTGGGCGGTTTAAGCAGGTGCTTATGAGAGTTTTAATCGCATTCTGTTTTTTCTTTATTTTTCAAGGCCAGTTATTTGCTGCCGGCAGAATCGCAATTTTTGACTATGACGCTCGTACGCCAGAGAACCCTGGTGTTGCCCCTTATCTCCAGCACCAACTCAAGCTCTGGAAACCGGATATTGAGATCAAATACCTCAGCGCAGGGGGCGACGGTGAAAATGCTATAAAAATGTTACAGGATCTGGATACCCAACAATGGGATCTTATCGTAACAATTACCACCGACGCCATGCTACTCGCCCGACATTATCTACGAAAAACCCCCTTTGTTTTTACCAACGTAAACAATCCCAAAGTATTTTCAATTCAGGATAGAGGTGGAACTGATCGCAATTTTACCGGAGCAACTTACTATGTTCCGGTCAAAAAACAGTTGCAGCTATTTCTTCGAATCCAGCCAGACATTAAAAAACTGGGATTTATTTTTGATAGCACCAATAGGTCAATGCAAGCTGAGGCCCGGGAATCCAGGCAAGCCTGCCTTGATCTCGGCATCGGTTTTCGATATCGCCGCATTGGGAAAAAAGAAGATTTGCAGGAAGCAACAAAGTATCTGTTGGATGCTGGCAGTGATGCGATCATCGCCACATCCAGCGGAAAGATTTATATGAATATTGAAGATATCACTCAAATTGCCAGGAGTATCCCCGTGTACTCCTTTAACTCCCGCGGGGTTTCCCGAGGGGCTGTCGCCGCGCTAAGCACTGACTACTGGGATATGATTGATGAGCTGGTCATGCCAAGAATCAAAGCAATTTTGGATAAGAAAAAGTCCATTCATGAGCTGGAGATTGGTTATCCCAGTAAACATCGGATAAAAATCAATAAAAAGTCTTTGCAGTACCATGGGCTTAACGCTCCCTGGTAACCTTGGGAGCGAAGCCTTTTCTGTCAAAAAGAAAGCAATATGGGACGTACATGAAAAGTAGCTATCCCTGGTCATTCTGAACATTAACCGACTTAATTTCTGACTTATGCTGGGCCAGGAAAAACCAGGTATCAAGCACCGAGTCAGGATTCAGGCTAAGACTGTCAATTCCCTGTTCTACCAACCAACTGGCAAAATCTGGATAATCTGAAGGCCCCTGGCCACAAATCCCCACGTACTTACCCGCTCGTTTACAGGCCTGGATTGCCAGTGCCAACAGGGCCTTTACCGCTTCGTCCCGTTCATCAAACAGGTGCGCCACGACACCCGAGTCCCGATCCAGCCCCAGTGTCAGCTGGGTCAGATCATTTGAGCCAATGGAAAACCCGTCAAATTGCTCTAAGAACTGGTCCGCCAAGAGTGCGTTTGAAGGCAATTCGCACATCATAATCAACTTGAGCCCGTTTTCCCCCCGCTTTAGACCATTAAGCTCCAATAACTCAACAACCTGCTTTGCTTCCCCCAGTGTCCTGACAAAGGGCACCATCAGCTGCACATTGGTCAGTCCCATCTCATCACGGACCTTCTTCATGGCCCGACACTCCAACTCAAAACATTCTCGAAATGATTCTGAGATATAGCGGGAAGCACCGCGGAACCCAAGCATTGGGTTCTCTTCATTCAGTTCGTACTGGCGTCCACCGATCAAAGAGCTGTATTCATTGGATTTAAAATCGGACAAGCGCACAATCACCGGCTTATCAGCAAATGCCACAGCCAGAGTGGAAACCCCTTCCACCAGTTTTTCAATATAAAAGTGCTCTGGAGACCGATAACCGGCAATACGTAAATCAATAGCCCGCTTGATTTCCGGGGGTTGCTCCTGATGGTGAATCAGAGCCTTCGGATGTACACCAATCATGCGCGTAATAATGAACTCCAATCTGGCCAAGCCAACCCCTTCATTAGGCAGAGACTGAAAGTCATATGCCCTGTCGGGGTTAGCGATGTTCATCATCATTTTGAATGGTAACTTTGGCATTGCATCCACGCGACTGCTGTGGTGCTCAAAATCCAGACGCCCTTGATAGCAGACACCAACATCACCATCGGCACAGGATACTGTAACCAACTCTCCTTCTTTCAGGTACTTGGTTGCATCACCACAACCGACGATAGCGGGTATCCCCAGTTCTCTGGCAATAATCGCCGCATGGCAGGTGCGACCGCCACGATTAGTCACGATACCAGAGAGCCGCCTCATCACAGGCTCCCACTCTGGATCAGTCATGTCGGTTACCATGACATCACCTGGGCGGATACCATTCAGCTCTTCCCTGTCTCTGATAACTCGCACGGGACCACTACCAATGCGCTGTCCAACACTACGGCCTTCGGTCAAAACGCGGCCGGTCTCTTTCAACAGATAACGCTCAACGACTCTGGAGCTGCTTCCATTCGAATTTCCTTCATTGGAATAGCTTTCAGATGTATTTTTTGCCTGTTCAGGCCGGGCTTGAAGTATATAAAGTTGCCCATCGTCCCCATCCTTGGCCCATTCAATTTCCATGGGGCTGCCAAAATGATTTTCTATGTCCAGTCCCAGTTCAGCGAGGCGCAGGACTTCCGAATCATTAAGACAAAAGCTTGCTCTCTCTTCGGCACTGGACTTGATCGTAGTAACTGACTCGCCGACCAGATGCTGATCAGTATGGATCATTTTGATGGACTTTCTGCCCAGATTCCTACTTAAAACAGCAGGCCGCTTAGCTATTAAAATTGATTTGCTGACATAAAATTCATCGGGATTAACCTGCCCCTGAATAACCGGCTCTGCCAATCCGTAAACCGCATTAATAAAGATAAGATTTCGGAACCCTGACTCAGTGTCCAGAGTGTACATCACACCACTGGAACCGGTTTCACTGCGGACCATGCGTTGTATACCAGCAGAAAGCGCTACGTCCTTGTGGGGAATGCAGCGGTGGACCCGGTAAGCAATCGAACGGTCATTAAATAATGAGGCGAAAACCTGCTTAATCGCCAGCTTAACGTTTTCCAGCCCGGCTATATTCAGATAGGTTTCCTGCTGACCGGCAAAAGAAGCTTCTGGTAATTCTTCTGCAATGGCTGAAGAGCGAACGGCAACAGGAACATTTGATCCGAGCCCTGGTAATGAAACCAGAGCCTCGCCTATTTGCTGATCCAGTTGTGGCTGCAGCGGCGTTTCCAAAATCCATTGCCTGATCGTTGCTCCCGCTTCAGATAACAGATGCATGTCCTCAACATCCAGATTATCCAACAGTTTCTCTATCCGGTTATCCAAACCACTCTGAGAAAGAAAATCACGATAGGCAGCAGCCGTCGTCGCAAAACCGGGAGGGACATTAACTCCAGCAACCGAGAGTTGTTGTAGCATCTCTCCATGGTATGCATTTTTGCTTCCGACCTGCTCCAGATCAGCCAAGCCCAAATGTCCAAAATCAGCTATATAGTTGCCCAACAACTCTCCCCTTATCTTTCCACAGATCGCTTAATCAGCGCAGCGGATTATACTACCATCCTGGCATCTGGATACTGTTGATTCCTAACAGCTTCTGAATAGAGGTATCTTAAACACCATTGCCAGAGCAGAATACAGGTACAGCTGATTATTCCGCTGACCTGATGATCTATCTACCTATTCAATATAGAGAGCATCCATGCAACGCACAGCATTTTTTATCTCCGATGGTACCGGTATCACTGCGGTAGCATTAGGAAGAAGTCTGTTAGCACAGTTCAAGGATATTGAATTTTCTCGTACCACGCTGCCTTATATCGATTCAATTCAAAAAGCCGAACAAGCTGTCAAGCAGGTAAATCAGTGTGCAAGCGAGACCGGTCTGCGTCCCGTTGTAATGTATACCCTGGCCGATGAAAAACTTAGAGATATTCTCAAGCAAAGCAACGGCTTAACAATTGATATTTTCAGCTCGTTTATGCCTGCCCTGGAAACCGAACTGGGAACAAAACCCGATAACGCAACCGGTCAGGGACGCTCGGCCCTTAGAAGCACAATTTCAAAAGAAAGAGTAAATGCCGTTAATTTTGCGCTGGAAAACGATGATGGAGCCTCTTCAAGAGGGTATCAAAAGGCAGACATTATTCTTATCGGGGTTTCCCGCACTGGAAAGACTCCAACTTGCCTATACTTAGCCTTACAGTTTGGTATTTACGCAGCAAACTACCCTCTAACTGAAGATGACCTTGACGAGACTCAAATACCAAAACTACTACAGCCGTACAGGGAAAAGCTTTTCGGTCTTAGTCTGGAGGCCGAAATGTTATCAGCGATTCGAAACGAAAGGCGACCTAACAGCCGCTATGCAAGCCTTAGACAATGCCTCCGGGAAGTAGAAGATGCAGAAGCAATGTTAACCCTTAATCGCATTGATTACCTGGATACCAGCAACCTCTCAATTGAAGAAGTATCCACGCGCATCATTGCCGAAGCAGGGCTTAGGCGAAGATTCAAGTAAAAGATCAAAAAATCATTTTATTTATTTGAAATATAAGGATATTAAAATGACTTTTCAGTTATCAGAATTCAAAAGTCTGCATCGTTTATCTCTACCAAAACTCGCACTTCTGTTGTTGTTACCTTTGATCCTGACGACCCATAGTCGAGCACAGGGACAAGAGAACAACCCTTATCTTTGGCGTGTAGAAAAACCTGGTTTCAACCCCTCTTTTCTTTTTGGCACTATTCACAGTGCTCATCCTGAACTGAATACGTTGCCGGACGTTGTCACCCACAGTTTTGAACAATCTGATGCTTTTTACGGTGAACTCGAAATGACTCCGGAAGTGCTTCTTCAAGCGACTCAGTTATTCATCAGCTCCGATAACAGCTCGCTGCAAAACACGCTTTCACAACACAGACAACAACGGATCAATCGCATACTCGACAACATTCATCCGGGTTTATCCCTTAGTGTATTCTCAAAATTGAAACTATGGGCATTCACCGCAACACTTGCGTTACTTGAAGATCAGATTGCCCATGGAAGTCTGGTTCCAATGGATATGCGCCTGTTTCAAATCGCCTCATTTAAAGGAAAACAGGTAGGAGGACTGGAAACTATCGAAGAACAATCCGGAGTCTTTGAGTCATTCAGTCAACAGGAAAACTTACTATTGCTGGACTCGACCCTCGACTATATGGAAAAAGCCCAAGAGCAAGGCACCTCAGTAATGGAGGAAACCTATCAGGCCTATCGATCTGGCAACCCTGATAATTTCTCCACTTTAATGGAATCTCAGTTGTCACTGTCGCCAGCCCTGGCAAATAAACTTAATCAGCGTTTGTTAGTTGACCGTAATCTAAGAATGGCTGAGCGAATTTCAAAATTATTGCAACAACAACCTCAAAACAGTTACTTCTTTGCAGTGGGCGCAGCTCACTACAGCGGAGCGAGTGGAATTCAGAAATTGCTACAAAAAAAAGGTTATCAGGTTACTCGTGTCAATCGCTGATTAGCCAGGGCTGTCACTCAGCATCCGTGTGAGCACAGTAAAATCCTCAACAACCGCATCTGTCAGTTCGGGCCAGCGCTCTGGGCGATCGGCACCGTAATGCACTGTCGCTATAGCCGACTCAGCACCCGCCTGGAGGTCATATAAAAAGTCCCCAACGATCAAGCAGTTATCCGGACTGGTTTGCCAGCTATTGAGGAGTTTCTTAACACCCTCGGGATCAGGTTTTGGAGCCGCATCCTCACAGGCGATGATAGCAGCATCCGCAAAGAGTTGACGGACACCCAGACGCTGCAAACTGATATCAACACACTCTCGTTGATTTCGGGTCAGGATGGCTAACACCCGCCCCTGCTCAGACAACTGATGCAGTAATTTCAGAACACCGGGGGTCGGCTCGGCCTGCTCTGCCAGGTTTCTTTCAATGGATGACAGTTTCCTATTGAGAGAAGTTTTCTCAGGTTCCGGCTGGCTCGCTATATATTCCAGAATACCAGTCGCTTCGGGGACCCCGAGAGCTTTACGAATAGCCACAAAGTCGTGAACAGGCTTTGTGATCGTTCCATCCAGATCAAAGATCCAATAACGACGATCCAGCAGAGCGCGAAACCTAATCAAGTCAGTCGTCAATCTGGTCTACCCATGATTCAATTTCGGGCTGGAGGTATAACTGTTCCAGTAATTCCTTGACCCAGGCCTCATCAGATAACTGTCGCGCCATCCAGACCGCCATAACCTGCACAGCAGGCACCGGACTCCAAACAGCTTTGGAGAGACAGTGCCAATGACTTACATCCCGACGCTTGGGTGTATTGATCTGCAGCGCACACTCTTCACAAGCGAACAGGCAGTGCTCCAGCTGAGGTTCTGAGGGGATCGGTGGAACTTCATGAATAACAAGTTTTACGTTACAGGCCTCACAAAGTTCACAGCAGGAACCTGAGCGCCGAGTAAGCTCCTTCCCAAAGGCATTTAAGCCCTGGTTGCGATGTTGATGTTGACGAAGCCCTTTGGCCACGATATCCCCCAAGCGATGATCATTATTTATACTGCCGTCGGTAGAAACCCGTTTTTTAGAACAGCATCCTATGACAGCAGTGTCATAAAAAATAACTGATTAAGCCAGACTAAGTTTAATCAAACTTTAGCAGTATTAGCTCTGCACGTCTTTGACTGGTTAAGATTTTTATTGCTGTTATTGCCGTTATCCTGATGCCCTGAGAAGCAAAGATAGTTTAACATTAGCCCTGTTTATTAAACTGCCGTCCAACTGTCTGACAACCGGCATTTGACAACTAAATTAGAGTCTATCTATGATCCTACTCCGCTTCCTGTTGCTTTCTATTGTTCTACTTGCAACGACAGTCTTCGCTGAAGAACCAACGGAAGAAGCCTCTCAAGGAATAACCCCTCTTGGCCTGATTCAAGGAAAGCTTGATAATCTGGGGGCCCACACCGAGGGAGAGAACGTCCAGTTACGGGAAACTTATCAGCAGACACTAAAGTATTTGCAGGATCAGGAAAGATTCAATAAAAGGGCCGAAAAGTACAGCCTGCTGATCAGGGATTTTACCGAACGCTCTGAAAGCATCAACCAACAGATCGAAAACTACCTGCCAGAACCCCTTCCCAAGCTTTCTCGGCTCTCTGCCAGCGAGATTGAGCAGTTATTGGCGGTCACACGAGCAAGGCTGCTCAACCTTAAAAACAAACAAGACAACTACAATAATGAACTGGCTCTGATAGGTAGTCGCCGCCTTGTTATTCCAGAACTGATCAGCAAGGTCAAAGAAACACAAGAACAGATCATTGAACAGGCATCAGAAATAAATACAACCAGTGAAGAAATGACCGGTGCCCAAAAGTCACTGAGCAACGCTCATCTGACCGCACTGGTGGCACAGGCAAACATGCTGAAACTGGAGCTGTTAAGCAGCAATAATCAACAAACCTTATTTAAACAGCAACTCAATCTGTTAGGCATCGAAATCGATGATCTCACACAGGTGGCAACGAAACTACAGGAGCAACTGGCAGATGTCCGTCGTCAAGAAGCGGAAAAAACGGTTGCAGAGTCCAAGAAATCCACCCTGACGACACCCGGTAGCCACCCCTTGCTACGCCAGCAGGCAGAAGAAAATGAACGACTATCTGAGAAGTTAACCCAGATCACCATTGAGTTGGACAATACGGTTGCAACCAAACAAATCACAGATGAGCAGAGTCAGAAAGTCAGCCAGAAATTAAAGCGTATAAAGCGGCAACTTCAATGGCTAAGCATGAGCTCCGCATTTGGCCAAACCCTAAGAGCCGAGCTGGCTTCATTGCCGGAGTTACCTGATCTTGATGCACTGTTAAAGCGCCAGGGTGAGATTCAGTTCTTTACCTATGATCTGGAGCAGGAGTCAGAACTGCTGACTGACCCGAATGCCTATGTGCAAACGTTGGCCAAAGACGCCGACCCCATACTGAGCAGCCAGGAACAACAAAACCTTGTTGAGATTATTAATGCCCGGGCAACCCTGGTATCCGGCTTACTGGACAGTTACCGCTCGCTGCTTTCTGTTCTATCTGAACGGGAAGTAGCCGCACAGGGACTATTCAATCAAATCCATCAATTCAAAGAGCTGATCGATCAACGCCTGCTCTGGGTACCCAATACCGGGCAGATTAATTTTGAACGCTTTCCCCTTTTGCAACGAAGTATACAGTGGATGTTTTCTCCCAGCCGTTGGCAGGAGGTTGTTACCTCTCTCATGCAAAGTCCGAAATATTCTCTGGGACTTATCGCTGCAAGCGGCTTACTTCTGGTTGTCTGGTTTTTTTCTCGTCGCAGACTGGCACACCTGCAGAATTACTTCGCCCCCTTGCTTGGAAACGTCCGCAAAGACAAGTTCAGCTATACCCTTCATCTCATGATTGCGGGTGCCTTCTATGCGCTTCCGCTTCCGCTATTCTTTCAAATGCTGGGTAGAATTTTGTTAGAAACCGGAGGACTCGATTTTGCTCAGGGACTTGGGCAGGGCTTGTTATGGCTTAGCCTCCCGTTTTGGGCCTGGATTACATTACGCAACTGGAGTGCAACACAGGGGCTTCTCAAAGCTCACCTTCAATGGAGTGAAACAACTGTAATCCAATGGGCACGCCAACTCAGACGATTGATCTGGTTTAGTTCTCCTTTACTTCTGATGATCAGCATATCCGAGTGGGTCAATACAGAAGCCATGCGAAGCACTCTGGGAAGAGCCTGCTTTATCATATGGTGTCTTGGGCTTAGCCTGTTTTTCTGGAGAGCTTTGCGTAGCTATGTCCTGTTTGAGCAATTGCCCCACCCTTCAACACAACAACGGAAATTTTATAACTTCGTCCGTATTTCCCTGGCATTAACACCGCTGTTTTTTGGCGCCTTTGCTCTTTATGGATACTTTTACACCGGACTTAAGCTGCTTAGCATGCTTATGTATTCTCTACTCATTGGTATTGGCTGGATTGTTATCTACAGCCTGGCCATTCGAGGATTATTGGTACAAGAGCGTCGCATTGCATTTGAACAGGCAAAAGCCCGTCGTGCTGAAATATTGGCGCAACGCGCCCGAGACGATGAGGGCAATAGTGAGACATCCATTGAAATTCCCGATGAGAGCCAAATAGATTTAAAGGCCATCAGCGAACAAACCAGAGGACTGGTCAAGACCTTGCTATGGATTGGTGTTGCCGTATCACTATGGACCCTTTGGTCTCCATTATTCAGTGCACTGGATATCCTGGACACCATTACCGTCTGGGAAACCACTTTTTCACTCAACGGTACTGAACATCTGCAGCCAATTACGCTAAAAGCCTTCCTGTTTGCTACTGCCACCATACTGGTGATATGGATAAGTGTTCGCAACCTACCGGGGGTTATGCAGTTACTGGTGCTGCAACACCTGCAATTATCCCCCGGAACGGGTTATGCCATCACGACTCTTCTGAATTATTCACTGATAGCCATTGGCTTAGTTGTCAGTTTTAATATTATTGGTTTCAAGTGGGAAAATATTCAGTGGCTGGTCGCGGCGCTAGGGGTTGGCCTGGGATTTGGTTTGCAAGAGATTTTCGCTAACTTTATTTCGGGACTGATTATTTTGTTTGAAAAGCCCATTCGCATTGGTGACACTGTCACAATCAATGGACTTACAGGGACTGTCAGTAAAATACAAATACGTGCAACAACCATCGTTGATTGGGATCGGAAGGAAATTATTGTTCCTAACAAAGCCTTTATTACCGAACAACTGGTGAACTGGTCTCTATCTGATCAGGTAACCCGGGTGAGAATTCCTGTTGGAGTTGCCTATGGCTCCGATAATGAGTTGGTTGAACGTCTGCTGTTAGAAGCGACTAATGAAGTACCCAGCGTATTGGACACACCGAAAAGCGAAGCCTATTTTGTTGGCTTTGGTGATAGCACGCTCAATTACGAGCTCAGAATTTATGTCAGTGAAATGGCGGACCGGTTACCGGTAACCCATGCCCTGCACAACCTGATTGACAAGAAGTTCCGCCAACATGGCGTAGAGATAGCGTTCCCTCAAATGGATATAACCATTAAACGGGCAGCTAAGCAGCCAGTAGAGGATTCTTAAAAGGTATCTTTCACTGTTAAGCGGTAACCCTGTTGGAATGCTTGAATCACCCTGAACGGTTATCGGTCAGGGTGATTTTTAGAACTGGGAAAGGTTACCAGTCACCCTTTCCAGCGCTAAAGTATTTTGACGGGGCTAGTCCTGAGTAGGATCCATTGAGCGTAGATCGTAAGGCGTAATCTGGTAAACATAATAGTTCAGCCAGTTGGAAATCAGCAGACTGCCATGACCACGCCAAGTCACACAAGGATCATTATCTGGATTATCATCAGGGAAGTAATTTACCGGTACACTCGGGTCCAAACCTTCGCCTAAATCCCGACGGTATTCCTGCGCCAGAGTCTCCGCGTCGTACTCTGGATGGCCAGTTACATAAACTTGTCGTTTATCGTCAGAAGCCATCAAATACACCCCAGCCTCTTCCGAACTGGCCAGAAGCCTTAGATCCGCATAGTCTCGCATAAAATCTACGGGGAAATCGGCATAACGGGAATGGGGGGCCATGAAACCATCATCAAAACCTCTTGTTAATGGCTCATCCTTAGCAAGAGTCTTGTGTTGATACACGCCGGACAGTTTATTTTTTCGTGTACGTTTAGGCAGATCATAAAGCACTTTAAGACCCGCCTGAACAGCCCAGCACAAAAACAGTGTTGAAGTTACATGCTTCCGGGACCATTGGATAATCTCTTGAATATGATCCCAATAAAGCACATCCTCAAAAGAGATCAAACCAAGAGGAGCCCCTGTAATAACAAGGCCATCGTAATTTTTATCCTTAATCTGATCAAAACTACGATAGAAGCGCTCCAGATGCTGCTGTGGAGTATTCTTCGAGACTCGGCTATCAACACGCAGCAGCTCAATATCAACCTGCAACGGGGTATTGGATAACAATCGAATCAACTGATTTTCTGTCTCAATTTTCTTAGGCATCAGGTTCAGAATGATCACCTTCAGCGGACGAACGTGCTGGCTCAATGCCCGCTGTTCGGACATAACAAACACGTTTTCCTTGCGCAAAATACTAGCGGCTGGTAATTGATCAGGTATTTTTATCGGCACATCTTCACCTTCTGTACGACTAGATAAGGGTTTTTATTTCCTCTGCCCAGAGCAACAATTGATAACTAAGCTTAAAAGTTTAACCTATATTTCCTCTAAACTGTAAAAAAAATCCTTTATACAGAATAAAAACTATAATTCGTCACCTGTTCTGTCAAAGACACCTCGACAGAATCAGAGAACACCTGATAAGAAACCAGAGGCTCTCTGATACTCAATGCTCGGCGCCTAAAGCGTCAGATGCCACATCTGTGTACTAAGTACAGACCGGCAACTGTCACACCAGATATTTGTCGTGCCCCCTGTCAGGAAGCAGCTTTAAGGGCTTCCTCAATTGCTTCAACAAGACCTTGTTCCAGCTCTCCGTGCAGGTGCAACTGACGGCCATTGATAAAAAAGGTCGGTGTACCGGTCAATCCAAGCCGATTGCCCTCTTCCAGAGAAGCGGTTACTTTAGCTTTAGTTTCTTGCTCAGCGTAACAGGCATTGAATTTATCCATATCCAACCCTAATTGCTCTGCCAGCATGCTGGATTTAACAGCCTTCAGATAGCTTTGGCGCTCAAAAGCCAGATCATGAAAATCCCAGAAGCGCCCTTGCTGATCAGCACAAACGGCAGCTTCAGCAACTTTCCGTGATATACCTGATGAATTGATAGGGAAATCTCTATAAACAACCTGAAGCTGGTCACCAAATTTTTTCAGTAGATTGTTAACCACTTTTCCAGCTTTTTTACAGTGTGGGCACTGATAATCCGCAAACTCCACTAATGTCACTTTCGCTTTGGGATTACCTTTCGAGGGGTAACCGGCAGTAGCCACATCAAAAACAGGAGGTGACGGTTCAGTCATTTCAACAGAGTAGCCTTTTTGCTCCTGAATCTGTTTCATCAGCTGCCCTTGTTTCAGCGCCACTCTCTGGGAACGAAGAAACTCTGATATCTGAGCCTTAACCTGTTCAAAAGGAGCAGGAATCCGGGCTTTGTTTGCGTCATAAAATTGTTTCAGCTCTTCATCAGAAGGAGTGCTGACCTGCAGTAACTCCTGTTGTAGAACTCTTATGTCTTTGGATTCAGCTTTAGCCCGATCCTGTAGGTAACGGTTAAGAATATACTGATCAACAATTTGTTGCTTCTGCTTGCTGGTCTCCAGCTCAAGCTCATAAAATTTTTGACGTAGTGCAGCAGGCAGGTTGCTCCCCTGGTATTCGTGACCATCGTAGCGTATGACTGTCGACTGCTCCGCAGAAACTGTTGAAACACATAAAAACCCTAAGACCAGAGCCAGGGCGTGGGTATATCTTGCCATTGAAATTTCCTTACTGTTTGCAGACGATAGACATCTGTTAAATTCAAAGATCAGGGGGTTTCTGTACAAGCCTCAAGGACTCTCAGAAAGTACACAAAACCTAATCGGAATGTCGTTAGTAATTCAAAATTGTTTTTGGTTCCATGGGCCCCATCAGAGCAGTCCAATACACCAAGCTTAAAATAATGAGAGCTGTCCCGGTCCAGGGGGTTGTCGAAATAACTGACAGTTAAGTTTACCACCCTCTCCCGCAATCAACCCCAACCGAGAACAGGAGACACGAAAACGCTGTGCAACCATCTCAGCATAAAAGCCACTGCCAACCATTCGTTGACCATAGCGGGCATTATAAGCCTTACCGCCTCTGCTTTGTCGAATCAAGCTCATTACATGATTGGCTCGCCCAGGGTAATGTGTCATCAACCACTGCTCAAATAGCGCTTTAACTTCGTGCGGTAATCGAATCAATATATAGCCAGCTGTTTTAGCGCCCGCGTCACGACAGGCTTCGAGGATAGCTTCTAGTTCATGATCATTAATCTTCGGAATCACCGGTGCTGCCAACACCCCTACGGGAACCCCGGCCTGGTTCAGTTCCTGGATGGTTTTTAGACGAACTTTCGGTGAAGGAGTTCGGGGTTCCAGCGTTCGCTTTAAGTCATTATCCAATGTTGTAACACTGATTCGAACTGAGCAGAGTCGCTGTCGAGCCATTTCTTCCAAAATATCCAAATCACGTAAAATCAGAGCGCTCTTGGTGACAATGCTAAAAGGATGACGATGTCGCTGCAACACTTCCAGCAGTTGACGTGTTACCTGCTGTTCTTTCTCAATAGGCTGGTATGGGTCTGTATTAGTGCCCAGTGCTATCGGCTGGCACCTGTACTTGGGTTTTGACAACGCTTCCTCCAGCAACTCCACAGCATTGCTCTTGTAGGAAAGCCTGGTCTCAAAATCAAGCCCGGGGGACAGATCCCAGTAAGCATGAGTAGGTCGGGCAAAACAATATATGCAGCCGTGTTCACAGCCTTGATATGGATTGATTGATTGGCTGAAAGGCAAGTCCGGAGAGTTATTACGACTGATGATCGATTTTGCTTTCTCTGCTCGAACCTCGGTACAAACGCGGGGAATTAACTCCCATTCAGGATCAGCGCCATCAGATGTCCTGTTGTCAGGAACGCTCTCAACCTTTGTGATGGCAAAACGACCAGGTTCATTACTGAGCGCACCACGTCCCTTAATTATTTTGATAGCCGTATTATCGGTGCTGGTTTTATTAATACCGGCCTTGTTGGTATCGACAGTCGGTTCTCTGCCCTTATTCAAAACGAGGCTTTCATGACGGTTGCTTTCACAATAACTGACTTCACAACAATTACTTTCATGACCAGTCGCCACGATCACTGTATCAGTATTCATCTACCACACCTCGTTATCTTCATTTTGTCAGGACAACTGTCTGCTTGCTGTGAGAATTTTTGCTGACTATACTGTATATATGTACAGCATTCTAGAAGTTGGTTACTCACTATGCAACAGTCTTATGCCCATAGAACCCACCACGGACAATTAAATAATCTGCTAAAACAAGGCCGTGTCTGGCCTGCACGCCAGAACCAGGCAACCCAAAATAGAAACCGGCAGAGACATTCTCCCCAATACCTAAGCAGCGGATATCCTGAGATTGATCAACAGCTGATCGGTGATGGTTGGCAACCGGGTAATCTGGTGGAGTTGCTTTATGCAAAAGAGGGATGTGGAGAGCTTCGGCTGCTGTTACCACTGCTGGCCACACTGTCCTTGAACGAGAAATGGATAATCTGGGTCGATCCTCCTCATATTCCTTATGCCCCTGCGCTGGCTACAGCAGGTATCGACATTAACAAAATACTGATGGTTTACAGTAACACCTGGCAAGATCGCATTTGGACTCTGGAACAAGCCTTAAAGAGTGGCAGCTGTAGCGCTGTACTGGGCTGGTTACCGGCCAAGCAGGAAAAAGCTATTCGGCGATTACAAATAGCCGCTTCTGAAGGTGGAACTCTGGGCTTTTTATTTCGCCCCCTGCACTGTCGCGACGAAAGCTCCAGTGCACCTTACCGCCTCTCTCTTGAATCTCGTCCAGACGGCATAGATATCACCCTGATCAAGCGTAAAAATGGCTGGACTATGCCAACCCAGCGATTAAAACTGGGTGAAGAAATATTATTAGGGAAAAAAGCAGCATCACTGGAATATCCAGAACCGACACCGGCCCCGATTTCAATTCAAACTTCAGCACCAATTCAAACCTCAACATCAATCCAGCCCAAGCTTAAACTGGTTGAATAATCAGATGGCAGCCTCTATCCCATCAACCCGTTCATCATCACAGACACCACTGTGGATCTATCTGCACTTCCCACTGCTTCCTCTTGAAATGCTCTATTGTGATGATACTCCGGGTCCTGCTGTGTTGCTGGATCAACGTCAGTCACGATTACATCTTTGCAATGACAAAGCCAAAGACCGAGGGTTAAAACAGGGAATGGCAATAGCGACAGCTTGTAGCCTCTGCCCGGAGGTGCAGATCTTTAGCCGTCAAAAACACCGAGAGTCCCAACAATTGGAAGCTCTGGCAATTTGGGCGGGGAAATTCAGCGCTCAGATATGCTTACAACCAGAAGACGGTCTGTTGCTGGAAATTGCATCCATGCTGCATTATTTTCAAGGTTTGAAAGTACTGCAACAGCAGTTACAGCAGCAATTGACCCGTTTTGGTTTCAGCATCCAATGGGCCACCGGACACACACCTTTAGCCGCCCGCTTGCTCGCTCGTAACGGTACTTTTATTGGCCAGAATAAAAACCAGCATTTAGCACGCTTAGGCCAGTTGCCGACCGATTGTCTGGAGCTGGATGAGAAAAGTAGTGAACGTCTCATCGGCATGGGCTTCTTTCAACTGCAACAGCTGCTCAGTGTGCCTCGAAACGAATTGGCATCCAGATTAGGACCAGAACTGGTTAACAAAATCGACAGAATTATTGGTCAACAGGCTGACCCTCTTTGCTATTTTGAACTTCCCCTGCACTTTAGTCGCCAATTGGATCTAAGCCACGAGGTCGAAAACAGTGAAGCCCTGTTATTTCCCTTAAGACGTATGCTGGGAGGGCTGGAAGGCTACCTCCATAGTCGCCAGCTACGCACCCAGCAACTGACCTTAACATTAGTGAAACGGGGATCTGCTGCTGACCATCAACATGACTATCATAAGGTTGACAACCAGCCTTTTGGCAAGCGTAACTTTAACAATCACAGGGCTGGTAACAGCAGCATTAATGGCCGAGGACAACGAGTCACCGTTAAACATCATAACGGTGAACACAGAGCTGAAGCTTGGTTGGAGCTTTGGCGACTGCGTATTGAACGACTAACCATTAAGCAGCCGGTAATCGCATTACGACTGGAAGCCAGTCATTTCAGAGAAAAAGAGAATCGTAATCATAATCTTTTTATTCAAGAAAACCCGGAAGAACCTCCTGCACACCTGCTAAGTCGCCTGCAAACACGGCTAGGAGAGTCATCCCTTCATCGTTTGGCGCTGGTCGCAGATCACCGTCCAGAAAAGAGCTGGAAAACTCTCAGCCTAAATCAACAGCTCCTGCAACAAAGTACTCATCAAGAAAAGATAAAAAGCAGAACTGAAGAAAAGCCAGGGCGTCCCAACTGGTTATTAGAAAAACCACAGCCACTGCAGGCGCATCAGCTAACACAACAGAATATAACCATTGAAACAGGACCGGAACGTATCGTCAGCGGATGGTGGGATGAAACCCCGATACGCCGCGATTACTACATTGCCCGCTGGCCTGACGGACGCCTCGGATGGCTATATCGAGACGATAAAGGCATGTGGTTTGTACACGGATGGTTTGGTTAGAGCTGGAAAAGATGGCGATGACTGTATAAACATGATTAAGACCGTAAATTATGCTGAACTCCATTGCCTGAGCAACTTCAGTTTCTTACGTGGAGCCTCTCACCCGGGAGAACTGGTCCAGCGTGCCGTAGAATTGGGTTACCAAGCTCTGGCACTCACCGATGAATGCTCAGTAGCGGGTGTAGTCAGAGCTTATGAAGCGGCACGGGAACAGCCTCTGAAACTGATTATAGGCAGTGAGTTTCATTTGGCTGATGAGCTGGTCGTCGTTCTGGCGCCAGACCGTCGTGCCTACGCTCAACTCTGCACTCTAATTAGCCACTGTCGCCGTAAGGCTGAAAAAGGCCACTATCACATCCAGTGGTCTGATTTCGATTGTAATGATGGCCTGAACCTGGACCACTGCCTGTTGCTCTATCGCCCTGCTCCAAATCCTGAACCTATGTTACCTGATCCTATGCTAAAAGCCCGAAACCGCCTGAAATGGCTGGCCGCACAATTTCCTCAACGATGCTGGCTGCTGGTTGAGCGATTATTAACAGCAGCTGACGAGCATCATTACCGACAGTGCATAACCCTGGCCTCAGAGTTAAAACAACCCGTAGTCTGCGCTAATAATGTTCATATGCATCACCCCAAAAGACAGAAGCTACAGGATCTGCTGACCGCTATCCATCATCGAACCACCATCAAAAACTGTGGTTTTAAACTGGCAGCTAATGGAGAACGCCACCTCCGGTCAATAAACAAAATCAACCGTCTTTATCAACAAGCATTAATTGATGAAACCCTGAAAATAGCCAATCGCTGCCACTTCTGCCTTTCTGAGCTTCGTTACGAATATCCAGCAGAACTGGTACCTGCCGGGCTCAGTGCCCGACAACACCTTCACAATCTGGTGAAGGAAGGGGCTCGGCTCCGGTTTCCTGATGGCATAGCAAAACAATTCCAACAGCAGATCAGTAAGGAGCTGAAACTTATTGGAGAACTGAAATACGAACACTATTTCCTCACTATTCAGGATATCGTCAAATTTGCCCGTCGTCGGGATATTCTTTGTCAGGGACGAGGATCATCGGCAAATTCCATTGTTTGCTATTGCCTGCATATAACCGAAGTGGACCCCAAGGAAGTTAATCTGCTCATCGAGCGCTTTATTTCCAAAGAACGTGACGAACCACCTGATATAGACGTAGATTTTGAACATGAGCGCCGTGAAGAAGTCATTCAATATATCTATCAGCGTTATGGCCGTGACCGGGCAGGACTTACCGCCACTGTCATCAGCTATCGAGCCAAAAGTGCCATCCGTGATGTAGGCAAAGCCCTGGGTATGGATGAAAGCTACCTTAGCTGGCTTATCAGTCAGCTGGACCGCCGCAGTGGGCGTCAAAGCTGGCTGAAACAGCTATCAGAACTCGGCGGTGAAACACCAGACCCTACCCATCGATTACTGACAGAGCTGGTTATGGAAATTCTCGACTTCCCCCGTCATTTGTCTCAGCATGTTGGAGGCTTCATTATCTCCGCAGGCCCCCTTACGGAACTGGTTCCCATAGAAAACGCAGCAATGACTGAACGGACCATTATTCAATGGAATAAGGATGATTTGGAAACGCTCGGGCTATTAAAGATGGATGTACTGGCCTTGGGTATGCTGACGGCTATTCGTAAAACCCTGGAAATGCTCAGTCAATCACAAGGCAAGCCTTTTAGCATTCAGGATATTCCTCGAAAAGACCCCCTGACCTACGAAATGCTCTGCCAGGCCGATAGTGTCGGTGTCTTCCAGGTTGAGTCTCGTGCCCAAATGAGTATGTTGCCACGCCTAAAGCCTCAGACATACTACGACCTGGTTATTCAGGTAGCGATTGTACGGCCAGGGCCTATTCAGGGAGATATGGTACATCCATTCTTACGCCGAAGAGACGGTATCGAACAAGTCGATTATCCCAGCCCGGAAGTGCAAGGTGTATTGGAGCGTACCCTTGGGGTACCTATTTTTCAGGAGCAGGTGATTAAATTAGCCATGGTCGCGGCTGGATTTAGCGGTGGCGAAGCGGATCAACTGCGACGGGCTATGGCTGCCTGGAAGCGCAATGGGCATATACACAAATATCAGCAAAAACTCATTACCGGTATGTTGGAACGAGGCTACGAAAAAGAGTTTGCTGAACGTATTTGCCGCCAGATTGAAGGATTTGGAGAATACGGTTTTCCAGAATCTCATGCAGCCAGTTTCGCTTTATTGGTTTACGTTTCTGCCTGGCTCAAGTGCCACCACCCTGCTGCTTTTTGTTGCGGTCTATTAAATAGTCTGCCTATGGGTTTTTATACCCCTGCCCAATTGATCCAGGATGTACGCCGACATGGCATAGAAGTTCGCCCGGTTGATATAAACCGCAGCAGGTGGGACAGCAGCCTAGAATATGATGTCCCGGACACTGTAGAGTATGGCATTCCAGACAAGCAGAATCGCCCCTCTTCCAGCCAACATACCCTGCGCCCGGGAAACCTCCCTCAACCAGCTATGCGCCTGGGCTTCAGATTAATAAAAGGACTATCCAAAGACGCAGCAGAGCTTATTCTGCAAAACCGTCCAGAAACTGGTTTTCGTTCAATCACAGATGCCCGCTTGTGCTGCCATTTAAAGCGCAACGATTGGGATGCGTTAGCAGCATCAGGCTCACTCAACAATCTGTCAGACCATCGATATCAGGCACGCTGGGAGCTTTTGCAAGACCTGAATAATCTGGAACTGACCGCTGTTGATACTTCCACTGCCCCAAACACTCACTCAGCGGCTTCGAACACCCAACTCAGCGCTCCTTCTGAACAAGCTGATCTGGAAGAAGATTTTCGGCATCTGGGACTCAGTCTGGGTCGTCACCCGCTGGAACTGCTACGCGAGCAACAACTGTTACAAGGATGTCTGCGTGCTCATGAATTACTCCATTGCCGCCATGGACAATTAGTTCATGTTGCCGGTCTGGTCACCAACAGACAACGCCCTGGCACTTCAACCGGAGTAACCTTCGTTACATTAGAAGATGAAACAGGACAAATAAACCTCGTTGTCTGGAAGGCAACAGCGCAAATACAACGTAAGGCCCTGCTGACAGCCAACATCCTCAAGGTCTCAGGAGTTATGGAACGAGAAGGCTCCGTGATCCATGTCATAGCAGGACGCCTTACCGATATCTCCGACCACTGGAATGCGATGAAAGTAAAATCGAGAGATTTTCGATAACGGGAATACAATTACTTTTGGCAGTTAATTTATTGATGTTAATACTTTTTAGCAGAAACAATTGATAATTCTCACCAGCTGCATAGAATCAGTCCGTATCTTTAAGATCCGTTAATCTAATTTGGTAAGGGAATTTATATGCCACAGGATTTTACTTCATGGAAAACGATATGGTCTCTGAAATGGCACCGTGTTGCAAAATACAAACAGAGACGTCAATTGAAGACAAGAGCACATCTTAGCAGCCTGAAAAGTGTGCAAATAGGAGGTTGCACGGGCTTAAGCTTCCAGTGGATACAAAGACACAAGAGATTTGCCACAGAAAAGCCAACAGATCGAATAGAGTTTCTCAACTCAGACGGCGCCTGGACACAAATTGATTATTTCGCCAAGCAGTTTAACAGCTGGCGGACCGGCGGCACTTATCCTGAACGAGTGGAAAAAGTAACACCGCATACCCTGGGCGGACAAATGGGAGAACATCACCAAGAGTTCAATACAGCAACCTTCAGTAAAACCTTAGCCCATTTGAATAATAACCCCGGCTACCATATCGTTATCATGGAACTTAAAGGAGCCAATACCAATCATGTCTGCGCTCTGCATCAAGACGACAACAAGATGACTTTTTTCGATCCCAATTCCGGAGAATATTCACTGTCATCAAGCAACAGAGCATCATTCTTAAAAAACCTGGAAACCCAATATGGAACCTATGTTACCAGTGGAGGAAAGTCACAATCTCTATCATTTGAGTCTGTTCATTTCTGCCACGTTGCGTAGTATTTCAGCGTAGTCGCCGCATCAGTTTTGTTGGAACGAGAGTAGATTGTAAGCGTCGTTGAGCCACTTACCTGTATTAGTTCAGACCCAATCTACTCTCACAGGTTAAGGTGGTTACTTTGCACCGACTGCGATTAAGTATTTAATCATCTCGCTCCGGTCGAGAGTATCATCTCCTTCTTTGTGCATACGCTTGGCTGTGTCAAGTGGCGTTGCTCCTATCTCTGGTTTTACCCCAATTGGGTCAGACCTCATCAGATCCTCCAGGCAAATACTGCTCATACCCTGAAACGCCGAAGTAGCGGACCGATTTTTTCTGGGTCTTCTTCTTGGCGATTAGTTTGCCATCCCGGTAGATTTTGACTACTTGGGTATCGCCATTTTTATCAACCTCATACTCGTTGCGATCGTCCAATCGCAACGAGTCAAATTCAGAGCGCATAATCAGCTTCATAGCATTCCTTTGTTTTTGGCGCGATTGTTATATCACTGACTTAGTCATCCACCCACGGTGCCGGTGAACAGACCTTCGTTAAACCACAGATGAACCCAGACACTGGCGGCATAACCTAAAAATATCACTGGCGTCCATTTCAGGTGGCCGAAGAAGGTATAGATTCCCCGTGCTTGGCCCATAACCGCGACACCCGCTGCAGACCCGACCGACAACAAGCTGCCGCCGACCCCGGCGGTGAGGGTGATTAGCAGCCATTGTCCCTGAGACATTTGTGGCTCCATGGTCAGTACCGCAAACATCACCGGAATGTTATCGATTACCGCCGAGATAATCCCTAGCATAACGTTGGCGCTGGTCGCGTCCCACTGGGTATAAAGCAGATCTGACATCATCGCCAGGTAGCCCATAAAGCCGAGACCGCCTACGCACATAATGACGCCGTAGAAGAACAGTAAGGTGTCCCACTCGGCCCGGGCCACACGGTTGAAAACGTCGAAGGGAACGACACTACCCAGGTAGTCGAGCTTCTCAGTATCACCGGCTTGCTCGGCTTGTTGACGCTTTTTCTCCAGGCTTTTAGGCAAGGTCATACGCAGGTAATAACCGAAGAACTGCAAATAACCCAGCCCCGCCATCATGCCCAGTACAGGTGGCAGGTGCAGGAATGTATGGCAACTAACCGCCGAGGCGATGGAGAGCAGGAACAGCAGCGTAAAGCGTTTGGCACCGCGCTTCATTTCGATCACTTCGACATCGCCATGTGGCGTGCGATTTTTGATAAAGAAGCTCATGATCAATGCTGGGATTATGAAATTCACCAGCGAAGGCACTAGTAGGGCGAAGAAGTCCTGGAATGGAATAATCCCTGCCTGCCATACCATCAGTGTGGTGATATCACCAAAGGGACTGAAGGCGCCGCCTGCATTCGCTGCCACCACAATATTGATGCAACAGAGGTTGATAAACTTGTTATCTCCTTCGGCGACCTTCATGACCACTGCGCACATCAGCAAGGCGGTGGTGAGGTTATCGGCGATAGGAGAGATAAAGAACGCCAGGAATCCGGTCAGCCAGAAAAGCTTGCGGTAATCGAAGCCTTTGCGAATCATCCAACTTCGAAGCGCATCAAACACTCGCCGTTCTTCCAACGTATTTATGTAGGTCATTGCTACTAACAGGAACAGCATCAGTTCCGCAAACTCTAGCAACGTGGCTTTAAATGCATGCTCGGTATCGTGGGTCAGGCCTTGTTGAATATAAGCCCAGCCTGCCACGACCCAGATAATCCCCGCGGCTACCAGCACCGGTTTGGATTTTCGCATGTGGAGCTTTTCTTCGAGGATGACTAAGGAGTAGGCGATCACAAAAATCGCCACAGCAAAGTATCCTATACCGCTGCTAGTGAGGTCTAGCGACCCAGTGGCAGAAGCAAAAGAGGTTGGGGAGAATAACGTGGTCAGAAGCAGTAACAGGGTGGGCCGAAGCAAAGTTCCTTGCATATAATTCACCTAGTAACGATGCATGTTTAGCTGTAAAGATTAGTTTTATCAGATGTTTAATGCCAATCCAACGACAAAATGAAGATACCTTTGTGCCAGCAAGCGGTTTTAGTGGTTATTTGGAGATGTTAGTAGTGGAGGTTTTAGCCAAAAAGACAGGGGAATAGCTTGCTATAAAGGAGGAAAGTACGCGCTATAAGGATTGCGAACAAAAGGTGCCACTGAGGTAGCAACACCCTTTACCCTTTGGGTATTCAGACTAACGATTGCCAGAATTGTTTGCGATTGTATTGCTACGCTGAGGCCGTTTTTGGCCATTTCCGGGATTAGTTGACCACTGCAGTTGGATTTCGCCCCCGCTGGTTTTTGACCGCCAGTATGTCTTCTATTTTACCGGCAGATTTATGGCCCCGAGCGATATCACCGGAGCCTCTTCGAGTGTTTGACGCACCCAATCTAAAACCTTTCAAAATTGAATGTTTTTTTTGTCACTACTTTCAGCTAACTTATTGTCTGTTTAGTATCTGTTTAAACAGGCTACTAACAACGCTGATCTCAAGTAACGGACCATACTATGAAAATCGTCTCCTTTAATACCAACGGCATACGTGCTCGTTTGCATCAACTACAAGCCCTGATCGATACGCAGTCTCCTGACGTGATTGGTATTCAAGAAACGAAGGTCCATGACGATGAGTTTCCGGTGGATGCGATTAAAGCGATGGGCTATGAAGTCGATTACCATGGACAAAAAGGACACTACGGTGTTTGCCTAATCTCAAAGTTACCGGCTTTACGGGTTCAGAAGGGGTTTCTGTCTGATACAGAAGACTCCCAGAAGCGATTGATTATGGCGGACTACAAGACTCCAACCGGTTCTGTATTAACAGTTATCAACGGTTATTTTCCTCAGGGTGAGAATATTAGCCATGAAACAAAATTCCCGGCTAAGCGTAAGTTTTATGCAGATTTACAGGAACAGCTTGAGCAGCGACAGTCCCCTGACGAGTTGCTGTTAGTCATGGGAGATATGAACATTTCTTCAGAAGATATCGACATTGGGATCGGAGAAGATAACCGTAAGCGCTGGCTCAGAACAGGTAAAACCAGCTTTCAGCCCGAAGAAAGAGAATGGCTTCAGCGTATGAAGGCGTGGGGACTGACCGACAGCTTCCGCTCACAGCACCCGGACGATCACCAGTGGTACAGCTGGTTTGATTATCGTAGCAAGGGTTTTGATCGTGAACCCAAACGAGGACTAAGAATAGACCTGATCTTAACCACCTCAAGTCTTCTGGAAAAATGCACAGCAACTGGCATCGACTACAACATACGAGCGATGGAGAAACCTTCTGACCATTGCCCAATATGGGCTGACTTTGATCTATAGAGTAATCCAGCCGCAAGTCAGAAAATCAGATACTTTAGGGCAAGGAAGCCGATTTATATAAGCCAGCAACGGGGACCTTTAGTGCATTATGACTCGACTTAAACCAGTCATAATGCCCCTGACATATCCCCGCGCGAATCTCCTCCAACATCCCATCGGGTAATGCTACTCTCAGCTCTGTGATCGTTACCACCACTGGTGTAAACAACAGAAGCAACCACTATAACGTAAGCGGTAAATAAACCCCACCTGTTACCAGGGCTGCTCGCCAGCTAAGGTCATGATCTCTG
>NZ_MIEQ01000045.1 GCF_001968815.1 Motiliproteus sp. MSK22-1 | reverse complement strand
ACAATTTCAGCTATTTGCTTTCGCGTCTGGCCCTGTCCAAAGAGCCGAATAGCCAAGTCTCGATTGTGTTGTTGTATTTCAGAAGATAGCTTGCGGGCATCAGTTTTATTCATACCCGGCAGTGTACCATAATTCGTCTATTTGTACGCCGGGTTAATAGATAAAGAAACTGTTGTTCTCCTCATTCACTTTTAGCCCACAACTGTCTGAATGCATAACTATATTTTTCTAAGAATCATTGTAGGCTGACTGGGCTTTCAGTTTGCAACGAATAAATTCGCTGTGGGAAACATAGATAAGGTCAGCCACCTTACGTATCAGATAGTCTTCATATTTATCTATTTCACCATCGGCGAATGCCACCTTCCACATGGATTCAATCAGAGCCAGTTTCTGTTCAGGGTTATAGTGATCGTTGACCAAGCGAGTAAACTGATGAAGAGATACTGACTCTTCGACCTCTGATTCTGCCAGCGAAATCAAGCTTTCAACAGTCTCGTTAGATAATTCAAACTGTTTCTTAAGGGTGTCGATGACCGCGGCTTGTTCCTTAGCATCAATATCGAAATCAGCTCTGGACACTTCAACAAGTAGTGCGGCAGAGGCCAGTTTCAGCGCATCTTCCCGCTCAATCTTTGATTGCTTCTCGCGCAGCTCAAGGTTTTCTGAGAAGAACTGAGTTATCTTGGCTAGCATACTTTTCATTACCTCTGATAAAAATACCACTGCCAGACATACTAAGGAACCTATGGACAAGTCTAATCAAATAAATTCCGATATCAGAGCGCCTAATAGTTTGGGACCACATAGACAAGCAATAGTCGCACCAGGGTTCTAGTGATTTTGACAACAGTATCAATGTTTGTATCTACGGCACTAACAGGTAAGTAGATGCTACTTACCTGCAGAATCATTCTTCAGCTGCTTGGCCGCCATAGCAAAACCACCGTCATCACCGTCCAAAAAATGAATATGTTCACCTTGCGAAAGGTCAAAAACAAGACAGGTCATTATCGCTCGACCTGTTCGATGTAAACCGTAAGTGATTTTTCCCTGCTGTTTTAGCTCTCTGAGAGCCGATTCAATTTGGTCTGCTTGTTTATTGGTACAATCAAAGAGAATACGCAACATATCATCAAAACGGCGATAGTCAGAATTCTGCCTGAGTTCTTGTCGATAAAGCCTGGGCTGATAGTCGCCAGCTTTAATGCCGAAGGTGTCCAGTACAAATTGTATCAAACTGACACTATAGAGCCTGAGAGTCCATATGAAACGATTATGACTTCCAAGCGTCGCGTCAATCTCTGCTTTAATACCTCGTGGTGGCCAGCTCAGGCGCAAATTATATTTATTGATCGGACGCCCCTGCTCCTTATCCGTTGCCATCACATCTGCAGTCTGCGAGATAACCTGCTGATATATCTGCTGCTGTTGCTCATCAGGAGTCGCTCGAACAAGCATACTTAATATCACCCCATTCTGAGATTTCAGTGGTTCCCAGCGACAAGACAAACCTTCGAGATCGGCATTTTCTGGTTCTGATGAATCTCCCACCAAGAACTGCTCGCCGGATTTGACCCAGCCTTCAGCAAGTTCAACACCACCACCGCTAAACGTTGCTAAGTAGTTGCCCGGTGATAACTCGAACTTGGCTACCCTAACCTCAAACCCTTCTTGACGAATCGCCCTGACCGGGACCATCCCGATCAATAAATCCAGGGAAAAGCGCTGCCTGGCGATGGAGCGAACTCCAGCAAGGGCTTTGCAAGCCGCATCAGAAAGATCAGGAGGAACAGCCATAGTGGCGCCGTCACCACCAAAAACATAGGGTATTTGCCAATTGCCACGAATATTGATGACAGCCGTAATGCAAGCAGCACCCATCATATTGACATCTTTATAGCGTCCTGCGGCAATAGCAGGTGTCGAGCCTCTAATATCCGCGATAACCACCAACCAATCATCGGGGAGTTGGTGGTAGTGTCGCCGATCAGTCACCTCTGAAAAATCACAAAAAGAGGGAATATCCCCGTACATTCAGCTCTCCACTATCCAGATTTTTACTTTTTATCTCAGGCCTTTCACTGATCAGTGGTGCACCCCCTTTCAGATTGTCGGCTACATTCTGAGCTTGACCTTCCAGGAGGCGTACCTATAACTCCCGATTCTCCAGTCAGAATACCCGGTCCTGGTGGAATTTCAGTTTGGTCAACATAGGTATAAGGACGGGCTGACCCGCAAGCACTGAGCCAAAACACACTCAGCAGAACGACGCCTTTGATCCATATTGAATTTTTCAGAGACATCTTAGAATTTTACCCTAGCACCGGCTAATATAGCAGAAACGTCTTCAAATTCAGTCCCCGGACGCTCTAGTTCATAGTTTCTAATTCCTAAATAAGCTTCAGTGGCCCAGTCATCAATTTTCTGAACCATCTGGAAACCGTAACTGGATGCCTCGTCGCCACTTAGCTTAGCGTCGTCTGTCTCATGGTAATCCACGGAAAATGATGTTTTTCCAGCCGTTGTCAACGATACTCGATAACCCAGCTTGAAGTAAAAGAAGCTCGGGTCAACGCTCCCTGAATCGACATCTCGCTCCCCTGCCGCCAAGGTAAAATTAAAACCATTATCTAAAAGAACCGAGGCCGAACCATTAATGAGATCAGACCCCACATCATCGGAATACCCCAGAGCCGCCGTCACTTTGTAGCCATCATATTTCGCAGAATATTTACCTGAAAGATCCCACACATCACCTTCTATCAAACTGGTTGCAAGCGTAAATCCACCAAAATTAGGCGTATCGTAGCGAATTCGATCATTGCGCCCCTGTCCATCCAGATTAGCTAACACGTCTTTAACCCTAACGGAACTCAAGGCACCACCACTTTCCCGAAAAAAGGTGCCACCCGCCAGAATAGCGGTATCGGAATACCCAGCCATGTCTGTGCCAGAAAGATCTTGCTCAGATGTCCCCTCTGTCGCTGTCCAACCCTGACCAAGCCAAACCTTACCCCAGTTTTTGTCTGCGGCATAAACCTCCAGACGACGCTGGGTGAAGTTATCGGGGCCCTCACCGCTCTTGCCGGTCGACTGACTGACACTGGCTGTTGAGTTGGACTCTAACTGAACCTCTATAGCGGCACCTACTGTCAGGGTTTCAGAAGGATCAACTTCACCAATAAAGCGGATACGAGTTGAGGAGGCGTCATTATCGACAAAGTGATAATCTGACTCATCCCCATCATCAGTGACCAGCACCCCGCGGTTAACCTGTCCGGAAAGTGACAGCCTGACTTTATCATTACCGGAACTGACCGAAGGCTTCGAGCTAGAGGTTTGGGCTGTCTCAGCAGTCTCAGCCATATCCATCTGCTTTTTCTCAAGCTCTTCAATCCGTTGCATCATTTTGAGCATCTGGGACTTCAGATCCTCAAGCTCCCCAGCGTAAACCGGAACAGGGTTTAATAAAGCCAATCCGATTGCAGAGGCCAAGAGTGTTTTTTCCATATTCATCGCTATCTTCCTCTAAGGGCATATTATCCCTCCAGCGACCTCATCCAATCATCTGGAGGTAAAAAACCATGCATACTTTCTAACGCTCCTCCACTTTTATTCCTATTTCTATTCAGTTACTTCTATACCTGCTTCAATTAAAGTAGTCCGGTTATTGAATTCCTGCGAGAATTTTCACTATTTTTTTATAATTTTATAGAAACGGGATTATTTATTGGATGGAATTGGATAGACAGGGTGTTATTGGATTATCAGGATAAGAGTTACTTTAATCAGGATCAGCATTCCAGATAAATATATAATAAGAAAAAATCACCCTATAACAGCTAAACAAACCTGGTTGGTAACAACCAAAAAGGGTATCACTAGATAAAAAATATTTAAGGAATATTAAGCTAGTAGTCGGGATTAGCGAAAATAGGTGATCCAAAAAAACGAGCAGTCAATAAAGGGTGGGAAGGAAAATAAAAATGCACATAGGATGCATAAAGGCCATTTAAACGGTAGAGGGTTTCTCCGGGTCGTAAACCATGGCGTCGATCACTAACCGTAACCGGTTCCATAGCGCTCTCCATTCGAGAATGATGAAAAACATAGCCACGAATCACTTGGTCATCAACCTTTACTGACTGCATACCGAAACCACTCAGGTGATCCAGCATCTTGCCATTTCCGGATAACAACCCGACCATTCGAGACTTTAAACCCGATGCTCCTGTAAGGCTACCCATCATGTAAAGCATTCCTCCACATTCAGCAAGAATCGATCTTCCAGAAGAATGGAACTCACGAATAGAAGCCTTCATTGTGGAATTCGAAGATAACTGATCTAAATACAATTCTGGAAAACCACCGGGAAACCAAAGACTATCGACATTAGGAACATGGGTGTCATGAATCGGAGAAAAAAACTGAATTTCAGCTCCCATGGCGCTCAATAGCTCAAGATTACCGTGGTAAATAAAACCAAAGGCTTCGTCCTTTGCTACGCCAACACGAATACCTTCCAGTAGTGCTGGCATTTGCGGTTGTGGTGCGTCATAAAACGTCACCGGTTCAGGCAGAGCAGTCAGGCCTGCTGTTTCCAGAATTTTAGCGGCTTGGTCCAACTGCAGATCCAGCTTTTCCAGCTCCATATCGACCAGTAACCGGTGATCCTTAACGGGGAGTTTTAGCGCTTCTGCTTCAGGTAAATGACCGAAATAACTAATACCCTGTTGAAGTCGGTTGGCTAACAGCTCGGGCTGATAGTCACTGCTGACCCGATTGATTAATACCCCGGCGATAGACTGATCGGTACTGAGCGTTACCAAATCATCGATAAAATCCTGAGAGTTCTGATTCTTACAGGATCCATCGACGACCACCATAATAGGTACCCCCAGGGTAACTGCCAGCTGGCTGGACAGAGCGTTGGTATCATAGAGCCCTGCACTACTATCAATGATAAGCAAGTCCGATTCTGAAGCCGCTCGATGTAACAAATGTTTACTTTTTGCTTCACCAACCAGCCAGAGATCCAGAGTATCTACAGGATGACCACTTGCACATTGATATAAAAGAGGATCGAGAAAATCAGGTCCGGCCTTCAACACTCGCACTCTACGTCCCTGATTACGATGATATCGGGCTAGCGTAGCAGTAATGGTCGTCCGCCCCTGATTAAACCCCGGAGCCGCGATCAAAATTGCCGGACATTGTACTTTTCTACGATCAGATGCCATCAGTCGTCCTCCAACTAATAGCCAGTTTACCAAGTCTGCTCACAATTTGAAGCAGCACCATAATTGATATTTAAAGAAAATGAGTCGCTTTAATGGTTACAACAAGATAGCAAGGATTGAGAGCAAATATTGAAAGGTTACAGCTGTAACAGAGATTGTTAAAAATGCTGCTAGCCGAGGATAGTCATTGTTCTTGGGATTCAATATCCATAGAAAACGGACAAATTTAGCGATGATCAGAATGACATAACTGATGATTCGACAGCACTTCAATGACACGACAACTATGCGAGTGGCCGGACTCACAGGCGTTTATCATACTTTTCAGCTCATCCCGCAGCCCACTCAAACGTGAAATCTTACCTTCAATCTCGGCAAGATGCTGCTTCGCAATTTCGTCGGCATTATGGCTTATTTCAACATTACAGGAGGAACCTTCAGCAGGGTTAGGGTTATAACAACACTCTTTACTCTTTTCAGGAACATCTGTGCCCAACAACAAAAGCTGGCGAATAGATTCAATGCTAAACCCTAATTCGCGGGCATGACAAATAAATCTAAGACGATCCAAATGAGTCTTACTGTAACGGCGTTGCTTCCCTTCAGTGCGAGGCGGCTCTGGTAATAACTTGATTCGTTCATAGTAGCGAATAGTTGGCACCTTGCAGCCGGTCTCATGCGACAACGCTCCTATCGAATACCTGCTGCCAGACATACTCCCCTCCTTTTTTCTGGCTACGACAAAACCCATTATATTGTCGGCGGAGGTTTCTACGCAGATTCCTTAGTCTGAACTGGGATGCAGCCGATCATCAGTGGAAGTTCCCAACCGAAAAAATTGCAAAACACCCCAATCGACAGTTGAACCTATAGTAACTATAGGTTTTATACTGTACCTATTCAGTCAACAATTCAAGGAATTTGTCATGGGAAGCAACTGCTGCCAGGGAGTAAAATTTGAAGGAGTATCCTCCGGTTACAAACGCATACTGTGGATTGTTATTGCCATTAACTTCACAATGTTTTTGGTTGAGATCAGCGCAGGCTGGAACGCCCAATCTCAGGCTCTGAAGGCTGATGCGTTGGACTTTTTGGCTGACTCAACCACCTATGCTATTAGTCTCTACGTTATAGGAAAGTCTATACAGCTGCGCAGCACTGCAGCACTCTTTAAAGGTATTAGCCTAAGCCTGATTGGAGTCTGGGTATTGGCCTCTACTCTTTATCGTCTATTTGTCGCTCCTTCCCCTGAACCATTTATTATGGGATCTGTAGCAATGCTGGCGTTAATTGCAAACCTGCTTAGCGTATTGCTACTGATTAAATATCGTGATGGCGATTCCAACGTTCGTTCTGTATGGCTATGCAGCCGTAACGATGCAATTGGCAATATCGCAGTGTTACTGGCAGCCGCAGCTGTGTGGCAAACAAAGACGCCATGGCCGGACCTTCTGGTTGCGCTGCTGATGGCATCACTGTTTCTCAGTTCTTCGTTCCAGATAATCAAACAATCTCTTGACGAGAAGAGACAGGCTTCAGAACAACCAACCCCAAGCTGTCAAACAAGGCAATAAGTGCAGTCATCATAGTAAAAACCTATACCTGCTCTACATATAAATTATTATGCCTTAACGATATAAACGGATTAATCTATTGAGGTGAAGATAACAGTAATCCACCTATGACCTAAAAGGATGTCTAGCTATGCAAAACCGTGCAGAAATTATCCATAATAACTTTCTGATGCGGGTTTCTGATAGTGACCTTCCATTCAGTGACACAGCCATAACTCTGAAACAATCAGGACTTGATCAGGCGGACCTTGTGGAACTTTTCGAATCACAGGTTCTCAGCCGGCAACTTGATTTCGAATCCAGACGATTACAAGCGCTTAAACAAGGCTTCTATACCATTGGTAGCTCAGGGCACGAGGGTAATGCAGCGATCGCTAAGGCTTTTCGCTTTAATGATATGGCTTTTCTTCACTACCGTGATGCTGCCTTTTTAATTCAACGATCAAAACAACTGGCCGGGCAGACGCCAATTTACGATATGCTGCTCTCGTTTTGCGCTTCAGCAGATGATCCGATTTCTGGAGGTCGACACAAGGTACTGGGCTCCAAAGCGCTGTTTATCCCTCCTCAAACCAGTACCATAGCCTCACACCTTCCCAAAGCTGTTGGCGCGGCTTACAGTATTCCGCTACGAAAGCGTATGAATCTGAGCCAAGACGACAAAATCCATTTAGCTAACGATGGTGTGGTCTTATCTAGCTTTGGCGACGCATCGGCCAACCACTCCACCGCACAGGGTGCAATAAACTGCGCCGCCTGGACCGCCTATCAAAAAGTACCACTGCCCTTGGTATTTATTTGTGAAGACAATGGCATAGGAATCTCCACGAACACCCCACATAACTGGATCAAGGCAAACTTCAGTAACAGGCCAGGTCTAAAATACCTGTACTGTGATGGGCTAAACCTGTTAGACACCTATCGTACAGCTAAACAGGCTGAACGCTACGCACGTAAATACCGTCAACCGGTTTTTCTGCACATTCGCACGGTGAGATTAATGGGACATGCAGGTTCCGATGCACAAGCAGCCTACCTAAGCCGTGAAGTGATCGAGCAAACAGAAGCACAGGACCCGCTACTTCATACTGCTCGCCAACTGATAGATAACCATATATTACGAAGTGATCAGATCTGCGATCTTTACCATGGAATCGCAGAACAAGTTAGTCGGGTTGCAAAACAATGCATTCTGCGTCCGAAATTAAAAACAGCTCATCAAGTGATGCAATCCATAGTGCCCGAGAAAACGAAATCCTTCGGTAGGCATGACCTGGATAAATGCACGAGTAATTCTGGTTTATCCCGCAAGCAACTGTTCTCTCGTGAAAAACGCTTTATGGAACAGCCTCAGCACTTGGCACGTTTACTTAATTGGGCTTTGGCAGACCTGATGCTTGAGCAAAGTAATATTATTATGGCGGGTGAAGATATTGGTCCGAAAGGTGGTGTCTATAATGTCACCAGCAAGTTATCTGAGAAATTTGGTCAACATAGAGTAATCAATACTCTTTTGGATGAGCAGAGCATTCTGGGACTGGCTATCGGTTTGGCACACAACGGCTTCCTTCCTATTCCTGAAATCCAGTTCCTGGCCTACGTACATAATGCTGAAGATCAGATCAGGGGGGAGGCTGCATCATTAAGCTTTTTCTCCAATGGCCAATACAGCAACCCCATGATCATACGTATTGCCGGACTGGCCTATCAAAAAGGATTTGGCGGCCATTTCCATAATGATAATTCCTTTGCTGTATTTAGAGATATTCCCGGCGTAATTCTCGCCTGCCCTTCTAACGGAGCAGATGCCGTAGAGATGATGCGAGAGTCCGTACGCCTGGCTCAGGAAGAAAGACGCATCGTTATCTTTTTAGAACCCATTGCCCTGTATATGACCCGCGACCTTCATGAAGAAGGGGATGGACTTTGGACCTCAACATATCGTGCACCCGATGAGGCACAACCAATCGCACTGGGAGAACTGAACCAGTATGGAAAGGGTACTGAACTGGCCATTCTGACATATGGCAATGGCTACTACCTGTCACGGCAAGCAGCAAAAGAACTGGAAGTCCAGAATATCCAGTTGCGCGTCATTGATCTGCGCTGGCTGGCTCCCTTAAATAAAGAAGCCATTATGAAGTCCGTAGCCGATTGTAGTCATATTCTCATCGTTGATGAATGCCGCCAAACAGGTTCCATCAGTGAAGCATTGATGACCTTGCTGCTAGAAGAGCTCAGCAAGGCAAGCACTGAACAGAATGCTAATAAGAAACCGCTTATCAATCGATTGACGGCCACCGACAGTTTTATCCCTCTCGGGCCTGCAGCGACGGCAACTCTTCCGAAAAAGGACGATATCATCAAAGCAGCCTTGAGACTGCTCAACAAACATACACCCGCCCCACGTGTGGAACCCGTAGCTTGAGTTCAAGATTAATAACGAACTTATTACCAGGAACAAACAACTGTTAGTCAACGTTGGAAAATGCAATGGTTAGCAATAGCTTTAAGAATAGTACTGCTCAAGATAAGAAATTAAGCGAACAGCAAGCGTTCCTTAATAATCAGAAAGAGAAAATTCTGGTCATTTGCCCAGGCCGGGGAACATACGCTAAGCAGGAGCTGGGCTATTTAAAACGCTACCACAGCGATAAATCTGAATTGATCAGTTCATTAGATAATTATCGGGGAAAACAGCAACAAACAGCCATTTCGGAGTTGGATAACCGTCAGGATTTTGTCCTCAAGGAGCATAGCCGTGGTGACAATGCCTCTCCCCTTATATATGCCTGCGCCTACAGTGATTTTCTCAGTATCGATACAAACCGCTATGAGGTAGTAGCGATCACAGGGAATTCCATGGGATGGTATATCGCAATGGCCTGCGCCAGAGCATTAGGAGTGGATCAGGCCATGCAGGTTATCAATACAATGGGGAACCTCATGCATGAAAGCCTGATCGGTGGCCAGCTGATTTACCCTTTGGTGGATGAGAACTGGCGGGCAATTCCCGGTCGCAGAAAGCAATTAAAAGAGATTGTGGAGGCCATTAACTCTCGCCCTGAGTGCCAGCTGTTCACTTCAATCGAGCTCGGAGGAATGTTGGTCTTCGGTGGAAACAATGTCGCATTGAATCAATTAACGACTCAGCTTCCTTCAGAGCAAGAACGTTTCCCGATGCGATTATATAACCATGCAGCGTTCCACACTCCGTTGCAGTCACCTATCAGCAAAATAGCCCTGAGCAGGTTTGATCAGGCACTCTTTGATCGCCCTCAGGTGCCAATGGTAGACGGTCGAGGCCAAATCTGGACTCCTTATTCCACAAGCCTTCAAAAACTCTTTGACTACACATTTGGACACCAGGTTGTGGAACACTATGATTTTACTAAAGCGATTGAGGTATCTGTAAAAGAATTCGCACCTGACAAGCTAGTTATACTCGGTCCTGGTAAAACACTGGGCGGAGCTGTTGCACAGAGTTTAATCAATATCCAATGGCAGGGAATGACCTGTAAACAGGATTTTGTAGAACGTCAAAGGGAGAAGCCATTAGTTTTATCCATGGGCATGGATGAACAGCGTCAGCTGGTTACTTGCTAATAGCAAAAAGGAACAATTATATCCAGAAGATCTAGTAGCTGAGGGTGCTAACCGCATACTGGCACCTTTAGCACTTTTCACTACTCGCTGATATATAAAACCCTATCTAACACTTGCTGGTATAGAAAAATCCTCTAGCTGACATCAAAAAGTGATATTTCACAATCTTAGTTAATCAGAGTACCTTAGCCGCCTTTAATTTCTACAATTAGAACAGCGCTGAAAGATACGCTGTATCAGTCCTGAAGGCCCACCATGAATATCACTCAGTTTTACTCTTCTCTCTGGAAAAATTATGTTGAGATCACTCCTCAAGCAGGAAAAATTCACGAAATTTTCAGCACTAGAGGGGAAACTGTTATCAATGACCACGTAGCATTTCGTACATTTTCTGATTCGCCGATATCTTTAGACAATCTTGAACCGGCTCTAAGGGAGTTAGGTTACAGTGCCTTTGACAGCTATATCTTCAAATCAAAAAATCTGATTGCCAAGAGCTATAATCACTCAGATAAAGATGCTCCCAAAATATTTCTCAGTGAACTCCAGCGTCACCACTTATCTGATTCCAGCCAGAAAATACTCAGCAGATTAGTCTCTGATATACCCGCTAATTGCCTGAACGGATGCTCCATTTTTTTCGACGATCTTCTTTGGAGTCCAATATCCATTGAAGATTACGATACCCTCTTAAGTGAGAGTGAGTATGCAGCCTGGACTGCAACAATGGGCTTAAGAGCAAACCACTTCACCGTCAGCGTAAATCATCTTAAACAATTTAATGAAGTCTCGGATATCAATCAGCTATTAAAAGACTGCGGTTTTGCCATAAACACATCCGGTGGTGAAGTGAAAGGAACTCCAGAAATATACCTGGAACAATCATCAACATTAGCGGATAAAATTACGGTCGAATTTGCCGACGGTACTGAACGGGTAATACCATCATGCTTCTATGAGTTTGCCAAACGCTATCCAATGTCCGATGGAGAGCTGTTTCAGGGGTTTGTTGCCGATAATGCTGACCGAATTTTCGAATCAACAAACGCAGCAGCTTAGCTTTCGATTACTAACTTCATCGGAGCCGTAACAGGGTTACGGCTCCCAGAATTCCCCAATACCAGCGAACAGAATGTTGTTCAATGAACTTCTTACTTCTATGAAGTCATAAAAAACTGCTATATTTGAATAACCACTCAATATTTGTTGCTGGCAGCGCAATCAAGCACTATGACTACAAACTACGACTGACAAGAAGTACTATAAACGACAGGGTTGTAACGGAGATGTAAGAACAATATAAAACTATGGGTAAGAGCCCTCTTACAGAGGATAATCAATGTATCCAAAATATGATGCTCATCTCAGTAATTTAAAAGACCAGAAACTTCGGAAACTTGAAAGAGCCATAGACAGCCTTAGAGAAGCTCTTTGCGACAAGGTAAAGACAATTAAAACGACAAAATTTCCTCCCGAACTTCCCAGATAGGCCATTCACTCGTTCCGCGATAAACGTTCTCCCCCCCTGCTTTCCCAGACACAAGGCCAGGAGCCCTTGTGCCTGGGCAGTACTTTTAAATTCCCTCATCGATAGCATTCCCGAATCAGAATTTTTTACTCCTCTCCTTCAATACTGATTTATGCAGACCAAAAAATTGGTATTACCAATTTATTATCAAAGACTAGTGATCAGTAAACTATTACCCGGATCTACATCATACGGCCAATAGGAACTTTGTACTTAATATCCACCTATCTCTTAATAAGTGACTTTATGACCAGTGTCCCCATGTATCATTCTGGAGCAGGAAGAATATGAAAGTTGCATTCATCAATATCCTGGTTTATTCTATTCTGCCTGAGAACAATTGGTATTACCAATTATCCATTCTAGATCCTAAGCAACAAAAATGCTGTAACGAATTTTAAAACAACAAAAAGCAGATCTTACTGACAGCACATAGGACACCTATGTTGCTGTACAGATGAGGATCAAAAAATTCTAAGAGAGAAGCCTATGGGATTGCTCACTAAACAGCTGTACTGTCTGCTATTGCTGCTATATACCTTAAATACAAACGCTGAAAATATTTTAGTGATAGAGAGTTACCATCAGGAATACCCTTGGGACGCCAGCTATATAAAGGGTTTAAAAACCATACTGGGAAAACAGCATCTGCTGGATTTCTTCCAAATGGACACCAAGCGACTCCCTCAATCAGCATTCAAAAAACAGTCTGATGCAGCTTGGGAACGCTATCTAGAGACTAAGCCAGAACTTGTTATTCTCGGGGATGACAACGCGCTAAAGCTTCTTGGACCACGGCTGGCCAAGACCAATACCCCTGTTGTCTATCTGGGTATTAATCGTAATCCCAGAGATTACCTACCCACCGATAGCCACAACTTTACCGGAGTTCTGGAAAGGCCTTTATTTAAACGATCAATTGTCACTGTATCCAAAATTCTGCAACTCAACTCAAAGAAAATTCTAGTTTTGTTTGACTCAGGGACAACCTCTCAATCAGCCGTTGCAGAAACCTTCAAAGGGCAGACTCAACTATCAGTTCTTGGTGTGGAGGCTGAATTGAGTTTAGTCGGGGACTGGAACACCTGGAAAAATCAAATAAGAGGCGCTGCTGATAACGGTTATGGTGCCATTATTGTTGGCCTCTATCATACTATTCGTGACGCTACTGGGCAGCATGTAGCCGCAAGTGAAGTTATGGAATGGACACAGGTAAACACAAATATCCCTATATTCGGGTTCTGGGATTTTGCCGTAGGTGCAGATAAAACAGCCGGTGGCCTGGTCCTCAGCGGAGAAGAGCAAGGACGCATGGCGGCCACTATTACAGAACGCATTCTGGCAGGCACCCCACCTAGAAGAATTTATCCAAAAGTAGCCAAGAAAGGACGCTACCTGTTCAGTCGACACCAAGCTGAACTTTTTGATTTAAAGATTCCAGAGAGCATTGCTGTGCGTTCAGTCTGGACAGATTGATGTTCGCAAAACCATCTCAACCTATCCCCATAAGCTGAAAGCTGCCGTAAGCGTCATACACCGAAGAAGGGAAAACCCATGGAAGCATTAACTAAAATCAGTTGGTCAGATAGCATTCAAACACGTATCAGCGTAGTACTGATTCTACTGACAACCATTATTGTTTCAGGCTTCGCATTTTATAACGTCCTACAGACCAGACAGCAAATGCAGTCAGATCTGGATGAGTTAGCCACTAATATAGCAGAACGCCTTTCTGGCCAACTCGCAGAACCTCTATGGTCGATAGACGAAATCCAAATATATGCAGATATAGATGCAGAAATGTTACAAAAGGAAATTGCAGCCATTGTCATACGCGATACAGAAGACCGCAGCCCCCTTTTTTTTAGGCAACGAGATTCCAAAGAAACGCTAAGCGTAGATAGCAGGGAGACTAACATCCCCTATATTATCAAAAGCAAGATTATTCGTAATAGCGATGGTGAAGAATTGGCTGTATTGGATATTTTTGTTACTCCCGAATACATGGAGCGAGAACTACTCTCATCAGTTGTCAGCATTATCGTGGCAATGATGATTCTCAACATCGCCCTGTTTTTAGCCATTTATATCACGATGCGCCATGTACTGATCCAACCGATTCGCGCACTGACTGAAGCGGCTAATCGAATCAGCCGTGGGGAGCTTGAGGCAACCATAGATACAACGTCACATAATGAGATAGGCCACCTTGCCCGGGCCATAGATAGACTCCAGGTCAGCACAAAAATGGCGATGCGCAGACTAAAGAAAATCTAAAAGCTGGAATAAAACCTAACCGGCGCCTTATTCTGTGCAAGAGTGCAGGCAATTATACCTGCACTCTTGCAAATCAAGCGTCTAAGGTGTCTCTATCAAAAATATTCGTTCTTGATAAAAAGTCAGGGGGTTTACTTTTTACGTAACCGCTCAAATGCCATCTGAAGACTAATCCCCATCCTTTCTATGGCCCTTGCCAAGGCACCAATTTCATCGTTGCGTTTCGTTTCAGCTATATTAGCTCCAAGCTTACCCCGACTGATTTCATCGGCTATTGCTGTCAGATTTCGAATTGGAGTACTTAGGCGACGCGCCAACAGGTAGGCCACAATAACAACAACGACACAAGTAAAAGCCAATATAAGCAAGGCACTTTGGCGTGCTCCGTCGGCTGCGCTATAGGCCTCCTGGTAGTCTTGCTGAACAATCAACGTCCATCCTTGTTGAGTTTCTTTTGTGTAGGCAACGATTTTTTTACCGCTGTCGTCGAAGATAAAGGTATCCTGATCAAGTTTGTTCTGATGACTCAGTGCCGGATGAAAACTGAAATCCTGAAGCTCAGAGGCGACTTCTCCCTTACCGTGAGCCATAAGTCGGTTCTGCTCATCAACTAAAATAGCAAAACCGGTTTCTCCAATCCTGGTTTTAGTTACTGTTTTGGAAAGATCCTCAAGGCTCATAGCAATGGTAAGAACCCCTTGTACACCTCCTTTCTCCTTACCTCCTATAGGTTTTGCCAGGACAAATGCAGGCTTGCCTGAGGTTTTACCAATTAAAAGCTGTGTCGCCAACTCCTTACCCTCAAGAATCTTTTTCAAGTAGTCTCGATCACCATAATACTTACCCTGCTTGCCATCGCTGCGCCCGACATTCTGCCCATCAGGAGAAAGGGTATGAGCAAGATAGATCCATTCATAGGTATCGGTTATCGTTTTCAGAACCGGATGATGTTGATTCTCATCCATACTGAGTAGAGCGGAGGTTTTGATATTCTGCTCCAGAACCCTCAAATTCATTGCGGTCCAATCATCAACGCTTCTTGTGAGTGCATCAGTATTTCGTACCAGACTTTGGAATACGTTATCCGTCCAGTCTTGTCTGGATTTTTCAATGCTGATATACCATAAGCCCCCCAAGGGAATAAGTGCAATAACGCACATGGTAAGTAATATCTGATATAAAATACTAAAGCTTGGTTCAGAATTCCCTGTAGACTTCACATCCGCCATTTTTTTCTCCATATTATTTATATTCACATCAACGCAGCATTTTTAATAAAATTACTTAATAAAAAAATCGGAAAACTAATCAGAATAAAAAAAATTCAATACCAAAAATCAACATCAAATCACTTAGAAAACCCAGTAGCAGCCCCATAAAACAGTCACCGTCAAACCTTCAGGATAAACGATAGCTGGCAAAGTCATATAGCAAAGCCATTCGGATTTATTTCGATATTTTCCTGTTCACAGTCATTAATTTACAGTGAAAGCTATAGGATTAATGCTCTTTGGGCAAGCTATTGTTAAAATTCAATATTTTTTATAAAACATCAATAATAACTAATATCTTATATACCAAAGAAGGATCTACTTCCCAGAACCAGAGAACCCATTGAAAGTGAGCATAAAAGTACAGTTGTATATTTATTAAAAAGACCGGTGCTTAGTCTGCCAACTATATTTTCACGATAAGGAAGGGTGAAACAGCACAATGGAAAACAATGCAGGAAAAGACAATTAATATTGATAAGAAAAAAAGACAGAAAACTACGAATTCACCTTATAAGCCGGTCATGAGTGTCAGGCATATAGTCTAACGTCCAGCCCTTTATTGTCACGAAGCAGATATTCCACCATTTTATATTGAGCCTCAGCAAATGCTGAGGCTCAAATTGAAGCACATACTGTAATTACAGCGGCTCAATGTTGGTGGTTAAAACGCCCACCGGAACCCTAAGCCAATACTATCCACATCCAGGTCATCATAGCCCAGAAGTTTCTGATAGTAGACATAGGCGGAACCACCGGTCGCAAACTGACCTGAAACCCCTAAACGCAGATTGAAATAGTCCGAATCGACAGAGTCTGTAGGTAGCAGGAACTTCTCCTGGGTGGGGTCGCCAACAAAGTTGGCTGAAATCAGTCGCGAATCGTCCTCAAACTCATGCACCCACTCAATTGACGCCTGAGGAGAAAGAATCCCCCAGGAGCGGCTCAATGCATAAGAAGCATCCACCCCTAAGGTCAGCGTTAACGAGTCCATATTCTGCTCATCCAACGCTACCGCCCAGCCGCCACCATCACTATTGGGATTGGACATACTCTCATTATAGCTATCCACCGTCGTATCCACGTATTCCACACGACCCGTCGTGGTCAAGGTCATCTCGTTGTATTGGAAATGGTAACCACCCCCCAATGCCAGCGAGAACTGATCGCCATCATAATCAGAACTGGCCACCTGATTGACCGTCGTGCCCGCCAAGGTGTAATTAACGTTTCTCTTCTGGTCAAAATCATTCTGACCAAAGGTCATGATCCCCTCAACAAAGAACTGATCCGACTGATAACTGGTTCCATAAAGACTCAGGCTGATT
>NZ_MIEQ01000044.1 GCF_001968815.1 Motiliproteus sp. MSK22-1 | reverse complement strand
AGTGGCGATGAGCTACGTGAGAGTAGGGCAAAAACGGAAATGTCCAGAGCATGCTCTGGCCCGATTTTGCGACTACAGCCTGTACGCCTGTAGGACTTCCATCGCCAAGCGCCTAACCGAGAAAGCCTCGTCCTGACGGACGGGGCTTTTTTATGGCTGGGGTATGTAAAACAGTATTTCTTTGTAGATGAGGGGTAAAATATACCAATTAGTCATTTTAAGTCTCTTTAGATTCTGTACCATATCCGGGTTGCTGGAAGATCTCGTGTTATTGTCGGATGAAGAACGGTGTGACGAGAGCCCGGTACTGTTTTTACAGAGGATTTACAGATGCATACGCTACAAGCCTGGACAAAAATTAGAGGCGAGGCCGAGCAATTGGCCAAAGACGAGCCCTTTTTATCTCGTATTATGGATACGGATGTATTAAACCATGGTAATTTTGGCGAATGCCTTGGCTCGATATTGTCTCGTAAACTAAACGATGACGGGATAAGTCAGTCTGAGCTAAAGACTCTTTTTGAAACGGCATACTCTGTTAATCCTGAAATAACCAGTTTTGCAGCCATTGATGTTATTTCAGTTTATAACCGGGATCCTGCTGTTGAGTCACTATTGTCTGTGATTCAATATTTCAAGGGTTATCAGGCTATCCAAACTCACCGAATCGCGCACTACCTTTGGAAGAATGGCCGTAAGCCATTGGCTCTGTATCTTCAGAGTCGTAATGCGGAAGTATTTGGTGTGGATATTCACCCTGCCTGCTCAATAGGGAAAGGGGTGATGTTTGATCATGCCACGGGCATAGTTATTGGTGAAACGGCGGTGATTGAAGATAATGTTTCTATTTTGCAGTCCGTGACGCTGGGTGGTACGGGGAGCGAAACCGGGGACAGGCATCCAAAAATCCGTACCGGTGTTTTGATCGGTGCCGGAGCGACGGTGCTGGGAAACATTGAAGTAGGGGAGGGGGCCAAAATAGGTGCGGGTAGTGTTGTTCTGAGTCCTGTGCCTGCGCATACAACGGTAGTCGGGGTACCCGCTAAAGTTGTTGGGAAACCACGCTGTGCCTGTCCATCCGAGACAATGGATCAAAACGTGCTGGATGATGAAACTCCTGAAAAGTCGGAATCGCCCGTTTTTGAAGGAGTAAAATAGGCCTAAATTTTAATACCTCCTGAGTCTTATGACCGGGAGGTATCCAGTTCTTTTTCTACCGAACTTCTAGTTAGATAGCTGATCAGGGGCTATGTTAAAGCTACTAACCAAGTATCTTCAGGACAAATCAGTAACTATTCTAACTTAGTGCGCTCTTCATTTTTACACCTGTCCATCCAGCGCACAGGAGATCCATAGCGATGGCTTTGACTATAGATTCCAACTCGACACAGGTCTCAGCTCGTCCAGACTACGAGTTACAATTCTCTCCTGCAAATAGACAAATTCGTACAACTTTTGCCGGGGTAACCATTGCAGACAGCCATGATGTCATTGTGCTGAAGGAGCCCCGTTACCAGCCGGTATACTATTTTCCCAAGAAAGATGTACGAATGGATCTGTTGATAGCCACCGATCATATGACTCATTGCCCGTTTAAGGGAAATGCTTCTTATTGGAATTTGGTTGTTGGTGGGCAGATTGAACAGAATGTTGTTTGGTCTTACCTGAATCCTTATCCAGAAGCTGCCCCTGTTAAGGATTATTTGGCATTTTATCGGGACCGAATGGAGAGTTGGTATGAAGATGAGCAGCAGGCATTTACTCATAGCCTGCATCAAACAACGGGGCATACTAACCCCTTAATCAATTGGTTGCTTTGGGAAGCCTGGGATGCGGCCACCTCTAGTGAATTGGTTATGCGCTTAGTGCAACAGCTGAATGAACAGGGAGCACAGTTACTACTTTTAAATGTGGTCATTCCTACGCTGCACCCATTGCTTGCTGCGAGAGCCTATCGTTGGAAACGATCAGTTGGAGAATTGGAAGAGTTTGGTGCTACCCACGAAACACTGTCCAGTAATGCATTTCAGCACAGTCCTTTAATACCGGTACTGGAAGGTAGTGGTGGGGTTAGGCGCAAAATCAAAGATATTCCTGCGGGTAAAGACTTTCCTATCATCGAAGATCTTCGTGACGAAGGGGGGACCGATTACGTAGCTCTACCTATGTCTTTCTCTGATGGTCAGATTAACGTAATTACATTTGCTACAGATCATCCAGAAGGTTTTTCTCTGGAGATTTTGGCGCAGATACACGAGATTATTCCATTACTTGGCCGTTTATTTGAAGTTCATGCTAAGCAGCATACAGCTACCTCGTTACTGCAAACATTTATTGGGAAGCATACGGGTGAGCGAGTACTTAATGGGCAGATAAAACGTGGAGATGGAGAAGATATCCACGCTGTAATCTGGTTCAGTGATCTACGTCAATCAACGGTTTTAGCCCAGGAGATTTCCAGAAAAGAGTTCCTGGATCACCTTAATCGTTTCTTTGACTGTATTGCCGGTTCGGTTGCTGATAACGGTGGCGAAGTATTACGTTTTGTGGGCGATGCTGTGCTGGCTATTTTCCCGATCGACTATGGGCAAAGCGATGGTCGAAACACATTTGTGAATTATGAGCAGGCCTGTGATGCGGCAATTATGGCTGTTCGTGATGCCCGAAATAGAATCCGAGTCAACAACCTTCAGTCCCCCGAAAATGGTTGGAAAGAAATAGATTTTGGTATTGGTCTTCATCTTGGCGATGTCACCTACGGCAATATCGGAACTGAAGATAGACTGGAGTTTACCGTGATTGGTCCCGCTGCAAATGAAGCGGCACGTATTGAAACTATGACTAAGGTGCTTAAATGTCCAGTGCTGATATCCAAGGCTTTTGCTGACGGTTGTCGGGTTCAATTAAATGATCTGGGTGAGCACAAACTGCGGGGGATATCAAAACCGCAGCGTCTGTTCACTTTAGAGGAGGATCTGATTTAGTACTTTATCAGGGAACCTTTGAATAAGTCCTTAAGACTATCAATGCACGTAAAAAACGGGTGTATATACGTATATTGATAGTCAGTTCATCTCAGATGTATCGGGTTGATCTGGTCGTTATTATCCCATTAGCGAAGGCAGCCAGAGCACTATACTCGGAAAAGCAACCAGCACGGCTATGGTGGCAGCATCGGCTACAAAGAAGGGAGCTGCTCCATGGAACACATCCTGAACGGTAATGTCCTTACGCACTCCGGCAACGACAAAGCAATTAAGCCCTATCGGGGGCGTGATCAGACATAGTTCACACATTTTGACGACGATGATACCGAACCAGATGGCACAACCGGTACCTGAAACTCCAAAAGCAGAATCCGCAGCAGAAACGGCTTCTCCCCCATTCAGGGCGATGACGGCGGGATACACTACCGGTAAGGTCAGCAACAGCATACCAATAGCATCCATAAACATGCCCAGTACGGCATAGGCCAGGAGTATACAGATCAGGGTGATCATCGGATTTTGTTCCAGGCTACTGATCCAGTCTGAAAAGGCGGTGGGAAGATCAGCAAAACCCAGAAAGCGCACATAGAGTAAAACTCCCCAGATAATAGTAAAGATCATTACTGTGAGCTTCGCGGATTCTATCAAGGCTTCTCGTAGATCACGCCACTTCATTCCCTGGTATAGTGCCATCAATAGCACAACAAAAGCGCCGAGTGCACCGGCTTCGGTTGGTGTGCCAACGCCACCATAGATACAAACGATTATGATTCCCACCACAAAGAAGATCGGGAACGCACCAGGAATGGTCTCAAAACGCTCTTTCCAGCTGAATCCGGTTACCGGGGGACCTAAGTTCTTGCGCCATTTGGCCAGCAAGATAACCAGACCTGCATAGATGACAGCCGATACGGCGCCGGGTAAAAAGCCGGCCATCAGCAGGGCTCCTACATCCTGCTCAACGATAATGGCATAGATAACCAGTATGGCAGATGGAGGAATAAGAGAGGCAAGAGTACCTCCTGCGGCAACGACTCCTGCGGCGAAACGTTTGTCGTAGCCCAGCTTCAGCATTTCAGGAATGGCAATGCGAGCAAAGACCGCAGAAGTGGCTACAGATGCACCTGAGACAGCGGCAAACCCAGCGGTTGAAAATACCGTCGCAACGCCTAAACCTCCGGGTAACCAGCCGACCCAACGTTTAGCGGCAGTGAAAAGCGCCTTAGTTAATCCCGCGTAATAAGCCAGGTAACCAATCAGTATAAAAGTAGGAATCAAGGACAGGGACAGAGTCGTAACTTTCGAATGGGGAATAGTCCCGGCCATTTTTACCGCGACGGCGAAGCCTTTCTCAAAGCCGAGTTTGGCGGTAAAGATCCAGAGTAAACCTAAAAAACCTGCTGTGGCGGCAGCAAATGCGACTCTGACTCCGAGGATAACCATGAATAACATGGCACTGGAAATGATGATACCGATATCGATAGAGGTAAGGGAGTGCAGCCAGTCTGTAATGCCACTCATGAGTTCTGGTCCTCATCGAAACCAGAAACGCTCTTCGCTTCATTGGCAGCTTGAGTGGCAGCGTCTTCAATTAATGGTACAGCGATCGGTTTAGCAGCATTGTTCTTAATAGCGCGTATATATCCCCAGAGCTGTAATATCAACCGAATTGCCAAAATTAGCAGGGCAATGGGGACTACCAGCTTTGCCGGCCAGACGGGTAAACCTATATCAATTGAACTATCGCCATTGTTAAAGGCACGAAGAAAATGAAGGTAGGAGCCATATACCAATACCGAGGTAAGCAAAAGCATAATCAAGGTGGAGGTAAATTCACTTATCCATAGTGCACGTCCTTTAAGACTGCCTATAACAATATCCATACGGATATGGCCACCAAGGCGCTGGCAATAGGCAATACCAAAAAATGCGAACACAGCCATGGCCTGTTCCACCCAGTCGATGTAGCCGGACACGGGAAGATTAAACAGCCAGCGTCCCAGTACGTTTACAACGGCAAGCAGCACCAGTAAGAATATGGTGATGCCACCGAGTAGCGCGAGGAAGGATTCCAACCTAAAAAATAACCTGTCCAAACGGCTTAGAGTGGAGTCGTCTTCTAAAACAGCAGATGAACCAGCCATAATATCTTCCTGAATGATTATTGCAGAAGAGGAATTAGAGCCTGCCGGGTGACAGGCTCAATGAGCTGATCGCTATCTATTTGCTGATCATTCCAGCAACCAGATTATAAAGTTCCTGCGCCGGTATTCCTTTAGCTGTCATATCTTTGATCCAGCTTTCTCGGACAGGACCCGCCACAAGTTTTTTAAATTCTGCCAGTTCTGCATCTGAATAGGTAATTCGCTGAATACCTTTTTCATCCAGCTTAGGCCCCCAGGCGTCCATTGTCTTGCCATTGTAATTAGCTATGTAATGGTTGAGTGCCTCGTCAACTGAGCCTAAGAGTATTTCTTTATTGGCTGCGCTGAGGTCATTCAACGCGTCTGTGTTTACCACAACAGGGCAGTTGACGGTGCCTGGGTTAAGGTTAGTAGTCCACCACTTAGCGGATTCAAGTGTACCAAAGGCCATATGTGCGTGGGGGGCGAAAGCAACAGCAGAGACGACTCCTGAATCCAGTGCGGTGCGTACTTCGGTTGCTGACATGGAAGTAGGTACCGCTTTCACGCCTGCCATCGCTTTACCAATGCCGCCGGTTGCGCGGACTCGCATACCCTCAAAATCAGAGACAGTCTTTGGGGCATCACCTACGCCGACGATGTTGTACTGTGGCATCGGAGATGGCATGAGTAAGGTGGCATTCCATCGAGCCAGGTCTTTGGTAACAGCGGGGTGCTTGTAAAGAGCCTGGGATATTTCAGTTTCCTCTTCCAGGGAGCTTACCCCCAGGAAGGGGAGTTCCATAACGGTAATCGTAGGGTTTTTATCCCGGTGATAACCGGCACAAAACTGAGCCATTTCAAAAGCTCCGATGGATATTCCGTCAAGATTCTCTTTGTTTTTTGAAAGTCCGCCATAAGACAGATTAAGGGTAAACTCTCCCTTGGATTTACTTTTTACCAGTTCAGCCAGCTTTTCAACATGAGCGGTAAAAGCGCGGGGTTTTCCCCAAAGTGATACGTTCCATTCAGTGGCTGCACTGACCTGGGTGGAAGCAAGCCCTAGCGCTACTGCTGAGGTGAGGGCAAGTTTTTTGACGTTTAGCATAGAATCCCCATTCTTGTTGTTATTTAGAGTAAGGTGATATACCTACCCTAATGACAAGACGAGGTCAAGCTTATTGAAGTGTTAAACTGATGATTAGATCATAAAGTAAGTTATTGATAAACCTCGGGCTTTAGTGCTCCCCTGTTTATAGTTTAAGTTAGCTGGACCGGCTATGATGTGAACTTATCCATCATATCTGCAACCTGATCTTCACCTTGCTCACGAAGTTTATTGGCAATTGATTGCCGATCCGACTGTTTTTTATTTTGGCTGTATTTAAATTTGGCATCGATATGAGTCACCTGAAATTCAAAAACTCTCAGTGCTTTGGTCATCTTGTGATAAAACTCTTCTTTAGGGAGCTCCCATCCCTGTGGCCCTTCATAAATACTGACTAGCTCGTTCAGTATTTCCCATGTTCGATCAGGATCATCAATAAAGTCTATGTTTCCCGTCAGGTGGACTACCCCGTAATTCCAGGTGGGGACGTTGTGTTCAGAAATAAACCAGTTAGGTGATATGTAAGCGTGAGGTCCAGAAAAAATAATCTTGGCAGGGCCGCTAACATTGGAATGAGAGTTAGCCCGAGCAAAATGACCATAGAATTTGCCATCTTTCAGGCGATTTATCTGGAGATGGGTAACAATTGCTTCCTGTCCCTCGGGTGTGGAAATTAGCGTTGCAAAGGGGTTTTTATTGATGACTTCCTCAATAGCAACCTTATCGTTACTGGAGAAATGTTTGGGTATATATAAGTTCATTATTGGTATCTGTATAAGTTTTTGTAAATTAACGACGGTAAACAGCGTTACCTGGCGTTATTTCTGACTGATCTGCTTGCAACCATAGTAGAGATGCTGAAACACCTGTTGCCACTGATGCTTGTTTAAGACGGCCTCATAGCTTCGCCCTGATCTATCTTGCGCAGCACTGATTGATTGGCTTCCCGTAGTGAGATGGCTGAATTCTGGTATAGAAACTCCTGAATATTCTGTTTTACTTGTGACCAATCACTGTCCAGCATGGCAAACCATGCGGTGTCCCTGTTTCGTCCCTTAATAATCATGTGCTGATAAAAAATTCCTTCAAAGCTAAACCCCAGTCTTTGTGCTGCTGCTCTTGATTTTTCGTTTAGTGCATTGCATTTCCATTCCACTCGACGATAACCCAGGTCATCAAACGCGTGGCAGAGCATCAGAAAGATGGTTTCTGTATTAACGGCTGTACGCTGGGCTTCCGGTGAATACCAGATATTCCCTAACTCAAGTGTCAGATTGGCTGGGACGATGTTCAGGTAGCTGACAATTCCTACTTTATGATCGGTTGCTTTGTTTTTTACCGTGAAAAAAACAATGTCCTTTGATGATTCACAGTTTTGAAGATAGCTATCAAGCATGACTTCAGGGCTGGAATAAGGGCCGCTAGGCAGGTATGTCCAAACCTGCTCCTTTTCTCTGCTGCCATGGCTCCTGGCATAAAGTTCAAATGCATCCTTTTCCGCAGCAACGGGAGATAGTTGAACGTATTGCCCGTCGAGAACGCCTGTTTTTGGAGCTATCAGGCTTTCAGGTGCTGCAATGCTGTGACCCAGGGGTAAGGCTATCGGGCGATTGTAATCGTTCATGACTGGTTTCCGTTCTGCAGAAGATCCATCTGATAAGTAATCCAACCGGTGCGAGTCGAGAGTCTGTCATAAACAGCTCTTGCCCGGTAATTGTTGTCTGCGGTAATCCAGCGCATCAAGGGCCAGCCTTTGGCTTCACCTTGAATCTTAAGTTCGTCGAAAAGAGCCTTAACGACATTGGATCCTTTCGCAGGTGGTTTTCCACGGGCATCAGGAGCAATAAACAGATCATCCAAAAAACCCACCATCCTGCCCCGCAGTGGTGAGTGCATTGCTCTGAAATGCATGATTCCTAAAGCGTTACCCTGCTCATCTTTAGCAATGAGACCGTAAAAAGTCTGGGAAGTATCATGAATCCAGGACCAGACAGTGGTCAGTATTTCATCATTCATCGGGACATTGTAGAACGCTGCATAGCCCTGATATAACTTACTCCAGGCTAAAAAGTCGTCTTCGGTAATTAGCTGGACGTGGACCTGTGCCATGCTGTAAATCCATTGTTAGCTGTTAAATGGGGTTATTGAGGGTCAGTTTGTCATTACAATGGTCTGCTAGAAAGGTCCAGTTTTTTTCAATCTGTGCAGACCAGTTATAGCGAAATAAAATCCTATGGCTGCTCTGCAAACATTATAAACAGCTATCTAGACAGGGGGTTGAGTCAATGCCAGGTCAAATTGCACCCATGCATTCTGTCATTTGTCCGGGATAAAGCTGACACTGCCCTTTGAACGGACCATAAAACTGGAACAACAGGGCTATAATGCAAAATATATATCAATCTCCACAACTGATGGTGTTGTCATGACCGATAGTCGCTACGAAAGTGACAGTATGGGGGAGTTAGCTGTCCCCGCAAATGCGTTCTACGGAGCCCAGACCCAAAGGGCTGTTAACAATTTTCCCATTAGCGGGCAACAGATGCCGGAAGCTTTTATTCGGGCACTGTTGTCAGTCAAAATTGCTGCTGCAAAGGCAAATGCCAAATTGGAACTGATTTCACCGGAAATGGCTGAATCGATTTCAGGCGCCGCAGAACATTTACTTAATAGTGACAATCTGATGAATCACTTTCCCGTTGATGTATATCAGACGGGCTCAGGTACCAGTACGAACATGAATGCTAATGAGGTTTTGGCCCATTTAGCGAGTCAAAAACTGGGTCAGGCTGTGGGAGCCAATGATCATGTAAACTATGGTCAAAGCAGTAATGATGTGATCCCGTCCGTTATTCATATCAGTGCGGCGTTGGCACTGGAAAGAGAGCTGCTTCCTGCTTTAGCCTATTTGTCCAAAACCATTAGAGACAAAGCGCATTCTGTGGAGAAGCATGTCAAAACAGGGCGCACTCACTTGATGGATGCCATGCCTGTTCGTTTAAGTCAGAGCCTGGAATCCTGGGCAGCGCAAATTGAACAAAATTTTGTTAACTTGCAATCGCAGCAACAAAGCCTCCAGAGCCTTGCTCAAGGGGGAACGGCTGTAGGCACTGGAATTAATGCGCATCCGGATTTTTCTAAGCAATTCTCTGAGGAAATCAGTCAACTGACAGGCCTTAATTTTTCGCCTGCCAGTAATCTGTTTTCCCGTATAGGGACTCAAGATGTTGCTGTGGCTTTATCAGGGCAGCTAAAAACGCTCGCTGTCTCACTAATGAAAATTTCTAATGATCTGCGCTGGATGAACTCCGGCCCATTGGCAGGACTGGGTGAGATTGAATTGGAGGCACTGCAGCCAGGGTCTTCAATTATGCCCGGCAAGGTAAATCCGGTTATTCCAGAAGCGGTGGCCATGGTGGCAGCTCGAGTTATTGGTAACGATGGCTCAATTACCATTGCCGGACAGTCAGGTAACTTTGAGCTGAATGTAATGCTTCCTTTGGTTGCTCAGTGTTTGCTTGAAAGTTTACAGTTATTGACCAACTCCTGCCGTTTACTGGCGGACAAAGCAGTGGCCGGTTTTAAGGTGAATGAGGCGAAACTGCAGGAGGCTTTAGCTCGAAATCCGATACTTGCCACGGCTCTAAACCCCATTATTGGTTATAAAAAAGCAGCTGAAATAGCTAAGCTTGCCTACCAGCAGGGTCGTCCTATCGTGGATGTCGCGGCAGAACAAACGGATTTGTCCCTAGAAGAACTTCGACAGTTGTTAGATCCTGGTAAGTTGACAGAAGGTGGTCTCTAGGCCACCTTCCGGGATCTTTATCAGTAGGGATGTTGATAGGTTACTTGTTTGACGCTACGGCTGAGGAACTTCTTATAATTTGCAGTAAGGCCTGAACCGGATGAGGGATATCCTTCTTGTCTATGCGTTTGACCTGACTTCGACAAGAATATCCGGTAGCGACCAGCTGACCTTTATTCTGTTCGCTGTTAACTGCTTCAGCCCAGCTAAGTTGATATATATTATGAGAGGTTTCTAAGTTTGCACTTTCGTGACCATAGGTTCCTGACATACCGCAACAGCCGACTGAAATGATTTCCAGCTTTTGTCCCAGCGCCTGATAGATCTGTTGCCAGTTCCTGATACTCGGAGCTGCGGAAGTCTTTTCAGTACAGTGGGCGAGCAGCTTGTAGGTGTTTTCGCTGAGGCTTAGGTCGAGAGACTCTAAACGTTCCATTTGAGTGACTAGCCACTCCTGAATCAACTCCACCTTAGGCAAATCCTTCTCTGGAATAACATAGCCATATTCCTGTCGATAGGTGAGAGTCATTGATGGGTCAATTCCTATCATGGGGACATTGCATTGTCCCAATTGTCGTAGCATATCACTGTTACGTATAGCGGCCTTTTCAAAGGCTTTTAAAAAGCCGTGGACATGCAAGGGCTTACCATTCGGCAGGTAAGGAGCGACTAGTACGTGAAACCCCAGCTCTGTCAGCAGGTCAACCAGATCCAAAACAAGCTGGTTTTCAAAGTAGCTGGTAAACGCATCCTGGACAATGATCACTGATCGTTTTCGCTGCTCAGCGGTTAGTTGACCGACCCATTCAGGGGTTGCCAGTTCTACTTTTCGACTGTTCAGACCGCTTAGTAACGAGTGGCTGCAAACAGAAGGGCTGTCAACCATACCGACATAGCGCGTCAAGAAAGCAACAGTGGTTTTGTTACTCATTGCCCAGTTGTATGGAGCGGGGAATTTGGATATCCAAGGTATCAGGTATTCCAGACTACCGACCAGGTAGTCTTTAGCAGGCCTCAGATAGCGACCATAATATACTTCTAAAAAGCGGGCGCGAAAGTCCGGTACATTTACTTTAATAGGACATTGGCCAACACAGGATTTACAGGCCAGACATCCCATCATCGATTCATGTACTTCATTGGAGAAATCATATCCGGAGGAATCAGCTTTAGCCAGCGTATTCTTCAGGCGTTCGGGAAAGCTGCGAATAAAGGATTGTTGTTTGACTTTGTTGCTTTCGCTGACTAAATCAATTCCCTGTTGAGACATTAGCCGTAGCCATTCACGAATCAATGAAGAGCGCCCTTTAGGGGAATGAATACGCTGGCGAGTACCTTTCCAGCTGGGGCACATGGCATCTTTAGGGTCGTAGTTAAAACAGGCTCCATTACCGTTGCAGAACATGGCGGTATCGTATTCATCACGCACATGACTACTGATTTGGCGGTCATTTTGGCCTCGGGTAGGGACGCCATCAATTGTCAGTAACGCTGCTGAGCCATCTGCTAAAACAGGCGTTGCAATCTTTCCCGGGTTTAGTTGGTTCCGGGGATCAAATACCCCTTTGATTCGCTGCAGCTGAGGATACAGTTCACCGAAGAACTCCGGTGCATACTCAGAGCGAATGCCTTTTCCATGTTCTCCCCAGAGCAGACCTTTGTATTTTTGTGTGAGTTTTGCGACCTGGTCAGTGATGTCTCGAATCAACGGCTCCTGCAACTCATCTTTCATATCGATTGCGGGTCGCACATGGAGAACACCTGCATCCACATGACCGAACATGCCATAGGACAGGTTATGAAGATCGAGCACTCCTCGAAACTCCATAATAAAATCAGCCAGATTTTCCGGCGGTACGGCAGTGTCTTCTACAAAAGGAATCGGCCGTTCTTCTCCTTTAGCGTTGCCCAGTAGCCCAACTGCTTTTTTACGCATGGCCCAAATCTTAGCAATTTCTGATGCGCCGTAGACCACAGAATAGCCAAAGCTTTTACCGGCTTTCCCCTCTACCTCTTGTAGATGGTTACAGAGCGCTTCTATACGGGCTTTTAGATTGTCTTCGTTATCGTCAGTGTATTCTACGAGATTGATACCCTGGATACCGGGTTCATTATCATTGCTGGGAAAGTAGTTTTGAACCGTCTCCCAGACAATGTCTTCCATGGCTAAATTAAGGACTTTCGAATCGATGGTTTCAATTGATGTTGGCTGCCAGGTCATCAGATCTTTAGCGTCTCGCAATGAAGCTTCAAAGCTGTCGTACTTGATGTTGACTAAGGCGGCAAATTTGGGAATAGGTAACAGATTGAGTTTCGCCTCTGCGATATACGCCAGTGACCCCTCAGCGCCGCAAAGAATGGAGTTCAGGTTGAAAAGACCCTGTTCATTACGGATATGGGCAAGATCGTATCCGGTCAGGCAACGGTTAAGTTTTGGAAACTTTGTGTCAATGAGTTCTTTATTATCGGTGAAGACCTGATCCAGCAGTCGATGGATATCACCAACTCTGTCTTTCCGTTGCTGAAGTTCAGCCAGGTCTGTATCACTGACAGGAGCTGAATTCCATAGGGTTCCATCAAGTAATACGCTGGTGAGTTCTAATACGTGATCACGAGTTTTCCCGTACAGTACAGAGCCTTGCCCGCTGGCGTCGGTATTAATCATGCCGCCGATAGTTGCTCTGTTACTGGTGGATAATTCTGGTGCGAAGAACAGCCCAAAAGGTTTTAATGCTGCGTTTAGCTGATCCTTTACAACACCGCCTTGTACTCGTACCCAGCGTTCATCTTCATTGATTTCCAAAATCGAGTTCATGTACTTGGATACATCAACAATAAGACCATCTGTCAGAGATTGACCGTTTGTGCCAGTGCCTCCACCCCGAGCACTCATCGCTATTTGATGAAAGCGGGGTTTGTTACTGAGCTCAGCAATCAAACGCAGATCTTCGATGGTCTTTGGATAGAGTACGCCTTGCGGTAACAGTTGATAAATGCTGTTATCCGTGGACTGTACAATTCTATTGCCATAGTCCTGGTTCAGGTCGCCAAGAAAGCCCTGCTCATTCAATTGCTGGATAAAGTCCAGATAGATCTGCTGGGTGGTTTCAATCTCGGATAACTGTGGAATCATGGTTTGTTCTCAACGAGCAGTAGATTTAGGTTATTTGGGTAAAACCCGTGGTTTGGTTTGTCAGAAGCACAAGCTAATCCGCCTCTGTGTTCAAGACCCTCGTTTTTAAAACTCTGGGTTTATGAGTAATGGTATAAATTACTGCATCTGAAGCTATAATGCAGAATACCTATTTATCATTCAAATGATAAAAAACGATAGATTAATAGATAATGATGAATAATGTTTCTGTTCGACACCTGCGAGCATTTGTTGAAGTCGCTCTGTGTGGCAGCTTTACCAGAGCTTCCGATCATCTGCATCTGACCCAATCTACATTGACCGCAACCATTAAGCAGCTTGAACAGCAAGTGGGGTTGCTTTTATTGGATCGGACCACGCGACGAGTACTGCTGACTTCAGAAGGAGAGCGTTTTTTGCCGGTGGCAGAACGTCTGATCTCTGATTTTGATACCGCGATAGCGGACCTTCAATCTGTTGCGGGGCAGCAACGGGGGCAGGTAGATATTGCCGCCGCGCCATCGGTATTAACCCGGCTGTTACCCCCTCTGGTGCACAGTTATCGACAACAGTTTCCAAATATTGGTATTTCTCTTAGAGATGATAGTGCTGGGGCAATAGAGCAGCGTATATTGGCAAATGAAGTGGATTTTGGCATCGCTGGTAATCATTCAAGCCATGGGGATTTAAACTATCGGACTTTGCTAAGGGACCGTTATGGCGTTGTGACAACTCCGGGTCATTCCCTGGTCCGCGCGTTGCCCAACAGGAGCGAAGCGATCAGCTGGCGTGAGCTTGATCAGGCTTCGCTGATTTATCTTTCCTCCGATACGGGAATCAGAGCGCAGCTGTCACTGTTCCTGGAAAGAGAAGGGTTGAGTCTTTCAAAAGATACTGCTCCACTTGAAGTCAGTAATCCAACAGCATTAGCTGCGTTGATTGAAGAAGGGTTGGGGCTTTCGGTATTACCTGCTCTGGCCGCAAGTACGTCTGCCTTTGATCATCTGTGTTTTACGCCTTTGGAAGGCCCGGTTATTGAACGGGATATCTGTATTATCACTCGTAAGGGGCGCTCATTGGGGCCGGCCGCAAATGCAATGTTGGAGCTGGTATCGAATGCAATAGGGTCTTTAGAGTTGCCCCCTTTTGTAACCATGCTGGACTGAATATCTTTCGGGCAGGTGTAAGCATCTACTCTGGCTATTTCGATGCTTATTTATCCCAGGATAAAAGTAACCTCTGCTGTTTTTTGATTGCTTCCTTGAAAAACTCCAGAAAAGCCTGAACCCGAGAAGTTCTGTGAAGATCTCGATGAGTCACCACCCACAGGTCAGTCCCGGGTTCTTCAATATTTAATGGTTGTGGGATCACTATTTCCTGATCCTGTGAGGCTGCCCAGTTACTCATCAAACCAATACCAAGCCCTGCTCTTATGCCCTGATACATCGCCCAGACATCGTTGGCCTGATAGAAAATTCGTTCAGGTGGAACCTGTTCTTTTATCCAGTTAAGAAAGGGTAAGTGATGAAGTGAACGACTGCCGGAAACAAAGCGATGATTGTTGATCTGGCTAAGATCTGTCAGTGAACCGTAGCGCTCTACGTAGGATTTGGAAGCAAATAATGACGATGCCAACGGCGAGATACGTTGAGCTACATAATCAGGCTCTTCTGGGGCTCTGCCAGGCCTGATGCCAATATGAGCTTCGCCATGTTCTAATTTCAGTCGGCGCGGTTCTACCAAGAGATCCAAAGTTATATTTGGATAGAGGTCTTGGAATTCCCTCAATAGAGGAGCTAACAGCGGTACAAAACTGCTGACGGTTGTTAGTACTAAATTCCCGCTAAGTTGTTGATCGATACCCTGTAGTTGGCCAAACAGCCGTTCCAGATCATCTTCCAGATATTCTGCTACTCCCAGTAGCATTTTTCCCGCATCCGTGGGTACGTAACCTCGTGCATGGCGGTGAAACAGCCGCGTGTTGAGGGATTCTTCAAGTGCGCTAATGCGCCTCAAAACTGTCGAGTGATGGACATTCAAGGCTTCTGCAGCGGCAGAGAGAGTCCCTCTTTTCGCTACCTCATAAGCGACCCGAATATCGTTCCAGTCTTTTATCTGTGCGCTCATGCACATAAGGATTGCATATATTCTGTTTTTGTTCAAATTTGTGTGTGACAAACTAGATACCATCAAACGTAAGTTAAAGATTCTGTCACACTGAGGAGATATTCGATGGAAAACACCAATCACCGGACACCAAAGGTCATCGTATTGGCGGGTAGTTTGCGAAAGGGGTCATATAATCGCACATTAGTGCGTATTGCTGGACAAGGGGCTCAAGCGTCAGGGGCTCAGATTGTGAATATAGATCTTGCAGACTACGAGATTCCATTATTCTCTGAGGAGATTGAAGCGATAGAGGGAGCACCTGCCGGTGTTAAAGACCTTAAACGTCTATTCCGTGATGCACAGGGGATTTTATTAGCAAGCCCGGAGTATAACGGTTCTATTTCCGGTGTGTTAAAAAATGCCATCGATTGGATATCCAGACCCGATCCTGATGCCGATGGAGTTTCTGCGTTCAGTGGAAAAATTGTCGGGCTTATGAGTGCATCTCCTGGAGGTCTGGGTGGTTTAAGAGGGCTTAATCATGTCCGTGACATTTTTACCGCGTTGGGCAGCTATATTCTTCCGAGTCAGGTGGCTGTCGCTGAGGCGTACAAAGCCTTCGATGAAGATGGAAATTTGAATGACAGTGCCCAAACGGACCGCGTGCAGAGTATTGGCGCTGAGGTTGTCAGGGTTGCTATAAAGCTTAATAACTAAACCGGTGGTAGATCATTAACAATATTCTGTCGGCTCTTGGTTTGCTTGAGGGATCTGCTTGCCAGTCTTAACGGCCTCTGGTCTTCGGAGTGACAGGGCTCTGCGTTAATGATTTTTGGCTGAGCAAGCACAAAGAAGCCTAGAGGGGGAGGGAGGTCTAGTGTTAGACTCCCTCAATCCTGCGAAGGGTCTGGTATTACTCGATTGTCATTCAAAAAAAGTTAACAAGGAGAGGTTACAATGATTAGTAAAAAATATGCTCAGCTGGTGTTTGTAACCATTATGGGTCTCTCCATGAGTGCCATAATGTCTTTCGCATTTACCGCTTTCAGGTCCGGTTTTAATGGCTCCTTTTTTGTCGCCTGGATGGAATCATTTATACTGGGCGGTATCATTGCTATCCCAACAGCAATGGTGGTAGCTCCTTTAGCTCAAAAATTGGTGCGACGAATAACCGTTGCCGACTGATTAGTGTGTCAGGCTGGTTCTGTTGCTGGCTCCTGATCTTCAATAGGCTCTTGCAGGCACGGTTCGGAGGACAGTCTGCGTCCGGCTTTGGATGATATCAGACATTTTGTCACTATCGGCTCCCAGCCCATAACAAACCAATGCCCATGCTGACCAGTGCCATTCCCGCTAATTTTTCCAGTGGTGCCAGTATGCGCGACAACCAACGTTGACTTAATGGATTGCCCACTGAGGCAGCCACCAGGCAATCCCAGAAAAAGACAGCCAGGAACATCCAGACACCGTAAAAACTTTGTTGTAAAGAGGAGGTTTCTGGACTGACAAGCAGTGAAAAAAGACTCAGATAAAAAAGTGCGTTCTTGGGGTTTAGCAAGCCTGAATTGAACCCCATCAGCATATTTTTGAATAAGACTTTTTGATAAATAATTTCCTGTGTTGGGGCTTGTTCATTCTGCTCGTTGAAGGCATGGCCTGAAGATTTAATAAAGTGATAGCCGATATATATCAGATAGGTCGCGCCTCCTATCTTCAGCGCCCAGAGCAGTAGTAAGTTTTGTTGCATCAGATTGAATCCGGCAAGTGCCAGGATAATATAAAACCCATTGGATACAGCTATGCCAAAGCTGACCGATACTCCACTTGCAAAGCCGTGTTTAAGTGCTGTTCGGAGGATTAGAAAAAAATCCGGACCAGGGCTTAATAACGCTAGGAAATGGGCCGTGGCGACCAGTAGAAATTCGGTCATTAAAGTTCCTCCTCTTCTGTTGAAATAACTAATCTAAAGAGTGGAACGGGTGATGTATTGAAGAAAATTGCGGTGCGGTAGCATACTCTGTGATAGACCAGAGACTCAGCGCTATATTTTTTTAGATGTCTGCTGATACTGGGCCGGAGTGAGAGCGGTATATTGCTTAAAACTACGTTGGAAATGGGCCTGGTCGCTGAATCCCGTTTTCAGCGCTACATCTGCAATAGAGTTCGAGCACTTCAACAGTTTTTTAGATTGGTTAATACGGCGATCAATCTGAAATGCATGAGGGGTGAAGCCTGTATGATGTTTGAATAACCGAATAAGATGATAGGAGCTGATCTCGGCTTCCTGCGCTAATTGGTCAAGGGTGATTGTTTCACAGGCATGGGTATCGAGAAATTCTTGGACTCTGCTTACTGCCGGATGATTTAAAGGCGGTGCTCGCTCTGGTTCATTGTTTTGTGTGTTCATCAGCTGAGCCATTAGGCTGATGAGTCGAGTCTCTTTCTCTAAGACAGGATCATCGGATAACATTAAGCGGTTTACGCGGACTATTTGCCGATACAGGGACGGTTGGTAGAGCGTCCGGGAGAGTCCTTGAAGCCGTATTTTTTTACCCTGCCGGGTATCAGTGATCTGGCCTCGGAGGTCTTCCAGCCATTCTGAATCAATGTAGAACATATGATAGCTCCACTGTTGGTTTTCCAGTGGATTGCATGCGTGAATACTGTCGGGCATTACCGGCACTATTGTACCAGGGCCAATGGTTTCTGTTTGGTTACAATGGGCTTGGGAGTATGAAAAACGGCTTTGCCCTGATTCAACCGCACCGAGTGAAAAAGTGGGGTGACTGTGCTTCTTATAACAGGCATGGCTGTTGGCCGCGTAGCGACACTCAACATAAGGCATCTCTGTACTTCGCCAGAAAATGTTTCTTACTTGATGAATATGTCTAGAACTCATAGTGCCTGGATACTGTTACCTGAATAAACAAAGGGTTTAACCGGACTGTTTACTATGCCTGAATACCTGTGAGCCATCTAGCCTGGTCAGTAAAAGGTCCAGGAATTAACGGTGGTTATTGTGTTGCGAAGATACTATCTGGTGTAGTCTAAAAAGGAATCTAAGTCACGGAAATTTCATATGAATCGGCTGGTGGCCAAGGTAGCAAAGTTAAACAGTTTCAGTATAGCCGGACTATTGCTGGTTCTGACACTTTTGTTGACTTGGCAGGTCCGGGATTACTTTCATAGCCGGTCTTTCCAGCAATTGCACCTTTTAGGTGAGGATCGGTTACTCAGCTATATTACCGGTATTCGTCAAACCTTAAATCGCGTGAGTCACCTGCCTTACGTGCTATCGCAAAATAATGATGTGAGAGCGTTGCTGCAACAACATGATGGCTCGAATCCAATGGAGGTGAATCGTTATCTGGAACAAACTAATCAGATTGCTTCCACGGCCCGCTGGTTTGTTCTTGGGAACGACGGGCATGTTGTCGCCAGTAGTCACTGGCGAGAGCACCAAAATGAATTAAACAGGTATTATGGTGATAAGCCTTTCTTTTTTAAGGCCCGTAATGGTGAATTAGGCTATTACGTGGAATTATCCGGCGCCAATGATATCCCCGGATATTACCTTTCTGCTCCTATTTACGCCGATTTAAAAATGATTGGGGTGGCGGTAGTAATGATTGACCTTCGTGGGTTGCAGGATCTATGGACTGCAGCCCAGGAGCGCTTGTTGGTTAGCGATCAGGCGGGAGTCATATTTCTTTCAAGCCTACCGGGCTGGCGTAAACAGCGCTTGCCCAGTGATGAATCGGTGAGCAAAGCTGAGAAGTCAGAACAGGGGTTACCTTATCGTTGGAGGTATCAGGAACTTCAGGATGGAACTGAAGCTCGCTTGCTGCTGGGCGAGGACGGGGATGACCATATGGTGCAGTCGGTATTTCTGGATGACTTGAAATGGCAGGTTCATTTTCTCTCTGATTTAAAACCGGTCTGGAGACAACGTCAGGCCGTGACTCTTTTTTGCCTCGGTGGCGGATTGGCTATTGGCTTGTTGTTGTTGTTTTTTCGGGAACGTTGGTTGCGTAATCTGTCCAGACGTGAAACTGAAGAGCTGAGGCTGCATAACGAAGCCCAGCAACGAACAATAATAAGTAACTCGCAAGTTGGGCTTTTAACAGTAGATGCTTTTGGTCGGGTTCTGTTTATCAACCCAAGGGCACTTTCACAGTTTGGTGGCAAGGAGCAGTCAGTGCTAGGTCAGAGCATCGATAGTCTGATTGATATTGAGAGCAGTCCGCAACAACTCAGGCAGCTTTCCGATGGATTAGCTCAAGGCACAAGAGTGGAACCGATCAATGTAGTGGAAGGTAAGGCGCTACGATTGGATGGAAGTGATTTTCCTATGTTGATTTCCGTGAATCCGATCTCCTGGGATGATACCGATGCCTATTTGGTCACTTTAGTTGATATTACCCTGAGAAAACGTGCAGAGCAGGCTTTGCAAAAGGCTAATGAAGAGCTGGAGCATCGAGTGCTGGAACGTACAGAAGAGTTAAGAGAGGCTCAAGCCGAATTGATTCAAAGCAGCAAGCTTGCGGCCTTAGGGACAATGTCTGCTGCAATAGCCCATGAATTAAATCAGCCACTGACCGCTATTCGGACCAGCGCATCAAGTAGTCGTATACTGCTTCAGCGACAGCAGTTTGAGGCTGTCGAGGAAAATCTGTCGAGAATGGCTGAAATGACTCAACGTATGGCGTTAATAACTTCGCAGTTGAAAACCTTTGCACGTAAACGACCTGAAAAACCTGGTGCCGTGGCTATGAATAAAGTCATTGAGCAAGTGTTGTCGATGTTTCAGGAACGGATTGAGCATGAGTCGATAATACTGGATTTACAGATCCAGGATTCTGTTGTCGTTAACGGGGATCAGCCTCGTATTGAGCAGGTGCTTATCAATTTAATCCGGAATGCGCTCGATGCAATGGAAAAAAGTAGTGAGAAAAAGCTGGCAATAGCTCTGGCTCTGGATCATGACAGGGCTCAGATTACTGTATCTGACAGTGGCTGTGGGATGAATGAGGATGTTCTTGGACATCTTTTTGATCCCTTTTACACGACTAAGGATATCGGGGAAGGGCTGGGGCTGGGTTTATCGATAACCTATGGCATTGTGGGTGATCTTGGTGGCAGTATCAAAGCTGAGAATCTTTCATCGGGTTATTCTGATCTGAGTGCTGAAACGAAAAATAAAGCCTCCCGGAGTGGTGCCCGATTTAAAGTGTGGTTGCCGCTACGCAAGACTGTTGAAAGTTAAAAAGTCAGATATGCCGTTCAGGCATTACGGGCCACAAATGATGCTGTTACTGGGGTATTCGAGAACAGCTAAACAAGAGACATAATTCATGGGGACTAGAGGTCAAGTGTATCTGGTTGATGACGAAGCGCTGGTTCGTCAGGCAACCGAGCAGTGGTTGCAATTGGCTGGTTTTAGCGTAACCGGGTTTGACGATGCGAAGTCGGCGCTTCAAGCAATTGATGAGAACTTCCCTGGAGTACTGATAACTGACGTAAAAATGCCGATTATGGACGGTCAGGAACTGCTTCGTGAGGTTTTGAAGAAGGTTCCGGACCTGCCTGTTATTTTGGTGACAGGTCATGGGGATGTGACTATGGCGATTCAGTCGGTTCGTGAGGGAGCCTATGATTTTATTGAAAAACCCTATGATCCTGATCAGTTGGTAGAAACAGTTCACAGAGCCTGTGAAAAACGACATCTGATAATGGATAACCGGCGATTGCAGCGCCAGTTGGCAGAGGGGTCTGGTATTGAAACGCGAATTATCGGGGTTTCAGCAGGGATCGTAGCCCTCAGAAGGGAATTGTTACGTTTGGCGAAAATAGATACCAACGTGATCATCTATGGTGAAACGGGCTGCGGTAAGGAGTTGGTTGCTCAATGCTTGCATGAATTTGGCCCTCGCAGTGCCAGACGGTTTGTGCCGCTGAATTGCGGTGCTATACCTGAAAATCTTTTTGAAAGTGAATTATTTGGTCACGAAGCCGGAGCATTTACGGGAGCATCGAAGCGACGAATAGGCAAGTTCGAATATGCTGAAGGCGGAACGCTCTTCATGGATGAAATAGAAGGTATGCCGCTGAATTTACAGATTAAGGTATTACGTACATTGCAGGAGGGGAGCATCGAGCGGTTGGGAGATAATCGTTCTTTAGCTGTGGATGTACGAGTGATTGCAGCCACTAAAATTGAACTGAAAGGGGAGGAGTCTTTTCGACAGGATCTGTATTATCGACTGAATGTCGGTCAACTCTATATTCCGCCATTACGTGAGCGCCAGGAGGATATTCCTCTGTTGTTTGAGCATTTTTCCCGCCAGGCCGCGAGCAGTCACGATATTGACTACAGCTCCTGTTCGGCCCAGGAAATGCGCAGCTTACAACAATACAGCTGGCCTGGAAACGTTCGGGAATTGCGTAATATTGCCATGCGCTATGGACTTGATCCGGGTTGTAATCTGACGGAATTGCTCGTACCGACTTCAGTTCCACTTATTGCTGAAGTCGTTGAGACGGGGTTGCCGCTGGGTATTCAAGTGCAGAACTTTGAGGCGCAGGTGTTGCGACGTTGCCTGAAAAAACACCGGGGAAATATCCTCTCAGTCATGGATGAACTGGATCTTCCCCGCCGTACACTGAATCAGAAAATGCAGAAATACGGGATTAATCGGGCAGATTTCAAGGGTTAAAAATTGCAGCCTTTCTCGACTATAAAGACCCACAGCATCATACAGACCTACTACAGCATACAAACCCGCTATAGGCGCTATGACAGGCGATTACTGCTGATGTTTGAATCAGCAATGGACGGGATCTGAAGTAACATATTGAGTAACCCCGACGCAAAGATGCTCATTACGCTTACTACTATTCCCTTTTGCAGCAGATGGGATGGTTAACTATTATAAAAGAGTAGGTGCTGTTATTGGCTCAGCTCCCGGTACGGAGAGCAGTAATGTCCGTTACAAAACGATTGGGGCTAACTCTTACTACGACCATTCTGTTCCCTGCTTTCGCATGGGGAGCATGCACCGAAGTCACTCTGGGTGGCCATCCTGATTTTCCGCCTGTTATCTGGGCAGAGGCGGGGCAGGTTCGCGGGATAGGTGCTGATGTAGCACAGCTGTTGCTGGATAAGCTTGGAGTCCCGGTTCGGCACAGTACTGGCTACCCCTACAAGCGAGTGCAGAGAATGCTTGCCTTAGGGGAGCTTGATATGGTCGGTGTCATGGCCCGCAATCGAGAACGAGAGGCCTATTCTATTTTTATCGAACCACCCTATGCATTTGCAGAGGCGGTTGTCTGGAGTCGATCAGAAGACCCTCGCCAGTTTGACAAGCTTGAAAGTCTCTCCGGTCTTTTTGGGGCGTTACGTGTTGGAACAACCTATGGTCAGCACTATGATGAATTTTTTGCGACCGATACTGTAACACGTGTCCATGATATTAATACCGCCTTCAAGATGTTACTCAATGGCAGAATTGACTATGTCGTCTACGATCGTTTACGTAGCCAACTGTTGATCCAACAACAGAGCTGGCAAGGAAAACTAAAGCATGGTTCAGGCGCTCTGAAACGTAATCCGCTCTATCTTGCGCTCTCGCAAAACTCACCCTGTGCGGAGTTGGCTCCTGTTCTTGAGAAAGGAATGAAAGAATTGCTGGATACTGGTCGTATTGCCGAGATCACCGCCAAGCATCTCCGGTCAGCAAAGGGTACGGATAAATAGGATTGGATTATCCTGCTTGTCTGAGGCCCGTTCTTTCTGGAGTTGAGGAGCCGTACATGTTGAATAGTTGAATAACTGTGACATGTTGAAGAGCTGCGACCGGAAACCACAAACCCCCTGCTATATGGCAAGGGGGTTTGGCTAGTGAACAAAAACTTAACTAAGAATTTTGTCTTGCTTACGCGAACTCAGCCTCCAGTTCTTTCTCGTCAATCAACTCGGCAGGCTTTTGAGCTCCTTTTTTGTGAGTAAGCTTTTCTTTGATTTTAGCCAGTTGCCGGTCAATTTTATCGCTTAACGCATCGATTGCTAAGTACAGATTCTCTCCGGTCGCTTTCGCGAATACGTCTTTTCCTTTGATGTGCAAAGTTGCTTCGACTTCGTCCTGGCGATCAGATTGTTCAATAATCACCTGGGCAGAACTAATTTCACCGTACTTGTTCTGGCTGGTTTCCAACCACTGTTCAATCTTCTCCTGTATGGCAGGAGATACTTTACTGTGACGATTGTTGATACTTACCTTCATCGATTTATTCCTTACTGCAGACTGCTGCAGATTGGGGGAGACACAGCTTATTTATACGCCAATACAGGCAGCTTTCAACAGTACAAAAAACTATTAAGTGTTGAATTATGATCTGGATCAAAACAGAGAAGACTGATCGTCATTGACAGCTGATTTTGATAACCGGGCAATAAAACTGGATAAGGCCAGAGAAACAGCCATAGTTAAAGAGCCGTTATTATTGAACTATCGTTATAGAACCTGCTTTCGATTGATGCTTGTTGCTGTCAGGCTGTGAGAATTATGACCCTGATAAAAACTCCTTTAGAAAAGAGCTTTGAAAAACTTTATTCTCCGTTTCAGAACTTTATTCGGGACCAGACAACCTCCAGTATGATACTGATAGTCTGTGTCATCATTGCACTTGTTATCGCCAACTCCCCCTTTTACCAACATTATGCGTCCCTTGTCGAGCTGCCATTAGGTGTTGTTGCGGGGGACTGGTCATTCAGTATGGGGGCACGACACTGGATCAATGACGGCTTAATGGCTTATTTCTTCTTCTTGTTAGGATTGGAAATTAAACGTGAAGTTCTGGTGGGCGAAATTCGCGAGTTAAATCGTCTGGTACCCGTCGCAGCGGCTGCGTTTGGTGGCATGCTGGTGCCTGCCATGATCTATTCTGCATTCAACATAGCAACCAACACTGCTCAGGGTTGGGGGATCCCGATGGCAACGGACACTGCATTTGCTGTGGGTATACTGGCACTGCTGGGGCATCGAATACCCCGAGCAGCATTTGCGTTCCTTACCGCGCTGGCAATTATTGATGATCTGGGCGCTATTCTTGTTATTGCGATATTTTACTCTGAGACCATTAGCGTTGTGCACCTTCAGATCAGCATGCTTTTGTTACTCTCATTGGTGGTCTGCAATCTGTTGGGTATACGAAAAGCCAGCGTCTATCTACTGGTGGGCGGGCTTGTCTGGGTTGCAATGCTTGGGTCGGGAGTTCACTCGACAGTGGCTGGAATACTGGTGGCGGTAACGGTGCCTGCTCGACCAAAAAAGGGGCCTGGCTGGTTTATTAATCGGGTTCAGAAATTGGTTCGCCAATTCGAGCGGCTTGAAACCGAGAAAGATGACGATACGCCTATACTGGGTGAAGAAGAGCAACATGCTGTGGTGGAAGGTGTCAAGGATGCAGCAGAGAAAGCGACGACTCCTTTAAGACGATGGGAGCGGGTATTGGAGCAGCCGATTGCACTCTTTGTGTTACCTGTTTTTGCGTTGGCTAATGCAGGTATACCAATCGATACGACACTGTTGTCTGGGTTGGGCACAGAACCTTTGGCGCTGGGTATCATAATGGGGCTTGTTGTTGGCAAAGGGATCGGTATTCCACTATTTTGCTGGTTTACCATCAGGCTTAAACTGGGTCAGTTACCATCCAGCCTGAAGATGCAGCATGTTATTGGACTTGGATTACTTGGCGGGATGGGTTTTACCATGTCCATTTTTATTAGCGGGCTGGGATTTACTGATGACCATCAGTCTTTGCTGATCGCCAAAATGGCAATACTCGTCGCTTCTGTACTGGCAGGTGTTGGTGGCTATCTGTGGCTGAGATTCAGGACCTAGTTTTGTTGTCCTGTCAGAAGACTGCGACTCAACATATTTTCAAGTTTGTGATCAGGCTCTCGGATGTGTTGAGAAGTTGCAGTGTTGAGATATCGCCTGTTGAGTGTTTTACCATTGTCGGTGTTTGTTGGGTATTACTTACCGGTCATTCTGCTTGCGTATTATACGAACCGTTTATTATCGCCATCCCTGTTGATAGCATTGGTAGAGAACAATGTGTTCAAATATACAGGAATGACTTTGAGCCTGTCTTTTTAGATACGAGGTGCGAAGTAAAGCGGAGCCAAGGGGATCAGGATGCAGGATAAGGCCAGCGATAAAACAGCAGTGACACTCTCCGGCAGGATGCTGTCTCCCGGTCTTGGCAGTGGCAAGGCCTTCTTGTACCGAGACATCCTCGGTCGATCAGATGAATTTTATGATATTGAAGAAACGGACGTCATTGATGAAATAGCGCGCTTTACAAAAGCGGTGAATAAAGTTTCAGATGATCTTAAGGTTCTGGCTGATAGTATCAGTAATGAGATGGATGACAGCCTGTCAGATGTGTTTTATGCACATATAACGATGGTGCAGGACAACAGCTTAACCTCTGAGGTAGAGAAGGAAATAAAGGAAGAGTTGGTCAGCGCGGGGACTGCCGTCAAGACTGTGTTTCGACGTTGGGAGCGACGTTTCCAGCGTATGGAAATGGAAATTGCAAAGCATAAGGCTGACGATGTCCACGACCTGGCCAGAAGGTTGATCGGATCACTGGCGGGTGTTCGTTTTCATGCATTAGAAAGTTTACCCGAAGACAGTGTGCTGATTGCCCGTCGTCTCCTTCCATCTGATACTATTTTTCTGGCTCGTCGTAATGCTGCTGCCGCGTTACTTGAATATGGAGGGGCTGGCTCTCATGCCGCGTTGTTTGCCCGGGAAATAGGGTTGCCCTGTATCACCGGTGTGGCCAATGTCCTGGAGGCGGTAACGGAAGGTGCTTTTACACTGGTCAATGCTGACGCTGCCGAGGCAATTGTAGACCCCGATCAGCGCCAGCAACAAGTCTTCAAGGCTCAATACGAGCAACTTCAGCAGGACTACCAAAAAGCGAGAAAATGTGCGCTTAAGCCAGCACTGACCGGCGCCGGACAGCACATCAAGGTCTACGCAAATGTTGTCTGCGCAGAGGAGACCCAACAGGCGGTGGACAATGGTGCAGATGGCATCGGGCTATACCGAATTGAACAAGCTTATTTGGGCCGGCAAACACCCCCTGATGCGGCTACACTCATGCAGGAAGTACACACAACTCTGGAGCCGGCCAAACATTTGCCTGTTTACGTGCGGCTGTTGGATGTGGGGGCAGATAAACCGCTACCCTTTATGGAGTCTTTGCGTGAAACCAACCCTGCGTTAGGGTTACGTGGAATTCGCTTTTTGCATGCCTATCCTGATCTTTTGCAAACACAGTTGGATGTTTTGTTACAGCTTAATGCCGAGTTTGATTTGCATATCCTGGTCCCCATGGTTACGCTTCCCGAGGATATGCAATCTGTAAGAAAGCTGCTCGCTCAACAAGTTTCAGCAACCCAACTCTCACTACCTAAAATCGGCACAATGGTAGAGACACCCGCTGCCGCGCTCTCGTTGCCTGAATTATCCCGACATGCAGACTTTTTAAGTTTTGGCACAAATGATCTGACTCAATACACCTTTGCAGCAGATCGTGAAAATGCAGATGTGGAGCAATACTTTAATGATGCTCATGAGGTTATCTTCAGACTGCTTGATATTGCTCATAAGGATCTGCCTGATGCTCAATTCTCAGTGTGCGGAGAACTGGCCGGCCGAGCAGAAAATGTATCAAGGTTGATAAAATGTGGTGTCACGACATTGAGTGTGGCGCCACCTTTAATTCCCGCTGTTAAGCAGGCTGTTCGAGAATCCTGAAAATACGCAGTGATCCTGAATCAGGCAGGAAGAGCGTCTCTGGTAGCGGGACCTTCAATCGGCAACCAAATATTGAATGTGGTTCCTTCACCTTCCTGGCTTTCCACCTCAATCTTACCTTCATGTTTATCAATAATTCCGTAGGAGAGAGACATTCCCAAACCTGTTCCCTTACCGACGGGTTTGGTGGTAAAGAAGGGCTCGAAGACCCTCCTTAGCTGTTCCTGATTCATGCCAGAACCGGTATCGGCAACAGTGATTAGTACCTTTTCACCTTTCTGGGCTGTGGTGATGGTGATTATGCCTCGGTTTTCTATCGCGTGGGCTGCATTGACCAATAAATTCAGAAACACCTGATTAAGTTGAGATCCCATACAGAATACCTGGGGAACCTCTCCGTATTGTTTTTTTATTTCAGCCTTGTACTTCAACTCATTCCAGGCCACATTGAGAGTACTGTCAATGCAACGGTGCAGATCCTCATATTTCCAGTCCCCTTGATCCACATGAGAGAAGTCTTTCAGATCTTTGACGATCTTACTGACTCTATTGACGCCATCCATCGACTCGGTCATCAAATCCCCGATATCTTCCACCAGGTATTCAAAATCTATCTGATCTTTTGTGTTGGCAATGGTTTGCATCTCCGAGGAGTTCTGGTCTAACTGATCTTCAATTTTGATATATGCTTCCAATAGTTGCACCAGGCTTGCGGTATATTTTTGCAAGCTTGTCATGTTGGATTTGATAAAACCTATCGGATTGTTTATTTCATGGGCTACTCCAGCTGCTAATTGACCGATCGCTGCCATTTTTTCTGACTGTAGCAGCTGTGACTGGGCTTCTTCGAGCTTCTTTATCAGTATCCTTTGTTCATTTTTTTCCTGTTCAAGCGTTTCCATCGTCTCTTTCATCCGCGTAGCATAGATTGCAGCATCGGTTACATCCCTGATGGATACGCAGACAGCGATCGCTTTGCCGGCAATATCCAGAACCGGCATTAACGACACGTCCTGATACATGGATTCAACGCCACCTGTTACCGGACGGTTGTGGGCAAACTTGAATAGGTAGGGGCGCTGTTCCCAGGAACTGAATGCCTGGTTTTTTAACACAAAAACCCCCTCCACCTTGCGTTCAAACCAACGTCGTGGAAAATCTGGAAACAGTTCAAAAAGATTTCTCCCCTCAACACTTTCTGCCGGCTGACCGGTATGCATTACCATGAATCGATTCCAGAACAATACCTTAATGGTACGGTCTACCAAGAACACACCAGTGTCCATGCGATCCACGACGTGCTCTTTCCAGTTGATATCAGTGATCAGATCCACTCATGCAGCCTCTGAGTAATATTCATGGATTACTTGACGTTCAGTTGTGTTAATCAGTCATCTTCAAGCAGAAAATCAAGGGTGTTTTTCAAGTGCTCAACAGCGATTTTTGGCAGTAACAACAGCATGTCGCATTGAAATTCAATTTCTTCCAGGCGGTAGCCAATCTTGATCGACATTGCCTGTTCCCATGTCAGTTGCTCGTGGTCGAGAATGCCTGCTAAGGGTATATTTGTACCGATCAGGGACGGAGCGCTAAAACCCAGCTGTTCTTCCAGTTGCTCTGCTATTCCGTTCAGACAGGCACCACTTAAGACATTGGAAATATCCAGCAGCAGCTCTTGTTCAATAGCAGCATTAGATGGCCCTTCGTGATAGTCTGCCAACTGCACCAGCTTTTCGAAATTGGTATCAGAAAAAACGACGATCGCCTCTCCGTGTAACCCTTCTTTTCCATGGGTGCTGAAAAATGCCTGTCGTACGGCAGAAACCATAAGTGAACCCATTAATTCCTGCAGTTCAGTTTCTACATTTTCGGCGCTAACAAAACCTATCGCTGGGACAGAGAGTGTCACGAATCGCTCAAACAACCTCGCCAGAGAGTTTCCTGCCTGCCCCATGGCAATATTGCAGACTTCTTGCAGACAGTCCCTTTGATCTTCTGAAAACTCGATGTGAGGGTTCATAATAGGCCGTACTGACGCAGAACATTGGTCACTTTTTCTTTATCCACCGGTTTTTGAACAAACTCCAGCGCGTGCATTTTCTTAACCCGCTCTACAGCCTGGGGTTGAATATCAGCGGAGACAACCAGAACCAGAGTCTTGTGCCCTTCTTTCTTGATCATTTCCAATACTTCAAAGCCATCCATGACTGGCATGGTCAAATCCAGAAACATCAAATCAACACCACCACTGCGAATTACTTCCATGGCTTCGGCACCATCATTAGCAAAACTGACCTCCACATCCCATTCATCAGGAAGGGATTTTTTCATTTGTTTTCGTGCCATATTGGAGTCATCGCAGATTAAGACAGACATTGCCATATTCGATCCCCGTTATATTTTTGTCCTTTTTGGATGTCTCACTAAGTAAAGTAAACAACTAATGAACTTTCAAGCAATTAGCGTATTTTACTAATCTCTGGTTGCCCCAGAGTTCGGGTCCTCCTGAACCGTTAAAACAATCAGATCAGGTTGTTAAATTGCTGTAAATCTGAGGAGTACAGCGACCAGGCAGGTCGCTGTACCGGTGTCAGTTTTCCCCAAAAATCGCTAGTGGATATTGGGAGAAACACCGTCCGGATTATTGAATTGTTTTCTTTTTCCTTTTTAAACCAACACCGGCTAAGCCCAGGCCGAGCAGCACAAGTGTACCGGGTTCTGGAACACTGTTGGGGATGATTTCAGCAGCAGTGCCCTGAACACCAACAGTAAAGCCATTCCAGTATTCGTTACTAAGACTGCGCCAGCTGACGGTGTCAAAGGCACCGGTAAAGCGTAAAGAACCGTGAGGCTCACCCGTACCTAACAGACGGTATTCAAATAGACCTCCGCCCAGGTCCACAATTTCCTTGTATGAGGTGCCACAACCCCAATAACCACAGCTATTGCCATCGCTTGCGTTACCAAAACTCAGTATGTCGAAATCCTGGTCAAATGCATAGCCATTGCCGTTGAGGCTGACGTAAGAAAAAATCGGATTAGCAATAGCTTCAGAAAAGCTCAGTGTCTGGGTGCCGGCATATCTTAACGCGATGAGATCGCTCCCAGTAGGACTATTGTCTACAAAAGAGCCGGTGTAGGGGGATGTAGAATCATCACGACCGCCGCCTCTATTTTGCCAGTAGTCCGTGCCTCCATCAGTCTGAATAAAGCCAATACCGGCCGGATTATTGTAAGTTACATCTACGGTAGAAGTGGTTGTGGTTATCGAGCCTTCAGCTGTAAAACCATTAGCGCTGTTATTACTCGTCCAGTCCGTCCAGTGGATGGGAACGGCCTGTACAGTTGTTCCAACACCAGCTAATACTGTAAACGCTAAGGTTCGCATAACATTGGGGGTAAATGATGCGATCATACTTGTTGATCTCCTGAGTTACATTCCATTGCACTTTGGCTGGAATAAATTTCATGTGAAAAAAATTCATACCCCGTAGCAAAAGCAAAAAACAGGCCATTTAAATAAAATCAAAAGGATACGCTATGGTTTAGATGAGTTCTCTGAATTATTGTCAAATAATCTGACGCTGGGCTTTCCTTCCAAAGCGTTGATCGCTTGAATATCAGGGCCCATATGCTTTTCGCCAGATGAGGATTATCAGATCGTTTTAGTCGGAGCAATTCTACCCACTGAGTCAGAATATTCTGACTGTTTGAAAGGACTCAGCCATTCCAGGACTGGCTGAGAGTATAATGGATTTATTTCCTGGTTATCTGATCTATCAGGTGTTCTTTGGGTGAATAAAATAAAAGCAGCGCCTGCCTAAAGGAAAGCGCTGAATAATGGATTTTTTATATTAATGTTTATTTATTTCGGCGTAATTCTTTATCGGTAATACGCATATTTACAGCTTTGGATTTATTAGCTTGCCATTGCATCCATTGTTTTAAAGCAATTGATGTTTGCAATGAGTAGTCCAAAGAAATCCAGCTCTTTCGACCATCTTTATAGGCGGGTACACCTTCTCCCATAACATTTACTTCCCCTTTAGATGTTTTTACCGTCATATTGAAAGGTTCACCGGCACCAACATTGGCGAAATATATAGAATCTATATCTGCAAAAGTAACGTCATTTTTAACAACTGCTGCTGCACCTGAGCGATCAACCCCCGCGGTAGAGCTATTAATAACAGGCGCGACACATTGTTTCGTCTGTGCTGAGAATTGTGAAACCAGTGGTGGAGTGACTTGATTCATATCGGGTACCGAGGCTGTACCATGACATGACATGCAAGATGAGTTGGCGTTGTCAGCGGGTCCGTTCAATCGATCATTACAGCCTAAATGTCCCATTTGACGCATTTGCGCAGATCCGCCAACTGCATTGAGACCATCAACCGTTTCCCAGATGATTACTTCTTCAGAAAAACCGTTCTCACGAGGGTTCTCCGGATAGTTAAATGCCAAACCTCCTTTTGGAGGCGTATCGTTACCCCACATAAGGCCTAAAAGACTAAGGCGCTGCCAGGGTTCTTTAACCTTTGCTTTACGTTGGCCATCCGCGACAAAGGTGCCATAAACCCATCCCGTTCCCTTAGCTCTGTGATCTTTTACGGCAATATCATATTGTAATAATCTTACATCCCCCCATTGGGCATAACTGCGTGGGCATTGATTGCTTTCTTCCACCAAAGTACATTCACTTTCCCCGTCACTGGGTATGCAGCCACAAAAGTCCGGGTCTGATATGTTTGCGTTCCAACTGGGCATATTTTCCAGAACGGGAAGTTCGCGCACAGTCGAAGTGTTAAACAGCGGCTTGGCAATAACGGCTCCTTCTTTGAATTTAATATCTTCTGTCGGTATTTTAGCGGTGCCATCTGCCAGCCAGATCTGACCCAGCGTATAGGCTGCCGTTGCGTTATAGATACCTACAGCCCACATCGTAGAAGAATCAGTGCCAGTGCCGTTGTTGACGGAGAAGGTAACCGGCGCTTCCCGGGTTAATCCATGGGTGAACTCCCGGCCACTCATTGCATCATAAGTCTGGAAAGGAATGTGATACCAGGGGCGGACAGGGTTCTCACAGACATCGTAATCCAGTTGGCCTGGCTGGTTGATATTGCCCTCCTGTGAGTAATTCAGTACCAACCACGCATATTCTTCAGCCAGTACTTTTTTGGTTGCCTGGTCTGTATATTCCAGAAACAGCGCATCAAATTTTGCGTCACGCCAGCCTTGATTAGCGGAATCATCCACCAGTTTTGTTGGATATTTGTCGGACAGTTTAAATACAGGTGCGTCCCATGCCTGTGTGGGGGCATTACTGATCTTTTGGCCGGCCCACATTTCTGCAAATTTGGGGTTAACATCTTGCCAGTAGCCGGGGTAGGTGCCGGTACAGGTGTTAACAGCCTGGTACTCGGCAGATTGTGCGGCAGTGGTAAATGCACAGGACAAGCAGGCAACGGAGATTGCTAGTGGTTTGATAAATTTCATTGTCTTGCTCCTATACGCTTTCGGCCAGGTCGGCACTATCTGCGAGCTTTGTATGCTGGGTGGCTATGCAATTACCTTTTGCGTCGGTATTGAAGCATTGGCTGGCAAAAGCAAAAAACAATGCACTAAATGTTCCATCAGTATGTTTAATGAACAGCGCTCCATCCTGATATGGACCATTATCTTTCGACTGATACTGACTTGCGGGAGTACCTTGATTCAGGTGTACATCGTCGACACCACGTGGCGGGAGTTGTTGCTCTCTATGACGGCGAGCTCCATACATATGTTGATCACGGTAGCGTTCATTGTCGTGATAATAGGCTTTGTGGTGCTGATGGTCGCTGTCATCATATTTTGTCCCAAATACAATAACATTCGTCCCGTCGGTTAAGATCTCTTCCAGCCTGGTGCTGATATCTGTGGCGGATATGGGTTGGGTGTCTTTCAATGCATTAACATTAAAGATTGGCTGATGGATCAGGTCCAGAGCTAAACCATCGGGTTCCGTGTCCAGTCGAGTAAATCCGGGCTCTATCTCTGAGAATTTTTGGCCGAATGCCTTAGATATATCAAAGTTGTTGATGATTAACATTCGAACGTTTGGCGATGGTGAACTCTGAATATCAATATTAACCTGATATTCCTCGCTGTTTTCATTGGTGACTTCACAAATTAAATTAAAGTGACTCATTCCCGAGTATTTAGATGTTTTCTCTCCTTCATCCTTTTTTATTGTTGCGTTTAAAACACCGTATATCTTATTTTCTGGAAATGGCATATCAATTCCTTTTTGATAAATTAGTTAAGCCAGTGAGTTCTGCATAAGGCCGCAGAGTATTAAAAATACTCCTGAATAAATCGCCTTCATTCCATTTCTCCTTGGCAGTATGAGGTATAGTTTAATAATCAACGAAACACAAAAAATATTGTTGCCGAGTGTTATTTACCCTGATTGAAAGCGAGACTTTCTGAGTTTTCATGGTGGCCAACGTTGTTGCTGAAGAACCTATAAGCAAATCCCTTGATCCCAAAGGGCGTCCCTGGAAAGGTTTTCTGCCGTACCATTAAAAATAAGCAGTCAGACAGCTTGGAAAGGACCTGTCACCTCGATACGATGTGTTGGGAACCTATGAACAAGTCCATTCGGCCTACAGAGAACACAATGGACTTATTTACAGAGTCCCAAGGTTTCTTGATAGAAAAGAAAACTGTTTATTTAGAGGGGCAAGAATGGAGTCGTCATTTCCAGACCTAACATGGAACATTCAGGGAGATCGAAAGGTGTCTGGTTGGTCTGGTGATAACCTGGATAAAGCAGAAGCGTTGGCGGAATCGATCGGATCAAATGCCTTGATGGTCATCCAGCATGGCCAAGTAATCCGCCAATGGGGTGATATCCAGTTCAAGTCCAGTATGGCTTCTGTACGAAAGAGTATTATGAGTGCGTTAATTGGAATTGCTGTCAACGAAGGGAGTTTGAGTCTTGAGGCGACACTGGCTGAGCTGGCTATTGATGACAAGCTATTGCTTACAGCGAGAGAAAAGTCAGCGACCGTTGCCGATCTGTTGAATTGCCGTTCAGGAGTCTATCATCCTTCTGTTTATGACAACCCGATAGGAAGACCAGCAAGAGCTGCTTACGCTCCTGGCGAGTACTGGTTTTACAATAATTGGGATTTTAATGTTTTGGGTTCTATTCACCGAAATGCGGTATCGATGAGTACCTCCGAGGCCATTGAAACTCATTTGGCGGCGCCATTACGGATGCAGGATTTTCAGCGTCCGGACTGTTTTCTGCTGGAAGGGGGTGAGTCTATCCATCCCGTCTACAAATTGAGAATGTCCTGCCGCGATCTTGCCCGCTTTGGGTTGCTTTATTTGCAGGGAGGAAAATGGAAAGGACGGCAGGTTATTCCAGAACAGTGGATTCTGGAAAGTACCTTTCCCCATACGGCTGATATCAGTAGTTACACCGATTTTGTTAAACACAAAGGTCGAGGTTATGGCTATATGTGGTGGACTGCGACGGTGGATGGTTTTGCAAAGGGGATTTATTCAGGTTTTTCCTGCTTCTATGCCAGTGGCTACGGAGGGCAGTTTCTGGTTGTTATTCCTGACCTTGATCTGGTTGTTGCTCATACGGTGGCTTGTGTTGATCAGGGCATAAGCCATGAACAAATGGGGCTTCTTTTGCAGCTGATCACCGCTGCGGCACCTCAACCTCATGGGCATTCTAATCACATCTCTGACTCTTAGTTAAGAGTTGTTATTGGAGTTTCAGGTTTTCTTGCAGGAATTCGGAAAATGCACGACTGGCTGCAGATAAATAGTGGCTTTTTTTCCACCCGAGTCCCAGCGGTAAGGGTATCCTCGGTTGAAATGGGATCGCGACCAAGCCTTCTTCCTCGTCGAGGATCATCGATAATCCGGTACTGATTCCTACTTTATTGAGAACCAGTGCTTTGAGTAGATCGATTAAATTGGTTTCAAAACGGATATCCAGGGAAATCTGAGCTTCTTTGGCATAGCGGCTGACGGCTTCTCGAAGGAAATAACCTTCGCGAAATAACACCAGAGGCTCTTTACAGAATGCTTCCAGCGTAATTGATCTGTGTTGAGCAAGGGGGTGCTGACTGGGTACACAGGCGAGGACTTCTTCTTCGAACAGCTCTACACAGCGTATCTGCTCGTGAGCCTTATCGGTTCTTACCAGGGCCAGATCAAGTTGTCCGTCCAGTAGCATTTGCTGTAATGATGCGGTTCCTGCCTCGATCAGATTAATGCGAACTCCAGGGTAACGCTGCTTAAATGCGGCCAGGACTGAAGGGAGGTAATAGGAACTCAGCATGCTGGACGCACCGAACTGGATCATCCCGGTCTCAATACCTTTTAAATCCTGAATCTCATGTTCGGCTTGTTGCACCGCTTCCAGGATAAGATTGGCATGTTTAAAAAGAACTTGCCCGTCAGCCGTTAAGGTCATCTGTCGTTCAGTTCGATTAATGAGTTTCAGGCCGACTTCTTCTTCCAGTTTTTTTATTGCCATACTTAAGGCAGGCTGTGCGATTCCAAGGCGGCTGGCTGCCTGGGTAAAGTTGCCAGCACTGGCGATTTCACAGAAGTAACGTAATCGCTTAATGTCCATAGGGGCCTCGTGCAGCGTCAAACAGCTATTGTCAGCTGTGGTCGCAATTGGTTGCTGCTATTTGTATGTATAGATCGTGTGTCGTTATTGTTCGTATGCAGTGATCAATGGTAGTAACTGGTCATTGTCGTTGTTATCAATAAAATTGATTGAAAATATAAAAACTATATATTGTATTTATTTTAAGCAATTAGCTACTGTTTAATCAGCTTTTGGTTTCCGATGGTTCACTTTGAGTCAATCTCGGTACAGTTGATACGTTAAGGTTAAGGCTCGATGCGGAGCCTTTTGAAAATAAAAAGTTTTCTAAATATACAGATATAACAATCACTGAGGTGCGATATGAGTAGTAGTCGAATCCCTTTCCAATGGGACGATCCTTTTTTTCTCGATCAACAACTGAGTGAAGAGGAGCGGATGGTTTGCGAGGCAGCACGGGATTATTGCCAGAATCAGCTGATGCCACGTGTTCTTGAGGCGAACCGCAACGAAATCTTTGATCCTGAAATCATGCGTGAATTAGGTGAGCTGGGCTTGCTGGGCAGTACCTTGCCAGAGGCCTATGGTTGTGCAAATGTGAGTTACGTTTGTTACGGTCTGGTTGCTCGGGAAGTGGAGCGGGTTGATAGCGGCTATCGTTCTGCCATGAGCGTACAGTCCTCCTTGGTTATGCACCCCATCTATGCTTATGGCAGTGAAGCTCAGCGTCAAAAATATCTACTCAAACTCGCTACGGGTGAGTGGATTGGTTGCTTTGGTTTAACAGAGCCAGACGCTGGATCTGATCCTGGTAGCATGAAAACACGGGCCGAAAAAGTGGCTGATGGATACCTGCTAAAAGGGTCCAAGATGTGGATTACCAATAGTCCTATCGCTGATGTTTTTGTTGTCTGGGCCAAGTTGGATGGAGAAATTCGAGGGTTTATTCTGGAAAAAGGAATGCAAGGCCTCAGTGCTCCGAAAATTGAAGGTAAATTCAGTTTGCGGGCTTCCATTACCGGTGAGATCGTGATGGATGATGTTCTGGTTTCTGAAGAACAGCTTTTGCCTAATGTTAAGGGTCTTAAAGGTCCCTTTGGTTGTTTGAACAAAGCTCGCTATGGGATTGCATGGGGATCTCTCGGGGCTGCTGAATTCTGTTGGCAAGCTGCTCGACAATACACACTGGATCGTAAGCAGTTTGGGCGCCCACTGGCAGCCACGCAACTGGTGCAAAAGAAGCTGGCTGATATGCAGACAGAAATTAGCCTGGGATTACAGGGTTGTTTGCGAATGGGTCGATTGATGGATGAAGATCAATGCCCGGTGGAACTAATTTCCATGATGAAGCGCAACAATTGCGGTAAGTCGTTGGAGATTGCGCGTGTTGCCCGGGACATGCATGGCGGTAATGGTATCGCTGACGAATTCCACGTTATTCGTCATGTGATGAACCTGGAGGCTGTTAACACCTATGAGGGCACTCACGATGTCCATGCCTTGATTCTGGGTCGAGCTATTACTGGTATTCAGGCGTTTAGCGGATGAGTGGTGCTTTAGATGGCTATCGGGTGCTGGATCTCAGCCGTATTCTAGCCGGTCCCTGGGCCGGGCAGATGCTGGCCGACTTTGGCGCCGAGGTCATCAAAGTAGAGCGTCCAGGCCGCGGTGACGATACCCGCGGCTGGGGGCCTCCGTATGTAAAGGGTGAAAAGGGGGAGGATACTCAGGAATCCGCCTACTTTCACTCGGCTAATCGCGGCAAACGTTCTCTCACCATTGATCTGTCTCATTCTGAGGGGCAGGCTCTGGTGCGCGAGCTGGTCGCGGAGTGCGATGTATTACTGGAAAATTACAAAGTCGATGGGCTGAAAAAATACGGTTTGGATTACGACAGTCTGCAGCAGATCAATCCGGGACTGGTTTATTGTTCAATTACCGGTTTTGGCCAGACAGGCCCTTATCGCCAAAGAGCGGGTTATGACTTTATGATTCAAGGCATGGGTGGCTTGATGAGTCTGACCGGAGAGGCTGAAGGAATGCCGATCAAAGTCGGTGTAGCATTAACCGATGTGATGACCGGTTTATATGCGGCCAATGCCGTTATGGCGGCACTGTTGAGTCGCGCTAAAACGGGGCAAGGCCAACATATTGATCTGGCTTTGCTGGATGTGCAGGTGGCGACACTTGCCAACCAGGCGATGAATTATCTGGTTTCAAAACAGACTCCGCAACGGCTCGGTAATGCGCATCCGAATATAGTTCCTTATCAGGCCTTTGCTACTCAGGATAGCCATATCATTCTGGCGGTGGGCAATGACGCCCAGTTTTCTCGTTTTGCTGAGTTGGTCGGCTACCCTGAGTGGGGGTCAGATGAGCGCTATAGGAGCAATAACGCCCGAGTCCTTCATCGAGAAAGTCTGGTGGCTCTGATAGCGGCCTGTTTACAGCGAAAAACGAGTGCAGACTGGCTCAAACAGCTCAATCGACTGGGTATTCCCTGCGGTCCTATCAACAGTCTGGATCAGGTTTTTAACGATTCTCAGGTACAGGCCAGGGGAATGGTGGTTCAGTTATCTCACCAACAAGCTGGCAGCGTCCCGTCAGTTGCTAATCCCATACGCTTTTCAAATACGCCGATCAGCTACCAGCAGGCTTCTCCCTTATTGGGAGAATACAGTGAACAGGTTCTACGGGATATTTTGAATAAAGATGATAAGGATATTAGACATCTCAAAGAATCTGGAATTATTTAGGACTCATCCTTCCTGGTTTTCCGATCGGTTGAGACAGGCAATGATCACCGGGTTTTGAGATTGTTTCCCCATCGTCAGTTTGAATTCTGTTATTGAGTCCCTTACCGGGTGCATCCTCCTGTTTTTGAATTTTAGGCAAGATATTGCCTATCCTGGCTATCATTTCACGAGTCTTTCTTTTTATTCCTGCTTAATCTAATGAGCTTGGCTGTTATTCGCCAGGAGTTCATGCCCGTTGTTGATAAAACTGGGAAGCATGGTAACAATTTCCAAAAAACACTCCTGAATGAGCAAAAAATTGCCGATCTGACGGGGTTTAGATAAGCAATAATTTGCTTGTTGCTTCGTTTACACACCTTCTTTTGTTTTTTAAATACTTTTTAATCAATGGATTAGAGTATATTTTCTATGTTGGCGCGAGTCTTGTAATGCCTTGAGGTGTAAGAAACCACAACACTAAAGGCGTCACTGAATCCAGTGATAGAAGCTGCTGGACATATTCAGTGATTACCTAATAAAAACAACTGAACTGAGGAAAAACCCGATGCATACAAGCAAGCGCAGATTTGTCAAAGGCCTGACCCTGGCTGTTACTTTAGGAGCGACGCTTGGCATGGCGTCTGTCAACCTGAAGGCGGCTGAAGCCAAATCCTATATTCTGGCCACTGCATCCACGGGTGGTACTTACTATCCTGTCGGCGTGGCCCTGGCAACATTATCCAAAATTAAACTGGAACCCAAGCACAAGATTTCCATGTCAGCCATCAGTTCTGCAGGATCGGGTGAAAACGTCAAGTTGCTGCGGGAAAATGAGGCACAGTTTGCCATTATGCAGGGACTCTACGGTGCCTGGGCGTGGAATGGCGAAGGTAAAGTGAAAAATAGCGGTCCGCAAAAGCAGCTTCGCTCTGTCACCATGCTGTGGCAAAACGTTGAGCACATTGCGGTACGTAGTAAGCACGCTAAAACCGGCACTGTTGATGATCTTCAGGCGATGAATGGCAAGAAATTCTCTATCGGCAAGCGCAACTCCGGAACTGAGGGGTCGGGCCGTCAAATTATGAATGGTCTGGGTGTTGATCCTGAGTCTTTTGATTTGGCCTATATGGGTTATGGTCCCAGTGCTGATTCTCTACAGAACGGTGCTATTGAAGGGATGAACACTCCTGCCGGTGTTCCTGTCAGTGCTGTTACTCGAGCCTTTGCTGCGCTGGGTGATGGCATAAGAGTGTTGGATTTTACTGATGAGCAGATGAAGAAGGCCAACAACGGCTATAACCTTTGGACCCGCTATGTCATCCCTGCCAACACTTACCCAGGGCAGACAAAAGACATCAATACTATTGCTCAACCTAACTTTCTGGCTGTCCGAGATGATCTGTCTGAAGATGATGTCTACATGATCACCAAGACTATCTACGAGAATCTGGCATTCCTCAACGGTATACACAAAGCAACCAAGGCGATGTCGATTGGAAAAGCGATTGACGGTTTACCCGTGCCTCTTCATCCTGGTGCCGCAAAGTATTACCGCGAAATGGGACATGTCATTCCTGAGCATCTAATTGCCGAGTAAAGGTCATTTGTTTTACGGGATACATTTATCGAATAGCCGCAGGCACAGGCGGCTGGTCTGGAAAAGCCAGGGAGGGCAAAGCGGTATTCTGAAGATCTCTCTTGTTGTAATGCTGCTATTGGCAGGGCTTCCGTACCGGCTATCAGCGCTGATTTTCAGTCAATGTTTATAAATTCCCACTGATTACAAGCATGATTAGAGACGATGATGTACTGCCAAGGTACGAAATGCTCATCCTGTTGAAGTGTCATAAGAGGTTACGATATGTCGGCCACTAATATAATCGATGATGAAACTCGGAAAAAACTCGACAGCTTTGAGTTGGCCACTCGCAGTGAAAGCAGTTTTTCGGGGAAGTTTGTTTACTGGTTAGGTGTTGGTTTTGCCCTGGCTCATGTGTATTTCAATACTATCGGGACTATGTCCGAACTCTGGGTCTCTGCCATTCACTTCGGTGGTTTCGCACTGATATGTGCTTTAACTATTCCGATGAAGAAGGGGGCTGCGCGCAGCCGTTGGGTACTGGGTATTGATCTGGTTATCGGTTTGATAGCTATAGGATGTGCTGCCTATCTGATCCTCTTTGAAAGCTCATTGTATGATCGGGGGGTGCATTTCAATAGCAGCGATTGGATCGCCGCCTGTCTGGCTATTGTTGTGGCGCTGGAGTTGACTCGTCGTACCACAGGCTGGTTTATCCCACTTCTGATAGTGGTGGCTCTGACCTATGTGTTCTGGTGGGGTAAGTATCTGGGAGGCGTTTTTAATTTCCCAGGATTGAGTTTGGAAACCGTCTTATTCAGGAGCTATTTTAGCGGCGAGGGGATGTTCGGTTCAATTGCGCGAATTTCCTGGACATTTGTTTTTATGTTTATCCTTTTTGGCGCCTTCCTGGTTAAGTCGGGTGCCGGGGACTTTATAATCGAACTGTCCCGGTGTGCTGCCGGACGCTTTGTTGGCGGGCCGGGTTTTGTGGCTGTATTAGGCTCCGGTTTAATGGGTTCAGTCTCCGGTTCTTCTGTGGCCAATACGGTATCTACAGGGGTTATCACCATTCCATTGATGCGTAAAGCGGGATTCCCCGCCTCTTTCGCAGCAGGTGTTGAAGCGGCTGCTTCTACGGGGGGGCAATTGATGCCTCCGGTGATGGGGGCCGGTGCCTTTATCATGGCTTCTTATACCCAGATCCCTTACCTGGAAATTATCGCCTATGCCGCGTTACCGGCATTACTGTACTTTTTATCCGTAGGTTTCTTTGTTCGCATTGAAGCTAAGCGCAGTCATGCGGGCTCTATCGAACTGAACACACCGCCCATTGGAGAAGTACTTAAGGGTGGCTGGCATTACCTGCTCCCCTTAGCAGTGTTGGTTGGTTTATTAATTTATGGGTTTACACCCACCTATGCCGCAGGCATCAGCATCGTTTCGGTTGTGCTGGCTTCATGGTTATCTTCAAAACCGATGAAGGCCAAGGATATTCTGGATGCTCTGTCCCAGGGTTCCAGGAATATGGCCAACACCGCAGTACTGCTGGTGTCTATCGGTCTTATCGTTAATGTCATTTCCACCACCGGCATCGGTAATACTTTCTCTTTGATGATTAATGACTGGGCGGGTGGCAGTTTGTTAATTACCTTGCTTCTGGTTGCCATCGCATCTCTGGTACTGGGTATGGGATTACCGGTTACTGCTTCTTATATTGTTCTCGGTACACTCTCTGCACCGGCACTGTATGGATTGATTAGTGAGAGCCATTTGCTTCAGATGATGGTGGATGGGAGCCTTCCAGAAGCGGCGAAATCTATATTCCTGCTGGCAGACCCAAGCCAGGCGGTGGCACTGGCTGAACCCATGGCCCGTGCTGATGCGACGGCCTTACTGGCTATGGTCCCCGGTGACTTCAAAGGTACTCTGATGGAAATGGCGCTTGATCCCAGAGTTCTGGCCATGGCGTTGCTGTCGGCCCATATGATTATTTTCTGGCTGTCTCAAGACAGTAATGTAACGCCTCCGGTTTGCCTGACTGCCTTTGCAGCAGCGGCGATTGCCAAGACTCCTCCGATGGCTACAGGTTTTACTGCCTGGAAGGTTGCCAAAGGGCTTTATATCGTACCGCTGCTATTTGCCTATACCCAGTTTATCGGTGGGACTGTTATTGAAATACTTGGCATCTTTACCTTCTCTTTATTTGGCATATATGCCCTGGCTGCGGCCATAGAAGGATTTCTGGAATCAAAACTGAATTTGATTTCCCGCGCAGTGGCGTTGGTACTGGGGGTTATCTTACTCTGGCCACATGAGCTATTGGTGTTGAACATATTGGCGTCGTTCATGTTTATTGGGCTGTTCTGGTACAGTCGTCGTGCTCAAGAGAGTTCGCTCGAAGCGCCGGAGACAGTCTGATTATTAATCGGTATCCAGGGCTGATCAGCTATAAAAGACATTTATCTATGAAAGATCTTTATCTATGACAACCACATACGATTATCTGATCATTGGGGGTGGCATTGTTGGATTGTCTACTGCCTGGCAGTTGCAGCAACGATATCCGGAGAAGAATATAGGGTTATTGGAGAAGGAGGCGGAGTTTGCCCAGCATCAGACCGGTCACAACAGCGGTGTGATTCATGCGGGGGTGTATTATGAACCCGGTAGCCTTAAAGCTCAGTTCTGCCGGCAAGGGGTTGATGCCACAATTGAATTTTGTCAGCAGCACCAAATTCCCTATGAACAATGTGGAAAATTGTTGGTAGCAACCACTCCCAGAGAATTGGAGCGCATGGAAGCGCTTTATAAACGGTGTCACGACAATCAATTGGATGTCACGCTTTTGGACCAGCAGCAGCTGGCAGAACGAGAGCCGAATATTCAGGGGTTGGGGGCCATTTTGGTGCACACCACCGGCATCGTAAATTACCAACAGGTATGTATTCAGATGGCTGAGTGTTTCAGGCAGCTGGGTGGTAAGACCTTTCTTAATACTGAAGTTAAATCCGCAACAGAACAGGACGACGGAGTCCAATTGGAAACTACTAAGGGGGCTTTTCACAGCCGCTTTCTGATTAGTTGTTCCGGTCTGATGGCTGATCGTATTACTCGAATGTTAGGGATAGAGACGGATTTCCAGATTATCCCTTTTCGTGGAGAGTACTACCGTCTTCCGGCGGACAAAAACAAGATCGTTAAGCACTTGATTTATCCTATACCTGATCCGGAACTCCCGTTTTTGGGGGTTCACCTGACACGAATGATTGATGGCTCGGTCACTGTTGGGCCTAATGCTGTTCAGGGGTGGAAGCGAGAGGGATATGGACGTATTAACTTCAGCATTCGTGACGTTCTCGACATGGTTTCATTTTCAGGTTTCTGGAAGGTCCTGAAAACCCATTTGAGAACCGGATTGATAGAAACCAAAAATTCCTGGTGGAAGCCAGGCTATTTGAAGCTGGTACAAAAATATTGTCCCCAGATCAAATTAGCAGATCTTCAGCCATACCCTGCCGGGATCCGAGCTCAAGCGGTGCTAAAAGATGGCTCTTTGGTGCATGATTTTCTTTTTGCAGAAAGTCCACGATCGCTGCATGTATGCAATGCCCCATCTCCAGCGGCAACCTCAGCGATTCCCATTGGAAATTACATCGTCGAAAAAATTGTTTCTCGACAGGATCACGATTCGGAATAAATTAGCTATCTGGAGGGTTTATGGATCTTGCTATTAAAGGCCGCAAAGCTATTGTTTGTGCTGCTTCCAAAGGGCTGGGACGGGCCTGCGCGTTTGCTTTGGCTCGGGAAGGCGTTGACCTGGTAATCAATGCTCGCACAGCAGGGCCGCTTGAAGCGACCGCAGAAGAGATACGCCGAGAGACGGGGGTAGACGTTGTTTCAGTCGCCTGTGATATAACCACTGAAGAGGGGCGTAATGCTGTGCTGAAAGCCTGCCCGGCTCCGGATATTCTGGTTAATAACGCGGGAGGCCCACCTCCGGGGGACTTTCGAGACTGGGAGGAAGAAGCCTGGAACAAAGCTTTGAATGCGAATATGTTGACGCCGATTTTCCTTATTAAGGCTGTGGTAGATGGGATGATGGAAAGAAAATTTGGCCGCATTATTAATATTACTTCAGCTGCAGTGAAAGCTCCTATTGCAGTGCTCGGTCTATCTAATGGGGCCCGAACCGGATTGACAGGGTTTGTTGCGGGGTTAGCGCGTGAAACCGTTGCTTCTAATGTCACCATTAACGGTTTGCTGCCAGGGCCTTTTGATACTGATCGGCTTAAGGTCACCTTTCAAGGGGCTGCTGATAAAACGGGCCAGACCATCGAGCAGGTTCGTGAACAACGCCGCCTGGGAAATCCTGCTCAGCGTTTTGGTGATCCTGAAGAGTTTGGAGCTACCTGTGCATTTTTATGCAGTGACAAAGCAGGTTTTCTTAATGGTCAGAATATTCTGTTGGATGGAGGAGCGTTTCCAGGAACACTGTAATCTTTTAGGCAAGTTGTCTGTAGGTCGCTTCAATGTCAAATGTGATCATGCGTGAGTACCCCGGAGGCTGTTGATGGGCTGGGTTATTTCACCAACCTTGGCTCTCCTTCTGGAATAATTGCGTGTCACCAAAGCGGGGCTTTGTCAGTGCTCAGTACATGGCATTATTATTGCCTAAGAGGATTGCATAGAGGGGGACACAGCAGAGCTGGTAACTCTGTTCTGATCCCATCCTCTGAATGCTATATCCGTCAGTAAATCTGGAGCTTAGATCTTTGCAATGAAAAATGCCCTTATAGTTGCTGAACACCCGTTATTCCGCCTGGCTATTGCGGATTTACTTAGAAAACAGAATATGCAGAAGATCTTTGAACAGAGTTCATTAGATTCTTGTAGTCCAGATATACCAATGGCTTATGATCTGTTGATTATCAGTGTTGAGCCTGGTGACAATTGTTTAATAGAACGCTTACTCCGGGAGCCTCGTCAATCTGGCGGACAGGTCGTGGTATTCAGCCAGGTCTTCGGTAAAAGGCATCGTTGTCTGCTAGCGGGTAATAAAGTTGATCTTTGTTTACCGGTGTCTGTGCACTGTGCTGTTGCAGAAAAGTATCTGGCAGAGATTATTGCACCTTCTGGATGCATAACCGGTATCAGCTCTTTACAGGATTCCCAGCTAACCGGGCGTTTTCTACCAGATCTTTATGACCTGACCAACAGTGAGCGGGTGGTGTTGTTTCACTTGCAGCAGGGCCTTAGTAATCGCGCTATAGCTGAGCGTATGAGTTTGTGTCTGAACACGGTCAAAGTGCATCTGTCCAGTGCCTGTAAAAAAGCCGGATTCAGCAATCGAACACAAGCGGCGTTGACGACTAATGATTTGATTAGTCTGGGGGCGCTGTAAATATCAGGCACTTATACCCGGGCTGTCATGAAGTGTTATGGATGGTCGATTGATACTTGATTCTGATCTGAGTTGCTATTGTGTTCTAATAGTGGAACTAACAGCAGTACGCTTTCCAGCAACACTGGGCAGTACAGAGCCTGATCTCGCACAATGACAAAAGAAGGTGGAGATGAAATCCAATCCGGATAAATTACTCAAAAAACATAGGGAGTTGGTACAATCTGACGGTCTTCGGGTGAACTCCCACGTGCAGAGAGAAGCCGATGACTGGTTTATTAATACCCTGATGATTGAAGGTTGCGATGTACCCTTTAAATACCGTCGTAAACAACGATACAAAAACCTGAAAGGTCAACGAGTCAATTTAACCTATTACCCTTCATCTGAAACCGTTGCCGGGTTTGAAATGGAAGTGATGAATATAGTCCGGATAAAAATTTCCTAGCGACGGTTACTGGCAGATCAAAGCCTGTGCTTAGGTGCAGCAAAGCTCTCGGGTAACTGTTTCAATTTCCTCCAGTAGACGATTGTGACTAACTCCTGCGGAGATAAAGGCGCTAAAGGCTGCGGCTCCAGCTCCTACTCCTTCTTTAACGAGTCCTTCTTCATAGCGCTGTAAGTTGGGTATTGAAGAGCGGTCAAAACTGAGGTTTGCGTAGAAGCTAGCCATTGGAAAGGGTAACTGATTTATTATTCCGGCAAGGTTGGCTGATGGGTCTTTAGCGACCCAGGCGGTAGTCGCCAGGGCAATATTGCTTAAGTTTCCTGAATGACCCTGCTCATACAGCCGCTGGATTAGCGCTGCAACAGCAGCCATTTGCGTTCCGCCACCTAAGACAACCGGCACTTTCAAGCTGGCCTCGAGGGCCATTAAGGCAATGGCAGGCTGCATCGGATCACCTATGGCCCTGACTATTTCCAGGGCCGGTTGGCTACTGCCTGTTAAAGTGGCTGCTTTCAGGGCTTGATCAACAACCGCTTCCTTTTGTCGATGGTTACCGCCTGGAAAAGAGGAGGAGACACTTCCACGAGCCTGGATTCCCAAACCTTCCAGCAAAGCGAGTGCTGTTGTCGTCCCGCCAGGAACGGATTCAGCAAGAATTAGCCATGGAGCCTGCTGGGCCAGCAGGCCGCCTGCTTGTTGGCAGTTTGTGATAAATTCCGCCTCATATGACAGTGCCCGACCGCTGGTTATGCAGCGCCCCGCACGTCCTGCCAGTGACAGAACAGGGGTTTTGGGTAAAATCTCGCATCCCGCGTCAATAATTAAAGGGTAACTTTGCTGTAACCTCAAGGCCGCAATGCTGATAACAACAGGACTAGGCGGTCCTTCGGGACTCTTGGGGATATCATCCAGGGATTTTGGTTGACCATGAATCAACGCTTCTCCATCCAGTGCTGCCGTATAGCGGCGTTTCTCTGGAGTGGCGCCAGCCGCTGAAATGCCAGGTATCTGTGCTGTTGCGGTTGATGCTAGAGTGCAGGTAAACAGTGGGGTTCCCTGCAGTTTACGGAGAAAGGTTTGGCAACTGTTTTGGTGAGCGACTATGCCTACACGTCTGTCACCTGGCATTTGAGTTGCTGAATTCATGTCTGAAGGCATTTTCGTCCTGTTTAACGAGGGAGTGGGTGTATCGTGCCAGAGATTATTACTCCACTCGAAGTGTAAGGAAATGCTTCTAATGCTAATTGCTTCAATGCGACCTGAATCGGCAGAGTCGCAGGAATGGTTATTTGAACGTTTAAACGTCGGGCCTGTGTGATAGGGTTTGAAAAACTGCTTATCTTAAGGCTGTTGCAAAAACCTCAGCAGTATTTTAGTAAAAACTGCCGGTTTTTCGGCATGAGGCCAATGTCCCACACCGTCTAGGATACGGGCGCTGGCATTGGGGAACAGGTGGGCGATAGTTGAACGGTGAGACTCCTGAATATAGTTGGAAACCCCGCCCTTAATAAAAAGAGTCTGCCCCTGGTACTTGCCTTTGCTTTGAGGCGCTTTGGCAAGTTGCTCATACTCTTTCTGCAGGCTGTCCAGATTCATTCTCCAGGCAAAATGGCTCTTGTCTCGATAAAGATTCTTTAATAAAAACTGCCGTACAGAAACTTCTTCTACATACTCTGCCAAGGCTGAATCCGCCTCTTTTCGAGAGCTGATCTTCTGTAGGTCTACGTTGAACAGTCCTTCAAAAACCTGGTCGTGGTGATGTGGATATTGCACCGGGGCAATATCCACAACCACTAGTTTACGGATTCTCCGGGGGTGGTCCAGAGCCAGTTGCATGGCTGCTTTTCCTCCCATTGAATGGCCTAGCAATAAAACCTGATCAAGTTGATGGTCGTCCAGAAACTCCAGTAAATCTGTGCTCATAGAGGGATAATCCATCTCGGAGCTCCAGGGGGAAAGGCCATGATTCCGCAGATCCACGGCATAGACGAGAAAATGTTCTGATAAGGCCTTAATTTGACCTCCCCAGTTTTCCAGTGTACCGAACAATCCATGGGCGATAACAAGAGGAGTCCCGCTACCGCTGACCTTATAGTGCAGTTTCATTCTGTGTAAACCAAATACTTAACTAGCAAGTTATATAACTAAAGCCACCTGATGCTGAACTCAGAAGGGGGGTTGAGTTCACAAAAGGCACTGAAACTATGGAATGCTGATTAAAGAATATCCAGCAGCTCTACTTCAAAAACCAGAGTTGAGTGAGGAGGAATGGCACCTTGAGCCCCTTGGCTGCCATAGGCCAGCTCAGAAGGAACGTGCAGCCTCCATTTAGAGCCAACATTCATCATCTGTAGCGCTTCTGTCCAGCCTGCGATAACACCGTTGACTGGGAATTCTGCTGGCTGACCACGGTCAACGGAGCTGTCGAAAATGCTGCCGTCTATAAAAGTACCGTGGTAATGGGTTCTTACTGTAGAAGAGGCTGTTGGCTTATCACCGTCACCAGCGACCAGAATTTCGTACTGCAGACCAGATTCTGTGATTTGAACACCTTCTTTCTTTGCATTTTCTTCAAGATATTTGATGCCTTCAGCGCCTGCAGCCTTTGCTTCTTCCGCTGCACGAGCCTGCATCTTCTCTTGTAGATCCTGAAACGCAGCTTGCAGCTCAGCTTCAGAAACAGGTGCCGCAACTCCTTGGAATGCATCAGCGAGACCGGTTTTTACCAGTTCGATATTCAGACCTTCAATACGGTTGCTTTTCAGCTGATCGCCCATCTGGCGGCCAATGCCGTAACTTACAATTTCTTCATTGGTGGTCGGTTTTAGCTGTTCGGACATGGAATCCTGCTCGTTAGTTTCAATTAAAACCGCGATTATATCAGTTTAAGATCTAATCATGGGGCTATAGTTTGTTTTTGACGACTCAATGTCATAGCAGAGATCAGCAACTGACTTGCTCATCTCTGACTTCAATTGATTGGGTTTGTGGTTAGAACTATTTGGATTCAACCATCAATAACGTTGGATCAATACGGGCGTTGTTAAGACTCACCCCCCAGTGCAGGTGAGGGCCGGTTACTCGACCTGTTGCACCAATGGTTCCTAGCTGGTCTCCTGTTTTCAGAGTTTCTCCCAGCTTTACGTCGATACGATTCATATGACAGTAAAGGCTGGTGAGGCCGTTACCGTGATCCAGAATGACTGTTCTTCCGTTAAAAAAGTAGTCACCGGTGGCGACTACCTTAGCGGGTGCCGGAGCGATTATAGGGGAGTTTTTAGGGGCGGCTATATCGAGACCGCTATGGGGTTTGCGTGGTTGATCATTAAAAAAACGCCTTAAGCCGAAGGGACTGCTGTGTGGCCCCTGGGCTGGCTTCAATAAGGTTGTAACCGGGGCATGGGTTTTGGGTTCTGACCAGCTCGCCAGAGCGGTCAGAATCTCTTTCTTCTCTTTGTTTATCCTGGTCATATCCAATGGGGTTGGATTGACTTTGCGTTTGTTTTTAATAACCAATCGTTGTTCTTTGTATTGCTTGCTCTCAATCTTAAAAGAGAGGTTATTGCCGTTAATGTTGACTGTTTCAGTACCGGCCTTGGCACTTAACGGAATACCCACCAGGGCAACCCAGTCCGCTTGGTCGGCGTAACGGGTTGCTGTCGCAGGCACTACCATGACCCGGTGTTTGCGATAGATGACCTTGGGTGATTCCTTACCCTGTAAGGGTAAATGAATGATCCCTCCTGGAACCGGGGAGTTCAGCGGTAATTCAAGGGCTGTCAGGTTAAAACTGGCAAGCAATAGCGGTAAGGCAGCCAACAGGTATTTCATCGAGTACAGCCTCTTATAGTCTTGTTGTTTAAAAGCACTGGTCTTTTTAAGGTGTTGCTACTTTAAATATGGGTGTTGATCGTTTGTTTCTGAATTGATTTCCAATTGTTAGCGGCAAGCGCTCAAGCTTAAGGTTCCTCAGTGATCCGCTTCGATTGTTTCGGTGACCTGGCATAGCAGACGGCCTTTGGCCAGACGAGTCTGCAAGGTATCTCCGATGCTTATATCGCTGGTGTTCCGGACAATATGTCCCTGCTGGTCTGAAACGATGGCATAACCACGACTTAGGGTGGCTAAAGGGCTGACGGCCTGCAGAGCATGACTCTGTGATGCCAGCTGCACTCGGCGCTTATCCAGTTGTAAACTCATTCCTCGTTTTAATCTCTGGTAAAGTTCTTGCTGCCGGGTTTGCAGGTAGTCAATTTTCCGATCAGGAGACTGCTGTGTTAAGCGATAATCCAAGTGAGACAATCGCTGTTGATAGAGGTTCAGGCTGTATTTGAGCTGGCGCTTTAGGCGAAGCTCAAGCTCATCTAATCTTTGAGCCTGTTCCTGAAGTCGTTGACCTGGATGTCGCAGGCGCTGGCTGGCACTCTTTAAGCGCAGGCTTAGTAACTCAATCCGGCGTTTAAACTGGCGGGCGAGTGCTTCTTCATAGTAGCGAAGCTGTCCGCCCAGGGTCTCTCTGTCCGGGCTTAGAAGCTCAGCGGCAGCAGAGGGTGTCGGAGCTCTTAAGTCGGCAACAAAATCAGAGATACTGAAATCAACTTCGTGACCAACAGCACTGACAATCGGAATGTCGCTGGCAAAGATAGCCCTGGCGAGTAATTCGTTATTGAATGCCCAGAGATCTTCCAGCGAACCGCCACCTCTGCCGAGAATTATTACATCACAACGGCCGTCCCTGTTGGCGAGGTTCAAAGCGTCTATCAATTGTTGTGGTGCTTCTTCGCCTTGAACGGCTACCGGAAATATACTCACAGGAATCGCCGGGAAGCGGCGTGCCAGAACGCTGACAATATCGCGCACTGCTGCGCCAGTGGGGGAGGTGATTACGCCGATATGCCTGGGTAAGGTCGGGAGCGGTCGTTTATGTTGCTGAGAGAACAATCCCTCCTGTTCCAACTTTATTTTCAGCGCCTCGAACGCTGCCTGAAGTGCTCCTGCACCGGCTTCTTCAAGGTAATCACCGATTAACTGAAACTCTCCACGACCTTCATAAAGACTGACTTTAGCTCGTAGTTTGACCTGGTCACCATTACGGGGTTTGTATTTGAGAAAACGATTGCGGTTTTTAAACAGAGCGCAGCGAACCTGAGCGCCTTGATCCTTCAGGGTAAAATACCAGTGTCCTGAACTGGGGCAGACGAAGTTGGATATTTCACCTTCGATATTCAGTACTGAAAAACCGCTTTCGAGTAACTGCCTGACCTGTCTGTTCAGTTCGCTGACGCTGAGTGTTTGTGTATTTTGTTGATGCACTAGGGTTTTTGTCCCGTTGGAGCTGTAAGCTGGTCGGTTATTAATATTGATTACCGGGGCTATGGTACACCTTGGGTGGCTCTGAACAAGTCCCATCCATAGCTGGAGTTAACGAGTTTGAACAATCTGCCGGAAGCTCAGGTTGATCCGTGGTGCAGTAGGTCTTTTGGTTTTAGGCAGAGCATGTAGCCAGTGTTGCTGTGTTTCTCCTGCCATTATCAACAAAGAGCCATGCTCCAACTGTAACTGATGTTGCTGATCTTTGTGTTTCTTATGACGTAAACAAAACCGACGCACAGCCCCCAGGGTCAAAGAGGCTATGATGGGGGAAGGGCCCAGTTCGGGTTCATTATCGGAGTGCCATCCAACGCTGTCCTGACCGTCCCGATAGAGATTTGCCAAAACTGAATTGAAGCAAACGCCGGTCTGTTCTTCGATCAAACCAAGCAGTTGGCAGAGTTCCCTTGTCCATGGTTGTGGCTGCAGGTTAAGGCCTGAATAACGGTAGTGAGCGTCTGTATCGCCGTACCAGGCTTGCAGTCTTGGAATAGGGACGGGGCGGCCGAACATCTGAATTTGATCCTGGCGCCATTCCAAGCTTTCTGTCAGTTGCTCCAGAAAGTGATCAGCTAAAGCCGACGACAAAAAACGGGCATCATAACTGACCACAGCATCAGTCAACCTGAGGTCGTTATGTTGCTGATGACTAGTCAGCTGAACAGAATCCGTCGGCCTTTCAGGATCTGCTGGTATTGGTGCTGATTTAGATGACGGTTGCTCCATCACTCAGTCTTTTGCCCATTGTGCCAGTGGAACCGCGAGCGCAGCGCTAACGTCAATTTGATTGGAAGGGTGAGGAATGGTGCTGGTACTGATGACTTCTGCCTCTTCTTGCAGCTCTGAATAGGCATTGTCAGCAAAGATGCCATGGACACCAATGCAGTATCCCCGATTCAAACCTGACTGGCGAAGTTGCATCAGGGTTGTCAGCATTGTCCGACCACTGGAAATAATATCGTCCACCAGTATAGGGGTGTGATCCTTCCAGGTTTTCAGTGAGGGCACATTGATCTCTACATCCCGATCGCCTTTACGGTTCTTTTCCATAACCAGAAAGGGGGCGTCGATCAGTTGCGCAACTTCACTGACCCATTGTTCGCTCTCGCTGTCAGGCCCCAAGAATAACGGTTGTTTGATGTGAGTGCCGACCCAGTCGGCAATCAGTGGGGCTGCTTTGACTATATGCGTCGGAATACTGTAGACCTCATCCAGAGAATGGATGCGGTGCAAATGTGGATCGATGGTTACCAGAAAATCCAGATAATTTGAGAGTAGCCTGGCAAACGGACGTGCATTGACACACTCTCCTGGCAGAAAACGTTTATCCTGACGCATATAGCTTAGATAGGGCGTTACCAGTGCGACTTTGCTTGCGCCAAGTTCTCTTAAGGTTTCTACCAGAAACAGCAGTGGCATGATCTTATCGTTAGGCTGGTATAGGTTACAGTAGACTATACAGGGGCGTTCCTGGCAATTGCTGTCGATACGCAGATAGGTTTCCTGGTCGGGAAAATATCGCTGGTTAATAACCCCTTCTTCAGCGTCGAGGTGCGCTCTTAGTTGTGAAGCCAGAACGGGATCGCTGTTGAGGTTAAAAAGCAGAGGGTTCATATATTTGATATCCTCGAAAGGGTAACTTTCTGTAATGCTAACTGTTTATCGTAAAACTGACAGTAACTTATCGTAAAACTAACAGTGACTTTGTTATGCCTGATCAAACGGGTCATAACAGGGAACCATTATTTCATCAGCCCGTGACCTTAACTCAGTCAGGGCGATACTGTAATCAGTTGTCTGTGGGTATTCAAATAGGCGACGGCATAGTCTAATTCACCCGGGCTTTCTGCATGGATCGTCAATAAGGTTTCACCTTTTTTTACTCGATTACCCAGTTTCGCATAAATCACCACGCCCGCTGCCGGGTCAGCTGGAGCTCCAGCAAGCTTTGCTGTCTGAGATAGTTGGCGGTTATCTATATTGCTGACCACTCCTGCTCGTGGACTGATCATATTGTAGCGGTAAGGGGCAACCGGTGGTTCTTGCAGACCTCCCTGGGCCTGACATATTTCCTGAAATTTCTTCCAGGCGGCGCCGGAATCTATAAGAGCGACAGCCATCTGGAAGCCTTTGTCTGGCTCTGCTTTACTGCACATTTCTAATAGTTCACCGGCCACTTCAGCGGCGCGAATTTTAAGGTCTTGAGGTGCATCTTTCTTGTTTTGTAAAACAGCCAGTATATCCCAGGCTTCCAGTGCTGGACCTATACCATTCCCCACCGGCTGGGAGCCATCACTAATCATGATACGTACTTTCAGCCCCAGGGTTTCGGCCACTGTTCGCAGTAGTGTTGATAATCGCTCTGCTGAGGCCTGATCTCTGATTTTGGCCGTAGATCCGACGGGTATGTCGATCAAAACATGTGTCGCACCTGCCGCCAGCTTTTTGGACAGCACTGATGCAATTAGCTGACCTTCACTGTCTATTTCCAGAGCTCTTTCCACCCGTATTAACAGGTCATCGGTTGGACTCAACCGCACTGATCCGCCCCATGCCAAACAACCTCCATGCGTTTTAACCAATACCCGGATCTGGTCGAGATCCAGACGAACATTGGTCAAAGTTTCCATTGTGTCTGCGGTACCGGCGGGGGAGGTGATTGCTCTCGAAGACGTTTTTGGCATACTAAGGCCTGCTGCTGCCAGAATTGGCACCAGGATCGGAGTTGTCCGGTTTCCAGGCAGACCACCGACACAATGTTTGTCTACAATCACCGGTAGATCCCATTCCAGTTTACTGCCGGCCTCCACCATGGCGCGAGTCAAATCAATAATTTCTTCTACATCGAGCTTTCCATCACCACAAGAGCTGATAAAAGCAGCCAGGTGGACATCAGCATAGCGTCCTTTCGCTATATCTCGAACAATGTCATCAATCTGGTCTCTGGTCAGCCTGTGACCAAATATCTTGGCACGGATGTGGGAGAGTGATTCCAACGGCTTGGGATGATATACCCAAACCTGATCACCGTCGGTCAATTCCATATGCGCCCAGGCTGATTCCGAAAACCCAATCTCCTGGTCCTGGAGTAAGCCATTGGTGACGATATGCAAGGTAGCAATAATTTGCTTGTCAGGTGACTCAACCCTGACTCTGGATAAAGCCGAGAAGCCTTCCGAATGACAAACGTGGCTGTCGGAGGGCAGGTAGATTGTTAGCTCCTGATGGGTGTCAATACCCATGCGGCGAGCTGCTAATGGTAGTAGGTGCTTACCTTTGCGATTGATCATAGCTGTCAGGTCACCGCTTTTAGCTCCTTCGTCTTTTTTGAGTATGCCTTAATTTTGCCGGTTCGCATATTGGTCTGCGGCAGTAGGTGTGATACGGATAATAAATTGTTAGAATCGCCGCTACTTTTTAGCGCAGGCTCTGGGCTGTTAATCACGTCCAGCTCCTTATAGAGAAGGATACTATGGAACCTAAATACAGACTGGTTATTTCTTGCCCCGACCGGCTTGGAATCGTAGCGATGGTCAGTAATTTTATTTCCAGTCACGGTGGCTCCATCGGTGATGCCAATCAGCATTCGGACAGCAGCACTGGCTGGTTTTTCATGCGGTACGAAGTTCGTGCCGGCAACATACCTTTTTCCATTGACCAGTTGCGCGAAGCTTTTGCACCGATTGCTCAGTCATTTTCCATGTACTGGCGGATTGAAGATTCTTCTCGTCCCAAGCGAGTAATGTTGATGGCCAGCCGTGAGGCACATTGTTTGTCCGATCTGTTATATCGGTATCACAGCAAAGAGCTGGATTGTGAAATTCCCTGTGTTGTTTCTAACCATGACGACTTACGTAGCATGGTAGAATGGCATGGTATTCCTTATCATCATATTCCCGTAGACCGTGATAACAAGGCAGAATCATTTGAGCAGGTTCGTAACAAAGTCAAGGAGTATGATATTGATACCATAGTCCTGGCTCGTTATATGCAAATTCTGCCGCCGGACCTATGTGAAGAATACGCTTCTCGAGTGATCAATATCCATCATAGTTTCCTGCCTTCTTTTGCCGGTGCAAAGCCTTACCACCAGGCCCATGAAAGAGGGGTAAAACTGACCGGCGCTACCTGTCATTATGTGACTCAGGATCTGGATGCCGGTCCCATTATTGATCAGGATGTCATTCGTATCAGCCATACCAATGAAATTGCCGATATGGTCAGGTTAGGCAGAGATGTAGAAAAAACGGTATTGGCGAGAGGGCTTCGCTGGCACCTTGAGGATCGTATTCTTGTTCATGGTAACAAAACCGTGGTTTTCAATTGAGTTAGGTTCTGTGGTCTTCGATTCAAAGTTACTATAGGCTGACCGCAGATACTGTTCCAGAGTACCATTGTTTGAATGGGATCTGATTTAGCGGAAATTTTTGGAACAGTGATTCTTGGTTAAGGGCGGTATTCAGGGATACTGAATCAGGGTACTAACGGCAGGTGACGGGTACCACTAATTTGAGAAGTATAAATCTTCATTCAGAAGTACGCTGGAATTTATCTGTTGCGAATAAGGAGCAGCAAGTATGTTGAGGTCTGTTAAAGTTCAGGACTACATGAGCACCCAGTTGATCACTTTCAAGCCGGAAACTGATTTGTTTCAGGCGATTAATATCTTTACTGAACATAATATTTCGGGTGCTCCAGTTGTCGATGATCGTGGTGAAATGATAGGAATGTTATCTGAAGTGGATTGCCTGAAAAGCATTCTTAGCTACACCTATCATGAAGAGGAAAAAGGTGGCAACGTCGGTGACTTCATGACCGATAAGGTAGATACCGTCAAGCATGATGAAGACATCGTTAATTTGGCCGACAAGTTTATTAATGGACCGCGCCGACGTTTTCCTGTCCTTAAAGATGGTAAATTAGTCGGACAAATCAGTCGCAAAGATGTGCTGCGTGCAGTTAAGGAGTTTGTGGGTCAGGAACAAAACTGACCCGAAAGGTTTCAAACAGACAGCTATAATCATCGAGGAGCAGGTTCTCCTCGATTTTTATTTGCCTGTCTGACCAGCTTGGCTCTTTCCTGGCTGTTGCCAGCCTGTTTGTCTGGTTCTCTTTTCTTGATCTGCGGTGGTGTATTAATTTCAGCAGCGCTCGGCAATATTCCCTGTGATGTGGTAAGCTCCAAACCAGTTATTTATCTTATTACTGGGGCCTTCTGAGTTGCTTATGAGTGCTCTTTTTCCTGAACAACCTATTCTGTTTTATCCGTCACTGGCAAAATTATATGGCACTGAAGAGGCTGTATTGCTTGCTATTTACCATGAGTTCGCCCGGCACCATGGTGCTGAGGATAGTGATGGAAGTCTCTGTTTCCTGGCTCGCAGGCGGGAATGGCAACAATTGGTTTCGTTTTGGGATGAAGATCGTTTAGCCGAGATTACCAATAGTCTCGTTTCTCAGGGTGTTATTGAAGCCGAATTTAATACTAATGGCAGTATTCGTATCACTATTGCTAATGTTGGAAGTTCTGATCAGACTGAATCTGCCAACGGTCAGCATACTGGGAGTGAGTCTAACATTCATGAGTCGGCAACTGAGCCTGTTGATTCTGAAAATAGTGCGTGTTTGGCCAGTGAATCAACAGAAGGCCGTTCGACCAACGCTGTTGATGAGAGAGTTCAGAGTTCTCCCCGATTCAAAGAATCTGTTGCCGGTAGTGCTTTGCAAACCCCCTCCTACCCTGGTGTTTCGGAGCCACAACTGGGTAGAAATCAGACCGGCGCTGTTGAAAATGCCGATTTTCCTGCTCAATCAAAGGCATATCAGGCAGTCAGGGAAACCCATCAGAGTGCTGCATCGAGTGTTCCGTCTCCGGAGCGGTTGAAAGCCTATAGTTCCCAGAATCAAGTTGCGGGCTCAATGTTGGAGCGAGGGCCTGCGCCGAGTTTTGGTGGCAGTGTTGGCTGGAGCCGCCCCAAGGATGATTTAGAGCATTTATTTGACCAACATGAAAAGCGTAATCAAAAACTGCATGAGATAGATATGGACTGGCGTCCCAGTCCAACAACCTATCAGATGTTGCAGCGGAAGAATATTTCAGCAGAGTTTGCTAACGGTCTTATTGATGAATTTATTGCTTACTGGATGCCGCAGGAAAAAAAGCGGGCTTCCTGGGATCCGTCATTTATTAAGCTGGCACATAGAGAATGGGCGAAAGAGCAAAACCGGCAAGGGCGTCTTGCCCGCCAGGAACAGAATAACCATGACAAGGTCGATACCGTAGAGGTTAGTGGTGAAAGATATCAATCAAATAATCGCGCAGAGAAACGCGAGCGGATTACAGAAGCAGTCATGGACATCAACAACATCGACTGGTGATACGTCGGAGCAACCACCTAAAGATCTTATTAGTCCAGAAACTAAAACACTGGTTAATATGATCTTTGCTCGTTTTATGACTATCTATGGTCATAAATTTAAAAGTGTTTTTGAAAATGAAAGTGAGATTCGAATTGCAAAGCGTGAATGGGCGCTGAGCCTGAGAGAGTACTCTGAGCAAGAGCTGGTTCTGGCGGTGACACGCTGTAAGGAAGAATTTGTCTGGATGCCGACAATCTCTGAGTTTCTTTCAGTCTTAAAGAAAGGCCTTGAGGATTTCGGATTACCTTCCACTTTGAAGGCCTATAATGAGGCCTGTCATCATGCAGATCGTCCGAGGGATCATACCTGGAGCCATGCCGCCGTTTACGTGGCCGGTCGTGAAACTGACTGGTATCGCCTGCGTGGAGAAGAAAAGTCTCAGGTTTACCCTGATTTTGAGTTCAATTACCGAAAAATTTGTCAGCGGGTTTTGGCAGGGGAGTCATTAGAAGTACCTTTGCCCAAAGGTCTGCCAGACAAATCCAGCAACACTCTTGCAGAATTTATCCAACAGTGGGAAAAGGATAACCCAGTGACACCGGAGCAGGCTGCGACCCTGCTCTATTATCTGCAAAAACCTAAGGGCAGTCCTGTTCGGGCGCATTTTAAGCAGCGTGCTGAAGAGCGGCTTGTCGATTGGGGTCTTAAGCTGGAATTGCCAGACGACTATCAATAGAGGACGCCGAGCAGACGACAAAGATCAGATGGCAATGCTGCTGGTAGCTCTGGTATTTCTGATAGTGATAATACTTAGCTTTCTTCCACCCCAGGTGCACCCATTTTTTCAGGTGGAGCAGAGGTGGAAGAAAAGGCCTCGTCAAGAATTAAAAAAACAGGCAGGTTGTTAACATTAGCCAGGTGCCTGAAAGAATGCGCCAATCGCACGGCTAAGATCGTCACTCCGTTTGGGATCGCGAAAACTCTCCATAATGATTCCGCGCATGCCGGGGATAAATACCAGGTCTCTAACCATCAGGTTAAAGCTTTGCTGTCCGGCAGAGTTTATAGACAAATTATTCATGAATGACAGGCGAATCTGACTATCTTGCAGATCCTTCCAGGCACGGCTTGCTATGGCAGCCAAGACCTCTATTTCCGGGCCGAAACGGCTGTTAAGTACGCGCAGCAATGCCTGTTGTCGCAATTCTTTGGAATGACTCTGGGAGATTGCCCGAAGTAGAGCCCCGACGGTATTAGGGCTGCTATCAGCTTGTTCTATAACCTGTAGCAGGCGGTCAAAAATTGCCTGGCTAATGGTATGGGACGGGATTTCATGTTCGAGGTTGGCACAAACGGCCTCTAATGGTGGAATGGGGAGCTTTGGAATCGCTTTTGTTACAAGTTCATCATTACCTCGTTCATCCAGTCTGGCTATAACATCGGCAATCCCCTGCAAACCAACCTGATCCCATTGGTCAAATCCTCTTAAGCCGCTTAGGTACTCCCGAGTCAGCTGATAGTATCCAGATGCAGATTGTTTCAGTATTTTACTGGCTCGGGCATGGAATGCCGCCATTTTTTCTTGATCAGGAGTAAAGGAAAAAGGGTTATCCTTGAGTGGGTCCTGCTCTCCTTCCTGATTGAGCAGCTGATTCCCCACTGTCTTGGCTAAGCGATTCAGAAAATCATCACGGGCTGCCTGTACCAGTAACCCTTGCTCGTCCAGAGGAAATTTTAAAAACCAGATCAGGTGTTGCTCCGGTTGTTTTGGGTTCCAGATCATAATGCCGATCCAGGCATGCATAACCAGCGGGAGCGGATAAGGGGTTTCTGCCATTTCAAACTTTAAGAACTGATCCTGAGATAGTTTGCTGATACGACGACCCATATCAAAACAGCGAAAGTTTGCGTCAGTCGAGCGAAGGAAGTCGGTCAGGGTTTGGATCTTATTCATAGAGGTGATTAACTAAGCCTTGTTTTTCCGAAACAATGATCAGAATGGTAAGATGGTCAGCTATTTTACCACTCCTGGATGACTATCGGGACTCCCCTTTTTGTATTAACAGCTTGAGTAGAGAAATAACGATTGAAGACAGCAAGCTCAAAACAGTCATCTACCTCACTTTGGTACCTCTATATCATCGAGACCGCAAAAGGGCGTCTTTACACCGGTATTACCACCAACGTACAGCGTCGGTTTATGGAACATTCCAAGGGTAAGGGGGCGAAATACTTCCGTCTTGATTCGCCAAAGCAGGTGATTTATCAATGTGAGTTTCCTGACCGCTCAAGCGCGACAAAAGAAGAAATTAGAATCAAAAGCCTGAGCCGGGGGCAAAAGTTGCTCTTGGTCAAGAATAGCGATGTAAATATTAGCAATCGCTAACGTCGAGGCTGCTAATGTGCCTATAATATTTGCCGCCAGCTATCGGTAGATAGTTTACCGGTCGCCAATGTTAGGACGAAAAGGATTCTGATTTGAAACAATCGTTACTCGCCCTTGCTCAGTCTATGCTTGGAAGCCTTCGGGATTTAGCACCGATTATCATTGTTATCGCCTTCTTCCAGCTATTCGTACTACAACAACCTTTACCAGACCTGATTGGTTTAATTACAGGCGTGTTGTTCGTCGTTCTTGGCCTGACTTTCTTTATCTATGGTTTAGAAATGGGACTCTTTCCGATAGGTGAGTCTATGGCGCATGCCTTTGCCCGAAAGGGAAGCGTTAAATGGCTGCTTGTCTTTGCCTTTTCGTTGGGGTTTGGCACAACCGTAGCAGAGCCCGCTCTGATCGCAGTGGCTGCTGAAGCTGCACAGGTTGCGGCTGGAGGTGGAGTTATTGAACAAAATGCAGAGGCCCAGGCCAGCTATGCCAACGGGCTGAGGTTTACCGTCGCATTATCCGTTGGCTTGGCCATTGTTATTGGGGTGTTGAGAATTTTGAAAGGCTGGCCGATTCAGTATCTTATTATTGGCGGTTACGTATTGGTCATGATCATGACTTTTATTGCTCCTGAGGAAATCATTGGTATTGCCTATGATTCAGGAGGTGTCACTACTTCAACTATAACGGTTCCTCTTGTGACTGCACTGGGGGTTGGCTTGGCTTCTTCGATTAAGGGACGAAACCCGATGATAGATGGGTTTGGCCTGATTGCATTTGCGTCGCTAACACCGATGATCTTTGTCATGGCTTATGGAATGGTTGTCTGATGGAACTACTCACAAGCTTACTGTCGATTTTATTTTCCACCATCAAAGATGTATTGCCGATAGCAGCAATAATATTTGGTTTTCAGTTTTTTGTTATTCGTCGACCTATTGCGAACTTACGTCGGGTTTTGATTGGATTTGGTTATGTGATTGTAGGGCTTGCTCTGTTTTTATTGGGTCTTGAAAAAGCATTGTTTCCTGTGGGTCGCTTAATGGCAGAACAGTTAACTGATCCTGCTTTTTTGCGGGATGGTGCTGCTGTTGTGGCGCTGCACTGGAGTGATTATTACTGGGTCTATATTTTTGCTTTCGCTATTGGTGCGAGTACAACTATCGCGGAGCCGTCCCTGATAGCGGTTGCTATAAAAGCCAATGAAGTCTCGGGCGGGAGTATTGGTGTCTGGGGCCTACGGATTGCTGTTGCGTTGGGAGTAGCCATTGGTATTTCGCTGGGCACCTATCGAATCGTTACCGGATTACCGATCCATTATTTTATTATTGCCGGATATTTTGTCGTTGTTATACAGACTTATTTTGCCCCCCGTTTGATAGTGCCACTGGCCTATGATTCAGGTGGTGTTACAACCTCTACGGTAACGGTGCCTCTTGTTGCAGCCCTTGGGCTGGGACTGGCAGAGACGGTGCCTGGTAGAAGTGCGTTGATTGATGGTTTTGGTTTGATTGCTTTCGCAAGCCTGTTTCCGATCATATCTGTTATGACTTATGCACAGTTATCCGAGTGGGTGCAGAAACGAAATCAAAAAAAAGCTTAAGGTTGATGATTGGGAAGGCAATAAAAGAAGCGACTGGTAGTCTCTGAAGGAGTCTTTCAGACGGCAGATGCTTTAAGCGAAGCAGGTTTTGAAGGGAAGAATTTTGGGGGCTAGGGTTTTGAGAAAGAGTGCTAATACGGGCGATGCCTTGGGGGGCAAGCTATGCATTTCAAATTAATTGTCGCTTTTGTTGATGATTCAAAGTCGGAGAAAGTGATGCAGGCGGCCAGGGAAGCTGGAGCTACCGGTGCAACCACGATTAATAACGCAAGAGGTGAAGGGTTAAATAGATCGAAAACGTTCTTTGGTCTAACACTCGAAACACAGCGTGATGTATTAATTTTTATTGTTGAAGAACATTTGTCTCGCAAGATCCTGGAAACGATAGCGGAAACAGGTCGGTTTGACACAGATCCAGGATCCGGTATCGCAGTGCAAATAGATATAGAGGATGCTGTCGGGGTTGCGCATCAGATGGAACAGCTAAGCCATTCGATTGAGGACAAGTTATGAGTAACAAAAAGTTGATTCAAGTGCGAGACATTATGAAGCCTCATTTCGCTATGGTGGATGGTCTGATTACCGTTCAAAAAGCGCTGGAGGACTGCAGAGCTAACAAGGTTACCGTTCTGTTGGTTCAAAAGCGTCATGACAATGATGAATTTGGTTTGGTGCTATTGTCAGATATTGCCAAACAGGTGCTCGCTAAAGATCGATCTCCCGACCGAGTTAATGTCTACGAGATTATGTCCAAGCCGGTGATTAGTGTTGCTCCGGATATGGATGTTCGGTATTGCGCGCGTTTGTTTGAAAACTTTGGTTTGTCAGTTGCGCCTGTCATTGATAATGGAGAAGTGTTAGGGATCGTCAGCTACGATGAAATCGTTTTGGAAGGATTGTTGTAAGGGTTTCGTTGTAAGGATTGAGGGATCGCTGTAAAAACATGAATTCTAAGCAGGTTCTGTGCAGGTTTTGGTACTGTTATCTGTGTTCGCTATTATTAATTGGTGTTCGGTACTGAAAATTAGTGTGGCAGCATCAGGGTTTCGTCAAATTGCTTAAGCAATACCAGAAGATGGCTGCAATCCTGACGCAGATCTTTAAAACTTTCTTCAGCAATCGCATGAATATTACAGTTACCGGGAAGTGGCAGACCGGTGTCCAGAAGTTCTTTCATTCTTGGAATCAGTATCCATTGCAGCCATTGATCCAGGCTTAGGGTGTCTATACAAAAGGGCTGAGTACTTGCCAATTCACGTTGATCCGGCTTTGATTCGCTCCAGAGATCGAGCAAGCGTAATGCCTGTTCGATCTCTGTTAGTTGTAACCGCAGCCTGTCGTGTCTATCTGCCACGAGAAGTTTTTAGCGTATCGGCAATCAAAAATGCCAGTTCCAAAGACTGATCAGCGTTCAGACGGGGGTCACAGTGAGTGTGGTAACGATCTGCCAGGCTCTCTTCTGTGATTTGGTAGGCGCCACCAATACATTCAGTGACGTTCTGTCCGGTCATTTCAAAGTGAACACCACCAGCACAGGTACCTTCGGCATTATGTACTTCAAAGAATCCTTTCATTTCCTTCAGAATGCTGTCGACAGCACGAGTTTTGTAGCCGCTAGAGGCTTTGATGGTATTGCCGTGCATTGGATCACAGCTCCACAACACCTGACGACCTTCTGATTTGACTTTTCGTGCCAGCGGAGCCAGATTTTCAATCACGTTCTCAGCCCCCATACGGGAGATCAGATTAAGACGTCCTGGCAGGTTTTCAGGGTTAAGGATATCAATCAAACGGATTAATTCGTCAGCCTGCATGGTAGGGCCAACCTTGACGCCAATCGGATTTTCAACACCACGAAGAAATTCGATATGAGCTCCGTCCAGTTGACGGGTACGGTCCCCAATCCATAGCATATGGGCAGAGCAGTCGTACCAACCGCCGTCTATGCTGTCTTCGCGTGTCAGAGCTTGCTCATAATTCAGCAGCAAGGCTTCATGAGAGGTGTACAGGTTAGTCTCTCTGATCTGAGGCGTGTTCGCTGAGTCAATGCCACAGGCATCCATAAATGCCAGGGCTTGGTCAATGTGGCTTGCCAGCGTCTGGTACTTTTCCCCGAGAGGGCTCTTATCGATAAAACTCAGATTCCATTTATGGACCTGATTCAGGTCTGCAAGCCCACCTTGAGCAAATGCACGAAGCAGGTTCTGCGTTGCAACTGACTGGTTGTAGGCATCCAGCAGGCGTCGTGGATCGGGTACTCGAGCCTCTACCGTTGGATTGATATCGTTAACAATGTCACCACGATAGCTTGGCAGTTCAAGACCGTTGATGGTTTCGGTATCTGCGGAGCGAGGCTTGGCAAACTGACCCGCCATACGTCCGACTTTTATAACCGGGCAACTGCCAGCAAAGGTTAAAACGACTGCCATCTGCAGCAGCACTTTGAAAGTGTCACGAATTTTATCAGGATGAAATTCTGCAAAGCTTTCGGCACAATCCCCTCCCTGTAACAAAAAGGCGCGACCTTCGGTGGCTTCTGCCAACTGTTCCCTGAGTGAGCGGACCTCACCGGCAAATACCAAGGGTGGACGACGAGCCAGAGTCGCTTCTACGGAGTCGACCACTGCTTGATCGGGATAGTTCGGTTGCTGAAGAATCGGTTTGCTGCGCCAGCTGTCCAGGGACCAAGTGCCCATATTATTAAACCTTATATTGTAAAACCTTAACCACTAAGCTTTCATGTTGCATTAAAAAATAAGCCCCCTAGTTTACGCATTGAGTTGCCAGATACAAGGCTGGGAGGGCTTTTGCCCTGAACTCCGGTTTTTTCTTCCGCTGGCCATAAGCGAACAGCTGGTTACTAAAGATTAAACCGGTATCAAAGAGTGCTCGTCAAAGACAGGGGGCTTTGCTTCTGGCTTTATTGAGCACCTGAAAGAGAAAAGAGTCGGGTCAAATCTTACAGGGATTTTACTGAAGTTCTGATACCCGCCAGATTTTTAAAAGATGTTTCTCGGGCGGTGGTCAGGAAATCACGCATGAATTCCGCATTTTTCTGGTCCTCACGTATGGCCGCGTGAAGGGTTGACCAGACGCCTTTGGCAGACAGCGGGCGAACGGCCACATAGTCTCGTTCAACATATTCAGTTAACGCCCAATTGGGTAAGGCGCTAACGCCTCGACCACTGGCAACCAATTGCAGCATCATCACCGTTAATTCCGCTGTCCTGATCTCATTGGGCTCAACGTCGACAGGATCTAGAAAACGAGTAAATACATCTAATCGATTTCGATCAACGGGGTAGCATATAAGAGTTTCAGAGATGAGATCCTGAGGCTCAATATGACTTTTGCGCGCAAGAGGATGTTTTTTCGAAATGGCCAGCTGGACTTCGTAAGCAAACAGTGGCTCATAAGTTATTCCATTGATTTCCTGTGGATCGGACGTGATAACCAAGTCCAGCTCTCCGCGGGCCAGAGCGGGTAAGGGGGAGAAGCTAAAGCCGCTGGCAAGGTCCATTTCAACCTCTGGCCAGTTTTCGCGAAAGCTGTCGATAGTCGGCATCAGCCACTGAAAACAGCTATGGCATTCAATCGCCATATTTAGCCGGCCGGTCTCGCCACCGGCTAGCCGTGCTATATCCCGTTCAGCATTACGCATCATGGGAAGGATGTCATCGGCAAGTAGCAACAGCCGTTGGCCTGCACTGGTAAAGCAGATGGGTTTGGTTTTTCGAATAAATAGTGAGCAGCCAAGACGTTCTTCAAGATCTTTGATCTGATGAGATAATGCTGATTGTGTTAGGAAAACTCGCTCAGCAGCCTCTACCAAGCTCCCGGTATCCCTCAGGGCTGCGAGTGTTTTTAGATGTCTTAACTCAATCATTTTAAATCCTCTTCGACCCGAACGTCTATTGTGATGTTGGCGGGGTTTTCATGCTGAACTGTCGATAGACGGCAAAATCAATATGAACAGAATTCAAGTATAGACTGATCGAAAGGTTTATCTACACTGAGGGTCGTGCAGAATTGCTTCTTAGAGCTGATTTTTTGATGCTAAGACTGAAAATAACTGCTGTGGAGTCTTTGGGGTTCTGACTATTGATCTCGGTGAGCTCATTTAGGAGAAAAGGCGGGGGGCAGCCCCGCCCTGGGGTTTGTATTAACTATTGTTGGCCGGTAACAGAAACTCCATCAGTGCTTTTTGTGCATGAAGACGGTTTTCCGCTTCATCAAAAACCACGGAGCGGGGATCGTCCAGCATATCCTCGCTTATCTCTTCTCCACGATGAGCTGGCAGGCAGTGCATAAAAATTGCGTCCTCATGAGCCAGATCCATTAGCGCAGGACTGACCTGATAGCCGACAAATTTCTCCATTCGCTCTTTCTGCTCTTCCTCCTGTCCCATTGAGGCCCAGACATCAGTTACGATTAAGTCAGCATCTTTAGCCGCTTCCTGAGGCGTTCGGACAATAGTCACTCGGTCAGCATTAGCTGCACAGAGAGTGGAATCAGGCTCAAAACCTTTCGGGCAGGCAACCACAAGCTGGAAATCAAGCTGGCGGGCTGCGTTAATATAGGAATTACACATATTGTTGCCATCACCAATCCAGACGACTTTTTTGCCTGCAATAGATCCACGGTGTTCGGTATAGGTCTGCATATCTGCCAAAAGCTGGCAGGGGTGATAGTCGTCAGTTAATGCGTTGATGACCGGTACTTTGGAATACCTGGCGAACAGTTCAAGTTTCTCATGTTCAAAAGTACGAATCATAATGATATCAAGCATGCTTGATATTACTCGTGCGCTGTCTTCAACTGGTTCGCCCCGTCCTAACTGAGTGTCCCTTGAGGATAGAAATATAGCCTGTCCTCCGAGCTGTGCCATACCGGCTTCAAATGAAACCCGGGTGCGAGTTGATGACTTTTCAAAGATCATTCCCAATACTTTATTTTTCATCGGCTCGTAGATTTCTCCGCTATTGCGCATAGCTTTGAGTACCGTGGCGCGGGCGATGACCTGCTGAAGTTCTTGCGGAGTAAGGTCCAGCAGCGTAAGGAAATGTCTGGTTTTCATAGAAAAGTACCTCGTCACCTCCGATATAATCGGAGGTGGTCTGATTTTTTTATTTGGCAGTATGTTTAGATATCTGGATAGTTTGTCTGAATTACGATCCCTGGGATCTAGGACTGTCGCGATCGTCTGCAGCAACAATTTTTATCAGCTTGGAAATAACACCGATGATAAGGTTTGCTTCGCTGTCGGTTAGGGTCAGAGGAGGTAACAGGCGAATAATATTACCTTCACCAGCAATGCTGATGAGGATCCCTTTTACCTTTGCCAAGACCACCAGCTCGCTGCAGGGGCGATCAAGTTCAATACCGATCATCAGTCCCTGACCTCGAATGTCACTGATGTAGTCTGCGCCAGCCAGTTCTGTTCGAAACCCATCCCGCATCAGGGCACCCAGCTCGGCTGCCCGCTGACAGAGTTTTTCTTTCTCGATGGTATCGATAACGGCAAGCGCTGCTGCACAGGCAAGCGGGTTGCCACCAAATGTTGATCCGTGATTTCCTGGTTTTAGCGTTTCAGCTGCCACTCCTCTTGCCAGGCAGGCGCCGATGGGGACTCCATTACCAAGCCCTTTGGCTGTAGTGACAACATCAGGAAGGATTCCGGTCTGCTGATAGGCGAAATAGCTTCCGGTACGTCCGTTCCCGGTTTGAACTTCATCAAGCATTAATAGCCATTGTTGCTCATCACAAACTTTGCGAAGTTCAGCTAGATAATTGTCTGCTGGAGTTCGTACACCGCTTTCACCCTGGATCGGTTCGACAAGAATAGCCACGATATTAGGATTGTTTTGAGCGATAGTACGAACAGCCTCAACATCATCAAAGGGTGCACGAACAAAACCTCCCACCAAGGGTTCAAACCCGGCATGAACTTTTCGATTACCTGTTGCACTCAAGGTCGCCAGGGTGCGTCCGTGAAAAGATCGTTCCATAACAATGATGGAGGGATTCTCAACACCTTTATTGTGCCCATACAGTCGAGCCAGTTTTATTGCCGCTTCATTGGCTTCCGCACCTGAGTTTCCAAAGAAGACGGACTCCATCTGAGAGAGCTTGCAAAGCTTTGTTGCCAGCTGCTCCTGTAGAGGTATGGTGTAAAGATTGGAGGTGTGCAGCAGGCGACTTGCCTGTTCGGTAATTGCTTGGGTTACTGCGGGGTGTGCGTGACCTAGCCCGCACACTGCGATTCCGCTGAGTGCGTCAAGAAATTTGTTGCCCTGAGTGTCGTACAGCCAGGAACCTTCACCTCTTTCAAAGGCAACCGAAAGTCTTGCGTAGGTGTTCATCAAAGGCGGTGAAGCCATAGAACCTGTCTCCCTTATAACGCAAAAAGGCAGCTGGTGCTGCCTTAAAAGCGCTTATTCTAGCGATTCTTGTCCGATGACGCAATCCAGCTTGTATGTCGGAAATTAGTTGAAAATCTCTCATCGTAAGATGAGTATAGACGGCCAGGATTGAAGCGGTAGTATAATTGCCTTGGAAAAAGGTAATTTTTACCTGACTAAAATGGTAGGTTTTGTATATAATTGGTGGTTTGCGGCTTTGCGTCAAAGGTTGCAATGCCCAAATTTGATATTGAAAGGCGTAGGTGAGCAAATGTCGACTGTTATCGAAACAATTAAAGACCAAATTGAAAGCAACACTATACTGCTTTACATGAAGGGGACTCCTAAGTTTCCCCAGTGTGGTTTTTCTTCCCAGGCATCCCAGGCGATAATGGCCTGCGGTGAAAAGTTTGCATTTGTTAATATTCTCGAGAATCCTGAGATCAGAGCAGAGCTGCCTAAATATGCAAACTGGCCTACATTTCCTCAGCTTTGGGTGAAAGGTGAGTTGGTTGGCGGCTGTGACATCATCGTAGAGATGGCGCAGTCTGGTGAGCTGGAAACTCTGATCAAGGAAGCTGCGGCGGCAACATCTGAATAAGACCGTTAGCAGTGCTGTGCAAAAGTCTTAGGGTGAACGGCTGAAAGGCTGCTAAGACTGGTTTAGGTTATATTTTATATAAGCTATGCTGTATATAAGTTGCATCGTGTGTCACTGTGTCGAGCATATATAGTACTGCGGCACAGCGTCATACTTCATACTATACATAATTGAAATGGAGAAGCTTGAAATGGGCGTACTCGTTGGTCAGGAAGCACCTGATTTTACAGTTCCAGCTGTGCTGGGCGATGGACAGATTGTTGATAGTTTTAATCTGAAAGAAGCGATTAGCGGTAAGTACGGTCTGGTATTTTTCTACCCACTGGACTTTACTTTTGTGTGCCCCTCAGAGCTGATTGCTCTGGACCACCGTATGGATGAGTTTAAAGCTCGTGGTGTTGAGGTTATCGGTGTTTCCATCGATTCTCACTTCACTCACAATGCTTGGCGTAATACTTCAGTTAATGAGGGTGGTATCGGGCCGGTTAAGTACACTTTGGCGGCTGATATCAGCCACTCAATCTGTAAGTCTTATGACGTTGAGGCTGCTGGTGGCGTTGCGTTCCGTGGTGCGTTTATTATCGATAAGAACGGCCTTGTGCGTTCTCAAATCGTTAATGATCTTCCGCTGGGTCGCAATATGGACGAGCTGTTGCGTCTTGTAGATGCGCTGCAATTCCATGAAGAGCACGGTGAAGTCTGCCCTGCTGGCTGGAATAAAGGCGATAAGGGTATGAATGCTTCCCCTGAAGGTGTTGCTGCTTACCTTTCTGATAACGCTGACAATCTTTAAAATTAGGCTCCTTGCTTAGTTGGAAAAGCCCGCATCAGCGGGCTTTTGTGTGTATGAGCCTGCCGTTCAGCGAAGGATAAAAGTCCAGAGCAGCCAGCGTGGGGGATGTCACCGGCGTTGCTCCGTCCACCGGAGTCCAGGAGAAGATTTTTCTTATCAGCTTTTAGGGTTCTTGGGTGCGAAGCACCATGTCCCAGCCTCCCAGTTCTTTCCATCGATTGACAATCAGGCTGAATAGCTCCGCGGTTTTTTCCGTGTCGTATTGGGCGGAATGGGCTTCTTTATTGTCAAAATCAATGCCCGCAACATCGCAAGCCCTGGCTAATACCGTCTGGCCAAAGGCTAATCCGGCTAAAGTGGCGGTGTCAAAGCTGGAAAAGGGGTGGAACGGATTACGCTTAATATTACAGCGTTCCACTGCAGCATTAACGAAGCCAAGATCAAAAGAGGCGTTGTGCCCAACCAGAATGGCTCGCTTGCAACCGCTGGCTTTTACCGCTTTGCGAATCGGCTTGAAAATGGCTTCGAGAGCGTCTTTTTCAGCGATTGCGCCCCGAAGAGGGGAGTAGGGATCGATACCCGTAAATTCCAATGCTGCCTTTTCAAGGTTGGCTCCTTCAAAAGGTTCAACATTCCGGGAAATCGCTTGCTCGGGGATTAGCATCCCTTCTTCATCCATATCCAGAATAACGGCAGCAATTTCAAGCAGTGCGTCTGTGTCAGCATTAAAGCCCGCTGTTTCAACATCGATGACGACTGGCAGGTAGCCGCGAAAACGCTGAGCCATCAATGGCTCAAAGGTGGGCGATTTAAAGCTCACGGAAATTCCTTAGTTCAGTTACTTATCACGGTTATTAACCACCAGGAGGACCACTCAGGCAATTCAGATTACTCTGGAAGGACCTGCCAGTGAATCGATTCGCCAGCTCGCAGTGGTACTATTCTATGATCACCAAAGGCCAGAGTGTTTTTCTGCGTCCATTGTTTTCTTTCCAGGGTGATCTGTTCTGTATTCCGGGGAAGTCCATAGAAGTCAGGACCATGGAAACTGGCAAAGCCTTCTAATTTATCCAGTGCTTGCATCATATCGAATGCTTCGGCATAGAGTTCGATTGCCGTGGTGGCGCTATAACATCCGGCGCAACCACAGGCTGCCTCCTTTGCGCTTTGAGCATGAGGGGCTGAGTCGGTACCCAGAAAAAACTTTTTATTGCCACTGGTTGCTGCTTCTAATAAAGCCTGCTGATGAGTGTTGCGTTTTAGAATAGGCAGACAGTAGAGGTGGGGCTTTATCCCGCCAACCAGCATGTCATTGCGATTATAGAGTAAGTGCTGTGGCGTAATTGTAGCAGCGATATAATCGCTTCCATTGGTCACAAACTCAGCAGCATCGCGGGTAGTAATGTGTTCCATTACTATTTTTAATTCAGGGAATCTGTCTGCCAGATTAATCAGATGGCGGTCAATGAACTGTTTTTCCCGTTCAAAAATATCGATCTCGGCATCTGTAACCTCTCCATGGACTAATAGAGGCATGCCTATCTCTTGCATGGCCTCCAGAGCCGGATGGATGTTTTCCAGTGCGGTCACTCCTGAGTCAGAATTGGTTGTCGCTCCTGCCGGGTAAAGCTTGGCCGCATGAACTATCCCGCTGGCCTTGGCGGCCTTTATCTCTTCCGGGCTGGTGCCGTCTGTGAGATAGAGCGTCATCAGTGGCGTGAAGCTGCGGCTTTCTGTTGGCATTGCCGACATGATTCTGTGTCTGTAGTCTTCGGCCTGCTTGGTATTAACAACAGGTGGCACCAAATTCGGCATGACAATCGCACGCCCAAAATAGCGAGCCATATCAGCTACCGTATTGCTAAGAACCTCATTGTCACGAAGATGGACGTGCCAATCATCAGGGCGGGTGATTTGTAGCCGTTGCATAATGATCCTTAGGTCGTAAACTTTAGCTGTCGTGATTGTATAGCTGGGTTTTACGATAATCAGAGTTTTACGACAGTATTGTCTTGTTACCTGAAACATTGCGGGTCGATGCAGTGTTTCATCTTCATTGTGTATTAAAATTACAGGGACCTTATATTGCCTTTCTCTGGAGTCAGGCTGATGAACGGCCGTTCTGTTTTATTCTGGGCGCTATTCTATCAGTGCTTGAATCAATGGGCTACAGGGGGAAACGGCGATTAAAGTTCAAGCTTGATTGGGCGATAATGTTTAAGGGCTCTTTGAATTTGGAAAGCCGCCCATTAACCTTGCCTCTTTAGATATTCTGTGTGGTCTATGAAGATACCTGCATTCACCTTTTTTCTTTTACAGTTTTTTACCGTTGTGGCAGGGCTGTTCTCGTTATCAGCGTCAGCTGTAACCTTTCGGGCATCGATTGATCAAACAGACTGGCAGTTGCAGTCTTCCAAGTTTGAGTGTCGATTGAGTCAATCTATTCCTGATTTCGGAACTGCTGTTTTTGAGCGTAAAGCAGGAGAGTCCCTGCAATTCGTGCTGGATTCCGCCCAGGCCAGTCTTCTTGGAAGGGAAACTCTGGTTGTGGCTGAGTCCCCTTCGTGGCTCCCCGGTAACTCCACCCGGGAAATCGGCAAGATTAAAAATAAGCCTAAGAGTCAGGTTAAGGTTGATCAGCAATTAGCCAATGACATTCTGGTTTCTCTTTACAAGGGACAGAGTCCTGCTTTTACCAATGCGCGTTGGCATGGTACAGAAGAACCGATAAAAGTTGCTATTTCTTCAGTGAATTTTCAGTCGGCCTATTCCAGTTATGTCGGTTGTGTTGCTGGGTTGCTGCCGGTGAACTACCGTCAGATAGCGCGATCAGCAGTTTTGTTTCCATCGGCCCAGTGGCGCCTTTCTGATGCAACCAAAAAACGCTTAGACCTTATCGCTCTTTATGTTAAGACAGACAAAAACGTATCTGCAGTCTTTGTGGACGGTCATTCCGATAATTTCGGACGCCGGTTGGCTAACCGGGATTTGTCGAGAAAGCGAGCTGAAGAAGTCATGCGTTATTTGGTCAAAGCCGGGGTTGATGAGGAAATGATGACTACTCGCTACCACGGTGAACGATATCCTGTCGTCAAGAATCGCGGTGAAGCTAATCGTGCCCGCAACCGTCGAGTAACTATCCGGCTTGAGCGAAACGACTAAATTCCTTTGAGGTTTCTGCTCCGCTCAACGTTCATGTTCTAGTCAGCATCCATGTTCTACTAGCGATAAGTGGTGCTTTTCAGTGTATAATCGCCCGGCTACGCTGTGATGACTATTGCCAGCGATGATCGTAATCGGTTGTTAGATCGGAGTTGCTATCGATCCCTGTTTTTGAGCAGTCGACAGTGGGTTGACGCTGTAAACGTCAATTTAACTGATGGCTGCCTGTGTTATTTATGCTGCTGATGCAGTGAAAGCCTGTTTCGGAGAATAGAATGTCTGATATCAATAAGGTTGTTCTGGCTTATTCAGGAGGCCTGGATACATCTGTAATAGTAAAGTGGCTGCAGGAAACCTATAACTGTGAAGTGGTTACTTTTACTGCAGATATAGGGCAAGGCGAAGAGGTCGAGCCCGCACGCGCGAAAGCTCAAGCGCTGGGTGTAAAGGAAATTTACATCGAAGATCTGAGAGAAGAGTTTGTTCGTGATTACGTCTTTCCAATGTTCCGTGCCAATACTATCTATGAAGGAGAGTATTTGCTCGGAACCTCCATTGCCCGGCCATTAATTGCAAAGCGTTTAGTCGAGATTGCTAACGATACTAACGCTGATGCCATTTCCCATGGTGCTACCGGAAAGGGTAACGACCAGGTTCGCTTTGAGTTGGGTGCATATGCACTCAAGCCTGGTGTTAAGGTGATTGCTCCCTGGAGAGAGTGGGATCTGAATTCCCGAGATAAGTTGATGGCTTACTGTGAGCAACACAATATTGCCGTTGATTTTAAGAAAGGTAAAAAATCTCCTTACTCCATGGACGCTAACCTGCTGCATATCTCTTATGAAGGTGGTGTGCTGGAAGATCCCTGGACCGAGGCAGAAGAAGATATGTGGCGTTGGAGTGTTTCTGCCGAATCAGCTCCTGACAAAGCAACCTATTTGGATCTGACCTACGTAAAGGGTGATATCGTAGCCATCAATGACGAAGCAATGTCGCCAGCTACGGTTTTGGAAACGCTTAACCGCATTGGTGGTGCCAATGGTGTTGGTCGTCTGGATATCGTTGAAAACCGCTTTGTCGGAATGAAATCTCGCGGTTGCTATGAAACACCCGGCGGCACAATTATGCTTCGTGCCCACCGTGCAATAGAATCCATTACTCTGGATCGTGAAGTGGCTCACCTGAAAGATGAGTTGATGCCTCGCTATGCGAAAATTATCTACAATGGCTTCTGGTGGTCCGAAGAGCGCAAGATGCTTCAGACAATGATTGACTACTCTCAGCGAAACGTTAACGGTAAAGTGCGGGTCAAACTGTACAAAGGTAACGTTGAAGTTGTCGGGCGTAGCTCAGATGACAGTTTGTTTGATGAGTCTATAGCCACTTTTGAAGACGACGCTGGTGCCTATGATCAGCAAGATGCGGCGGGATTCATTAAATTGAACGCACTACGCATGCGTATTGCTGCAGGCAAGGGGCGTAACCTCCTGGAAGACTAAAACTTTCATTGCCTGCTTAAATAAAAAGCCCTGAGGCATTCACCTCCGGGCTTTTTTTGTCTATTGTCAGTATGTTGAGACCTTAATTCGTACAAAATAAGTGGTAGGATCTCTAAGTAAATCAGAATGAGTGAAATTTTAGCTGGTAAGTCGGTTTTAATCGTAGCCAAGAAGTTGGATGAGCTGGGCACCTTGCGAGCGTTATTCTCTTCCCTTGGGTCGACAGACATCAGTGTGGCCTCTTCCGCCAATATGTCTCTTAACATGCTTCGAATTCGCCCTTATGACTTTTGCATTATTGAGTCAAAGCTGGGAGATAATGAAAAAGGAGGTCTGCAGGTCATTGAAGAGGCTGTCAGAGAAGGCTTAAAACCTGCTACCAGTGCATTTTTGCTAATCACTTCGGAATCCACGCAATCCCTTCCTAAAGATTCTATAGAGTTTGCTGCTGACAGTTTTATCAGCAAGCCCGTTGATCCGGAAAAACTGCGGCTACGAATGGAAAAGCTGGTTAAGTTAAAGCGAGCGGTTTATCCGGTTGAATCGGTGGTTGACCAAGGAGATTATGAAAAGGCGCTGTTGCTGATCCGTAAGTTGATTGCCAAATATGCTTCTTTGGAAGTTTACCTTGATCGCCTTAAAGGCCGTCTGCTGCTGGATATGAAAAACTACGATGAGGCCAGAAAGCACTTTAGGCGTGTAGCTGAAGACCGAAATTTGGACTGGTCATATCTGGGGATGGGAATCTGTGATCTCAATCAGGGATTTTATGGAGAGGCTCTTGCCCACTTTAATAGAGTACTGGAGTCGAATCCGGTCAGTATTGAAGCCTACGACTGGTTATCGAAAGTTTATCGGGGGGTTGGTAAAAACAAGGATGCTCAGGAGCTTCTGGAGAAAGCCGCCAGAGTGATGCCTACGGCGCCATTGATTCAATCGGGCCTTGGTAATGTTGCCAGTGAAAACAGCAGCTGGGAAGTGGCCATCGGAGCATTCAGAGAGGCCGTCAAATATGCCAAGCACTCCTGTCACCAGCACCAGAACAATTATTTTGGATTGGCCCGTTGCCTGCAGACCCGTCTGACCAGCGATGGCAGTGAACTGTCTTCCAGTGCTCAACAAGAAGCCGTTCGAACACTCGAAGACGTGGCTGAAGAATACCTGGATGATGATCACATCCGTTTCAGATCGCGCTTAATGACCTCCGAAACCTACAAACGTTCTGGAGATATTGCCCGCGCCAATTCAGCGGCTAAGCATGCTTTTGAAGTCTATAAGACTCTGAGTCAAGATCAGCAGGCGGAAGAATTGGACAATCTGATAGAGGGCGTTGAAGGAACTTCGATGCTCCAGACGGTTGAAGCATTCAAATCAGAATTTAATCGCAGGGTGTATACCGAAACAGAGTGGGGGAAAAATAACCTGAAAGGTATGGGTCTGTACCGTAAGGGACAGTTTTATGAAGCTTTCTGCTGTTTTGACAAAGCCCTGCATGCCTTGGATAACAGCCCGAGTATTTTACTAAACATGGTGCAGGCGGCCCATGAAATTATCCGTCAGGAGCCCGATCGTGCTCCTGAAGTGTTGTCACTCTGTAATGACAGACTGCTGAAAATGAGTATCGGTGCGCTGAATAGTAAGCAGCAGGAACGATATCGTGTACTTAGTGAGCGACGGGCTGAATTGATCTCTAAAAACAGTTAATACCGGTCGCTGGAAAGTTGATGATTGCCGGAGTTGTCACCCGGTAATTAAGAACTGCTGTTGGAATCTGCAGCTATCTATGCGTTGTTACAGGTACCGACATGATTGCCAGTGCCTGTCCCTGTAAAGCCTCTTAATAGCTAAATCCTTTCAATCTCTTTAGTCGTATTTTCAATCATATTTGCCGGTCATCAGTGTTTTTTACGGCATCACAGCCCGTGGGGTGTGATATAGTGAATTCACCGAACCATACAGCTGTCTACGGGTCATAGTTTCTGTAAGAATGTGATTGGGGGTGGCGCCTGTTCTATGCTTACGGGCATCTATGTGTGTAAATGATTATGTTTATAGCTGTCAAAAATTATAGATATTGGAGTTCAAGGATGAACTGATGCTTTGCCAGACAGTTGATGCTTAGCTTTTCGTAAGTATGGATGGGGTTGATGTATTGTTACAGCCTTGTTATTGCTAGCTGATATATTTATCAGCGTGTTGATGCGGGGTGTTAGATTTAAAGGAGATAGTGTGCTGCATATAGCTATCTTAGAACCAGGGCGAGTCCTGGCTGAGTCGTTGATGGACTGGCTTGAAGAAGCGGGTCACCGTTATACCTGCTGTTCAAATTTGCCTGAGTTTATGGCCTGTATCAGACAGCAGGGGTATGATTTATTGTTGGTGGATTTTCGCTGCCAAACGGCTGCTTGCTTTGAAGAAATAGAGGCTGGAGTCCTTAATAACGATCGGCGAATTCCTCTGTTGTTTATCAGTGAACCGGATTGTGAGGAAGAAATTGTACTTGCTCTGGCCCATGGAGCGGATGACTATATAGTCAAGCCACTTAAGCCCGAAGAGCTGGTTTCCCGTATTCATGTTTTGATTCGTCGTTTCGCCATTGTTGATGAGGAATCCAGAGCTGAGGTGCAGACCTACGGTCCATTTGTCGTAGATCACCAGCAATTGATTATTACTCGCGATGGAGAGCCCGTATCGTTGACCGGAAAGGATTTCAGGCTGGCGGATTTCCTGTTTCGTCACCAGAACCAGCTTTTATCCCGGCATCGTTTGCTTTCGGAAGTATGGGGAGTTAATCAAGACGTCAATACTCGTACTGTGGATATGCATATCAGTCGTCTAAGGAAGGCTCTGATGCTCTCAGGTACCGGCTATGAAATTCAAACAGTTCATCAGCATGGATACCGGTTGCAAAGCAATCAAAACCCACCGGAATAGATCTAGGTCATGCCTGTTAACGTCTTTGGGCGCAGGGTTGGTCCGAGCTGAGATTGCATTCGCTTTAGGCCACAGCTACAATCGCGGCTGCCTGCATTTTAGCAGAACGTACGCGCACAATAGTTGCTTTATTTAGTTACTGCTCCGCTCGATACTTTGGTGAGTATTTTGAAGCGGGGCTGTTCCGTCCCTGCATTGGTCGGGAAAGCTTTTGTCAGCAATTAGGCAAGTATGCTAAAAATCGAAGCCGATTTTAGCATCAGAGTTTTAACAACAGTTAGACCAATATTTTCCGTTGTTCCAGTATGCGAGTTTGATGAAAGCACATAAAATTACCACTGCTCCGGTTCCTATGCGTAATGTCGGTCCGCTAAAAATAGTGGGTGACGTTGTTAACGATGAAGTCATGGTGCCATTAGCGACCTACGAGTCCCCTCTATGGCCTTCTGTCGGGCGTGGCGCCCGGGTGACTAAGCTGGCCGGTGGCATCAGGGCCACTCTTGTCGATGAGCGAATGAGCCGCTCGATCTTACTGGAAGCGGATAATGCGACAGAGGCGTTGACTGCGCTCAACAGTATTAAATCCCGGCTTCCGGAAATGAATGAAGTGGTTTCCGGTTCCAGTCGTTTCGCTAAACTGATAGATATAAACAGTCAGATTGTGGCTAACCTTATCTATCTGCGGCTGGAGTTCACTACAGGGGATGCATCGGGTCACAATATGGTCACCCATGCGGCAGATCGGTTATTCCCATGGATTTTGCAGCAGTATCCACAGCTTCGCTATTCATCGATTTCAGCCAATTATTGTTCTGATAAAAAAGCGACGGCGGTTAACGGTATTCTTGGTCGTGGAAAATATGTCGTCACGGAAGTTATTATTCCCCGGGATCTTTGTCGGCGCCGACTTAAAACCACACCTGAAAAAGTGGTTGATCTGAATATCAAAAAGAATCTGATTGGTACCCTGATTGCTGGAGGGTTGCGTAGCGCCAATGCCCACTATGCCAATATGCTGCTTGCATTTTACATGGCCACGGGACAGGACGCTGCGAATATTATTGAAGGCTCTCAAGGGGTTGTTCACGCCGAAGTGCGTGATGGTGATCTCTACTTTTCCGCGACCCTGCCGAATTTGATTATGGGTACGGTAGGTAATGGAAAAGGATTGGCTTTTGTGGAAGATAACCTTCGTATGCTCGGTTGCAAAGAGAATAGAGAAGCGGGGGATAATGCCCGTCGTTTAGCTGTTATCTGCGGAGCGACAGTGCTTTGCGGTGAATTATCTCTGTTGGCTGCCCAGACTAATCCTGGAGAGCTGATGGAATCCCACTTGAAGCTTGAACGCTGATGTCTGATCCGACTAATAGCCGCAAGGTAGAGCATATTCGTGTTATTGAAAATGACAGCGAAACTGATCGCCATCAATATTACTTTGATCAGATACGGCTCAGACACCGGGCTTTACCACAGATATCCCTGTCAAATGTTGACCCCAGTTGTGAATTTTTAGGAAAGAAACTTGGTTTTCCTCTGCTTATCTCATCAATGACTGGGGGTGATCATGAGGTGCTTCGCCGTATTAATCGCAACCTTTCTTTGGCCGCTGAGGCGACCGGTGTTGCGATGGGCGTTGGATCACAACGGGTAATGTTTACCCATCCCGAGGCCGCTGACAGTTTCGATTTGAGAAAACAGGCGCCGACCACGCTGTTGATGGCGAATCTGGGAGCCGTTCAGCTCAACTGTGGATTTGGTGTAAAGGAATGTCAGGCTGCAGTTAACCAAGTAGGGGCTGATGCGCTTTTTCTCCACCTTAATCCTTTACAGGAGGCTGTTCAGCCTGAAGGCGATACCGATTTTTCGAATTTGGCTGAACGTATTGCGGAAGTGGCAAACGAACTCAGTGTGCCGGTTATTCTGAAAGAAGTGGGTGCCGGTCTTTCTCCTGAGGATATTAGTCTGGGGATGGCTCAGGGTATCAGGTATTTTGATCTGGCAGGATCAGGGGGGACATCCTGGAGTCGCATTGAGCATCATCGTAATCCTGCTGACAATGGTCTTGAACTAGGTCTAAGGTTCCAGGATTGGGGGATGCCTACGCCTTTGGCATTGAAGATGGCTAGATCCCATATGGAAAATGCAGTTTTTATTGCTAGTGGGGGAATCAGGACGGGCATCGACATGGTGAAATCTGTTATACTCGGCGGCTCGCTTTGCGGTCTGGCAGCACCATTTCTTAAGCCTGCCATGGAATCACCGGAAGCTGTGATTGAGGTTATTGAACAGCTCAAGCAAGAGTTTGTAACTGCTATGTTCTTGCTGGGAGTTTCGAATATCGAGGGTTTGCGCCTGAATGATGCGCTACTCTTGAGAGAGCAATAAGGACCATTTGAAAGTATGTCTGTTGGTATTGATGATATTAGTTTCTATACGTCGAACTTTTACCTCGATCTGAAGAGCCTCGCTGACGTACACAACATTGATGAAGAGAAATTCTACCTGGGTATTGGCCAGGAGAAGATGGGCATTGTTGCTGCTGATGAAGATGTTGTCACTATGGCTGCAAATGCTGCATTGCCACTGCTTGAGTCGATTGAGAAAGACAGTATAAGTACATTGATGTTTGCCACTGAAACCGGCATTGATCAATCGAAGGCAGCGGGAGTATACGTCCATCGTCTGCTTGGTTTATCTAACCGTTGCCGTGTGGTGGAGCTGAAACAGGCTTGTTATAGCGCAACCGCTGCGATTCAGATGGCTTGTGCTTTGGTGGCTCGTGATCCAGAGAAGAAAGTGCTTGTTGTAGCTTCGGATATTGCGCGTTACGATTTAAATTCGTCCGGAGAAGCTACCCAGGGCTGTGGTGCTGCTGCTATTTTGATTAGCGCTAACCCTCGCTTGTTGGAAATACACCCTGAATCGGGGCACTACACCGAAGATGTCATGGATTTTTGGCGGCCAAACTATCGTTCAACGGCGCTGGTTGATGGAAAATACTCAACCAAAATTTACCTGAAATCCCTAAAGCAAGCGTGGCAACACTATCAAGAAGTATCCGGTGCTGAATTTGAGCAGATGGATTACTTTTGTTATCACTTACCATTCACTCGAATGGCAGAGAAGTCACAATCTCAGCTCGCTCGCTATACCAAAAGTGAATGTTCAGCGGAGCAACTCAGCGCAAAAATCGACCCCAGCTTGCACTACAATCGTATCATCGGTAACAGCTATACTGCCTCGATGTATATAGGTCTGGTATCGCTGCTGGATAATGCTGAAGAAGATCTGTCGGGCAAGAGAGTGGCGTTTTTCAGTTATGGGTCCGGTTGTGTTGCAGAGTTTTATACCGGCACAGTTATGCCTGGTTATCAGCAGTTTCTGCATCGGGAGCAGCATCGACAGTTGCTTGATCAGCGTACCGAGTTGAGTTATCCCGAGTACCTGGAACTATACAACTTTGAATATCCGACAGATGGTGATGAGCATCATTTTCCTGAACAGACCAAAGGGCAGTTTCGCTTAGAGGGCATTAATCAACATAAGCGAATATATTCTGTCCGTGGGTAGTGGTCAGTAAATAATGGCCTGTAGATAGTGGCTCGTAGTTTAATATCGACAAGACCTGATTTGTCTGTTGTGGCGCAAGCTCCAGCCAAAGCGATTTTAAGTGGTGAGCACTCCGTTGTCTACGGGGCTCCAGCACTGGCGCTGGCTGTTAACTGCTATGCTCAAGCCAGGGTGCAGAGTATTGAATCGGCTGAGCTGGTTCTTCAGCTCACGGATTTAGACCGTTGTTTTCGCTACAACTGGCCTGAGGTGATTAAGCGTGCCGAAGACGCAGAGTCCCGGTATCAACGGTTTCTCCTGGGAAACTGTCCCATTACCGAAGTGCTTGTCGGTACGGATGACCTATATCTCTTTGCCATTGCCGCATTAATCAAAGATCTTTCTCTTAATCACTGTCCAGGAATCCTGCTTCAGTTGCGATCTGACATTCCGGTAGGGTCGGGTATGGGCTCCTCCGCTGCAACCGTTGCCGCTATGCTTATTGGCGTGGCAAAACTGATTGGGGTCGAGCTGACACAACAGCGGTTATATCAACTGACTCACCATGCTGAGCGTTTGCAGCATGGTCGTAGTAGCGGGATAGATCCTGCTGTCTGTTGCTATGGTGGGCTGATTCATTTTTCCGATGGTGTTATCGATCCGCGATCGCTGGAGTTTGGCGATGGGTGGTTCCTGCTTGACAGTGGCAAGCCTGCAGTTACAACCGGTGTTGGTGTCGAACAGGTCAGAAAGAACTTTGCAGGCAGTGATATTTGGGATGAGTTCTCACAGATTACCGGGAAAATGGCCACTGCCTTAAGAGAAATGAACCAAGGCCAACTGATTAAGCAGATACGTCTAAATCATCGGCTGTTATGTCGGATTGGTGTGGTACCAGATCCGATACAGCAGCTGGTCGCTGACATTGAGCAAGCAGGCGGAGCTGCTAAAGTCAGTGGTGCCGGTGCTGTGGCTGGTGATCAGGCTGGCCTGATTCTGGTTTATCATCCTCAATTATCTGAATCCAGCCTGAGCCATCTGGCATTACAACCTTTAAAGGTGGATTGCCTGGGCGCATGGGTACAGAATGCGGACTCGGTTGATGACCTAAGTTGTGATGGAGCAAATGATGATTATTAAGGCTTCTGCCCCTGGTACGTTGATGTTGATGGGTGAGCATTCCGTTCTAAAAGGCGAACTTGCAATTGCCTGTGCGGTAGAACAGCGTATTTTTGTCACACTTAAACCTATCGAGCAGAGGGAGCTGCAAATAACGTCGGTGCTGGGCGATTATCAGGACTCACTGGACTCTATTAAAGATAATACTGAACTGCGGTTTGCCCTACAGGCAGTCAGAGACGTTGCTGATCAGTTACCCAGTGGGCTCTCTCTAGTGATTGAGTCTGAGTTTTCTCACCAAGTCGGGCTCGGCTCATCTGCTGCTGTTACCGTCGCTATAACGGCAGCGATTGATCATTGGTTACGGGGTGCAGTAGATAAACAAGCGGTATTTGAACGTTCACTTGCCGCGATGCTGTCGGTGCAGGGACGAGGTTCGGGTACTGATATAGCGGCTTCTACCTATGGCGCTCTTATTGCCTATCGGGTAGAGCCGGTAGAAATTACCCCTCTTGCCTGTGTTCCTCAAATAGCACTATTCTATTGTGGTTATAAAACGCCGACACCCGAGGTGTTAGCCAGGGTAGAAAGTGAAGATCGGCGTTTTCCTGAGCTGTATGGGCAGCTGTACCGGTTAATGGGAAAGGTGACGCAGCAAGCAGTGGTTGCAGCCAGATCGCAGGATTGGCCGTTGCTGGGGCAGCTGATGAACTACTATCAGGGGCTGATGGATAGCCTTGGAGTTAATGATCGAAAACTGGCCGATATTATTTATCGGTTACGGGAATCTGACGGGGTTTATGGTGCGAAAATCTCGGGTTCAGGCTTGGGAGATTGTGTGATTAGCCTGGGGGAACTTCAACAGCTTGATATACCCTATGAGCAAATTCCCGTTCAGGTTGATTCCGATGGTGTGTTGGTCGATGTGATTGGGTGAATATTAAGTGGCCTGTTTTGAGCTTTATAGTTGTCTACATTAGGAGGAAGAGGTAAGAGTATGGATAAATCACAGGTTATTAAACGTTTTCTTCCTGCTAATACTCCCACCCCCGATGATCAGGCAGAGGCTTTTGCGGCCAGCAATATTGCCTTGTGCAAGTATTGGGGTAAACGTGATCGTGAGCTGAATCTTCCGATTAATCCAAGTCTTTCCGTTAGTTTGGCAGATTTGGGGACTCGTACCCGCTTGACTCCCATTGAAGGTAAGAAAGATAAAATCCGTCTCAATGGCAAGGTTGTGAACGGGAGCAGTTCATTTGCGACAAAGATTGTTGAATTCCTGGATTTATTTCGTTCTTCCAAAGCTGCTCGTTTGCAGGTCGATACCCATAACAGTATTCCCACTGCTGCAGGCTTAGCCTCCTCTGCGTCTGGCTTTGCTGCCTTGACCAAAGCGATCAATCAGCTTTATGGCTTTGATCTTGATCCCGCAATACAGTCGGCTTTTGCGCGGATGGGGAGTGGTAGCGCTTCGCGATCGATTTTTGACGGATTTGTTGAGTGGCAAATGGGGGTTCGGGAAGATGGTATGGACAGTCATGCCGTCCCTTTTGAAGAGTCCTGGCCCGAGTTTCGAATAGGATTGCTGACTCTGACTGAAGCTGAAAAAACAGTCGGCTCCAGAAGCGGTATGCAACGGACATTGGAAACGGCCCATCTCTATCAAAGCTGGCCACTGCAGGCCTGCGCCGATTTGGAAAAATTAAAGCAGGCCATCCGCGACCGGAATTTTGAGATACTTGGGCAAACGGCTGAGCAGAATGCCCTTTCGATGCATGCAACCATGATCGCTTCCTGGCCACCATTGCTTTACTGGCAACCGGAGTCAGTGGCTACCATGCAGCGTATTTGGCAGCTGAGAGAAAGCGGTGTATGCGTTTATTTCACCATGGATGCAGGCCCCAATATAAAGGTTTTATTCGAGGCAGGGCAGCAAGCAGTGATTGAACAGACGTTTCCTCAGGTGAAGGTTGTTTCTCCCTTTGCCTGCCAAACTCCTGTTGCTTCTGGCTAAGCAGTCCCGCATTTTTTTACTATTCCTATACGCCAGAGCTGTTGCTAATGCAGACCTTAGATGGCTTCGTGCTGACCCAGCATTATCATCAGAAGAAAGACGGACTGGAGTTGCAGTTCTGGCTTCATAGTGACAGTGGTCCTGTGCTTTACACCGTTGACTCCCAGGAAGCTGTCTTTTTTATTCGCCACTCGGATGTGTCTACTGTCAGAGAATTGTTAACGGGATTACGGAGCTGGCGTTATGGGGCTGTGGCGTTAAGATCGCTGGATTTTTCTGCAATTGAAGCCTTGTACTTTAAAGATATCGGCGAATATCGTGAAGCGATAAAGCGCATACAGGCCGCGTCAATAGATTGTTTTGAGGAAGATATTCGACCAACCGAGCGCTTTCTGATGGAGCGCTTCATCAATGGGGGTATCCAGCTTGAGGGAGCAGGCCATTCACGCTTTGGGGTGAGGCATTTTCATAACGCTCGTTGCCGGACTATCGACTGTACGCCGAATCTGAAAGTACTCTCTTTTGATATTGAAACCAGTATGCGAGGTCAGGAACTCTACTCGATTGGAATGGCCGGGCAGGTCGTGGCTGATAAGGACAGATCAAAGAGTCATAACTTTGAACTGGTATTGATGCGAGGTGAGGGAGATGAAAAAACCTGGCTCAAATACTATCAGGATGAACGACAACTACTGCAGGCGTTTATTGCCGCAGTGAGGGCATTTGATCCGGATTTATTGGTTGGGTGGAATGTTATTAACTTTGATTTGCGTTTTCTACAGAAAAAATCGGAGTCACTGGGTATACCGTTAATCTTGGGGAGAAAAGCTTCAAAGCTTCATTTGCGTGACACTAACACTAATTTTACCTTTGCTTCGTTGCCTGGCCGGGCGGTTATTGATGGTATCGACTGTCTTAAGGGAGCGACCTATCATTTTGAGAGCTACGCGTTGGATAATGTCGCTCGTGAGATGTTAGGACGGGGTAAGGATATCGATCATGTTGATAATCGTGGTGAGGAGATTACTCGACTATTCCGCGAGGACAAGCAGGCTCTGGCGCGCTATAACCTGGAAGACTGTCGTTTGGTTCTGGAGATTTTTGAGAAAGCAGGGCTAATCCGATATCTGGTTGCTCGTTCACGGATGACCGGTCTTCCTTTGGACAAAGTGGGCGGATCAGCGGCCGCTTTCGACAATCTCTATTTACCTCGTTTACACCGCCACGGTTTTGTTGCACCGGTTTACGCTTCTGGGGAAGGAGGGTTGGGCAGTCCTGGCGGTTATGTTATGGATTCATTACCAGGACTTTATGATCATGTTTTGGTGCTGGATTTCAAAAGCCTGTATCCGAGTATCATCCGTACTTTCAAAATAGATCCTATGGGGCTGGTAAAAGGCCTTGCCTGTGAGGATGAACAACAGCGGGTAGCAGGTTTTCTTCAAGCCCAATATCACCGCGACCAGCATATTCTGCCAGGGTTGCTGGAGCAGCTCTGGGTTCAGCGTGATTTGGCTAAAGCCGAATCCAACAGCTCTTTATCTCAGGCCATTAAAATCATAATGAATTCTTTTTATGGTGTTTTGGGCTCTAATCTGTGTCGTTTTTTTGATCAACGATTATCCAGCTCTATTACGCTGAGAGGACATCAAATACTGACGGAAAGCCGGGATTTTATTCAGCAATGTGGTTATACCGTTATCTACGGAGATACTGATTCCTTATTTGTGTGGCTTAATCAGAACTGCAAGCCGGGAGATGCAGATCAATTGGGACGGGGATTGGCTGACAGGTTAAATGTTTGGTGGCGAGAGCGGTTGCAGGATGAGTTTCGACTGCAGTGTTTCTTAGAAATCGAATATGAAACTCACTACCATCGGTTTTTAATGCCAACGATTCGTGGATCGGAGAAAGGCAGTAAAAAACGTTATGCCGGGATGATTGAGGATGAAGGGGGGGAGAAAAAACTTATTTTTAAGGGATTGGAATCGGTTCGCAGTGATTGGACTCCGCTTGCGCGTCAATTTCAACGGGAGTTGTACCGGCGTATTTTCGCTGGTGAGAGTTATCAGCAATATGTCAAGGATCTGGTTCAGAGCATGCTGGCTGGGGATCTTGACTCACTACTTGTTTACCGAAAGCGCTTACGGCAACCGTTGGAAGCCTATACCAAAAACCAGCCTCCGCATGTGCAAGCTGCACGCAAGGCAGAGAAAATCCGTTCACAACAGAACTTGCCGCCGCTTTATAAGCGGGGCAGTTCAATCGCTTATCTGTTGACGCTCAGTGGGCCTGAGCCGGTTGATTACCAGCAGTCGGTTATAGACTATGACCATTATCTGGAAAAGCAGATGGAACCGGTTGCAGACGGTGTACTACCCTTTGTTAACTGTTCATTTGCGGAGCTGACAGGGAAGCAGATTCAGCTTTTTTGATTGACCTTCTGGCTGAGCTGTTTCTGGAGAGTTCCGCTACGTCGCGCATTTTCTGGCCCAGATTGCTATTCCATTAAGCTGTTTTTCTGCATCTACTGGCAAGCTCGTTGTCTTTTCCTACACTTATTCATATTGGAAAAGGATAGGTGGAGACAAAATGCGCATCTCAATCCCCAAGGAAATAAAAAACCATGAATACCGAGTTGGTATGACCCCTGCTGGTGTTCGAGAGTTGGTTAGCCACGGGCATCAGGTGAAGGTCGGAGTGGATTGCGGTGCAATCATCGGCTTCTCCAACGATCTCTATCTAAATGCCGGAGCAGAGGTTGAAACGGTGGTGGAGGAGTTGTTTGATTGGGCTGAAATGATCGTCAAGGTTAAAGAGCCTCAGGTTGAAGAATATCAATTATTAACAAGCAACCACTGCCTGTTTACCTATTTGCATCTCGCTCCGGACCCCAAGCAAGCAAAGGGTCTGTTATCAAGCAACTGTACAGCGATTGCCTATGAAACGGTTACTGATGCTCTGGGGCGGTTGCCCCTCCTTGCACCCATGAGTGAGGTGGCCGGGCGTATGTCTGTACAGGCGGGAGCTCATTGCCTGGAAATTTCTCAAGGGGGTTGCGGTACGCTTCTCGGTGGCGTGCCCGGGGTATATCCTGGACGGGTAACCGTTATTGGTGGTGGTGTCGTCGGTATTAATGCTGCTCGTATGGCGTTAGGTTTAGGGGCTGATGTCACTATTCTGGATCGTAGCCTGGATCGACTGAAGGAGCTGGACGGAATCTTTGGTCCTCGATTAAAAACGCTGTACGCAACGGTGGATACCATTGAAGAAAGTGTTATCAGCGCAGATCTGGTCATTGGTGCAGTACTGGTACCCGGAGCTGCTGCGCCAAAGCTGGTAAATCGCCAGTTACTGACGAAAATGAAACCCGGCTCGGTTGTTGTTGACGTTGCGGTAGATCAAGGGGGTTGTTTTGAAACAACTCGGGCAACGACACATGCGGATCCCACCTATATAGAGGAAGGCGTGATTCATTACTGCGTTGCCAATATGCCGGGTGCTGTCGCACGAACCTCGACATTAGCATTAACCAATGCCACGTTGCCGTTTGTATTGGAACTCGCTGATAAAGGGGTAGAAGCTGCGTTGCTGGCGAACGAACCTCTAAGACAGGGTTTAAATGTATACCATGGCTCTATTACTCATCCAGGAGTAGCGGATTCACTGGGGTATCAGTATCTTTCACCGCTATCAGCTATTCAGAAAGATTAGAAACGCACTGAATGAGTTTCAGGTCTGCTCTGCATTCAGGCCGGCAGCACGGAAAATCCGAATGCTACCAGCCGTCTTGTAATCACTGAGCCTGACTTGATTAGATATTGCAGACCTGCCGTTCTATATGAGTTCGCAGGACTTCATATTCGCCAGGGCATTCCGGTAGGAAGAAGAGCTTGTAATGAGCGCGTTGGTTAACCATACGATTGCTGAGACCGGGTAAATCCTCCTGATAGCTGGAATATCTGTAGCTCATAGTTAGATGAATTACGCGAGTGCTTTTAGGGATGGTAATAGGCCCGTGCTCGATATTTTCACGGACTTTATCTTCTTTAATAGTATAGAAAGAGATTTCTGCGACTTCATTCAGGTTGAGCAAAAAATGGCTGGTGACCGGAATAACCATACCGGTTTCCATGCCATTGTGTTCCATTAAAATACCGCAGTTTTTCTTGATCTTAATAAACATGTAGATGTCCTTTGGATACACGACTTAGACGGGCGGCCCGACAGTTCCTATTCTGGCGCAAGTTCGCGCGCCTTGCCAGTACCAAAACAGATGAATTGTAATGACCAGAGATTCCAATTGATCTCAGTCTAGCTAACAGCATTTTGGGAATGTATGATCTTTGGGAACGTTTTGAGGTACTGAGGTAGTCTGCGAAAAAAGCGCTTTCGAATCCTGCGTTGTCGAAAACAGAATGGATATCATTTGCAGGCTCCCTGGTAACAGTGATACAGAATATTTCAGTGTATGATGCGTACAAGTATTACGTATGACTAAGGAGAGAATGATGTCGGAGACAGTTAAAGGGCATGGAAATTGCCTGTGCGGTGCGGTTAGTTTCACAGTAGGGGATATCAGCAAAAATATGGGGGCATGCCACTGTGATACTTGCAGAAAATGGGGTGGTGGCCCCTTTTTGGCTGTTGAGTGTGGGACTGATGTGACCTTTGGAGGTGAAGATAATATCTCCGTTTTCAACTCATCAGAGTGGGCACAACGGGGTTTTTGTAAACAATGCGGAACTCATTTGTTTTACCGGTTGCTGGAATCTCAGGAATACATATTGCCTGCCGGTCTGTTTGCTGATGACGAACAGTTCCAATTAGATCATCAAGTATTTATTGATCAAAAACCATCCAATTACTGTTTTTCCAACGATACAAAGAACATGACCGGTGCTGAAGTCTTTGCAATGTATGCGCCTCCAGCCGAGTAATGAGTAGCATTTGCTAAAGAGCTGGTGAACGACAGCAGAGAAAAATGTCTTATCTCAGATGTTCAGGCATTTTCTTTGCTGACTCGTTTAAATTCTTCAAATGTATCTTGGGATTCGGCCAGTAAGTCGACTACTCGTGGCCAATCAGGGATCTTTGATGCCTGATAGAGATCGGCGCTTAGACTGCACAAAGCGTTAGCGCCGACATTGGCTGAAGATCCTTTGAGCCGGTGGGAAAGTTCTGAAACTGTATTTTCGTTTTTCTCCGAGCTTGCCAAAGATAGCTGCTCCAATAATTTACCACTATCTCTGATATAGACCTGTAACACCGCTTCCATTAACGGTTTATCGTTATTCAAGCGGCCACTAAGCGCTGTTTTATCAAAGATTTGTTCTGTTTCGGTGTTGTCTTGAGTGTTTTTACTGGTTGTTTCTTCAGGTTCCTGTTCTTTTCGCGAAGCCTCAATTGCATGAGAAGCCTCAACTGCATGAAGTTTATGCGGGCTATGTTCTTTGCTATCTGCTGTAGAAGACTGGGAGGTACGGATGGAAGGTTTGGTTCTGGCCGATCCCCATTGCTTAACTATTCGGGAAAGCTCTTCCAGTTGAATGGGTTTAGAAATAAAGTCATCCATACCCGTATCAAGGCATCGCTGGCGATCACCGACCAGTGCGTGGGCGGTCGCTGCGACAATAGGAGGTTGCTTTATTTTATTTCCTAATGCTCTTATTTGCTGAGATGCTTCGTATCCGTCCATTACAGGCATCTGGCAATCCATTAATACCAGGTCATACTCCTGTGCCTGAACACAATCAAGCGCTTGCTGGCCATTTTCGGCTAATTCAACATTACAGTTCAGTTTTTGCAGCATGCATTGTGCAACCGTTTGGTTGACCGGGTAGTCCTCAACCAGCAGGACTTTTATCGGTTTGCCGGTATCGGTGTCGTGCCCCGTATTTTCGTTATCCGCAGCTGGCTTGCTATTGTTTTCACTGGCTATTATTCCAGCGTCTGTTTTAGAAAAATTACTGATGTCATGAATTTTAGAATATATGGAATTTCCTTCGTTACATATTTGCGCTATCAGCTCCTGTTGTTCGGGGGGAAATGATTGCTCTTTTAGGCGGTAGGTGGATTTCAGAATATTACTGAGATGAGAGCAGACATCGCGCGTTTTTCCGCTGATAAATTGCTCCCTGGCTTCATCTTTTGTTTCCAGTATTTGTTGCTTCTGAAGGAGTTCCTTGTTTCTCTGCTTGAGAATTGAGTTCATATGAACGGCCTGTTCTCCATGCTTTTCAGCCAGAACAAGCTCTTCCTTAAGCTTACTGAGCACTTGTTCGTGATGGTGCTCGGATAGCAGACTATTGCTAACTGATTTTTCGTACTGCTGGATAAGAATACCTAACTCATTATCTTGAATGGGACTGGTATCTACTGGTTTTTTGTTGGTCAGGCGATCCTGTAATGCCTGGATAGGCGTTTTCAATAAACGAGTAGCCTGGATATAAAGAATGACCACCGCAGTCAGAAATAACATCAGTACCATTAAAGTGGAAAGGGTTGCGATGTCGGTTATTTCGCCAGATGTACTCTTTGGATTAAAACTTAAAACTACAGCAGAATCACTTTTATCGGCCTTTTCTGTAAGAGTTGCAATAAACAGTTGACCACCGTCCAGTTGTCTTAAAGGGCTGATTGTTTGCTGGCTTAGCAAGGACCTCAGTGTTTCAGGGATAAGCCTGTTGCTGATCTCTGTAATTGGCACGCCTGCTAAATACTGTTGGCTGGAGTATTGAACCTTAGCGGGGTTTCCGCTAACGATCAGGATAAAATCAATTTCTTCAGACAGAGACAATTCGGTAACCAGTTTGTTCAGATTGCTATCGAATTTTGGCGTGTTAATGAGTGCCGAGATCGTTTCGATGATGCCACTGGCTTTACTGGATATGAGCTTTCCTTGGTTATGCTGATGCTCGATAAAAGATAACCATGCAGCAGAAAACAGGCTGAGGATCAACAACACCAGTAAGGGGGATATAAGTTTAAAGGGTAGTTGTTTGTAAACAGGGAACTGGGTTGGCAGAGGGGCTGTAACATCCATCTTTGTAGAATTATCCTGATTTTTATCGAAACCAGGGCTAGCTGAATTTTCCTGTTGCTCAGACGATCGGCCTTCTACCACATCCATCCATTCCACCTTGGAGTCCAGAGTATTTCTCAGAATAATCCTATGTAAATCTTCCTTCAGCCTAGTCGGGTTCGCAATTCTGTCAATTTCTGGCGTGTGGATTCTTAAAAGGATCATTTAAGCAACAACAGGATCAATCACAGTTGGTTGAGAAAGATATCTTGAACTAACCTTAACTGATGAGTTTGTGAATCCGTCTCTTGGGTTCCGGGGAGGGCTGGGGTTCAGAGTGAAAGGAGGCCGGCAGGCATCTGGTTAGCGGTCCGAAAAACCGTTAGCACAGAGAACGGATTGTTCTGAAAGTCCCGAAGAACTCGCTGAGTGCACAATGGAGTTAGTGCCGATTCCCTACTCTCTTCAATTCCATAGTGTGGTTCGAAAGCTTAATTGTGCAGGGTAGGGCGTGGTTTTGGAGGTGCGTATGAACTCTACTATCCCGGGTGATTTCTCACGAAGGGAATTTACAGCGTTAGTGGGACGCTATGGTTTAATGACGGTTGCCATGGCTGCGGCCGTGTTACCAAAACGGGGATACCCGGCGACGAATGAAGCACTGACAGCCACGGCAGGCTCTGTTTACAAGAAGCGTTTTAGTAAAACTGCGCGTCATTCATTGCGCTTTGGAGCTGCTCATTTCTCCCGACCGGGTTTGGCGATTATTCCGAATGGCTCGCTTCCTTTTGTGGCTGATCTGGAAGAGAGAACTGATGGAGAAATCCGGGTTGAGTATTTTGGCGGAAATCAACTTTGTCAGGAGCGTGCCTGTACTCGAATGGCGGTTCACGGTGAAGTAGATTTTTTTTCAGCTTCAACTCAGAATGCTTCTGCTGAAGCTCCTTATTTTAATATTTTCGACTTTGCTTTTCTTTGGCCCTCCAGAGCATCGTTATATTATTTCTTTTATCACCCTCGCAGCGAGGAACTGTTGCGAGCACCTCTGCGGAAGTATCATCATCTGCAGATGTTATTTTCTCATGCTGAATTGCGTGGTTTTATGATGGGGCTTAAACACAAAGATAAGCCCGATATTACTTCTGTCGATGGGCTCAAAGAGGCACGGGTTCGGGTAACTGGAACCCAATTAGGCCGGATTGCCATGAAACTGCTGGGTATGCAGCCTGTACCTGTTCCCTGGAGTGATACACTCCATGCCTTGAGAACGGGGGCTATCGACGGCGCTGAAACCTGGTCCAGCGCGGTGCCCTACGGCAGTTGGGGGCCTGTGATCAGTCAGGATGTCCAGAGCCGCTTTATGGCAGGTAACGCCATGACCTCAATGAACTATGACAGTTACTTGAGCCTGTCTGCAAGCTTGCAGGAAGCGGTGATGGAATCTGCTTATCTGACCCAGATAAATATCCACAAAACCAGTGAAGCCAAATTGCTTAGTGTGACCGGGATCAGCAACCCTCCTTTACCTGGTTCCTATTATCACCAGCATGGGATCCGTAATGTGATCTGGGGTGACGCGGAAATGGCCTATGCCCGGGAGCTGGCATCTCCGCTATCTAATCCGGAGCCCTGGCAGGCCTGGCGCGACAGGCTGAACAGGATGGCTGGAGGGATTGACATCTACAGCGAACTTTACAAAATTGCCAGGGAGTTGCCAGCCAATGTCAATGAGCTTGACGTGGAGCCGCGTCGTTGGTGGAAAAAGGCTGATGACTCCTGAGCAGTGCCTAAGCAGCACTCTTAACGGTTGACTATGAGTTGTTCTGACGATGACCGGGCCCGATTATGACCAGACATGTCCGTATATCGCCTTCGTTCCGTTGGTATCCGCTGCTATTGGTTGCTTTACCCTTATTTACCCTGCTGCTGGTTGTATTTTCCTTCCAGACAATTGAACAGACTCGCCATTTAGCGGTGGACTCTGCTACTCAAGTAGCAGATGAAGTGTCTCATATGATGCGTGAGCAATCTCTTTTGGTAGCGCAGGAACAGTTGACTGAAGTAGCGAAAACCACTGCATTGCAGGCTCAGGGAAAGGTGGAGCGAGCCATCAGCGTCGCATCGACGCTAGCTAAAGTACTTTCCGGTATGCGCCAGGCGGATGTTGCTGTAGACGTTGGGCGGGATTCTGTTAACAGTATTTTGAAGATACTACTGAAAAGTAATTCGGACTTTTTGGCGGCATACAGTATCTGGGAACCGGATGCGTTCGATATGTTGGATCTGGCTTATGCTAATGCACCGGGCCACGATGATACAGGACGGTTTGTACCCTACTGGTATCGAGATGAATTGGGCAGCATTGAACTGATTCCCACGCGTAATTACAGGGTCCCTCTTTCTAAGAGAGCGCTGCTTGATCCTGGTGTTATTGGCCCTGGAGATTTTTATCAGCGAGTGAAGAAGACACTCAGTCCCATCGTTCTAGCTCCCTGGTCTCGGCAACTGAACGAGAAGGATGTACTTGTGATCTCGGTTGTAATACCAATTCTTGTCGATCAGCGCTTTCTTGGTGTAGCCGGAGTAGATCTGCCAGTACAAATGTTACAGCAGTTAGTCGACCACCTGGCGTCGGAAATTCTGCCTGAGGACGGGCAGCTGACCGTTTTAAGTGATGCCGGCTCTGTCGTTGCCAAATCTGTCAGCGATAAAAATAGTAAGGATGCGACCGATGTCAGTATTCACAGTGACCATGAATTGGTGCAGAAAATCATTGCAGGGGTGCCGTTTCGGGAGTTGGATGAAGACACCCTAAGGGTTTTGCAGCCATTAAAATTTGGCGAGGGGTTTCTTTCCTGGGGGGTCTATCTTTCTTTACCCAGGAGTCAGGTGGAAGTTGGTGCCAGCTCCATTCACCAGAAAATGATGGCGGATGTCAGGCAGGTCGAGCAGTTTCTAAATGAAAAGAGTAAAACCGGTCTCTGGCGGCAGGCCGCAATTATCATAGCTTTGATACTGTTTGCCTTGCTTATTTACCGGCTAATGCGATCTCTGGAGCGTAAGGAGCGTGCTCTTCGCCAAAGTGAGGGGCGGCTGCAGGCGTTGTTGGATAATACGACGGCAGTGATCTATATGAAGGATCTTAATGGGCGGTACCTGATGGTCAATCGGCGCTGGTTAGAGCTATTTCATGTATCTACTGATCAAGTGCTCGGTCACACCGATTTTGAGTTGTTTTCAGCCGAAGTTGCAGAAAAGTTCAGAGCGAATGATATGTATGCCCTGAGACAGCAAAAAACAGTAGAAATAGAAGAGGCTGCCCCTCAGGATGATGGACTCCATACTTATATATCACTGAAGTTTCCGCTCTTCGATGCGAAAGGTCAGTGTTATGCCACCTGTGGTATTTCCACAGATATCACTGAGCGAAAAAAGGCGGAAGAAGTGGTTCAGCAACTGAATGCTGATCTGGAGCATCGGGTATTTGATCGCACTCAGGAATTGAGCGAGTCGCTGGCGTCATTGAAAAGCGCCCAGGCCCAGTTGGTTCAAAGTGAAAAAATGGCCGCACTGGGGGACTTGGTCGGAGGGATCGCCCATGAAGTTAACACCCCGCTGGGAAACGCGTTGACGGCTGCAAGTTCTTTGCAGGAAACTGTTGAAGGGCTATCCAGTCTCTATCAGAAGCAGAAGATGACTCGCTCCGATCTGGAATATTTTCTTGACCATAATAATGAGTCTGCTGAGATCTTGATGACTAATTTGCATCGGGCAGTAGAGCTTATCGAGAACTTTAAAGAGGTCTCTGTTGATCAATCTCACGTAGAGCTGCGCTCATTTGATGTGAAGGATTATCTTGAAAAAGTATTGCAGAGTTTGAAACCCAAGTTTAAACACACGAACCACGAGCTGGTCTTGGATTGCCCATACTCCATTGAAGTGACGCTTTATCCCGGCGCTTTTGCCCAGATTATCAGTAATCTGGTGATGAATTCCCTGATTCATGGTTTTGACGGGATTCAATCCGGTCGTGTTGATCTGAAAGTCAGAAGTGATAGTAACTATCTTCTGTTGGACTACCATGATAATGGCTGTGGTATCGAGCCAGATGTTCTATTGCGGATTTATGAGCCCTTCGTCACCACTAAAAGAGGGAAGGGCGGTAGCGGGTTAGGTATGAATATCGTCTATAACCTGGTGACTCGCTGCCCCGGTGGAGATATAGAATGTCGCAGTTCTCCGGGTGAAGGAGTGCATATTCGTATTCGACTGCCATTAGTTCTGCAAGATGACGAATACCGTTGACCGTCGATAAGGGTGATCCGAGCCCGGATGCATTCTCTTACGATTTCTATTAGCTATCCTGGCTCAGGTTTTTAGCGGATTGATGAGTTGTCCGGCGCTGTTGTGTTGATAACATTTGAGTGGCTGTGACAAAATAGCGACGCTTTGGTTGCTGGGGCTAATCGCGTTAATCGTAATCGTCTCAGACCCGCAGCTATTTTCTGTTATTAACTTTATGTTATGAAAAGCGGCATCATGAACTTTCAATCCCTGCAAAACTTCTCTCTTTCCCTTCGCAACAACAAGCTGTTTGAGCTTTTTGTTGTGGCAATAATCATTATCTCGGCACTATTGATTGGCGCTAAAACTTACCGGGTACCTGATCATTATCTATCGATCATTCGTATACTGGATTGGGTTGTTACGCTTATTTTCTTATTTGAAATTTGTATAAGATTTATTGCTGACGAAGAAAAGAAGCGTTTTTTTACCAAGGGCTGGAACATTTTCGACAGCCTGATCGTGATCATTAGCCTGATACCGATAGAAGACAGTGAAATGGCTTTTGTTGGTCGCCTGGTGCGAATTTTCAGAGTACTGCGAATGATCTCGATCGTTCCTGAACTCAGAGTATTACTGAATTCGTTACTCAAGGCTTTGCCACAGTTAGGCTATGTAGTGCTGCTGATGTTTATTATCTTTTATATCTATGCAGCAATCGGCAGTACCATTTTTGGAGCCATAAATCCTGAGCTTTGGAGAGATATTACTATTTCAATGCTGACTCTTTTTCGGGTGATGACCTTTGAAGACTGGACCGACGTCATGTATGAAACCATGGCTGTTTATCCATTTAGCTGGATCTATTATCTAAGCTTTATTTTCCTCACGGCCTTTGCGTTTCTCAATATGGTGATTGGTATCGTGGTCAGCGTGTTGGAAGATGAGCACGCCAAAGAGAGAGAGGAGAAAGAAGCTGCTGAGGGGAAGCCAACAATTGAGGATCTTTCCCGCCAAATAGAAGAATTGAAATTAATGATTAGTGAAAGCAGAAAAGTTGATTAGGCTAGCGAAAGCCGTTTATTTAAGCACAAAAAAGGGCACCTGATGGCGCCCTTTTTGGAATCCGTATTGGACTTAGTTGGCCAATACTTCTTCTGCAGGTGTGTAGTCATAACCTAGAACAGTGGCAACTGCTTCATAGGTAACCTGACCTTTGTGAACGTTGAGACCGTTACGCAGGTGAGCATTATCTTTTAGTGCCTGCTTGTAGCCTTTGTTTGCCAGCTGAATAGCATACGGCAGTGTGGCATTGGTTAAGGCGAAAGTAGAAGTACGCGCGACGCCGCCAGGCATGTTGGCTACACAATAGTGAATGACACCATCGACTTCGTAGGTTGGTTCTTGGTGAGTTGTTGCCTTGGAGGTTTCGAAACAACCGCCCTGGTCGATAGCAACATCAACCAGAACTGCACCTGGCTTCATCTTGCCCAGCATCTCGCGGGTAACCAGCTTAGGCGCTGCGGCACCAGGGATCAATACGGCACCAATAACCAGATCAGCATTAATGACACACTCTTCCAGAGCATCAAATGTTGAGTAAAGAGTCTTCAGGCCTGGACCATATAGATTGTCCAGCTCTTTCAGGCGATCCAGTGAACGGTCAAGAATCGTAACGTTTGCGCCCATGCCTAATGCCATACGCGCTGCATTGACACCAACAACACCACCGCCGATGACCACAACGTTAGCAGGAGCAACACCAGGTACGCCACCCAGCAAAGTACCGTTTCCTCCTTGAGCTTTTTCCAATGCGTGGGCGCCAGCCTGAATAGACATACGTCCTGCAACTTCACTCATTGGGGCGAGCAGAGGCAAAGCTCCCTTGTTGTCAGTAACAGTCTCGTAAGCAATAGCAATTGCTTTGGACTCAACCAGCAATTCAGTCTGCTTAGGATCTGGAGCCAGGTGCAGGTAAGTGAACAACAGCTGGTCAGGACGAAGCATCTGACACTCATTCGGCTGAGGTTCTTTGACCTTAACGATCATTTCTGCACGAGCAAAAATTTCTTCAGGAGTTTCAACAATCTCTGCACCAGCAGCCTGGTACATTTCATCAGTCAGGCCAATAGCCGTACCGCCATTCTTTTGAATCATGACCTGATGGCCATGGCCAACCAGCTCTCGCACACCCGCAGGCGTCATTCCGATACGATATTCGTGGTTTTTAATCTCTTTAGGTACACCGATGAGCATTGTTATTCTCCTGTGAATCGCTGTGTTTGTATATTTTCCATACTATCTAAAAATCATAAGAAATATTTTGCGTATTTGCTAAATATTCAGATGTATACTTTGGTTTTATTTTTAAAAGCAGCTTAATATACTGGTGCGCTGCATCAAACGCAGGTTGTTCAACTGTTTAAGGGTGACAAGGGTGTTGAGGGTGAGTGAAATGGCAGGCCGGAATATTCTGGAATCCTGTGGGCGGCTTTAATGGGCGTTTTGACCAAGGGCATTATATCGGGATGAAGGGGGCCTGATGAGTAGCCAAAAACCCGGAAGCGGGAAGGGTGAGCGCAATTCAATTGAAAAAAATCCTGTTGAAATCAGGTGCTTGTTTTTGCAGTTGTGGCTGCCGGATATGTATCTGGAGGTTTGCTGAACCTCCTCTCTCTGCTGTACAGAACCATCGGCGGAATTCCAACGGCAGAGGAGGAGGTTACATGGGGATGTTGAAGTTAGTTGGTTTCACTCAGCAGGGTTTTGGCCTGCTCTTTAAACGGACTGTTGCCAGCAATCAGCTTATTCAGTATTTGCTTAGCTTCCGAGAGCTGCTTCCCTTCGACGAGAGCTTTGGCCAAGTGGAAGCGAATTTCATCACTCTTGGGGGCTGCGAAGGAGGCTTCTTTTAACAAGTTCACTGCTTCATCAATTTCACCATATTGCAATAAAATCCAGCCAAGAGTGTCTTTGATATCTGCTCGATCCGGTGCCAATCGAAGTGCTTCTCGGGCATGTTCAATGCTTCTGTCGTCTTTCTGTTCCTGATAGAGCCAGGCAAGGTTATTCCAGGGCACTGGATTTTCCGGTTGCATTGTCAGTAATTTTTCATATTGCTGGATGGCTTCAGGAGCCTGATTCAGGCTCTGGTAAATTGTCGCTAGCTTAAATCGTACGCCAAACTCATCAGGGTACTTCTGTAGCCTGTCCGATAAGAGTTTAATGGCTTTTTCAGAATTCCCTTGCAGCTGATAAGCGCTGGCCAGAATTGATATAGTTTGCGGATCTCCGCCACCTTCTGTCGCCATTTCAAGAAACTTAACCGCATCATCGTGCTGTTTCAGATTCAGATGAATGTATCCGAGAAGTCTTGCAGTAACAGGGTTTTTTACAACCTCCCATAGTTTTTCAGCCTGGCTCAAGGCTTCTTCTAATTGTCGGTTTCTGAACAACAAGTCCGCATGTAACATTAAATTTGCAGCTTGATCAGGGGCGCGTTCGATTATCTGTTTGGATACTTCAAGCGCTTCTGCCTGTTTGTTCTGGTCTCGCAATGTTTCGGCGTACAGGCGTAGATAACTGGAGTTGTTAGGATAGGTTTTAGCCAACGAGCTGGCTATCTGTTCGGCTTTGACGAGTTCTCGTGTAGCCTTTAAGGTGGTGGCATACAGGGCAGCGGCATCCGGGTTTTGTTTGTGGCTTAAGTAGAAACTGTAGGCTTCATTCTTAGCTTTTCCTATCTCTCCTTGTTGAGTATAAAAACGAGCCAGGGTACTGATCGGCTGTATGGCGTCCGGCTTACGAAGTTTGGCTTTATTTAGCCAGGACAGCAGTTCTTTATCATCGTTCTGTTTGTCTGCAACAAAGGCCATGCCCATTAATGCTGCGAGATGATTTTCATCGTTAGTTAATATCTGCTGAAAGTTCTCACGTGCTTTATCCATCCGGTTTTGGCTAAGCTCAATACGTCCCAGCGCCATGTGTGCCATTGCATATCCCGGTTTTACCTCAATGGCCTGTTGGTAGCTTGCCCTGGCTTTGTCAGGATCACCTTGTCGAAGATTCACCATCCCCTGAAGTAAAAAGTAAATGGGTTGGTCAGGATTGGATTTAATGCGCTGTTCCAGGAACGAATGAGCGCTGGCAAAATCTTTCTGCTGAAGCAGAGCAACAACTCTCAAGGAATCATTCTGAAAATCACCTTCTTCCGTATCCCTTATCGCTTCCAGCGCAGAGTCTGATCTCCCCCCCATTATCTGGCTTCGAATCAGCTGTTTGCGAAGTGAGGAGAGGTTTGGATTTTTCTCCAGAGCACGAGATAAAAGCTCTTCTCCCTTATCCCATTCACCCAATGATAAATAAGAGTGGCCGGCAATGGCCATTGATCGGGCATCCGGGTCAGCCAGCTGCAGCACTGGCTGAAGCGTCTGCAGAGCTGCGTCAGGTTTTCTCAAGGCCTGTTGAGAGGCTGCCAACAGTCTTAAACCGTTGAGGTTGCCAGGAACCAGTTTGACGAACTCCAATAATTGCTTTTCGGCATTTTGATATTCTTTATCCATGTAAAGCGCGCTACCGGCTAACAACAGGGCTCTGGGGTGGTTAGGTAGCTGCTGTAGAATAGCTTCTGCACTTCGGTGGGCGGTTTTAAAATCACCCTCATGCATTGCAATCATTGCCGTTGAAAGTAGATATAGCGGAATTCCCCGATATTGTTCCGGTATATCGTTAAGATCCTCTCTTGCCTTTTCGTGCTCTTTCAGCATCAGATAGGCTCGGGCCCGGCTCAGTTTAAGGGCTTTAAACTCTGGCTTTTCCTCGATAATTTTATTGAGAATTGGGAGTGCTTCATCTGCTCTGTTGAGATCAAGCAACATACCGACTTTAAGTTGCTTTGCGTCCTGACCCACTTCGGGATTGTCTATGATGGGCTCAAGTATTCCGAGTGCTTCTTCCGGTGCCTGACGGGCTCTGGCGACCAGTGCCAGCCCCAGCGTTGATCTTGGTGTGTCGGCAATTTGCAGGGATTGATAGAAAGCCTGCTCAGCATCACTGAATTTACCTTTAGCTAGCTTTATGCTGCCAATTAATGACCAGCGAAGAGCGGGTTTGAGTGTCTCACTCCACTGCTGTTCAAGCAGAACCAAAGCTTGATCCAGTTTACGTTGTGCCAACTGGCTTTGGACTAACAGGGGAACCAGTTCATCGGAGTCAGCACCTAACTCTATGGCACGGGCCAGTTCTTTTTCCGCTGCGGAAAAATCTTTTTCGTCATAGAGAAGCTTTCCCAGTAGCGTGCGGCCTTGTTGATGTTCTGGTGTATCCTGCAACAGGTTTTTCAGCTGTATTATTGCAGCCTGGCTCTCACCACCGTTCTTGTAATCCAGGGCTTCTTGGTAAAGATCAAGCGCCATTAGCGGCATGCTTAGTGCCGATAACAACGATATGGCTGCCAACTTGGATTGCCAAGGATGAAATACTCCGTTTGCCATGTCCTATCCTTTAAATTGATGATTACGATCTTCTCGTGATAAACGATAAGAAGATAGTGCAGCGATTTAGCTGTGATCGCAACCATCAGTGTGGACAATGGGTTCAGCCTGGAAGGTAATTGATATCGAAGCTAAACTTCCAGCGCTATAATGTATGCCTGTTCTGACAGTTACTCTATATTCAGAATTAGTCAGATTGCAGCTGTACAAGAAAAGTTCCTTCGCTAACAAGTACGGCCTGGCCCGCCACATAGACGGCTTTTATGTCTGAGTTTTCGTAGAGCACATCCGTGTGAATGTAACTGGGGCGGCCCATTTCGACTCCCTGTTCAATACTGAGTTTTTGTACACCTTGACCGGGTAAGTTTCTGGCGATGATGCCAACCAAAGCTGAAGCGGCACTCCCCGTCGCCGGATCTTCCGAAATCCCGTGCATCGGTGCAAACATGCGCGCATGAATATCAGCTTTACGGCCTTCACGACAAAATAGATAAATATCCTGCAGGGTGTCGTTACCAAGATGCTGCTTGAGTGCAGCGCTATCAAGATCAGCAGCAGATACTGCGGCAAGGTTTTCAAGCTCTATCATATGGAAGGGTAAACCACAGGAGGCAATAAAAGGCTGGCTGACAATTTGTGCAGGCTGGACACTGAGTATTTGGGCGGCCGTTTGCTGAGTCAATGAGGAGGGCTGGCTTTCTGGTAGCTGTGCTGTTCGAAACCGAGCAACCGGTTCCTTTCGCAGACTTGAAGGTTTTTGGATCGTAACAGCAATGTCACCAACGCCTTCCTCCAAGATCAGCTCTATAGAGTTCGAGTCTTTTTCCTGTTCCGTCAGCATCCCCAGTTTAAACAGCAGCAAGGCTGTTCCAACGGTTGGGTGACCTGCAAATGGAATTTCTTCAGCTGGAGTGAATATCCTGACTGCATACCGATTAGGAGCTGTGGATTGGCCTATAAACACGGTTTCCGACAGGTTCAGCTCTTTGGCTAACTGCTGCATTAGTTGACTGTCGAGGCCTTCAGCATCAACAAATACAGCCAGGGGGTTGCCGCCAAAAGCGGTGTCTGTGAATACATCCAGTGTGTAATAACGTAATGAACTCATGATTGATCCTTGGTGATAGGGTTGCTGTCAGGCCGGGGACGTTGCTATCGCCGTAAATCGCCCCTTTGACATGTTTAATTTGTTGAAACATTGGATTCATATGTGGAATCAGCGTTTGCGGTAACCGACAAAAACTAATCCAACGACCAGTGCTGCGCAGAGTAGCGTGGACTTTTCCAGAATTTCGCCAAGCAACCAGCTGGAAGCGAGAAGAGTGATGAATGGCTGAATCAGCTGCACTTGACTGACACGGGTAACGCCACCTAAAGCCAGTCCACGATTCCAGGCAAAGAAACCGAGTAATTGGCTGATCAGGCATAGATACAGAAAGCTGCTCCAGCTCAGCACACTGATGTTTTCAAGCGCTGAAGGTCGTAACCACAATGAAACTGGAATCGTTATCGGTAGTGTCAGAACCAGAGCCCAGCAGATGACCTGCCATCCACCCAGCTGTTTAGATAATTGTCCACCGACAGCATATCCCCAGGCGGCAAGAATCACAGCTCCTGATAACCACCAATCTCCGGGTTTCCAACTGTCAAGACCGTTGCGTGCAGCGTAGGCAATCACTAGCAGACCTGCCAGCAAACTGCAGATCCAGAACAGCCGACTGTTCTTCTCACCTGTGATATAGGTGGCAATTGCGGCTGTCAATAGCGGCAGAATTGCCAGCATTACCCCTCCATGAGATGCTGGCAAAGTTTGCATGCCAAGGGCTGACATTAGTGGGAATCCTAACACGACCCCGATTGCAACCAGTGACAGCTGTAACAGTTGCGCAGTATTGGGGCGTTTGCTGGCGCTGGCCCACAGTAAGACGGCGGCAATAATCCCAGCAACCGCAGAGCGGCCAACACCGATAAAGATTGGGTCCAGTTCTGCTACTGCAATCTTTGTTGCTGGCAGGGTCAGGCCAAACGCCGTGACCCCGACCAGCCCTAACAACATCCCCTTTGTTTGATGTTGCTGTGCAGTCTTGGGTGTACTTCTGTGACTGGCTGGCTGCTGAGCTAGAATCTTTTCCATGATCAGGCTCTCCAGAACGGTTTGGTTGCTTCTAACAGGGCATCTGAACGGCTGATACCAATATCTTTTAGTTCGTGTTCACACAATGTTAGTAGTTGTTTACGTGTGCGGTACCTGCGGAGCAGGCGTTGCGCAAGTGCTAGCAAACGACGGAAAAATTCAATGCTTAACATGGCCTTGTCTCCTTGTTTATATTCCAGACAGGTTTTTATTAACAGTGACACCGTTAAAGAAGTGGTATCGGGTCTGGTTAATGGTGTTGAACATTTTAAAATTTATATTGATACCGTTACAGATTCAGAGAAATTAAATATCAAGCAGTACAGATTGAAAATCCTATCGCTGTCATGGTATTTTGCTCGTCATCTGTACTGTTTTCTGATTAGAGGCAGCAATCTGTACTCTAATTCCAGAAGCAAGAATCTGTAATGGCGATCTTTTATGGCTAGCAAACTGTATGAACAACTGGCTGGTGAATTAGCGACTCGTATTGAACAGGGCTACTACCAACCGGGAGATAAGCTTCCTTCCATTCGGGTGCTGAGCCAGGAACATGGTGTCAGTATTTCGACAGTACAGGAGGCTTATCGCCTTCTGGAGCAAAGTGGTATGGCCGAATCTCGACTTAAATCGGGCTATTACGTACTGGGGCGGATGAAAATGCCCAACCTACCGGATATCAGCCGTCCTGTTCAGCGCCCTCTTGAGGTGTCCCAGTGGGAGCTGGTGTTAAAACTTTTAGGCAGCCGGGAAGTCGAGGGGATGGTTGCTCTAGGCAAGGGGATGCCGGATGTCAGTGGTAGTACGCTCAAACCGCTATTACGTATCCTGGCCGATCTTAACAGACACAGTGATATCAGCAGCCTCTCTTATGACAATTTACGGGGTTCCTATGAGCTCAGACTCCAGATTGCACGACTGTCTGTTGATTCTGGGTGCCGAATGCATCCGGACGATATAGTGGTAACGACCGGCTGCCAGGAAGCACTCTCCTGCAGTATGAGGGCTGTGACTAAGCCGGGTGATATTGTCGCGGTCGATTCTCCCAGCTTCTATGGCTCTATGCAGACCATAAAAGCATTAGGTCTAAAGGCGCTGGAGATACCGACCCACCCGGAAACAGGCATTAGCCTTGAGGCCTTGGAACTGGTTTTGGATCAGTGGCCGGTAAAAACGCTTCAAATTACCCCTATTTGTAATAACCCTCTGGGGTATACCATGCCGGATGATCGAAAACGTCACCTGATCTCTTTGGCAAAAAAATATGATCTATCCATCATTGAAGATGATATCTACGGAGACCTTGCCTACCAGTATCCCCGGCCAAGAACGCTAAAATCCTACGATGAGGATGGGCGCGTGCTGCTTTGCTCTTCTGTTTCCAAAACCTTAGCGCCGGGTCTTAGAGTGGGGTGGGTGGCTCCCGGGCGCTATGGTGATGTATTACTGCATATGAAATACGTTTCCACGGCCGCCAGTGCTACGTTACCTCAGCAGGCTGTTGCTGAATTTATTGCTCAGGGCGGTTATGAGCGGCACCTGAGAAAAATGCGCGCGCAATACCAGCGCGGGCGTGATCGAATGATTGAATGGGTGGAACGTTACTTCCCTGAAAACACCCGCATCAGCTATCCGCAGGGAGGGTTCCTGTTATGGGTTGAATTACCCGAGGCCATCGATTCCGTAAAGCTTAACGATCGCCTTGAGTGCAAAGGTGTCGGTATTGCTCCAGGCGTACTGTTTTCGGCCTCTGGGAAGTACCGAAACTGTCTGCGGCTAAATTATGCCGAAGAATCTAACCGAAAAATTCAGCAATCGATTGAAGTTATTGGTGAAGAAATTACACAAATGTTGTCTGTGTAATAAGTCTCTGTTAACCCTTCAATCATTGTAAGCTGGTGTTGTTGCTAGACTTTTTGAGCCGGAATCAGCATGGAACAGGTCGTTTGATCTACACTTACACTATTAACCCTTTTTGTTCGTCGGATTTATCTAAAGCATAATCTGTCTGCAGTGGTGTAAGTGTGGTAATGGATCTCTAAGCTTGACTACTTAAATCTTAATATTTACAGCAATTTGAGGGTGAAGTACGGATTGTTCGAATCTGACAATGAGACTGTTGATATGAACACTCATGGACTTTTCTGGAAGATGGCACTCCCGGTTCTCGGGCTGTTTGTGATAGCAATATTATTTTTGATTTTCTATATCCCACAGCAGGTTGAGAAAAATGCTGTTGATAACGTGGTGCTGTCGGCTCAAAAAACGGTAGGTCAGTTTAAGACGTTACGTGGTTATTATACCAAGAGCATTATTAAAAAGGTGCTGGCTGGAAAAGAGATACGGCCTGCGATCGATCATAAGGATGAAGCCGGTAAAATACCACTTCCTGCAACGATGATTCATGACCTCAGTCAGTTGCTTGCAAAGGAAGGGCTTTCATTAAAACTCTACAGCGCCTTTCCGTTTCCTAACCGGGCTTCCAGAAAGTTGGATGAGTTTCAGGCCAATGCCTGGAAATCGCTGACGGCAGATCCCACGTCGGTGGTTGTCGGTGAACAGGAAGTCGGTGGTAAAAAAATAGTCAGTGTGGCCGTTGCCGATCTGATGGTAGCGCCTGGCTGTGTTGCTTGCCATAACGCTCATCCTGATACACCAAAGAATGATTGGAAGCTGGGGGATGTTCGTGGTGTATTACAGGTGGACTCTGATATAGCGGAGCAATTGGCCGCCGGTCGTGAAACCAGTCTTAAAATTATTGGCGTTTTAGTGGTGGTGTTGATATCGATTCTGGCGGCTATTTTTATTGTTTTCAAGAGAACCATTGGCTTGAAGCTGGGTTTGCTCAATGCGGCGATGGATGACATTGCTGAGGGGGAGGGGGATCTCACCCGGGAGTTGGAATTGTCGGGCAATGATGAAATCAGTCATTTGGCTTCCAGCTTTAATACGTTTGTTGCAAAAATCCGCGGGCTGATTGGCGAGGCTTCTGCGGTCAGTAGCCAGGTGGCCAGCATGGCTGATCAAATGACAGAATCGGCCAGTCAATCCAAGAATGCTGCATCTCGTCAGGATAATGAAACTGAAGTTGTGGCCACTTCAGTCAATGAAATGACCGCCACGATCCAGGAGGTTGCCCGTAGTGCTGTTGCAGCAGCGGATTCTGCGAAAGAGGCTCATGAAGCGACTTCTCAAGGTCAGCAGGTTATTGAGACTACAATGGAATCTATTGGCTCTCTTGCGGAGGAGGTTGAGAAAGCTTCTAACGTTATTGCAGCACTGAAAGGAGAAACTGAACATATTGGATCGGTAGTTGAGGTTATCAACAGCATTGCTGATCAAACTAATTTATTGGCACTGAATGCGGCTATTGAGGCTGCCAGGGCAGGTGAGCAGGGACGTGGATTTGCGGTTGTCGCGGATGAGGTCAGGTCCCTGGCGAGTCGGACTCAAGACTCAACCAAGGAAATTCAGGAAATGATGATGAAGTTGCAGCAGGGGACTGATGATGCTGTTTCTGTGATGGAGCGAGGCAGGGCAAAGGCCGCTGGTGGTGTTGAAACGGTAGGAGATGCCACGATTGCACTGTCCCAGATTCATACTGCAATCAGTCAGATTCTTGATCAGAACCGGCAGATAGCCAGTGCCACGGAAGAGCAGGGAGCGGTGTCTCAGGAGATACAGAATAGTATCCATAATATCAGCGAGGTAACCCATGAAACGGCTGAGGTTGCCCAGACAACTGCTCACAGCAGTAAGCAGTTGGCAGAGTTGGCGTCAAGGTTACAAGAGCTTATTGGGCGGTTTCGAATTTAGGTGATCAACTCCATCCGCCCAAACCAGATAACGTAAGGGGCCTCCACCAGCAATGCTGTCAAAGGGATAACAGGTCACCAACAGCAGGCCAGGGTCTTCGCTTCTGTCAGCTATGCTGGTCTGGGAGCTGTCCACAACTTCAACCCTGCTAACTTGATAATTGGCACTCCCTTCCTTGGTGTGCAGCTGAATATGGTGTCCTATCTCCAGCATTTGCAGAAAGCGGAAATGGGTATCCCTGTGGCCGCTGATGATCGACAGCCCTGCTGTCCCCGGAGATGCACTACCGCTGTTGTGGCCGGGACCGAAGGCAAGGGTTCGGCCGCTGTCTCCTGCCAGAACGATTTGATCAACCTCCAGACTGGGGACTCTTAATCGAGCGGTCGCATAGGTGTCAGCCCAAGGCCAGGGTTTCTGAGGTGTTTTACTTAAGTGCAGCTGTTGCCAGGAGTATTCCAATAATCGTTGCGCGAGCATTGCTTTTACCCAGATCCAGCTGCCGCTGGTTAGTTGCCATACACCAGTTATTATCAGTACCAGGATAAGTGCTCTCAACATCAGTTTATTCCCTATTCGCTGCGATATGGTGAAGCACTTGAAGAAGCCGCTGAAAAAATAACCAAGGGTGTTCGACCAGGTCGGTATTGTCCCAGCTTTATTAGCGCTGCAAGCACTAGCAAAATCGTTCCAATCAGCATATTTAATGGGGCTGGCGTTGCTGTTTTTGCCATCCTGAATACTTTTCCTTGAGTCCAGCCCTTAGGAAACTCTGTTTTGATGGATTGGCTATTGAGATCGGCATTGTCAGGTCGAATGGGAGTGATATCCACGGCAACAAGACTGGTGAATTTTGATACCAGATGGTGTTCCAGAGCCGTTTGAATGATTTCAGAACGGATATTTTCCCGCTCTTCGGAGGGGCTGAGTTGTCGGTAGTCATCCATCCGAGAGGCAATGCGCCTTCTGGCCCATAGAACCGATACCGCAGAGTTATCCTGATCCATGTGATGGGTTGTCTCAGAGGACTGCTTAAGAACTACGGTTTGTTGCCAGGTTTGTGCTCCCTGCTTACCACTTAACTGTAGTTTTTTGGGGAACTGGGTACCGCGAAAACTGATTAATAGCGGCTCACCAAGGTAAAGGTCAGGAATTCGATCTGGGTAGACCAGCATTTCAGGTCCGTTGATCTGAATATCTGTTAATTGCGGGGTCCCCAGTTTATTGAACAGTGTATCCATCTTTTTTTTCACCTCATCAGTGCTTCCTACGTAAGTGAAAGTCCCCTTACCTAATTGTGCGGCTTTATTCATAAAGTGACTATTGGGAGCGGAGCCTATTCCGACGGTAAACAGTCTTTGCTGTTTCAGACTGTTTTTGATCAGCTTGAACAGTGCGTCTTCATTGCCGACGGAACCATCGGTGATAAACAATACCTGTTCAACATAACCGGGCTGATCAGGTTGATTCAGTGCGCGTCTAATGGCAGCGGCCATTTCGGTACCGCCGTTGGCATTTAAGGAGTGAATAAACTGAATCGCTTTAGCACGGTTTTCTTTGGAGGCTGTCATGGGGCTGGGGTACAGGCTCCGTGTTTGGTTATTGAATACGATCAGGTTGAACCGATCCTTGTCGTTTAGGTGAGCAATCGCTCGAAGTATGCTGAGTTTGGCCTGTTCGATAGAGCTTCCGTGCATGGATCCTGAAATATCCAGAACCAGCGTCATTGATTTTGGTAAAACCTGCTGTTGGGTTTCATGTGATGGGGGCAGGACCATCAATAAGCCGTAGTGTTGTTTTTTCCCTGTGGGATCTTCCTTTTGTTGACTCAGCAGAGCAGCCTGAGGGCCGATACCCAGCTCTGGAGTCCAAATCAGTTCAAAGTCGCTGTCGGCAGGAACAGATTCTTGCGCTAACCGTATAGAGGCTTCTGAGGTGGATAAATGTACTGTTTTTATCGGCTGATAACTGCTGGATATGGCCTGTAGCGGAAATCCAGCTTTAATGTCCGCGCTGATCGTTACTCGATGAGGAATATACTCTCCTGGTTGCGCAACAGGAGGCGTAATACGATGGGCGTCAGGAACCTGATCCGTTGGTAGGCTCCAGCCCAAGGTAGTGCTTTCAATGACCCGGACTTTATTCTGATCCTGTAAGATAGTGGCTATTGATGAAGATGCTGTTGCCGAGGGTAGGGTTTCCCCCGGATTATCATTTCCGTTTAGGCCGTTGTGGTCGGCCTGGATACTGATAGGGGATTTTCCGGGGATGTAACGCGGTGCAACGACCATGGGAAACCGAAGCCTGAACTGGCCGCTGTCATAATGGGCCAGTTGCTGATACTCGATTTCAATTTCAACCGTTTCACCTGGACCGATATTGGCGACCGAGGTGGTAAATATATTGGGGCGCTGTTGCTCAATCAGGCTGGCTCGCTGGCCTCTTTGTTTGGCTTTATCGTAGGTTTTTCGAGCTTGGTTTCGCTCCTTAATCTGGCCTTCAATGATGCGTTCTCCCACTTTCATTCTTAAGTGGTCCACTGCTGCCTTTTCTGGCAAGGGAAAACTGTAAATTCCTTCCACCCAGGCATTGCTGTCATTCCTGAAGGACTGGCTCACGCTTGAGCGAACCAGCATGCCTGAGATTGAAAAATGTACCCTGGTTTGTTGTAACAATGCTGATTGGATACTGTTGTCCTGCCCCTGTAGCATTAGCTCGCCCAGATCAGATATCTGGCTTTGAGCAACCGCATGGATTGACAGCAACGCTATACCCAGCGACGCAACATAGGTTGTTATATGAGCTGTTGTCGAGCAAATAAAATACCTCAAAGCCTTTGATTGCTTGTTTAATCTGCTCATGGTTGAACCCTTTTCTGATTTTTGCGGTACAGGTGCTTCTCCTGATTGTTTTGTTGATTCTTGCTGTCAACCGTTCTGTTTTCGGGGTCTTTATTCTCCAAAATGTGGATATCTGCGTCCTTTAGATAGACATACTCGTTGTTGTAGGGCACTAATTGGTAGTGTTTCAGGTCATTGCTGTTGAACAGCATTTCGTCAGTGGCAGGTACGAAGCATTTCATAGGATCAGTCCTCTGCTGGCGATGGGGTGAGCGGTGGGAGCAAACCTGAATCTGATTTCCACTTTTCTATCGAAGGGTAATAACCCTGAATTTTGAGTGGATAGGGCATTTTCTTCCCCTTTTATTGAGAGGCTGATTTTTTGAGGGTCTAAGCCATGATTTATCAGTAAGGAGCTTAGGGCCCGGGCTCGATTCTCAGCCAGGGTCAGGTTGTATTGACGATTGCCCCGGTGGTCGGCATATCCGGTGAGATGCAGCTGAATTTCCGGATGGGTTTGTAGTTGAGCAGCCATCGCTTTCAGGCGTGGGTAGTAGTGGGGTTCAACGACCGCGCTATTGGTCTGGAAGTGAAAATCGATAGTGATGGTTTTCAGCAGAGCGCTTAATTGAGATTCATTGTTTTCATTGAATGGTTGATTTGCACGCTGTTCAGCAAGTTGAGGTTTTATTGGTTGACGATGGGCGTTTGCGTTGAGGAGCGCTGTCTGGGATTTTTTAAGCGCTGTCTGACTGCGCTGTAGCTGCGCTTTTTGCGCCCTTAATTCTGATTGGGAGCCTTGATAAGCTTGTTCCATGCCTGTTCCCCAACCTGCAACTCCACCAAACCCCGCTCCAATTACGGCGCCAACAGGGCCCGCAACAATGGCACCGACTACTGTTCCCAGCCCTAATCCCTGTTGCTGATTTTCTATTGCAGCAAGTGGTGCCGATTGAATGACCTCAGCGGCCAGAGCGGGGGAAGGGGCGATAACCAGTGATGCTGCGAACAGGCTGATGGCTGGCAAATTCTTCATGGCTGTATTCCTTAGGTGTCATCAGTTGATAACTGAATTACATCAGGATTCGGGCTTGAGGAATTGGAGAGAGAAAGGAAAGAAAGTGGAGAAATAATGGAGTTGAGAAAATATAGGCAAAAAAACACCGACTGCATCAACGGCAGTCGGTGCCTGTTTTTCTGCTAATTCAGCCAAACGATGGTTCGTTCACCTGAGCGAATAATCAGCGGGTAAAACCCTAAGCATGAATATCATCCAGCATTGACGCATCAGCAACGGCCACAGCGATCATGTTGAAGGTACTTCGGACACTGGTACTGGCCGTCAGTACGTGTACCGGCTTGGCTGCGCCGATCAGGATAGGCCCAACAGAAATTCCCCCACCCAAAGTCTTCATCAGACCGTAGGATATGTGTGCCGCCTCAAGATTAGGCATGATCAGCAGATTAGCCTGACCTTTTAATAGGGAGTCGGGAAAAACCCGTTTGCGTAGCTCTTCTGAGATAGCCGTATCGGCATGCATTTCACCGTCTACCAGCAGGCTGGGTTCCCGCTGTTGCAGCATCTGACGAGCAGTACGCATTTTTACTGATGAGTCCAGATCATTTGTGCCAAAGTTCGAATGGGATAGGAGTGCAACCTTAGGGTTGATTCCAAACCTGCGGGCCTCTTCTGCAGCCAGAATAGTCATTTCGACGATCTCTTCTGCCGTTGGATTGGGGGTGATATGGGTATCACCAACAAAGAACGTTCCTGTAGGCAAGCTGAGTACTGTGACCGTTGAAAGGTCGTGGATGCCCTCAGACATACCGATAATATCCCTGACATGCTTCAGGTGCAGCCTGAAACGACCATGGGCACCACAGATCATTGCATCAGCATCACCTCGTTGAACCATTATGCAGGCGATAGCGGTATTCTGCGTTGACATTATGCTTTTGGCTTCTGCTGGAGAAATACCCTTGCGGCCCATAATTGTCAGATAATCATGAACATAGCCGTCAAACCAGTCCCCACCAAGGGGGTTGATGACTTCGATATCAACGCCATCGCGAATACGCAGCTGTAGCTCTGTTGTTACTTCTTTAATGACATCAGGCCGGCCTACCAAAATCGGTTTGGCGATACCTTCGTCAACAGCTTGCTGTGCTGCCCTGAGTACGCGGGTACTTTCTCCTTCGGCAAAGACGACACGCTTAGGGGATTTTTTTGCCCGCTCAATTATTGGACCCATGACCTGACTGGAGCGGTAGGCATAACGAGCCAGACCATAACGATAAGCTTCCAGGTCATTAATCGGACGAGTGGCTACACCGGTTTCCATTGCGGCCTTCGCCACAGCAGGTGCCACAACACTGATTAATCGAGGGTCAAATGGTTTCGGAATTAAATAATCAGCTCCAAACTTAAGAGGTGCGCCACCGTAGGCCTTTTGTACGCGGTCGGTTGTTTCTGCCGTGGACAGGTCAGCTAACGCTTTGACACAGGCAACCTTCATCTCCTCATTGATGGTCGTTGCCCCTACGTCCAGAGCCCCCCTGAAGATAAACGGGAAGCAGAGTACATTATTGACCTGATTTGGATAGTCTGAACGTCCTGTGGCGATCACCGCGTCCGGGCGAACGGCCTTGACCTCTTCGGGTAAGATTTCTGGTGTGGGATTTGCCAGAGCCAGGATAATCGGCCTATCCGCCATTTTTTCAACCATTTCCGGCTTCAGTACACCGGGGGCGGACAGGCCAAGAAAGACATCGGCACCCTCAATGACCTCCCCCAGCGTTCGAGCATCGGTCTTTTGCGCATAGCGGGCTTTGTACGGATCCATGACCTCCGTTCGCCCTTCATAGACAACTCCGGCAATGTCTGTGACGGTAATATTCTCTTTGCGCACCCCCATATTGACCAGCAGATCCAGGCAGGATAGAGCTGCAGCTCCGGCCCCGGATGCCACCAGTTTGATATCGGCAATACTCTTGTTAACGACTCTCAGTCCGTTAAAGACAGCAGCACCTGCAACAATTGCCGTACCATGCTGGTCATCATGAAACACCGGAATATTCATTTGCTCTTTGAGCGCTTTCTCGATAATAAAACACTCAGGTGCCTTGATATCTTCAAGGTTAATGCCGCCAAAGGTGGGTTCTAAGCGAGCGACGGTCTCAATAAACTTGTGTGGATCAGTTTCGTCAATTTCGATATCAAAAACATCGATATTGGAGAATTTCTTGAATAAAACGGCTTTGCCTTCCATTACCGGTTTCGATGCCAGAGCGCCTATCGAGCCCAGCCCCAGTACAGCCGTACCGTTGGTAATCACACCGACGAGATTACTGCGGGCGGTAACGGTTGAGGCCTCTGCTGTATCGCGAACGATCTCCAGGCATGCTGAGGCTACTCCTGGAGAGTAGGCGAGAGCCAGGTCTTGTTGAGTGGCCATTGGTTTAGTGGCGACAATAGCGAGTTTTCCGGCTGGCGCAGTACGATGGTAGAGCAGAGCCTCTTCATCAAAGTTGCTTGCCATGGATTATTTTCCCCGAATTATGGACAGTTAACGTATTGAGTTAACGGCTGAACCAAGGGGCGGAAATGAATGCGCGTAACGAATAAGCGCAACCAAGTCCGAGCGTCTAGGCCCAGCTGAGTAACCCGCATTATCCGTTGTGTTGACAGGGTATGTTCTACGACATACTTCATCAGAATTGAAATCAGCCCGCTCAACCCCATAGAAGAGGGTAGGTAGCCAATTTCGAGCACATTATATAATGGTAAACCATACAGTTATATAGATCATTGGCGATTGCTGCAGATTTGTTTTGAGATATCAGCCCTTTTTGGTGTTAACTGATCGAAACCTCGGGTCGGCGTAAATATTAAACGGTTCAGTCAGTGGTGGTGTTCAAAATCTGAGCTGGTCACACTCTGAATGTTGATTGGGAAAGGGATGACTTTGAATAACCGATTATCGGCACTACTTAGTTCGGAAAACTTGGATAGGGCCAAAAGGCAGATCCGAGATGCGGTGAATACTGGACTTGATCGGCACATTCGCCTTGCGGTGACAGGGTTAAGTCAAAGTGGTAAGACTGTATTTATTACCGCGTTGGTTGATCAGTTATTGCAATCTCATGAATCCAGAGCGCTGCCTTTTTTTCACGCCTGTAATGACAGCCGTATTCTTGCCGTCAAGCAGCTGAATGCCGATACGGATACCCCACAGTTTCCTTATCAGCAGGGGTTGCAGGCCTTAAACAACGAGCCGCCCGGGTGGCCAGCTTCCACCTGTGATCTGTCTTCGGTTCGTTTGGCCATACGTTACCGGCCACGAAGCCGCCTGCACCGATTGGTTAGTGAGTCAGCCACTCTTTATCTCGATATCATCGACTATCCTGGCGAGTGGTTATTGGATTTACCGCTGTTACAGCTATCTTACCGAGAGTGGAGCCAGCAGCAACGGGAGTTGCTGGGCAAAGAGCCGAGAAAGAGTCTGGCGGTTAAATGGTTAGAGGCAGTTTCTTCTTTTGATAGCTGCGGGATTGCGGATGAATCCCGAATCAAGGCGTTGAGCGAACAGTACCGGGGTTTACTGAGTAGTTTCAGAGAGCAATCACAAAAATTAAGTCTGATACAGCCCGGACGTTTTATTCTGCCGGGGTCGCTGGAGGGCAGTGAGCTGCTGTATTTTTTCCCGCTGGTTATCGGTGATGAGACAACAACCGACAAATACCCCTCTGGTACGAATGCCGAGCTTTTGGAGCGACGTTACAACGCTTATCGGGACCAGGTTGTGGAGCGCTTCTATCAGGAGCACTTTTCACATTTTGATCGACAGGTGGTTTTGGTGGATTGCTTAAAGACCCTGAATCAGGGGCAAGCCTGTTTTGACGATATGCAACTGGCAATTACCCAGATTCTGCACAGTTTTAACTACGGTCGTGCTGGCTTTCTTCGCCGCCTGTTCAGTCCCAGAATTGATCGGGTTTTATTTGCCTCAACCAAAGCCGATCATATAACTGCTAATCAACATCATAACCTGGAACGTTTCCTTGAGTTGGTTGTGGATGAAGCGAAACGGGAAATTCTGTTTGAAGGAATAGAAACCCGAAGCATGGCGTTGTCGGCATTTCGCTCTACAGAGACTGCAGAAGCCATGGTTGATGGCCAGAAGCTTTCCTGCCTGAAAGGGTTCAGAAAAGGTAACCATGAACCCGTGGCATTGTTTCCCGGGGAGGTGCCGACGGAATTGCCCGGTGAGAAAGATTGGAGCGCAGAACGATTTAACTTTATTGACTTCGCACCCCCTCGATTAGCGCAGATAAAAGGAAAAGCCGCATCCCATATACGACTTGATCAGGCGCTGGAGTTTCTGGTGGGGGATAAATTCTTATGAGCAATCAACCCGATAATTGGACCAAAGCACGGGAAATTGATCCTGACCAGTTGATTGATAGCCGTGATGATCTGGAGATAACGGAGACACGCAATGCCCAGATGTTAGACCCCGAGGCGGTTATCGTTCTTCCAGAGACAGAAGAGCCACCTCCTGTGGTGGAAACCTCTGATGCTCCCCGGCGTGCTTCATTCTGGGGAAAGCTATTTGCCGGTTCCACTGCTATCGTGCTTGGTTCTGCCGTTATTGCTGAATGTTATCGATTGAGCAGTTGGGGCTACGAGCAGCACTGGCTTTTAGGAAGTTTGCTGTCGGCAGTGATGGTGACCTCGGTTATTGCTGGTGGAGTCTGGAGTCTCAAGAGTCTCAGGGGGTTGAGACAGCTTAAACAGCGAGAGGCTATTCGAGAGATGGCTGAAGAGCTTCAGCACAGCCATGGCCAGGGGAGCGCGGCTGGGCTGTTGGAAAAACTCTGTTTACAGACCCGGGGAACCCGGTTGGATGCGCCATTACAGCAGGCAATTACTGAAATTGACTCGGTCTACAAAGACGGAGAGATTGTGCGTTTTGTATCCAATCATGGATTTCAGGAAGCTGACCAGCGCGCGATGGAGCGAGTAAGCAAGCATAGTCTGGAGACAGCAGTGATGGTTGGGGTCAGTCCATTTGTTACTTTTGATATGTTACTCATTGCCTGGCGTAACCTGAAAATGATGAATGAAGTTGCTGATATTTATGGTGTTGCGCCAGGGAGTGCAACACAGTGGCGATTGATTAAGCAGGTTTTGCATAATCTGGCCTTCGTTGGCCTTACTGAGTTAACGATTGACGGTGGTGGTGCGTTGCTGGGCAGTTCCCTGACCACACAACTGTCAGCTCGTATGGGGCAAGGGTTAGGAGCAGGTTTAATGACTGGGCGGGTAGGAATACAAGCCGTTCGACTCTGTCGGCCATTTCCTTATGATACAAATAAACAACCAAGATTGGGGCATATCCAGAAACAGATTATGGCTCGGCTCAAAGACCGGTTATAAGTGCGTTTAGCCAATAGGATCAGGGTGTTATCACTGACTTGCGATAATTATCCGGCTCACAGCCTCTGGCACAGGATTTAGTTTGACGAAGGTTAAGGTGCTGCTACCTGACTCGGACTAAAAAAGCGAAAAAACTCCTTGATTCGAGATCCGGGAAGCCTATAGAATACGCCCACGTTTTGAGACGGGGCCTTAGCTCAGCTGGGAGAGCGCAACACTGGCAGTGTTGAGGTCAGCGGTTCGATCCCGCTAGGCTCCACCAAAACCTGAACCACTCAGGTAGCGGTATTCAAAACGGCTCTTGCGTCCCATTCGTCTAGTGGCCTAGGACACCGCCCTTTCACGGCGGTAACAGGGGTTCGAACCCCCTATGGGACGCCATTTCTGCTCTTTGAATGCAAGCGTATATTTTCAGAGCCAGGATTATGTTTTCAGGACATAGTTTGTGCACAAAAATAGTGCTTGTATCAAAAAGAGTTAAGTAAAGAGCATACGGGGCCTTAGCTCAGCTGGGAGAGCGCAACACTGGCAGTGTTGAGGTCAGCGGTTCGATCCCGCTAGGCTCCACCATAATCTGGATACTGTCCAGGTTAGTGATTTCGAATAAGTGTGATTTTAAATACAGTGTCCCATTCGTCTAGTGGCCTAGGACACCGCCCTTTCACGGCGGTAACAGGGGTTCGAACCCCCTATGGGACGCCACCTTTCCTGACTTAATTCCCTCAACATTTACCCTATACATACTCCCTTTGATTTTTTCGTAGTTACCGGCATTTGATTTTTATCCTTTCCTTTATTTTACGTGCCTGTCTGTGCAGAAAGGCCAGGCTCCAGGCTATAGAGTGATTAAGTCCGGTCTATCAAGTTTGATCTAAGGTTTCTGGCCTCTGCTGAATTACAGTCGCTAAATAACCTTGTTCAGGCTGTTGCGTTTAATAAGGCCTATACTGGTTACCAATTCAGAAAGTTTCAGCCTCCGATTTTTGTATTTATAAGTCGATAAATTATTGAATGCATTGACGAAGTGCGGTGCGTTATTGATGATCGTCAGTTGCCAGTGGGGTGAGGAAATGGTCAATTCAAAAGGTGACACTATGTCAAAAAAGGAAGAGACATCAAAGCAAGATGAAAACCCAGGCACGATTTTTCCCAGTGCTGCGGACGATGTGGCGATTGCCAGGCAGGTGGATAAGGGAGACCCGCATTTGGATTCTCCTGCTTATCGGTTAGCCTACGATGATCAGGAGTTTATTTTACGGGATGAAATGCGTCCGGTAAGGCTTCTGCTTGAACTCAGCAAGACCGAGTTAGCGCTCAATGCTCACAATATTAACAGTACCGTGGTTATTTTCGGCAGTGCTCGAACCGTTGAGCCTGAAGAGGCGGAAAAACAATTGTCGCAGGCGCAGCAGGCATTGCAGCTAGACCCTGACAGTCAGGCGGCCAAACGGTTGTGCCAGCAGGCGAAGGTTCGCCTTCGGCACGCGGGCTACTATGCTCAGGCCAGAAAGTTGGCGCAGCAGATTACTGAGCAATCACTGCTCGGTAAGATGCCGACCTTGCATGTGATCACTGGGGGCGGACCTGGCATTATGGAAGCGGCTAACCGTGGAGCCGATGATTGCGGAGGAGTGTCTGTGGGGCTCAATATTGTGTTGCCCCGAGAACAGCGGCCTAACCCCTATACCCCACCGGAACTTTGCTTTCGCTTCCATTATTTCGCTATGCGTAAAATGCACTTTTTGATGCGTGCCCGGGCTCTGGTGGTGTTTCCCGGTGGCTTTGGCACTATGGATGAATTGTTTGAAACCCTGACCTTAGTGCAGACAAAAAAAATAAAACCGATGCCCATCTTGTTGTTTGGTCGGGAATACTGGCAGCGCCTGTTGAACTTTGACGTGATGGTGGAAGAGGACATGATTGATGCTGATGACCTGAACCGTTTTCGCTATGTTGAAAGTGTCGAAGAAGCCTGGGACATTATTGAAAGCCAGGTAACCGATGGCGTAGCGGGAGTCTGAGGGTAAGAGTGATGAGCGCCATTTCCTTTTGCCAGTATCTTTAATCAGTACGGCTTAATCCACGCTTGTCAGGTATGACTAGAGAAGAACCTGCCGGGTTGTTTTATGGAAAGTATGAATCTGGCGTTCTATTTTGGGGTCGGTCATTTCTGAAGGTCCGCAACCATTAGGACAGGGCAGGCTTGCCGTTGTTCCAAAGAGACGGCAAATCAGGGGGCGTTCCTGATATACTTCGCATCCATTCTCACCGAGATATGGGCAGTTGAATTCGGACAATGCCTGATCATGTTCCTCATCGCTTTTAGTCGGTAGTCGGGCGACTTCATCAGACGATGCCGTGACTGGGCCGCAACAGTCATGGCAGCCGGGTGTGCAGCTAAAAGAAGGTATGCGTTCACGAAAAACCCGTATCTTTTGATCGTTTTTTGTCATTTAGGCGTCTCGTCCGGTTGTCGTAAAGTTGCTGGTTTGTATTTAGGCTGCAGTAGTGTCAGAGCGTACTGATAGAGAATATTGACAGGGCTTTTAGTGAACAATTTTCTTCAGCGGTATTGTACTTGTTTCTCCTTATTTAGACAGTCTGAAGACCCTGATAGGCTCGCAGAGAGGCTGATGGACTGATTCCCGGGTTAGTTGGGCCCTTTTTCATATTTCCCTCACAATCAGTATTCCATATTTGGCTATAGTCCCAGTAGTGGAGTGTTCTTAAAGTGCTTAAAAAGCTCTCTGTGTAATGCTCTGAAAACTATTGAATATTGTTGGAGCGGCTGAATGATGAAAGGAATAACTGCTACCCGTCTAAGCCTTTTTCTACTTGGTTTTTCCGGCGTTGTTGCGGCTCATCCGCCTCCGGAAGCTACCAGTGCATGTGCGAATCTTCAGCGCGGTAGCAGTTGTGTGCTAAAGCTGGGGCATTCTACTCTGGGTGGGCAGTGTCAGGCTCCAGCATTGAGCGCTCAGCTGGTTTGTGTTCCTGAAAACCGCCTGGCTTTTAACACTACAAAAAATTATCAGCATCAGGGGAATGGGTCTGAGCGGAGAGTCATGGCCAATCATGGGGAATTTCAATCGAGAAGCGGTTATCAGCGTAGGCGGGCAGTCAGAAAACACACCACTAATCAATCTCAACAGCCGCTGCAGACGATTGCTGCTGATTCTGCTCCGATAGCAAGCAGTCGGGTTTCCATTACCCTTGAAGGAGATTATCGGGTACTGCGGGCTAATGGCGTAGCAGCTCATACGACTGGAGCGTTTCCCAATCGAGGAAACCCCCACAGGATTCGAGAACAGAATTATGTTTACCGTATTCCCGCTAACCCCGAGTTGAGCGGAAAGATTACGCCGTTGGGATTGCATAACTTTGGGCTAGCTGTAAATGGTGTGCCATTTGATCCAGGCGCTGCTGAATGGTTTTTAGGTGACAGGAACGGTGATTGGCAATACGAGGCACTCTCTGGAGCCGTCCCGCTTGGAGTGGATGAAAACCATGCTCACGTGCAGCCGTCCGGAGCTTACCATTACCATGGTCTGCCGACAGGCTTGCTTTCAGAGCTGGATGTGTCAAGTCAGGCGCACTCTCCGATTGTCGGCTGGGCTGCTGATGGCTTTCCTATTTACGCTTTATATGGATACCAGAACAGGAAAGATAAAACCTCTGCTGTCGTTGAGATGACTTCAAGCCATCAGCTTCGCTCAGGCAGTCGTCCTGATCAGGGTTCCAATCCAGGAGGTCATTATGATGGCACTTTTCTGGCGGACTATGAATATATTGAAGGCTCGGGAACATTGGACGAATGTCAGGGGCGGATAACAGTGACGCCTGACTTTCCTGAAGGCACCTATGCCTATTTTCTGACCGAAGCCTGGGCAGTGATTCCGCGTTGCTATAAGGGGACTCCCTCCAAAGACTTCGTTGTTCAACGAGGCAGGTAGTTTTGTGTAGTAGGAAAATAGAGCCGGTTAGTTCGGTAACCGACTCGTAAACGCGGCAGATTCAAAGGGCTACAGTCCAGTCGATCCAGTTAAACCAGTTCTCCCCGAGCTGGATAGTCGTTTGCCAGTACAAAGCTCAGTGCTCCCAAAACTTCTCGGAAAAGAGGTCTTGCGAAGGGCATCGTGCTTATTTGACTCCAATAGAGTGTTTGGTCTGGACGGACTAAAAACAGGCCCGGTTCGCTAAACTCGGCAGGCTCTTCGATACCGATGGAGGTCTTACCCTTTCCAGCTGATCGATGCAGACCCCAGGCCTGGGCCTGCTCCGTGCTGACGCCGTAACCCAGGGTCAGATTTTTAAGTTCCCATTGTTGATTGGCTTCAATGGCACGCTCTTCCGTATCACTACTGAGGGCGAGAACAGAGACGCCGGCAGTCTGAAACTCCCCGGCTAATTTATCCAGCTCTTTAAGGTATTTGGCACAGATCGGGCAATGCAGGCCTCGGTAGAATACGATCATAGTAAAGTTTTTTGGTGTTTGTTCTGAAAGGGACCATGGACCTTGCAGCGTATTGACATCTAAAGAGGGGGTTGTCTGGCGAGGTTTAAGTACGTTCATCGATTTCTCCGGTTACTTAGTGTTTTAACACCATTCTTTTCCAGCTACGGAAAGGGATGTGAATGTAATAAGTCATTAATAAGAGTGATGTCTGGAAATGTAACCAAGAGAGATGTACGATTAGTACGCATAAACCCCTTTATATCTATCATATCGTACATTATGGATCGTTTATCTTCTTTACTGGATCTGTTCAGCCCTAAAGCACAACAAGTTGAGCTGATATCTGGAAAACAGTCTGGATTGCTGCTGCCGGGTGACTCAGCTATTGGATTGATTAATGATGGAGATGGTTTTATTAATCAGGGGCTTGGACAGGTTAATCCGAACCAGCAAGACAGAACCCGGATAAAACGGGGTGATCTTATCTGGGTGACCCAGGGCAGTCATCAACAGTTGTTTAGTGATGATGACCAGTTTCAGTTACTTTGTTGTCCTCTCTGTTTCGGTCCTGTCCGGCTTAATCCGCTTTTTGACATGTTGCCGCCAGTTGTTCGGATTCTGCAGGATGACCCGGCACGGCATGCATTAAATCCTGTTATTCAGCTATTGTTGCAGGAAAGTAGACAAAACCGGTGTGGACAGGAGACCGTTTTAAATCGATTGGCGGAAGTGCTGTTAGTACATGTTCTGCGTTTTTTAATGGAGCATCAGAAAATCGAAAAAGGGGTGTTGGCCGGGTTGTCTGATCTTCGCCTGGCCCGGGCGATCACTGCCATGCACCGCCAGCCTGAACAACGCTGGAGTGTAGAGTCTTTAGCGGCCGAAGCTGGCATGTCGCGTACCGCGTTTAATCAGCATTTTCGTGATACCGTCGGTTGTCCTCCTGGAGAATATCTGAGCCAGTGGCGTATGCGATTGGCTTGTCGGATGCTGGAGACCAATAAGTTGAGTATCAGTCAGATTGTTGACCAGCTGGGATACTTAAGTGAGACGGCGTTCTTCAGGGCCTTTCGGCGTCAGATCGGCGTGTCTCCTGGAAAATATCGTATGCAGGCGACTGCTTGAGGTTCAGGGCGTTTGTAAATAAATTGATCAGGTTCCGTCGGCCCTGTAGCCAAAGATCGGAGCAAGGGCTGTCTTCTGTTTTGAGAGGTTTATATTTGGCCAGTCGAGGATCAAAGTTCAGTCATGGATATTTCTATTTGCTCCTTAAGTACTTCTACTTCCTGAGCGCCTGAAAGTAGTCGTCGACCATTGAAGATAAATGCAGGAACTGCCTGAATACCATGGGCTAACCATGTGCTTTGTTCCTTTCTGACAATTTCAGCGAATTCCTGAGTTTCTAATACCGCAGCCGCCTTTTCTTCCTTAAGGCCGACTGATATCGCAGCTGTGATAAGTACATCATCCTGATCCAGTGCTTGCTGATCACTGAAATAGGCTTTAAAGAGCTGTTGCTGTAATTCGGTTTGCTTACCTTCTGAGTGGGCCCAGTACAGTAGCTGGTGGGCTTTAAAGGTATTGTAGATACGCATTTCGTCAAAGAAATTAAAGTTAAAGTTCAGCGAGGCACCGAGATCGGTGAGTTGCTGACGGATGCTCTTGCTGCCGTTGGAACTGGCCCCGTATTTCTCTGTCAGGTGCTCGCGCAGATTTTGTCCTCCCAGCGGCATCTTGCTATTAAGTTCAAAAGGCTGCCAATTCAAGTCGATGCTGAATTGTTCCGGGTAGCTGAGTTGCTCTTGATAGCGAGCCAAAGCTTGTTCGAGACGCTTGTATCCGATGACGCACCAGGGGCAGACAACATCAGAAACAATATCGATGTGCAGAGATTGTATTTTCACCACTCACTCCCTCAAACATTCATGCCAATCTTAAGCCGATTCGAACGGATTGATAGTACTCCCAGAAGATTTGCTTAGCTATCAAACGTCGATCTTTGATCGGCTATCGTTGCTTCTTTGGAAGGATAGCTCTGATTTATACTCTAAGTCTTGTTGTAAATTGACTACTCAATTATCATCTGTACCCTTATCAGATCCGGTTAATATTGGTCGAAATATAGTCTTTTAGTAGAATTTTTACAGAAAATGGCACTTTCGACTTTAGTGTTCACACCAAAGTGCAATACAATATGCCGCCGAATTTCCATTCCTTAGGCTTGATCTGTTGCTCTTAGGCTTTACAGCGGCAGTGGTAATCAAAAGTTACCGAATTCGAGTCCTTGGCCATCAGCCGGAAAACACAGGGGATACTATGACCACCAGCTCTCAGAATACAAACTCGCATACCATCTACTATACGCTGACCGATGAAGCGCCATCATTGGCAACCTGTTCTCTTCTTCCAATTGTCAGAACCTTTACCTCTGCCGCTGGCATAGGCGTTAAAATCTCCGATATTTCCCTGGGATCACGTATTCTGTCTGCATTTCCCGAATATTTAAGCGAAGATCAGAAAGTAGAAGATGGCCTGGCGTTTCTAGGCAAGTTGACTCAGGATCCGAGCGCAAACATTATCAAGCTACCGAATATCTCCGCGTCTGTGCCACAGTTGAATGCCTGTATTACTGAGCTTCAGGCGTCTGGTTACAAGTTACCTGATTTTCCAGAAGATCCTCAGACTGATGAAGAGAAAGCGATTCTGGATCGCTACTCAAAAATTCTCGGTAGTGCTGTAAACCCGGTGTTGCGTGAAGGGAACTCTGATCGTCGTGCTCCTTCCGCCGTCAAACAGTTTGTCCGAAAATTCCCCCATTCTATGGGTAAGTGGAGTATGGCTTCCCGTACTCATGCTGACTACATGCGCGGTGGAGACTTTTACTCCCACGAGCAGTCCGTCACTATGAGTGATGCGACGGATGTTCGAATTGAGTTCGTAGCAAAAGATGGTACGGTCACCGTTAAGAAAGAGCTGAGCCTGGAAGCCGGTGAAATCATTGACGGTATGTTTATGAGCGCCAAGGCTCTGTGTAAGTTTTTTGAAGAATCGCTGAACGATGCCAAAGAGTCTGGTGTTATGTGGTCCTTGCATGTTAAAGCGACGATGATGAAGGTTTCTCACCCCATTGTTTTCGGTCATGCAGTCACGGTTTTTTACAAAGATCTTTTTGAGAAACACGGTGCTTTGTTTGAGGAGTTGGGTGTTAATCCTAACAACGGTTTAAGCAGTGTTTACGAGAAGATAGAAGCTCTGCCTCGCTCCAAGCGTGAAGAGATCATGGAAGATATCCATGCCTGTTACGAGAACCGTCCCGAATTGGCGATGGTTGATTCTGTTAAGGGAATTACCAACCTGCATGTTCCCAGTGATGTGATTGTTGATGCCTCTATGCCAGCAATGATCCGTAACGGTGGCAAGATGTGGGGCCCTGACGGTAAGGCTAAAGATACCAAGGCCGTTATGCCTGAGAGTACCTACTCCACTATCTATCAGGAAATGATCAACTTCTGTAAAACCAATGGTGCATTTGATCCAACCACAATGGGTACTGTACCAAATGTTGGCCTGATGGCTAAAAAGGCTGAAGAATACGGTTCTCACGATAAAACCTTCGAAGTGGAAGAAGACGGAACCATGCGCATAGTCAAGGCTGATGGTACCGTGTTGATCCAGCATGAAGTTGAGAAGGGCGATATCTGGCGCGCTTGCCAAACTAAAGATGAGCCGGTTCGTGACTGGGTTAAATTGGCAGTTACTCGTTCACGCCAGTCGGATACGCCTGCTATCTTCTGGTTGGATCGTAACCGTCCGCACGATATTGAACTGATCAAAAAAGTAAATCTATACCTCCAGGATCATGACACCGAAGGTCTGGATATCCGCATCATGACTTATGTCGAAGCCATTCGCCGTAGCATGGAACGTATGATGCGTGGCAGAGATACCATTTCTGTGACGGGTAACGTATTACGTGACTATCTGACTGACCTGTTCCCAATAATGGAACTGGGCACTTCCGCAAAGATGCTGTCTATTGTGCCAATGCTGAAAGGTGGCGGTATGTATGAGACAGGAGCGGGCGGTTCTGCACCTAAGCACGTGCAGCAGGTCGAAGAAGAGAATCATTTACGTTGGGACTCTTTGGGTGAATTCATGGCCCTGGCCGTATCCCTCGAAGAGATGGGGATCAAGAATAACGATCCTCGTATTACTATTTTATCCAAGACTCTTGATCAGGCTACGGGCATGCTACTGGAGAATAATAAATCTCCTTCCCGCAAGACTGGTGAGCTGGACAACCGTGGTAGTCATTTCTATCTGGGAATGTATTGGGCACAGGCAGTGGCTGGACAAACGGAGGATGCTGAACTGGCAGCTCAGTTTGCACCTTTGGCTAAAGAACTGACTGACAATGAAGAGAAAATCATTGCTGAGCTAGCTGCTGCACAAGGTAAGCCTGCTGAGCTGGATGGTTACTTCCATGCCAAGCGTGAGACTGTTAAGAAAGTGATGCGCCCAAGTGCTACCTTGAACGCGATACTGGCTGCAGCCAATAGCTGATCTGATCAGCGGGTTGCTGAGGTATTGGCAGTCTGCGATCTATTGCTGTAACAAACGTTGTCGCGGCAAATAGAAAGCCCAAAGCAGTATAGCTGCTTTGGGCTTTTTCTTAACCCAGAGCCTGACATCGATCACCATGACTGCTGGCGGGTTGGGGCAGTAGTATTTCCGGAACGGAGACATTCGGTGATTGCTGGAAAGCGAAAAGGGTTGATCTGTTGGCTGGGGATTGTGATCTGAAAGACTTGCATTAATCTATGGTTTTCATCGGCGATACAGTCAGCAGCTTAAACAGATGCCTTTTAATTGACACTCTAGTGAACGGTCTGTCCAAAGCTTTCATCCAAGATAGTTTTATTACTGAGTTCTGATGTTGATAAGACAGGATCCTGGTGGGTTGAAAACAGCTTGAGATACGTTTTATCCAATATTGAAAGGCACTCAGCAGCGTATTTTCCAAAGGCGGTGTTTGGTGATTCATCGGTCAACCTTCCATGGATTCTGGTGCGTACTGATTGCATAATAGTTCTGCATAGGTCTGTTTGACCATCTTCATACAGAGATTTTGCTAGAACAATGCTTGATCCGGTAAGGTGATTGATGCTGATAGTGGAGCTAATCAATCGCTCTTCGAATAATATCTCTGCTGCCTCAAATGCGCCTCCAAATGACACAACGGCCTTGTTCAATAGAGCCAGATCATACTGTGTTTCGCCATCCTGCATTCCACGGTACCACAAGGTTATTGCTGCTTCGGGATTATTGCGTAGTTGATCACGGTGGTGATCACATAAGAATCTATGGTGCATAAAATTACCTCACTCATTGTATCGATACAGATATTCAGTAAATCTAAATGGTAACGGTAATTATTACAACAAATAAAGATAATGAGAATCAATAGCATTTGTTGGTATTGTCTGATTAAACCTTGCAGGAAGGGTTGTAACTGGTTAAAAATTTTGTGGGTAAGCAAAAAAAAGGCCGCTAATGCGGCCTAAAACTCAAACAAAGATAGGTTGGAATCGCTAGAGTAGCATATTCAACCTGATTTGTAATAGTAAATAATAATAATTCGTATTTGCGTGTGTGCTTGTTTTGAGGTACGCTGAACCTATAGATTTTACAGGTCTATGATTGAGTTTTTATGGGGCTGATACAGCCCCTTTTTAAGGGAATAAAATTAAAGGGGAGAGGAGAAAATGACCCAAAGTTTCTGGTACGGAATTGCTTTTATGGGAGTGCTTGCCTCACTAATGCTGACAGGTTTTGGATCTGTTATGTGAAGCAGTGAGAGCTTAGCTTTCAAACTCATGATCATATGCCAGAATATCGCCGGGTTGACATTCAAGAACCTGGCAAATTTTGTCCAATGTTGAGAAGCGAATGGCTTTAGCTTTCCCATTTTTCAGAACCGATAGATTCTGCTCGGTAATGCCCACCAATTGCGACAGCGTTTTCAAGCGCATTTTGCGCTTTGCCATCATTACGTCCAAATCGATACGGATGGTCATATCCTCTCCTTAAATCGTCTGGCTGTTTTCATCAGCAATTTGGTAAGCCTCTTTCATTACCCAGGAAATAATCAATACCAGAAAGCCAAGTACTATCGTCAGAAAATCAATGCCAGCAAAGCCCAGGCTTAGTATTCTTTCTCCCGGGGGGTTATTGAATGACAGAATTACGGAGATGGCTCCGCCGTATATAACTCCGCCTGCTACCCAGTAAAATAAACAGTAACCCAGTTTCTGGTAGTACCTTGCGTTTTCTTGAGTAAAAATATTTCCATTTTCGTAGTTTCGGAAAAGACGAATTAATATGCTTAATGCATACAGTACTATGCTCGCTACCAACAGACTGGCAAATGCAGCCAGTAATCGAGTGGTATAGGATAAATTCAGCTGTGTTAAAGAATCGATATTAAAACTGAGTTGGATAACACCTGCCTTGGTAAGGAGATCGAACTCAGTTTGCGCAGTCAACCAAAAGTAAACTACGCCAGCAGGAATGACAAAAAATAGAAGCTGGAGGAATAAACGCACCCTGCGGCTTTGCTTTTGAATGTTAGACATAGCTATCACCTCTTGTTTGGATAGCTGGAGTGTATGATATTAAATATAATTAATCGACAAAAAATTATCGTTTATCGATATTTTATTATTAATAATTAATTTTTATTTATCTCAATGTGGACCACCAGGCCAGGCTCTGTCTGGGTCACGGACATGGCCAATTGTCGATTCGGTCTCTTAAGGATGGCTCTTCGCAAGGCCTGAGAATAGCCTTTAATCTAAGACAAAATCTTTAATGTAGAACAGACAAGAATAGTCGCTGAGGGTTATCGACTGTACTCAGTTGGCTTCTAATCTAGTAAGCTGGATATTCAGGTTTAGAATCAGCTGGTATCAGGTCAGTTGTAGAAGTAAATTTGTGTAACGATTTCTGACTATATGCTGACGGAACCTCTAGAGTGGAAGTACTTGAGATGCTCATGCTAAGGAGCTCAAATGCAAGCAAACTTATTTGGTAAGTTTCTCCTGAGAAAGGGGTTGTTAAGCGAAAGTGAATTGCAGCATGCAATTGATCTTCAGCGGGCATCCCATCCGTTGCTGGGAGAACTGGCTGTCAGACTGAGCATGCTGAGTCCCGAACAGGTCGAACTGATTAATCAGAAGCAAATTCTTCAGGATAAACGCTTTGGGGATATCGCTCAGGGTGAAGGCTTGTTGTCTGCCATGCAAATGGAGGAGTTGCTGCGGCTGCAAAAGCAAGAACACAAGTATATCGGAACTATTCTGGTGGAAGAGGGTTATCTCGATTCAGAGCAGCTGTTGGTCGAGTTGGAACTCCATCAGCAGAGTTCGCAGGATGCTTTTAAAGCGCTGAACGCAGCCATCGAAGGCCACCCTCAGGCAGAGGTTTTGCTAAACAGTATAGACTTCTTTGGTAAGCTGTTTTTACGGATGCTTAAAGTCCACTGTCACCTGAAATGCCTACTGCGAAATGAAACTTTAGAAACCTTGGGTAACAGCGTCCATATTCCTGTTCAGGCGATCCCTCCCTTTGTAATCGGACTTGCCAGCAATGACCAGTCGCGGATCAATATCGCTAGTCGATTTATGGGGATTACCCCTGAAGAATGCGATTCCGTGCTGGCAGAAGATGGAATGGGGGAGTTGTTAAATATCATTCTGGGCCAGATGTTGAATGAGACAATGCCACAAGTATTGGAAGCGCAACGGATGGAACCCGATTTTTCTTGCAGTGCAGCAGAGTTGTTGCAAAGAGGTGAACAGTCATTGGCAGTAGAAATGAGTTCAGAATTAGGCAGTTTCGTCATTATTGTAGCTGGGAAGGCTTAGCCGTCAACTCTTTGATATACCTGATCTCTTGTGTTGACGCAGCAGTTCAGGTGAGTTCGTTCGGGGCGCAGTCCGATCGGCGACCGGGTTTAAGCTTCTGAAGATATCTGCTTAGTAAGTGGCTTGGCGTACTCACAGCGCTATGGTTGCTCGATAGTTATATCCTATAAACTTATTAAACTTAAAAAATGGTTTCTTAGATGTTGAATATGCGTAATATCTGAAGCTAATGGAAATAACGTTGATTTTAATGTAACAGAGGTGGACATGGATCTTTTTCAAGGGCTATTGCTAATCAGTTCTATTCATATACTTGCTGCCGCATCTCCCGGTCCCGACTTTGTGCTGGTATCACAACAAACGCTGACGAATGGTCGTCGATCGGGATTTCTGTGTAGTCTTGGCATCGCACTTGGCTTGTCTATTCATATCCTGTATTCCTCCTTTGGGCTTGCCGCAATTATCGCAAATTCAGCGGCAGCACTTTGGGTTATTAAGTTGCTGGGTGGTGGCTATCTTATTTACCTTGGAATCAAGGGGCTTAGGGCCAGGCCTTCGGTCAATTCTGAACCTATTGCTAAAACGATAGAACGCAACTCTGCGGCAAAAACAGTGGGTATTGGTTTTTTGTGTAATGCGTTAAACCCCAAAGCGCCAATCTATTTTGTCTCGCTGTTTACAGTGGTGCTATCGCCTGATATGCCGCTGTATCAGATTGCCATCTATGGTGTATGGATGATGTTAATTCAGCTGGGCTGGTTTTCGATGGTTGTTATCCTTCTTTCCAATCCATCGGTCAGTCGGCGGTTTAACGCTGTTGGTCATTGGATTGATCGTGTTCTTGGAGGGGCCATGGTGGCTATCGGCTTGAAGGTGATTGCAACGCGAACAAACTGAGTGTGATTAACGAGGCATGAGGTTGGTGAGCTGTTCAGGCATCCTGGTGTTTCTATTGGCTAGAAGGTCCTGCTATTGGCCAGAAGGTCCTGCGGGCTTGCAGGTTCTGGGATCAAACAGCTTCTGAAACCAAAAAAACGGCCTTTTCTGTGGGGAAAGAGGCCGTCCTGGTTTTTTGGCTGGTAGCGGTGCATAGTGAGCAGATCGGCGTAAGAGTCTACTCAATATGGCAGGCCACGGTATAAAACCTATTGTTACCTGAACTCCATTTCAGTCTGCTATGCAGAGATCCTTGATTACCTCTCCTTCTGGTTGTCTCTTCCGTAAGTCAGTGTGCTGTGGGTTAGGCAGCAACGGTTGTATCCAGTTGGTACAGGGCCATGGCGGCTCACGATAAATGGGCCCAGATTAACGTGCTCCGCATGGTCCTGCAGGAGTAACAAAGCAGCTTTTCAGCGCTGTATCAGGGCAACTGATCCTTCGACGCTTCCGTGCATCGGTTAACCACCTCCGGCCCATCCTGGAGCGGGGATGACTACTATCTATCCTGGGAGGAGATAGTGGATCAAAGCGCTTAACTAATATATTGCCTGTTGCTTCTTTGTTAAGGCTATTCTACACAATATTTATGCTAATGCAAACAATAATGATTCGTATTTATGATATTTTATAAATACTGCTTGATTCAGATGTTTCTGGAGTGGTTTATTGATGTTACCTCTGGCTGGAAGGTAGAAGATAAGTGAGTAAATGGCTTAGAGTAGGGCCTTTGATTGGCTTTAGTTGACTTTCATTCTTGAGAATATATGCTCTGGCGCTCACACTGTGAGACTCGTACCAACCTACTTTCCGGATACTATCTTGAAAACTGAAAAACAGATCAAAATAAAGGGTCAAGCTGTCAGTAAGGGTAAGCAACCTTTGGTTTGTTGTCCTTTAGTGGCCAGTAATATTAGTGATTTGTTAGAGGAGGCTCGGGCGATAATCGTCAAAACTCCAGATCTGATTGAATGGCGGGTTGATTTTTTTACCGATATTTCCGATACCGATAAAGTGGTTGAAGCGGCTCGTCAGATTAAATCTGTAATCGCAGATATTCCGTTATTGTTTACCCGTCGAGCGGAGCATGAAGGGGGGCAGAGGATACCCCTTTCGGAGGACGAAGTGGTACAGATGTATACTGCTGTCTGCGCAAGCCGAAGTGTGGACCTGATCGATTATGAGCTTAGTAATCCTGCAGATAATCTGGACTATCTGAGAGCCTTGTGCCAGCAGCATCAATTGGGTCTGGTTGTCTCCTATCATAATTTCAGCTGTACTCCTTCTGAAGATGATATTGTGCAAAAATTGCTGGATGCTGAAGCTGCGGGAGCTGATATTGCCAAGGTGGCGGTGATGCCTGATGGGCTGGATGATGTACTTCGTTTACTGAGCGCGACGCTCAAGGCTAATCAGGCGTTACAGATACCGCTGATTACCATGTCGATGGGGGCTTACGGCTCATTAAGTCGAATGATCGGTGGGGTTTTTGGGTCCGCCGTTACCTTTGCTGTAGGACGGACAAGTTCGGCGCCAGGGCAGATGAATATCGATGAGGTTAACACTGTTTTGGAGATCGTTAGTAAGCAGCTATCCGAGTAGTGTGAGAATCGCTGTCCAAAAATATACACCGTTAAAAACGCAGCTCTGGCGCAGATGGTTTGCCGGAAGCAAGGCTGCGCTTGTTTATTTGATGCAACTGGCCGCTGCTTTTAAATCGATTCAATACCTGTTCGAACCTTTCAAGCAATGCCCTATGCTTTGGACTTCGGGTTAAAGCAAGGTAACTGGGAACTGACTCCAGGGCGGGAGTGAGTCTGCGAAACTTTCCGACCAGCCCCAGCTTTTCAATATAGTATTCGGCTGCATCCTGATTGCTGATTAACAGCTCTGTGCGTCCTATTGCCAAAAGATCGAATTTGGAGATTTCGTCGTTGACCGTAATGCTGTTAACAAAGTTCTGCCTGGAGGCATCAAAAACACTGCCATAACTGACGGAACGAGTCAGGGCGATACGGTGTGGATATAAAGGTTCCAGATCTCCGCTGAATTCTATGCTGGAGTCTTGACGGACATAAATTGAAATACGCTGATCGATCAGGGGCTGGTTGGGATAGTCCAGAAACGCTAAGCGTTCCTTTGTCTTGAAAATGGTGAACACGCCATCTGCAGTTTTATACTTGAGTGCTCGTAATGCTCGCGCCCAGGGTAACACCTCTATGTCTATTTCCACTTCCAGTTCGTCAAAAATCGCTCTAATCATCTGAGTGGCGATACCCTTTATTTCCCCTTCCTCGGCATAGACATAAGGGGGGTATTGCAGGGCAACCAGCTTTAGAGGATCAGCATGGGCTGAGTAGCTGAACAGATTCCATAGCAATAAGATAAATAAGAGTTTTTTCATTAGTAACCTCAAAAGGTCAGGCTGTGATCACTAAAGAACTCCTTTGTAATATCCAGCCTTTTTAAAGTGAAGCCGCTGCCCTGGAAGCTTGGTCGTAAATACCGGAAAGCGTGCGTAACGCCTTAGCCACTTCGCCTATTTCCTCGTTGGACAAGCTTAGAGCCGTCAGGGATTCAACTAAACATGCCTCACGGACTTCCCGATATTTTCTACAAAAATTCTGACCTTGTTCAGTTGTCCGATAGAAGGTTTCTTTACCCTGCTTCGATCCTTTGATCATACCCTGGCCAACCAGTTTTCTTACCGAATAAGCGATGGTATGGGTATCTTCCTGATTCAGTATAAAACAGATATCTGACACCTTTTTGGGCCGTTCTCTATGATTGATGTGATGTACTACAAGGACATCCAGCGGCGTAAGTCCTTCCACTCCGCTGCTGCTGGAACAATGCAGCATCCAGCGTTGAAAAGAGTTGTTTGCAATTGTTAATCCATATTCAAACTCACTGAGTTCGCTACTGAGTTCTGAAACCAGATGGGACGAAGAGACGATAGTACCGAAATCTTGCTCGTCGGACATGGTATTACCTTGTATTTGAGACTGCCGAATGCCGACTTGTTGCATACACGGACAGTCTCGTTGTGTTATTTAGGCTTCTTAGTTTGCCGTCATTTGCTCCGGTAAGAAGGTGACTATCCCTGGGAACAGAATGATCAAAAAAACCGCCAGTAATATTAAAAGAAAAAATGGTGCCGCAGCCTTGGCAATATACCACAGATCCTTCCCGGTCAGACCCTGGATTACGAACAGGTTGAAACCTACAGGGGGAGTTATTTGTGACATTTCTACCACGAGAACGATAAAGATACCGAACCAGATAAGATCGATACCCGCTTGAGAGACCATTGGCAGCACCACTGAGGTTGTCAGTACTACCACCGAGATACCATCCAGGAAACATCCGAGAAAAACAAACAGGACCGTGAGGGCAATCAGCAGCATAAAGTTGGATAGCTGCATATCGGCAATCATTTCTGCCAGCATCTGCGGCAAACCGAGAAATGCCATGGCAGTGGTCAGGAATGCAGCACCGGCCAATATCAGAGCGATCATGCAGGAGGTCTTGGTCGCGCCCATCAAGCTGTCCATAAAGGTCTTGAAATTCATGCTACCTGTCAGTGAAGCCAGAACCAGTGCACCGGCAACCCCAAAAGCGGCAGCTTCGGTAGTGGTGGTCAAACCGCCATAGATGGAACCAAGCACAAATATAATCAGCAGCATCACCGGAATCAGGGCTGCGGATTTTTTTACCTTGCTGATAAAAGGGATTTTCTCGATGGTTTCATCAGCCGATTTATTGCCGCTGATAGCAAACCAGATCATGGTGAAACCCATAAACAGGGAGACCAGTAGCAGGCCAGGAAGGACACCAGCAATAAACAGCCGGGCAATGGATATCTCCGCTGCGACGCCATAAACAATGAGGATGATGGAAGGTGGAATCAGCAACCCAAGAGTGCCGGACCCAGCTAAGGTACCTATCGCCATTTTATCGGAATAGCCGCGCTTTTTTAGCTCCGGCAAAGTCATTTTACCGATGGTGGCTGCCGTTGCCGCCGATGAACCTGAAACTGCAGCAAATATTCCACAACTGACGATATTGACGTGCAGTAATCGTCCTGGGACTCGCCCTAACCAGGGGGTCAGCCCCTTGAACAGGTCTTCTGCCAAACGTGTTCGGAAGAGAATTTCTCCCATCCAGATAAACAGTGGTAAAGCCGTTAGTGCCCAGCCGGAAATAGCTCCCCAGGTTGTCGTGGCATAGATGTAGCCAAAAGAGTCGTTTCCGTAGAGATACATCCCGACCAGCGCTGCCGTGAACAGTGACAGCGCAACCCACATACCGGCTGCGAGAAAGGCAAACAGGCCGATGATTACAATAATTGATATCGTTAAGGATTCCACTAGCACCCCTCCTCGGTAATAATCTCTAACTTGTCCAGTTCTTCAGCAGCAAGGAAGGCTGGTTTTTCACCTCGCAGCGCCGTTATAAATTCATCAAGCAATGCAATGGTGAATACCAGCAGGCCAAAGGCCGGTGTGCTCTGGGGTATCCATAGCGGAACAGGGATATATCCTGAGGATACTTCTTCAAAAATAAAGGACTCGTAGGCCATATAGGACATGTGATACGTCATAAAAGCCACCAGCAGAGTGGCCACTAGCAGTATACAAAGTTCAAGCTTGTGACGAACCGGGCGAGGGAAGTTCTTATAGACCAGGTTGACGCGAATATGAACGCCGTGTCTGAATGTATAGGCAAGCCCAAGGAAGCTGGATGCTGCCAGTAAGTATCCGGAGAAATCTTCGGTAGAAGGAATGATGATTCCAAACCATCGGCCGATGCTCTGGGATAGAATGATAAGGGTGATAATCAAGATGCAAATCCCTGCCAGTACACCCGATGCATCGTAGAGAAAATTAAGCGACTTACGCATCACGGCTCTCCAGTAGGAAGGTGGATGGTTTGCTAAAACAACAGTGATTAAAAGATACCCTGCCAAAACAATACTGTTCTGTCTTAAGGATTAGGGGCTGTAGGTTGCAGGTGCCGACTGATTGGGATCTGCTTGTTATATGTGTGCGCATTGCGGGTACCGCCTGGTAAGAAAAGACCCGAAAATTGTTATTGTTTTTGCTTTATTATGAACGGCGCGAAATTCTTTAACGTTACGCCTCTGAGGCTATACACCAGCAGAGGCAACCGGTTGAACTTCACGCTAATCTTACTACCCGTAAAGGTAAAAGCACCGCTTGGCTTACTGCTGAGCATAGAACAAAGGGGTTGATTCATTTCCTGTGATGTCAGTGGATGCTGTTGTACGGACTCTCACAGAAATGACCACACCCCTTCTTCAGGGTTGCTCGGGCCTGTTACGCCTCCCGGGTTTTCAGTTGCTGCTTTTGTTTACTTAAAGTATGCATCCAGAACTTCACCGGCTTGACTGCCAGCTGCCTTAGCCCACTCTTTGGTCATAATCTCACCGAGGCCGGCCAGATCTGATTTTAGTTTGGAATCAGGCTCGGTAACCTGGATGCCGTTCTTGGTCAGGGTTTCGGTTTTTTGTGCAGTTTCCTTACGGGCCATATCCCATCCACGTTTTTCTGCTGTGGCGGCTGCACTCATAACGGCTTGCTGTACGTCCTTAGGTAGTCGCTTGAAGCTGCGGCTATGGACAATGACCATATTTTTTGGAATCCAGGCCTGAGCATCATTGTAATAGGAGACGTAGTCCCATGCTTGACTGCTTACGCCGGTAGAGGGAGAGGTGATCATGGCGTCGATCATCCCGGTACTGAAGGCTTGTGGAATCTCGGGTGTCTGTACTGTTGTTGGGGTTGCTTTCAGCAGTACGGAAAGACGCGACAATGTCGGGCTGTATGAACGCATTTTACTGCCCGCCAGGTCATCAATATTTTTGACTTCTTTCTTGCTGTAGATTCCCTGTGGTGGCCAAGGCACGGCATAAAGTAGCTTCAGTCCGTCTTTGGCAAGACTCTTCTCAACAGCTGCTCTTGAGCTTTCCCAGAGTTTTTTCGCGGCAGTGAAGTCCGTGGCCAGGAAAGGGATGTTGTCAACTTTATAAATCTCATCGTGGTTGCCCAGAATCCCCATAAACAGCTCACCAACCGGGACTTGTCCGGTGCGGACAGCGCGATGAATTTCGCCATGCTTAAACAGTGAAGCACCGGAGTGGACTTTTATCTGCAACTCTCCGTTGCTCAATTTGTTTACGTCTTCAGCAAACGCCAGAACATTCTTAGTGTGGTGAACACCATCACCATATGGTGTCGGCATATCCCATTTGGTAGCAGATAGCGCAGGAGAGCTTGCTAGCAGTAGGGCTGTCGCAGCGGCCGCCGCTTTTACAAGGTTGTTCATTGCAGTAACTCCGATTGAGTAATTTTTTTTATGGGGTGTGCACTATCTAAGTTATAGCAAATATTTTTTGAAGTCAATACGCATACAAAACGCTTGTAAAATGCATTTGAAATGGATATTTTGTTTTAAGACGACGCAAACGAGGTTCTTCTGGCCCGTGTCAGGAGAAAAACCTTGAGGAAAAAAATAATGAAATTGAATTGCGATATGGGTGAAAGCTTCGGTAGCTGGAGCAAAGGCATGGATGCGGAAGTGATGCCTTATATAGACATGGCTAACATTGCCTGCGGCTTTCATGCCTCAGATCCAATGACAATGGATCTGACGGTGCGAATGGCTTTAGACAATAAGGTGGAGATCGGTGCACATCCAGGTTATCCGGATTTGCTAGGGTTTGGTCGGCGGGATCTCACTTGCTCAGCTCAAGAACTAAAAATGATTGTGACTTATCAGATCGCTGCACTGGATGGTATCTGTCGGGTTAATGGAACCCGGATTTCCTACGTTAAACCTCATGGCGCTCTATACAACAAGATGATGCAGGATGCCGATGTCCTGACAGCAGTGATGGCAGGGGTTGCAGACTATAACCGGGAACTGGCGCTCGTTGTCCTGGCCAAGTCTGACCGTGATGCTGTCGAGCGTCTGGCTGATGCCAAGGGCCTGCAGCTGCTCTTCGAAGCCTTTGCGGACAGAGCCTATGATGACAATGGCAACCTGGTGAAACGCAATCAGCCGGGCGCAGTACTCCAGGATCAGCAGCAGATAGAACAACAAGTGCTGGAGATTGTCCGGCAAGGCAAAGTGACCTCTCTTGGAGGGCTGTCAGTTCCTTTAAAGGCAGATACCATCTGTGTTCATGGTGACAATGAGCAGGCTGTTTCAGCTGCCCGCCATATTCGTGAATCTATTGGCGTACTTTAGTCGGGGGATATATGAAAATTCAGCCCCTTTCTGAAGATTCGTTGATTGTTTACATGGGCGATGGTATCGATCGTTTGGTCGCCCGGAAAGTAAAGGCTGCCACCTATCGAATACGACAGGACCTGTTCAGCTATGTGGTGGACATTATTCCCTCCTATAACTCCATTCACCTGACTTACGATCTCACTCAGGCTGATTTTTTCTGGTTTCATTCACAGCTGAGAGGTTTGCTGGCTGACATTGATGGCATGACTTTCAGCGATCAAAAGGGTGCCGTTATAGAAATACCGGTTTATTACGGTGATGAAGTGGCGTTGGACATCGCAGATATTGTTGAACGGTGCCATCTGAGTCGCGATGAAATTGTAACTATACATTCGCAACAGCTGTACACGGTTTACGCCATTGGCTTCAGTCCTGGTTTTGCGTATTTGGGTAATACCGATCAACGAATTGCCATGCCGAGAAAAAATACCCCAAGACTCCGAGTACCTGCCGGCAGCTTAGGTATTGCTGATACTCAAACGGCTATTTATCCCAGCGATTCTCCTGGAGGTTGGCAGATTCTGGGACGTACTCCCATTGAGTTATTGGATTTTCAAAAAAGCTCTCTTACACCTATGGATATGGGGGATCTGGTTAAGTTTGTTGAAATTGACCGGAAAGAATATCTGTCTCTGGGAGGGCGATTGTAATGGCATTTAAAGTGATCAATCCGGGGCTAATGACTGTTACTGAAGACTTTGGTCGCTTTGGTTACCAGCATATTGGAGTGACCACCGGTGGACCCATGGATGAACATGCCTTTCTTTGGGCTAACCGCCTGCTAGGCAATTCTTTTGATTCTGCGCAACTGGAAATCACCATTGGTCAGCTCAGCCTGGAAGTTCAGCAGCCGACGACAATAGCGATCACCGGAGGAGATCTCGGAGCCAGCATTAATGGTAAGCGAATTAAACCCTGGTTCAGCTATCCGGTTGATAGTGGTGACCTTATTGCTTTCAATACCGCTGTTAATGGTTTAAGGGCATATCTGGCGGTAAAAGGGGGATTTGATTTCCCTCAGCAGTTAGGCAGCGCATCAACGGTGTCCAGGGAAAAGATAGGAGGGTTGCGCTCTGATGGGAAGAAGTTAGCGCCTGGAGATCTGCTTAATTACAAACCGACACATCCACTTCCTCATACCAGTGTGCCGAGTCAGTTTATTCCTGATTATCAGGCACCTATTACGCTGGGCGTCATTCCAGGTTATCAATGCGACAGTTTTTCTAAAGCTGAGATAAGCAAGTTCTTTAGTAGTGAATATGAAGTCAGTGCAGATATTGACCGTATGGGATATCGACTATCGGGTGAACCCGTTCACAGCTCTCTTGATGGAATAATCTCGGAAGGTATTTCATACGGTGCGATACAGATCCCTAAAGATGGACAGCCGATCATCTTGCTGCGAGACCGCCAGACCATTGGAGGCTATCCAAAGATTGGCTGTGTCACATCGCTGGATGCTGCACGGATATCGCAGCGAGGTCCGGGGACGAAAGTTCGCTTCGCCCTCAAAGACATCCACGAGGCCGAAGCTGATCGTATGATTTACAACAACTTTTTTGGTATTGGCCGTCGTATAGCGCCGGTTAATTAAATACTGCTGCAACGATCTGTTTAACAGCGCTATGACATCTGGGTGATCATGATGGCACGTATCGAAACGAATAATAATAAAGACAGTGAGAATCCTTCTACCGACAAGCTGCAAGGCAAGGGTTTACAATTACCTACTGTCAGGGGGTGCCGATTTTCCCGGGGGGGTAACGAGGGAGATCAAATTGTTTTTTGTGTCCGGGGCAATGGAGAGGTTTTGTCCTTATCTGAGGTTCTGCCGGTATTGGAGAATATGGGCGTCAGCGTACTTTCCGCCAGTACATTGCTGACGGAATCGGAGGGGACCAAGAGCAGCTCTTCAGCTGACTCAGTTGCCAATCCGGTTGAAACAGAAAGTGTTGAAACAGAAAGCAGTGTAGAGAAGGGGAGTTGTGTTGAAGGTCATTCATGGCAAATTAACTTCTTGTTACACAATGCTGTTGGTGATCTGGCATCCAACAGCGAACTGCAGACCAATTTTCGACAGCTGTTTGTCGCGGTTATTGATGGCCTGGTTGAGAATGATGGATTTAACCGACTAATCTCTAAAGCTGAAATGAATATCAGCGAGTTAGTTTTACTTAGGGCGATTGCTAAATATCTATCCCAGATTAAGGTGCCTTTCAGTCAAATATATATGGCTGAAACTCTGACCAAATATTCGTTGATTGCCAGTTCAATAGTCGCCCTTTTTTCGGCTAAATTCGCCCCGGGGTCATCTACTGAAGAAAAAAAGCGCCTTGATAGTATCAAGCAGCATCAGGCCAAGGTGCTGGAGCAACTGGAACAGGTTGTTTCTCGAGATGAGGATCGTATTCTGCGCAGTTATTTGTCGGTTCTTAATGCAATGTTGCGAACCAACTTCTATCAGTTGAATGATTGTTGCCAGCAGCAAAGAGGACTCAGTTTTAAGCTTTCTCCTGCTGATATCGAGGGCATACCACAGCCGGTTCCTAAGTTTGAAGTGTTTGTTTATAGCCCTCGAGTAGAAGGGGTTCATCTACGTGGCGGTAAGGTCTCTCGTGGCGGTATTCGCTGGTCTGATCGTAAAGAGGACTATCGCACGGAGGTCTTGGGATTAGCTAAAGCCCAGATGGTAAAAAATGCCGTTATCGTACCTGTCGGGGCAAAAGGTGGATTCGTTGTTAAAGGTTCTGCTGTTGCAGGCCGCGCGGTAAACAATGCTGAAACAACGAAACAACAGGTTGTTGATTGCTACTCTGAGTATATCCGCAGCTTGCTTGATATCACCGATAATTTAAAAGGCGGCGAAGTCGTTCCGCCGATAAATGTAGTTCGTTACGATGACGATGATCCTTATCTGGTTGTTGCAGCAGACAAGGGGACCGCTGTTTTCTCGGATGTTGCCAATGCAATCGCCAAAAACTATGAGTTTTGGTTGGGGGATGCTTTTGCCTCCGGCGGAGCCAATGGTTATGACCATAAAAAAATGGGAATTACTGCTTTAGGTGCCTGGGAGTCTACCAAGAGACTGTTTAAAGAGCTGGGTATTGATAGTCAAAACCGTGATTTTACTGCCGTCGGAATTGGTGATATGTCGGGTGATGTGTTTGGCAACGGGATGCTGCTGTCGGAACATATTCGCCTTATTGGTGCTTTTAACCATTTACATATTTTTATCGATCCAAATCCTGATGCCAGCACCAGCTATCTGGAACGAAAGCGGTTGTTCGAGCTGCCGCAAAGTAGCTGGGAAGATTATCAGACAAGGCTTATATCGGCTGGAGGTGGAGTTTTTTCAAGGCGAGCGAAAAGTATTGAGCTTAGTCCGGAGATTATGGAGCTGTTGCGGATACCAACCTCACAAAGCCGTATATCCCCCGATCAATTAATCCAGTACCTATTAAAAGCGCCGGTCGAGTTACTCTGGAATGGAGGGATTGGAACCTATATTAAAGCCAGTGATGAATCTGATCTGGATGTCGGTGATCGTGCCAATGATGCAGTTAGAGTCAGTGCTGATCAGCTACATACAAAGATTGTGGTTGAAGGTGGAAATTTGGGACTTACTCAGAAGGCCAGAATTCAGCTTGCGACAAATGGGGGACTGGTTACCACCGATGCGATTGATAACTCTGGTGGTGTTGACTGTTCTGATCATGAAGTCAATATCAAGATTCTGTTACAGCAGCTGCTTGCGGATCAGCTGATTGATGACAATCAGCGAAACCAGTTACTGGATTCAATGACTGCAGATATTGCTGAGTTGGTTCTGAAAAATAACTATCAGCAAAGCAAGATGCTCAGTCAGTCTAATTACAGTAGCCGGTCATTTATTGATAAGCATCTGCAATTGATTCAGCTTCTGGAAAAGGAGGGGACGCTTAACCGGCAGCTGGAGTATCTACCTGATGATGCGATAGTGGAGGAGCGGATAAAATCCCAGCAGGGGCTGACTCGCCCGGAGATTGCTGTGTTATTGGCTTACAGTAAGACTCATCTGTACGGCAAGTTGGTGAATTCGGATATTATTGACGATGATCTGATCCGTGAAGAGCTGTATAGTTACTTTCCCAGCCTTATACGACAGCACTACCCCTCATATATTCAAAATCACCCGTTAAGAAAAGAGATTCTGGCCGCTCAAATCACCAATCAGGTGGCGAATAGAATGGGGGCCACATTCTGTAACTATCTGCTCGAAGAAAATAAAACGGATACTGCGCGCTGGGTAAAATCCTATACAGCCGTTCGTCGTATCTTTGGTATTGCGGATATCGTGAAGAAAATTGAAGCATTGGGAATGGCGGTCTCTAACAGTTTGCAGATGGAATTGCATCTGAAACTGCATTACCCCGTAGAAAAAGCAGCATACTGGCTTCTTAATCATGCAGATGAAGCCTTCAATACCCGCGCTGTCATTGAACGTTATCAAAGTACCGTTGATTATGTACGGGATCATTTGCAGCAACTGCTGACGGAAGAGGAAGTTGGGTTATACCACCAGAACGTCACGAACCTGACTCACCGAGGGGTACCCTTGGAAATTGCAGAAGCAATCTCTTCTCTGGATTACCTCTATCACGGTCTTGATATTGCTGAAATTTCAACTGAAAAGAACCTTGATCCCAGCACGGTAGTTGCCACTTACTACAGGATTAATGGCGAACTGGATCTTTTTTGGCTTCGTCGATCACTGGATTCTCTGCCGTTGTATGACAAATGGTACAGGAAGGCAAAGCAGGCATTGTCGGTAGACATGGATCTACTGATAAGAGAACTCGTGCAGCGGTTACTGCAGAAGTCCGGCAATCAAATTACGATCAGTCGCTGGTCCATGAATAAACTCAGATATCAGGAGTTGCTGGCTGAAATCAAAGCCCAACCAAACCAGCATCTGGCGATGATAGCCGTGGCTATCGAACGTATTGGCGAGCTGGCCTGAACGTTGAGTACTTTGCCGGTTTCCGTGCTGAGGCGGAGAGCTGGGTTGAGCCGCAGCATACAAAGCTCAAGTCAGTGTTACTGATGGACAAAGCACAGGTACTTATCAGCTTGGATATAACTGGCGGGATAAAGACCTGGCGGCGGTCATGATGAATATGGCTGTTTTGAAAACCTTAGGCTTGAACGCCGCAGTTCGCTAAATAATAGAGACCAGAGGTGCTTTAAAGAATGTTGGATGGAATTACGAAAACTCATAAGGCTTTAGTTAGAAACTATATTCATGCCAAAGATGAAAACAGACCTCATTTGATGAAAAATGTCTTTTCTGACTCCGCAATTCTGAAAATGGAGCTGAAAACTGAAAATATTTCTTTCCCATCAGAAGTTGTTGGGCTTGATGCTATCACTGATGTACTGGTCAGAAACTTTAGTGGCTCCTATGAAAATGTTTACACCTATTGTTTGACGGATTCACTGGAAGATTACGATCAGGAGTTGTTTTGCAAATGGTTGGTGGTAATGAACGATAAGGAAAATGGAGATGTTCGAATCGGCTGTGGGCGATACCACTGGCATTTTGTCGGTGATTCAAGTTCACGGGTAAGTCAGTTAATCATTTCCATTGAGCATATGGCTGTACTGCCCGCTGAGACACAGTCACTGATGTTTGCAGGGCTGAGTCGGTTGCCGTACCCCTGGTGCGATCTGAACTCTGTTCTGGAGTTTATTCCCTTGTCTATCTCTCTGAAACCTTTACGAGAATTCTTTCGCTAGTATTTTTCATGACAGCTCGGCCTCTTCATCTATATTTTTCAGTAAAAAAGTTACTTAATCCACATGAGGTGGTTAGTTTTATGATAAATTTAAAGTTATTCAGAGTTATTAATTGGTTTTTTTAAAAATATCAGTGCTAATTTCTTTTTCAATATTGGTGAGTTTTTCTCATCAATATGTTGAAAAAGCTTCGTTTGTTAATGTCGGTATTCATTACTAAAATCCTCTCATATTCTGATTGCTGTGCTGCACAATACAGGTGGCACGGTAAAGCAAGAATCTATTTATAACTTCTTTATAAACTTTTGAGGATCTAAAAATGATCAACTATGACGAGTACTGGAAAATCAGCGAGCCTGCACTGGGTGAGTCTGAGAAAGAATTCTTTCTGCGTTTATCCGCTGAATATAAGCAATTGAAGAAAGCTGAAGCGCGTAAGCTTCGCAAGCAGCTTTGGGTCAGCCGTTTATCTGCTGTTTCTAAATTTTTGGTTGTTGAGCCTAATCTGCGATCCACCAAGTCCGCTTGATTTTGGAGTTGTATACTGCAACCTCAAATGTGAATCGCGATTCACGCATGGCGCAATGCCAACATGGTTTTTGTTGTGCTGCAGGGTTAATTCTGAGTCTATAGTTGACTGACGATACAGCCCGTTCCGACAACAAAACCATTTTTTGTTCTGATCTATCCTGGTCGTGACTTATCCTGGCTGCAACCAGTGTTGATACTCGCTTCGATCAGATATTTATTGTTGTAGAAGAAGTGCTATCACGAATGGCGTGAGGCAATAGTGCTAATCCAATCTGAAAAAGCACCCATAACCCATTTCGCATCTTTCTGGCCCCTTGGCTCTGGTGGTTTAATCAATGAGTAACTGCCTGTATTCAGGGCTTTTGAACCAGGCACCTCGATAAGAGCTCCTGACTGAATATATTCATCGACAAACAATGCCGGAATAAGCGCTACTCCGAGTCCTTCCAGAGTGGCCTGGATTGCCAGAATTGTATTATCAAAAATGACTCGCTGTTTAACGGCATTAATGTCCAGTCTGTTTCTTTGAAACCATTTATCCCATAAATCGATACGTGAGCGAATGACTATCAGCGGTAAATCTGGGATTGTCTGCTTTCTAATAGTGCCCTGTTGCCTGGCATATGAGGGGCTGCAGACCAGCAAGCTCTCTTCTGACATAAACTCTTTTCCTTCGAGGCCGGAAAACTGGGCAGGATCCCTCCGAATATAAATTTGGGTGTCTTTGTGCAGAATGATCGGGCCTGAGGAGGTTTTGAGCTGCAATTCTATTTCCGGGTGAAGGGTTTGAAAGTCAGTTAATCTGGGGATCAGCCAGTGCATTGCAAATGTTGGGGTTGATTCAATCTGTAAAGGAATGCGTTCAGAAGCTGGCTTAATATTCTCTGCTGCCTCTTCAATCGCGGTCAAAGCCGGAGCTACTCGGGAGAAATATAACTGACCCGGATGAGTTAACAGCACCTTTCTGTGCTGGCGGTCAAATAGTTTAAATCCCAGAAAATCCTCCAGTCCTTGAATCTGACGGCTTATTGCACCGGGAGTTACGCAAAGCTCTTCTGCTGCCAGTTTAAAACTGCCTAATCGTGCGCAGACTGCAAAAACGTAAACGGCATTCAGAGGTGGAGGTCGGTTCATTAGTTATCGCTTCGATTGAGAAATACTCAACTAAAGCTAGCATTTTAAATCGTTTGAGGCCATTGCTTTCAGAGGGTTAACTAGTTGCTCTGGGTTGCAGGAAAGTAAGCATCCTCCAGCCAGTATTTGTATTGGGGACGGGTGATGACCAACGCTGCGTATTTGCCAACTAATTCGAAGAGAGTGTGATGGAGTCTTATCTGTTGTTCCTGGTTATTGCCCTGGTAACGGTCCTGAGTCCCGGGCCGGGTGTTATTCTTACTTTAACCAATACTTTACGTGGGGGTGTGATTGCTGCAATTGGAGGTATTTTAGGCATTTCAATAGGGACATTTGTGGTTGCCGCTGTATCGGCATCAAGTATCGGATTGATACTCAACACCTCTTTACTGGCGTTTACTCTTATGAAATATGCAGGAGGTGCCTACCTTGTCTATCTGGGTGTGAAACTATGGAAGTCGCCTTCAGTTGTGATTCATTCCGTTGACGGGAGGGGAAAGAGAAAAAGAGTGCAGTTTCTGGAAGGCCTGACGCTTCAGATAACAAACCCCAAGGCAATATTTTTCTTTATGTCAGTGCTTCCTCAGTTTATTGATTACTCCTCAAGCTATGGTGGGCAGTTTGCCATTCTGGTAACCACATACAGTATTCTGGTTATTATTATCCACTTGTTATATGCCAGTTTGGCCAAAGTCGCTTGTCAGTGGTTTATATCTCAGAAAGGAGGACGCGTGCTGAATCAGTTTGGGGGAGCGATATTCATATGTTTCGGCATTGGACTGGCTTCAGCAAATAGATAGTGTTTGGCGTTAATGGGTTTGTTCCTAGGTTTCCTGGCCGGGAAAGGTTTTTTCTATTCAGGTTCCAGGCCTGGTACTGAAAAGTTGTAGTGGGTTATATCTGGGTTTAGTGCTTTAGAATAAAGGCGAAAGTTCACTTTTTCCCATATCCGTTGGTGAAGGAGCTGCTTGATTGTTTCAGATTGGGTTATCCCCAGTGGTAGCATAGGCGTTAGTATCCGCACTGATTCCTGTTTAAAATCCCGACCGTGAAAATAGTCATAGAGCATTACTGCGGCCCATGCTCCATTGAAATAATGCCCACCCAGGCTGAAACTCAGCTCGCCTTGGATAATTGATTCCAGCCCCTGTTGAGTCCAGTCTACACCACCGGTAATAACCGTTCTTTGTGCTGTGGAGGCTTGGTCCAGGACTCCGAGTGCCATCAGGTCACTGGCAGTCCATACTACTGTATTGTTCGGATAACGCTGGTGGAGTCTGTGGTACATCTGGGCAGCAGTTTTACGGTTCCAGTTGGCATGTACTGTTTGTAGCAGCTGTAATTGAGGGTGTTCCTTTACCGCCTGTTCCATTCCCTTCAGACGATTAATGGATGAAAAATCGGCAAGATTACCGCCGATTGCCACCATGGTTGTGGCGGGATGGTCCAGAGTTTTTTCTGCCTCTTTGAGCAGGTTCTCCGCCAACCGATATCCGGCTTGTCGTTCGTCGGGGACTATCGTACCAATCCAATAGTTAAAGTGTTCTCTCGGGAGCCCCATTTCGAGTTGTCGGTCAGCGCTGATTTCAGAATTGAACAACAATAAAGGAACTTTGTATTGCTCGGCTGCCTTAATATTTCGATGGGCCGTTTTCTTAAAGTTCGGGACTACAATTGCATCGAAGCGCCGGGGAGATTTTAGCGCCGATTCGACCTGTTCAATCAGCGTAATATGATTGCCACCCGCGTAAAATACTTCAAGCTGGATACCCAGATCCCTGCAGGCGGCTGACATAGCAGCTGTAACTTGCCCCCAGTAGGCATCATCAGCCTGACGGGTGGTAAAAAATGCAATTTTCAAAGGGGTGTGATGTGCCTGTAGCGGTGTGCTGATCAGGCAAAAACACAGTAACCACAAGCCGAGTGATATGCTATTTATGCTGCGAGCAGAATCATCTGGCCTGTCATGACAAGCGCGGGTACTCTGATAAAGGGCTCCCTTGAGCTTTCTATAAGCTGAACTAATGCACTTTCTACAAAAAGCATTTGGGTTGCATTGCTTCATGAACAAAGTCTCAGAAGGTCGTTACTTCAAATGATACTTTGTTCACTATAGTTGCTTTGTGATTGCTTTGTGGGCTCTTTATAGTCCGCTGGCAGGGAGAGTCGAGCCTGTATCCCTTAATGGTTCAGCATGGTTCAACGGTTTGTTCAGGCTGTCGGCGTTCGTGGGTTAAGTCACTTCCTTGCTGCTGACGCCATCTATCCAGGTTTCACGTACTCGAAGGTCTTTATCAAGCAACACCATGCTGGCCTTGAATCCTTGCCCTATACGACCATAATCACTGGCCAGTCCCAGGAATCGAGCGGGATACAGCGAGGCCATGCGCAGGCTCTCTTCCAGCGTTAAATCCAGGATCTGCACACAGTTTCTTACGGCACTGGCCATATCCAGATCGGATCCTGCCAAAGTACCTTCGGCTGTGGATACTCGGCCATCCTGGCGGACAATTTTCTGGCCTAAAAGCTCAAAATCATTGTTCTCGGACCCCACTGTCTGCACGGCGTCTGTGACAAGCATCATGCCGCCCCTGGGCTTGGCGTTGATGGCTATTTTCAGAGTGGCAGGATGAACATGGTGATTATCGACGATAAGTCCGCACCAACTCTTGTTATCTTCCAGAGCGGCTCCGACAGCCCCAGGTTCACGACTGTTCAAAGGGGGCATCGCGTTAAATAAGTGGGTGAATCCCGTCAGTCCCTCACTCAGCGCATGACGGACCTGGTCATAGGTTGCGGCTGTATGCCCTGCTGCGACTATGACTCCCGACTCCACCAGGTTGTGAATGAAGCCATCAGGAATCTGTTCCGGGGCGAGTGTAACCAGTGTTTTACCCCGTTTAAGGCTGGTCAGCAGTTGTTGCGCATCAGCCTCAGGGCGCCTGATCATTGCTTCAGGATGCACTCCCTTACGCTGTAGATTGAGAAAGGGGCCTTCGAGATGGACGCCGAGACAGCCGGGTACCTGTTCAGTCATGGCCTGGTTGGCTGCTGCCAGTGCTGCTTCCATTTTCTCCCGACTGTCACTGATCAATGTTGGCAAAAAAGCGGTCGTTCCAAAACGTCGATGTGCAGCACCAATAGCTCTGATACTGTCCACACTCGGGGCATCATTGAACAGAACGTCAGCACCACCATTGACCTGGGTATCGATGTAGCCTGGTGCCAGCAATTCTCCATTCAGGCGATATACCCGCAGAGAGCTGTCCGTGCCCGGGCTGTTGTTGAAGTCTGACGAGTCGAGATCTGAAGAGGGAAGCAGCTTGTTGATCCGGCCGTCTTTGATGATTACTGCATGGTCGTCCAGAATGCACTCACCGGTGAATATTCTGCATTCTGTTAATGCAAATGCCATTACTAGGACTCCCCTTGTGAGTTATCTGAAAATGTTGATTGTCGTTTATCTGGTTGTCGTATTAATAACAGGGCACCGTCCATTGCATCCCCCTGGGGTGCCACTAGACAGGATTGGTCTTCTACGGGTAACAGGGGCTTAACAATAGAACTAACCCCACCCATTAAGCTGATGCGAGTTACACCGCAGGCTCTTAATGCCGCCAGTAATTTGCACGCTTCTGCGGCAGCCTGACGTAAAAGTCCGCGGGCCAGCGCATCATTCTGTTCAGCATATTCGACGACCAACGGCATAAAAGAGCCGTAGTCGCGGGGAGAGGATTGGTCCATCCAGGCGACGATTTCTGCTGGGTTATTATTGAATTGGTTTATGAGTGCAGAGCTGAGGGCTGTGGATGGTACCACTTTGTCATGAGCCTGCAAGGCATATCGCAGCAGCTCCAGACCAACCCAGGCGCCACTGCCCTGATCGGAGATAGGAAAGCCCCAGCCGCCTATGTTATGAAAGTGACCATCAACCAAAGCAACACCACAGGAACCCGTTCCCAGAATCAAAATACCACCGTTTTTCCCCTGATGAGCACCGAGGCATGCAATATGAGCATCTGTCTCTACTGCAACACTTGCAAAAGGGTGTGGATAGTTGATTATTTCACTGCAAATAGCTGGGGATATGGCCCCGGCTAATCCCATTCCTGCGTGGGTTTTGATAAGAACTCCCCGTTCAAGGCCTGCATTCGACACAGCATGATGAGTCGCTTCCAGAATCGAACGGTAACTGGTTTCTACACCGAGTCGGACATTGGCGCTACCTGAATAGCCTTCACCAAGAGTGTTTCCTTCTGAGTCGCAGAGGCGTACCCGGCAACTGGTGCCACCGCCATCAACCCCCAGAAAGTACGGCTGCTTTTTTGACTGCTGAATCAGAATCGGCTGTTTGCTCATTGATAGTGTTCCATTGCCAAAAGGTCAGTTTCAGCTCTGACCCTGTGATAGTAGTCATGGTGTGTCAGTAAGGCGCCAGCCTCCGGGTCAACGACCACAACAGCATGGGGGTGCATTTGCAGCGCAGAGGCAGGACAGCTTGCGGAAAGAGGTCCCTCAACCATTTGTTTGACCGCTTCTGCTTTTGCTTTTCCGGTTGCCAGGAGCAGGGCCTTACGCGCCCGGTGAATAGTGCCTATTCCCATCGTAATCGCAAGGGTTGGTTGAAATTCGTCACTGGAAAAAAAACGACTGTTATCTCGAAGTGTCTCTGGTGTGAGGGTTTTTATTCGAGTGGCAGAGCCAAGGCTGGAACAGGGTTCGTTAAAGCCAATATGGCCGTTTCTTCCCAGCCCCAATACCTGTAAATCGATACCTCCAGCCTCTCTTATCTGAGCTTCGTAGCGCTCCGCCTGAAGTACCGGATCGCCAGTACCATCTGGCAGATGAGTATTCTGCAGGTTGATATTGATATGCTTGAACAGTTGGTGATTCATAAAGTGTCGGTAGCTTTGAGGGTGGTCCGGTTCAAGACCAACGTATTCGTCCAGGTTAAAGCTGCGGACCTGGCTAAACGAAAGAATGCCATGTTGAAAGCGTGAGATCAGCTCTTGGTAGAGAGCAATGGGTGTGCTACCGGTAGCCAGACCTAATACTGCCGCAGGTTTGTTTTTGATCAGTCGACAAATATGGTCTGCCCCCAGTTGCGCAACTTCTTGCGCTGATTCAGCAATAACGACCTGCATAGAGATTACCTCCAAACTATTCTTAGAGTAGCGATGGTGACTTCGCTGGTAACCCACAATGGTATTTGATCATGGTCAGTCGTCATTGAATCATCAAGGCTTGTTTGAACCTGATGCCAGACAATACCAGTGTGGCTTTGAATCTGTTTCTATTTTCAATAAATAATACCTATACAATACCATTGATGGTTTTGGATTGATAGTGTAAAAAATAATCAGCTGTATCTTATTGATATTGAATTATTTTCAAGTTTGTTTATGAGTCTGGGTATTAAGTGGTATTGTAATTGGTGTGCTGTTTATGTACATTGGTATTATGTTGGTCAGGGTAAATCACCTGGAAATACTATTTTGGTGGTCATAAAGGCTAGCTGGTAAAGATACCAATAAGGGCTTTTTAAACGGGCCAAAGAATAAAAGACATACGCCTGATCCAGAAAAGGGTTGGCGTTCGGATAACAAGCAACCGGAGTATAAGAATAATGCGTAACACACCTCTTAAGGGCGCTGGCTTTCAGATGGCTGGTCTGGCGCTCGGAATTGCGATCTCTTCTACCAGTGTTCAGGCCGCTGATTGGTTGGTTATTGAAAGCTGGCGCAATGACGACACCAAAATCTGGAGTGATGTAATTATTCCTGCATTTAATAAGGTCCATCCTGATATCAAAGTGGAATTCAACCCGACTCCTCCCAGTGATTATAACTCTGCACTTTCCGCCAAATTGCAAGGTGGAACAGCAGGAGACTTGATCACCTGTCGGCCGTTTGATGTTTCTCTTAGCTTGTATAACAAAGGATATCTGGAGCCCCTGAATGATGTTGAGGGCATGAAACACTTCTCTGATGTTGCCAAGAGTGCGTGGGTTACTGATGATGGCGCTGCCAATTTCTGTATGCCAATGGCCTCTGTTATTCACGGCTTTATTTACAACAAAGAAATTTTTGAAGAATTGGGACTAAAAGAACCCAGGACAGAAACAGAGTTCTTTGATCTGCTTAATACTATAAAGACTGAGAGTCGTTATATTCCTCTGGTCATGGGCACGGCTGACCAATGGGAAGCTGCAACCATGGGCTTTCAGAACGTAGGTCCCAATTATTGGAAGGGTGAAGAGGGACGTAAAAACCTGATCAGCGGTGATGAAAAAATAACCGATGATCAGTACGTAAAAGTTTGGGAGCATCTCTCTAAGTGGAGTCCCTACATGGGGCGGGGCTATAAAGGCCAGCGTTATTCCGACTCCCAGAACCTTTTTACCCTGGGGCGTGGCGCGATCTATCCAGCCGGTTCCTGGGATATCCCGACCTTCAATGAACAGGCTGACTTTAAGTTCGGTGCTTTTTTCCCACCGGTTCCTGATGGGCAGGATACCTGTTATATCAGCGATCACACCGATATTGCCATGGGGATTAACAAGGCGAGTAAGAACAAAAAATCTGCAAAGATATTCCTTAACTGGATGGCCAGTCAGGATTTTGCCGAGCTTTATTCCAATGCGCTACCGGGTTTCTTCTCTCTAGCTAACCATAAGATTGAAATAAAGGACCCGGTGGCTCAGGAGTTCCTGAGCTGGCGTGATGAATGCCAACAGACAATCCGAAACTCCTATCAGATTCTTTCCCGAGGTACTCCGAGTATGGAAAATGAGCTCTGGAACGTCAGTGTTCAGGTACTGAACGGCAAAATGACACCAGAAAATGCTGCGGCTCAGGTCGAAAGTGGCCTGAGCAAGTGGTATGCACCCCACCAGTAAGCGTGTAAGTACTGAGGGATCCAAACAGGCGTCATAGAGAATCATGGCGCTGGAAGAGACCCTCGATACCAGACCAGGACATCCTGGTCTGGTTTGATTCATCCCCTTCTGGTACGACGATATGACTACTTCCAATCACAAGGCGCCATTTCCCTGGCATATCCTGTTTTTTCTCGCCCCGGGACTACTGATCTACGTTTCAATCAGTGTTTATCCGTTACTGGATACGCTTTGGCTGGGTTTTTTCGAGGAAGATGAGAGTGGGCAGCGTTTTTTCTCCGGCTTGAAAAATTACCAGACATTGCTGTTTGATGCCGTCTGGTCAGAGCCGTTCTGGAACGCGCTCTGGAACAATACCAAATTTTTTATTGTTCATATGCTGGTACAAAACCCTATTGGATTGATGCTGGCTGTGTTACTCAGTTCTCCACGTCTACAATGGAGCAACAGTTATCGCACCTTAATATTTATGCCGACCATGTTATCGGTGGTGATTATCGGATTTGTTTGGCAATTGTTGTTAAGCCCTATCTGGGGTATCAGTGAAAACTTCCTTTACGACATTGGGCTAGGCGAATACTTTGATGCCTGGTTAGGTAATGAGGGTACTGCGCTTACAACACTATCATTAATTTCTGTTTGGCAGTTTGTTGGTATTCCAATGATGCTTATTTATGCTTCGCTGCTGAATATTCCCGACGAACTCATCGATGCCAGCGTCGTTGATGGTTCAAGCGCCTGGCAGACTTTCTGGAATATTAAACTCCCGTTGATTTTGCCAACTATAGGTATGGTTTCGATTCTGACTTTTGTGGCTAACTTCAATGCCTTTGAGTTGATCTATGCAGTGAAAGGAGCACTGGCTGGCCCTAATTTCTCCACTGATATAATGGGGACGCTATTCTACCGCACCTTCTTTGGCTTCCAGCTGCAATCCGGCAGCATCACGATGGGAGCAGCGGTCGCTACGCTTATGTTCCTTATTATTCTGATTGGTGTCGCTATCTACCTGTTTCTGGTACAGCGTCGCATGCAGCGATTCCAGCTTTAAGGGAGGGCGATACAAATGCTTAATCAAATGACGATCCCACAGAAGCTGTCTATTAAACATGGCAGCGGTAAAAAGGTAATGATGCACGGGGTGTTGATGATCTACACCTTTATTGCTCTATTTCCCATTTTTGTGATTATTATCAATGCCTTCAAGACCCGTAAGGCGATTTTTAAAGATCCTTTGGCGCTACCCACTCCGGATACTTTCAGTATGGTGGGTTTTGAGCAGGTACTGCTGCGTTCAGAGTTCGAATTGTTCTTTGCAAACAGCATGGTGGTAACGTTGTTATCGCTATTTTTCGTGTTGTTGTTGGGGGCGATGGTGGCTTTTGCCCTGACTGAATACAAGTTTCGCGGTAATCTTTTTATCGCCATCCTGTTTGCCATGGGGATTATGATTCCTATTAGGCTGGGTACCGTCAGTATCCTTAATCTGATGTCAAATCTGAACCTTGTTAATACGCTGACGGCGCTGGTACTGGTCTATATTGCTCAGGGGTTACCGTTGGCGGTTTACATTCTTTCGGAATTTATTCGTCAGATACCCAAAGAGCTGAAGGAAGCTGCTCGCTGTGACAATGTCAGTGAATACAAGATCTTTTTTACCATCGTGTTGCCTTTGATTCGTCCGGCACTGGCAACCGTTGCAGTATTTACGATGATTCCTATATGGAATGATCTCTGGTTCCCGCTGATTCTGGCGCCAGGTGAAGGTAATCAGACAATTACACTGGGTGTCCAACAGTTTATAGGCCAGTACGTGACGGATTGGAACTCTGTGCTTGCGGCTCTGACGCTGGCCATCGTACCCGTGCTCGTTCTTTATCTGATCTTCTCGCGCCAGCTTATCCGAGGCTTGACCTCTGGAGCGGTGAAGTAGAGATCTATATCTATCCGAAAATGGTGCTGAGATACGGTATTGCGATATAGACGGAATGATCAGAATACTCGAATAAATAGGTGATTTATGGCTGACGTACAACTAAAAAATATTAAGAAAAACTATGGTGATGTTGAAGTTCTGCATGGGATTGAACTGGATATCAAACATGGTGAGTTCGTGGTGCTGGTTGGAGCATCCGGTTGTGGTAAGTCTACCCTGTTAAGACTTATTGCCGGGCTGGAGGATATCAGCAGTGGTGAGCTGTCAATTGCCGACCGGGTGGTGAACAATCTTCCTCCGGCTAAACGCGGTATTGCGATGGTGTTTCAATCCTACGCACTGTATCCACATATGAGTGTCTTCAAAAATATGTCTTATGGCCTCAAAATCGCTGGAAAAAGTAAAGCGGATATCCGTGAGAAAGTAGAGGAAGCAGCCAGGATTCTCCATATTGACCACTTGCTGGATCGGTTGCCAAGAGAGCTGTCGGGCGGACAACGACAACGAGTTGCGATTGGTCGCGCTATTGTCCGGGACCCCAATGTTTTTTTGTTTGATGAACCATTATCAAACCTGGATGCCGCACTTCGGGTTAAGACACGAGTGGAGATCAGCAAACTGCATCAGGAGCTGGGAGCTACCATTATCTATGTGACCCATGATCAGGTTGAAGCAATGACCCTGGGAGATAAAATTGTAGTGATGAACGAGGGGCGGGTAGAGCAGTGTGGCTCGCCATTGGAGTTGTACCAGCATCCGAAGACTCAATTTGTGGCGGGTTTTATTGGTTCACCCAAGATGAATTTTATGGATGGCAGAGTATCGGCTATTAATTCAGAGTACTTGGATATTAAGCTGAGCAACGGTACCATCACACAGGCTCATGTGGAGAGTGCTGATCTCGCTATTGGTGATAGTGTAACAATCGGTATTCGACCCGAGCATATGCAAGAGGGAACTGACGCAGAAATGGTTCTGGAAGGACAGGTCACACTGGTAGAGCAGCTGGGAGAAGCCAGCTTTGTTTACATGCAACTGGATGATGGCGCTGAAATTATTGTTCGAGCCAGCGGTGAAAGCACGACGACCATTGGCGAGCGTATCAAGGTTTGTTTCAGCCCGGTGAGTGCCCATGTATTTAGCCAGAGCGGTCAAGCCATGCGTCGATTAAAAGCAGGGAATGTTAAATCTCATGCTGAGTTGGCCCGATTAAAGGCCGTCGGTGCGGGTTAAATGGATATATTAGAGATAGAAAGGGGGAGATAAGACAGGGATAGCAATCTGAGCCTCCTGAGATAATTATGAATAAAGTTGAGAGCCTTGTTCACAAGATATTTGACTCCCATGAGCAGATTTCCCGGGAGAATAAACCACTGTATTTGCAATTACAGCAACTGATCAGGGAAGCTGTGAAAAGTGGCGTGCTTAAGTATGGTGATGCCATTCCTGCTGAGCGGGAGATAGCCAGTGCCATGAAAGTGTCCCGTGTCACAGTGCGTCGTGCAATCGATGATCTGGTGGATGAAGGCCTGTTGACCCAGCGCCAGGGGGCGGGAACCTTCGTCAGCGACCGGGTAGAACAGCCGCTGAATTTTCTTAAGAGCTTCTCCGAGGTTATGCAGGAGCGAGGAAAAACGCCTGGAACCCGGTGGCTGGATCGGGCCTTAGGGCTGGCAACTGAGGATGAGCAGGAAGCCTTAGGACTCAGTTCTGAAGACGAGGTGGTGCGCTTTCATCGACTGCGGACCGGTGATGACCAGCCGATGGCGCTGGAAATGGCCTCTATTCCGCGTCGTTTTCTGGATAACCCTTTCGTAGTGGAAGGCTCTCTCTATGAAGTTCTCTCCAGTAAAGGGCTCAGGCCGGTGAAAGCCCTGCAGCGAATCAGGGCAATTGCTATTGATGATATTCGGGCGGGGTATCTGGAAATTCCGGTCGGCAGCGCAGTGCTTTATATCGAACGCTTGGGTTTATTGGAAGACGATACTCCGGTGGAATTTACCCGTTCTTATTTTCCCGGAGATACCTACGACTTTGTTGCCGAGATTCGCAACCCGACCAGTCTGGAGCCTCCAGGCGGTCGGAGCTGATTTCAGTCACTCGCCGAGATCCTTTACTCTCCAAATATTTGGTAGATACCCGGTCCTTTTGACTTTGCCTGATACATCGCCTGATCGGCCATGCCGATCATGTGATCAGGGTGTCTGGTCTGATCATTGGCAAAAGCGATACCTATGCTGGTAGAGGTGTTTATTTTGTGATCATCTATATGAAAGGTCTTTTTCACGGCATTAATAATGCGTTCTGCAATTTGGAGTGCTTGCTCGCGGTCTAATGATTCAAGCAAAATGGCAAATTCGTCGCCACCAAAGCGAGCCAAAGTATCAGACTCTCGCAGACATTCAGCAATTGAAAGACCAATCTGCTTTAGCAACTCATCGCCTACAAGATGACCGTATTGGTCATTTACATTCTTAAACAGATCCAGGTCCAGAAAGAAAATGATTACCGGATGTCGTTTATCTCGATGATGCCTGGCCAATGCCAGTTTTAGCCTGTCATAGAACAGCATTCGGTTAGGCAGACTGGTCAATACGTCATGCAGTGCCAGATGTCGCAGTCGTTCTTCATTGGTTTTTCGCTCCAGCGCATCACCCACATGGCTGGCTACGTACACCAGCAGCTCCTTATCTTTCTCGGTGAATGAGGTGTTGTGATCATAGCTTTGAACCACCACCGCACCAGAAAGGTGATTTAGAAAAAAGGGAGCACCTAACCACGAATAGGGGGCTGAGCCTATATGTTTGATACCCCGTTTTTCACAGGTTTCTTTAAGGGTGTTTGGCAGGATTAGTAATGGCTCCCGGCTGGAGAGCAGGTAACCGGTAAGGCTGGTTTTTTCTTTCTGTTTAAAATCAAATGACTGGTCCTCAAATATCGGGTCCAATTCATCAATAAAAAAAGGAAAAGTGATTCGTTGACCTTCGTTATCCACCAGAGCAATGTAAAAATTCTTGGTGTAAATGAGCCCGCCGACGATTTGGTAAAGTCTTCGATAGAGCTCTTTCAGGTCCTTTGCGGCATGGGTGACGGATGATATTTCATACAGTGCCGTCTGCACCTGTTCGGCATGTTGCAACTGTTCCACCGACTCACGGAGACGCTCAACGGTTTTGCTGTTAGCTAATTTGGCAGCAATATTCAGCGCCAGGGTTTTAGCCAGTTCCAGGTGTTCTTGCTGGAAAAAATTCTCCTCGAAACAGGCAAAGTAGATAACCCCAACAGCGCGGTCTCCCAATAGAATCGGGACTGACACCTCCATGCGCAACGCCTTGAGGAAGGAATTTTTAGCTTCGCCAGCTCCATTAGCACTTTTTAGAACAGATTCTTTTTGTTCGAAAACCTGTAAAGGGGTATCAGAACCCGTTATCTCGTTAACAGAAAAAAGCTTCTTGCAACGGGGTGAGCAACACTGAGCTTTTTGAATGAGCTCCTGTTTTTCATCAGCCAGATAAATTCCACAGACATCGCCGTAAAAATCCGGTAGCTCAAACGTGCTTATAGTGGCGAGGGCATCATTAAGATCATCAATGACAATCAGCTGGCTAACAAGTCTGTTGATGAAACTGAAATAAGGTACCACCGCTACACTGGGGTCGTGTCTGGGAATTGACATGCTTCAATCATATCCAATGAGCGTTATAAATACACCCAGAGTTCGGAGGTGGGGCAAAAAAAATTGGGAAGAGCGCCTTTTGGATAAGTATGTTGTCAATGTTATGAAAGTGTTTTTGTTTGAACAGGCACAAGCCTAAACCGTTGAAGTGACCATTGCGGAAAAATCAGGTCCGGTCTCTCGATTATTAATCTCAAAGAGGTGTATAACCTGGCACATCCATCAGCAAGGAAAGATAACGGAAGTTGACGCACGGTCAACAAGGGATAGGTAATGAATGTCATCTCAAAAAAAACCTTCAATACCACTAAACTCTCCGCTCTTGTTGCTCCGCTAAAAATGAGATCAATCGATATGTCAGGCTTTCCCTTGTTGCATTTGGGGGCCATACGGCGTAGACCCCCAGGGATTCTATATCCCAGTTTTTTATGGGTTCTATCAGCTGACCGCTTTCCAAAGCATCTTTAACCATAAATGCTGGCGGGGAGGCTAAGCCTGTTCCGGCGATGGCCAGTTGGCAAACGGCCTCCAGACTGTCGACGATGATTCTGGGCTGGTAATCTATCTGGTAATGGTCGCCAGACTGGTTGACAAGAATTTTATGATTGGGACGCATTTTCAGGCCTATCCAGTCCCAGCTTTTTAAATCTTCCGGATGTTTTGGTTGGCTGTTGCGCTTTAACAGGGAGGGGCTGGCTACCAGTTTTCTCTTCATTACAAAGAGTCTTTTTGATTTCAGGGCACTGTCTTTCAGTCCTCCAATTCGAATAGCCAGATCAATGCCTCCCTGAATCAAGTCCTGCTGTAGATCACTGAAGCTGATCGATAAGTTTACTTTGGGGTACTTATCAGCAAAGGCTGCTATATTCTGGACAAGCTGATCTCGTGCCAGCATTGCCGGGACAGTTAGGCTGAGATTCCCAGAGGGTTCGCTGGAGTGGCCTGCAATGGCATCCAGACCTTCAGTAGCTGCTTCTATGATTTTTTGAGAGGCTCTGAATAGTTTGTTACCGTCGTCGGTCAACGAAAGTCGACGAGTAGAGCGGTACAGCAACGTCACACCTAACCGTTCTTCAAGTCTGGATATATGATGACTGACGACTGAAGGAGTCAACTTCAGCTCTTTAGCAGCTCCTCTGAATGATCCAGATTCAACTGTTTTTGCAAACACAACCATAGCCCGTAAGTCATCAATCATTGTCAGATATTCTCATATGGTTGAAGGGAAGCCCTTAAGCGATTCGTTCCGGCACGGATTATAAAGCTGTTTTAATACTATTTGCTTTATATCCTTGTCCAGATAAGAATGCCTTTCATCGAAGGGCATTTTGTTAGGGAACCTGCGCACAAGTCCCTTGGGCCATTAAACGTTCCCTGCGCAACAATAGTTGTTTCAAAGACATTTATATTTTTCTACAGGACTCGCTCGCTATGAAATGGACTCTGTGTTATCTCGCCTTGTTACTTATTGTTGGTGGTTGTTCAGATCAACGCAGAGAAGATCCTCAAGAAACCCTGACTAAAGCAGTTGTTGTTTCTGATGAGACCGTTGTCGCGTCTGATACGAAGATAGAGGATGGCGAAGACACTTTTGAGCTTGCCGCTGTGCAGCGTGATTATCAGGGGGTCGATTTTAAAGTACTGGATATTTCAGAGCGTACTCTCGATGGCCGTAATGCCATTGCGGTGATGCTTTCAGTCCCACTCAATCCAGCTGATGATCAGCAGACTCATTTGAGTGTTAGTCAGAACAGTGGGGACCTGGTGGATGGGGCCTGGGTATTATCTGCTTCTGGCAAGACGTTATGGTTTCCCCATACCGAGCCTGATACTGAGTATGAGATTACCGTTCAGCCTGGTCTTAAAGCAGCAAACGGTGATTCCCTGGTAACCAAGGCTTTTGCAACTGTACGTACCCGTAATTTGATCCCCGTGGTTAATTTCGATACCAATGGAAGCTTTTTAACCGCGGGTCTGGGGAATGGTCTGCCGGTTGCGGCGGTGAACGTTGAACAGGTCAATATCGACTTTTTTCGCATTAAGAACAAACATATTGATGATTTTTTACGACGGATGGAAAACTACCGTCAGTATTATTGGGATATGGATAGGCTGACAGGCCATGGGGATCTGGTTTACAGCGGACGTTACGATCTGAATGTGCCTAAAAATACCCGGGTGAAGCGCAGCATTGATGTTCGTGCTTCGGAAGCACTTAAAGAGCCGGGGCTGTACCTTGCGGTAATGTTGGCAGCGGGGGAATACGACAAGAAACAGCTGGTTTGGTTTTCTGTTACTGATTTAGGCATCCATGCCCGCCAGTATGACCAGCAGCTGGATGTACATGTTTCTTCACTTAAAACAGGTAAGCCGTTGGCCGATGTTAAGGTTAGTTTACTCGATACGCAGTCCAATATATTGACTGAAAGTTTGACGAGTTCCGATGGTCTGGCGAGCTTTGAAGGTTCAGAAGAAAAAGCCAGTTTGATTGTCGCTCAGGCTGGAGAACACTACTCGATTATTGAAACCAGAAAACCAGCATTTGATTTGTCAGAGTTTGATCTTGGCCAGCGTCCGCAGATGCCTGTTGAATTATTTGTCTATTCTCCCAGAGATTTATTCAGGCCAGGAGAAGTCATTGACTTTAATGGTCTGCTGCGTGACGGTGATGGTCGCAATACCCTGGCCACTGTACTCAATGCAGAGCTTAAACGTCCCGATGGATCGGTTGCCAAAACCTTTAACTGGCGGCCGCAGTCCCTTGCTTATTACCATTATGGTTGGCAAATACCGAGCAACGCCCCCTTAGGGAACTGGGAGCTGGTGGTTACCGGAGCATTACAAAGCCCCGTTGTTTATCCGTTTAAAGTCGAGGAGTTTTTGCCCGAGCGGATGAAGCTGAGCTTTAACAATAATAATAGCCAGCCGATAGTGGCGACACCGGCTGAAGAGCTTAAGGTTCCTGTATCAGGTGAATACCTTTACGGCGCCCCGGCAGCAGGAAATCGTCTCAGTACCATCGTTAATGTCAAACCCTGGCGAAATCCGATCAAAGCACTGGAAAATTATCAGTTCGGACATATTACTGAGTCAGGGTTGAGTCAGAAATTTAACCTGAAAGATTTGCGTCTCGACAAAGGAGGCTCTGGAGAGGTTGTTATCAGCTCGCGCTGGCCCGGTGTCCGCTCGCCACTTGAAGTTAAGTTAATCAGTAGCTTATATGAAACCGGAGGCCGACCGGTTACCCGCGTGTATTCCTCTCTGATCTGGCCTGCCAAGGAGTTAATTGGCATCCGTACTCGCTTTGGTGATGATAATCCAGCGGCTAATTCACGTGTGGGCTTTGATATCGTCAAAGCGAATTTGCAAGGAGAGCTAACTGCGGCGGAACATATGGAGGTCCAGTTAATTCGTGAAGATCGTCAGTATTTTTGGGTGTATGACGATTCACGAGGGTGGCACTACGAATGGACTGATAAGGAATTCGCTGAGATTACTGAATCTGTATCGATTACAAAAGGCCAGCCAACCACTGTGGAATACCCGGTAAGCTACGGTAACTACCGGTTGGAGGTCCGTGACAGGGACAATAACCTGACCAGTAGCGTTCGCTTTTATGCCGGTTACAACTGGTATAGCAATTGGCTTAATGCTCAATCGAGTAGTCAAGCTGTTCGTCCGGATAAAGTCAGTATCGTACTGGATAAAGAGCATTATAAAGCGGGTGATATCGCCAATGTCACGATTGTTCCTCCAGAACAGGGTGAAGCACTGGTTATGGTTGAAGGAGACGCTCCTTTGTGGATGCAGCGATTGTCGATTCCTGAACAGGGTGTGACATTGCAAATCCCCGTCGATGATAGTTGGCAGCAGCATAACCTGTATATTACTGCGATGGTTTTGCGTCGCGGGGAGCATAAAAAATCGATTACGCCAAAGCGCAGTTTTGGATTGGTGCACCTGGCGCTGGATCGCAGTGATCGTCAATTACAGGTTGAGTTTGATATCGCTGAAAAAGTTCTTCCGGAACAAACCGTTGATGTAGAGATAGAAGTATCCGGCAGTCAAATCAATGGCAATGGCAAGAATTCCAGTCCGGTGTTTCTGACACTGGCTGCGGTTGATGTAGGGGTGTTAAGCATCAGCAATTTTTCAACTCCTGATCCTCATGAAGGTTTCTTTGGACGACGACGTTATGGGATAGAAAATCGCGACATATATAACCAGGTTATTGAAGTCGGTGATGCAGAAAAGGCGAGTCTGCGTTTTGGGGGGGATGCTGACCTTACTCGTGGGGGGCAGGAGCCACAATCAGAAGTACAGATTGTTTCGCTGTTCAGTGGGCCGATTGAGGTTAATCAGGGTCGTGCATCAGTACCGCTGCATATTCCTGATTTTAATGGACGTTTGAGATTAATGGCGCTTGCATTTTCTGCCGATAGTTTTGGCCATGGAGAACAAGAGTTAACAGTAGCGGCTCCCGTCGTGACCCAAGTGGCAATGCCGCGTTTCCTTGCGTTGGGTGATAAAGCTACCATCGCGTTGGATATTAATAATCTCAGTGGTGAATCTCAAACGCTGGATGTTTACTTACAAAGCGAGGGACCTATTAGGCTGGTTGCACAAGAGCAGCGTATAGCGCTGGCCGATAAAGAGAAAAGAACGCTTAACTTTGAAATAGAAGCAACCGATTACAGCGGTCAGGCTCAGTTTGACCTGTTGGTCACTGGCTCTGCTATTCAACCCGTTAAGCGTCAATGGTACCTGGGTGTGCGTCCACCCTATCCTGCGTTAATTCATCAGCAATCGAAGTTACTTGCGAAGGGAGAGCGCTTCAGTCTACAGAGAGAAAGTCTCTCCGGTATGTTGTCAGATTCCGTCGAAGCATTGGTATCTGTCTCTCCCCATGCAAATATCAATTTGCAGGATCAGCTGCAACAGTTGCTCGAATACCCCTATGGCTGTCTTGAGCAAACCAGTAGTAGAGCTTTTCCACTGACCTTTGCTACACCCGAAATTCAGCAGCGTTTTGGTTTGAAAACGCTCGCTGAGGAACAGCGCATAAAAATGATTGAGCAAGGCATTGATCGTCTTTCGTCAATGCAATTGGTCAATGGTGGTTTTGGCCTCTGGAGTAACACTTCACCAGAAGAACACTGGTTGACAGCATTTGTGGCAGACTTTTTACTCAGTGCCAGAGATATGGGGGTTGAGGTGCCCACCCGTCTCATCGATAAAACGATGAATCGTCTTAAACAGTATGTGAATCGGGGTGGTCGCTTTGTCGGAGAACGCTGGAGCCAGGACAGCAATCATTACACATTTGCCTATAAAGCTTACAGCGCCTACGTATTGTCACGGGTTAATCAGGCTCCGTTAGGCTCCATGCGGACATTATTCGACCACCAGTTGGATTGGGCAAAATCCGGGCTGGCCCAGGCTCAATTAGGGATTGCGCTGATTCGGATGGGAGATAAGAAGCGTGGTGTGCAGTCTCTTGAAAAAGCGCTTGGCAATATTGCGCAGAGGAGTCGTTATTTCGGTGATTATGGCAGCCGTATTCGTGATATGGCGATGACGATCTATTTGCTGATCGATAATGGTATATACACTAATCAGGCCATTTCCATGAGTTTTGATCTGGCAAAACACCTAAGAACGCGACGCTGGTTAAGTACCCAGGAGCGCAATGCCTTATTTTTAGCGGGCATTGCTCTGGAAAGCTATCGTTCCGATAGCTGGCAGGCAAAGGTGATTCTGGGGGCGGCAGAACAAATACTGAGCCAGGATGTTGCCTATCGGAGAAAACTGGATGGTTCGGTGATAAATGAAGGACTGGAAATTGAATCGCAAAGTGACAAGCCCTTGTTTGTTAGTGCGAATATAAGTGGCTATGGCACGGAAAAACCCGGTTATAGCTCAGAAGGGCTGTCAATTGCCCGAACCTGGTATACCACAGACGGTCAACCAGTTGTTCCGGATAAAGTCCGTGTGGGTCAGCTTTATATTGTGCATCTGGAAGTGACTGCACAAGAGCGCACACCCGACGCTCTGGTGGTTGATCTGCTACCAGCGGGGTTCGAACTGGAAAATCAGAACCTTGAAAATGCGATCAAGCTGGATGAGTTCAATATCGACGGTAAGCTTATGAAAGAACTCAGTCGATACACGACAATTAAGCATCAAGAATATCGCGATGATCGATTTGTTGCAGCCTTGGATCTTAATAGTTACGGTGCAGCGAATGTTTTTTATCTGGTACGGGCGGTGACTCCGGGCATCTATAAAGTGCCTTCGCCGTTGGTCGAGGATATGTATCGTCCTGAGCGACGTGGTGTTGGTCACACGTTGGATTCCATCACCATTGTCAATACGGATGACTAGCCGCTGATAAACAGGACATTGATGACCAAGTAACAGAAGTAACAGTGAGCTTGAATCTACTGAGCCGATGGCGCTCCCATTGTAATAATGTTGATGATGACGGTACCCCCGGAAGGTACCGTCGACAGCTTGCTGTTATTTCGTTTACTGCTGTATTTGCCGGAATCTTACTGCTGCTCAACTCTCTTTATCCATTAAATTTGCCGCGTGATAATGCTTTGTTCGCGCGGATTACCGTGGATGATAGGGGTCGTCCTCTGCGAGCTTTTGCTGATCAGGCTGGTGTTTGGCGATATCCTATTTCGTTGCAACAGGTTTCGCCCCTTTATCTTGAGGCTTTGCTTACCTACGAAGATCGTTGGTTCTGGTATCACCCGGGTGTCAACCCACTGGCCCTTATCAGGGCAAGCTTTCAGAACCTCTTACAGGGTAGGGTGGTGTCCGGCGGCTCAACGATTTCCATGCAGGTGGCTCGCCTGCTGCATCCTCATCGGCGAACATGGGTAGGAAAAGCCAGGCAAATATTACGCACACTGCAACTTGAATGGCAGTTGGATAAAAATGAAATTCTAAACTTATATCTAAATATCGCACCCTTTGGTGGCACTATTGAAGGTGTGCAGGCCGCCAGTTACAGCTATCTCAATAAATCAGCAGCCAATCTGAGCCATGCAGAAGCAGCCTTATTGGCTGTTTTACCACAAGCCCCAACGCGCTATCGCCCGGATAGTCACAGCCAGATGGCAACGGTTGCCAGAAACAAAGTTCTTGATCGTATGGCTGTCAGTGGCCGCTGGTCAGCGGAAACAGTTGCTGAGGCGAAAATTGAAACGGTACATGCCTATCGTGCTCGTCCACAGCAGTTAGCACCGCTGTTATCAAGAAGACTTCTGAAAAATGCTGACGGGCAGCGGGCTATAAAAACAACCATCAATGGATCTTTGCAGCAGGCTTTGGAAGACTATTTGAGCAGCTATATTCACCGCCTGCCAGAAAAGACATCAGCAGCGATTCTGGTCGTGGATAATGAGACTGCGGCAGTTAAAGCTTATCTGGGGTCTGCAGATTTCAGTGATCCTCGGCGTTTTGGTCACGTTGATATGATTCAGGCCATTCGCTCTCCGGGCTCAACTTTAAAACCGTTTCTTTTTGGTATGGCGATTGATGAGGGGTTGATTCACTCTCACTCCTTATTAGCTGATGTTCCCCGGTCATGGGGCAGTTACCGACCATCCAATTTTAATAATCAGTATTCAGGGCCTGTTTCTGCCAGTGAGGCATTACAGCGTTCATTGAACGTTCCTTTTATTGATCTTTTGGAACGCTATGGTCCTCGGCGTTTTGCCGCAGCCTTGCAGGGAGCTGGTTTGAATTTAAAGATTCCCGGGGGGATGCCTAACCTTGCGATCATATTGGGCGGGGCCGGAACCACACTGGAGCAACTTGTCAGTGGGTATATGGCGTTTGCCCGTGGTGGGAAAACCGTACAGCTGAAGTACCTCCAGCAAGATTTAGCGGCAACGGAACATGAGCGGTATTTATTATCTGCCGGCGCTGCATGGATAACGCAGCGAACACTATCATCGGTAACAAGACCCGGTAGCCTGAACACGCTTGCGTCTGTTCAAACAGCCCAGAGTATGGCCTGGAAAACAGGTACCAGCTTTGGTTTTCGTGATACCTGGGCTATAGGCGTTGCAAAAAAATACACCATCGGTGTCTGGGTAGGTCGCCCTGATGGCACGCCCTTGCAGGGACATAGTGGCCGGGAAACGGCAGGACCTTTGTTATTTGCGGTTGCAGATCATATCCAACTGCAGCCGGATCAGATAGAGCAGCCCTCTGAAGTCAGTCAACAGGAAATCTGCTGGCCTTTGGGTATTTACACCTCTGTTTCAGAGCATTGTCATCGGTTGCACACTGCCTGGACGGTTGATGAAAACGTCCCTCCCACCTGGCATCGCGCTGACAATGATGCCTGGCAAACAAACCCATTTACATTCTGGATTAATACAGCAACCGGTTTACGCGTGGATAGCCATTGTGGCGACACTGATGAGCCGGTGATTAAGCAAAAAAAAACCGTTGCCCTTTGGCCTAAAGTGCTGGATCCCTGGCTTCCTGCCAAGATTCGTCGGGCAACACAGATACCTTTCATTGACAGCAGTTGTGATCAACACATCATTGATACATCCAGCACACTGAAAATCACTGGTATTGTTGCCAATAGTATCTATCGGGCGGCGGGCAGCTCTACGGTTTATCCCAGTGTGACGTTGCAAGCGATTGGCGGCAATGGCAATTATCATTGGTATATCAATGGAGTGCGTCGTTACAGCGGGTCTGGCAGGCGAGTGATTCCTCACCCGCTGAAAGAAAGGGGAGATGTCCAAATATTAGTTGTGGATGATAGTGGCAATATTGATAAGCTGGATATCAGAGTGATGTAATGTTGGATGATTGTTCGATTATATAAATTAGTATGTGTTAATAGGTCTGTATTATAAACCTTAAGCTTTTTCTGTACCTTAACTATAGGCGAATGAATAACAGCGAGCAGTAAAAACAAACCTGCTTGTCAAACGTCATTATTCAGTGTGATTTGTCAACTACAGTCATTATCTACCAATAGTTATGTACGGAAAAAGTTATGGAAACCAGAAAATGCGTCATAGTTATCGATCAGGCTCTTAGCAGTGGACCCATTGCAAATACTGCCGCTGTACTTTCCTTGAGTCTCGGTCGAAAGTTTCCTGAGTTGATCGGACAGGACCTGACCGACAACCAGGGGGATAGACATCATGGTATTACCACCGCAGCGATTCCTGTTCTGAAGGGGAGCGGGCCTCTGTTAAAGGAAATGAGAGAGGCTCTCAAAGCCCATGAGGCAGAGCTGACTGTTATTGATCTCACCCGAGATACGCAAACAACAAGAAACTATCAAGAATATGCAAATAAGCTGGAATCAACCCCGCTTGAGCAGTTGGAATACCAGGGGGTGGCGATATACGGTAATAAAAAGCTGGTCAACAAGTTCACCGGAAATCTTGGATTACTTCGTTAGGTTCCTTAGGTCTTTCCCGATTGTTTGTATTGGTTCAGGTTGTGTAACCTGAGCCAGACTTTTATTCACAATAAGTTAGGAGCACATACAGATGCTGATGAGCTTTATTATGGCTTCTTGTCTGATTACCCTGATCCCGGGGCCCTCAATGTTGATTGTTATGATGAACAGTATAAGGCAGGGGCTGCTTGAAGGGAGTAAAACTATTATTGGTGTTGTCGTTGCTGATGCAATATTACTAACGTTGGCATTGTCTGGAATCGGTACTCTGTTATACACATCAGCAATAGCCTTCTCAGTATTAAAGTGGGTTGGTGTGGCCTACTTGGTTTATCTGGGAGCGAAGCAACTTATTACTCCGTTGAATAAGGCTGAAGAAGGATCAAAGCCGGTGAAAAAAAGTGCAAATTCTTTTCTTCAGGGGGTGGGTGTTACTTTGCTAAATCCGAAAATTATTGGTTTTTTTGTCGCATTTTTTCCGCAGTTTATTGACCCTCAGGCCAGTATATCCAGTCAGTTACTGATATTGGGGCCGCTATTTTTGATAATAGTATTCGCTATTCTGTTTATGTATGCGCTCTTTGCCCGTTCAGTGAGTCATTTTCTCGCAGCTAGAAAAGGCCAGTTGGCATTGAAGAATTCTGCCGGGGTCGCTTTGATCGGGTGTGGCGTACTGGCTGCAACGGTAGAGCGGGGGTAGATCCTTCGATTCCTTAGTCCAGAGGGTTTTTCTGGCCGTTCTTTAAATCGAAGGGCTATTGACTGATCAGACCTGTTTGTTTAATAAGCTGAATCAACGTTATTAACGGATCTCTGGCTCTGTCAATGCGTTTTTGCTGTTGCGTTAAGCTAATCATTATTTTATATTCCATGGAATATAAGTCCTGAGTAACTAGTCGTCGAGTCAAGTGGAGTGAACTGATTTGAAGAGCAGCAGCTTAAGCGACCAATCAGATCAAAACAGTCCAGAAACAGACCCTCTGACAGAGGCTGCTATTTCTTTGCTGCAGGCAGCTAACTGGCTGAATGCTCAAATATCCCAACATCTTGATCCGTTAGATCTGACCTTACAGCAGCTAAAAATCTTATCAATTATCTATCGCTCTTCTGAGAACAAGGCTACGGTCAATCAGATTAAACAACAGATGATAGATCCAAGCTCCAACGTATCGCGGCTACTGAATAAGCTGATGGACAAAGGGTTAATTGAAAAAATCAGGAATCGGGAAGATCAGCGAGTTGTTCATATCCATATTTCCAAGGCTGGCATCAGGATGATGTGCACAGGGAAGCAAGCGATGGATCAAGGGATGTCTGTCTTGGGTAAGCTGGATTTAGAGGAACTAAAGCAGCTGGACAAGCTGATGAACAAGCTAAGGGCATAGTCGTTTTTTTTAGAAAAATAGATTCCATGGAATATAAATACATGGTATTTAATGTTGAAAATAAAGTTTTCGGATATTAATGGCGGTATGAGGAGAATTATATTGAAAGTGGCGGTTCTTGGCGGTGGGGTTGCGGGGCTTAGTGCAGCCATTGCTTTAAAACAAAATGGCTTTGAGGTGGAAGTCTATGAAAGGAATTCTTCTACCACTGATATTGGTGCCGGTATCGTTTGCTGGCCTAATGCCTCTTTCGTTCTTGATGATCTGGGAATCTTGGACCAGGTCGCATCGGTGTCAGGTATGCCGCCGATGATGAAGCGTATGACTCAGCGAGGTGAATCACTGGGCTCATTGGATATTAAACAACTAAACCGGTTGATGGGGTATCCCAGTTTCTCCATTTTACGTTCTGAGCTGATGAGTCTTTTGCTTCGTAGGATGGCTGCACTGGATATCAGTCTTCAATATGGTTGTATGGCTACGGCGATTGAACCTATTGAGAAGGGGAAAACGCAGCTATGTTTCGACAACGGTGAAAGCCTTATTGCCGACTTGGTTATTGGGGCTGAGGGGCGTATGAATTCTATGACGCGCCAATATGTCCATGGTGATAACAGGCCTGTTTATCAGGGGTTTATTAACTGGATAGGGGTGTACGAATCAGATGACAGGCGTTTCTCTGACCTATCGGTGTTCGATTATTGGGGGCTGGGGGAGAGATTTGGCATAGTTCCAATCACTGATCGAAAGGCATATTGGGCAGGAGGCGTGGTTTCAACGAAAACTGGCAACCGTAATCCTGCTACTTATAAGGATGATTTAACTGCCCTGTTCGAAGGTTGGCCGGACCCGATTACAGCGATCATCAAAGGAACTCCGCAATCGCGTATTAATAAGATTTATGTTCATGACCTTGAACCCGTTGATGTGTGGCACCGTGATAATGTGTTATTAATCGGCGATGCGGCTCATGCGCCACTGCCAACATCGGGCCAGGGAGCCTGTCAGGCGCTGGAAGATGCGTGGCATTTAGTTCAATGTCTGAAGACTGGTCAGCCGTTACAAGCAGTGTTAGAACGGTTTACAGATATTCGGGCATCAAAAACCACTGGTATTACGTTAGGTGCACGAAAACTGGCCTCATCCATATTCAATACTGATCCTGACTATTGCTCAGAACGTAATCAAAACAGTTTGCGTACCGATTATCGTGCTGTGGTTGAAGGTATGGCTAAGGGATGGGCGACAGGTTTACCCATTGGATGAGCCGCATCCCGTTAGCGGCTCTTCTTTTTGATGCTTTTACTGGTGTGGCTTTTACTTTGCTGTGATGTTGAATTTGTCATCATTGCAATGGCATCAGCTAAAGCCCAGACACATCAGCATAAATACGATAGTCCGTAATTCGGTCATCTTTCACCTTAAGAATCGTGGCAAATGTTGCCGAGTGATGACTGTTGTCCAGCCGTGTGTACTGAACCTGACCGTCACAGATCAAATCTTCACCTGCTGCCCAGACATTTTCAATAGTATGGGACATGCTGCTGATACTGGCAAAGAAGCCTTCATTAGCTGCGATCACGGCCTCTTTTCCTGTGATTGGATCTGCATTGGCGAACACAAAACGAACGTTGTCGGCCAAAAAACCGGATAAAGCATTTGCATTCTTGTCATCGACGATACGGTACAGTTTGTTGATATATTCCTGACTGTCCATGAGAGCTCCTGTTTATTGTTGTAAATCTGGGGGGTTATAGACTCGGGGTTATTAGTTAAGGCGATCGGGTTTGGATTAGCCGAATGTCACCGTTGTTTTTATAAGTACAGAGTTGCCAATTTATAAGTACAGATTTTTCTCGCTGGGTACTTCACTGAGGTACTCAACAAATTCAAATTGAAAACCTGCTGGATCAACAAAGTAGACATTTTTTCTGAACGGGTGGGCGGTTCCTGTGATGTCTATTTTGTAGCCTTTATTGGTGAGTCGATCGATAACCCCGTCGAGATCATCGACAACAAAACCCAGATGAGCCAGGCCGGGGTTATGGCCGGACAGTTGTCTGTTCTCTCCTTCACCCCCATTGTTTAATGTCAGGTAATAATCATCATCCCCCAAGTGCAGCCAGTCTCGTTCCCTTCCGTGACTGACTACTTTCCCCTCTCCACGGATGTGCCAATGGGGAAATGCAGTTTGCAGAAACCTCAACGTTGCAGGGATACTGGTTACCAGTAGGTTGGCGTGTTCCAATCGAACCATTTTTTGTTTCCTCCTGGATGTTTTGTTGAGTACATCCTAATACGTTTCGTATAGAGAGATAATCAGGTTTCAAGGAAAAATATTGTTGAGATAAAGTAAACAAAAAGGCTAGGATTGCTGTTGAAACGGTTTGACTGGATAGGGCAGACCTATGTAGAGGAGCTGTCGTGAAAGGTTTTAGTGCAATACCCATTTTTGTCGCTGTTATTGAAACGGGTGGCTTTTCTCCTGCAGCAAGAAAGCTGGGTGTGTCCAAGTCAGCTGTCAGTAAACGTATTACTCAGTTAGAAGATCAGCTCGGAGTGAGGCTACTGCATCGAACAACCCGCAAGCTCAGCTTAACGGAAGCGGGACTGCGTTATTATGAGCTTGCTTCTCAAGTGATGGTTACGGCGGCTCAAGCGGAAGACGCGGTAACAGAGCTGCAGGGCGAGCCTCAGGGGCGGCTGCGAATTAATGTCCCTATGTCATTTGGCCGACTGCATGTGGCGCCTGTTATTCCTGTATTTCTTGAGCGTTTTCCGAAACTGGAAATCAATTTGGTCATGGATGATCAGATGGTGGACCTGGTTGGGGGGGGATTTGATTTGGCCATTCGTGCTGGAGAATTACCTGATTCAGCTTTAATCGCACGGAAGTTGGCTCCTTGCCGCCATGTTATTGTAGCTTCACCTGAATATGTTGCCCGTGAGGGGCGACCAAAGACAGTGGATGAGCTTCGCGACCACAACTGCCTTTTATACAGTTATTCAACTGATGCCAAAGAGTGGACATTAACGAATAACAAGGAAACCACTTCTATTCAGGTTTCTGGTAATTATCAGGTTAACAACAGTGAAGCCTTGCTTGAGGGAGTACGTGCAGGAACGGGCATTGGGCGCTTACCAACGTTCGTTGCCGGGCCTGACCTTAAGGCAAAGCGACTGATAAATCTATTTGAGTCCTATCAGATAGCGGATAAAACCCTATATGCTGTTTTTCCTGAACGGGAATACTTACCTGCAAAAGTGCGGGTTTTTGTGGATTTTTTAATTGAACAGTTTGGTGGAGAGGAGCCTTACTGGGAGCCATCCTCTCACTGATAGTTCCTTTCGCTGATAGTTCCTTTTTCACCTTCTCCGGTTAGGTCTTAATCGCTACTTACCGGCGGTAGAGTGCATAAGTTGTTGCTGAGTCAGCAGATCATGAATGGCTTGACCGGCTTCCAGAATGTGTTTTTTCAGCAAAGTGGTTGCGGCGGCTTTGTCACGTTTCTTACATAAGGAAAGGAGTTCACTATGCTCTTTTTCGGCCTTATCAATTCCTGTTGTGAATAGAAGCTGTAAGCGGATATAACGGTCAGATTTGATGTTCAGGCTCTTAATAATTTCCATAGCCTGCGGCATTTCAGCCGGTTCGTACAAAGCGGCGTGCAGAGCGTAGTTAAGATCACTCCATGTTTCTATCTGAGTACCACTTTCAACGGCTGCTTCAAAGTCATGCAAAATCTTACTGGCTGCATCGAAATCCTGATCGGTCATGTTCTCTATAGCGTTCTCCAGCACATGACATTCTACCAGAGCTCTTAATTCGAATAACTCGTTCACTTTTGCTGGTGACAGCTCTGTTGCTGTTGCACCCTTATGTGCTTCGAAATGAACAAGCCCCTGAGCTTCGAGTTGCAATAAGGCTTCCCTTACCGGGATGCGGCTAACATCAAATTCTTTGGCTATTGCATCTTGCCGTAGCGCTTCACCTGCGACGATTTCCCCAGAGAGGATTTTTTCTCTCAGTATGTCGGCAACCATCTGGGTGCGTGTTTTGTAAACTGTGCCAGATCCTTTATTCATAAATAGCGTGTGACCGGTGACTAGAACTGTGTGAGATTCTGGAATTGTATCAGGTCATCGAGGGATAAAGGGAATATCCTTGTTGCGATCGACCCAATAAGTGCCGATCGCAAGCCCCAGCGGCGTTGATTATCAGTTTATCTGACAGCCTTATTCAGTTAGGACCTATTTTACTTCGAAACCGTGGGCGTAGGGGTCCTCACTGTCAACCCAGATGGTGTTATGGCCAAAGACCCGAGCCCAACCCTGAACGCTTGGCATTATTGCGGGTTGACCTGCGATGCTGGTGGCTGATTCAACGCGTCCCTCAAACAGGCTGCCAATGATACTCTCGTGAACGAACTGGTCTCCAATATTCAATTTTCCTTTGGCAACCCACTGAGCCATACGAGCGCTGGTACCGGTCCCACAGGGGGAGCGGTCTATTGCCCGATCACCGTAAAAAACTGCATTTCGGGCCAGAGCTTCAGGTTTGGTCGGTTTACCGGTCCATAGAACGTGGGATACACCACACAGGGTCGGATCTTCAGGATGCACAGCGTCGACAACGTCATCGACAATTCTGCGCACCACCGGACTTAGGCTAAGGATCTGATCGACACTGAATTCTTCAAGTCCGGCATAATTTTTTTGAGGGTCAATAATGGCGTAAAAATTTCCGCCATAGGACACATCCACTATGAGTTCTCCCATCCCTGGAATATTAACAGCAACTTCGCTGTGGGCGAGATAGGAAGCTACGTTGAAAATTCTGACCTTTTCTACTTTGGCTCCATTTTGTTGATATTCAATACGAATTCTTCCTGCTGGTACATCCAGAATCAGTTGTCCGGGAGTGCGGGGTCGGATAATGGCGTTCTCTATCGCTGCGGTCACGGTTCCGATTGTTCCGTGACCGCACATGGGCAAACAGCCGCTGGTTTCAATAAACAGCACCGCTGCGTCTGCTTCTGCGGAGCAGGGTGGGTAAACAATAGCACCGGACATCATTGAGTGCCCTCGGGGCTCAAACATTAAAGCGCGGCGAATCCAGTCAAAGTTCTGCAAAAAGAACTGACGTTTTTGACTCATGGTCTCGCCTTCCAGGGCTGGATAACCACCCGCAACCAGGCGCACCGGGTTGCCACAAGTATGGGCGTCGATGCAGAAAAAGGTGCCTTCTCTCATGTTAAATTCCTTGTAAATATTTTCTTTAAAATCGGCCTGTTTAACGAAATTTCCCTACAGACAACGGTTTATATCAGGTTTATAGGCTGCTTGCTTTTTTTCAGGAAGGAGTATTCTGTACCATCGCTGTCATCCTTGATTAGACAGGATTGATTCGGTTGGCAGATGTAAAGGTGCGCTGCTTCCGAACCGGGCTAGTTGATACGGTTTAAGGTCAATACTGGCTGTTTCATGTCGATAGAGCTGTAGAATCAACTGAGCGGTAATGGCAGCCTGGGTCAGCCCCAGATGTTGGTGTCCGAAAGCCAGCAGAACCTGTCCTTTTGGACCGGTACGGTCAATAACCGGCAGCGAATCGGGTAACGAAGGGCGACGTCCCATCCAGGGGGTCGCGTCACGACAGTCCAGCGGCCTCCCGAATAATGCCTGGGCATGCTGCTCCAGCATGTGGGCACGGCGCATATCCGCTTCTTTTTCAAGCCCGGCAAATTCGACGGTGCCAGCCAGCCTCAAGCCTCCTTCCAGCGGTGTCATGATAAAGCGTCTTTCTGCTGACGTGACAGGGAATGGCAGGGCCTGCTCTTCATGAGGAAGCATCAGATGGTAGCCTCGTTCTGTATCCAGAGGTACTTTTACGCCGGTCAGTGCCTTTACCAGAGGCTTGGCGTAAGCCCCATTGGCAATCAGCACATGCCGGCAGCGAAGCGAGCCATTGCTGCTATGAAGCTCTACCCCCTCATCCGTTAACTGGCCGCCGATTATATCGGCTTGTTCGTAGACCATGCCTCTTTGCTGAGCGGACCCTATCAGTACTTCTACCAGCTTAAGCGGATTTGTCACATGGCCTGTGGCAGAAAACTCCAGAGCGCCAAGCAGGTTTGGACTTAGTTCCGGCGCGCGTTCCAGTAACTGCTTAGCGTTGATGTGAGTAACCGGGATCTGATGGGGAGATAGCTTATCCATAAGGGCCAGCAGGGCGGCTTGGGTCTGTTGCTTTTCATAGGCCAGAAAAGAGCCTTCAACCTTGATTAAGTCTGTTCGTTCAATGGAACCCAGTAAATCGGACCAGGCTCCCAGGCTCGCGCTATTGAGTGCAGACAGAGCATCGGTGCTTCGTTTATACGCGGCGGGTAGCATATTAGCGACCAGTCTGAGCATCCAGGGGGTAATCTGCGGCAAGTAACGCCAGTCTATTCGTAACGGGCCGAGAGGATCGGCAATCATCCTGGGTAATTGCAACAGCATATCCGAAGAGGCCAATGGTAAAACCTGTTCAGAAGCGAGGTGTCCGGCATTTCCCGATGATGCACCTGACCCCGGCGCTTCTCGTTCCAACAGATGTACACTCAGGCCTGATTGCTGAAGTGCGAAGGCGCAGCTGGCGCCGATTACACCACCGCCTACGATGGCTATATCAGAGTTTAAGTTTCTCATAGAACCTTCTTGGTTATTTGGCTGTCACTTGGGTTTTTAATCTTGTTCAATGAGCCTGTTTTACCGACCTGATAAAACCCCCACATGGAAAGTAGAGTTACAGCAGCACCGATCATCTGCAGCTCTGTCATCAGTTCTGCCAATAACCAATAACCGGCAATCAGGGTGATGACTGGTTGTAGCAGAATGTAATTCACCACCGAGTTTATTCCGTGCCGGTTAATCAGCTGATACCAAATGGCATACCCCAAAATGGAGGAGCAGGAGACAACATAGAGAAGTGACAGAATGCTCTCAGTAGTGAGTTGATCAGCGATTGAACGGTCATCTGGATTAAGCCAATATGCGAGAAAGCACAGAGGGGCACTGATAAAGCCGATCCAGAATTGAAGAGTCAAAATAGGTAGGCTGCTTAATTTCCGTATTTGCAAATTGCCCAATGCCCACATCAGTACACAGAACAGAATCAATAATGCACCTGCCTTGATATCGATGGACTCCTGTAGCAACGTTGGAACAGTCGCCCCAAACCCTGCAATTACGACTGCCAGTATCTGCAGCAAACGCAGCCGTTCATTAAGAAAAATAAACGCCAGTAATGAAGACAACGGGGCTCCCAGTAGCAGGATTAACCCCGCTACGACGCTGTCCACGTAGCTGATGCCGATACTTAGCAGGCAAAAGTGACCTATCCCCATCACCAGGGCGATAACAATAACCTGCCGAAGGAGTTCTCGTGGAATCCGAAGGAACGGCAATAACAACAAACTCAGCAGTGTGAATCGCATACCGGTATAGAGCAGGGGCGACATATCTGTCAGGCCTATCTTCATAAACACCACGTTAAAGCCCCAGATCAGAACGACAAACAGCGCCGGTAATGCTGGTTTTGAGAGAATATTGCTTGTAGCTAAGTTATTCAGCACTCATTGCCTCCTGGCTTTTGGCCGGTCATCGTAGTATTTCAAACCAGCAGGTATCTTATCTGTCGTTATTCAGTTAGTAATCATTATCTTATTAATGGCGATCTGAGGAACCTGAATAACAGTGACCTTATTGATAGCTCTGTTGTTTGTGATACGTCAGAATCAGCTGCGATCGGACCTGTTTATTCCTCGTTATTACTTGCTTAGTTTATTACCCTTGTAGCGCGGCCAGGTATCAGAAACCCGATAGCCTTCAGGCCAGGGGTCTGTTGGATCAACCATAAGTTGGTGGGTGCCGGTGATCCAGGCCTGACCAGAGATGACAGGATAAATGGCTTCACGATCACCTACTCTGGTGATGCCATCGATACGGCAGTGAAATCGGGAACCGATAACAGACTCGCCAATGAATTGATCACCAGCCTTGAGTATTCCTTTTGCCTGAAGTAATGCCATCCGGGCCGAACAACCGGTGCCTGTCGGAGAGCGGTCCAGTTTTCCGGGCTGAATAGAGACCGCATTACGGCCCAGCCAGACTCCCGCTTCCTGTTCCAGAGGCGCAGCAATCTGGCAAAAGGAAATGTGCTTCCATTCCGGGTTTTCCGGGTGCGTGAATCCCAGTTGTTCATTGGCAGCGTTGGTGATTCTGATGCCTGTTTCAGCAATGTCCCGGGCCTCATCGGGAGTGATGGAAAAGCCTAGCTCTTTGGAATCAACAATGACAAAGCTGTCCCCCCCATAAGCAGTATCCACCCTTAGGGTGCCAAGTCCACTGACTTCAATAACCGCATCCATCTTGTCAACAAAGGAGGGGACATTACGCACCCTTACCGTTGTTACTTTGCCATTCTTACATTCGGCAATTACCTCAATCAGCCCCGCTGGAGGTTCCAGGGTCATGTGGGTTTCTGGCTCCTGCATGGGAATTATTCCGGTTTCAAGCAGTACAGTGGAGACACAGATACTGTTGGAGCCTGACATCGGCGGTGTATCCTCGGGTTCCATGATAATCCAGCCCATTTGGGCTTTCGGGTTCTTTGCCGGTACCAGTAGATTGACGTGGCGAAACACACCGCCCCGAGGTTCATTGAGGACAATATTGCGCAGGGTCTGATCGTTGGCTATCCAGCGTGACTGCTGCCAGATGGTTTCTCCTGGAGGAATAGCTACACCACCGACAATAACATCACCCACTTCTCCTTCAGCGTGGCAGCTGACAACATGAATAAGCTTGCGTGTTTGCATAATGAAATACTCTTAGAATCCTCAATGCCTGGTCGGTAGTGCATCATTGGCTTGCTATCCCGGCAGGCCACCGTACCGGCCCATATCCGTACCCAGGCTTTCGTGAGTGGTTAGCAAGGACCCTCTGGGATCGTAATCAATATTGAAAAAATTTATTCACTAAGATCAAGCCAGATTGTTTTGGTTTCAGTGTATTGATCATGGGCAAGCAGGGAGTTATCGCGTCCACCGAATCCTGATAACTTATAGCCACCAAATGGTGTGGTGATATCACCTTCGGCATAACAATTGACCGACACAGTTCCTGCCTGTAGTTTGCGGGCGTAGCGCTGCGCTTTAACCACATTGGAAGTGTACAGCGAGGCTTGTAAGCCGTAACAAGTATCATTGGCAATCTCAAGTGCGTGTTCATCTGATTCAGCCGTCATAATGGCGAATACAGGGCCAAATATTTCTTCGTTAGCAATGGTCATGTCGGGAGTGACCCTATCGAATAGCGTCGGGGCAATGAACAGACCCTTGCCCGCTACAATGGGGTCACCGCCAGCAAGTACTGTTGCCCCTTCTTCTTTGCCTTTGGCCAGGTAATGGCAGACTTTGTCGTACTGCTCCTGGCTGACAATAGCTCCCAGCATATTGGCCGGATCGAGAGGATCACCGGTAGTCCACTGATCCATTGCCTTTATGATTTTCTCAGTCAGCTCTGCTTTGATATCTTTGTGTATGATAATCCGGGAGTTAGCGGTGCAGTTTTGTCCCATATTCCATAAAGCGGCATAAACGATCTGTTCTGCCACTTTGTCGAGATTGTCTGCATCAGCCAGAACAACGGACGGGTTTTTACCTCCACACTCCAGGACGATACGCTTTAGATTGCTTTTGGCCGAGTATTCCAGAAATTTGCGGCCGATTTCGGTGGAGCCGGTGAAGGATACAACCTGCACATCCTCATGTAATCCCAAGGCTTTTCCGGCTTCATGACCGTATCCTGTCAGCACGTTGATAACGCCTGCGGGAATGCCGGCTTCTATGGCCAACGCTGCCAGCCAAAGGGTCGTCATGCTGGTTTGTTCTGCGGGTTTTACCACTACACTGTTGCCGGATGCCAGAGCAGGGCCCAGTTTCCAGGCGACCATCATCAGCGGAAAATTCCAGGGTAAAACACAGGCGACAACCCCAAGAGGCTCCCGCACGATAAGGCCTACTGCATCGTTTCCTGAAGGGGATAGCTGATCATAGAGTTTGTCTGTTGCCTCCGCATGCCATTCGATGCACTGTATGGTTTCCGGCAGGTCGGTGAGTTCGCATTCTCGTATTGGCTTACCGCTTTCAAGGCTTTCCATGACGGCCAGTTCGCGACTGTTTTTTCGGATTAGATCCGCAAACCGAAGCATGACCTTCTTACGTTCCGCCGGGTGTAAGCTGGCCCAGGCTCCACTTTCAAAAACGGCTTTACCATTAGCAACGGCGATATTGACGTCATCGTCATTGCAGGCGGCAATTTGAGCGATGGTTTCTCCCGTTGCCGGGTTCAGGGTGGGCAAGGTATCCCCTGAAAGCGCATCGACATATTGGCCGTTGATAAATGCCTGGGTAGGGAAATTCAGACTGCCGGCGATGTCTCTGTATTCGCTTGTAGTTAGGAGTTCAGACATGACTAGATTCTCTTTTATTGGTCAGAGTAGCTTTGATAGTTAGTGTGAATAGCCAGGTGCTCAATAAACAGCTACCGCACCTTGCTTAGAAACTGTTGCGTGCGCGCTTTCTGCGGATCGTTAATGAGTTGCTGAGCCGGTCCGATCTCTTCAATAACGCCCTGATGGAAGAAAGCGACACGGTCCGATACATCCCGGGCAAAACTGATCTCGTGAGTCACCACAATCATGGTCATACCGTCATCACTTAGCAGTCGTAAAGTATCCAAAACCTCGCCCACCAGTTCAGGATCAAGGGCGGAGGTGACTTCATCAAAAAGCATGTAATCAGGTTCCATTGCCAGCGCACGGGCGATAGCCAGCCGTTGCTGCTGACCACCGGACATACGAGTGGGGTAGACATCCAGCTTGTCTCCGAGACCGACATGTTTGAGCTGCTTTTCTGCAATATGGCGGGCTTCTTCCTTTGATTTACCCAGTACCAGCCTGGGTGCAAGCGCCACGTTTTCCAATACAGTAAGGTGGGGAAAGGAGTTCCATTGCTGAAAGACCATTCCGATATGGCGCCGAAGTTCGTTCAGGTTGGTGGACTTATCATGAACATCAATACCGTCCACAACGATCTGCCCACCTTGAATCTGTTCCAGTGCATTGATGCAATACAGCATGGTGGACTTCCCCGAACCACTGGCACCAATGATGCTGATAACCTCTCCTCGTTTGACCGAAAGATCTATGCCCTTTAAGACTCGTAGATCGCCAAACTTTTTTTCAACATTCTTCAGTTCAATCATATTGCCACCTTTGTTCCAGCTTGGCTGTGGTCTTCGAAATGGGATAGGAAAGGGCGAAATAAAAGAGTCCGACGATCGATAGAATAATGAACGGCTCCTGAGTACGGGTAATCAGTATCTGTGAGGCGCGAAGCAACTCCAGATAACCCAGTACTGAAACCAGGGCGGAATCTTTTAAAACTCCCAAGGCCACCCCCGCCCAGGCGGGAAGAACTGCCCGCAGGCCTACCGGCCAGACGACGTAACGCATGTCCTGCCAGTAAGTCATACCCAGGGACCGCGAAGCACGACGCATAGACGCAGGTACAGCCTCTATGCCTCCGCGGGCCACCTGAGCAACAAGGGCGGATGTGTAGAAAATCAACACAATACTGCCGGCTGCGAACGGATCTATCGGCAGGCCGATAATAGGAAAAAAATTAAAGAACAGTAGCAACTGAATAATCAGTGGCACACTGCGAAACACGTCCAGTACAGAACCTAACGTCAGGGAAGTCCATCGGGATGCCGTTAAAGCCCATCCGAACAGGCAACCGAAAAATGTGCCCACTGAGATGGCTATGGCTGAAATAAGTAGTGTTCCGCCAGCAGCCTCTGCCAGAAACCACAGATCATTAACTTGAAAACCGCTGAAAAACTGAATAGCACTTGCGTCTGATGACATCGATTTCATCCTCAGTAACGAAATAGCTTTCTGCTAAGCAGGTGTGATGTACCCAGAACAACCTTTACCAACAGATAGTAGATAATTGCTGTTGCCAGAAAGAACTCAAACAGACGGAAGGTGTTTGAGGCCAGGAACTGGGTCTCCCCGGATAATTCTCGAAAACCCACCAGCATTCCTAACGAACTCATTAATACCGCCCATACCAACTGGTTGGTCATCGGGTGATAAACCAGTCGAAAAACCTGGGGAATGACTATCCGCAAATAGGTTTGGGTTGCGGTTAATCCCAGACAGCGAGCGGCCTTGATTTGAGTGTCGGGTATGGCTTGAAAGCCTCCTCGAAAGTTCTCTGCCAGATAACCTGCGTTATTGAACGACAGCCCACATAACACAATAAGAAATGGTGACAGGTGCCAGCCAAAAGCCCCCAATCCAAATCCGAAGAAGAACAGTTGCAAGAGTGCGGGTGTGTTGCGGGCGATTTCGATCCATACTGTGGCGAAAATATAGAGTGGTCGATTGCCGTGCAAGCGCAAAAGAGCAAGACCCATACCCAATACAATACCGATAACCATTGATAAAGTGGCCGCTTCCAGAGTAAGTAAAGCGGCATCCAGCAAATCAGGTATAGCCTTGGTTACGGGTCGCCAATGGAATGTGTAGTCCATATCAATACCTATCGAATAATACCGGTGCCAGCTAGTGGTTATTACTGCGGACAGCCACACCGGTAAGATCAGGAAATGTCTGATTCAGTCCAATGAGTATCAATAAAATACATTTGGAATACGTAATTCTGGGGCTCCGCCACCGACATACTTCCCCCAGAGCTCCTGGTAACGTCCGGACCGGACCTGGTGGGTCACAAACAGGTTCAGATAATTCAGCCAGCCTTGATCCTTACGTGGGCCAACCACCGAGGTATAGTCTGTAGTCCAGGGCATACGAGGGCCTGCTGCCAGAGAATCGAATTGTTGTGCAACCGGTTTTACGGCAGTGTTTGTGGTAATGCCCGCGTCGGCTTTCCCCTGAGCGACCGCCAGGAAGACTTCGTTCTCGCTTTGGTAGCCCTGGTAAAGGTCTTCAGTTCCCCATTCTTTAGCCAGCTTCAGGAACTCTTTTTCAGGAACCGTTCCCACTGCTGCTGCAACGCGCTTACCTTTCATATCCTCAAAGCTTTTTATACCGGAGTCTTTTCGAACAATGGCTTGGGCGTAGTAGATTGCATAGGGTATGGAGAAGCCGACCGTTTTTGCACGTTGTAAAGAGTCAGAAGTGCCACCGAACACAACATCGGCTCGATTGTTAACGATAGAGGGTAGACGCTCAGCCCAGGTGACCGGCAGTATTTCTGCATCCACATCCAGAGCGGCGGCCAGATCCTGACAGTACTCCACATCAAAACCAGCCGGTTTATTGTTGGCATCCCGATAGCCAATAGGTGGGAAGTCCAGCACCACCCCACAACGGAGTTTTCCTTCGTCGATAACATCGTCCAACTTGTCAGCCTGGGCAGCAGCGCCGTATCCAAGAGCTATAGCAGCAACCATCGCCGCAGACATAACCTGTTTAGTGAAAGTCTTCATTTCTCTATTTCCTCTTATTGTTAGTGAGAGCGTTTCTGACACTATTAACGTTTTTCTTTCAGAACCTTGAGTCTTTCGGTATCCGTTATTTTTCAGCCTTTTTTAAATAAGCGGGTTGTTGAAGGTCCCGCTATTGATGCGTTTTTAATTGAAGGGGTTGTAGTTAAAGAACCTGAGTTAACAGCTCAATAAAGCAGGCTTCATCTTTTTCGCTGATCGGTAACAGGGGAGGGCGAACGGTTCCAACCGGAATGCCGATATGTGCACAGCCGAGCTTTGCCTTTTGGTTATAGTCGGCAGACTCCTGGTTCTGAATGACCGGTAAAATACGTTCCATGATTGATCGTACTTTGTTGAAATCATTAGCTTTAGCTGCTTCGATCATTTCTACATGCTGCTCGGGCAGGTAATTGGCAGCCCCGCCAATCCAGGATCGGACTCCCCAGAAAAGATAATCGGCAGCCTGGTCATCCGATCCGCAAACCACTTGAAAATCCGTCATTCCACCATTGATTAAACTGAGGGCACGGCTGAAATCACCGCTGCTTTCTTTGATGCCGATAATGTTCTTGTTCTTGCTGAGTTCAATCACCGATTCAACGCTTATTTCTACACCGGATCGGGCAGGGAAGTTGTACATAATAATCGGCATATCAACAGCTGCACTGACTGACTTGTAGTGGCTGATAATTTCTTGCTGTTGGGGAAGGCAGTAGATCGGGGGAGCCAGCATTAACGTCTGGTAGCCTAGTTCTTTTGCTTGTTGCGCTTTGGCAATTGACCCTGCGGTATGGGTATCATTTACGCCAGCAATCAGCGCCGCCCGGTCGCCGACCCGATCAGCGATATAGGCCATGACGCTGCGGCGCTCTTCGTCACTGAAAGCATAGTATTCACCGGTGGTACCACAGGCTACGATCCCACCAACGCCTGCTGCAATCAAATGTTCCAGCAAATTCCCCAGAGCAGCAAAGTCGACAGAACCCTCAGAATCGAAGGGAGTAACCACTGGCACCAAAACGCCTTCTATATTCATTTTATTTCCTCATGTTCAAAAAGACTGCCTATCACAGCCGTAGATTTGTGTGTCTGTCTGGACAGTAATCCGCCCTGATATTGAAGTCGGTTCCCATTGCCAATCGTTCTGAACTCTAAGCAGTTTGGATGGCTTCTGTATGTCGATTCAGGCCCATCCTAGATTAATTGTAGATTTTATACAATATATAATATTCGTGTATTTGTGTTTATTGGATCTTTGCTAAAACAAAGTTCAAACGAAGAAACTGTAGGGAAGGGGGCTTATGAGAAGGCTCTAACGAGCTGTCAGGCCGTTTATAAACAACAAAACCCGTGTTTGAGCGAGCGAGGGATAAAGCAGGGGCTTGAGAATTTCTGGTTGATGGTTGATTGACGCAGGTACAAGAGTTTCAGGAAGGTTTTCGATAACCGTGCGATCAATTTACAGTGACTTGTTCTTCGATATTACTGTCGGTATATAGCTGGGTAGGGAGTCGCTGACGAGACCGTAGGCTCCTTCTTCAATAAAAAAATCACAGGAACAGCTCTCGCACTACAGGAAAATTTGCAGTCTTATCATCAGTGACGATACTCAGTTTAGATTGGCCTGAGCCGAAATTTCTTGGAAAATAGCCAGGATTAGCGACGGTTGACTCAATCACAGCAACTAACTCTGATGTAATTTCCATCAATTCGATTGTTCCATTATCAGAAGTATACCCAAGTTCATATAATTCGGGCAGAATTTACATTGGATATAAAACTCACCGAAATTTCTCTATTGAAGCGGGTTATTTACAAAGCAGAGATGAAAAAAGAGAAATTAACCAGAGTAATTTTTTAAGTACATTCAGTAGTGCTATTGTTAAATCATATAGTATAGAGCTAGCAGGAAACTATAATTTACCAAAACACGATTATATGAGCCTGATAGGTAGCGTTGGCGTAGTATCAAAGGAAATAGATATTGACGTATCAAATACAAGCCCGATGTATTATGACACCCTGCCTCCCTGATAGAAATAAGGTCACAGATACTGAGAGAAGTACAGGTTTCCAGTACGGAGTAGGTGCGCAGTATCAAATTGATAACAATATTGCTGCCCGGCTAATGGTAAAAAGGGTAGCGAAATGGGGTTTCCTTTAGCTCGGGTACACCATACTCCTGGAATTTTGGAATCCAATACTATTTTTAGTTCGAGGGCGGCCGTGACACTTTGGGAAGAAGGACCTTAAATTACTCTGGTGGCCAGATGAAAATCAGCTTTTTAAAGCTCGTCACGCCAGAACGACTTTCCATTAATGGTTTCTGCTTCTGTGTAGACTCTGACTTGAGCGCCCGCTTTGGTCAGGAACATGCCCATATCTGGGATCTTCTCAATTACGTTTGATAAACCCAATATCATATCCAAATGGCTTCCCTATTTTCCTCAACGTATCCAAAGTCGGATTACCTTTTTCGTTTTCTATAGCCATCAAGATTCTGGGAGTTATATTCAACACCTTCTTGGCATAGTCTTTTTGAGTCATGCCCACGATCTTGCGCATTTGACGAGTTGCTTGCCCGAGAGTCAGTTCGCCCGCATCTAGCGCCCGGTTAAGTTCCTTCTTGAGTTCAGTAGAGTTCTGAGGAGGTTTCATCGGTTAGTCCTTCAATGACAATAATTGCTTGGCATGCGCTTCGATTGACTTCTTTCGAAACTCGATGATGTCCTCGTCAATGCTTGCCTCGCGCATGAATCCTTCCAAATCCCCAATCTTTTCCCCAAATTCTCGCAAGGAATTCCGTATTACCCCACCATCCACGCTATCCGGCAGCACATTCACTACTTTTTCCCATTGGGGGGTACCTGCCACTTCTGCGTCTCCCTGCCATCGGCATACTCTGGCGATTCCCTCGGGATCCAGATACATGGGTGCAAAATCAAACAGAGGCGTTAGCGTCACTTCCCCGCTTTCATGGCGGAACACCGCCGTGTTGCGTGCATGGTTGTCTTTGTTTCCCATTGCTATGTTTACAACATCCCTCTTCACAAATTCTAAAATTTCTTGAGTGGGATCGGTCGAGAACTTCGCCAAAGCCTCGCAGAGTTCCTCTTGGGGAATGGCTACACCGTAGTCGCTTACTCCTGCCAAGGAGCACAGACTCTCCATTGGCAGGCGCTTCATCGGCTCGCCTGACTCGCGGTCAAAGCGGGGAATAAACAAGGTGTCGTTTTCCCAAATCAACTCCTTGAAGACCTTCAGACCAAGCTTTTTAGCCACCCGCATATAGGCGGCCTCATTCTTCAGAACCTGTCTGTCCGCCGCAGTTTTTTTCCCGCGGGCAAACTTGACCAGCCAGCTGGACACCACCTGGTCGTCGGGTAATGCACCCTCAGCATGAAAGCGTCCCTCGGAATCCTTGACCAGCATGAACTTGGGAGCGGCTCCCTGCACGTCGGAGGCCCCCGACGTGTGGGCCCCATTTTGAAACGCATACTCGATGAAATGCTCCTGGCGCGACACGACAGTTTTCATGTCGAAACCAGGATGATCCTGCAGGGATACGACCTTTCCATCCTCATCAGGCACCTGGATCTGCGGGTCCCGCGTCGCATCTGCTTCACGGATGCGAATGTTCCCGGGGGGAAAGGCGGCACCATTCAGCAACAGGGGCCAGTCCGCCTGCGAACTGTCACTCAACTCCAGACGTTTTAGCCAATGGTCGCGCCCGTAGCCATTCGGCAATATGTCCAACATGAACGAGGGCCAGGTGGTGCTTTCGTGCAACTCGAAGCTGACAGGCAGACTGCAACTCAGTCCTGCTGCCAAACGTTCGGGATCATCCAAGTGTGAGGTGACAAAATCGACCATATATTCGAGTTCACTTTCTCCCTTGTACCCCAGCTCTGGCTGTCGAGAAGAAAGTGTCGCGGCTATCAGCCATTGACCCTTGTAATAAACCTCGATGGTTGCAACCTGGTCTGTCATCTCATCTCCAAGAATCACAATAGTGGTACCAAAACAGGATTTATCAACCATAATAAACCACTATAGTGGTATAAAATATAGATTATTCAGTATTTACATACCACTATAGTGAACCAAAATGTATTTCCTTTTCTCGAACACCTGTATGACCTATCGACTATCCACGATCTATCGGTGCTTCTTGTGGTTCTCACCATGGCTTGGTTTTGGCGTCCAATGTCACTCCCGTTTCAGCCGACAGCTGACGTTGGACGAGTTCTATTTAAGTGGCGGCTATGTGCTCAAATCATACGTTTAGGTGTTGCTGATATATTGGTGTTAAGAGGCGGTTTCCAACACTTAGCCGTAATTCAACAATCATCAGCCATACTGACTGATGATGCGACGTTGCAGGCATCAGCCCTCCGTTCTCACAACCGATTTTGAATATGGCGCAGTCGGATAGCAGGTCGGCATCTTTCGCCAGTGCGTGACGTCATTTGCGGTCGTATCATTTCCTCATCGAAATATTACACCTGAGGACAACAATGAACATGACAGACACAGCACTGATTACCGGAGCATCCAGTGGTATTGGACTGGAGTTGGCAAAAATACATGCCCAGAACGGAGGCGATTTGGTTTTGGTTGCCCGATCGCGGGATAAGTTAGACACCCTCCAGCTGGAGATGAGTGAGATATACAATGTTAAGGTAGTCGTGTTCGATGAGGATTTAGCCGACCCTGATGCTGCCAAGCGGATATTTGAACAAACTCAAGCGCTCGGTATTAAGATTGATGTACTGATCAATAATGCGGGGTTTGGAGGGTATGGAATGTTTCATCAGCGCGAACTGGCATCCGAACAGACGATGATGCAGGTCAATATGGTGTCTCTGACTAACCTGACTCACTACTTTATTAAGGGGATGGTCGAACGTAATCGTGGTCGGATTCTGAATGTATCCTCGACAGCCTCCTTTATGCCAGGCCCGTTACAAGCGGTCTACTATGCTACCAAAGCCTATGTAACCTCTTTTAGTCAAGCGATCGCAGAGGAAGTGAAAGAATCTAATGTGACGGTTACGGCCCTTTGCCCCGGTGCAGTGAATACAGGGTTTGTCGAGGCGGGTAATCTTGAGGGGGTGAAAATATGGAGAAAGGCTAAATCCGCAAAATCAGTCGCGCACTGCGGTTATAAGGCGATGGAGCGTGGTCAGTTAGTCGCGTTCAACGAAGGTAAACTTAAATTTATGCTGAATTGGATTGTGCCTCTTTTACCGCGTAAAACTGTACTCAAAACCTCTCGTCAAGCAATGGAAAAGAGCTGATTTAATTACAAAGATCGGATGGTTGAGCCATGAAATACGCCAGCAAGTTTGCTATTCCCTGCGGCTGGAAACTGATGCTAACAGATATGCAAATCGATCCAAATGCGGTGCTGGCTTATGCCAGACTACCAGCCGACCTTTTTAATCGCAGCGATGCTACCTTGACGCCAGCGGAATACTTTGAGTTATGGCGTGGTATCGAAAAGGCTGCTGGTGTGCGAGAAGTGCCATTGTTATTGGCAGAGAATTTTAATGTGGAATCTTTTGATGCGCCAATCTTTGCGAGTCTTTGCAGCCCGGATTTTAATGTTGCAGCCAGGCGATTGAGCCACTACAAGCCTTTGATTGGCCCCATGGCATTAGAGGTGGATGTTACAAAAGATTCGACCCTGCTGACGCTGAGCTGCTATCAGGAAGCAGGAAAGCTTCCTCGAATCCTAAGTCTGTGCGAACTGGTGTTCTTCTGTCAGCTTATGCGGGTTGGTACTCGTGAACACATCACGCCTCTTTCAATCGCGCTGCCGGAACTTCCATCTGATCTTCAGCCGTATCTAACCTATTTTGGATGTCCTGTCAGTTATTCTGACAACACAGAAATCAGCTTCGCATCGGGCGATGCAGCGAGGCCATTTTTGACCTCAAATATCGGAATGTGGGACTTTTTTGAGCAAGGGTTGAACCAAAAACTGGCGGATTTGGATGCAGGGGCCAGTACTTCTGCTCGGGCCAAAGCGGTATTGCTTGGCATGTTGCCAAGTGGTGAAGCAACAATAGAAGCGGTGGCATCGCAATTAGCCATGAGTAAGCGCACTCTACAGCGCAAGTTATCAGCGGAAACAGAATGTTTCCAATCGATATTAACATCAGTTAGGGCAGAGCTTGCCGACCACTATCTTGAAAAATCCTCGCTTTCACTGAGCGAAATTTCTTTCCTGCTCGGTTTTCAAGAGTCCAATTCTTTTATCCGTGCTTACCGAGCGTGGAAAGGAACTTCACCAGGTCAGTATCGCGAGCAGTGTCACTCATTGTTCCGTGGCTTTTAGTGGAGCTCGATTTTCACTCAGACCCTGTAACCAAATGGATCATCAATCGAGTGGGATGGTTGCGTAAACCATTCGGGCCCCTGATCGGTCATATAAAAATGATCTTCCAGGCGGATACCAAACTCGCCGGGAACAACCAGCATGGGTTCATTTGAAAAGCACATACCAGCTGCTAACGGGGTTTGATTACTTTTAACCAGATAAGGCCATTCGTGAATATCCAGACCAATACCGTGACCTGTTCGATGAGGACAACCGGGTGTTTGATAATCAGGCCCCAGACCCTGATCCGCTAGATAGGTTCTGGCCGCTATATCAACCTCACCACAGGGCTGACCAATTTGCGCTGCCTGAAATGCCTTATCCTGGGCAGCTTTTTCTATCGCCCACATCTTCCGTTGGCGATCATCAGCTGTACCAAAAACATAGGATCGGGTGATGTCAGAAATATAGCCTTCAATCTGACAACCAGTGTCGATAAGTACCATATCATTGGTTTCCAGTGCTTTTGGTTGTTTTACCCCATGAGGAAAAGAGGAGTCTTCCCCAAAAAGGACTATACAGAAATAAGAGCCACTTGGAGCACCTACTCGTCGATGAGCTTCGTCAATAAACTCGGTAACTTCGAGAGTTGTTATGCCATTACGCAAGATCCTGGCAGCCGCTTTTTGCACGGTTAATGTCATATCTTTGGCTCGTTGCATCAAGGCGAGTTCTGTTGCTGACTTAATCATCCGACAAGCCCCGGTAACAGGGGTGGCGCTTACCAATTGAAAATCATTTGCCTGTTGATCCATACCGTTGCTGATGAAAAAGGCTGTAGATTCGTCAATGGCAAATTTACCATTATGAATACCCATACCGTTAAGCACATCAATAGCCAAAGCATAAGGACATTCGTGTTCCTGCCAGGTCGCGACCTCAGCCTGAACCTGCATATACTGTTTCAAGGTATTGAGTTCAAAATGAGGCGCTATATAAACCATATCCCCTTTGGCGGGGAGTAGTGCTCCGACCATTCTTTCACTGGGATGCCAGCCTGTACCAGTAAAGTAATAAAGATTAGTCCCCGCATTGAGATAGGTGACTGTGATGCCTTGTTGTTGCATAAGTTTCTGGGCTGCTGCAATCCGCTGTTGAAATTCTTGTTGTGAGACCGGCTGGATATCTGCAGTCATATTTCTGAGTTTTTCCAACTCTTCTTTTGCGGTAGAACCGCCAACGCCAATAGTCATAGTTTGCTTAGCTCAAAGGGGATTTGTTGGTTTATCTTCTTGTTATTAATTGCTTTTGTATGCTCCTGAAGCTATTTGATGACAAGCCATAAAACAGTATACACACCCAACTGTTAAGAAACGTTTGCTGAATAGCTGCAGAGCAGGCGGTAATAGCTGATTAATGGTATATTGTATGCAATTTTTAGTCTACCAGTCTGAGTGGGCTGAGGAAGGCTGTTAAAGCCAACATGAAGCTGAAGGTTTGATGAAGCCCCTATCCGGGGGCTTAGGGAAGTTAAATGCTTGAAAAACAAACATCGTAACAGTTAGAGTACCGTCCAGAGAACGGTTATCACGACAGCGATAGCAGTCGAATAGGCCGGCTATTTATCTACTTGACATACAAGCCTCATCCACTGGGAGCAATCTGATTAATGATTGACTATCTGGCTACCTTTATTGTTTTTTTCGCTGTAATTGACCCCGTAGGGACCGTTCCCGTTTTTATTGCGGTAACCTCACAGTTCGACAACCCATCGAAACGAAGAATTGCGCTGATTGCTTCACTGGCGTCAGCAGGTATTCTGCTATTCTTTGTAATGGCTGGGGAGCTTATCCTTACGGCGATGTCGATTCCCCTGTCAGCGTTTCAAATTGCCGGTGGTATTGTGCTGTTTCTTTTCGCACTTTCAATGATTTTCGGTGAGAGTAAACCTGATGAAGAATTGCGGCTTGCTGAAGATCATCATGAAACGGCTATTTTCCCCTTAGCTGTACCTTCGATCGCGGGTCCCGGTGCTATGCTGGCAGCGGTTCTTATGACCGAAAATGCTCGTTTTAATTTTTGGCAGCAAGTTCAAACAGCAGCCGTTATGCTGTCGGTACTGGTGGTTGTGTATATTCTGATGTTGGGAGCAGGATTTATAAATAAGCTTATCGGCAATAGCGGTGCCAGCGTTGTGAGCCGGATCATGGGACTCATACTGGCCTCGGTTGCCGCGACAAACACGCTTGCGGGGTTAAAAATTTACTTTAATCTCTAAATGCTGAGCCTGTACAGGCATTGAAGTTTCCGAGGAATGAATAATGACAAAGCAATGGCTCAGTAAGTTTCAGGGAACCCAGTGGGAAGGAAAGGGTGAGTTGTGGCTTGATCCTGAAGGGAATAAGCAAGAGCGCTACGATTGCTCGATGATGTTTGGCCATGATGGGCTTGATTACACCTGGTTGTATGAGGGGGAGACCAAAAAAGGGAGCTTCACATTTAATAAGGCTGGAGGGGCCATTTGGCTTGATAGCTGGCACCAGCCAAAATCAATCCCGTGCGTGGATGTTGCAAATGCATGGGGACTTTTTACCGTCGAATGCTGTTATGAAGTACCCTCCAGCCCGAGTTGGGGCTGGCGAAGCAAACTCTCTGAGCGTCCAAATGGAGATCTGGTTCTTCAAATGACTAATATCGCACCCTGGGGTGAAGAAGGGCGAGCTGTCAGAATGATTTTTACATCAGTGGCAGACAAGGCCTGAACGGATAGATATTCCGTGTTCCATCAGACAAACTTAACCTGTTTGATGAACGCTGCACAGCGGGGAAGGTTTAAAGGAAAAAGATCAACATGACTAGTCGTGCTGAAGAGAAAGCACGGCGAAGTCGCGGTAGGGTAATCGTAACACCCCTGAGAACAGTGTTTACTTTATTTTGTTGACGCTGAGTTTACTGTCCATGTATGGCCAATTATCTGGCGATAAGCGTATTGCTATTTAGAGTCACCACTATTTTGAATTACTGGCATTGCCCGGAACAGGCGAGTTCAGAGTCGTTGATTGGCATGATGGTCGCTTGTTTGGTGATACTTTACACATCCAGACCTTCACCGTTTCACTGGGCTTGGTTTCAATTCGCTCGATAAACCAGCTGACAGAGTGGTCCTGTTTTCCTGTGGATACTCCGAGGGGAACGTATTCCCTGTTAGGCGTTATCTGCATTGCTTTTATTGCATCGGTTGCTGAAGCTATCCCGCTGATACATAACAAAAAACAAATTGTGACTAATTTCATGATTATTTCCCCTTTCTATGGCCTGCTTGTTAGGGGGCCTGCGACCAGCTCCCCCAGGCTGTTTAAAAAAGACGTTTTAGATAACGCTGTATAACTGCCTGTCTTTGAGTCTAGCCGATTGTTTCACAAATTCCTGCCGGTAGATTGAGTCTCTACATCAGATAAAGCCGCTGACATTTCCGGCTTTCAGTGAAGAGTACCTGACTCGTTTATTATCCTGCCGTGGCTGTTTTGGTAACTGCACCGATGAGTCTGAGATTTATATATAAGAAGCGCCTATAAATCGTTTGTATTTTTTAATTTGAGTTGATAAGCGTAAAAATCAAGAATCAGTCTGAAAGAACATCCATAGTCGCTATGACCGCGGTGCGCTCGCTGAGTGGGAATGGAGCCGCTGAGTAATGCTCGCCTATGGTTGTTTTCTGTAACTTATGTCCGGATTACGGCTGCTGCCTGATCTGCGGCAATCAGGGGCTGGTTCAGTATGCGCAGGTATTTACAGATAAATCTCAAAGATCAATCCATCGAAACTGAAGAGCTGAATGGGGATTCGGTTGCCTGTGCCGGGCGTTACTTTATTGTCAGAACACTGCTGGAGCAGGGCATCGCCACCGTGGAACCTCTTTCTGCCGATAACCCTCTTATTTTTTCGGCCGGTCCCTTTGCTGGTACCAGTTTTTCTAATGCCAACCGGATCAGTGTTGGTTGCAAGAGTCCGCTGACCGGTGGAATTAAGGAGGCTAATGCCGGTGGTACTTTCGCACTGGCAATGGGCCACCTGAAGCTGGCCGGATTTACTCTTCAGGACGTATCTCCCGAATGGGTAGTGATCAGAATTCCAAGGGAAGGGCCGATTCAGTTTGATTCTGCAGAGCCTTATATGGGTAAAGGCAATGTGGCGGCCGCTGCTCTGTTGCATGAAAAATATGGCGACAATGTCAGTCTTGCTCTGTGCGGTCCAGTGGGCGAGTACCAGGGATTGCTATCTGGTATCGGCTTCAGTGACCCAGAAGGACGCCCGGTGAGGCTGGCTGCTCGTGGTGGTGTTGGTGCGGTTATGGGGCATAAAAGAGTTAAGGCCATTGTGATCGATAAGGGTAAAACGCCGGAGCTGCATGATCGCAAGAAGGTGTCGAAAGCCGTTCGTGAATATGGGGTGCAGATTCGTGAGCATGAAGGCCTGAAAAACCTGAATCAGCTTGGTACAGCATTTATGGCGGATGTTGCCAACTATATTGGCGGGTTGCCAGTCAATAATTTCAGTCGGGGGCAGATGACTGATGGGACGCTGAAAATGGGAGGCCAGTATATTCGTGAGCAGAATCTGGCTCGCGGCGGTGACCAGACTCATGCCTGTATGCCGGGTTGCATGATCAAGTGCAGTAACGTCTATCACTGTGAAAAAGGCAAGGAGCTGGTTGCTCCGCTGGAGTACGAAACGATTGGTCTGATGGGGACCAATTGTGGCCTTACGGAGCCTGATCAGGTGGCGGAGCTTAATGCTATCGCTAATGATCTTGGTATCGACAGTATTGAAACCGGCGCGGTACTGGGAGTGGTTATGGAGGCTGGGCTGGCGGAGTTTGGTGATTTCAGTTATCTGCTTAGTGCTCTTGAGGAGATTCGTTACGGAACCGATCAGGGGCGCCTGTTGGCGCAAGGGGCATCGCGAGTCGGGACCCACTACCAGATTAAGAGGGTGCCCGCTGTCAAAGGTCAGGCATTAAGCGCTTATGATCCCAGGGTTATTGAAGTAACCGGTATCAGCATGATGGTCACCGCTCAGGGTGGGGACCATACTGCCGGTAATCTGGGGGGCTACGACTGTAAAGGGAAGAGCATCGCCGAGCTGGTTGATGTCAGTATGCAGGCTCAGATCAGTGCTGCTGCGGCTGATTCACTGGGAATGTGTATTTTTGGTCGTGCGGTGACCGATCCCAATCATCAGTTGCTGGCCGATACCCTTAACAACATTCATGGTACTGAACTGGCCCCATCGTTTATTGCCAGACTGGGGCGGGATACCTTACGACTGGAGAAGCTGTTCAACCGGCAAGCCGGATTTGAGGAACAGGACGACAGCTATCCTGCGTTCTTTTACGACGAACCGCTACCTCCTTCAGACAAGGTTGTACGGCTTTACAGCGACGAGGTGAATCGCTGTATCGATCAGTGGTGGGAGCAGAATCCTGACTAAACGGGGGAACAGGGTTGTTAGTGCCATCTGAACAGCCTGGTACGGGACCGGTGTGGACAGATTTGATCGTTTGTCTGTTGTTTTAGTCATCGCTGCTTAGCTGATATCGGTGATATTTATCGCTTGATGAAGTTTGCTCTGCCGTTGGGATGGGATCATGAACGACTTTTCTGACGCTTTTATAGCGGCGTTCTCATTGCTGATTCAGTTGGATGCTGACCTGGTGGAGATAGTTGCATTGTCGCTCACTGTCAGCTTGACCGCTGTTCTTAGTGCCGCGGTGATTGGCATGCCGTTGGGGGCTGCGCTGGCAATTGGTTCTTTTCCGGGACGGCGGATGCTGATTATCGCTATTAACTCACTGATGGGGTTGCCTCCCGTTGTTGTTGGCTTGGTCGTCTATCTGATGCTGTCCAGATCCGGGCCGCTGGGTGTGCTGGGGCTGCTGTTCACTCCCACGGCGATGGTGATTGCCCAGCTTATCCTGGTGATGCCAATAATCGCAGCCTTGACCCGGCAGGTGGTGGAAGTGCTCTGGGCAGAGTATGAGGAACAGCTCAGATCACTGGGAGCGACCCGTTGGCGGGCGCTGCCAACCTTGCTTATGGACGGACGCAGTCAGCTGTTAACCGCGTTGCTGGCGGGGTTCGGGCGGGCAATCGCTGAAGTGGGGGCGGTGATGATTGTCGGTGGCAACATTGATCATGCAACTCGGGTGATGACGACCTCGATCGCATTGGAAGTGAGTAAAGGAGATCTGGCCTTGGCGTTAGGACTGGGAATTATGCTGGTACTGATCGCCGTTGCTGTCAACGGGCTGAGCTGGCTGATAGGCAGTCCGGGGCAGGACCGGCTTTTAAGATCGAAAAGAGGAGGAGGCTATGGTAGACAGCAGTATCCTGCCGCTCGAACTCGATAATGTGAGTTATGAAATTGATGGCAAGCGTCTGGTCAAGAATGTTTCCTGTTGTTTTGAAGCGGGCCGGAGCACACTGGTTATTGGCCCGAACGGCGCCGGTAAAAGCCTCTTCTTACGGCTCTGTCATGGTTTGCTGCAGCCTTCGTCTGGTCTGCTGCGATGGCGGGGAAGTGACGGGCAGACGGGTCAGCGGCAGGCAATGGTATTTCAGCGGCCGGTGATGTTACGACGATCGGTTTGGGCCAATGTCGGTTATGCGTTGTCGGTCAAAGGCGTTTCGCGCGCGGAGCGGGAACCCATCATAAACCGGGTTCTTCAGTGCACCGGGCTGAGTCGCTTTGAGGACATACCGGCTACGCGACTTTCCTTTGGTGAACAGCAGCGACTTGCCTTGGCTAGAGTCTGGGCGTTGAGCCCCCAGGTCCTTTTTCTGGATGAACCCACGGCCAGTCTTGATCCTCCTGCCACTCATCAGGTGGAACAGATAATCACGGCCATCCAGTCTGCCGGAACCCGGATTATCATGACCAGTCATGATCTGGGCCAGGTGCAGCGACTTGCCGATGAAGTGATGTTCCTGCATCGCGGGCGGTTGCTGGAACAGACAGCCGCAGAGCAGTTTTTCGATTGCCCACAGAGCGATCTGGCCAGAGCCTTTACCCGAGGTGAATTACTCTGGTGGCATCGTAAAAATCCATTACACCCACCCGGAATCAGCAAGGAGATTTCCAGATGAGATTTTTTTCGATTGTTGGACTTATCGTATCACTGGGTTTTGCAGTAGCCGTGAACCTGGCCCATGGCGCGGAGACATTTATTACTCTCGCCTCAACAACTTCGACTCAGAATTCAGGATTATTTGACCATATTCTGCCCCGGTTTATGGCTGAATCCGGTATCGAAGTGCGGGTTGTCGCAGTAGGAACCGGACAGGCGATTCGAATCGCCCGCAACGGTGATGCCGATGTGCTGCTGGTTCACCACCGTCCCTCAGAAGAAAAGTTTGTTGAAGCCCGTTATGGAATAGATCGAAAGGACGTGATGTATAACGATTTTGTGATTGTCGGGCCGATTGCTGACCCAGCAGGTATCAGAGGTATGAGTGATGCAGCACTGGCGCTGAGTAAAATCGTTAGCGCTTCAGCTGTTTTTGTCTCCAGAGGAGATGATTCAGGAACCCATAAAAAGGAGCTTGGACTCTGGGTTGCAGCTGATATAGAACCAACGGTTAATTCGGGGGAGCGCTATCGCGAAACTGGGTCGGGCATGGGGGCGACGCTTAACACTGCCAGCGCCATGAGTGCTTATACGCTGGTTGATCGTGGCACCTGGCTGAGCTTTCGCAATAAGCGTGACCTTGCTGTCATGGTGGAAGGGGATGCCCGGTTGTTTAATCCTTATGGTGTCATTCTGGTCAATCCGGCGCTGCATTCACACATTAAAGCAGAAGCAGGTCGTCGTTTTATTGACTGGCTGACTTCCACAACCGGACAGGATGCCATCGCTTCATTCCGGATCGGTGATAAACCGCTTTTTTACCCCACAACCCGATAGGAAAAGGTTATGAGGCCGGTTACTTGATGTTGGTATTCACCACTTAAGGGCATTGAATACAATAGGTTGTTCATACTGACAGTTTTAATGGGATTCTTAATGGGATTCTTAATGGGGTTCTTAATGAGAGTCTTAATCAGGTTGAATTTGATCTGCCGGATAGCCTGTTGAAATATTCAATTTTTCGCATTCGCGATACAAGTCTTCAATTTAAGTGTTACGGGGGATCTGAGAAGAAATGATCTTTCTTACAGATCCTGCGGAAATTTATCGGAAGTCTAATCAGCCAGCCTTTGCAACATTTCCGTCCAGCAGCGCCCGGGGATCTGCCAGAGTTGTCGCTAACAGTTCTCGAATGGTTTGGGCGGATCTGGACAGTGGCTGATTCTTGCGAGTGATGATATAGACCTGACGTTCCACCACCGGATTCGTCAGCTCACGAAACACCAGCGGCGACTCGGAGAGTCGCGGAACAGCCAGTTCAGGTAAGGCTGTTACGGCCAGGCCAGCTTCCAGGATTCCGGCCAGAGCAGCCATCGTCAGTACTTCGTAGTCCGGGGAGTAGACTGATTCCGGTAAGCCTTCAGTGGTGTTCAGTAAGACGCTGACACCGGTATCCTGAGACATTCCGGCAAAGGGATACTCTTTCAGCTTGTGCCAGGGCAATGGAGAGGAGCTTGCAGCCAGGGGGTGGTTCGGTAACAGGACGGCACCCACCCGGTCCCGAAACAACGGGGTAAATTCCAGTTCCGCGTGATCTTGCCACTGATTGCTGATGCCAAAATCAGCTTCGCTACGGCGAACCTGCCGGTGAACACCGCGGGCATTGTCGTCGCGAAGATTGACCTTGATCGCAGGAGTACTCTGGCGAAAACTCTCTATTGCGCGTGGCAGTAGTCTGACGGCTATGGAGGGCAGTACTGCAATATCGACCACGCCGCTGCGTCGCCTGGCCGAAGCATGGACCGATAGAATGGCGTTCTCAAAATCCTCGATTAACCGCTCTGCTGTTGGCAGAAACTCCTCGCCATCCGGTGCAAGACTGACTTTTCGGGTGGTTCGTTTGAACAGCTCGACACCAATTAAATCCTCTAACTGATGAATAGTGATGGTCAAGGCTGGCTGGGAGATGGCCAGCTTATCTGCTGCACGGGTAAAATTTCCCTGGTGGGCCACTTCGACAAAAGCACGCAGATGCCTGAGGTTTAGAACTCGACTGATACCGGTCGCCATAATTATTATTCTCTTATGCGCTGCTGAATCTGCTCAGTGAGGTTCAGCTACTCTGGTCAGATCTTCGCTAATACACTTTTGTTATTGGTTGTATACAATGTACGTGTTAATACCCTTTCAAGCAATAAGGTTTATTCTGGTCCGGTCCATCAGATGAAACATCATTCTGGTGGCTGAAAAAGCGCTTGCGGTCCCAGCTTGGTGATGGGAATAGCACCGGCGGCTGTGGTTGGCTAATCAGTGACAGTCACGAGGCTGTCGGATCGTTTTCGCCCCTTAATGGACTTTGGATTGGCGGTGGCTGGCAGGTAGATCTCCACCCGGTCACCGGGTTCCAGAGGTTTGTCGAGACGGGCAAACTTTCCAAAAATACCCAGTTTGTAGCTGCTGAGATCGAGGTGAGGTAGGCGATCCAGCAGGCCGGAGCAGGTGATTGCGTCTTTTACGGTACTTCCCGGTGCCAGTGTTGACTTTAACCACAGCGGTTGTTCAGGATTGGCAAATACCACACTGATCTGCATGCTCATAGTTGGTCTCCTATCTTATTCCACTTTTATTATGAGGTTATTGTGGTGCTCTGTGATTAATTATTCCAATATAAAAAACAAAACTATTTATAAGAATTAATTATCAATGGTCGGGTCTATTGTCTTAGCAGATAAGGCTTGCCGGGAGCGGCTTGCTGAGCGCTCAACCAAACGCTTGCCCGCGATCAGAAACCCCATCACCAAAAAGCCGCCTGGCGGTAGCAGCATCAGCAGTACACCGCTGTAATCCTGCCACAGGACCAGCTCCATGACGCTGAAGCTGCCGCCCAACAGCAGGCCTGCCTGAGCAAAAAGGGTTCCGCTGCCCAGTATCTCGCGACAGGCTCCCAGCAATACCAGTGCCATCGTCATACCTGCACCCATCATCAGTCCGTCAGCAATCGCGGGCAGTACTGGCTGGCGGGAGGCGAAGGCTTCGGCCCGGCCCAGAATCGCACAGTTAGTCACGATCAGCGGGATAAACAGCCCGAGTACTTTATGCAGCTCATGAATCCAGGCGTTCATCACCAGATCCACCAGTGTAACCAGAGTTGAGATAATGAGAATAAAAACCGGGATACGAACCTCAGGGATAAGCCAGCGCCGGAAGGATGACACCAGCAGGTTCGAGCCAGTCAAAACCACTGTCGAGGCCAGCCCCATCCCCAGACCGTTGGTGGCTGTGCTGGTGACCGCCAGCAAGGGGCAAAGTGCCAGCAGCTGGGCAAACACCACATTATTGTGCCAAAGACCGTCGGCGATTATCTGTCGATAGGAAGGGATCATTGGTTACCTCGATTGTGATTACTTATTATCGTTACGACCAATATCGTTACTACCCATGCTTTTAGTATCTGGTTTGTTTTTACCTTTGTCGGGACTACCTGTGCTGTGTTGATCTGGGTCGGAATTGTCGGCGCTGGTGCCGGCACCGGCAGAGGGCAGAGAAGCGGGGTTGGCCAACAGAATGGAACGCTGCTGTTGAAACAGCAGCAGGCCGTCTCTGACCGTTTTAACCAGTGCTCTCGGCGTGATGGTTGCACCGGTAAACTGATCGAACCGACCACCATCTTTGCTGACGGCCCATTGTTCCGGGGCGGTGTTTTTCAGTGATAGTCCGACAAAACTCTGTATCCAGTCTGATTTGCTAACCTCCATCTTGTCCCCCAGCCCCGGGGTTTCGCTGTGGGCAAGTACTCTGACCCCCAGTAGTTCACCGTTTCGGTTCACGGCTGATAGCAGCTTGATAGCTCCGCCATAACCCTCGGTTGTGGTCAGACTGTAGGCGACGGCGGTGATCCTGCCGTTCTTTATGGCACGAAAAAACCGTATATCACTCCCTCGGGTGGTGATACTGATTGAGCTTGCTCCCAGGTTGTTACTGTAAAAGTCTTCAGAAATTACTTCAGTCAGAGAGGCATTCAGGTCTTCTGACTGGCGTTGAGCGATGGCTGTCCGGGTGGCGAGCTGGGCTGTGGCCAGTATTGATGTGGCCAGTAGTACAGCGGTTCCCAGTAGCAAGCCAGGCCAGCTGAGTTGACGCCAGTGGTCTGATTTGAACCGCGCAATCATTTGTCTGACCCGGATGAAGGTGACTTCGGTTGAGTATAAAAAAATTCTCGGATACGGCGCCAAAGAGGCCTTTTTATTGGGGTACCCGTTCGGCTGCGTCCATAGCGACGGGGTCTGACATAGTGATCAATCAACGGCGTCATAGCATTCATCAGCAGCACTGCAAAAGCGACACCTTCCGGATAGCCTCCCCAGGTTCGAATTACAAACGTCAGGGCGCCGCAGCCTGTACCAAACAGTAACTGTCCTCTGCGGGTGCAGGGAGAGGTTACGGGATCCGTGACAATAAAGAAGGCGGCCAGCATGACTCCGCCGGAAGTCAGGTGAAAGAGCGGGCTGGCATAAATTTCTGGGGCCAGTATCCAGGCGGTCGTAGAAAGCAGAAGCAGGCTGCCGAGAAAACTGGTCGGCAGACGCCAGCTGAATATGCGCTGGCGGAGCAGGTATAAACCGCCTATTGCAATCAGCAGCGATGAGGTTTCACCCAGGCTACCTGCCGTCAGCCCCAGGCTGCTGTCCAGCGGTTGGAAGTACTGCTCCGTTAGCTGTTGTAATGGCAACCCCTGGCTGAGGTCGGTTTTTAACTGGCCTAATGTGGTGGCCGCGGTTAGACCGTCAAAGGCAGTACTGCTCTGAAAGGTAATCTGTAATCCTTCGATAAAACTGGGGGCTGCTGTGCTCAGCAGGGGGGCCGCTTGGGTCCAGTGGGTCATCTCCACCGGGAATGAGAGCAGCAGCGCAACTCTGGCCAGCATCGCCGGATTGAAGGGATTCTGACCGATACCACCGTATACATGTTTGCCGACAATGATGGCAAAACCGCTGCCACAGATAGCGATCCACCAAGGGGCATGAGGAGGCAGGCTCAGCGCCAGTAATAATGCTGTCAGCATTCCTGAACCATCCAGAATATAAGTATCCAGCGGTTTGCCAGTGCTATACAGGCAAAGTATTTCGAACAGCAGGGCGCTGAGCAGGCAGAGGCCGATCAGGTTCAGTGCCGGCCAGCCGAACTGGTAGACTGCGAACAGGGTTATGGGTGACAGGGCAATCAATACCGTCGTCATCAGAGAGGGCACTCTGCCGGGGTTTCGCACATGAGGGGCTGCCTGTGGAATACTGATTTTCACGAGAGCTGCTCCGATTGCAGTGGTATATCCGTGACTCGGCTATCGGTAGCAATGATGTTCGCAGCGGCACCTTTATGCTGAGTGCCGGCATCATCCCCGCTTGCTGGCCTGTCAGGATTTTTTGAAGCTGGTCGAGTGTTCTTGATGTTGTTCTTAGTGTTGTTTTTGGCTTTGTCTTCGGTTTTGGCCGCTTTGCGGGCGTCCCGGGCAGCCTGCTGGCTGGCCAGACGTTGCTGGCGTGCCAGCGCCATTTCCCGGGTCTGCTGTGCTTTTCTGGTTGCCGTCTGACGGCAATCAAGTACTCCTCTGGCGTAGTTAAAATATTGCACCAGAGGAATTTTCGCCGGACAGACATAGGAGCAGCAGCTGCAGCCAATACAGTCCTGAACGCCGTAATCAACAGCACCATCAATATCATCTGCGCGCAGCCGGGCCGCCATTTCCACGGGCATCAGACCAACCGGGCAAGCTTCTACACAGCGCCTGCAGCGGATACAGGGGCGTTCGGGGCCGTCATCGACCTCCCTGGCTGTCAGCGCCAGCACACCACTGGAACCCTTGACCAATGGTACTCCGGTATGAGGAACAATCTGTCCCATCATCGGACCGCCCATTACCAGCCGTGCCGGTTCTTCGTTGAGCCCGCCGCAATATTTAATGACTTCGGACACCAGCGTTCCGACGGGGACTTCCAGGTTTTGCGGCTTCGCTATGGCGCCGCCAGCCACCGTGATCACACGAGATAGCAGAGGAGTGCCAGCGCATAGAGCCTGCTGGATCGCATAGACGGTGCCGACGTTGTGGACGCAGACTCCAATGCTGGCGCTACGGGCTCCGACCGGAACTTCCCGGCCGGTGATAATGCGTATCAGCTGTTTATCCCAGCCCATTGGATAGCGGGAAGGGACTCGAATGACGTTCAGCTGATTGATTCCTTTAGCTGCCGCTGACATGGCAGCGAAGGCTTCCGGCTTGTTGTCTTCAATGGCGACAGTGGCCTGTTTTGCCTGCAAAGCGTGTGCGGTCAGCCGGATACCGTCGATCAGTTGAGGAGCCCTCTCACGCATCAAGCGATCATCACAGCTCAGATAGGGTTCACATTCGCTGCCGTTGATAATCAGGTTGTGGATCGGGTACTGCAGGCTTTGACCAAGCTTTACTGCCGAGGGGAAGGTCGCTCCCCCCATACCGACAACACCGGCCAGGCCTACCTCGCGTGCGATCTCTTCCGGCCTGAGGGACCAGGGGTCTGTTGGTGTTGTCCAGGCTGGACTCCAGTGGTCTTTGCCGTCGGTTTCCAGAATTACTGTTTTGACCGGCAAGCCCGATGGATGCGGGGCCGGAAATTCATCAATAGCGACAACTGTGCCACTGCTGGGCGCGTGAACCGGTGCAGATATCTGTCCCTGACTGCGGGCCAGCAGTTGTCCTTTATACACGTAATCACCGGGACTGACTTCCGGTTCCGCCGGTTCCCCCACGTGTTGCTGTAATGGCAGATAGAGTGCGGCTGGTAAGGGGAGCGTGCTGATCGGATGATCTGCCGTATGCTGTTTCAGCGCTTCAGGATGCACGCCGCCGCGAAAACCGAACAGTTTCATACCGCCCCCTGCTTTGGCGGGCCACTGTCCTGGTGCTGAGGGTTGGGCCAGTGCCAGTTGGTCAACGTCAGAGGTACCTCCTGCATTGAAATCCCTTCAGTGGGGCAGACATCGGTGCAGGCTCCGCAACCGGTACAGGCATCATCAAGAACCACATGCAGTTGTTTAGCAGCGCCGACCAGAGCATCAGTCGGGCACTCGCGCAGGCACTTGGTGCAGCCGGTACACAGGTCTGGATTAACCCAGGCGAGTACCGGGGTCCGGGATCCAGCATCGCTGCTATCCTCTTCCCGTCCCAGAATGCTGCCCAATTGCTGAACCAAAAGAGGTCCCCCGGGAGGACAGAGATTGACGGAGGCTGTGCCCTCAGCAAGTGCTTCAGCTGCCTGTCGGCAACCGGCATAACCGCATTGGCCGCACTGGGTTCCGGGCAGCAACGCACTGAGGCTTTCCCGCAAGGGGTCTTCCTTGACCGGAAGATAGCGGTTAACAGCTCCCAGCCCCAGACCAAGAAGGGTACCGATAAGCGTGAGCAGGGTAACAGCAGTGATCATTACTTACTCCTCGTTTTCCCTCAGTTGCTGGGCAGGCCTGAGAATCCCATGAATGCCATGGACAGCAGGCCGGCAGTAATCAGAGCGATGGGGGTTCCGGAAAATAGTCCTGGTATCTGGCAAAGGGACAACCGCTGGCGCAGGCCGGCAAAGATAACTAACACCAGCACAAATCCCAATGAGGCGCCCAGCCCATACAATAGGCTTTCAATCAGGTTATGGGCGCGTTGTACATTGAGCAGTGCCACGCCGAGTACCGCACAATTGGTCGTAATCAGAGGCAGAAAAATGCCTAAGGTCTGGTAAAGCAGGGGGCTCAGGCTTCGAATGATCATTTCGGTAAATTGAACAACGCCGGCAATTACCAGAATAAAGCTGACAATTCTGAGAAAATCAGCATTCAATGGAGCCAGCAGATAATGCTCGATAAGCCAACTGCTGGCGCTGGCAAGAGTCAGTACAAAGGTGGTGGCAAAACCCATGCCTGCCGCCGCATCGATTTTTTTTGAGACGCCCATAAAAGGGCAGAGTCCCAGAAACTGAACCAGCACTACGTTATTTACCAGCGCGGTTCCAAACAGAAGTATCAGATATGCTTCCACCGATTCACCAGTCATCAGTCCCCAGGTATTTGGGCAATGTTTGTCAGTCTGGATTCAGGTGATTATTTTTACAATTTAAAAAAATAAACGTATTTATAATTCGTATTTATAAATAACAAACCGCTTTTGAAGTTTGTTCTTGAGAGCTTTTTGCACTCTTTAGATAACAATGATTGCTGAAGAGAAAGCAGCATTTATTCAGCTGTTTTTATGATGCCAGACGGAAGAGAAAAATAGACTGAGATTATTATCGGTGGTGTTTTTATAAGCTGATCAGAATAATCGATTTTTTATTTTAATTGGTGTTGGATATTCGGCTTTGGTTACTCTGCAAGCAGATGATCGCAGGTGACTGGCACGCTGTTTCAGTGTGCCTGTCCGCAGGTTTTCGTTCATATTCGACTCAATCTGATGATGGAGAGTACTGATGGCTGGAATTATTGAAGCACGGCTTGCCGAGCTGGGAATCGCGTTACCGGAGGCTCCGGCTCCGGTCGCCAACTACGTACCTTATGTTAAAACCGGTAATCTGGTGGTTCTTTCTGGCCAGGTTACGATCTGGAACGGTGACCTCAGATATATCGGTACAATCGGTGAAGACCTGACTGTTGAACAGGGTACTGAAGCTGCCCGTATGTGCGCGCTGAACCTGATTGCCCAGGTACGCGCCGCCTGTGATGGCGATCTGGACCGGGTTAAACAGGTTGTGCGTCTTGGTGCGTTTGTAAATGCTGTGCCTGATTTCACTGAACACCCCAAGGTGGTCAATGGTGCCTCCGATCTGATGGCTGAGGTATTCGGTGATCGGGGACGCTGTGCGCGGACCAATGCTGGTGCTACATTGCCACTGGGGTTTGCGGTAGAAATCGACGGAATCTTTGAAATCGAGTGATTTAGTCTGCGGGCTGCTGGAAAGAGGTTCCGATACTCAGACAACAACCGTGCGATGCGATCGAGAACCGACTTTATTTCCGAGAGCATGGCGCCGATTACCTGATCAAGTGGAATCTCTGCGGGCAAGACGGGTTGACCGGGAGGGACAAGGCCAATGCCGTCGGGGCGCTCTGGTGCCATACCTGACCGGGAAAGATGGAGACACTCATTGCTGAGCTGAAGACGAATATCGATAAGATTGATTACAGCAAGTTGAAGCTCTGGATAACTGTAAAAGCACGAGACAGCTAGCACAGCATTGTGTACCATCACGCCCCTCTACGGAATCTACTTAAAAGGAACTTTGCATGGCTACTGTCTTGATGTGTGAAAAACCTACAGCTGTCTCTTCTCTAAACCACCTGTGTGATATCCAGCCGACTGAGAGCATACAAACCGTCACTTGCGAGATACTGACTACGTTATCCCCCTACACACCCTATTTGGTCGGTGACTACTCCAGACCTCAAGATCAAGGTATAGTCAACCCGATAGCCTCTATGCCGCAATCTTCAGCCAAGAACTTAATGGGCCTTGTGTCAGAGTTTGGTGAGGATAAAACTATTGCCATAGCTCAAGTAATGTCAACTATTAGCAATCCATACAGCACGGCTGGCATGGGAGCTGCGACTAGTGTTTATGGTGGTCGAATGACCGGTTTTGTCGGCGCTGTTAAAGCGTATCAAGCTGCCCTCAAGCAACATAAGCAAGCTCTGAGCTATCCTGGTGGTCGCCAGATGAGCAAGGTAAGGATACAACGCGCTCACCAGAATATGATCCAACAGTTTAACTTAGAGGTTGAGTTAGCAACGGCTGGCAAAAAGATACGTAAAGGCCATCCTCTGATGAATGCTACCCGCGCTCGACATATAGCAGAGAGTGGGCGCTCGGTTGCAAAGTTAGAATTGATCAGTCAGATTGAAGCCCAGAACCTTGTTAAGTTCTCCAAGTACACTCAGCTCTTGGGCAATGGACTTGCAGTCATAGACTTTACAAGCCGTGCAGGTGCAATCCACAATACTTACAAGGCAGGAGGTAATTGGGAGAAGAAGATGTTTGTCGAGGCAAGTGGATTTGCTCTGGGAGCTATAACAGGAACTGCTATTGTCAACGGTGGCTTAGCCTTACTTGCCCTAGCTACACCTGTTGGTTGGGTCTTTCTCATTGGAGCAGGTATCGCCATTACTGCTGCGGCGGCAGGTGGAGCAATGGTGGTTGATCATCAGACAAAAAATTTAGCTGATTGGGGGTATGAGCGTCTTATGAATTGGATAAATTCACTATGGAAATAGTTGGCCCTATAGGGATGGTCTTAATAGGATTTGCAGTTATCGTCGGGATACTCTTCGTAGCTTTTGGTCAAATAACAGTTAGAAGGCTACGAAGGAATCCAGCTACGAAGGGACGCTTGGGCATGGAGTTTACTAGTGGCTGGGATATTTTAAACACGGCCCAAGCATTGGCATTACCCAAAGCTCTAACTGACAGATTCAAGGAAAGCCCCTTGTCGGCAATGTTTGCGAATGCAGACTTACTTCGTGAACACACTAGCGTCTTTGATCGAGTCTTAGCCGCTATCTTTTTCTGGCTTTACGCTTTCACAGCTGTTTCAGCAATACTGCTGGCAATGTCTATGGCCCTATTTCTCGACTAATTCTTTCAAATCATACAACCAAGGCGTGTGCTCAGTACCTCAGTACTACGCGCCGCTCTAATCCTTGTCAGGGCCGCTGTCACGCTCTCCTCTCCACCTGCTGACATCCACTCTTCAGTAGTCGACGCATCCTAGACGAAAGTAGATATAGGTCTATAGGCTTACCGTCACGAATAGCCGACCTAAAGACCCACTGCAGCATCTCAGCAAGCGCGTAGTCATCATTGTTGGCATTACCAAAGGTTGAGCAGACCTGTTCGACAGTGTGCTGGAGCGGTATATCAAAGCGTCTTTGCAGGAATACGGATCGGTAGCAGAGGGAATCTGAGGTTGCCGGCAGCTACCGCTTAGGCGGAAGAGCCGGCAATGGGCCGGAGCCAGCGGTTAGTTGGGCGTGACGATAACGTAGAGTTTACGTACCGGCTCCAGCACCTCCCAGGTGCCGACAAAACCGGCCGGAATCACGAAGGAATCTCCGACGGAGAAGGTGGAAGCACCGCCCGCCTCGTCGGTCAGTACCACCTTGCCGGCGAGAATATGGCAGAACTCGTTCTTGCTGGAATAATCGGCATTCCACTTACCTTCGGTACATTCCCAGATTCCAGATAACATCTGTTTAGTGCTGTCCTGGAACTGATTCCACAGGGTCTGTTCCGGTTGACCCCGCAGGCAGCGCTCAGGGGCCATGGTTGATACCGAACCTTCGACGGTTGAGGCCGAGAAATCGATCACTTGCTTAATACTGGTGGGCACTGTCTGTTGCTCCTGCTATGCAGCCCGGCATCAGTCGCCGGCCTGATGTTGGCTATCAAAAGGGATTATTCTGCGACTGGAATGTCCTGCATTTCGTAGACGACATGGTGGATTTTTCCGTCAAACATGGCTTCCAGCTTTAGGGCGTCCTCCACAGCAAGCTGTCGCTCGGCAGAGATTTTTGCCACTTCGAAATCATCCCAGTCCTTAAAAAACAGCTCAAATGTGAGATAGAACTTTGGAGGCAGCCCTTCGCGAGTCATGCCTTTTAGAAATCGCAGTTGTTGGAGCTTAGGGTATTTGGCAACCAGGGGCAGGTGAACCTCCTGGATATAGGCATCGAATTCCGCCTCTGAGCCTTTGACCTGACCTTCGTAATATGCGCAAAACGCTAACATGATGATCTCCTTGATTAAAAAAGCTGTTGTTACGATGGATTGCAGGAGAGCGATACTGCCCTCCCGGGCTTTGTTAAAGTCGGTTATTCAGGGAGTCGCTGGGGGCTGGTTTTGGCCAGCTCGGCATTGACGGCGATCCAGTCATCGGCATCACAGTCGGTATCGGGCAGAATGGCGCCATGCTCACAGTCGAGCTCGCAATTACCACAATCGCTGCATTCTTCCGGATTGATGGCCAGCATACTGGCTCCTTCGTGAAAACAGTCTGCAGGGCATGATTCGACACAGTCGTAACAGAGTGTGCATGCGTCGGTAACAACAAAAGTCATAACGACCTCCTGTATTGGGTGTCAGAGGTTGAAAGCGATTGAGCAGGGGGCTGCCCGATGAGTGTTATTCGACCAACAACGCTTCAATAGCGGTGGTGGAGAGGTCTTTGGGCCCCATGCGAATGGCATCCCAGGGGCATACATTCCAGCAGAGCTCGCAGCCGATACAGTTGCTCTCGGTGCTGACCACTTGCTCTTCACCTTCGTTAAGGGCGTCGTAGTAACAGTTTTTAATACAGGTGGTGCATTTGGGAAACTTACACTTTTCGTGATCGATGTAGGCCTGCAGCGGGCTGGCCTTAAACAGTTCTTCCAGTGATGGGGCTGCCCGGCGCGAGGAGATGCCGTACAGGTCATCGACTGTTTCATAGCCGTGAGAATCCATGAACTTCTCTACGTCGCCAATCACTTTTGGCAGCCATTCAATTCCCTTAAGCATCAGTACCGAGCCCACCTGCATGATACGGGCACCGGTCATCAGAAATTCAATAGCATCGCGACCGTCAAAAATACCGTTCGATCCGGCTATTTCCATGCCCAGTTTTGAATAAATATCCTGAACCCAGCGCAGCGTAATGGGTTTCACCCAGGGACCACCAACACCGGCAGTGCCACCGATATAGGGCGTGCCTGTTTCGATATCTGTAGCAAACCCCTTGAATCGGCTGTTGACGGAAACCGCCGCAGCTCCTGCTTCCTTTGCGGCTTTGGCTATTTCGGTCAGATCAATGGCTTCTGGAGTCAGTTTGACGATTACCGGGATATCGATGGCTTCAACGCAACGACGGGTTATTTCGTAGGTGGCTTCCGGGTTCTGGGCGATCATGGTTCCCGGGTATTTGCCAGCCCATTCTGTGGGATAGGGGTTGTGAAGGTTTATTTCGATCATCGGCACGCCGCAGTCTTCTGTCATCTTGCATAGCGTTGCCCACATATCGAGAGTGCCGGCAGAAACGTTACCAATGACATGGGCGCCATGTTGTTCTGCGTAGGCTTGGGTTTCCTTAAGGTAGGCGATCCACTCTTCATAGTGTTCACTGATATAACCGGAACGGCTGTAAAAGGTGAAATTGCGAGGGACTTTGCCGCGGATAGGTTGTCCTTTATCATTGAGAATCGCGTATTTGGAATGTTTGGTCAGTGTCGACATAGACTTCATTTCGCTGACCGTTTTGACGATAACGCCCGCTGCGCCGTTGTCGATGCATTTCTTAATATTGTCAACGCTGTTCGACGGCTCGATAGAAGCGACGATAATCGGATTTTTAAATTTGAGTCCGCAAAACTCTACGCTCATGTCAGCCATAATATATTCCTGTCTTAATATTCTCCCCCGGGGAGAACAAGTATTAAGTTATTGTTCGAATCAGTCGTCAGGGTTGACAGAACCATTCTCGTTTTTTGGCGATTGATATTTCAAATTAAAATAACTTAACAATTAATAATCTGGATATATTAATGTCTTCGTCGCATATTTATGGTTGGTGAAATACCTGAAATCTTCGATATGAAAAGGTTTGTAGTACATCGCATTCACCCTGGCGATCGGTCCTTGGATCAGGCTGTTTTTTTAGTTTGTAACGGAATAAATCCGGTTAAGGACAAATGGATTCATGCTCAGTGGACTACTGATCCTGATTTAATCAGGATAGTCGGTTGATAACAGGCGCTTTATATCAGCCATAGTCAGCACTTATTAATTAATATTGAGATTTTATTGGAATCTATTAATCCACTCGATGATTATTTAAAACTCGGTCAAGGGTTGGCAGTTGGTCCGATAACCTGAAATACCTCCTTAGGGTCTTGACCATTCTGGGATATTCAGAATGGCAGACGGGGTTATCACAGGTTCATCAGCTATCTGGATTGAAATAATAATTAGAAGACTGGAGTTTGTTATGACTGAAATGGTCGAAGAGAGAAGTGATGCTGAGATCAGCGAAAGCCCCGGCGTCCTGGCCAATGTAGATTGGCCTGTTTTTGCCGTTAGTGGCGGCTTTATTGGTTTGTTTCTTATTATGGCGCTGATTGATATTGATGCGCTTTCCGGAATGGTTAACAGTTCGTTCGCTTGGTCGACCAAGCTGTTTGGCGGCTACTGGCAGCTTCTGATGCTGTCTACATTTTTTATTGGACTGGGTTTGGCTTTTACCCGTACGGGAGGAGTCAGACTGGGCAACGTTGAGGTGGCGGAGATCCCTACCTTTAAATGGATTGCCATTATTATGTGTACGTTGCTGGCTGGGGGAGGTGTGTTCTGGGCAGCTGCCGAGCCGATGGCTCATTTCATCTCTCCACCTCCTTTATTTGGGGTTGAAGCCAAGACGGCGGAAGCTGCTTATCCGGCCCTGGCTCAGAGTTTTATGCACTGGGGATTTCTGGCTTGGGCGATCCAGTGTAGTTTGACTTCCATTGTGCTGATGTACCTGCACTACAACAAAGGATTGCCACTGAAGCCCCGGACGCTGCTTTATCCGGTATTCGGCGAAAAGATCTATAAGAGCTGGATTGGCTCTTTTGCTGATGCTGCCTGTGTTATCGCCGTTGTGGCGGGTACTGTCGGGCCAATTGGCTTTCTGGGGCTGCAGGTCAGTTATGGTCTTAATGAACTGTTCGGACTGGTCAATGATTACGGTCTGCAGTTAAGCATTATTCTGGGGCTGATTGTGCTCTATACCATTTCGGCAATCAGCGGCGTTACCCGAGGCATTCAGCTGCTGAGTACCATTAATGTGTTTCTGGCGCTGGGGCTGATGGGGTTTATTCTGGTGATGGGACCAACGGCTTTCATCTCCGATGCCTTTATTCACTCCTTCGGACTCTATCTGGATGAGTTCATTCCTATGGCAACCTTCCGCGCAAGTCCGGGCTGGTTGGACTGGTGGACGGTGTTTTTCTGGGGCTGGTTTCTGGGTTATGGGCCATTGATGGCGATGTTTATCTGCCGGATTTCCCGTGGCCGTACCATCCGGGAGATCGTGACGGTGGTGTCCCTTCTTGCTCCGGTTGTTACTGCTTTCTGGTTCACTATCATCGGTGGCAGCGGTATTGCTTTTGAGATCGCAGAACCAGGAGTTATTTCCGAGCCCTTTACCGGTTTTAACCTGCCGGCCGCCATGTTTGCCATTACTCAGCAGCTGCCGATGGGATTCATTGTCTCGGTTCTGTTTTTGATCCTGACCACAATATTTGTAGCAACCACCGGTGATTCCATGACTTATACCGTTTCCATGGTCATGACCGGTACTGATCACCCTCCTGCTTTTCTGCGAATCTTTTGGGGGATCGCCATGGGGTTGGTCGCGGCGATTCTGATTTCACTCGGATCGGGTGGGGTTTCGGCATTGCAGTCCTTCATTGTGGTAACAGCGGTTCCTGTGTCGCTGGTGCTGCTGCCGTCACTCTGGACGGGACCCAAAATTGCCCGGCAGCTTGCCAGGGAGCAAGGACTGATCTGAAGGGCTGAATACCGGTTCTGACCCGTTTTAAGCAGTTTTTGTTTGCTGAATCAAAACCCCGTGCTTAGGTGTCGGGGTTTTTTTGTTGATGGAGGTGGGGAGTCAGATGCCTGCAACAGACTTTGTTGATGACCTGGGGATTCAACCCCGTGGCTTTATCGATGGCAATTATGTAATAGAACTTGAAATCAACCCCAGGCATCTCAATGTCGGAGGGATTGTGCATGGTGGCGTGATCTGCAGTCTGTTGGATACTGCTCTGGCTCGTTCGTTCTTTTATGCTCTGCCAGGGAAACAGCTGTCAGCGGCCACACTTGAGATGAAGGTAAACTTCCTTGGTTCTGCCAAAGAAGGGATATTGAAAGCCAGTGGCCGGGTGGTGAACAGAACAAAACGAACGGCTTATGTGGAGGGGCTGGTCGAAAATGGACAGGGCAGGGTTCTGGCCAGAGGATCGGCAACGATGATGCTGTTTGAGGAAAGTCGAGTTCGCTAATCGAAATCTACGACAAATGTTGACGGCATACTGATGCTGGGGAGCAGGCGTCGTTGATTACCATGCTGTGATCTATTTATTCATTATGCCTGATAAGCAGGTTGTCTTATTTTTTTTGAATGATTTTATATAATCGTTATTTAAATAATCTATTAATTAATTTATCTGTGTTATTAAACTTATTGTAATTATGGTTTTAAGTTGTTGTTGCTATTTTTTGATAAATTTTAAAAAATATTTTAATCGGAATTTAATATTTTTGATGTGTTTTTTTTGTTTCTTTTTCAATGGTTTATGTTATTGATAATAAGCGGTTATAAGTTTCTTAAATTGTTTAATTGGCAGAGATCAGGGGGACGGGTTAATACTGGGTGGGACCATTGCCAAACATAAATGATAACCAGAAACAGAGATAAAATAATGGCCAGTTTTGATGCAGCCTCCGTTATTCCCAGTACGCCTCATTCCGTTCCGCTTACCGTAGCATCTTCCGATGTCCAGAAGATGATGGTGCGCTACCAGTATTCTGATCAAGTCAGTGCGATTATTGAAAATGAAAATCTATTACCGACCGGATTGCTGAGCAGATTGCAGGCTGCCTACCCACAGCATTCAGGACTGCTGGAAACTCGCAGGTTCCTGTTTACCGAGCGCGAAAATTATACCGGTCTGAAAGGGTTTCGTGAGGTCAATGAGATTCTTCGGAAAAACGGTATCGATATTGGCTACACCGCAGAGCGGGAGCTGTTTGTCGAAGTTTATCGATTTCTGGCGACCCGTCATTCACTGAACAGTATCGATTGGGATAACTTTGAAGATGACTCTGTATTTCAGCTGGTGATGCCTCAGCCAGGAATGATCAATGAAGTCGTTACCCGAGCTTATGAAGAGGCGGGCAGCGAGGCGGAGCGTACCCGGATTGCGGTCGCTTATCAGGAAGAAACCAACCCTCATGATGGCAATCAGCAGCTTAATAAGCCCTGGTTCGAGAACGATCAGGAAGAGGTGGAGTTTCTTGACGGTAGTCAGCATAAGTATCCTCAGTGTCAGCTGGTATTTGATCGCACCACTCAGAACTGTTTTTCGTTCTGTACTTACTGCTTCCGTCATGCTCAGGTTCGTGGTGATGAGGATATGTTTATCCAGAAGGATATTCAGCAGATACACGATTACCTGCGTTTGCACCCGGAAGTGACCGACCTGCTGATTACCGGTGGTGATGGTGGTTATATGCCGGTTAACCGGCTGGAGCAGTATGTACGACCGATTATTGATGATCCGGCGTTGCTGCATGTGAAGAATGTGCGTCTGGCGACCCGTTCACTGACCTTTCAGCCGGAAATGATCCTCAGCCATAAGTACGACAAGATGTTGGAGCTGTTTGATACTCTGCGGGACAACGGCGTTCAGTTGGCCTGGATGGCACATTTCTCGACGCCTCGTGAGCTGTTGAATCCGAGCACCATTGCTGCAATCCGTCGTCTGCAGAACCACGGGGTCAATATTCGCAGCCAGAGCCCGATGATGAATCACATCAGTCTGTTTACCGATGACACCGGCAAGGTGGATGTGGAGCGTTCAGCGCAGAACTGGATTGATCTGGCTGAAATTCTTGGAATGATGTGTATTGGTTTCCACTCCATGTACGCTGCCCGTCCAACCGGTGAGCACCATTACTTCACCGCACCTCTGGCAGACTATCAACGCATCTTTAACCGTATCTACCGTTCGTTGTCGTCGATCAACCGACCATCCCGTCATCTGTCCATGACGATATCCGCCGGTAAGCTGGCGATTATGGGCTACTCCATTATCAATGGTGAAAAGTGTTTTGCGCTGCAGTTCACTGAAGCCCGCAATATGGAATGGATGGATCGTGTCTTTATGGCTCGCTGGGATGAGCAGCAGAATAAGATCAACCTGCTGCAACCTTTTGAAGGCGATAAGCACTTCTTCGAAGATGAACTGCAAGAGATTGAAGACAGTCTGGCCGAGGCTCTGCGTAAGCGGCTGGCGTAGCCAGTATCAGCAGCAGGGCCGCGGGGAGATCAGAGTGAGCCTCCGGCCCTGTGTGGATTTCAGACCCAGCAGTAGAAGGTAACGACAATGATTGATAAGCAGGTAGGCTCAGCAGCCGCCGCAGTCGCCGATATTTTCGATGGCGCGACGGTAATGGTGGGGGGCTTCGGCGAGGCTGGCAGCCCGATTGAACTGATTCATGCGCTGATCGACAGAGGGGTGAAGAACCTTACCGTGGTCAACAACAATACCGGCAGTGGTCATGTAGGCCTGGCGGCACTGATTGAAAATAAACAGGTCGGCAAGATGATCTGCTCCTTTCCCCGTACCGCCAACTCTACCGTATTTCCAGATCTGTACCGGGCCGGTGAGATTGAGCTGGAGCTGGTGCCCCAGGGAACACTGGCCGAACGAATCCGGGCAGGTGGCGCAGGTGTGCCGGCGTTTTATACGGCGACCTCGGTCGGTACGCCGCTGGCTGAAGGCAAGGAGCTACGCAATTTTGAAGGACGGGACTATGTGCTTGAGCATGGCCTCAAGGCTGATTTTGCATTGATCAAGTGTGAGCGTGCTGACCGCTACGGTAACCTTGTTTACAACAAGACTGCCCGCAACTTCGGCCCGATCATGGCAATGGCGGCAGAAACGACCATTGCGCAGACCGGTTTGCAGCTGGAAGTGGGAGCTATTGACCCCGAAGTGATCGTCACGCCCGGTATCTTTGTGGATCGTATTGTTACGGTTACCGAACCGGCACAGGAATCGAGACTGGTTGCAGCCGGGAGGAGCTATCCATGAATAAGAAGAGTAGTTCCATGAATAAGAAGAGCAGTTCCAAGAATGAGAAGAGCGGTACCCTGAACCAGAAGAACGGTACAGTCATTGGCTGGAATCGTGAACAGATGGCCAGGCGTGCGGCGCTGGATATTCCCGATGGCGCCTATGTGAATCTGGGTATCGGTATTCCGGAAAAGGTTGCGCAGTACGTTCCTGAGGGAAGAGAAGTGATCTACCACACTGAAAATGGTCTGTTGGGTATGGGCATCGCGCCAGAACCGGGCCAGGAAGACCCCGAGCTGATTAATGCTGGCAAAAAAGCGGTGACGGTTATTCCCGGAGCCTCGTTTTTCCACCATGCCGATAGTTTTGCCATGATTCGTGGTCAGCATATCGATATCTGTGTGCTGGGGGCCATGCAGGTGTCCGCATGTGGTGATCTGGCCAATTGGTCTACCGGTGCAGCGGATGCGATTCCAGCAGTGGGTGGGGCAATGGATCTGGTGGCCGGTGTCAAGACTATCTTCGTTATTACCCAGCATTGTACAAAGAATGGTGACTCGAAACTGGTGGAGTCCTGCAGTTATCCCCTGACCGGACAGGCAGTGGTCAGCCGGATCTACACCGATCTGGCCGTTCTCGACGTAACACCGGAAGGGTTCAGAGTCCTGGAGCTGGCTCCCGGAATCAGTATGGAGTATGTGCGGGACAGGACCGAAGGGAATTTGATTGATGGCCGGCTGGCCAATGTTGTCGGCGCCTGATCTGGCCCCGGACAGTGACTGAATATTAAGACTGCAGGATAGAATGATGAACCAGCAACTCTCTCGTGGTGCTCGTATTTTCCAGCGAGCGCAGAATGTACTGCCGGGCGGTGTCAGTCGTAATACTGTACTTCGACGCCCTCATCCGCTATATGCCGAGCGTGGCGAAGGCTGTTACGTTACCGATATTGACGGTGTTCGCCGGATTGATTTTGCCAACAATATGGCTTCTCTTATTCATGGGCATGCTCATCCTGCTGTGGTAGGGGCGGTAACGGAACAGCTACAGAAGGGCAGTGCCTTTACCCTGGCTACCGAAGAGGAGGTCTGTTACGCAGAGCATATGTGCAGCCGTTCGCCGGGCTTCGACAAGATTCGTTTCGTTAATTCCGGTACTGAGGCGGTGATGAGCTGCCTGAAGGCGGCCCGTGCCTATACCGGTCGGCCGAAGATCGCCAAAGTGGAAGGCGCCTACCACGGCCTTTACGACTACGCAGAGGTCAGTCAGACGGCAAAACCGACTAACTGGGGTGATCCTGATCAACCGGCCAGTGTTCCGGTGGCTCACGGTACCCCGGCATCGGCACTGAACGATGTAGTTGTTATTCCCTTTAACGATCCGCAGCGAGCAATCGCTATCCTTGATCAGCATGCGGATGAGCTGGCCTGTGTGTTGATTGACCTGTTACCTCATCGGGTTGGGCTGATTCCTGCCTCGGCAGAGTTTGTCCGGGCATTACGTAAATGGACTCGCGAAAATGGAGCTCTGCTGGTTTGCGATGAAGTGATTACGTTTCGCTCCACTTACGGCGGTGCCCAGGACTGGTACGAGTTGCGCCCGGATCTGACTGCCATGGGCAAGATGATTGGGGGTGGTTTTCCGGTTGGAGCCCTGGCTGGCCGGAAGGAGGTGATGGATGTGATGGACCCTTGGGCCGATAAGGTGCTCTTCCCCCATTCGGGGACGTTCTCTGCCAATCCGATCACCATGGTCGCTGGTCATGTCTCCATGGAGCTGTTTACCGAACCAGCTGTGATTCGCCTGAATGGGCTGGCAGATCGGGCTCGTGATCAAATAACTGAAGCGATTCGCATCGCTGATGTCCCTGCCTGCGTTACCGGTGGTGGCAGTATGTTCAGGGTTCATATGAAAGCAGAAGCGCCCGAAGACTACCGCTCAGGATTTGTCGGTCCTGATGAAGCGCGCCTGACAGCGGCGATGCTGGACCACCTGTTCGACAACGGCATCATGATGATCAATACCTGCTCTGGCACCCTGTCCACCGCGATGACAGAGCAGGAGATCGATACCCTGGCAGACGTGATGTTAAGCGGTTTTCGTAAGATCAGAGCATAGCGGGCGGGCTGGTGATTAGACCAGATGCTGACTGTGACTATCTGTTGAGCCATCGAATTGGAAAATATCATGAATGAAGTATTTATCTGCGATGCCATTCGCACCCCGATCGGTCGTTATGGCGGCGCGTTGGCTTCAGTCCGGGCTGATGATCTGGCGGCGATACCGCTAAAAGCGTTGATGGATCGTCACCCCGGACTGGACTGGTCGGCGTTGGATGACATTATGCTGGGCTGCGCAAATCAGTCCGGTGAGGACAATCGAAATGTGGCCCGCATGGCTGGACTGCTGGCTGGCTTACCGCAGCAGGTAGCCGGTAGCACCATCAACCGGCTTTGTGGTTCCGGGCTTAATGCAGTGGGCCTCTGTGCCTCGACCATTAAAACCGGAGAGGCGGAGCTGTTGATTGCCGGTGGCGTGGAAAGTATGTCCCGTGCACCCTTTGTGCTGGGCAAGTCTGACACTGCATACGGTCGTGATCAGCAGCTGTTTGATACAACGATGGGCTGGCGCTTTATTAACAGAAAACTGGATGAAGCTTACGGCACCGAGACGATGCCGCGGACGGCGGAGAATGTGGCGCTGGAATTTGGTATCAGTCGTGAGGATCAGGACTGTTTTGCGCTCGCCAGCCAGCTAAAGGCGGCAGCAGCCCAGGAGCAGGGCTGGTTAGCTGAAGAAATTGTGCCGGTTTCTGTTCCCCGGCGCAGAGGGGAGCCTGTGGTGGTTGGTCAGGATGAACATCTGCGCGCCACAACACTGGAGAAACTGAGCCAACTGAAACCGTTGTTTGATCAGGGCAGTATTACTGCCGGCAATGCTTCGGGTATAAACGATGGGGCAGCAGCATTGTTGCTGGCCTCGGAAACAGGGGCAAATCGACATGGGCTTAGCCCTCAGGCGAGGGTTCTGGGTATGGCTGTGACCGGTGTCGCTCCTCGTATTATGGGAATTGGTCCGGCACCGGCCAGCAAAAAACTGCTTAAGCGACTGGGCCTTTCCATTGACGAAATGGATATCATTGAGCTGAACGAAGCCTTTGCTGCGCAGGCGCTGGCCTGCTCACGTGAACTGGGCTTGGCTGACGGTGACCCGCGAATCAATCCTCAGGGAGGTGCCATTGCACTGGGACACCCTTTGGGCATGAGTGGCGCACGGCTGGTTACCTCTGCTATTCGCCAGTTGCATCGCAACGCTGGCAGGTATGCGCTGTGCAGCATGTGTATCGGCGTTGGTCAGGGCATCGCTCTGGTTATTGAGCGGCTCTGAAGATAGTGGCTTGCTGGCAGCACCTTCGGTACGTTGCTGTTGTCAGCAACCCGATTTGCCTGGACTGAAGACATCTACTTAATACAGAGAGTTTACGTGAACAGCTATTCCAACATGAATTTTGAAAGCCCAGTCGATACCCGCATTGTTGATGAAAAAATGAAATCTCTGGGACTGATGTCGGTCGGGTATGCTTCCATTCGGGAGCTGGTCAGGCTGGTTAATGAAATAGAGCAGTCCACCGGTGTTACCTATATCCGCATGGAGATGGGGGTTCCGGGGCTGCAACCTCCAGAAGTGGGCGTCAAAGCTGAGATTGCTGCGCTTGAGGCTGGGGTGGCGGCCCGCTACCCAATGCTGGATGGGTTACCCGAGCTAAAACAGGAAATATCACGCTTTTGCAAGCTGTTTATGAATGTTGATGTGAATTCCGGTAGTTGTCTGCCGACGGTCGGATCAATGCAGGGAGCCATGGCTACCTTTATGGTTGCCAACCGCGCCCACGAGGGGCGCAGTGGGACACTGTTCATTGATCCGGGTTTTCCCGTCCAGAAAAAACAGCTGCAGGCCCTTGGCCAGCATTACGCCAGCTTTGATGTCTACAACTATCGGGGAGTGCGGCTGCGGGATGCCCTGGAAGAACAGTTGCAGAGTGGCAAGTTCAGTTCGATACTCTATTCCAATCCAAATAACCCATCGTGGATTTGTTTTACCGAACTGGAGTTGCAGATCATTGGTGAACTGGCTGATAAGTATGATCTGATTGTGATCGAGGATCTGGCCTATTTTGGTATGGATTTCCGACACAATTACGGTGTGCCGGGCCAGACCCCGTATCAGCCTACGGTAGCCCGATACACTGACAACTATGTGTTTCTGATTTCCAGCTCCAAGGCCTTCAGTTATGCCGGTCAGCGTATTGGTTCACTGGTAATTTCAGACCGACTGTTCGAGCGTGAGTTTGCCGATTTGGAACCTTGGTACAATACCCGCCAGTATGGCTACGCAAGTATCTTCGGAGCCCTTTACACCCTGTCATCCGGGGTGAGTCATTCTGCCCAGTATGGTCTGGCGGCGATGTTCCGGGCGGCCAATGAGGGGACATTCGATTTTCTCAACGAGGTGGCCGTTTACGGCACCCGCGCGAAGCTGATGAAACGTCTCTTTATCAACAACGGATTTACCATCGTCTATGATCGTGATGATGAGGCACCGTTGGCGGATGGGTTTTATTTTACTTTTGCTTACCCCGGTATGAGCGGTGAGGAATTGTTGGGGAAACTGATTTGCTTCGGTATTAGTGCTATAGCCCTTGAAACGACGGGGAGCGAACGTACTGAAGGGTTACGTGCTTGTGTTTCACAGGTCAGTGATGCTCAGTTGTCGGTGCTCGAAAAGCGGTTGCAACAGTTTCATAACTGTTTTGGTTGATGTGTAAGAGCCGATTTCGGCCGCTTTAACGATTCTTTTCGGTGTCATGGCCTGAGCTCAGTACTCTACTGCAGAGTATAGAGCCTGGTTTCAGTGGTTTAGCGGAAAGAACCCAATAGAAGTACTGATTGCTGTCAGGCTGTGCCGAATGGATTATTTAGCTGAAAGGGAGGGCCAAAGCTCTCCCGTTAAGGCGGTCGGTTTATTACTCGACGGCAAGCCGCTCCATATGGTGTTGTTCCAACAGTGTCTGATAGCTGCCATCAGCACGCATTTCTGCCATGCCTTTGTTGAAAGCGGAAATCAGCTCTTTGCTGTCAGAATGGGTTCGAGACACCATCACATGCACGGAGTTACTGGCCAACGAGCGATCAACGAAATCCAGTTTATCGGCTTCTTCGGGAAGGTAGCGTTGAATCAGGCTGAGAGCTTCTCCTTCGTCACCGGCGACCATGTCTACCTCACCACTCACCAGCAACCGTATAGCGTCGATTTGCTGATCCATTTCCCGGATCTGTAAAAAGTCAGCGTTATCGAATTTTTTGGAGATCACGCCATCCTTGAGCTTGGCGAATTTATACCCTTGCAGATCGTTGAGGCGGTCCCAGGAAATTGAATCGGTTTTACGCTTCAAAAACGAGACCCGGTTTAAAATAATCGGCACACTGAAGCGAAACTCCTTATTTCTTTCTTTGCTGAACCAGACGCAGATAGCCGCGTCATGGTCTGCACTTTTCACACCGGCCATGGCATCTGCCCAGGTGTGTGTATTTACGCTGGAGCTGTAACCTCCTTTTTTGAATGCCATTGTTACCAGTTCCGCCAGCGGACCCTTGTTGGTGAGGTTATTGCCTACATAGGGTTCCCATTCGCTGCAAACCAGATCCAGTGGGGCTGCGTTGATACTGGGGGAAGCCATTAGCAGTAGAGTTACAGCGGTCAGAAAGATTTTTCTTATCATAATTAATTCCTGGTTTTCAATTTTAGGCGAGATCGGGAATAGTTGTGCCGGCTGTGGGTGGTGACCTCCTGTTTATGAAGGTGTGTTCAGCTGTCCGTGTGACAGCACAGTCCCGTTGATGAGGATTGCTGAGCTCCATGTTTTGATTTATGGGCCGCGTAGTCAGTATATTTGCAGCTGATAGCTAAGAAAATTTAGTAATCCCTATCAAGCTATAAGGGGCGCTAATGAAAGGAACTAGCCCGTAGATCTCCTGTCAGAAAGCTCCAGTTGATAGCTGAAACAATGTGCATGCCATTTATCCGACCAATAATTGAAAACTAACAACAGGTGATTTAATGATGAAAAGTATTTCGTTTGCCGCCCTTGCTTTGATTGCTTCTTCTTATGCAAGTGCTACAGAAAGTTTGATCTCAATTGAAAGCAGCTACCCTGCAAAAGAAACTGCTGACAGATTTGAATCGATTATAAAAGATAAAGGTTTAACCTTATTTGCCCGCATCAATCACCAGAAAAATGCCTCTGGTGTAGATTTGGATCTAAGAGCAACCGAGGTGATTATTTTTGGTAATCCTAAAGTCGGGACACCATTAATGCAGTGCGAACAGCAGGTTGCAATTGATCTGCCTCAGAAAGTGTTGATTAGTGAAGACGCGAACAATAAGGTCTGGCTTTCATATAATAATCCTGAGTACCTTAAAGAACGTCACCATATCAAGGGGTGTGATAAGGTCATAAACAAAATTTCGATGGTACTTAATAAGTTAGGAACTGCCGCAACATCCAAGTAGTACATTTATCTAGTTGTACATTTATCTAGTTGTACATTTAGCTGGACGTGGATATACCGGATCCTCCGATATTACCCAGCCGAAGATTGGCTGTATAGACGTTGTCGGAGGCAGCAGGGCGGTCAATTGACCGCTCTTTGAGACTTTTTAAAGCTCGTCGTTTATTTATATCGGTTTAAAATAATCGGCACACTGAAGCGTAGCTCCTTATTTCTTCCTGATTACCCATGATCTTTAATCATGCTATATCGGGTGCAACGATAATTTAATTACGGATTCTGGAACTTGGGGCCGGTGTCTCTAATATAGGCGCTCAGATTTTTCTATTTATGCGGAGTGAACGAGCCTAGATCGACGCTATCCTGCCTTTATAAGCTACATGAGGGGGTTAATGTTTTCGTATTTTATGAAAATAAAGTCCCATGCTGCCGAGTAAAGCAATAATTAAACCACCAACGAACATGATGTTGAGCGCTAACTCAGGTGAGCTTGTGGGGAAAAAGAACACAAAGACGAGATAGGTCGCTATTGCAAAAAGAATAAAAAATATAAGAAATGAAATTATCATTGTAGAGGTGGTTCTGAAACTTGATTTCATGCGTCATTCCTTTTAGCATGCCGATCATTAAATAAAACTGCATTATTGAATTTATACAATAATAGCATTTTTTCTAGGGATGAACAGGGTGCTTTTACCTTGAAGCTTAACAGGAGTGTTTTCGATGGCTTATAGTGGTTCCAATCTAAAAGTTTGCCTTCCATTAGATATGACTAAATCATATGCGGTTATCGTCAGCGGTGATGGTATTAATTTTTGCGGCCATGCATTGCTTAACGTTGGCGGTAAAGGAGGATATTACTTCCATGTTGCGGGTATTCATGATTACCCGAAATACATGAGGCAAGAAGAGTACGATAAATACCTGATTGATACCAAGAAAGAAGAAATTGGCCGTTACTATAAGCGTTTAGCAAAGCCACAATCCGCCTATGATGAGTTGGTTAGAGTAATGCAAAAAAAATGGCTATGGGGTGTGTTGCCAAATAACTGCATTGCTTTTGTGGAGCAAATTTTACAATCAGGTGGAAGTTCATTTGGAATTTTTAGTAATTGTCCGATAATGCATACTAACAAAGAAGAAGTGCGTGCTACCACAGAGAGTTTAAGACGTCAGCTCTCAGAAGAAGCCTTGATCCAGTATTTTACAGGTGGTCGGGTGCCTGGATTGTATTAAAAACTCAAATGAGACACTGTTTGGGTGCGATCATATTCGACATAGAATATGATCGGGTGTGAAAACTGGAGGGCGCCTCTACATGCCCCTGATTAACGACTAGATCTTTCTTTTTAAAGCTCGTCGTTTATTGATATCTGACTTAGGCATATCAATGATGTCAGATGTCTCGACCAGTCTACCTTATATGGCCTGTGCTGATGGTGTGGAGGGCTGAGCGCCGACAGCTGATCTGGTAGCCAAAGGCACTAATAGGGGGCAATTGGCCTGGGGGTGGAGACCAATGCTACAGTCGAGATCAAATATTTCCTTAACTAGTTCCGGGGTTGCTGTCTGTGAGGCTGTTCCTTTTGCCATAACCTTTCCGTGCTTCATGTAGATCAGGTGATCTGCAAATTCAAAGGCCTGATTCAGGTCGTGTAGCACCAGTACCAGAGTCTTTCCCTGAAGTTGATTCAGTCGTCGAACCAGGTTCAGCAGATCATACTGGTGGCTCAGATCCAGGTAGCTGGTAGGTTCATCCAGCATCAATATATCCGTCTGTTGCGCCAATATCATGGCCAACCAGGCCCGTTGCCGCTGACCACCGGACAGTGCTCCCAGGGATCGTTCGGACATCTCGCTCATATCGGTATTTTGCAGGGCCTCTGCTACTGCATTGCGATCGGTTTTCGTCGCTGGGAATAGAGGACGCCGATAGGGGTGTCGGCCCATCATTACCAATTCGGAGACGGTCAGGGTTTCGGGGGCTCCAGGGTGTTGAGGCAGGAAAGCCATCTGCCGGGCCAGTTGTTTGGCGGGAGTGGTTGTCAGATCGCTGTCGCCGATCATGACTGTTCCGCTCTGGAGCGGGTGTAATCCAGCCAGCGCTTTTAACAGAGTTGATTTGCCGCTACCGTTTGCCCCGAGTAACACGGTAATGCGTCCTTCGGGAATAACCAGAGTCGATTCGTTAATCAGTGGTATACCGCGATAGCCGACACTTAAGTCGGTGGCGCGAATTGCACAGTTGTTATTTGGGCTGCATTTAGGCATGGGTTAATGACCTCGAACACGTTGTTGCCAGAGAAGCAGCAGTATGAATACCGGAACTCCGAGTATGGCGAGCATCAGACCTGCCGGGAGTTGCACCGGCGCAAAAAGGCTGCGGCCCAGCAAGTCTGCTAACATGGCTAACAATGCTCCGTAGACCAGAACGGGCATAGCCAGTTTTTCAGGTTGGGGGGGATGCAGTCTGCGGGCAATATGAGGTGCCAGCAGACCGATAAAGCCAAGGGTTCCGGCAGCAGCTACCGCTATTGCGCTAAGAGCACAGGCAACCAGAAGGCAAAGAGATTCAATTGTGCCTGTTCTTGCACCCAGCATACGGGAACTGAGAGGGTCCAGCAGAAGGGGGCCCAATTGCTGACAAAGTAGCCAGGAGGCGGGTATTAACACCAGAGACCAACTGAGAGTCCCTACCATTGTTGCCTGGTCAACGGTGGCAAAACTGCCCGCAAGCCAGGTCATGACCATGGCTAATCGTTGAGTTTCGGACAGAATCAGCAGGCATCCGATTAATGCGCTGAGCAGACTGCTGACACCTATACCCATCAAGATAAGGGCGATTGATGCAGTGCCGCGACAGAGTGCCCAAAGCATCCAGGCACTGGCCAATCCCCCCAGTACTCCAATCATGGGTATCCAGTGGGGGGAAAGTTCGGGTATTAATAGTATTGCAGCTACGACCGCCAGGGCCGCACCCTGATTGACACCAATAATACTTGGATCGGCTAGTCTGTTGCCGGAAAGTGTCTGTAGCAGTAGTCCAGCCATGCCTAGCCCGGAACCGACCAGGGCTGCCACCAGCACTCGAGGTAAGCGCAGCTCAGTGATCATCCGTAGCAGCAGTTCCCGAAGGTTCTCATCCAGCAGCAAAGGTATCGTGTCGATACTGCCATTTATCAGACAGATCACCAAAACGGGAGGAAAGAACCAAAGGTATGAGGTGGCTGTTAGAGACTTATTCATTGGTTAATATACCTTTTTCGTACCAGCCACAAAAACCAGGGTACACCGATTACCGCCAGGGCAACTCCTGGAGGTAGCCGATCATCGGTATCGAAGTGGTAGACCAGTAAATCTGCCAGAGTGAGCAGCAGAGCACCGAGTAAAGCACTGCCGGCCAATTGTCGGTGTATCTGGTTACCGAGCCACAGTCTGGACAAATGGGGCACGACCAGACCGATAAACAAAATGGGCCCGCTGACGGCTACAGATACCGCGGTCAGCAGCAGAATGGTGGCACCGACAGAGAGCAGAACCAGGCGGGGATCTGCTCCCAGGCCTCGGGCTGTATCCTTTCCTGTCTCCAGTAATAACAGGGGCCTGCACTGAATGACTGCCAGCACTAAGCCTGAGAATACCAACCCTGCAAGCAGGGGGATTTGTTCTGGTTCAACCATAGAAAGAGAGCCTGCCAACCAAAACCGAATAGCATCAAGTGCATGTTGATCGAGAATCAGCACAAGCGTGGTCAGGGCGCCGAACAGTGCGCTCAGCAAGGCACCAAATAGTAACAGGCTGTCTGCTGCCAGCCCGCCAGTGGCTAGACGGACCACGCCGAACACCAGAATCATGGCAATAGAAGCACCCGCAAATGCTGCGGAAAAACTATACAGAGGAGTAAAGGGCAGTGGGGAAATCAGCAGGCAAACCAAACCAAGAGATGCCCCCTGGTTGAGACTCAATAAACCAGGACTGGCCAGGGGGTTGGCTGTGAGTCGTTGCAGTAAGCAGCCTGCCGTTCCCAGAGCGGCTCCAACCAGCAGTGCGGCCAGTAGTCGAGGCAGGCGTAACTCTGTCAGCACCAGATAATCAATGGGACTGGTGCTGTTGATATTTCCAATCAGCAGCTGCCATAGATCGATTAATTCAAGAGTGGTGTCTCCTGATAATAGTGTTATTGGAATGACTAACAGGATCGCCAGAAGCAACCCGGGAAAGCGCCATTCAGATGTCAAAGTAGTCATAAATCATCAGTAGTCATTAATTATCTGTTCCAAATCGTCGAGAACCTGTTTGGCTGCTAGTGGACCAATCCCCAGCATCCAGTAGCTGTCATCTATTTCGTAGACCTGTCCCCGCAGTCGCTGCCAGAACCCTGAATGGCGCCAGCGTTGAACGAGGGATCCCTGTTTGGGGGAGTATTCGCTGAGCAGGATAATATCGCCTTCCAGCAAATCGATCTGTTGGGGGGAACGCAGTCGCCGGGCAAAGCCTTTACCGGACTGGGCCGTCGGACGCAGCAATCCACAGCGGTTCATCAGTTCACCGATAAAAGAACCGGGTAAGTAAAGTCGGATATGTGTTTGCATCGAACGAACGATAGACAGGCTGGGCTGACCTTTGGAGTCGTACAGGTGTCGAATTGTTTGGCATTGGCGGTCAATTTCATTGAGCAGATTTTCAGCTTCAGTATCTTTATCCAGGGCGCGAGCAAACAGCCGCAGGTTATCAGCCCAGCTAGCCCCTACCGATTCACTGAATACGGTTGGAGCGATGGAAGAGAGCAGGGTATACAGTCTTCCGTGGCGAAATTGACTACCCAGGATCAGGTCGGGTTTTAGCCGCATGAGCTGTTCCAGATCCGGCTCCTGTACCACGCCCAGAGATTGGATCTGGATGTGTTCTGTGGGCAGGTACTGAGGGAATTGCCCCACTTGGTAGGGCGTTGTTGAAGCAATGGGGTTGATGCCCAATGCCAGAACCATATCCAGTTCACCGGTATCCAGCACCGCAACCCGCAATGGGTTTTGGCTGACACAGCTGCTGCCCAGAGCGTGCTCAATCGCTTGGCAGGCCCTGGTTTCCGATCCGCTTTCTGCTTTGGATAGGATTGGATGGAAGGCCGCCAACAGCATGACGGCCAGCAGTATTTCTCTTACCATTGGTACTGATAACTTGCTTTCATGGCAATGCCTGAGGCAGGGATATGGCTGGTGTTGTTGCCGTTACGCAGCAACTGGCCGTAGACGCTGAAATAGTCCTCGTTTAAAAGGTTCTCTATTCCCAGACTGATGGTACTTTGGCCAGACTTGTATTGGGTGTGATAGTCAACCGTGGTATAGGCTTCTATCTCTCTGCTGCCAAAACCAACCTGATCCTCAAAGGCGTCGTCTCGAGATCCGCTGTAGTTCAGCTGTAGACGGTGGTACCACTGGCTGCTGGGGCTGTATTCAGCATAGGCACGCAGTTGTAAAGGGGGGATCCGATAGCCGTTCAGGGCTTCCCAGCGCTGATCGCCTTCGTCGTAGCGTTCACCTTCCATCCAGGTGAGTAATCCACCGAGTTTCCATTGGGCATCCAGACGATGATCCAAGGTCAGCTCAATACCGTAGATTCTCTCTTCGGCGCGAGGTAGAGCCAGGGTAAAGTTCTGAATGGTGGTTTGTCCCAGGTCTGAGGTGTTATAAAAAACAGCGATGCTGGCTTGAGTATTTCCCCAGTCACCTCGGCTACCCATTTCATAGCTGTCGACTTTTAGCGGGTCCAGCTGAGAGCTGTTGATGTCGAATCCTGCACTGGCGTAGCGCAGACGAAGACCAATATCCGGAAGCTCAAAGCCCTGAGAGAAGTTTCCGTAAACCTCGGTATTATCACTCAAACTGTAGACCAGGCCGGTATTAAAAAGCACATCATCGTAGCTCAGGTCACCGCCTTTAATGGCATGGCCTTGCCCCAGGGTTGTAAAATCATCAAAGGATGCCGAGATATACTCGTACCGGGCACCGATTTCCCAGCGAAGACTGTCGCTGAAATTACTTTCAAGTTGTGCGAATGCGCCCAGATTATCCTGGGTAATCGGAGGCATAAAGGTCTTGTCTCCGGTATTGATAAACACCAGACCTCCACTGTTATCAAAAGCATCCCCATCATAGGTGGTGACGGGCATTTCTGATTTTTCGCGATTTAAATCCATTCCCCAGCGCACCAGGTTGTTGTCATTGATATCAGTGCTGAGTGTCAGACGGGCACCCAGCGTTTCGGTATCGATAAAACTTTGTGCCAAAGCATTCCAGGAGCTGTAGGGACGGCCATCGAAGGGAGTGAAACGGGCATGATAGTCACGATAGTATGCCTGAGCATCGAGGCTGCCCAGAGGGGTCTGATCGGCTGACCATGCCAGATTGAGTAAGCTGTTACGGGTTCGGTTTTGCTCATCTAACTGCAGCCCGGGGATTGCTTTGGCTTTAACACTACCCGCAGGCTGAGATTTAACTGAAGGGTCTGAGCCGTAGTCTGAATCCTGTTCTGCATCAAAATGACTGGCAGAAAAAGTCAGGGTTCCAGCATCAAGGAACCAGCGTAGTTTACCGGCCAGACTAAGGCTGTCAGTATCCGACAGGTCACCTTGACTGGGTTCCGGGGCAATACGATCGCCATCGGCATCAAAAAATGCTCCCTGGCTTTCCCACGCCAAATTGACGCCATAATCGAAGTTCTCGTTACCTCCCCCCAGTTGTTGTTCAACGCGATAGCCGAATCCATCCTCGTCAATCTCAGACAGCGCACTCTGAAGGCCAACAGTGGTGCTGGCACCGCTTTCATTACGGCGGGTGATGATATTAACGACTCCACCAGCAGCACCACTGCCATAGACTGCACTACCACCGCGTAAAACTTCAATCCGCTCGATGTTGGAAGCATCGATATTCATCAGGTCACGGCTAACGTTGCGGTTAGTGTTCTGAGGAATGCCGTCAACCAGTACCAACAGGTTTCTCCCCCTAAGACTCTGATTAAAATTGGTCAGAGTCTGACTGGAGGGCGCCATACCGGGGACTGTCTTGGCCAGAACCTCACCGAGACTACGGGAGGTTTGAAACTGTGATTCCAGCTGTTGACGGTCAATCACAGTGACCGCATGGGTTAATTCGTCGGCGGCCATGTTCTGACGTGTGGCGGTTATCGTCAGCGTGTCCATCTCTGTACTGGCTGGTGAATCCTGGGTATCAGCTGTCGCTACTGCAGGTGAGACGGCCGCGATGAAGAGTAGGGGGGAGATCCTATTAATACGTTTCATGAATACTCAGTTAACCTTCAGAAATTAATGATATTGCAAGGGCGAATGATAATAATTATTATTTGCAGAATATGCAAACGAGAATTGAACTTATTTGAATAATGGTGGTAGTGATAATCGTTGTAATTATGAATTACATAATTGTCACTTCGGTGGTGGCTTTTGACCTGCTGATTGGAAAGTTAGGAAGTAGCAGAAAGTTTAGGAAGCAGCAGAAAGCTAGAAAACAGTTGAAAATTGGAAAGTGACTGAAAGCAGGAAAATGGCAGCAATGAACAAATGAGTAAGCTGACCGGTAACGTTATCCATTACCGGTCATCATTAAAGGGTGATTCACAAAACAATGACTGACACCCTAAGCTGTTTTTTGATCGATATCTTCTCCAAGATAAAAATTAAGGGAAATGTTACAGTCCGGTAGTTTTGCCGGAAAAATATGTTGGGTGGTTTTTGCCGGATAGGGGACACCCTTAACCGCCCGTTGAATAATACGTTCTGGTGTCACGACGACATTGTCGATCCGGCTCTGGACTTCAACTTGGGAATAATCCAGCAGCAAACAGGGAATAAACGGAAGGCCGAGGCGTTTTGCTGCTTCTGCCCGATGATGACCATCCATGATGGCCAGACTGTTTTTTTCCAGTGTTACCGGTGTACTCCATACTTTTTCCCGTCTGATTTTTTCCACTAACCACAACACCCGCTCGGGTATGTACTCCTCGGTTATGTTGAGGGCGCCGGTGGGCACCAGTGTCAGAGGCAATTGAGAAAACATCTTAACGCTCCTTATGTTGTTGGCTGTTAATAAATATCAGATCTGCATGGGGGTGGCTTAAAAAATCATGATGAGAGATATGCCAGCCATAGGCTCCAGCCAGAACAAACAGTACCGAGTCTCCCACAGCCAGGTCTGAAACAGTGACATTACTGGCTAATACATCTTTAGGCGTACAGAGTTCACCACAGAGGGTTATCTGTTCGTTGGTAGCGCTCGGACGAGGGAAGTCCCATGGCCAGTTGTCTCGATGGATTACTTTGAATGGGTGATTATGTTGCCACGAAGAGGGCAATCGGAAGTGGTGATTGCCACCGCGAAGTAAAGCGAACTTCTTCTCTCGGACAGATTTAATATCGATGACTTCCGTCAGGTAGTAGCCGCAGTTTGCCGACAAAAATCGTCCGCATTCAAAATTAACCGGGTAGCCAATATTGTACTCTGTCAGCAGTTGACTTAATCCGTCACAGAAGAGGGACCAATCAAACTGTTGTTCCAGTTGCTGATAGTTAATGCCAATACCGCCGCCGACATTAACTTGCTTGATCGGTATTTTACGGCTCCAATCCTGAAACAGCTGCAGATAGGAATCGAGTAGTTGAAGGTGCTTTTGATAATCGAGGTTGTTGGACAATGCGTGGATATGAAATCCGTCGATATCAAGATTTTTCAGTTGCGGTATTAACTCAAAAATCTCTTCCAGTTCACTCTGATCAATCCCGAACTGAGTAGCACTGCCGCCCATTGTCAGCGTTGCTTCAGGGAGTTTTATCCGTGGGTTGATCCTTAATAACACATTTGCTCTAACGCCTTGCTGACCGGCTAGCTGGTCCAGCATTTGCAACTGTAAACGGCTTTCCAGGTGATAGAGCTCAACCCGTTGTGATAGCGCATATTCCAGATCGTTACGGTTTTTTGCGGGTCCCCCAAAAGCTATTGAGGCATTTGGGACTGCTTCTCTGACCTTTTTGATTTCTCCTGCTGATGCCACTTCATACCCGTAGATCAGCGAACTGATTTCCTGCAGTACCCTGGCTTCGCTATTGGCCTTGATTGCGTAATACATCTTGCAATTTGCAGGCAGTTTCTCGACTACAGTTGTCACATGTTGCCTTAACCAGTCAAGGTCGTAAAAATAAGCGGAGGCCGGTTTATCAATTGTTGATAAATAGTTTTCAATGGCCTGAGAGGGAACTTCAAACATGTTTTTTTACCATTTCTTTAAAATCGTTAACCACCGCAGTTAAAGCACGACGGCAGATTCCCCGATCATCACCTGCTACAAAGCATTGAACGCCTTGCTCCAGCCATGCCTGTTGCTCTTGCTGGTTTCTCGGCAGTGCACAAAATCCTTTCTGGCGGCGTTGGCAAATTGTATGAATCTGCTCAATTGCAGCCTGAACTTCAGGGTGGGACGTTTGCCAGGGGAAATTGAATGATTGTGATAAATCGGCGGCTCCAGGTAACAGCATATCGACTCCGTCGACGGCTGCTATCTGGTCAGCTGCTTGAACACCGGTGCGATCTTCTATCATCATTATCAGCAACAGTTGAGAGTTGGCTTCAGAGACGTAATCAGCAAGATTATCGCGACCATAATGATTGTCCCTTGTGCTGTTTAATCCTCGTGCGCCCCGGGTGCCGTAGCGGCATTGATAAACAGCTTGTTCTGCCTGTTGCACAGTACTGACCCTCGGAAAAACCAGCCCCTCTGCGCCTGCGTCCAACAGCTGCACCGACCTGTACAAGGCGTTTTCGGGTAACCGCACCAATACCGATAGGCCGTTGGACCTGGCTGCAAGAATCATCGCTTCTAACTGCTGCCCTTCGATGAGCGTGTGTTCTAAATCGATGATGACAAAGTCAAAATCAGCTGCTGCTATCAATTCAATCATCAGCGGGGCCGGTGTTGAGCAGAAGATGCCCGTTATTGTGTCTCCCTTCCCGAGCCGTTGCTTTAAGGAATTACTCATGCTCACTTCCTGCCCGATATGGCGCTAAAGGGTTGGGCTTTTCAATGACTCTTTGACGTATTTCCGGTTGAAAGCGACGGCTTGCCAATTGTTCAATCTGTACTTTTTCCGCAAATACATTAAACAGCTTAAAGCGCTCGTTCAGGTCGGGATGAGACTGTTGATAGTCTTTCAGGATGCGGGCGAAAAGTTCCCAGAACATGCTTTCGCTGTAGTTGAAGTTCTGTTCCATAAACCAGGCCAGTTCAGCCAGATTGACGAAGGCCAGTGCGTCATAACAGAAATCCCGTAATTCATCAGCATCCAGTGTTTCCAGAAAGGAGTTAGGATTTACGGCTGAATGCTCCGCAGGTGCTTCAGCTAATCGCTCCAGATAAGAATGATCAATCAGGAATTCTTTTTTGAATCGTACGCCATCATGAAAATCCTTAAGGGCTACGCGCTGAGGCATACCCTGCTTGTGCACCAACATCATATTTTGAGCATGGGACTCCAGAGCCAGGCCATGTTTCCAAAGCAGATGCAGGACGGGTAAATAGACCTGTTGGAATAATTCTGTCAGCCAGGCGTGGGTTCCATATTGATCAATCCAGGGGGTAATCAGGGGATGATTGTCATGGTCCTGGTAGATCAACGCTGAAATGGGCAGGGCTGATTCCCCCTCCATGAGCTGACTTTGTATGCTTTGGCGCCAGATACAGGAGGCAGCTCCATAGCCATTTTGGCTGCTATAGGCCGGTTTATAGGCGACTGCGAAAAATTCCTTAAGAATAATGGGGCGTCTCGTTTGGTCTTGCCAATAATTATCCTCAGCGACAATGTCTGCCAGCCAGTCGCTGATCCCTCCCGCGTTGGCTACGGTGTGAGGAGCGAGTACTCTTGAGGTCGAAGTATTCACCAGGCTCATGGATAGTTTGATATTGCTGTTTTCAACATGCTCCGCATTGGCCAGTGTTCGAATTGATTGCTGAGGGAGGTAGCCTTGCAATTGACCGAGATAGATCATCTCATTGGATTTGATGGCTTCATGGCACTCCAGTGCGAGCACTTCATCCCATTGCCAGGGATGAACAGGTAACGGAAGATAATCGTCAAGGTTCAGCGCCCGGCTGCTCAGTTGCTGTTGATACAGATCCCAAATGGCTTCTCCCAGCGCTGCACGGATAACATCGCTGAAAGGCATCTCGGCTGTTGCGGAAACAACAGCAGCAGACTGTTTAACGGCAAATAACAAAGGAGTAACGATCGGGGCATACTCCGGTGCATAAAGGGCGCTGTCTGCCAGAGTAAACCCTAGTCTGGATTTGAAACTGGGGTGGTAGGGGTGGCCGTCCGTCAACCGGGACTCTATTTGATTAAAGCTTAAAGTTCTAAGGGGTTGTTGACCCCGTTGCGCCAGAACCTCTGCTTGTTTTATCTGGGTACTCCGCAGTTCTGAAACAAAGGCTTTAAGCCGGGCGGGATCGGCACCTATATTGGAGGACAGCTCATTCAGCACCTGGGCTAAATCTGTTACGGGTTGCCACCGATCTCCTTCTACACGCCAGGGACCTTCAATAATGCGGTGCCGAGCAAAGCTGTGGGTTTCTCTTATTCGGCAACAATAGCTGACCTCGGTACCTGTGCGGATACCTTGGGCTGGTATTGAAATCAGATCGCCTTTTATGGTTGCCTTTTTGAAAGCTTCTTCAAACATGAGCGCTTCAAAGAGTTGACGAAGCACTCGTTCACGAGCCTGATCCCAGGCAGGGTGAGATAACAGCTGACTGTACTTATCCATTCTTTTTCTCCATGACACTGTTTTTCTCCATGGCGCTGTTACTCTCCATTTTTAAAGGGTTTGGGATTTCTACCCAGCTTGGCTTTTCTCCATGCTGGCCAAAGCTACTCAGCATGTTGGCTTTGGCAGGTAGTGTTTCAGCTGTCAGTAGATCAGTGATGAGGGATTGATATTCCTGGGTTTGGTTTGCTTGTTGAATAATTTCCCGGGTCATGTTCCAGAGCCCATTCTCGGTCGCCAGCCCGGTTCTTCCCAGGGCTGCAATAAAGTGTGAAAAGTGATTGATCAGTGCATAATATTTCAGCCGAAACCAGGCTGTTTCCTGATCATAAAGAGCACTGCTGTCTTCGTTAATCAAGCCCTGCCAGGATGAGACGTACTCCCGGCTAATGCTGCCGCCTTCCATATCACGGACATAAAACACCTGTGGCCAGCCGTGCTCCAATGCGACCATACAGTTCTGCAGATGTGCCTCGAGGCTGAGGCCATAACGGGCAAACAGTTCCAATAAAGGGATGAGAGAGATATTCAGATAGGCCTGCCACCAGCGGGCAACAAACTGACTGTTAAAGGGTTCGTTGCGGTTTGTTGCCGCTTGTCGCATCTGGTCTATTAATGGCATCTCACCAGTAAGCGGCTTCTCTTCCAGTAAATAGGCGATGACTTGGGGCTGCTGGGTGTCACTTTGACCATCTCTGAATAAACACGCAGCTGCTGCCTGAAGTTCGTTGTCGGAGCAGGAAAAGGTCTGAAAGGCGCTTTCGGCCAGGAGCTGGAAGTGTTGCTCCAAATCCGGCTGTAACCGGTATACCAGCTTACTGATATCCAGAGCCCGTCGTAATTGTTCCGGAGGGTTGTTCCTTATGAAATTGGTTATCCGTACGTTAATGGAGAGTTTTTTGTAGCATTTTTGCTGTGGTAACCATACGGTTCTCACGGAAGATGTAGGCCAGACCGTTTCTCCTAACTTGCCCAGATAAATCAATTTGCCAGATTGTTGCCATGTTTTTACCTGCTCTTGTTGCAGCAAGTATTCCGCCTGCCAGGGGTGGCAGGGATGCAGAACGTATTGATCGATATTGGTCAGCTTTTCAGCCGCCTGTGTTATTGCCAGTTGATCCACTTTGATTGGCTGAAGCCGGCTCTTTTCCTGCCAGATAATGTCCGGGGCAACGGCAAAATAGCTCAACTGGTAGTCAGCAGACTGTTCCGGGGCATAGTTGCCTATATCCTGATTATCAAAACCGTCACAGGCTTTTGATGTTACGTGGAAAGGGTGACCGAAGAGTAATCCTTGTTCAGAGCGGCGGAATACATCAGTACTGCTTTGGTTTTGTGTGTGTGATAAATCACTCTGATTCTGTGTGTGTGATAAATAGTGTCTTATTCGTTGATGACTATTGCGCATCAGGGACAACAGTTTGTGGCGCTTTCTGTCATCGAAGTCGCTACGGCTGCCAAGCTGAGAAACAATCAGCTCGAACAGTTTTTCGATACCGGCGAGCGGGGTTATTTCACCACTTTGTTCAGATACCAGTGCGAATTCATCACCATATCGGTGAAACCCTCCAGCCGATAAATAACTGATTGATCCGACCAGCCAGCAATGGCTGTGGTCAAAATGATGGCTGAAGGCTGCGCCACGATGAGCAAGTTGAACCGTCGCTTCCTTCACCGTGGCAGAGGTTGTTTTTCCACTGGGAACAAAAACTCCCGTTTCCCGGAAATAAGTATTCAGGTATTGCTCAATGAGTCGAGAGTCGATGGCATCCCGAATTGTATATGAATTATCTGTTTGCATTGGATCCTCTCAGGCTACGTCCTGATTGCTGAAAAGTTGACTGAAAAATACTGATAAAGGCGGCAGCAAATAGCAGGCTGCAAAGCCAGACTAGTTGTATTGCTGTCAGCCAGAAGGTGGCTGTCATGATTAGCAGAGGGCCGACAATTTGGCCCAAAGACAGGTAACTCTGGGATATCCCCAAAGCCTGTCCCCGCTGCGATTCAGGAACTTGCTGTTGTACTACTAGTTGCATTGAGGGTATCAGGGCCGCGAAACAGGCACCCTGAACGATTCTGAGTAAAGCGATAAGGTAGATTGACTGGCAATAGGGTAATGCCAGCAGACTTAACGAACAGCACGCTGCGGCAATTAAGAAGTTGCGCTGGGTGTGACCTGCGTCGTTGGATCTACCCCACAGCGGACTTGCTATCAGACAGGCCAACCATGACAGTGCGTGCATTAAACCGGCAACGCTGGCAGAGTTGACCAGTGACAGCTGTTGCTGGATAAATCCACCAAAGCAGATGACTAATGCAACGGCTGCTGCTTGTGATAGCAATCCTGCCCACAACCAAGGCCGCGCTCCATGTAAATCAGGTTTTAGCGATTGTTGGTTGCTGACCACTTTTACCTTCAGGTCCGGCGTACAGCTGCGAATCGCCAGACAAACTATTAAGGAAACCAGCGCTGTCAGGTACAACAGGGGTTGGAGCTGCCAATGATCGTTCAGCCAACCACCCATTACCGGTCCGATCACTGCGCCTGCTGCAGTGGCGGATTGGATGGAGCCTATTGTGAGGCCTTCCTTCCCTTTACCTAAAGCCGAAGTAAATGTCAGGATACAGAGGCTGACTCCACTCAGGCCCTGCAACAAGCGGCCAAGAATGAAGATCCACAACTCGCTTGCCCAAGCCATCAAAAGCATACTGACGGAAAAGATGACAAGGCTGAACATCAAAACAGGTCGGTATCCCCAGCGATCACTGCAGATACCGATATAGCGTGCTGAAAGCAGACTTGCTATCGAAGGGGCTGCCATGGCAAACGCCCCCCACTGAGTCGCGTTGTTCAGACTGAGGGACATCTCCTCCGCCAAATAGAGCGGCATGATAGGTACCAGAATCATTAACCCTAATGTGGTTATGAACTGACTGCCCCAAAGTGTCGCAATCTGAGGGTTAAGCACCGGTCAGTTCCGCCAAAGGGTTGTTACTGGGCAGCATTCCACAGGGCATGCCGGAACCCAGGCTCTGGCGCATTAACAGTGGATGAAGCAACTGCTTGAATGGCCATTGTTGGGCACTGAAAAGTTCTCTGGCAGCGATATCTCGTGCAGAGTCATTGCTCATGCCCTGTACCGAGTTGTTCAGTACAGACTGCAATAGATGCCAGAATGGTTGTTCTGCAGAGTTCAGATCTCTGCACATTGCATCCATAATCGCGTAGAGGTTGACTTCTAACACCAGTGTTTGGAAATAGGCCAGCAGCTCTTCGGGATTTTCCAGCTCCAGTGTTCCTGGCGTTGAGCGATCCATTACGTAGCAAGGCGGTTGCAGGTCCTGCGCTTCCATCATGAGAGGGCAGGTACGAAGGGTGTCATGATCCCTTAACAGCAGGCCCTGTATCTCACCGAGGCGACAAATTAACAGTACGTTTTGTCCATGCAGTTCTGGCATTACGCCGTAGTTAAAACAGCGTAATCCCAGTTCGGACAATAACTTGGCAATTACTTCAAATAGTTTTAGACAACTTGTCAGACTTGCTGTCTGGTCCGCAATTGATAGTAACCGGCGTACACCGGTGGCCTGTCCTTTCTCGTTCTGCACCGCCAGGGCGGACATGGGCACCAACTCGATATCCGGATCATTAATCAAACTCTCAGGATAGCTTCGCAGCAGGCAACTCAGCTCACCGTTCTCCTGTAGCAGTGGGTTTTCCTGGTGTTCGGACATTGATGCCCATAGGGTTTCTTCACAGAGTTCAACATGGTTTGCCAACCATTCATCGCGGTCCTGTATTTTTGAAAAGACCCGCTGTGCCAGTTGTCCGTTATGCAGATAGCGGGCAGGCTGGACTCTTACAGCACCCAGTGAGGTTATCGATAGAGACAGCTTCAGGTGCAGGTGAGGCTGATGTTTAACCACCAGTGAACGAAGTGAGCTGGTGGCGATCAGGTCTGTAGCTGACACTCCCAGATCTCTGGCCGCTAGAAAACAGTTATGGGTTTTAATCCATAAAGCCTGTAGAGGATGTACGGGGAGTATCAGGTACTCTTCAAGGTCTAACTGCTGTTTCTCACAGACTTGTTTAACAACCTGCTGCTGGTTATCTGTTAACAATTGAAAAAATGGTTGCTCCAGGCCAGGCTGGCTGTTTTCCTCAACGCTCTGTAATGAGAGCGTTCTGGGAATTGCCCACCAACTGGCCTGGAGTTTCTTGCCGGGGAGTAGTTGATGGCTATCGATACTGATACCCTCAAATACTTTTGCTTTAGCGACCGGATGGAAAGGGCGGTCTCTTAGAGAAGCAATGCACTCCCATTCTGCCAGGTTCAGTTTACCGGGCTGCAACAAAGGGGCAAAAAACTCAGCCTCTTTGTCCAACAGCAGCAACTGGTAGTCTCTGGCCTGTGTTATCCACTGTATAAACCGCTCACCATTGGCCTGTTGAGGCCACCAGGTCGCGTTAACAATGGATTGGCATACTGCCACCAGAGTTAAGGGATTATCCTGTCCGTTATCGCAATATATCTCTGCGCTTATCTGTGGTTTGGACGACTTTGGATCGAGTCGTATTGGCCAGCAAATTCGGTGCTCAGCGGTGACAGGTGTTACCAGAAGCTGTTGATTACTTTGGTCCGGCTCGGATTGGGCAATCTGGCTGTGAGTACGAAAGCCAAATAGATTTTCCATCCAGAGCGCGTCAAATAAGTCGCTGAGCAGTATATGTTCGGCCCGTTTGAGCCGTTTTTGAACTGAAAGGGTCATGACTACCTTCCCTTAAAATAAAGGCAACATGGTTCCTACCCCTTGCGCTTTTGCCGCCAGGTAGAAATATCGGGCACAAACAAGATCATCGATAGCCATTCCCATCGGGTTCAGCAGAATGATCTCCTGATCATTTTCTCTTCCTGATTTCTCCCCTGTTACCAACTCTCCCAGTTCTGCATGTAGTTGTTCGCGAGAGAACTTCCCTTCCAGTACCAATTGGTTGATGATTTTCTTTTCACGGTTAGATTGATCCCAATCATCCACAACAACCTTGTCGGCTTTTACAAAGACCTCTTTGTGTACATCCATGATGGAGACGTTGGCTAAGAAGCAGCCCTTTTGTAGCCAGTCAAATTCGAGATAGGGTTCATTTGCAACTGTGCAGGTGATCACCATTTCACCCGCTCGGACAGCCTGCTCGGCTGAATCGCAGAGATTGAATTTGACGTCAAACTGCTTTGAAAGCTCTTCAACCAGTCGTCCTGCGGCTTCCCTGTTCAGGTCGAACAAATGGATGGTTTTTATGCTGGAAAACTGTTGCAACAGGGTTGTTAGCTGCATTTTTGCAATGGGGCCACAGCCAATACTGGTGAGTTCCTGAAAGTTGTCTTTTGCCAGGTACTTTGCTGCTACCGCGGTGATCGCGGCGGTGCGCATTCCACTGATTAAACTTGCCTCCATTAATGCGACCGGATAATTAGTCTCGGCATCGTTCAGTACCATTACTGCGCTGGCCCGTTCTTTACCATATTTGGCCGGATTGTGTTGGCGGCTGCCTATCCACTTTAAGCCGGCAATTGCATTTTCTCCTCCCAGATAGCAGGGCATCGCTATGATCCGGTCGGCGATATGATCAGCACCAGACCAGCGCAAATAGGGCTTAAGAGGCTGGACGTAGTTACCTTCAGCGTGCAGTTTTAACCCTTCTTCGATAGCGCGGACGTAGGCATCAGAGTGATCTCCGCCTAGTTGACGGATATCGGACTGACTTAGGTACAATAGTGAATCGGAGTTGTGCATGATGGTTCCTTGTTAAACCGGGCCCGAGAGCAAGCTGCCCATAGACTCAGTGTTGTTAAAACACCAGGGTTTAGCTAAATCTGGTTTAAGGGGTGATTAGTCAGCTGCCATTCAGGCAGACACTATTTAGTTTCTATGCGGTAACGCCATAGTGCTTAGTGACTTATGGCTTCAGGCTGAACCTGGGTTAATTCCGCTGGTAGGGGAGGTGTTGGTTTCAAAACCTCGGAGGATTCCAGCGAAGACAGGTGGCGTTGTCTGGCACTTTCTACCCAGACGTTGTCATACACCATGTCCAGGTAGCGCTCACCACGGTCGGGAAGCAGCGTTAATATTTTGCAAGGGGTCTTTTGTTGAGCCAGGAGTTTCTGCACGGCTGCCAACGCTGAGCCGGAAGAGCCGCCTGCAAGAATGCCTTCTTTGGTAACAAGTCTCCGGCAGGCAAGGGCAGATTCATAGTCATCCACATGAATAACCTGGTCTATCTCGTCAGTCTTCAATAATGCAGGGACTCGGCTGGCACCGATACCGGGAAGTTCTCTGGGAGAAGGCTTGTTGTTGAATAGTACGGAGCCTACTGCATCAACAGCGACTACTTTCATCTTCGGGTAGGCTTCTTTTAATCGACGGCTGATACCGAGCAATGTGCCTGAGGTGCTTACACCCATTACCAGATAATCAACGGGGTCCGATAGCTGTTTAATCAGCTCTTCACCTTCACCGTCGTAGTGGCTTTGCCAGTTCATGGGGTTGGCATACTGGTTAACCCAAAAGCCGTTCGGAACATGCTGCTCTAAATGCTGGACCCGATTGATTCGGGTGTCCAGATAGCCACCGTTTAAATCCTTTTCAGTCACCATGTCAATATTGGCTCCCAGAGACTCAATAATTTTTAGATTGAGTGGTGAGATTTTTGGATCAACGACACAGGTGAACTGTAAATTAAAGCGGCGGCATTGCATGGCTAATGCGATAGCCAAATTCCCCGATGAGCTTTCAATGACGTGGTGTAAATTTGGAATGAGCTTACCGCTCTCGATCAGTTTCTCAATAATATACTTGGCTGGTCGGTCTTTAACGCTTCCTCCTGGGTTCATCAATTCAAGTTTTGCTAATACTTCAGAATAAGAATAATCAAAAAACCGGTCTAGACGGACGACTGGTGTATTGCCAACGCAATCTGAAAAATCCTTAACTAACATTGTGTTATCTCCTGTCAGGTCTCTCTTGACGTCCTTTGTGTGTGTGCATTAAATCACAATATAATAGTAATGCAAGAAAAAACACGAATGAAAATCGTTATCATTAGTATTTGTTTTGATGGTTTCTTAAAATGATGAATGAGCTGTGGCCAAAACCGCTCTACTATCTGCAAGAAAGGCTTATCTGAAACAGGAAGAATGACATAAGGAAAACAGGAACATTGTCTTGTACATAAGTTGCACTTGCATAAATCACTGAGCTGTATATGCTGTACATATATACAGTTTGCGAGCATTGTGGAGACAATATGACCATCAGAACGGTTCATCAAGTCATCAGTAAGAAAGGTTTAGTGATTGGAGAATATATGAACTTAAAATTCGCCAAGGACATGGATAATCGTACTGATGTTCTTTATTACGTCGCCGAACTTATTGAAGAGCAGGGGGTGGAAGAGACTCTCGCAGAAAAAATTGCTGAAACAATCATTGATGACAACATACGTCATGATTTTTTGGCAAGATTGAAAACTGTTAAGGATATTCCAACCGAAGAGCCGGAACCTGCCGCTGTCAAGGGTACTGCTGAAGGATCTGATGAATAGTTCTTTGAAAGTTCACTTAATAGCTCGCATCGGCCTGGCATTTGTTTTCTTATACCACGGCCTGATACCAAAAATTATCTGGTTAAGTCCGGTCGAGGAACAGCTAACTAATTTGCACAATATCGGGATTCCGGCAACGGTATTGTCGCCCATTGCCGGGGGCGCCGAGATCCTGTTAGGTTTATCCATTCTTTTGCTAAGACAGTCTCTGTATCCGGTCTATTTTTCAGCTGTTCTGCTTATTGTTTTATTGATTGATGTCGCCATTTTTATGCCCGGTCTGCTGGTGGAAGCGTTTAATCCCGTTTCAATCAATATTACAGCTATAATATTGTGCTATATCATTGTAATAACTCAGAAAAAAGATATTAAAGTTTGCTAGGCAAACGAAACTTTGGTGGACTAAAACTTTTTTAAACTAAAGAACCTGTGAATAAGTCCATTGTGTTCTCTGTGGGCTTTCAGAGGCCGAATGGACTTGTTCATAGGTTTCCGGAGGATCGACAGTGTGAAATTTCCGGTATTGGTGCTTGGTGGTTATGGAAATTTTGGTGGAAAAATCAGTGAGTCATTGGCTATAACGCAGGGGATCTCTGTTACTGTTGCCGGACGAAGCAAGCAAAAATCTGAGCTTTTTGCTGATCAGCTAAGGCAGAGAACAGGAGGCAAAATTGATAGCGTTGTTCTTGATATCAATAAAAAGGATTTTAAAGATAAGATCGCCCGTACCGGTGTAAAACTGGTTATTCATTCATCTGGCCCATTTCAAGGGCAGAATTATGATGTCGCTCAGGCTTGTATTGAATCCGGTATTCATTATATAGATTTGGCTGATGGACGAAGTTTTGTTAACGGGTTTGACCGCTTGGATGCAAAAGCCAAAGAAAACAATGTGCTGGCGGTCACAGGAGCCAGTAGTGTTCCAGGGCTTTCCTCTGCGGTGATTGACGAGTATTTCTCTGCGTTTCAGGAACTAAACGAAATTCACTATGGGATCGCACCGGGAAATCGCGCTGATCGTGGTGAAGCTACGGTAAAGGCAATCTTAAGCTATACTGGTCGTCAGTTTAAGCGTTGGCAAAACAGTCAGTGGGAAGATACTTATGGCTGGCAGGAAATACATAGATATAAATTTCCTGACCCCGTCGGGCGTCGGTGGCTGGCAAGTTGTGATATACCTGATCTGGAGTTGTTTCCCGGTCATTACCCCAGTCTAAAGACTGTTAGGTTTTACGCCGGTCTTGAACTTGGCAGTTTGCATCTGGGGCTGTGGTTATTGTCCTGGCTTTCGCGATTTAGATTTGTAGATAACTGGTCTCGATATTCAAAACTAGTCACTCGAATGAGTTGCTGGTTCCAGGGGTTGGGGACTGATATTGGTGCTATGTATATTCAACTAAAGGGTATTGATTTAAATGGCCAGCCAAAAATTCTTCGATGGAACTTAATTGCTGAAGATGGTCATGGTCCACAAATCCCAACAATTCCTTCCATTATTTTAGCCAAAAAAATTGCCGCTGGATCTCTTCAGGAAAAAGGAGCTAAAGCCTGTGTTGGGCTATTTTCATTGATGGATTTTACGGAAGAAACCAGAATGTGGAATATATGGCAGCAAGTAGATGAATACTGATAACGAGAATAATAAAGTGAACGCACTTGCTGCTGAATAGGCTAAGGGTATGTAACCCTTAGCCTTAAGGTCTGCCAGACTTTTTGGACATATTTGTAGGTTTTAAAGATCAGGTAAAAACAGATTCATAGATAACAGCGCGGGTTGGGTCGTTATTTTGATTGTCTTCTCGACCGATCGGTACCAGAAAAATATCCAGCTTCCCCATTTTATTATTTTCAAGCTGGTATGTGTGCTGGGGCAGCATTATTTCGCAGCTTCCTTTAAACAGTAATGCAAATTGATCGCGTCCTCCTTCATTAACGGATTCACGTAAAAACTGGACATCAATAAGCTCAAGGTCAATCTCTGTGTTCTGTTGTTCGCTATCCAGATGAACTTTGAACGGTTGATTTAAGCATTGATCGAAATCGTGCTGAGTCAGTTTAGCTAACATAATTAATCCTGGGATCTAATTAACTGCGAGAAGGATAAATGCCTGCCAGGGCAATACAGAAATTCAACACCTGGAAGGGTTGCATATTATAATGTGCCTGGCTAGCGCCTGCGTTACCTATCGTAGAAGCGGACAATGGCATTAGGTTTGATGCATCCGCATAGATATCTGTTGGAGTAAATCGCCCACCCCGTCCTGGTTCACCTGCTTGGGCAAGATAGGAAGCAGCTGGTTCTGTGGCAGAAGCTTCATCATCTTGTGCGTACCAAGTGTGGGTATGCTCGGGCATCTGTGCTGGATATAGAGGAACACCGGGAGCCCCACCTTGTTCACCCAAACGATAATAGCTTAATCCAGGTCCTTGTCCTTGATGTGTTGGTGCACGGGCCTGTAAATCTGGTAGCCTCAGCGTAGTGCGTCCATCGCCACCATAGGTTGTACTGATTAGTGAAAAAAGGGCGGTATTTTCTGCGATCTGAAGATAACTTCCGTCACAGAACGCCCAGGCACGGGGAGCATAGTTACAGGCCCACATTTGAATTTGTGCGATAAATGGCTCAGACATAATGCATATCTCCTTATATGTGGTATGTGTTCAATTGCGGGGCGGGTACGTACCCTTTAATGCGATAATAAAACTCACACATAAAAAGGGCATCATATTGCTGTGAGGTTGGGATCCACCGGCGTCACTCACTTGACTTGGAGACATGGCAACCAGGCTTGTATGGTCTGTATCAAAGGCTTGTTGTCCAGAACCCATCATTCGACCCTGAGGTTCAGTACTGTCGGCTGAATTACCGCTAGCCTCCAAACTGTGAGTGTGGTTGGGCATATCCGCCGCGGTTAGCGTTACGGTTTCAACGCCCGTTCTTTGACCTATTACTCTGGGTGTCAGGCCCGGGCCGGTACCTTGATGCATGGGCAAACGGCCACGCATATCCGGTAAGGCAAAAGTGGTTCTGCCGTCACCGCCGTAGCGGGATCCAAGCAGGGAGAATAAGGCCTCATTTGATCCTGCTGGTATTATTCCATTGTCGCAAAAGGCCCAGGTATGGGGGGCAAAATTGCCGGCGAACATTCGAATCTCACCGATAAAGGTTTCGGACATAACTGAATTCCTCAATAAGCGTAAGTTAATCAGGTTGTGCTCTAGTTTCGCGAGGGGAATAACCCTGCCAGGGCAATACAAAAATTAACCACCTGAGACGGTTGCATATTGAAATGGGCACCACCATCTCCTGTGAAAGATAAGGCTGTACTCATTGCTTTGAGATTAGCAGTAGCTGTATAAATCGGATTGCCATCAGGTGCCATGGCTAATATTTTGCCTTCAGGCTGGTTGGTGTCTCCGGGTTGGCTGTTTGCTTGAGCCTGGTGTGAATGCGTAGCTAGCTCACCGATTGATAATTTGACGGTTTCGCTACCGCCTTTTTCGCCAATGTTGTAACCATTTCCCCTATGGATGGGTACTCTGCCTTGCAGTCCCGGTAAACCAAAGTTGGTGCGTCCATCGCCTCCGAAATTTATTCCGAGTAGCGCGTAGAGGGTTGGATTATTGCTGATAGATATAAGCGTGCCATCACACTTGGCCCAGGTTCGTGGTGGGAAATCAAATCCGAACATCGTGATTTGACTGATAAATGGCTCTGCCATGGTGCCTCCTTTCTTACTGTCAGTCGTTATCTATGCACTCGCAATATGCTGCTATGCACGAATTTCCATTAAAGTGGGTACCAAACCAAGCGCTCGTAGGGAAGAACGGTTTCTCCGATTTGAAAACCCAGTTTTGAGTAAAGCTTCTTTGCCGCCAGTTATCGGAATGCCACTGAGTGCAAATGATTCCGTTTAGTAACAATCGCCGTCAATCTCAATGATACAAATGGACGTTAACGATTGTCGATTTACAGGTTCCCTTAAGGTCTGCCAGACCTTTTGGACGTATTTGTAGGTTTTAAAGATCAGGTAAAAACGGATTCATAGATAACTGCACGGGTTGGATCGTTATTTTGATTGTCTTCTCGACCGATCGGTACCAGAAAAATATCCAGTTTCCCCATTTGGTCATTTTCAAGCTGGTATGTCTGCTGCGGTAAGATTACTTCGCTGCCTCCTTTAAACAGTAATGAAAATTGATCGCGTCCTCCTTCATTAACGGATTCACGTAAGAACTGGACATCAATGAGTTCAAGATTAATTTCAGTGTCCTGTTGTTCAGTAACCAGATGAACTTTGAACGGCTGATTTAAGCATTGATCGAAATCGAGCTGAGTCAGTTTAGCTAACATAATTAATCCTGGGATCCAATTAGCTGCGAGAAGGAAAAACACCTGCCAGGGCAATACAGAAATTCAACACCTGGAAGGGCTGCATATTATTGTGTGGCTGGCTTGCGCCTGCGTTACCTATCGTAGAATCGGATAGGGGCATTAGGTTTGCTGCATCGCTATAGATATCTGTTGGAGTAAATCGCCCACCCCGTCCTGGTTCGCCTGCTTGGGCAAGATAGGCATAATTGGGCTCTGTGTCAGAAGCTTCATCATCTTGTGCGTACCAAGTGTGGGTATGCTCGGGCATCTGCTGCTGATATAACTCAACACTTGAAGTTCCACCTCGTTGACCCCAAACATAATTACTTAAGCCCGGTCCTCTTCCTTGTTGAATCGGTGCGCGAGCCTGTAAATCTGGTAGTCCCACCGTTGTGCGTCCATCGCCGCCATAGGTTGTATAGATTAATGAGAATAGGGCTGCATTTTCTGAAATTGGAAGAACGCCTCCATCACAGAATGCCCAGCTGCGGGGAGCATAATTACAGGCCCACATTTGAATTTGTGCGATAAATGGCTCAGACATAATATATCTCTCCTTAATATATTCAGGTGCGGGATGGATAGTCACCCTGTAATGCGATAATAAAACTCACACATAAAAAGGGCATCATATTGTAGTGAGGTTGGGATCCACCGGCGTCACTCACCTGACTTGGAGACATGGCAACCAGATTGGTATTGCCTGTATCAAAGGCCTGTTGTCCAGAACCTAAGGTTCTACTCTGGGGTTCTGCACTGTCACCGTCATTGCCACTGCCTTCCAGAGGATGAGTGTGGCTGGGCATATCCGCCGCGGTTAGTGTAACGGTCTCAACACCTGTTCTTTGACCTATTGGTCTGGGTGTCAGGCCTGGGCCGGTACCTTGATGCATGGGCAAGCGGCCACGCATATCCGGTAAGGCGAAAGTGGTTCTGCCATTACCGCCGTAGCGGGTTCCAAGCAGGGAGAATAAGGCTTCATTTGATCCTGGTGTGATAAGTGAATTGTCGCAAAAGGCCCAGGTGCGGGGGGCAAAATTGCCGGCGAACATTCGAATTTCACCGATAAAGGGGTCGGACATAACTGAACTCCTCAATAAACGTAAATTATTCAGGTAGTGTTCTAATTTCGAGGGGGAAAATCCCCTGCCAAGGCGATACAGAAATTAATCACCTGAGACGGTTGCATATTGGTATGGGCGCCACCACTTCCTGTAGAGGACAAGGCTGCACCCATTGGACGGGGATTAGCAGCAACTGTATAAATCGGATTGCCACTGGGTGCCATGGCCAATACTTTGCCCTCAGGCAGGTTGGTGTCTCCGGGTTGACTGTTTGCTTGAGCCTGGTGTGAATGCTCTGGTAGCTGACTGTTTGATAATCTGACGGTTTCGCTACCGCCTTTTTCGCCAATGTTGTAACCATTTCCTCTATGAATGGGTACTCTGCCTCGCAGTTCTGGTAAACCAAAGTTGGTGCGTCCATCGCCACCGAAATTTAATCCGAGTAGGGCGTAGAGGGCTGGATTGTTGTTGATAGATATAAGCGTGCCATCACACTTGGCCCAGGTTCGCGGTGGGAAATCAAATCCGAACATCGTGATTTGACTGATAAATGGCTCTGCCATGGTGTCTCCTTTCTTGCTGTCAGTCGTTATTCATGCACTCGCAATATGCTGCTAGGCACGAATCTCCATTAAAGTGGGGTACCAAACCAAACGTTCGTAGGGAGGAGCGCTTTCTTCGATTTGAAAACCCAGTTTTGCGTAAAGCTTTTTTGCCGCCCAGTTATCACAATGCACACTGAGTGCAAGCGGGGAGCAGTTTTTACCTGCGGCATACTGCAGGGTTTTGAGTACGCCTTCACCAAAACCCTTATTACGTGCCTGAGGAATAAATGCGATATCCACTACCCTGATTTCATTGCTGCCAAAATCGATAGTTACACGTCCAATGGGTTGTTGATGCTTCTCGACAATAAAATACATTGCATTGGGAAAGGCATCTCCATAGCCATTGCTTTGGGCATGTAGCTGTTGGTCGATGATTGATTCAATAAAATCAGCTTCAGCATCAATCAACTGTAAGTCGGAGCGAGTTGACTGATAAAGCTTCTCGATGAAGTGGTTATCAGCTTGAGTTGATGGACGAATTTCCAGTCCCTGAGGTAAACGTAAAGCGTTGATTGGATGTTTAGTGCCGACCTTGGCCATTCCTTTATACCCTTGGTTAAAGTTCCGTTTAGTAACAATCGTCGTCAACCTCAATGATGCAGACGGATGTTAACGATTGTCGGTTTACAGCGTTTCCACAACCACAAATTCGCTGTCGTGATTTAGCCTAGACCACCAAATTCACTAATGCAAAAACTGAAACTCAGAAGTTTTTGAAGGTCCTGGTTCGAGGGGGGGACTTACAGGTTTCTTCGTTAATGTGTAAGGGGGCTGCTACACTGCTTCGGTCCGGGAAGGCCAAGTAGAGCACTATGACACCTTGATTCAAGGGCATTGTGACAGGCCGGAGGGTGCTCGAATCCTGAGGATTTAGCGAAGAAAGGCTCGTATTTCAGTAGCCACTGGCTCCGGATTTTCCATATGCAGGTGATGTCCTCCTGATACAGTTTTCACTGTCAGATTCTTAATGGCAGCGCAGCGCTGTTGGCTACTTGGGCGCTGGTCAATAATCCCTCTGTCACCATTAATTAACAGAGTCGGAGCCTGAATGGCCTGCAAATGTGCAAGAACCTGCGCTTCAGTCAAGTACAGTGGAGAGCTGAAACGTAAACGGGGATCACTGGTCCAGGTCCATCCTCCTTCGTAAGCCATGCTGCTGCGATTGATAAGGCAGCGCACTGATTCACGGTTAAGATCACCGACTCGAACTCTGGCATCGATCAGAGCGTTCTTGTCAGAGTAAACAGGGGGACGCTTTGTTGGTAGTCGGCCCATTTGTTTGATTGAAGCGGCCAGAGATTGCGGAGCCTTGGATGGATCAGCGGCGTATGGACCCAGTCCATCAATCATAACGAGTTTTTCTATTCGATCAGGGAGCAAAGCACTGACAAAGCTAGATACTCCGGCGCCCAGCGAGTGAGAGACAAATGAAAAACGTTGCCAGCCAAGCCCGTCGGCAGCGGCAATTACATCGGGAATATAATCGACAAAGTGGTAAGGCACCCCAGGAGGGCGGTGAGAAGAGAGTCCATGCCCGGGCAGATCAATTGCGATAAAGCGTGTATCTGGCAGCAACGGAGCCAAAAAATCGAAGCTGGCTGCATTGTCGAGCCAACCATGCACTGCCAGCACTTTATGGCCAGTCTCTGGCCCCCAGGCTTTGGCGGCAATCTGATACCAAGGGGTTTCGATAACAATCTGTTGCGGGTTAACCACTTGTTACTCCCAAAAAAACTGGCCCCATCTTAGCAGTCAGTACAAATTTAAAACAAGCGCAGTTTAACTGCTGTGGCACCGTGTTTAAGTTATTGGCTGGAGAATTACAAATAAGATACTACAATCCAAGCAGACACTGTGCATCAATGATCCTCCTGAAACAGGGAGAGCTGTAGTGGTTGAAAGTACAAGAATTGGCTGTTCCATTTTACAGGAATCAAAGGCATTGGTTTCGGACCTAAAAGGGCAAATAGATCAATTGGATCTGGCTCTTGTGGTCGTCTTTTGCTCCGTCAGTTATGACCTTCCCGAGATAGCGCGTGAACTGGAGCGAGCGTTCCCCAAAGTGGTTGTAGTTGGGTGCACAACAGCGGGAGAAATCGGTCCCAACGGATATAGCCGGCACAGTGTCAGTGCCATATCCTTTTCAGCGACTGATTTTTCTGTGAGTGTGGAGCTTTATAAAGATTTACATGATTTTCCGCTTGGGCGTTGGCGGACAAATACGAGCAGTCTGCATAGCCGTCATAACAGTCTTTATCAATTGAAAAGTGATTCAAAAACTTTCGGCTTGCTGTTGGTGGATGGTATGTCGATACGCGAAGAACCCCTCGTGCGTGTGGTAGCCAGCGCGATTCCACAAATACCGCTGATAGGAGGGTCTGCCGGAGATGATTTAAACTTCGAACAGACTTACATATTCTACCAGGGAAAACTCTGGAGTGACGCTGCTCTGCTGATCCTGATAACCACTGCATTGCCGTTTCAGCTATTCAAAACACAGCATTTTGTCGCTTCTGATCAACGAATGGTAGTGACTGCGGCAATTCCCGAACATCGAATAGTTACGGAAATTAATGGACTACCTGCAGGTCCCGAATATGCGAGGCTGCTGGGGCTGGAGGGCATGGAGCAGCTGTCGCCGATGGTTTTTGCTGCCCATCCTGTGGTGGTTAAGATGGGGGATGCAGAATACGTGAGGTCGATACAAAAGGTGAACACTGACGGAAGTCTTACCTTTTTCTGCGCTATTGATGTTGGTGTTGTATTACGCACGGCGCAAGGGGTTGATATCGTAACTAATCTAAAGCAAATGTTGGAGCATGTACATCATCAGGTCGGTCCTCCTCAGGCGCTGATTACCTGTGATTGCATTCTCAGGCGGCTTGAGCTTGAACAGCACGGCTTGTTATCACCGGTATCAGAATTGTTAACCAATAATAATGGCGTTGGCTTCAGTACTTATGGAGAGCAAATAAACGGTGTGCATGTTAATCAGACCTGTACCGGAATTGCTATTGGTTCCCATGAGCACTGAGGCTCTTTTACTGACCGATGAAGGCTCTGACAGGGATCAGTTACGGAATGAAATTCGTCGCTTAATGGCAATTATTCAAGTGCTTATGGACCGCGCCGAGCAAGGCGTCAATACCGATTCCAGTGACTTTTCTCTATTCCAGACAACGATTATGCTGGAAGATAAAGTACGTCGGCGTACCGGCGAACTGGAGCAAGCCCTAAATAAGCTTGATGTAACCAATGCTGCTCTGGAAAAGTCATTGCAAACACTACAGCAGACTCAACAACAGTTGGTTGAATCGGAAAAAATGGCGGCTCTGGGTCAACTGGTGGCGGGAATTGCTCATGAGATTAATACTCCGGTTGGTATTGGTGTTACAGCGATGTCTCACCTGAGTGATGCAACGATCAATATTGAATCACTATTGCATTCGGGATCGCTGACGAAGGGCGCTCTGGAAAGGTACATTTCTGAAATGAAGGAAGGTGGCACATTAGTGCTATCGAGCCTGACCAGGGCTGATAAGTTAGTACAGCGGTTCAAGCAGACTGCTGCGGATCAGGCAACGCATGAAAAGCGACAGTTCTGCCTTGATAGATTGATAGAGATAACCTGTGACAGTCTAAAACAGACTCTGATAGAGAAGCAGGTCCATGTGTCCATCACAGGTGAAAGTATGATTCAGATAAACAGTTATCCGGGGGCTGTGACGCAGGTTATCACTAACTTAATGATGAACTCGCTGAACCATGCATTTGACGGAGTTGAAGAGGGGCTGATCGAGATAGACATTCGTCGTAATGAGCGTCAGATTGAACTGATTTATGCTGATAATGGCAGAGGAATCAATAAGGATATTGTTGATCATATCTTTGAGCCCTTTTATACAACCTACAGAGGTAAGGGGGGCGCAGGATTAGGTCTTCATATTTCCTATAATCTGTGCCAGAAAGTGCTGGGGGGACATCTTGAATATATAGACTCTGAATCAGCGGGCACCCGGTTTTTATTGACCTTTCCTGTTGATGCACCCTCAGAAACTGATAAATAAACCTTCCATCAGATCCAGCTTTATCTTTTCTTATCTATAAGCAATATCAGCTTGGGTAATCCCTATCGGCCAGAATTTTTATAGCAGAAGAACAAGATGCTTCTTTCGGGTGATTTAATTGTCTGTGGCCTGATTCAGTACCAGGCATCGATCAGCCACCCGCTCTACATCCTCATCCTGATGAGTCACCAACAGCAATGTTTTATGCCCTTCTTTAGCGGTCTGTCTGACCCAATCAGTTGCCAGCCCTCGGGTCTGTGGATCCAGTTCGGCAAAAGGCTCATCTAACAGCACGATAGGTTCTGGTCGCAACAGTGTGCGGATCAGCGCTACTCGCTGTCGCTGGCCACCGGAACAATTCCCTGGCTTACTATCCAGCAGCTGCTCTATTTCCAATTGCTTTGCCGCAGCGGTTATTTTCTGCCAAGGGGGGGGTTTACCAAAACCAAGTTTCAGGTTCTGGGTTATGCTGAGGTGCTCAAATAGATTATGGTCCTGAAAGAGAAGGCTGACAGGGCGTTGCTCAGCAGGTTGATTCTCTATGGATTTCCCCTGCCAGGCTATGCTGCCACTCTGACAGGAGACGAATCCCGCGATAGCGTGCAGTAACGTTGATTTGCCAACGCCGCTTTTGCCCTGAATTGCCAGTATCTCAGCGTCTGCTACCTGCAGTTGATATTCCGATGACCAGTCATCGAGTCGAATTTTTAATTTATCAATGCTCAACATGAGATCGAAACCGTTCAAAGGCCCAGAGAATCAAACTGCACAGGGCTAAAAGCAGCAATGAAGCAATGGAGGCTTCAGCTATTCGGTAGGTACCGGCATAGCTGTAAATCAGCCAGGGAAGTGTGGTCCAATCCTGACTGCCGAAGATAGAAAATATTGCCACATCTCCTATGGCCAGGATCAGTACCAAGGCCAGGCTTGCGACAAATACTGGCCTGATAAATGGCCACTCAACACGCAGCAAACTGAACCCCTGTAATTTCAGTGAACTACTCAGCTGCATGTATTGCTGATCAAATTGAAATAATCGTGGCTTGAGTTGTTGAAAGGCAAAGGGTACCAAGACTACCATATTCAGTAGTGCCACGAATACAATACCCCAGTCGTCCAGATCTATTTTAGGTAGCAGAAAGATGAACAATCCAACCGATAACACCATGGCTGGTGCCACCAGAGTATGCGTTGCTATCCATTCCAGAGCAATCCGCTGACGATGTTGTCGCTGACGATATGCATTGCGGATTGGCTGGAGAATAAGGTATGCCGTAATCGTAGCCGACACAGCAGCTATCAGTCCTAACGCAATACTGACAGCAGTGGGTTCCAGCAGCGAAGACCAGGAAAATCGGCTTATCTCCTGTAGATCAATGCCAGCGAATAAGGCAACGATAGGTAAGAGCAGTACCAGCCAGGCGAGATAATAAATAGTTTGATAACAGGCTTTTTTGGTACTGGATAGGGTCGGGACCCAATGCCTGGTTGCTGTGTCAGCCGACAGCCAGCTAATGGAGCCTAGTAGAGTGAGAGCCAAAAAGAGTGACCCGGCGATCAGAAACTGAGTCCAGGCCAGCATCAGCGCTTCGGGAATATTAAAGTCATACTTGAGTGCCTGATAAATAGCGACTTCCAGAGTGGTTGCCTTTGGCCCACCACCCAATGCCAGAACCACCGCAAAACTATTGAAACAGAGTACAAAAATAAAGCCGAATAACATTAAGTAACTGGCTTTTACTGATGGCCATTCGATATGTTTCAAGCGCTGCCACGGGGTGAACTTCAGCTGAGTGGCAAGTTTCCAGCTGCTGTCAGGGATGGTATTCATTTGCTGCACCAATACACGTACAGCGAAGGGCATGTTCAGGTAGATATGAGCCAGTAAAATACCGTTCAGACCATAGAGGTTCCAGCTCTCTCCTAACCAGGGGGTGAGTATCCCTGAACGTCCTAACAGTGATACCAGACCCGTAATCAGTACCAGCGTTGGCATTACAAAGCAGAGAATACAGAGGCTGAGAAATGTCTGGCGGCCGATCAGCTCCGGAAGGTAGTAGATTGCTCTTGCTACAGGCCAGGCCAGTATCATCGAGAGCAGGGCGCTGAGCCCTGCCTGTTGTATAGAGAACCATAATACCTGTCTAAAATAGGTATCGGACAACAGGGACCAGTCGGGACCCGAGCCACCATTGCCATTTGCTGAGAATCCAATCAATCCCTGAAATGACAGCAAAGTGACCAGAGCGATAAACAATAATCCCAGTTGCCCCGCCCCGAGCCTTCCAACCGCTAACCTTCCCACAGCTAACATGGGGCTGTTATTCGCAGAGAATATGGCCTGTTATCAATCAAGGTGGGTATTTCCTTTATTCGGAGACTGCGTTACGCCATTCGCGTACCCAGGATTTACGGTTATCTGCCATCGTTTCGGGGCTAAATCCGATACGCTGCGGTTGTATCAAGTCAGCAAATGCATCAGGTAGTTCCATCCCGGGGATGACAGGCATCATCCAGTTAGTTACTGGAATAATTGATTGGGCCTCTTTTGAAATCAGAAACTTCAGAAATTGTTGAGCCCGGTCTTTGTTAGTGCTGTTAGCAGTGATTGCCGCGACTTCTACCTGGGCTACGTGGCCTTCTTTAAAGGGCGCTGCCTTGTACTGAGTTTTCTGTTCGGCCACCACATGGTAAGCAGGAGAGGTATTGTAGCTGAGCACATAATCTGCATCTCCTTCGAGAAACATACTATAGGCTTCCCACCAGCCCTTGGTAACGGTTACCGTATGCTTTGAAAGTTGTTTCCAGGCTGCTGGAGCCTTATCCCCGTAGACTGACTTAACCCACATCATCAAGCCCTGGCCAGGTGTGCTGGTACGAGGGTCCTGATAAATCACTGAAGCATCGGATTCTATTAAATTCTTGAGGGAAGTAGCCGGCTGGGTGATTTTTTCACTGTTATAAATAAATGAAAAGTAACCGTAGTCAAAGGGGACGAAGTCGCTATCGTGCCAGTTTAGTTCTGCTTTGAGGCCACTCAGATCAATATTATGAGACTGAACCAGACCGGTTTTACGGGTTTCTTCCAGCAAACCTTCATCTATGCCGAGGATAAGGTCTGCTTTGGTTTTATTGCCCTCGATGCGCAATCGGTTGAGAATGCTGACCCCGTCTTCCGCAGCAATAAACTCTAAGTTGCAACTGCATTGTTGTTCAAAGGCTTTTTCCAGTTGGGGGCCCGGCCCCCACTCGGATATAAACGAGTCGTAAGTATAGACAGTCAGATCAGCTGAGATGGCGGATGATGCAAACATTAGAGATGCGACAGCTGCTAAGGGTTTAACTGGATTCACGGATTGCTCCTCAGTAATCTTAAAAGATAGTTTCCGAGGGCGTGGGAGTAGCCATTCACAGGTAGGGGTGGATAATACCTTGGAATGCTCATTTCCTACGCCAGTGTTAACTGGATCAGGTTCGACGGGTAAACTCTCAGCCAGGGCTCCTGTCAATAAGCAATGGGAGTGGATTGATTGCTTATTGACAGAAACCTTAAAAGCACCCCGATGAGACGGATGCAATTCTAACCTAGAGGTCGATTTTTCGCTATGCCAGAAAGACAGTTCAGTTGGGCCAATCGCTACCTGAAAGGTAAAGTCGATTGGCAACAGATGGCAGAGGGAAATAGTTCCAATCGGCTGTTCCGGGGTTATTGGCAAGGTCAGGTGTTGATACTGCGAGTCAATGCACCCGGGGATGTGGCATTTGGCGTTGATCGGCACAAGGAGTATCGGATATTGAAGCTGATTGCCGGTCAGTCATGGGCACCTGACATTCTCTATAACGACTGGGAAAATGGCTGGTGTCTGATGAAAGAGGCTGGCACGGTCACCAGCGCTGATCATTTCTCTGATACTTTGCAGGATCAATTAATTTGCTGCGTAAACCAATGGCAGCGGTTGAACTGTTTCACCAGCAGTACCAGGACTCCTTATCAGGCGCTGTGGAACGAATATCGACGGGTCTATGCCCGCTATTCAGAGACAGGGCCTGCATACGCTGGCAGTGATAAAACATCAGCATCTGCTTATCTTTCATTAAAACCCTTAGAACAATTACTGGAATTAAGCTGGAAGCGATTACAGTTGCTTCCCGAGTTACCGCTCTGTCTGGTGCATCACGATCTACACCCTGGAAATCTCTGTCTCAGAGAAGGGAGACTTAAGGTACTGGACTGGGAGTATGGTGGTTTTGGTATTGGTTGGTTTGATGCTGCGGCATTAAGGCAGCAGTTTGCGATTGAATCTGAAAAAATAATGGAAATGCCGGTTTTTACCGGGCTGTCAACGCAGGAGGTACTACAGGGGCTGGATATGGCTGATTGGTTGAACTCCAGTCTTGAGTTATTGTGGCACAGTGTCAGATGCCTGTTACATCGAGATGGATCGGAGGTCCTTGCTGAAAGGGTTTTAAGGGCAAGGAAATTGCTAGAAGACAGCACAGGGAAGCGCTCGACTTTGGATCTTGAGAATATTTGATCAGTACCGTACAGTTGCGTTCGATTTTCAGGGAATTATTAGATGGCTGCCGATAAGAAAAACCATATCGCAGAAAATCTGCGAGCGCTACGTACTTTCAAGAAATACTCAATGATGACGCTTGCAAAATATTCTGGCGTCAGTAAAGCTATGATTTCTAAGATTGAACGGGGCGATGGAGGAGTGTCAGCCGAAGTTCTCGGCAAACTGGCAGAGGCACTCGATGTTGGTATTTCGGATCTGATGGCAAGTTGTGAACCGAGTGCTGTATTGCTTCAATCATTTGACACCCAAGCCGTATTTGATGATCAGAAAATTGGTTTTACGCGGCGGGCACTCTCTCCGGTTTTCCCCAATAGAGGGATCGATATCGTTCACAATATATTGCAGCCAGGGGGAAAAACCGGTGTGTTTCCGGCCCATAAACGCGGTATTCATGAATATCTTGTTGTGCTGGAAGGGACGTTGGTTGCTGAATTGGGTGATAAGGTAGTTACCGTTGACAAGGGAGATTGTCTTTTTTTTGATGCCCATGTTGAGCATCAACTCATTAATGAAGCGTCAACACCTGTCATTTGGATACTGGTTGTAGACGCTTCTAAGTACGCGCGTTCCATCAGCTGATTTATCTATATCTCGTTAAGAAAGATATAGAGCATAGACGGGATAGCGGCCAAGTAGCAAAATTGTTAGACAATATTGCCGCTGGAAATTTTTCAACTCCTGGTTTAGGTCATAAAACGATATAGCTGTAAATTGTCCCGACAACGATGGCGCTTGCAATTACGTAGGGGACCATTGCGCTAAGTAATCGACCCTCGATATGGCTGTCACCGACTGTTACGCTGACTAACGCAACTCGTGCCGGCGATGCCATGGTTCCATATGAAGATGCAGCATTTTGAGCAGCTGCTGTCCAGTTTGTCGGCAACTGAACATTTTGCGAAACTTCCACCTGTAACGGCATAAACATGGCGTTTCCACCCGAGTTTGAGCCGGTCAGCCATCCACTCAATGCTCCTAGCACCGGGGCGAGGAATACATAGCCTGATCCAAGTACGCCACCCGCGGTGGCGACGGTTTCTGCCATCCCGGAAAGGATCATTACTTGTGCTATTACCAGGAACAGTACTATCGTTGTACCCGCTGGAAGGAATTGTTTCCAGGTCTGCCGCGCGGTATCCCTGAAGTTCTTGAAATTCATGTCATTGATAATTACAACGGAAAGGGCTGCGATCGTAACCCAGAAACCTGGAATATAGAGAAGTGGATAATTAAACCCGGCATCAAAGGGGGCGATTACAAGTGTGCTTGTAAGAAAATCCTGCACAGGAGGGATTATTCGTGTGATCAGAAGCGTAGCGATAAGGATGGCGTAGGGGCCAATTGCTGACCAGATCTGCTCCTGTTTCACTTCTTTTTTATCTGCTGCTGCTTGCCTCGAAAGAGTATAAAAGGAGCTGATGGCAAAGAGCACAAAAAGTACCATCAGGCTTGCTAATGCGCCAGCTACTTCTATACCAACGACTTTAGCAAAATAGTAATCGCCCCCTCCCTTGACTGCTCCACAAATGAGTGCCACGAGCCAGTAGCGCGATAAAGACTTAATGCCTCCACAGACCGCCAATGTAGTCACTGCGAATAAGGCGGGTAGGGGAGCTGATAGCAGTAATGATTCAATACCAACCTGATCAACTGGTAAGTTGGCAAGTTGGGCTCCGATCATTGTTCCAACCCCTAAAGCTCCTAATGAAACACTTATCTGGCTGATCAGAACTAGGATACCGGCCTTTAACGGACTGTAGCCTAAAGCGAGTAGTATGGGGGCAATGACAAGTACACTGACTCCAAAACCACTAATCGCTTCTACAAACGGAGATGCGCCTATTACCAGTGCTAGGATCTGTAGCTCGCGACTCTGGAACAGTCCTTGTAATAGCTTGACAATAGTCGATAGGCCGCCGGTTGCTACTTGAAGCCGATATAGTAAAAGACCTGGAAATAATACGGTTAACACACCGAAGGCTATTGCTAACGCATTACCAACTGATTGTAAGGTAATAGGGACAATATCCGCGATATTTATGGTGAAAAAACATGCAACAACAATTGCAGCCACTGCTGATAGAAGGCTGGTTCTCAAACCGCTTTGCTTAAGAACAATCAGTAGTAAAAAGGGGAGAGCTAAGGGCACCGAAGCTAAATAAACCATAGAGTGCGTAACTCCTTTATTTGGAAGGATACCCCGATGCCGAGCCGCTAGTTCTGTAGATCAACTGTTCGGGGTATCGCTTGAGTTGTTGTGAATTTAGTTTTGTTCTTTAGTCATTGCTGAGTAAATGACTGTTATGCCGCGCTGGATCTGTCAGCCGGCTGACATCTCCTTCCAGAATGCCTTCTCCAGCGGCGAATGCGCAGTTATTAGTATCGGAAAAGTAGGGATAAATAATTTTTGAAAGGTCTTGTGGGTTTAGCGTTGAAAAGACATCTTCAGGTGTTAGTTCGCCCTTGGCGACTTTTTGAAATGATTGAAACAAGTTTTCTTGACTATTCACGTGGTTCAACTCCTTTTGGTTTAAATTACCTTGGTTTTTAAGGTGTTAGTTCCTGTTATCACTGACCTGATCACAAAAGTCTGTAGCTATGTTTTTATTCATGAAAGTAGACTTGTTCAGTGTTTTATTAAAATTGTGGAATAGTTTTTGCTTTATTTAAGTATTTGTATTTAAATGTACTTTTGTTTGTTTTTTATATTTTTAATAAAGGATGGTAGCATTTTAATCAAAAGTGGACACAATAGTAGACTTCTGTCTACTTTTTGTCAAAGGCTTTGAAATGAAGATTTTATTTCATTTTTTGTGAATGTTATGTCAGGGGGGGAGCCGTCTTATTAATCCATTTGATACCTGTCAAAGCTGCTTTTCTCCATTGCCGTTACCATTTGTTTTTTTACCGCGAGTTGCTGCTCGTTTCCTTCTTCCCGAATTCCGAAGGCATTGTTATGAAGTTAAGTTCTGGACATTTTGAATCTAACGCAGGCCCAATTCTTGAGGTGCTGAAAGCGGAGCTTCCTGCTGCCGCTGAAGTTCTGGAGGTGGCCAGTGGCTATGGGCAGCACGCGGCCTATTTCGCTAAAGAGTTACCGGATAGCCGCTGGCAACCATCTGATATAAATCAAGAATATTTCGACAGTATGCGCGCTTACGGGGAGGAAGCTGTCGGAGCAAATATGTCGCCACCCTTACTTATTGATGCCAGTGGTGAGTGGCCTGTTGAACAGGTGGATGCTGTTGTTTGTATCAACCTGTTGCATGTATCTGCAACACCGGCTTGTAGTGGGGTGTTGCGCAATGCCGGTCGCATTTTATCCAGCGGTGGATTGCTGATGTTTTATGGACCATTTATTCGAGAAAATATTGAAACAGCTCCCAGTAATCTGATGTTTGATATGCGTCTGAAGCAACGGGACCCGGAGTGGGGAATTCCTGACCTGTCAAGGGTCGAAGAAGAGGCTGCTGACTATGGACTTAGACTTAAAAAGGTTTATGAACTTCCATCCAACAATGTCATGGTTGTAATGATAAAAGATTAACAGGAGTCCACTGGATAGCGCTGGCAACGGAGTGCCGAGCTGATCTTCGTTAATGCTGAACTGTCCCCTATACTGTCACTATTATGGATCAGCAAACTCTGCGTCAACATCGTTTAAATAATCGATTACAGTCTCTACTGCTGGTTGTTGCACTTGCTGCACTGGTTGGTTATCTGGGATGGATGCTGGGGGGACTCCTTTTATCAACTGTCGGTGTTCTACTCGCCTGCATGGTTTATCTTGTCAATCCCCAGGCTTCATTACGTCTGACGTTACGTTTGTATCGCACTTCACGCCTGAGTCAGCAGCAAGTGCCAGAGCTTTATCAGGTTTTATCGGAACTTTGCCGTCGTGCCGGTATTGAGCAGCTCCCTCAGTTGTATTACATGCCCAGTTATAGTCTTAATGCGTTTGCCGTGGGCAGTCAGAAAGATGCTGCGATTATTCTTTCAGAAGGATTGTTGAGAAAGCTGAATTTTGAGCAGATGGTTGGTGTGTTGGGCCATGAACTGGCGCATATACATCATAATGATCTTCAGCTAATGGGCTTTGCTGACACCATCAGCCGGGTGGCAGGAGGGTTTACCCTGATGGGGGTAATTCTATTGATACTACATATTCCTTTAATGATTTTGTTCGGCGAGTTTCCTCCGTTAATTCCGGTGCTGCTGCTGTTGTTGGCACCCTACCTGAGCATTCTTCTGCAACTGGCGTTATCCCGGACTCGCGAGTTTGAAGCTGATCGGTTTTGTAGTGAATTGGTCGGATCACCACAGCCACTGATCCATGCGCTGAAGACCATGGAAACGGAATCTATCTCTATTATTGAACAGATACTTATGCCTGGTCGTCGACAGCCAGAACCCTCTCTTATCCGAACTCATCCTGCCACTGAGGAGCGCATCAGGCGTTTGGAAGAACTCCAAGGGGAATCTGGGAATTTATTCATTCAACCCATGACCGACTATCTGAAACCATTTCCTCGCAAAGAATCGTTGCAACGTCCCCGTTGGCGAATTTGGGGGCATTGGTACTGAAATAATAAGAGAAACCAAAAGAACAGATAATCTCATGTAAAGGGAGTCTGGGTAAAAGAATAGACGCTTTATGATGGAAGGCGTTTTATTACTCTGATTTCGTAAGAATCTGTTTTTTTTTAAGTATCTGGCGTTGTAGTGTCTGCTGACTGCATCCTGTTATGGCAAATCGGTATACTCTGAGCTGGCCTAAAGTTGTGTAGGCATCACTTATCTGCGATACAGGGCTTATCGTTTGCTATCATCATATAGGTAGACAGATTCGCTAACCGGCCGAGCCGATTATGCTTCAAACTAGATTTCCTCAGCTTTTCTATTTCCTGTTGGTAGCCTTGATACCGGCCTTGATTCCTGTATCTGATTTTTCTGTATATGCGGATATCCGTGAGGCTCGATATTGGCTGGAGACAGAGTTTTCGGAGACGACGTTGGAACCAGAACAACAGCTACGGGAAATGGAATGGTTTATTACTGCTGCAAAACCTTATCGAAATATGACCGTTAGAGTTGTTTCCGAGCGTATCGATGCCCACTTTTATGAAGCCAATACTTTAGCGAAGGCCTTTGAAGATATTACTGGTATAAAAGTGATACATGAGGTGACCGGTGAAGATGATGTGATTAAAAAACTCCAGGCTCAGATAGACCTTAATTTCAGCATTTACGATGCCTATATCAACGATAGTGATCTTATAGGTACGCACTTTCGGTCGAATAATGTCGTGCCCATTAGTGAATTTATAGCAGGGGATGGTGCAGAAGTGACATTACCGACTCTGGACCTGGAGGATTTTATCGGCCTCAGGTTTACAACCGCTCCTGATGGCAAAATATACCAGTTGCCGGACCAGCAATTTGCCAATCTATATTGGTATCGTCATGACTGGTTTTCGCGGCCAGAGTTAAAGCAGCAATTTCAGGCGCGCTACGGTTATGAACTCAATGTACCGAAGAACTGGTCTGCTTATGAAGATATCGCTGAATTCTTTAGTGTCTATGTAAAGGAGATTGATGGTCAGCGCGTTTATGGACATATGGATTACGGCAATGCTGACCCCTCACTGGGATGGCGATTCTCTGATGCCTGGTTATCTATGGCGGGCGTTGGTGATCCTGGCATCCCCAACGGTTTGCCGGTAGACGAATGGGGAATTCGGATTGAAGGCTGTCGGCCTGTTGGTGCCAGTGTGGCCCGAGGTGGTGCGCTTAACAGCCCTGCCGCCATCTACGCCACTCGAAAATTTGTAGATTGGTTACACAAGTATGCTCCTCCAGAGGCGCAAAGAATGAACTTTACCCAGGCTGGAGCCGTTCCCGGACGGGGAAATATCGCCCAACAGATCTTCTGGTACACCGCTTTTACTGCAGCTATGACAGATCCGGCATTACCGGTGAATGATGCTGATGGAACACCAAAATGGAGAATGGCACCTTCTCCCCACGGGGCCTATTGGCAACAGGGTATGAAGTTGGGCTATCAGGATGTCGGAGCATGGACATTTCTGAAAAGCACTCCTGTGAACCGCAGAAAAGCGGCTTGGTTATATGCTCAATTTGTAGTGTCAAAGACAGTCTCTCTGCGAAAAACATTAGTGGGGTTAGCTCCGATTCGACTGTCGGATATCGAGTCCGAGTATTTTACTGATATTGCTCATAAGTACGGCGGTTTAGTGGAGTTCTACCGCAGCCCTGCCCGTAATTACTGGACGCCGACGGGGAGTAATGTGCCCGATTATCCAGGTCTCTCTAATCTCTGGTGGCAGAATATAGGTGCTGCTGTCGATGGTTCAAAATCTGCGGAGCAGGTCATGAATCAATTGGCCGTAAGAATGGATCAGGAAATGGGACGTTTGCAGTTTCAAATGAAGGGACCCTGTCGTCCTGCTTTGAATCCGGTTCAATCTGAAGACTATTGGTATCAGCAACCTGGAGCACCCAAGGCTAAATTAGTTAATGAAAATCCAAAGGGGGTGACCCAGTCTTACCCTCAGTCTCTGGAGCGCTGGAGATGATTTCTCGATCCCGGTTATGTGAACTGATATGCCGTTGGGTATGGCTGATAGTGATCATCAGGATTGGACCGGTGAACGGTGCAGAAGTGGTAACCGACTCTGTTTATACTCTTTATACGCAATCGTTGCCGCCGTACAGCATGATGGTGCAGGAGAGCTCTGCTGATTCAAAGTCTGCTGATTCAAAGTTTTCTGTTTCAGCAGGCTCCCTGAGTCAGAATAAAAGAACCGGAAACAGTGCGAGTGCAGAACAAACCGCGCGCTCTCTCACCCGGGCTTCTGGCCTGGCAGTAGACATTGTCGAGCAGCTGTTTAGCCGTTCTGGGCTTAGCTCCCGTGTTGAAATTCTTCCTTGGAGCCGAGCCTATCGAATGGCAGCAAATGATCGGCAAGGTTGTTTGTTTCCGGTTCAGCGTACCCAGGAAAGAGAAGCCCAGTTCCAATGGATCAGTCCCCTGATTATCACGGAGACGGGGTTTTTCACCCGAGCGGATTTTCCCGCCAGCATTCGGACGCTGGATGATGTTCGAGACCTGCGCATTGCCAGTTATCGAGGAAATGCCATTGCGGATTACCTGACGGGCTTTGGCTATGACGTTGATATTTCCAATGATGAATTTGTTAACCTCAAACGTTTGCAGATTAAGCGAGTGGATGTCTGGGCTGCGGATACTCTGACTGCTGCTTTCTTTATCAGAAAATCATCTGGCACTGATGTTCATAACCAGTTGACTTTTTTCACTACGTTAAGAGGGCTGGCATGCAATACTGCAATTCCTGTTGAAGTTATCAAAGAGTTGCGATTACAGCTGAAAACAATGTATGCAGACGGCACGATTGAGTTGATTCGAGATAAATACCGCTGAACCTGCGAGCCAAGTCCCTTGGCCCCGGAGGGCGCGCTGAGAACATAATGGGCTTATTCGAAGGGTCCCCAGATGTCAGCGTTGAAACGTATTCAGAGCCTTATGATTCCATAAATTCCCGACCTGAGTCTGTATTTTCCAAAGAAATCTGAATTTTCATGTTTTTTCTAAATCAATCATAGAGTAGATTGTAAATGCTTAGTGTTTTCGTTATTTGTTGAAAATATTCTTTATCGAATGTTATCTTTTGGTTGGTGTTCGAAATCTATCTATGTTATTTGATGCTACAGGTCCTGTTCGCTGGCGTTACTTTTTAGCCAATCTGTATTGGCAGGAGATAGTTGCTACAGCGACTCAGTCAGCAGCTATGCTTAGGTAAGGTAATAAAAACAATTTGCATTAGCATTTATGAATTATGGCTTTGGAAATTAGCCACTAGAGGTTAAAAATGAAAAATAATAATAAAAGGCCGAAGGTACTCTTACTCAGTGCTGCTATCTCGATGGTATCCTGGAGTATGATGACTAACGCCGATCAGTACTCTGATGCTGCGGAAAACTGGCTGAGCAAAGAATTTACTGACTCCACACTGAAGTCAGCTGAGCAGAGAAAGGAGATGGCCTGGTTTACCGAGGCTGCTAAACCTTTTCGTGGCATGACTATTAATGTGGCATCAGAAACCATTGCGACCCATGAATATGAATCAAAAGTGCTGGCTAAGGCATTTGAGGAAATTACCGGCATTAAGGTTGTCCATGATTTGATTCAGGAAGGTGATGTGGTTGAAAAACTGCAGACGCAAATGCAATCGGATCGCAATATCTATGATGCCTATATCAACGATTCAGACCTGATCGGAACTCACTTCCGGTATGGCAAGGTCGTTGCTATTTCTGACATGATCAAGGGAGAAGCGAAAGACTACACGCTGCCTACCCTCGATTTGGAAGATTTTATCGGTCTGTCTTTTACGACCGGACCTGATGGCAAGTTGTATCAGCTCCCTGATCAACAGTTTGCCAATCTCTACTGGTTCCGTGCTGACTGGTTTGCCCGTGATGACCTGAAAAAGCAGTTTAAAGAAATTTATGGTTACAAGCTGGGTGTCCCGGAAAACTGGTCCGCCTATGAAGATATTGCCGAGTTCTTTTCTGTCTATGTTAAAGAAATAGATGGTGTGCCTGTTTATGGTCACATGGACTACGGTAAGAAAGACCCGTCACTGGGATGGCGTTTCACTGATGCCTGGTTTTCCATGGCCGGTGCAGGCGATGCGGGTATACCGAATGGTTTGCCTGTCGATGAGTGGGGGATTCGGGTGGAAGGTTGCCGACCGGTGGGCTCCAGTGTCGAGAGAGGCGGCGCGACCAATGGTCCTGCTGCTGTTTATGCGACTTCCAAGTACGTGGACTGGTTGCGTAAATATGCACCTCCTCAAGCCCAGGGAATGACCTTTAGTGAAGCGGGGCCAGTGCCTGCACAAGGGGGGATTGCTCAACAGATCTTCTGGTACACGGCCTTTACGGCCGCCATGAACAAGAAAGGGCTGCCAGTCGTCAATGAAGACGGCACACCCAAGTGGCGTATGGCTCCCTCTCCAAAAGGACCCTACTGGCAAGAGGGTATGAAGCTGGGGTATCAGGATGCGGGCTCCTGGACATTCCTCAAGTCTACCCCTGAGAAACGTCGTCTGGCTGCCTGGTTGTACGCGCAGTTCACAGTCTCTAAAACGGTTTCGCTAAAGAAAACCCTGGTGGGACTGACACCTATTCGTGAATCGGATATCAACTCCCAGGCGATGACTGATGCGGCACCTAAACTTGGTGGGCTGGTGGAGTTTTACCGCAGCCCAGCGCGGGTTCAGTGGACGCCAACTGGAACCAACGTACCAGACTACCCTAAGTTGGCACAGCTGTGGTGGCAGTATATTGCGGAAGCGGCCAGCGGGGAGAAAAGCCCTCAGGCTGCATTGGATGGTTTGGCCAAGGCTCAGGACAAAGTTCTTAAACGGCTGGAACGTGCGAAGGTGCAGGGGGAATGTGGACCCAAATTAAATGATAAGAGTGATCCTGAGTATTGGTTGAACCAGCCCGGTTCACCCAAAGCTAAACTGGCCAATGAAAAGCCTCCGGGTAAGACCATTGAGTACAATGCTTTGTTGAAAAGTTGGCAGAGAGCAGCCTATATACAGTTATTTGGTAACTGATCAGTCTGGCGATTCAGGTATGTGGAACGCTGCATGCTTCATAAGTCAGGTATAAAAAAGGGCGAGTATCCATGCGAAGATACTCGCCCAATGCTACCTTCAGTGTCAGGGGCTCGATGATCAAGCCCTTAAGGTAGCTTGGAGACACCCAGGCCCTGCCCAATAGATCGGACAAGGACCCGGAGCATGAAGTTTGACTAGCTTGCTGCCTGGCAAATGGCTGCAAATGATTCAGCGTTCAAAGAGGCTCCTCCTACCAATCCTCCGTCTACATCAGGTTGGTTAAAGAGGGAAGTTGCGTTACTGGCATTGACGCTGCCTCCATATAGAAGAGGCAATGTCTCTGCTATGGAGATATCGTATTCACCGATGAGTTCTCGTATTTTTTGGTGCACTTCCTGGGCTTGTGCTGGCGTAGCTGTTTCACCAGTACCGATCGCCCAGACTGGTTCATAGGCGATTACTGCGTTGGCGAAACTCTGAATACCATTACGCTGAATCACCGACTTTATCTGACTGCTGACTACTTCAATAGATTGGCCTGTTTTTCTCTGCTTAAGAGTTTCGCCGACACAGAGGACCGGAATTAGCTCTGAAGCAACGGCAACGGCAAATTTCTCTGCGATGATCAGGTCACTCTCTCCGTAGATCTCCCGGCGCTCTGAATGCCCCACTAAAACATAACGACAACCAGTGTCCTTTAACATTGGGCCGCTGACTTCACCGGTATGAGCCCCTTTTTCCTGCATATTCAGATTCTGTGCCCCCAGTGCCAGGTTCCCGCCGATCATTGCTTTAACCTGGGAAAGGTAAGGGTACGGTGGGCAAACCGCTATTGCTACTTGAGTATCTGGTTTTAATAGAGGAAGCAGCTGTTCCAACAGTTGATGGTTACTGGCGCTAGTACCATGCATTTTCCAGTTACCGATGACTAAGGGTGTTCGCATCTTGTTTCCTTAACTTGCATTTTTTACCTTGGAAATTGAGCCGTTGCCTCGTTACGCTCAATATTGAGGAGGCGGTCATATTTGGCCTGATTCTGGTGAAGCAAAGGGGAACCGGCGATAATTCCGTCAGATCCGGTTGCCACCGCAAGATCTGTAATAAAGGTATCGCCGGTCTCTCCTGCGGATTCAGATAAAATCAATTGGTAGCCAATATTCTGAGCAGCATGGATGAGTTCTAAGGTTTCGCTTAGGGTTCCCACCTGTATCGGTTTGACTTCGATAGCATTGGCGACACCGAACTGCTGCCCCTCATGAAGTAATCCCGTGTTACTGACGAATACTTCACCGCCGACCAGCCGTATCGATTTTCCCAATTGCTCGGTGATTTCATGCCAGCCTTCCCAGTCGCCCTCGTCGATAGGATCGATCAACGTAGATATTCCATAGTTATTCGCTAAATTTCCAAGGTATGCACTGAACCGTGTGGCGTCGAATCTGGTGCTGCTGTTCAATCGATAGTGGATACCGTCGTATAACAAGGATGGATCTAGCCGCAGGGCCAGCGCAACCTCTTCTCCGAGTCTGTGACCACTGCGTAAAATGGCCTCTTTGACCGTTTCAAGCAACAGCTCAACCGCCAGAAAGTTTCCCTGATTTCCTGTGGTTGCTGTTTCCCGGGACTGATTTTCCGGATCAACGTTGGAGAACCGGGACAAGCTTTTTATAATTTCCTTACTGATGTTTAGGGCGCTGCCTGCAGAGTGTCCACGCAATGGGTGAAGTATCAGGGACTGGACCCCAAAAGCAGGACTGATAGAGCTTTTATTTCCGACCATTTCCACCATGGGTAATGGAGCGTTTAAACTGACTGTTCTGTTTGGTGATTTCAGTTCAATTTCATCAGTTAACTGTAAAAACTGCTGATTTATATACTGGTGCAACGGTATTTTCAGCTCAAGTGCTGCGGCTCTGGCGGCTGCAATTGAAACAGCCAGTATCCCGTTAGCACCAAGATTGGATCTGTTATCAGTGCCATCCAGCGCCACCAATAGCTGGTCAAGTGCTGCTTGAGACTGTATCTCTTTACCTACAAGTAACTCGTTTACTTCGGAGTTTATGGCAACAACCGCATTAAGAACGCCAAGACCTGCAAAGCAGTGCGGGTCGCCATCTCTCAATTCAATGGCTTCACGGGTTCCGGTGGTGGAGCCTGCCGGAACGGTTGCACGGCCAAATATACCGGAGTGCAAAATCACGTCGGCTTCAACGGTGGGAATGCCCCGGCAGTCGAGTATTTGGCGTGCAGTAACCTGTTTGATGGCACTCATTGGTTGCGTTTATTCTTATCAAGTTCAAATGGTCGTTTTATGGCTTGCACGTGTCAGTTGCATAGCCCCTTACGATCCCTGTGGTTGTCTAACACCTGGCTGTTTATTCTGGTAATGGCTCTTTCTGGTAGCTATCAATTCTGGCAATAGCTACCGCTTTAAGAACATTGCCTTAATGGACTGCTTTTAGCTGCCAGTCTGTTGATAGGCTGCTGACAAATTTTGTGGGGTGATCAATTTGTTTGTTGATGCGGCCTCTTGCAAGTAGGCATCCAGGTCCGCCTGCTCACTTTGATTGAGAAACAGGCCAAGCTTGCTGCGACGCCAGATCAGATCTTCCAGAGTCAGGGTCCACTCCTGCTGAATTAGATAGTCCACTTCCCGCTGGTAAAGGCCAGCACCGAAATGGCGTCCCAAATCTTCAATGCTGTTGCAGTTTCCGAGGATCTGATGGCTAATCGTTCCATAGCTGCGCACATACCGTTTAGTGATAGAGAGGGGTAACCAGCTGTATTGTTTGCATAGTTTCTTTTGCAGAGTTAATGGATTATCAAAGTTACCGCCGGGTAAAGGTGCAGAGGCTGTCCAGGCGGAACCTGCCTTCGGGAAGAACTCTTTCAGACTATTCATTGCGGCTTCTGAAAGCTTACGATAAGTCGTTATTTTTCCGCCGAATACGGAGAGCAAAGGAGCCTTACCATTTTGGTGGTCTATCTCAAAGGTATAGTCTCGGGTGACCGCCTGAGGGTTTTCTGCTTCGTCATCCAAAAGAGGTCGAACACCGGCATAGGTGCGTACAACGTCGTCCCGTGAAATTTTCTTGGTAAAGTGCTGATTAGTGACTTCAATCAGATAGTCAATTTCTTCATCAGAAATTGCCGCTGTGGAGGGTTCTCCCTTGTGTTCAACGTCTGTTGTTCCGATCAGTGAAAACTGCCCTTCATAAGGAATGACAAATACTATTCGGTTGTCTTCGTTCTGTAGAATGTAGGCTTCATCTTCATCGTGAATCCTGGGAACAATAATATGGCTGCCCTTAACCAGACGAATATTCTTTGGTGAGGGTGTACTCATCGCGGTATCAAATAAGCTGGCAACCCAGGGACCTGCTGCATTAACGAGTGCGCGGGCCTGGATAATCTCCTGTTCTCCGGTAAGCTGGTTTTCCAGCGTAACTTCCCAGATGCCCTCGTTTCGTTCTGCCTTAACGCAGCGGCAACGGGTACTGATACGTGCTCCTTTTTCTCGCGCGGCGATCGCATTCAGCGTAACCAGACGTGCGTCATCAACCCAGCCATCTGAATATTCAAAGCCTTTTTTAATACCAGGAACGAGAGGGCCGTCAGCACTGAACTTGATTCCGTGAGAGCCTTTCAAGGTTGCTCGCTTACTCAGGTGATCGTACAAAAACAAACCTGCACGAATCATCAGAGCGGGACGCAAATGCGGGCGATGAGGGAGTCTGAACCGCAGTGGCCAAATGATATGCGGCGCATTTTTCAGCAGAACTTCCCGTTCCGCCAACGCTTCGCGAACCAGGCGAAATTCATAATATTCCAAATAACGCAGGCCACCGTGAATTAGCTTACTGCTGTTTGAAGAGGTTGCTGACGCCAGATCATTCATTTCGCAAAGCGCAACTTTAAGGCCGCGTCCTGCTGCATCTGAAGCAATTCCCACTCCATTGATTCCCCCGCCGACTACCAAAACGTCGTAGATGTTGGCTTCAGTGTTCATCTGTGTCTGTCTCCTTTGCGCTTACCTGACGATCAATCTAAACAGGCCAATGTGCTGCAAAATTTCTACCCGTATGCCTGATCCCGAAGTACAGGGAAAGGCTGGGTGGTTGTGAAAATATTTATTAACTATAGTATTCGTTATAGAACAAAATCAACAGAAAACGAACAAAAAAGAACAAAAATGTTTGATGTTGTTGATTTGTTTGAATAATTCGAATGAAATAAATAATCCGTAATTCTATCTTTTAGGCGGAATAGTGGTTGCCTTGGGCGTTTTTCAGCAGTCCCGGTGGGGTGGTGGTTACTGGCAATTTATAGGAAAAACCGTATCAGAAGGCAGATACGGTTCAAAGAGGACGAGAGAGCTGTCACTAGGTTAAGTGAAGCTCCACCTGGTTAGCAGCAAGAATATTGGTAATTTCTTTTGATGGCATTTGGTCAGTGAACAGGTGGTCCGCCTGGTCTATGTTGCCAAGTCGAACCATTGCATTGCGTCCGAATTTTGAATGGTCGGCGGCTAAAAGTACTTGTCCGGAGTTTTCGATAATGGTCTGTGCAACTCTCACCTCACGGTAGTCAAAATCCAGTAAGGTACCGTCACTATGAATACCACTGATGCCGATGATTCCAAAGTCCATTTGAAATTGATTGATAAAATCCCGGGTCGCTTCACCGACAATACCTCCATCTCGGTTACGGACTTCTCCACCAGCAATGATTACCGAGAAATCTTCTTTAGCACTCAGTATTGAGGCAACATGGAGATTATTGGTGACAATACGCAGATCTTTGTGACCAAGCAGGGCCCGAGCGATAGTTTCGGTTGTCGTACCAATGTTGATAAACAGGGACGAGCCGTCGGGAATCAGCTTGACCAGAACCCGAGCGATCTGTTCTTTGGCATCCAGATTCATTATTTTTCGGGCCTGATAGGCGGTGTTAACGGTGCTGGATTCTACTCCAGCGCCACCATGATGGCGGCGAATTTTCTTCTTTTCCGCAAGTTGGTTCAGGTCTCTTCGAATGGTTTGCGGAGTCACCTTAAAATGCTCAACCAGTTCGTCTATGCTGACAAAGCCATTTTTTTGTACTCGTTCGAGGATTAAATCCTGACGGCGTCTTTGGGCCATTGTTTGATCATTCTCCAGGCGGATTCAGGGAGCTTTTGGTTTCTGCTATAAAGCATAGGAATTCTATAGCTTTACGGCCTAATATGGGAGTTGAATTACAGAATTGTAAAAACTCTATTCGAAAGATAAAGAAAATAAGCTTTGGTTTTTGTGTTCGATATGGTAAAAATACGAACATAAAAGAATATTTTGTTGAGGTGCTCTCAATAAAATGCTTGAAAGACATTTTAGCGTCTAACAAGTTATCGAATAAAAAAGTGTGATAAAGGATCAACCATGGCTAAGTACATCCTCTCAATCGACCAAGGTACCACTAGCTCTCGGGCAATTTTGTTCGATATGCAGGGGAAAATTGATACCACTGCTCAAGAGGAATTTCCTCAGCACTTTCCTCAGGATGGATGGGTCGAGCATGAGCCGGAAGAGATATGGCAGTCGGTCCTTCGGACCTGCCGCGCTGCTATCGCAAACGCAGAGATTTCAGCGGATGAAATTGGTGCTATCGGTATCACCAACCAAAGGGAAACCACGTTGGTCTGGGACCGTAACACGGGTGAACCAGTGTGTCGTGCCATTGTCTGGCAAGACCGCAGAACCGGTGATTATTGCCAACAGTTAAAGGATGAAGGGCTGGAAGGCAATATCACCCGAAAAACCGGCCTGCTGATTGATCCTTATTTTTCGGCAACAAAGATTCGCTGGATTCTTGATGAAATTCCGGGAGTTCGACAGCGAGCGGAGCAGGGAGAGCTGGCATTTGGAACCATTGATACCTTTTTGCTCTGGAAGTTGACCAATGGCAAAGTTCATCGAACTGATGCCACTAATGCATCCCGGACGATGTTATTTAATATCCACGATCAACAGTGGGATCAAGAGCTATTAGATTTATTTAACATTCCTGGCAGTCTGTTACCGGAAGTGTTGGATTCCTCTGATGATTTTGGTGTGACAGATGTAGAACTGCTGGGAGCTGAAATTCCAATTTACGGAGTGGCCGGTGATCAGCAGGCTGCTTTGTTCGGTCAGACCTGCTTTAAAGAAGGGATGGCAAAGAGTACGTACGGTACGGGCTGTTTCTTGATGTTAAACACCGGATCACGGGCCTTGAAGTCTAACAGCCGACTGTTGACTACAGTAGCCTACAGACTCAATGGCAAACCCTGTTATGCATTGGAGGGTAGTATTTTTGCTGCCGGTACTACAATACAGTGGTTACGCGATGGTCTGAAGTTAATAAATGATGCAGTCGAAACTGAGCCTCTGGCTGAGCAGACACCGACCGATCACGGAGTCTATCTGGTTCCTGCGTTCACCGGGCTGGGGGCTCCCTATTGGGATCCGAATGCACGTGGTGCTATTTTCGGACTGACCCGGGATACCGGCATTAAAGAGATTGTCACCGCAGGTTTGCAGTCTGTCTGCTATCAGACTAAAGATCTCCAGAAAGCGATGGAGCATGATGGTGTTCGTGCCATAGCTCTGCGGGTTGATGGTGGTATGGTTGCCAACAACTGGGTGCTTCAGTTTTTGGCGGATATGCTGGGTGCTACGGTTGATCGCCCCGAAATTATAGAGACAACAGCCCTCGGAGTTGCCTATTTAGCGGGTTTAAAAGCAGGCTACTTCAAGTCATTGGAGAGTCTGGAAGGGCTCTGGCAATGTAATCGCCGGTTTGAACCACAGGTCGATAAATCAACACGAGACCGATATTATGATGGTTGGAAAACATCTGTAAGCAGAGTTCAGAAGGATTGCTGATTAGCAGCCATATTGTTATTGGTTTTGTGTTTGAAAGTTTATCTTCACGTCTGAAGTGATATTGCTACAGAGGGTGTCTCTGTTTGAATGAAGCTGATTTGGGTTGGCTGTTATCGCCAGCCCGAATCGGGTGTCGAGTCAGCTAAGGGAGACTGATCTTGCTCTGATCGTGTCTGTTTTTGTCCGTTATATCTTGTTGTCTTTTAATTAGTTGTCTTTATTTAGAGTTTCTGGCGCGAACCAGGAGCAGATCTACCCTGTAATTAACTGTACACCGATCATGAAGCCGCGTTTGCCAGGCGAGGTTATTGATACCTTCAACCAGCTCCAGTCCTGTAATTGACTGGGGGTGGGCACCCGGAGTCAACAATGCGCGGATAAATGGTTCAGCAGATCCCTTGTCAGGGCCTCTCTGGGAATGTCCTCCAATCCACTGCTCCATTGAAGTTGCATGAGGAGACCAGTCATAGGGCGTTGCTATTATGGCCGTTCCATCTGTCTCAACGATTCGTGCTATTTCGGTAAGAAAGCTGAGAGGTGACGGGACGCAGTCGATCAGGTTGAAGGCTGTCAGGGCGGTGACGGAGTCATCATTGAAAGGCAGCGTTTGAGCATCACATGCCCAAAAGTCCACTTGCTCAATTTCTTCAAAATTTACTTCGAATTCACGCCGGTCATAGACAACGCCGATTCTTCTTCTCGGATAACTGACTTTTCTTTCTCTGAGTATTTTCTGTGCCAGACGGAGCATGGAAAAATTAAGGTCAATTCCTAATACCGGCTTTTTTGTAATCTGCGCCAATTCAAATGTGGTTCGCCCTACGGAACAACCGGCATCAATAACCGGACCCTGCCAGCATGATTCAGTTTTATTGACTGCATAATCCAGGCACTTGATGATTGCACCCGCCTGTTGTTGCTCCTGGGATTCAGGCTCCTGTGGATCAAGATCCGCATAGTGATCCCAGCTGTAAGTGCTCAGGTGTTGTCGAGTAGCATCAAAAGCGGTTCCCGGTCCAATGCAATCCCCCAGTGTGCTTTCTATGTCCGCAGAAAAGTCTTCTCTGGCGGTGATGTGGTGCCAGTTGTCACTGATGTACTTGCGTGCATCCGGCACCAGAATGGGGATGCCGTCAATAATCGGGAATTCCAGAAAGCAGGAGGGGTCGGTGCAATGGAGGTGGCCCTCAACAACGTCATCTTCAGTGCCGCGAATTATTTTCGCAAGCACCAGAGGGCTGCTAATCCCACGGGAGTGTCGGCACTGGGGGCAAACGGGATTTAACGTCTCAAAGTGTAGTCTGCGCACTGTTGCTTATCCGCCGATGATCACAGTCGGACAGCAGGGGGGAATTATTTTCCCAACAGGGCTTGGGATCGGAGCGACACAGGAAGCATGGGCTGTCATGTCGCCCATACGAGCGGCAGGTAATCCTCCGATAATCACAGAACTGGAGCCTTTTGCAATCATGCCTGGTCCTGCCGGAACACAACTCGGCAGTATACAAGGGAGAGTGGTATCGGTGATACGAGCAGCAGGTACACCACCAATCACAACGGTTGGCTCTCCCTTTACAATCATAAGCGGGAGTGCAGGATGAGGAACCGGTGTGGGGACTAGCGCAGGGGGGTGAATGGGCGCATGGCAGTGTGGAGCGTCCTGAAGAACATTATCAGTGATGCGTGCGGCGTTAGGCATGCTAGCCCTCAAGTTTCAGTAGTGAAGCTTCGAACCCAGATTCGAAATTTTTGTAGTTAGATCATTAATATAGCAGATCAGGGGATCGTTTATACAGCTTGACCAGTTACCAGTGAGTTTAGACTAATTTAGCCTGACCCGTCTAATAGAGAATAGCGCCAATGACAGTTTTGCTGTTGATTCCGCGTGATTCCGGATCAAATGATACTGTATCGGAGCGTATCATTCAGAGATCGGTCCAGTTGCTAAATACCGCTGCCTGGCCACAATACTGACCTTTTTCGTTGGTTAGGTTCCAGACCGTTGCCCCTTCTATCCAAAATCGCTTACCTGTTGAAGATATCCTTACCCCTCGGTAATTGTCGATAAAGCCATCTTCTGTGACCTGGGTGAGAAGCGCTTCACGTTCTGCCCGGTTGACGGGCTCTGCTGATTTTCGAGAGGCCAGGCGGGTAAATTCTGACCAATCCATTTCAAATAAACGCAGGGCCGTTTGATTGCCATAGTTGAAGATGGGATCTTCTGCGGTGTTATGGGTAACAAGCGCATAAGGTGCTTCAAAAAGGGAGCGGTAAGCCTCTTCGCCAGACATGCCAGGCTCCACCAAATCTTTACCGGTTAATCGATGATAGCTGGATATAATCAATTGGGCATGCTCAGCCAGGTAGGTGTTTGCCGGGCAGGGCACTGCTGTTTTTGGAGCGTTAGGCAAAGTGAGGGCCTTCTATCTGACTTCAGGAAGAAGTGACGATGATCGTATTCTTTTCATCGGTTTTGACAGGCTCAAAGATGGTTTCACAGAACTCGAAAGTTTCTCTGGTTACTTGGAACTGATAGTTTTCGTTCTGTTGTGTATTTCTTTCATCTACTCGAACCCACCGGGTCTCCTTATCGACATCCAGATAGTGGGTGATTGCATCCAGTCCATGCCGATAGTAAAAGTTTCGTACACGCTCTCTTTGGGACTTTGCAAAAAAACCGATATCCAGAACAACATTAATTTTTCTATCTAAAAGTTTCAAAGACTCGTTCAGAATCTGGGTTTCAATGCGTTCTGTTCGCTCGAGTGCCCACTCGTATGACGGCGGGTCAGGAAGGTCCATAATGAAAAGATTCTTCATCCACTCGTCTCCAGAGAAAACATAGGCATTTTCCTGCTGCGCGAGCTTGGCCGCATAGGTGGTTTTTCCAGCGCCGGTATTGCCTGCAATAATAAACAGCTTTGACATGTTGTTTCCTGGGCGGACAGATCTGACAGCTATATAAGGTTTTATCTGCGTCCCCACTTACAGAGTCGAACCTGTCACTGTCAGATCTGGATTACTTCTTCTTAAGTTAACCGGACAAATTAAGTTAACCGGACAAAGTATTTAGCGTTCGCTCTCTACTACCCTATCTACATGGGTTTTCATCTGGGTATTGAGTTCTTGCAGGGTGTTGATGTTTTGCTGCATCACCGGAAGCGCTGCCTTCTTATAGGTCGACAGGCTTTCCATGGCTTCGATAACATCTGAAAAACTGGTCTTTAAGGCTTCGATCATCTGGGAGCTGTCATTGGCTTGCTGGATCACAGCAATACCTTGCTCTTTGGCTTTCCTGGCGGTGCCTTTCATCAACTCCGCGGTCATCTCGGTGGTGGCCTGAACGGCTTCCAATTGCTTCTTCTGATGACTTAACGCAACTTCTAATGCGGCTGCTGTTGCCAGCGCTTTGGCACTGACGTTTAAGGTGCGATCTGTTGAACGCACCAGTTCTTCGTTACCTCGACGAATGATATCCGATACCAGGATGGACTGATTAGCAGCTCCCAGACTGAGCTGCATGTCGCTGATTTCCTGTCGTAAGTAGTAGAGAACTTCTTCTTCAATGTAGTTTTTCTGAGCGGGTTCCAGCGTTTCAATCCAGGGGACTAACTCCTTATCCACCAGCATTGCGATCTGCAGTTGATCCTGAAGAGAGTAGGTGTGTTGAATCATCTGATCACGGTCAGCTTTTAAGGTCACATTATCTTTTTCAAGGACATTCTTGCCCTTTTCAAGACTTTCCAGAATATCATTGATAACCGTGCCAACAGACTGGTATTCGGACCACCAGGATTCCAGCCTTGTTCCAACGCCGGGGATTTTTGACAGCATACGTCGCAGCCAGCTTTCGGTAAAATCAAATTTATTGGGGTTAACTTTTTCGACCTGACGACGAAGTTCCAGCAGGTTTTTGGCGACCGTACCATTATCGCTGGAATCATCCATTATCTGGTTGACCGGCGCGTTGAGAAGGTCACTCTGCGATGCGACCTGTCGGCGTACTGCTGTACCGAACTTCTTTATATCATTGCTGAACTGGTTACGGGCCTCAATATCCCTGTCTCCAATACTGCGCAGACGTTCTAATAATTCGGTAACTTTGGCTTTTACCGCCTCTGATGGGGTCGCATCCGCTACTTTTTCTGGTGCCAATGTACCGACTTGATCGGCCACTTCTAACGAAGACAGCGTAGAAACTGTCTGCAATTCTATTTGAGATGTCATGGTCACTCCTGGCCGATACTTGTCTAAATAGCTGCATTTAAGAGAGTTGCTTCAACTGCTGTCTGTCAGGCGGCTGTTTAAAATCCGGTTTTTAATACCCGATGTTCGGTACGCTGATGTTCAATAAAGCTGTTTATCAATAAAGTTAACGTCTGTCTGAGAGCATCTGATTAACCTGAAAATATAGAGGGGCTGGTTACATCTTTCAAGCACATAACCGCATATAAGCTAAGATAGTGGATGATTAGCCATCTTTAGTGCTGATTTGCATCATGAGTATTCTTGATTCGTATTGACGTTGCCCATAGAGTAGAAGCAGTATCCTATCTGAGAAACAAATATGTCACAGTTTCTTAATGATCCAGAGTTACAGCGAATACTATCTACCTTTATCGTAGGCAGGATGAAGGAGCTGGGCTGGGATTATAAGCGCTTAAGTGCCGAGTTGCAGAACCAGTATGGGATCGAGCAGAGTCCGGGTAATCTGAAGTCAAAGATTTACCGGGGGAATTTTAAAGGTACACTGTTGCTGATCTTATACTGGGTTTTAGGCATTGATCAGCATACGATGAATCGAGCAAGAGCCATTTATCAGCAAACGCTTGATAAAAACCGTGCTAATCAAAGAAAAACTGACAACAGAACAGATGATAGCGGTAGTTGTTAAAGGGCTACCGATATGAGGGCGGGAAACTTTCGACAACAAGCAAAAGGCTTGTACTAAAACTCTGATTCAGGCCCGTAAGGAGGTGTTTTTGTGAAATCCCAGATCACTGTGGCCGCAGTGCTGTCGGCGTTACTTGTGGTTGGGTACGGCTGGTGGTTTCAGGTAGGTCCCGTTTGGCTGGCTGGGTATCTGGGGGTGAGTATTCTGGCCCTGGCTACAGTACCAATTGCCTATCGGTTATTTGGTTATTTACGGGATGATAAGGCTCGGCTGTTGCGGAAGAAAGAATTGTTGCAACATCAGGAGATGTTGGGGCGTTTGGCTGAGCTGTCCCAGCAGTTGGATAACCTGGGGGTAGCGGAAGCTGCAAAACAGGCGAGTCGCCTGACGGAGATGCTTAATGACTTTCATGAAGTGATTGCCAATCGTTTCAGGGATTCCCAGATTACTTCCAGCAGCTATATGGATGTGGCTCGCCGGGTGCAACTGCTCGTCATGCAAAACCTTTCAGATATGGTTGCGGTTGCCCGCAGTGTTGCCAGTATTGATAAGTCTGATACGCAAGATTCTAAAGCGGTGACAGGTGCTGATGGCCAGAATCAATTGCAACGGCGACTTGATCTGGCATCGGATCAAAAAGCCCGACTTGAGGAATTAACACAGGATAACAGGGCGCTCCTGACTGCTTTAGCTGAAACCTCTGTGGAGGTGGCTAACATCCAGGAGCTGGATGAATTTGAACGTACTGAGGCCTTGGCGCGACTGCGTCAACTGGCTGGGCGGGCGAAGCAATATAGCGCTAATTAGTCTGTAAAAAGAATACCAATCTCTGGAAAATCAGTGTTTAGGAAATCTCAAGGAGAGATGGCAATGAAGAAACACAACGTTGGATTTGTGGGAGCCGTGGTTTTGCTGGCCGGGCTTTTAATCTCTGGCTGTGACACTGGCAGCATAGATAATGAAAAAGATGCTAAAGCGCGCCTTGAGAAGTTGGTGGATGAACAGATTCTGCCAACGCGTAAAGAGAATCAGTTCCGGGCCAATATCCAGCTCTCCAGAACCAACCTGTTGTCAATGCTACCTGATATCAAAGAGTATCCCATGAGTTTGGCCGCCAGGGATAGCAGTTCTGTCGAAGCAGTAGAAATTTTTACTTCATCCGAAAAAGCGGGCAAAGACCGGGATGGATTTTATATCGCTATGGCTGATCGGTTTAACCGCCAGAACATTACTATCAGCAATGGCAAGCAGGCCATGGTAGGAATACGAAAAATAGCTTCTGGGTTGGGTGCCCAGTTTATCCTGGCTCACCAGAATGTACCTGATGCCTATTCCCCTTCTAATTTTCTATGGGGCAAAATGCTCAGTGCTCAGGGAATAGAGCTGACCACTATCGCTGAGGTAACTGCACCGAATACCGCCGGTATAGTGGTACGTAAGTCAAAAACAGATATGGTAACCAGTAATGGGGCTCTGGATGTTCAGAAACTGCTCACTGAAGTTACCAGTGGCACTTTCGCGATGGGCTACACTAACCCTTACCAATCCAGTACAGGCCTCAACTTTTTGCTGATGATTCTTGATTCTTTCGCAGGGGGGGATGAGTCGCAGCTGCTATCGCCTGATGTTGCCAGCGCATTTGAAGCCTTTCAGCTGGGAGTGCCTTTTGTTGCACAAAATACTCTGCAGATGAGAGATGCCGCCGTCGGGAGTGGTGTACTGGATGCCCTGGTCATGGAGCATCAGTCCTGGGTTAATGTAACCGGTATGGGAGACTATCAGTTTATTCCATTTGGTGTGCGCCATGACAGCCCGTTGTATGCCACCGCTGAAGCGGATGAGGCTGAGCGGGAAGTTCTTAAGCTTTTTGCTAAATTTGTAAAGGATAATCAGGCTTCAATTAAACAGTATGGATTTGCTCAGCAACCCAATTATAAGAGCAGCTACGATATTGATAATGGTTCGGTAATCCTTAATGCTCAGAAGCTGTGGAAAGACAAAAAATCCGGCGGTAAGCCGGTAGCAGCAGTTTTTGTAGCGGATGTCTCAGGCTCAATGGATGGTACGCGGATCAAAAACCTGAAAAAGGCATTGATTGAATCATCGGACCTGATTAGTTCCGGCAACTCCATTGGTTTGGTGACCTATAGTGAGAGTGTTAACGTGGATCTTTCTATACGGCCTTTTAATCTTCAGCAGAAGGCTTTGTTCATCGGGGCTGTTAAGAATTTGTCAGTCGGAGGAGGAACAGCAACCAATGACGGAGTTCTGGTTGCTGCCAATGAGCTAACCCAGTTTGCTAAAACTCATCCCGATCATAAGTTGGTTATTTTTGTATTGAGCGATGGTGAAACCAATAAAGGCCTCTCTTTTGAGGAGGTGAGCAGTGTGCTGGAGTGGACAGGTATTCCTATCCATACCATTGCTTACGAACTGAAATCGGATCATTTAAAGCAGATGGCAGGTTTGGTTGAGGCAGCATATATTGAATCCAGCTCTGAATCTGCCTCTTATCGTATCGGTAATTTGCTGAATGCAGAAATGTAACTTTAAGGGGCTGTTGATTAAAAACGGCTAAGGGCTTGTTTATAAAAGCAGCTAAGGGCTTATATGAAGGTCATTAAGGTATTTGCGTTGTTTTTGCTGCTCCAGCTTTCTGCCTGGGGGGGCACTCATTGGTACTTGCAGACTAACCAGGCTGACATTCTGGTTGTTGTGGATACGTCGTTTTCAATGAAACCTAATTTTAATAGTATGCGGGATTGGATTGATAATTTTGAAGCCAATACCCGTTATAGGAATATTGTTATCGGTACAGATAAAGCGCTGTTGGGAGATCTGGACCAGCTGCCATCCAAGGATCATATTTTTCGAACCGCTTTTGGTCGTTTTTCAGAAGTCAATTTGACCCGATTATACAGTCATCTAAAACCCGAAAAGCGATATTTGCTGACCAGCACAGGGGTCTCCCCATCTGGTTGGGAGGTCGTAAGCTGGTAATAAATCAGAGAGTGACTTTTATGTATGGCTGCTATTCTCAGAGAAAGCCCGGAACTTCACACGCCGGGCAGACTCAACAGTAGATCATCAGAATAGTAAATCTCCGGAAGCAGAATATATTTCGATACAGTTATACGACCATATCGATCTGCTGAACAGTGCCGCTCCCTCCATTTTCATCAAGGTAGACACCACTCTGACGAATGCGCCCCTGAGTTTCATTCTCTTCATTTTTGAGTTCAAAAGGCGTGTTGGTGGAACCGAGGTAAATAGCGCCAACATTACGATCCAACAATGAGCTTAATTGATCCTCTCCTTCGTGCTTACTCCAGATCTTCAGATCTGCAAACACGCTATCTGCTTCGTCAATAAAGCCATTATTGTCTTCGTCGTATTGCGCAAGGTCGGCAAAGCCGTCACCGCTGATTGCGCCGAAAAGCTCGGAGCCATCATTAATGATTCCATCTTCGTTTTTATCTAAGGCCAGCATTCCACTGTTCTCGTCAAGAAAGCTTATCCACTCCGTCTCACCGTCGACATCCAGATCAAACTCGTATTTCTCATCGGTCAGTTCCGCCGCAGTGCCATTAAAGTTAATAACCAAGGGATCTGTGAAGACTACCTGTTCTTTGCGTTGATATTCCAACGTTGATTCGTAGCTTCGAGACATTTCCAGATTCAGGTTCAAATCGATTGACTCTCCGTCAGTGGTTTGTACGACGCCGCAGGCAGAGAAAGAGGTGCATTCTGATTCCTGATAATACTCTGTAACAGTTACATCGACCTCTATCATACGCTGTTGCCCGATAACAGAACCTATGATCGGGTCTGCATCTGAGTATTCTGACGGGGTTACCGGATCTACCTCCGGTTCGACAGCTTCTACCCTGTTAGCACGGCCGGTCAGCGCTTCAAAAAGTGCCTGAAACAATCGGGCTCGACTGTTGTTGAGGGATATTTCTGCATCTTCTGAGGATTGTTCAACGGGGGCCGAGTCGGCAGTGGCGAGTTGAAAACGATCAGCAATCTCTGTAGGCATCAGGCGAAAGAGATCTGTTAGTGGCTGGAATGCTTGCTGTGATTGTTGAGAAAAGGGCTGGAAAGCAGCCCCCATGGATGATAGTTGAGTCATGTTCTGGGCATTGACTCTCAGTTGGGAGCTGCTGAGTTGTAACTGAGCGGCACTAAACTCCATCATAAAGCCTTGTTGGGAGCTGCTTTCTTCTCTAAATTCAAATTTCTGGTGCTCTGCACTCATTTGAATATTGCTGCTTTCAATAATCATAGAATCCTCGCTTCTACTGTTTTTCCATTCTTAAAAAGGTGGTTTCTCAAAAACGATAAATATCTAACAAAACTCTCCTGTTGGTTGTTGGCCTTAGCCTGTTTTTGTTGCATTAATTTTTTATATATTCTGTTTCTGATTTTTTAAAAAACTATTTTTAAGGTTCGTTTTAAGGCAACTGATTTCTAGAATCAGAATTTTGAAGTAATAAAAAACCGGCCAAACTGAATTTTATTTTCAGCGGCAATTTCATTCCTCAGGTTGCCGTTTCTGATACAGTTTGTTGCCGCTTAAATTGAGATGTTTTTATAAATATTAAGGCAAAAGAAAACCCTGGGATTTAAAATTGATTTAAAAATCACTTTTTGATCCCAATAAAAAATATCTCGAACTTAAATGCGTCATCAGTCGTTCCTGGAGACGCCTTGCTCGTGTATCAGCACTTGCTATGTAGTGAAAACACTCCGATCGGAGTTTGAATTACGTCATCAATCCTACCTTTGGCAACGATGTTGTAGCCGGTAATATTTTGCCGCTTTTATAACGGGTTAATTAGTAAGAGCAATATCTGCGCCCAAATGGAGAGAACTGAGGCCCAAGGGACCTGTTGGTAGATTCCCTGGGATTGCGTTTGGGGGCATATCTACAGCTGACAGATAGATGCCGATTGAAGGGAGTTAGTCCAGTTTTCTCCGCTAGCCAATATGAAGTCTCTAAAGTAGCATTAGATATTCAAGACCTGGACTGGAATTAGATGACACACCCTGCATGATTAATACACTAGCTATTGGAAACTATAGATCCCTGCTTAATTTGATCATTCCATTGAGTTCTTTGAACCTGATTACCGGGTCCAACGCCAGCGGAAAATCGAATCTCTATCGGGCGTTAAGGTTACTTGCTGAAACAGCTCAGGGAGGGGTCGTTAATGCACTGGCCCGAGAAGGAGGGCTTGATTCTACATTTTGGGCAGGGCCAGAGAAGCTTTCAAAAAGGATGCGTAGCGGCGAAGTACCTGTACAAGGCGGGCCACGGCAAAAAGCCGCTCGATTACGACTGGGTTTTTCTAATGATGATTTTGGCTACTCCATTGCATTAGGGCTACCTAAACCATCCCAGTCTGTCTTTTCTTTGGATCCTGAAATTAAAAGGGAATGTATTTGGGCCGGAAATGCCTATCGACCGGCAAGTTTGTTGCTGGATAGGGAAGGGCCTGTCATTAAAACCCGTTCAGGTCGAAGTTGGGATGTTATCAGCCAGCATACTAACAGTTTTGACAGTGTGTTCAGTCAGGTTGCAGACCCCATGAGGACACCGGAGGTCGTTTCATTAAGAGAAGATATACGAGGCTGGAGATTTTATGATCATTTCAGAACAGATGCCGAAGCACCGGCACGGCTGCCTCAGTTAGGTACTCGCACTCCGGTGCTTCACCATGATGGCCGGGACTTGGCTGCAGCTCTGCAAACCATTATAGAAATAGGTGACACTGAAGCACTGCATGATGCTATTTCAGATGCATTTCCGGGAGCCCGTTTAGGGATTTCTGTTCAGCAGGATAGTCGCTTTACTGTGGAGCTGCATCAGGAAGGATTGTTGAGGCCATTATCTGGGTTTGAATTATCTGATGGTACATTGCGCTATCTGCTATGGGTAGCTGCTCTGCTTACACCACGACCTCCACCGCTGATGGTCCTCAACGAGCCTGAAACAAGTCTTCATCCAGACTTGCTACCAGCCCTCGCCAGACTGATTATCCGGGCGTCAGAATCTACCCAGGTTTGGGTTGTCTCGCATGCCAGCCGACTTATTGCGGCCTTGGAGAGTGCCGAACAATGCAATTCGCTGGCGTTAGAAAAGTCTCTCGGTCAAACACAGGTGATCGGTCAGGGAATGCTGGACCAGCCGTCATGGCGTTGGCCAGACCAGAGCAGATAAGTGAATAACTCGACTACCTGCAAGAGATTCTTATTGGCGAGCTGCGCGGCTTGATTGTAATGAGCGCAGCTTGAGTAGGCTGTCTGCTGCTTTGTGCGAAGACTTCTAACTTCAGTAATCTTTCAGAGTGCATGTGATTTTTAGTAGAGAACGGTTTCGGCTATCGACTGGAGGCAGCCATATTTCCTTTTTGATGCCTGTGCAATTGAACCTGACGATTGAGGAGGTATTGAATCAGATTTTTTTGAGTTTGAGGGTTTAAGCGATCAAAGTTGAGCCTGACATAAAATGGGTTGCCTTGATTCATCTGCTGCAGTTCGTCGCAAGCAACGACAGTGGCGGTGGTTGAGAGCTGTTCTTCAGAGTCTTTATCAGAGTTAAGTACAAGATCAATACTGACTCTGTCTCCTTCATCAAGCTGCTCTTCAATAGGGAATGCCATACCGCAGGCGCTGAGATTAACCATCCTAAGTTTAAAGGCAACACGCTGGGTTAGATCTTCATCCACATCAAGTCGACTAATAACATGAGCCAGCTTTTGGTTGAGCATGCCCACCAGTTCGGCAACTTCAGGTGATTTTTCTTTGCAACTTTTGATCAGTGTCTGGAAACGGAGATCAAAATCACTACCTTGCCCATAGACTGCATCCAGACTGCTTCCTTTGTTAGAATCCGAGCTACTCTTGTTAAGCTTCCGGTAGCTGACTTTCAAGGAATCATTCAGGCGAAAATAGCGACGTTTTTCTGGTGTTTGTGACACTGATTTACCTTAATTCGTTGCGCTTTGATGTTATTAGATTATCCGCTGTACTTTACCTGAGTGCCATTAAATACACCAAAATAAACTTCTATTGATGCCGTCTGCGCTTAACTATTCTGACCGAAACGGTTGAAGACGCCTTAAGAAGGGAGTTTGCATTCCAGCTTCACAAAGGAGGGGGCTTGGACCGGTCCCCCTCTTGGAGTTCAACAATCAGTCACTGGTCTTATCTTTAAATTCACAAAGGTCTTCGATCAGACAAGCACCACAGCGGGGTTTGCGGGCAGTGCAGATATAGCGGCCCAGCAGAATAAGCCAGTGATGAGCATCCAGCAGAAACTCCTTGGGTACAAAACGAAGCAATTTCTCTTCCACTTCCAGCACATTTTTCCCCGGTGCTATTTTGGTTCGGTTGGATACCCTGAATATATGTGTATCGACAGCCATTGCTGGTTGCCGATAAGCTGTGTTAAGTACCACATTGGCGGTTTTTCGGCCGACACCAGGTAATGCTTCCAGATCTTTACGATTATCAGGTACTTGCGACTGGTGCTTGTCGATAAGCATTCGGCAGGTTTTTATAACGTTTTCGGCCTTGGCGTTAAACAGACCAATCGTTTTGATGTACTCCTTAAGGCCGTCCACTCCAAGGGCAAGAATGGCTTCTGGAGTGTTAGCTACCGGGTATAGCTTGTCAGTGGCTTTGTTGACTCCAACATCTGTGGCCTGGGCGGAAAGAATAACAGCAATCAGCAACTCAAAAGTACTGCTATAGTTGAGCTCTGTTGTCGGATTGGGGTTATCATCCCGAAGTCTTGCAAATATCTGCTGACGTTTTTCTTTATTCATGACAAGAGATTAGTCCCGGGTCGGTTTGCCAACGATAAAATAATGCTGAATTAAGCGCAGCTATAATGCAGCACAGAGACAGTACAATCCAGTCACTGCCCAGCCATCTCTGGAAGCTATCCGGTAACGCGGACTCTTTTAGAGCCGGTTTCAACAGCCGGAGCGATCGTTTCCGCCTTCTTTTTCAAACGTTTATCAATAAGGTTTTTCACCGCGATGATCAGTCCCATGCCGACAAAGGCACCCGGAGGTAAAACGGCAAACAGAAAGCCTTGGTAGTCCCCGATCAAGGTTATCTTCCAGGCTTCGGCTTCTGGTCCAAATAGTAATTGCATATCCGAGAAAAGGGTGCCCTGACCGAGTACTTCACGTATTGCACCAAGTAGCAGCAGTACCACTGAAAAACCTATTCCCATCATGAGTCCATCCAGTACAGAAGGAACAATCGGATTTTTGCTGGCAAAGGCATCAGCACGACCAAGAATTGCGCAGTTGGTAACAATCAGTGGAATAAAAATACCTAAGATTTGGTAAAGCTCATAAGCCATGGCCTGCATCAGCAGCTCTACACAGGTCACCAAAGAGGCAATGATCATCACAAATGCCGGTAGCCGGACGGTGGGGGGAACAAAGTTACGTATCATGGATACGCACAGGTTTGATCCGACCAGTACCAGGGTCGTGGCCAGGCTCAGGCCCAGGGCGTTGATCACAGAGCCTGTCACAGCCAGTAAGGGACAGAGTCCGAGTAGCTGTACTAATGCCGGATTGTTTTTCCACAGACCATCCAGAGCAATGGTGCGGTAATTGGAATCAGCCATTGCTGGGAACCTCCTCAGACCTGTTCTTGACGTTGGCGGGGGTGGCGCTCAGTAGCTGAGCCTTGTGCTGGCGAAATAATAACACTGCCCGTTTGCTGGCGTTGGTGACCGCCCTTGGGGTGATTGTGGCACCGGTAAACTGATCAAACCGCCCGCCGTCTTTTTTTACCGCCCACTGGGGATCATCGGCTTCCTGTAGCTGTTGGCCGTTAAAGCCCAGCACCCAGTCTGACTTTTTAAGATCAACTTTATCACCTAATCCCGGTGTTTCCTGGTGGGCCAGCACGCGTAAACCGGCAACACTGCCATTGGCATTAATACCAACAATCATTTCAATATTGCCCGTGTAGCCATCAGGCGCAATAACAGGAAGAATAACGGTCTTAACCTCTCCTTGCCAACGGGCGATATACGCATCTACCGGCCCCTGATAGCCGATAGAGCTGGCATCATTAATGCGGATGGTGTCACGGATAAGGTCGTTGTCGATACTGCTTCTGGGAACGATTTCATAGAGTGCTCTGGCTTGAGCTTCTTCACGGTTTTCGGTAATCCGTTGCTGGGTAGCTGCTTGAGTCAACGCGATAGCACCTGCTGTCACGATGGCGAATATGGCAAGACCGATGCTGTTCTGTCGTATTGCAGTCAGTATCGAGGATAGTTGCGAACTGGATGATGCCATGGTAATTAGCCCTTGATCCCGCGATTGGATTTCTTATGACCGTAGGTGCGAGGTCGGGTGTAATAATCCAGAAATGGCGCACTCAGATTCATTAACAAAACGGCAAAGGCGACTGCATCCGGGTAGTTACCCCAAGTGCGAATAATATAGATCAGCAGGCCAATAATCGCACCAAAGAACAGTTTTCCTTTATTGCTGGTTGCGGCCGTGACCGGGTCAGTTGCGATAAAAAATGCACCGAAGACGACGGCACCGGTAGTAAGATGGAAAAGCGGAGGTGCATAGTTACTCGGGTCGGAGCCATAGAAAAAACCGGATACCAGAATCAACGATACCAGCATTGATACGGGAATATGCCAGGTATAGATTTTACGAATCAGCAGATAGAGTCCACCTAATGCAAAGGCGCCACTTATTGCATACCAGGCATCCAGGCCTTGAGATAACAACGGAGACTGGCTCCAAAGCTCTTCTGCTGTCAGTGCTCCTTTATGCTTAAAGGTATCCAGTGGCGTTGCCATCGTGTAGGCATCAGGTAAATCAACAATTTCAAAGATTACTTTCAGGGTTTCGATCAGTCCTAAATTGCCGCTTTCGGTAAGCAAGCTCGGTGGTGCCCAGCGTGTCATTTCAACCGGAAACGAGATCAGCAGTAAGGCATAACCGACCATGGCTGGATTGAAGGGGTTATTGCCAAGCCCGCCATAAAGGTGTTTGGCAACCACTATAGCGACAAAAATACCAATGAAAGTGACCCACCAGGGTGCGAAAGGGGGGAGTGCTAACCCCAACAGTACAGCCGTCAGGATCGCACTGTAATCATTGAGATAAAATGTAACAGGGCGCTTACGTAACCTAATAACTGCGACTTCAAAGAGCACTGCCAGCATTGCAGCCCAGACTACGTTGATCAATGGCCCCCAGCCAAAGTAATAACAGAGTGCAGCCAGGCCGGGAAGTGTCGCCAGGATCACCTGAAGCATAACGTTACCGGTTCTACCCGGCTTCAGTATGTGGGGTGAGGTGATTCTTAATAATGCCATTGGGTCTCTGTTCCGACTGTCAATTAGTGCCTGGAGTTAGGCAAGAGTGGCTTCTTGGGCCTGAGCTTCTTGCAGTGCTTTTTCAGCCTGGACAACTTTTGCTTGCAATCCCGAAAGGGCTTTCTCAAGAGGTTCTGCGGATGCAGAGCCCTGTGCTTGAGCGTCAGCCAAGGCCTTTTCTGTCTTTTTCAATTTAGTTCGTGCTGCGGCTGCCGCAGTTTTCAGGGCTTTGATGTCGGGTCCTTGATTGGTCGCTTCTTTAGCCGTCTGGCAGTCTGCTTCTGCTTTAGCGAAGGCCGCGGCGGCAGAATCAGTTTTGGCCTGTTGCTCAGCAACGGCCTGTTTTAAGTCCTCTAGCTCTTCGATGCCTTCTTCTTCAGCTTTAGCCAGTGCTTTTTCCGCCTTCTTTAATTTTGTTCGGGCTATGGCAAGCGCGCTTTTCAGAGCTTTGACATCGTTTTGTGGAGGATCAATGGGTTGGGCTGCTGAGGTGGAAGCTGCTGTCGATTGGGTACCCTGAGAGCTGCTGGCATTTGAGACATTGCCTGCGGTCTCTGATGCTTCCGCATCATTATAGGCTTTTTGTGCTTGCTCGGCCTTTTCCTTTAGTTTCTGCAAGGAGTTTTTCAGCTGGTCTACACTGGGAGCACCTTTTGCTTCGGCATCGGCTAATACTTTTTCTGTTTTGCTGACCTTGGTTCTGGCAAGAGCAGCTGCTACTTTTAAATCTTTCAGGCTTGGGGCTGCTGGTGCTGGCGCCTTGTTCTCCGCGTCAGAGAATGCTTTTTGTGCTAGCTCGCTTTTTTGTTTGGCGGATTCAATATCCTGTTTTAGCTGGTCGATATTGTCAGCACCATTCTGTTCCGCTTCCTGGAGTGCTTTTTCTGCTTTTTTTAGTTTGGTTCGAGCAACTGCTGCCTGAGTTTTCAGTTGTTTAAGCTCGGCTTCAGGATCGATAGCAGAGTCAGTCGTTGTCGTGACCGGAGCTTTCCTTTTTGCTGCCTGGGCTTTTGAAGCCGCTTCAGCTCTAGCTTTTCTGCGTTCTTCTTTCTCCTGTTGAGCTGCTTCCAGGCGAGCCTGTCTGGCTTCAAACCGGATGCGCGCCTGCTCTGCTTTGCGTTGTTCCTGTTGCTCATTACGAATTTCAGACTTGGCGTAGCGATAGTACTGTACCAGTGGGATATTACTGGGGCAGACAAAGGAACAAGCGCCACACTCGATACAGTCCATCAGATTATGATTGAGCGCCTTATCAAACTCTTTACCTTTGGCAAACCAGTGTAATTGCTGGGGTAATAGTTCAGCAGGGCAGACCTGCTCGCAATTTCCGCAACGGATGCAGCTTTGGGCCGGTGGGGCCGGAGGAAATTCCTCCAGGGTTCCGGCGATGACGCAGTTACTGGTTTTTATGACGGGTATTTGGGCTGTGTTAAGGGTATAGCCCATCATCGGCCCCCCCATGACAAGTCTGGACTGTTTGCTGCTGTCAACTCCACAGAAATCCAGCAGATCTGCTATCGGGGTGCCAAGTAAGACCTCTAGGTTACCAGGAGAGCTGAGGGCTTTACCGGTGAGGGTGGTGATACGGGATATAAGCGGCTTTCCATCATGGACAGCTTGATAAACTGCAGACATGGTCCCGACATTCTGGACAACAATACCTATATCTGCCGGTAATTGACCGTGAGGTACTTCGACCCCTGTTACAAGTTTAATTAACTGACGTTCACCGCCTGAAGGATATTTGGTGGGTAGAACAACCACTTCGATGTTCAGTTTACTGGTTCTTGCTGCTTCGGTCATTGCCACAGCGGCTTCCGGTTTGTTATCTTCAATGCCAATCAGAATATGTGTCGGTTTTATCAGATAAGCAGCAATTTCGATACCACCGATAATCTCAGCGGCCCGTTCACGCATCAGCATGTCATCGGCAGTAATGTAGGGTTCGCACTCCACGCCGTTGATAATCAGCGTGTTGACGATATGGTCATCACTAAGATGCAGCTTTATATTGGTGGGAAAACCCGCCCCCCCCATGCCGGAAATACCGGCACAGCGAATGATTTCTGCCAGTTCGGCTTTTTCAAGAGTGCGAAAATCCTCTACGCCCTGGTGCTCTATCCAGGTTTCGTTGCCATCAGGTTCGAGAATGATGCATTGGGCACTCATCCCTGAAACATGAGGCACTGGATAATCACCAATTTCAACAATGGTGCCAGAGGTGGGGGCATGCATATAGATACTGACAAAACCGCTGGGCTCAGCAATGCGCTGGCCTTTCAATACCTTGTCTCCGACTTTGACCGTCGGTATGGCAGGGGTACCGATATGCTGCTGTAACGGCAACGTTAGCCGTTTTGGCAGTGGCATCTGGCGAAGTGGAATGGTCAGCGATTGCTGTTTGTTTTCCTGGGGATGTATACCACCATGGAAATTCCAGATACGACTCATGACTGGCTCCCTCCGGCGGCGCTACCATCGAATAGTTCTCCGCGTCCCCGGTCTGTGGCAATCAGCTGTTCGCTGGGTTTTGGCGCTGGCCAATTCCAGGTGGAAAGAGTGGTTTCGATAGGAATCATATCAATACAGTCGACAGGACAGGGCTCCACGCAGAGGTCACAACCAGTGCATTCTGACTCGATAACCGTATGCATCTGTTTTGCCGCGCCAAGGATGGCATCAACCGGGCAGGCCTGTATGCACTTGGTACAACCGATACATTCATCTTCACGGATAAATGCGATGGCCTTGGGTTTTTCTTCACCGTGCTCTGCATCCAGCGGAATAGCTTCTACGTCAAGAAGATCGGCGAGAGCCTGTATGGTGCTTTCTCCGCCCGGAGGGCATTTGTTGATTGTCTCACCGTTAGCTATTGCTTCGGCATAGGGGCGACAGCCAGGATAGCTACACTGACCACATTGGGTTTGAGGCAATAGGGCGTCAATTTGATCGACGATCGGGTTGCCTTCAACCTTAAATCGGATAGATGCGTAACCAAGCAATGCTCCGAAGGCTAATGCCAGTCCGAGTAATGCCAGAACCGCAATAAGAATGGCGTCCATCGATATCCTTAGAACTGTACCAAACCGGTGAAACCAAGGAAGGCCAGGGACATCAGTCCAGCTGTAACCATTCCAATGGCGGAGCCCTTAAAGGGCTCGGGAACATCTGCAACGGCGATACGTTCACGCATCGCTGAGAACAGGATCAATGCCAGAGAGAAACCAACAGCTGCTCCAAACCCATAGAAAATTGATTCAAGGAAGCCATTTTGTTTCTTGATATTCAATAAGGCGACGCCCAATACGGCACAGTTAGTTGTAATCAGAGGTAAGAAGATACCGAGTACTCGATAAAGCATGGGGCTGGTTTTATGCACCACCATCTCTGTGAACTGCACCACTACGGCGATAACGAGAATAAAACTGATAGTTCTCAGGTAACTTAGATCCAGCGGCAGTAGCAGGTATTCGTAGACGAGGTAACTGCACACGGAAGAAAGGGTGAGTACAAATGTAGTGGCCAGGGACATGCCCATAGCCGTTTCCAACTTGTTGGAAACGCCCATAAACGGGCATAACCCCAAAAACTGGGCCAGTACAAAATTATTAACCAATACTGTACTGACAAGAATCAGCAGGTAATCAATCATGGTGGACTGCTACTCTTAACCATTCAACCTTTCAATACCGTCCAAGCAACCTGTTTCGATTAATTATTTGACCAGTGAGTATCAAATAATCTTCAAAAAGGGTGCTACCTGACCGCCTAGTAAATAGACGGCGCCATATTGTAACGGGATTTATGCCATGCGTCATGGATAAGAACGGCAATAACCGTTCTTATCCAGCAAGTTGCATAAGAAGGTTCTTATATTAGACCAGACTCTTTCAATTGAGCAAGACCCTGATAAACCAACTCTGCCAGTTTCTGTTCGCCAATTTCCAGAGTTCTGCAATCTTGTGGGGCGCTGGGGGCGGCGCAGATACAGATTAATCCACTGTCTACCATGAGGTCCGCTGTTGCGTCTAAGCGCAATAGAGCCTGTTCGCGGTTACTCTCATCGCATCCAAGGTCTTGGTTAATCGAAGGCTGTAACAGCTCATCGCTGACAACAGTAACGGCTCGACCCTGATCAAACAGTTGCTTTTCCAGGTTATAGGCGACTGTTGCACGCTGTTCTGCGGTCCCACCAATGATATACAACTTGCCGGCCTGTTGGCCAAAACGGCGAGCGCGATCACTGCGGCTGACCTGAGGGGTGGTGCTGACACTGATATTCGGTGCTTTATGGTTTAGTGCTTTGTTGCCCCCTTTACTAATCATCCCGGCACCAACCGTAAGGTTGCTGAGACGGTCGACTACAATGAATGCGCCGGTACCCTGATGGTCGGCATAGTCATCACCCACGACGGCACGATCTAATGATAGTTCGCAAAGCGCTATTTCGTTCAGTTCCAGGCTACCGCCCGGATGCTGCTCCATGGTATTGACGTCTATCTTGTGTCTCAGGGTCGCAACATGGCCACTGACAGTTGTCGTGCCTATCTTGATAAGGTATTCCTTGCCAGGGAGCATTGGAGATTCGCTCATCCATACAAGGTTGGCATCAAATCGGTCTATGACATCGGGAACATTCTTCGAGTGTACAATCATGTCGCCGCGACTGACGTCAATTTCATCTTCCAGTGTCAGTGTTACGGACATTGGAGCGAAGGCCTGATCAAGGTTTCCGTCAAATGTAACAATGGATTTAACCTTGCTGCTTTTCCCTGACGGAAGCACCGTGACTTCATCACCTGGGCGAACAATACCTGATGCGATGGTGCCGCAGTAGCCTCTGAAATTCAGATTTGGCCGGTTCACATATTGTACCGGATAGCGAAATTCATCCAGATTGCGATCCGAGGCTATTTCTATATTTTCCAGCAGAGTCATCAGTGGTTGACCCTGATACCAGGGCATGGCATCGCTGGCATTCACTACGTTATCACCTTTCAGTGCGGATAAAGGTAAGAAATGAACGTCTTTAAGGTTTAGTTCTTTGGCAAAATTTTCAAAATCGCTGCTTATCTGATTAAACACGTCTTCGCTGTAGTCCACCAAGTCCATCTTGTTTACAGCGATGATGGTGTGCTTAATACCGAGCAGAGAAGTAATAAAACTGTGCCGTTTTGTCTGAGTTTGTACCCCGTGACGTGCATCAATAAGAATCACAGCCAGGTCGCAGGTTGATGCTCCTGTTGCCATGTTACGTGTGTATTGTTCGTGCCCGGGAGTGTCGGCAATAATGAACTTGCGTCTGGCGGTGGAAAAATAGCGATAGGCAACATCAATAGTAATACCCTGTTCACGTTCCGCTTGCAGGCCATCAACGAGAAGTGCCAGATCGACTTCTTCGCCAGTGGTACCTGATTTCACACTATCGGATTTAATTGCTTCCAGCTGATCTTCATAAATCATTTTGGAATCGTGAAGCAGGCGCCCAATCAGGGTGCTTTTTCCATCATCTACGTTCCCGCAGGTAAGAAGACGAAGCAGTTCTTTCTGTTCATGTTGTGCCAGGTAGGCATGAATATCGGCGCTGATCAGTTCTGACTGGTGACTCATCGTGGTTCAACTCGTCTTAAAATTCTGTTCACTGTTGTTGGGCTGTTCAGCGCTGTTCTATTGGTTCAAGCGCTGGTTTTTTACAACAACCATGTTTTACAAACTCTATGCCGCTACAAAACAGGCTATCCGTTGCAGCTGTTAATTTGTTCGTGCATACAGTCCTGCGGAGTCGGATCTCAAATACCAACTCTCAATCAGGGTCATTCGATAAGCTCGAAAGTTAGAAGTAACCCTCTTTCTTTTTTTCTTCCATCGACCCGGCCTGATCATGATCGATCACTCGACCCTGGCGCTCTGACGTTGTAGTTAGCAGCATTTCCTGGATTATTTCAGGCAGGTTAGAGGCTTCTGATTCCACCGCTCCGGTCAGCGGGTAACAACCCAGGGTCCGGAACCTGACACTTTTCATGGCAGGCTTTTCACCGGGTTCCAGTTGCATACGATCATCGTCAACCATGATAAGAGTGCCATCACGTTCCACCACTGGGCGCTCTTTTGCCAGGTAAAGCGGCACGATTGGAATACTCTCCAAATGGATGTATTGCCAGATATCCAACTCTGTCCAGTTGGAAAGAGGGAAGACTCGGATGCTCTCGCCTTTATCAATCTTGGCGTTGTACTGATTCCAGAGTTCAGGGCGTTGATTCTTTGGATCCCAGCGATGGTTTTTATCGCGAAAAGAGAATACGCGTTCCTTGGCTCGGGATTTTTCTTCATCCCGACGAGCGCCACCAAAAGCTGCGTCAAACTGATATTTATCCAATGCCTGCTTAAGGGCAGCGGTTTTCATCAAATCAGTGTGTTTCTTGCTGCCATGGACAAAGGGGTTGATACCCATTTCCACGCCTTCCTGATTGATATGGACGATTAAATCCATACCGGCCTCCTTTGCCATTTTATCGCGGAACTCGATCATCTCCCGGAATTTCCAGGTGGTGTCTACGTGCATTAACGGGAATGGAGGTTTGCCCGGATAGAACGCTTTACGGGTCAAATGCAGCATGACCGCAGAGTCTTTACCTACCGAGTAGAGCATTACAGGACGCTCAAACTCTGCGGCTACTTCACGAATGATATGGATGCTCTCCGCTTCCAGCTGTTTTAAGTGAGTCAGTTTTTTTTCTGACAACACCTGCTCTGATAAGGAGGAGGTTGAAAGACTACTTTCCGTCAATGCGCTCATGATTCTGCTCTATATTCCAAGTGCCTGGATCCGGGAGGATGCAGGCATGTCTTACATCAGTTTGTCGCGCATAGTACCTTCTATATGGTTAAAAGAAAAAAGAATAAATTCGAATTTTTTTATACTCGTTTGGAATTAAAAAACAAAGTTCTAATAAAAACAAACAGATACGTTTTTTTAGATACTTTAAATAACAAAAAGCTATGAGTAAATTTCTAATTATTCTTTTGTGTTATATGCCTGCTTCTCTATTATAGCCTCCTGATTTTAGTGTTTGTTTTGGGTTGGCTGTTTACGCCCGATCACCAGCTTAGAGCTTCAGTGCAGGAGTGTTGAGGGTTAAATGGAACTGGCATATAGCTTTGCAGGCCTTGTTGTAGGCTTTATTGTCGGACTGACCGGAATTGGCGGTGGTGCCTTAATGACGCCAATATTGATTGTTGGCTTTGGCATTAACCCTGTTGTGGCAGTAAGCACCGACCTGATGTATGCCGCTTTTACTAAAGCGGGCGGTATCTGGCCTTATGCCAGAAAAAAATTGGTTAACTGGTCGATTGTTGTTGCTTTGCTGTTAGGCAGCGTGCCCGGTGCTCTCTTTACTCTTTGGATTCTGAGTGGCATTGAGGCGCTGGAAAGTATTGAAAAGCTGATTAATATCACCCTTGGTGTCAGTCTGGTGCTGACTTCAATTGCTGTTTTTCTTCGAAATCGTATACGAGACGTTGTGATTAATACCAAGGCGGTAAAGCTGAAAAATACAGTCCGTCGCTGGCGTATGGTGTTAACAACTTTCGCGGGATTGGTACTGGGTGGGTTAGTGACTCTGTCTTCTGTCGGAGCTGGGGCACTGGGAACGGCGCTACTGATTGTTCTTTTCCCTCATATGACGATGCCGATGATTGTCGCGACGGATTTGGTGCATGCCGTTGTATTGACCAGTGTTGCAGGTGTCGGCCATTGGCAGCTGGGTAATCTGGATTTTACGTTATTGGCTTATTTGTTGGCCGGATCACTACCAGGAGTGTTTATCGGCAGTCATTTAGGGACACGTTTGTCCGCTCGTATCATGCAACCTCTGATGGGTAGTCTGTTGCTATTCATTGGATTGAAGTTTGTTCTGGCTGGATAGCTGAAGCAAAAAATAAACCGGCTGGCTGACAAAAACTGAAAATCAGAAAAGCAGCCAGAGTAAAAAGCTGATATAAGGAGCGGCCCGGAACGGGTCGCTTCATTTGTTATAGGGTGGCTCCGCTACTGATGTTTCTGATAGTTCGTAGCTGATTAGTTCGCAGCTGATAATGCAGGCTATTGATAAAGTTTAACTAAAGCGGCGGAGCCGTATTGCGGTATATAAGGTAGGTAAAGATGTACGTATACAACGAGCGTGAGCAACAGCTCATCGAGGAGCGCGTTGAGCAGTACCGGGATCAGACTCGGCGTTATCTCGCCGGAGAAATTCCTGAGGACGAATTTCGAATTCTGAGGCTGCATAACGGCCTCTATATTCAGCGTCATGCTCCCATGTTAAGAATCGCGATACATTACGGATTGCTTTCTTCAAAGCAGTTGCGCAAATTGGCTGACGTTTCGCGGACTTACGACAAGGGTTATGTGCATTTTACTACCCGTCAGAACGTGCAGTTTAACTGGCCAAAGCTGGAACAAGTGCCTGATATTCTTGGTGAGCTGGCAACGGTTCAGATGCATGCCATCCAGACCAGCGGTAGCTGTGTCCGAAGTGTTTCTTCAGATCAGTTTGCCGGTGTTGTGGCCAGCGAAGTAGAAGATCCTCGTCCCTGGTGTGAGATGATTCGCCAATGGGCTACCTTGCATCCTGAATTCACCTATCTGCCCAGAAAATTCAAGATTGCAGTCACCGCTGCAGACGAGGATCGAGCGGCCACTCAGGTACATGATATCGGTATCCGCATTGTCCGCAACGAGAGTGGAGAAGTCGGTTTTGAGGTATTAGTGGGTGGAGGGCTTGGCCGTACGCCTGTAATCGGTAAGCAGATTCGCCCATTTGTTGAGCAGAAAGAGATTCTCTCCTACATCGAATCTATTTTGCGGATCTACAACATGTATGGCCGCCGTGACAACAAGTTTAAGTCTCGTATTAAAATTCTTGTTAATGCCATTGGAATTGATAAATTCCGTGAGCTGGTCGAGGCTGACTGGGAACATACACGCAATTCGGAACTTCGCTTGACCGACAGTGAAATCAACCGAGTGAAAAGCTATTTTAAGCCACCGGCCTATGAACACTTTGATGGCTCTGACGCTGGGTTTGAAAACAAGCTGAAGACTGATCCTGAGTTTGCTCGATGGGTTGAACGTAATACCTTTAACCACAAGGTACCTGGATATATCGCAGTTACGCTGGCTTTGAGAGTTCATTCAGAGAACAGTAATAACCTACTGGGATCAAGGTTCAAAGCCACCGGTAATCTTTCTGAAAGTCAGTTGGATGCGATAGCCGATCTGGCTGATCGTTATAGCTTTGGAGAGGTTCGCAGTACTCACGAGCAGAATATGGTGATGGCAGATGTTAAGCAGTCTGACGTTTACAGTTTATGGAAAGCGCTGACTGAGCTTGGACTTGCGCGTCCAATAATTGGCACGCTGACGGATATGATCTGCTGCCCGGGACTGGATTTCTGTAGCCTGGCTAATGCCGAGACTCTTGGTGTCGCTCAGCAGATTGACGAACGTTTCGATGATCTTGATTACCTTTACGATATTGGTGAGCTCAAGCTGAAAATGTCCGGTTGTATTAATGCCTGCGCCCATCACCACGTGGGGCATATCGGTATCCTCGGGGTTGATAAGAATGATGAGTCTTATTACCAGTTCACTCTGGGCGGCTCTGCAACCAAAGATGCTTCTTTGGGTAAGGTCCTGGGGCGTTCGATTCCGAAAGAAAAGGTCGCTGATACCTTAGAGAAGATTTTGTCTGTCTATATCGAAATAAGACAGGAAGATGAGCGTTTTATAGATACTTATCGTCGCGTTGGTAATGCCCCGTTTAAGGAGAGAGTTTATGCCACTGATCATTAATCAACAACGGGCTGAATTGGATAGCTGGACTTCTCTGTTGGGAGATGAATCTGCTGGTGGTGAGGAGGTGCTCTCTGTCGATCAGCTTTCAGGCGATCTTTTGGTGAGCTGGGAGCAATGGCAGAAAAACCGACCGGCGTTACTTAGTCATGATGGTCGTGTGGGCGTTAAAATTGATAATGATTTTGAGCTGGGCGATTTGATTGAAGACCTGGATAAGCTCTCGTTGATTGCGTTGGAGTTTCCGGTGTTTAGTGACGGACGTGCGTTCAGTCAGGCTCGGCTGCTTCGCCAGCGATACGGTTATCAGGGTGAAATTCGTGCTGTCGGGGATGTTACCTGGGATCGTCTTCGCTTTATGCATCGTTGCGGTATCAATGCCTACGAAATAGCTGAAGATCGTTACAGTGATGAAATGTTAGAAGCATTCCAAGAAATTACTGTTCAGCTACAAGGGGCTGCAGACGATCCGCGACCGATTTATCGGCAATAGATATTCCTTAAGCGATAGCGATTTTTTATAAGAATATAATATACAAAGATAGAGGAGATTGTCTCCGTGTCAGATTCTCTCGATAAGTCATCGCTCAGCAGTGAGTTGAAGGCAAAAGTGGAACATGCTGTCAGTCTGCTTCAGACAGCGCATCAGGAGTATGGCGATGTTACTTTTGCCAACAGTCTTGGTGCAGAAGATGTGGTGATTAATGATCTTATTTGCCGCTTTGTTCCAGAGATAGAAGTGTTCAGTCTCGATACCGGACGCTTGCCTGAGGAAACTTTAACTCTTTTGGCAAAATTGGAAGAGCACTATGACCGTAAGGTAAAGGTCTATTATCCTGAGGCGAACGCCGTTGAAAGCTATGTTCGTGAAAAGGGTATTAATGCTTTTTATCAAGGGCAGGATCTGCGTAAGGCGTGCTGTCATGTCCGCAAGGTAGAACCGCTGAAACGCGCTCTGAGCGACAAGAAAGCATGGGTTACCGGCATCCGTCGTGAACAGGCTATGACCCGTGGTACCATAGCCTTTAACGAGTGGGATGAGGGAAATCAATTACAGAAGATAAACCCTTTGGCAGACTGGACCGAGAAAGAGGTCTGGGCATATATCAAGGCTGAGGAAGTTCCCTATAATGAGCTTCACGACCTGCATTATCCCAGTATTGGTTGTGCTCCTTGCACTCGAGCCATTGCTGTCGGCGAAGATGTCCGTGCTGGCCGCTGGTGGTGGGAAAACCCTGACAGCAAGGAGTGTGGCCTGCATCCAGTGACCTCGCTCAAGAAGCCCTCCTGATAGATCCTTAGAGGGCTGTTCTGAGCTAAGGTGCTGAATGCACCGTTGAATCAGCCCTGTTTTTGGTATAGAGACTAAATACCGTTGCTAAGGATCGGTGTGCTATGCGGGTGAACCCTCGCTCGTTACTAGGCACCCTAAGTTGAGGAGTATCAGTGGATTACTTACCACTTTTTTTTGACCTGAAAGGTCAATCCTGTCTGCTGGTGGGTGGCGGTGATGTCGCCCAGCGTAAAGCGTTGTTGCTGGAGCGAGCCGGTGCCATTATCACTGTTGTTTCACCTGAGATAAATGCAGAACTGGCTGTGCTGGTCGAATCCTCGGGTGGTGAGCTTATTCGTGGTGATTACCAATCGGGACTACTCGATAACAAAGTGCTGGTCGTTGCCGCGACAGATAACCCGGTGGTTAACCAGCAGGTACACCAGGATGCCACTGGGAATAACCTGCCTGTCAATGTTGTTGACAGTCCCGAACTCTGTACCTTTATTTTCCCTGCTATTGTTGATCGGTCACCATTGATGGTTGCGGTTTCCAGCGGCGGTAAATCTCCGGTACTGGCGCGTTTATTAAGAGCACGTTTGGAAACACTTATCCCCGCCTACTATGGCCAGTTAAGCGAAATGGCAGGCCGTTTTCGGGGTAAGGTCAAAGCAAAATTCAAGACTATTCGTCAACGTCGAGCATTCTGGGAGCAAATGTTTCAGGGGCCCATTGCTGAAAAAATGATTTCTGGCAACCCCCGTAGTGCTGAGTTGATGATGGAGCAGGCCTTGTCCGACGAGGTTTCTGATGAACCTGCCGTAGGGGAAGTTTATCTGGTCGGAGCAGGGCCCGGTGATCCGGAGTTACTGACCTTTAAGGCCCTTCGATTGATGCAGCAGGCAGATGTTGTTCTTTATGACCGTCTGGTTTCTCCCGAAATAGTTGATTTGTGTCGCCGCGATTCCGATCGGATTTATGTTGGAAAGGAGCGTTCGAATCATGCCGTGCCGCAGGAAGATATTAATGAATTGCTGGCTCGTCTGGCACTGGAAGGAAAACGAGTATTAAGACTGAAAGGGGGAGATCCCTTTATTTTTGGTCGTGGAGGAGAGGAGCTTGAAACGTTGGCTGCTCAGGGGGTTCCATTTCAGGTCGTGCCTGGTATTACAGCAGCTTCTGCCTGCTCAAGCTACTCAGGTATTCCTTTGACCCATCGGGATTATGCCCAGTCGGTAAAATTTATTACCGGACAGCTTAAAAACCGTACTTCTGACTTGAACTGGCCAGAGTTGGTTCATCCAAATCAGACCATCGTTTTTTATATGGGGTTACACCGCTTGCAACACATCTGCACACAGATGATTGCACACGGTAAACCTGAGGAAACCCCTGTTGCACTTGTTCAGGCGGGATCAACACCACAACAGAAAGTACTTATAGGTACTCTGGAAACGATTAACGAGAAGCTTAAGGAGACTCCGTTATCGCCTCCTACGCTAACCATTGTTGGTGAAGTCGTTAATTTGCATGAAAAACTGGCTTGGTTTAACGAGGCCGTCAAAAGTGATAATCATGCATTGATGACTGCTGAAGAATAGCGTCTTTTTAAGGCACTGGTCTGGTGCTTATGTGTATACAGAAGAGGTTTTGGTGACTGTTGGTTGACAGTTACCCGGGCCTTTTCGCCTACCAGGCCATCAGTACATCATCCTGCTGAATATTCTTACTTTCAGTATCGACCGAAATTTTCCCTTCTGAAAACAGCGGATGTACCTCATTTACGATGAGAGTATGCTCTGTATTTTCCAGTCGGATATGAGGCTTGTCCTGCTGATCATAGAATGTGGATTTCCTATAAACAGTCAGTTTGTCTCCAGGACGAACACCAACGATTGCGCCAGCATTGAAGGTGATAGAGTTGCGGTCAGTACGCACAATTCTCGCGCGAAAAGGTTCGCACTTAAGCTGTTTTTCAATATCTTTGCTGACTTCCAGAATGAGACTGTTCACTTTCTGGCCGTAGTCCGTTTTTAGGAACGCAGCCGTACCGAAGCCTGTTTTTTGATGGTCATCGAGTCTCCAGAGTCCGCCTTCTCGGTAATTGCGATTAAACAATAGGGCACCGGTAAAACCATCATGGATAAACAGCTCCAGAGCGAAATTTCTCATATGCTGTCTGCCTCTGTAGTCCATGGAGTCGTATAGGTTGCGAAAGAAGTTACCTTCTGAACTTCGGCTGGGATCAAACCTGTTGAGGTCACGAATAACACCTGAAACGATAAATTGAACATCGAGATCTTTAAAGTTCTGAAGAGTGTTAGTCACCGCTCCGCGGGGATTCTCAAAACTTGCGGCGGTGCTCAAAACCGGATTTATGGCAATATGGCTGGCATTCATTGCCTTGAGATTTCCCTGCCGTAAAAGATTGTCAGTGATGATTTTACTGATGATCTGTTTAGCATCATGCAGATCACCGAGGTTGGCCTGAGTCGGTGTTTGTATCGGAAAGGCGGCAATTGCAGCAGTTTTTTGGTAGTTGGCGGCAGTTCCTGCTTGCTGACAGCTGGACTCGGCATCCACTTCAGCGCTGATTTTTATGATAAACAGCTCCCCCCTGACTTGTTCGTCAATGACTTTAACGCGAGTTAGACTGCCAAGACTGCGAACACGCAGGTTATCGACGCTGAGTACCCCCTGATCAATCGTTTGGGTGCTGCTGACATATGCGCCTGCCTGGAGCATTGCCTGTTGGGATGCATTGCGCAGGGCCTGCTCTCTGGCGGATTCGATATCCTGATTGGTTATTAGTGCCCGGCCTTCCGCTTCGATGCTGATAGCCTGTGCTGTTCGATTGAGAACAAATAGAGTGCAGGTTGTCGCTAGGAAAAAAATCAGGACTGCTCGGAGTGGAATACGCATAGTCTTTTTGTAACTCGTGCTGGCAAATAGGCTTTGGTACAGATATCAGATGGACTTGCAGCTTCAAGCTTTATCTAAAGAAGCCGCTATTTAAAGTTAAGGAATTTGCAGAAAGTATGCAAATCATTCCCGGTTTTTATCGGTTATCGATACTGAGTAATCTGCTGGGCTGTTGTCTGTCTGGCAATATTATTCGCATTCGCTTCCAGAGACGAGTACCAGTATAAATAGCAGTTATCCACAAACGCCGTTACCAAGAGAGGCGATAAGGTATAGGAGTTGATTCGTTTGTGGTAGATTTATGTCTTGATAGATTCTTTATTGATAGCTCCTTTATTGATATGGAGATTCAGGTGAGTGCTTATTTTGTTTCCTTCTAGCTTAAACCTAAACAGATGAAAATAAACCGATGAAAAATACGATCTTACTGGCTCTTTGTTTATCGTTGGTAGCGGGTTGCAGTTTCCAATCTCAGCCGGTCCGTGTTGTCGTTGAGAATGAAGTCAGGACCAAGGTTGTAAATGAATCAGCACTGATACCGTCGGAACGGCAGCTCGACAGGGTTTCCCTGGGAGGAACGCTTCCTGTTTTTGGGCAGCCGGTTCGTGCTATGTCTGTTCAGATTGAGATAGCGTTGAAAAAGAGAGGAATAAAGCGATTACCCATTACTATCGCCCCCTTTGTCGATTTGTCTGCTCCTGACCGCAAGCGGAACCTTGGTAATGAACTGGCGGAAGGGTTTTTTCATGAGATGCAGACCCGAGGGTTTAACTTAATCGATCATAAAGCGATACCTTTCTCTAAAACTGGAAAAAAAGCTGTTGGTTCAGGGTTGGCAGACTACTATCGAAAGCACCGTATCAGCTATGTGCTGAGCGGGACTTACATTGTCAATTCTGATGGCATACTCATCAATGCTCGAGTATTAGATGTTATTACCAGGCAGGTTGTGGCTACCGGCCAGTCACAACTGGCTTCCCGGGATCTGGAAGGGGGGCTGCCCGGTTATAATCCGCTGGACAGTCGCGACGGTATGATCATTGAGAATGGTGGTGTCCCCGTTTACTAAATACAAGCGGTGTAGTCATTATTTCTTTTAACTCTGGATTTAATAAGGTGTTGGGCCATATTCTTTCAGTGGATCGGAATTTTTAGAGCGTCAACAGCATATTCGTTTGGATAATAACCTCTGTAAAATAAACCGGTTGTAGTACAAACTATTTGGAAAGCTTAACTAGAAGGTGTGGGTGTGATGGTACGCGTTGGAGTTTTATTGTTGGCTGTGATGCTTGCTGGATGTGACACCGTTCAGTATGAGTACCAGCAGGTTCGTCAAAAATTTCAGCGACCTGATTCACCGGTAGCTGGAGATGCTATAGCAATTGAATCACGCACGGTTACTGCCACCGGTTATGCGCCGATCAGCATTCAAGCTGGTGCGAGTCGAGGACACAAAGTCCTCAATGCCATGCGAGTATCAAAGTTGCAGGCCTATAAGGAGCTGGCGGCAATTGTTCATGGGCAATACCTGTTTGGCACGACTCAAGTGAAAGATATGGTTGTAAAAAACGATCAGTTTAATGCAGCAGTGGGGGGGATTATTCGCGGTGCAAGAGTGGTTAAAGCCTTTCCCATTCAAGATGACACCTACGCCACCATTCTGGAGCTGGATCTAAGAGACGTTCAGCGCGCTTACCTCAATATGCAGCCTTAATATGCGGTTGTAGAAATTATAAAAGCCGTCGGGAATACCTAACTTTTCAGCTTTACCATGGGTGTACTTTCGCATTGAAATTGCGTAGTGCTATGGGACCTTCGGCTTTTCCTGCTTTGTAATATCTGTAATCCGTGACTCAATTGTTTGTTGGCCGGTGTTTTTACTCAGTTTCTGGTTGAAAATCGTATGCTGCCAAGATTGTTTGTGCGTTTTATATAATTGACGTTTACGTAAAATGTGTATATTTTTATGAACTTCGAACTCCTCACAAGGGAGAAAGAAATGGGCACTTTGAAATCGCATTAAGCTTGATAAGGGCCTTTGTTCGCTACCCGGTTGGACCGGGAAAAATAACAATCGATATTGCTGTGATCCAGCGATAGGAGATATAGATGAGTCCCCAGCTTTTTGTATACCGCCAACGTTGTTCATCCCCCCAGTTTTGTTCACATCCACAGTTACCCCGGTGTAACTCCTTTCAGGCACTGACTTCAGGTCAAATTGATATTTGCATTTCCCGCTAGATGACAGGCGCTTTGATTTTCAGGGCAGATGTTTAATCAAGCCAGTAATTGTTTGAAGTAGTTAGTAGTCGACCTGTCAACGGCGGCGTATCTAACTGGTTACCGAATTTTAAGGGGGTATTATGTCCGTATTCAGCCATACTGAATTTTCTGAACACCAGCAAGTTTCTTTCTTCTCTGACCGGGAAAGTGGCCTGAAGGCTATTGTTGCTATCCATAACACCAACCGTGGGCCAGCTCTCGGCGGCTGCCGCATGTGGCCCTATGCGAGTGATGAAGAGGCGCTACGGGATGTATTGAGATTGTCAAAAGGAATGACCTATAAATCAGCGCTGGCCAATCTCAATCTGGGGGGCGGTAAATCAGTTATTATTGGTGATCCCCGTAAGGATAAAAGTGAGAAACTATTGCGGGCCATGGGCCGGTTTCTCAATCAGCTGGGAGGTGCCTATATTGCTGCTGAAGATTCGGGCACTGGTGTTGATGACTTGCGGGTGATGGGGCAGGAAACAGACTATGTGGCGGGAGTTAATGACCGTATCGGGGTCGATGGCTTAGTAAAAAATGGAGATCCGTCACCCTCTACTGCCTATGGCACCTTTATGGGGGTTCGTGCCGCAGTCAAGCATCAACTTGGACGTTCCGATCTGGAAGGCTTAAAGGTAGCTGTTCAGGGAGTAGGGAACGTTGGTTATCGGTTGGCAGAACATCTTCATCAATCGGGGGCTAAGCTTTATGTCAATGATATTCATCAGGCTCAGGTAGACAGAGCTGTTGCTGAGCTCGGTGCGACAGCCGTAAGTGCCAAAGAGATTGTTGGTCTGGATGTCGATGTCTTTGCTCCTTGTGCTCTGGGTGCTGTCATTAACGATAATAGCATCGGACAGTTGAAAGCGAAGGTGGTTGCCGGAGCTGCCAACAACCAGCTATCTGAGGAACGCCATGGCGAGCTGCTAAAGCAAAAAGGCGTGCTTTATGCGCCGGATTTTGTGATTAACGCTGGCGGTATTATCGATATCGGCTTAGAGCGTGATGGTGCAAAGCCTGCTGATATCCAGCGTCAACTGGAAGAAATCGGAGATACGTTGAGCGAGATCTTTATTCGGGCTGATCGGGGTGGTCTATCGACCAGTGTGATTGCCAATCAAATTGCTGAAGAACGCTTTGCCCATAATCGCTGATAGTTGTTAGTTTGCATCTCCTTCGTGAGTAGGATTGAGTACTCAGTACATCCTTTGAAAGCCTCCACCAGATTAATTATTCATACTCGATTGATCTGGTGGCTGTCATTTCGGTGTCGAGTCATGAATAATAGCGGCATATTCTCATCAACATCAACGAGATAACCGGTGTCCTACGCGAATCCTAAAACTGCTGTTGTCCTGGTCAATCTGGGAACCCCTGATAAGCCTACCGCTGCTTCTGTTCGTCGCTATCTCAAAGAATTTCTTTGGGACAAGCGGGTTATTGAGGGGGGGCGCCTCAGGCGAATTCTCTGGTGGGCGGTGCTTAATTTCATTGTCCTGCGCGTTAGACCCCGGAAAGTGGCGCGTCTCTACCAGACGATCTGGGAGCAGGATTCGCCTATGCGAAAGATACTTAACCGGCAGGTGGCCGGACTTCAACTGGCGTTGCAGCAGGGTTATCCAGGACGAAGTCCGGAAGTGTTTGCAGCGATGACCTACGGATCTCCTGGATTGGATCAGTGCCTTAGCGATTTGCATCAAAGTGGTTATCGGCGAATCTTGGTAATGCCGCTATATCCCCAGTTTTCGGCAACTTCGACCGGGCCCGTATACGATAAGGTCGCTGATTTTCAAAAAAGCTGTCGGGATATTTGTGATATTCGTATTCTCCGGGACTATTTCGATCATCCGCTATATATTGCTGCTCTGGCGGAATCTGTAGAGCAGTTCTGGCAGCAGAACCCGAAGAGCGAAAAGCTGTTGTTGAGTTTTCATGGGATTCCAAAATCTTATGCTGATCAGGGTGATCCCTATCCTCAACAGTGTCTGCGAACAGCAGAGTTATTGGCGACAAAACTTGGATTGTCAGAGGTCGAATGCCAGGCCAGCTTTCAATCTCGTTTTGGGCCTGCCGAGTGGGTGAAACCCTATACCGATGAAACCCTGAAACAGTATGGATCTCAGGGAGTTAAATCTATCGATGTGTTGAGTCCGGCGTTTTCAGCAGACTGTTTAGAGACTTTGGAAGAAATTGCCATTCAGAATAAAGAATTGTTTCTGCAGTCCGGTGGGGAATCCTATCGTTATATCCCTGCTCTTAACGCAACCCCTTCACATATCAAATTATTGGCTTCTTTAGTAGAAGAACAGGCAGGCCAATGGTTAGCGGTAAACGAGAGCGTCAATAATGGCTAAACCAGATATCAGTTATGGTCTTCATGCGGTTACCACTCTGCTGGAGCGTCACCCAAAGCGGGTTCACGGACTGTTGGTCCAGAAAGGACGGCAGGATCAACGCATGCAACGGCTTCTGGATATTGCCAAACAGCGGCATATCAGCTGGAAGTTTGTGGAACGCAGTGAACTTGATCGACTAGCAGATGGAGTGCATCAGGGTATTGTTGCTAATGTAGAGCCGAACAGGGCCCAGAATGAAGCCTATTTGGAACAGCTTCTGGAAAAGCTTGAAGAGCCTGCATTTTTACTGGTATTAGACGGTGTAACTGATCCTCATAATCTGGGGGCCTGTCTGCGGACTGCAGATGCCGCGGGTGTACATGCGGTTATAGCACCGAAAGACAAGGCCGCCCCCCTTAACGGGACAGCGGTCAAGGTGGCTTGTGGAGCAGCAGAAACGGTTCCATATATAACAGTAACCAATCTGTCGCGTATGTTGAAACACCTGCAGGCCTGCGGAATATGGATTACCGGGACAGCGGGTGAAGCCGATCAATGGCTTGCTGAATCCAATCTGACGGGTCCAATGGCATTGGTGATGGGAGCTGAAGGGACTGGTATGAGGCGTTTGACCCGAGAGTGTTGTGATCAACTGGTGAAAATACCCATGGCCGGTGAAGTCAGCAGTCTCAACGTATCTGTTGCCGCCGGAGTATGTCTGTTTGAGGCAGTACGGCAGCGCTCAGCCCTGCCTTGATACTCTTTTCATGACTGGCGGGACAGTTAAAGGCCTGTATGTGCGCAAGTACAGTTCTGAGCGTAATCATTGCATATATTTCAATTCCATCATTCGCCAACTGGCGTATTCTTTAAATGGATTTAGAGAGTCTTGCGACTTATTTTTGAAGGCGAAATTTTCGTGTAGGTAGTTAATATTCAATCGTTTTTGATGCTGTTGAGTCGTAAGTGATATAAGACAAAAAAAGGAGTGGAATGTCATGTTGACTTACGAAGACTGTTTGGAAATGTGTGACCTTACACTCGACGAAATTGATGCTGTAGCTGAGCATGAGCACTTGCAGCGTATCCAGGCCATAGCCACAGCTGAATATTTGGTTAAGGCAGAAGGGGGCGAGAGAAAGCTCCGCCGTATGATTATTGAAGATATCCGGCATGCGCAGAAGATAAGTGACCATCATCGAGAGCAGGATTTGAAGAGGGTGCTGACTCTATTTATTAAGACTCATCCCCGTCATGCACTGTCAAACAGAGGCTGATAAATTAGGATACTTAAGGGTAGATTGACATCCCATAAAGGGGATGCTGAGCAATAAAAAGGACGCTACCAGAGATCTGGGCGTCCTTTTTTTGTGTGAGCTATCTAGTTATTTCGAATCCTTTTAGTTACCAAGCACCGTTAAAGTGACAATCCTTTATTTTTGCAGTGAATACAGCTGTTAGGCTCGGTGGCTGTATTCACTTATCTGTATGCTCTCGTTTGTCTGGAGCTGCGCTTGCTTATAGATTATAAGCCGTCTCTTCATGCTCGGCAGTATCAAGTCCCTGAATTTCAGTTTCCTCATCCACTCGGAGTCCAACAATGGCACCGACGACTTTTAAGATGATCAGTGTCACTACTGCTGTGTAAGCGAAGGTCGATAGTACACCTATCAGCTGTACGCTGAACTGTCCGCCCATCGTTTCGATTCCGTCAGCGTACCCAAAACCACTAAATACACCCAGGGATGTTCCTGAGAATATGCCGGCAAAAAGTGTCCCGATAATGCCGCCGACACCGTGAGTAGGCATTACATCGAGAGAATCATCAATTTTAAGGACACGCTTGATATATTGAGTGGCAGTAAAGCAGATGGCACCAGCCAGTACGCCGATAATCAGGGCACCACCCGGTCCGACAAAGCCGGATGCAGGTGTTATCGTACCAAGTCCTGCAACCATACCTGTGACCGCGCCCAGAACACTGGGTTTACCAAACCGAACCCATTCAATAAACGACCAGGTTAATACACCAGCGGCGGCAGAGATATGTGTCACTAGCATTGCCATCGCCGCATCGCCATTGGCTGCCAGCGCTGATCCGCCGTTAAAGCCAAACCAGCCAACCCAAAGCATTCCGGCTCCGGTGACGGTCATTGTCAGGTTGTGAGGGGGCATTGCTGTGGTCGGAAAACCTTTGCGCGGTCCAATAACCATTGCAGTGGTTATCGCAGCTACCCCGGCAGTAATGTGTACAACTGTGCCGCCAGCGAAATCGTAAAGCCCCATTTCGGCCAACCAACCACCTCCCCAGACCCAGTGAGTTACGGGAGCGTATACAAGAACCAGCCAAATACAGCTGAAGATAAGCATCGCACTGAACTTCATGCGCTCAGCAAAGCCACCGATAACCAGCGCGGGGGTGATAATGGCAAAGGTCATCTGGAACATCATAAATAGAGATTCCGGGATGTCCCCCGCCAGAGTGTCTCGTCCGACTCCGGCCATCATGACTCGACTGAAATCTCCGATCCAGGCATTACCCTCACCAAAGGCTAAGCTATACCCGAATATCAGCCAGATAATTGATGCGGCTCCGGCTATGGCAAAACATTGCATCATGATTGAAAGCACGTTTTTTGAACGAACCAGGCCGCCGTAGAACAGGGCCAGGCCTGGTAGTGTCATAAATAAAACCAGCGCAGTGGATGCAAGAATCCAGGCAGTATTGGCACCGTTGAGCTGGTCGGCCGAGGCGATCCCTGGTATCAGTGTCAGGGCAATGAATGCGGTTGTCTTCAGCATTATAGGCTTCCTACTGAGGTTACTAAGATGAGTGTTTTCTGGTTGCTAAGGTTGCAATCTCTAATTGCAGTCAGTCACTAGAGTGCGCTTTTGCCCGATTCTCCAGTGCGAATACGAACAGCCGTTTCCAAATGGGTAACAAAGATCTTTCCATCGCCAATTTTTCCAGTCCGTGTGCTCTGGGTAATAACATCGATAATGTTCTCTACCTGTTCCGAAGAAACGGCAATTTCCAGTTTTACTTTGGGTAGAAAGTCCACGACATATTCGGCACCCCGGTATAGTTCGGTGTGGCCTTTTTGGCGTCCAAACCCCTTGACCTCTGTAACGGTAATACCATTAACGCCAACTTCGGCAAGGGCTTCTCGCACATCGTCAAGTTTGAAAGGTTTTATTACTGCACTAACAAGTTTCACTCGCATTACTCCTAATGGTGCACAAAATTTGTATTCTTTTACGAAAGAAAACCAATGCTCTTTTTATGCACATTTAGTGCCATTAAAAATATTGTTTAATATCAATAAGATATGACAATAGTGCAATATCTGGGAGCAACAAGCGCACCCTTATGGTGCTTTCTGGTTGGTGGTTGTACGGCCTTGGTGCATATTGGTGCGTTTAAACGGCTATAATTTAGGGCGTTTATTTGGTTTGTAAGCCGTGAAGAGCGGGAGGTTTGCCGGTGCAAGTCTTTGCTATGGACAGAAGTTCATCCGAGCAAGGTTACGCCTATTTGTCCTATCAAGGTCATTTGTAAGGAGGGGATTCCCCTCCTTTTTTCTTTGGAGAAGCTTAGCAAAGCTGCTGAATATTTCGGTTTCTCAGGTTCTTTCGTTGCTGGTTTTCTGCAATTGATTTTCCAGCTCGGCCATACCTGCTGGAACGTCAACTTCGATACCAAGCTCTTTAAACGTCGAGCCAAAGGCGTGCAGGGTTCTAAACAGGTTATGTACTCTGCACTGTTCACCCATTTGTCCTATACGAACAATCGGAGGGCCGAATGACCCGGCAATTTCCACTCGGTAGTATTTGGAAATATGCGCGCAGACATCTTTAGCTTCCAAACCATTGGGCAGCTTGATGCCAACAACTGAATTTAATCTTGCTTCTGTCGAGACATAAAGCTCCAGCCCCAGCGTTGCAATAGCCGCTTGCAGGGCGCGGGAGCATAACATGTGTCGATTAAAGCGCTTTTCCAGGGTTTCTTCGCAAACCAGGCGCATGGCCTCATGCAGTGCGAGTAACCCCGATACCGGAGCAGTGTAATGGTAGGATGCCCGGTGCCAGAAATTCGTTGCCAGAGTGGCATCCAGAGTCCAATGCCGCATGGGTTCCGGGCGGCTTAATATCCGTTGCCAGGCGTTGTTGGAAAATGCGACTAAGGATACTCCGGGAATAGAGCTCAATCCTTTTTGACCTCCGGTGATTACCGCATCGATACCCCATTTATCCATTTCCAAAGGCATGGTGCTGAGTGTGCAGACTGCGTCAACAATAACCTGACAATCGTATTGACGAGCAAGGGCTGCAATCTCAGGTAATGCGTGATTGTGAGTTGTGTTGGAAGTTTCTCCCTGGACAATCGTTAATACCTGGGGTCTGTAGCGTTTTAGTAGGGCCTCTACTGAATCCGGTGTTGCCCCCTGGCCTTCAGCGACTTGCAGCTTTTCAACCTCAGCACCTGCGCGGCTGGCCATTTCAGCCAAACGACTGGAAAAAAAACCGTTACAGACGCTTAATACCCGAGTTCCTGGCCATACCAGGTTAGCTACTGCCATTTCCATGGCTGCAGAACCAGGACCCGCAACTCCCATCAACCATTCGGACTCTGTCTGAAAAATATAACGCCCCATCCGTTTAACCTGATCTGTGACACGGGCCATCGTTTCGCCCAGATGATTGATGACGATTCCGTTTGCGGCTGCCACAGGGGCGGGAATTGGTACAGGGCCTGCTCCCATCATTAATAGCGGTTCTTCTGGTAGGATTCGGTTCAGGTGCTCTACCTGTGGGACCTCAATGGCCATTTTCTGCAGATCTCTTGTTACAAATAATTTTGGGTGCGTGAGCATAACACAGCCTAAAGAACCTGCAATTAAGTAATTTTAGGCCCGAGGCGGGCTTTAGATCGGCTGTTTCCCCTAATTGGAAAGATCAAAATACGGGCGTAGTTTGATGCCAAGCCAGTTTCCCGGCAACGCTGCTGCCATCCATAACCATCCATGCAGGCTGGTCGATGCGATACCTGAAAACAATGCACCGATATTGCAGCCAAAAGCAATACGAGCACCGTAGCCAAGCAACAGCCCACCTATCAAAGCGGCCACATAGTTTTTCCAGGATAAGGATAAAGCTGAACCAAAGGTTTTGGCCAATTGGGCAGCACAGAAAGCTCCCAATAATATACCGATATTCATAACTGAGGTGGTGTCGTTAAATATACTGTTTAACAAAGCAGAGCTTTGAAATGGAGCCGTCCAGAAAGAATTCTCTGCTGGAATCCAGCCCAGTAATGTAGCTGCTTTTGCACCCCATAAACTGAATGCCCAGGTGATAGTCCATGGATGTCCGGCTGTGGCAAGGGTGGCAAAATTCAGTAAGGCGAGTAGCGACGCCGCAACGAATACTGGCCATGGCTCTATGAGCCGCTGATGCCAGGGCTTCTGAAACGGGGGCGATACAGAGGAGCCTGCGAAAGTATTGATTCCATACTTTTTCAGAGCGAGCGCCAAGAGGCTGAACACACCGATTTGGAATATTACCGCGCCGGGCCAGCTGATGTGCACACCCATTGCTATCGGCGGTAGTGCTGGTAGTTGTTGCCACCAGTTCATATCAAGGCTGGCCCAAAATGACCCGCCGCAAAAAGCGGTCAGCACCAGCAGCATCTTCGGATTACCTGAGCCTGTTGTGTACAGAGTGCCTGAGCCGCAGCCCCCGGCCAGTTGCATTCCTATGCCAAAGAAGAATGCACCACAGGCCACTTGCCAGCCGACAGGGGCTAAAGCTCCATGGACCTGGCGTCCGAAAAACTCTCCTTGTGCGAGTACGGGGGCGAATAGCAGGGTAGTCAGGGCTATCATCCAAAGATGAGCGCGGACTCCTCGTGTATCACGGTAAAGAAACAGATTGCGATAGGCTGAGGCGAAGCCAAAGCGCCCCTGGTAAAGAGTAATACCCAAAAGAACGCCGATTATTAACAGCACTGAGAGTGGGCGCTCGGGTTGGTATAATGTGATCGACAGAGTGAGAGTTGCTGCCAGCCCGCTAGCTAGCAGCATATGATTTGCTTTACTTCCGGTAGTGGTCACTACCGCGCCTTTTAGTTAACAACTAAGTTATAATCGGGTGTCGGGTTCAGCGGACAAGAATAAACGTATTCTCCTTTCTTGAGTTCCACTTCATAGTCGAGAGTTTTTCCTGTGGACAGACCCCCACCGGAAACACTGGGCAGGGAGGCGTAGCCTATAATCCCTTTTCCCCGGAGCCAAAAACCCAGGTCATAGGGAACGTTCTTGTTGGTGACCCGAAATATGTACTTTCCCGGTGCTAATGTTATTGTTTTGGCGTTCTCCAGGCGTTGCTCTCCAGTTTGCTCATTCTGTGTTTTGCAATCTTCTGCACTGGTGGAGATAAACCCGTGATCGGTTCCGTTTTCACTTTCCAGAAACTGGCAAGAAACCTGTGTTAACTCGATAATCTGGGGTTGCTCAGCAGATACAGCGGAAAAACTTAAACCCGCACTCACTGAAACCGAAAGCAGCAGTGTGGTTATTGTTTTGAAGGGCGAATTATTCACTGGGTTATCCTCCGTTTGTACGACTTAATCAGCATTGATTTATTATCGGGCTGAAGTGCTGTCAGCAGCTTTTCTATAAACTTATCACTTGGATCATTTATATCAGCGATTGTTACATTCGCTATGCGTCTTTTAAGGCTGATGTTTTAAGGATTATGCTAAAACTGTCGCCTTGAGATCCCGCTGTTAGGTTCTTTGCCCTAAGGTAATGCAAGACGTTTTTCATACAGTGTGAATACCGATTGTTGAGCCTGGGTCAATGCTTCCTGTAACATCTGAGCGCCACGGCCTGTTTGTCCTGATTGCAGCATACTCAGGTAAAAACCTTCATAGAATTTATCGGGCTCCACGTAGATCTTCATAACAATATTGCTGGCTTGAGGATGGCGAGTCATTTGATAGTCTAACTGCGCTGATTCACCTGGCGCCAAGCGGGTATCAAATACCTCATGGCTGAGATTCAGGGGAACTCTGCGAGCCACAACAAAGTAACTTTCGGTTCCTGTAATTTGTTCACCTCGGGCATTTTCCTGGTAGCCCATCATGACGACCTGGGGAGTGACATAGGTAGGAAAACGGTGTCCTGTGCCGGTGTTGGTCATTACCATTTGAGCTTGAAGCAGGTTGTCATCCAGGTTTCCGGCTGTTGTATCGATGGTGACTCCTTGTCGTACCATTTCCGGGTCATGAATTCCCTTCCACTGATGCTTTCGATCTGGCATGTGACAATTTTGGCAATGAATACCTTCTTCGGCATACTGACTTTGTTTCCATTCGTTATAGGTGTTTTCCAATAGCTTTCCGTTTAGGGAGAATTCATTGGGTTCAAATTGATGGCAAGCTGCACAAAACTGACTGTCTTCAAAGGCATCGCTGGCGGTCCAGCCGTTGTGTGGAAGAGTCTGCTCTGCTGAAGGTATAGTGCCGTCCTTGCGTTTGGGGCCAAACCGTTGATTACCGCGTACATGACAGGCAGCACAGACCAAGCCCTGACGATGAAGGTCCTTGGTTTGAGTTGGATCTTTTGCCAACTGCTCGGATAAGGGGGAATAACCGTTTGCTATCTCGTCGACTAACAGATCTGCCTGTTCCGCTAAGGGGGCGTGGCAGCGTATGCAAGATTGATGTTCGCCACGGGCGTGGGGTGACATCTCCACTAACTGTCCCATCAGGCCTGGCCCCATAGCACGGCTATGGAGGCTGGTTTTCCAATCTGCCAGTTGTTCTGCATGACAAGTACCACAGGCTTGTGGTGATAAAGAGCTTTCCAGATCGCTGTAGTGTTCTGGCGCGTTTCCTTGAGCTGGAATGGGACGCTGCCAGTGCTGTTCAAGAAAGGCTTTAGTGTTTAATGTTGAAGAAGGCGAAGCAGCTGCAGCGAAACCAGTGATGAAACCGCTTGCCTCTACCACCAGTATGACTGGCGCCAGGACCAATACTATTAGCCATCGTTTAAAACGGCCTCCACATTGCTGTAATGATCTCATTGGTCCTGGTTTGCCTCCGGGGTCTTACATGGTTTTCGCAGCACAAGGATTAGCTGCACAGGGGTTTTTCACCGCACAGGGATTAGCTGCACAGGGGTTTTTTACTGCACAGGGATTAGCTGCACAGGGGTTTTTCGCCGCACAGGGATTGGTTGCACAGGGATTTTTTGCCGCACAGGGGTTCATCGCTGCAACTCGGAATGTTTTTTGAACTTCTTCGGTATAGGCCGTCAGTGCGGCTAGTTCTTTTGATTTCCAGTCCAGTGGTTTACTAGCCATGGGTACAACCATACAAAGCTGTACCATCTCATCGGCGCTGATGGTCTTCATACCGACTCGGTCTTTAGCCATCTGCACTTTATGAGGGTAGGGCTGTGCGAAGGTGTTCTGGAAGGCTCGATTGCCATTATGGCATGTTGCACAGGATAAGCCGTTACTGCTTAGTTTCTTATCATTCCACAACTGTTTGCCATAACGAACCAATTCACTGTTATCCCCCCACCATTCTCTTGATCCTGTTGGGTGTGTTACTAACTTGGGATCAATTTTATTGCCCGCAGCGCAAGGGTTTTTAGCGGCACAAGGATTGGCTGCACAAGGATTTTTGGCCGCACAGGGGTTGGCCGCGCAAGGATTTTTGGCTGCACAGGGGTTGGCAGCGCAAGGGTTCTTGGCTGCACAGGGGTTGGCAGCGCAAGGGTTCTTGGCTGCACAGGGGTTGGCAGCGCAAGGGTTCTTGGCTGCACAGGGATTAGCTGCACAAGGGTTTTTGGCTGCACAGGGATTTGCAGCACAGGGGTTTTTAGCGGCACAGGGGTTTGTCCATTTTTTTGCGCAGGGGTTTTTAGCTGCGCAGGGATTCGCTGCGGCAATTGTTATTCCATTCCAATTAGGATCTGTCTCCGAGCCAGCCATGGAGAATGGTGAAAAAAACAGTAATGCAGAAAGGGTCAGTAGAATAGCGCTTAAGCGCTGTATACTCTGGGTCATTGTTATTTCCTCTTACTCGGCATAGGGTTATACGTAGTATGTTTAATCACTAGCGTAGTCGCTAATTTATTATGACGCGCAAGGATTTTTGACTGCACAGGGGTTTTTTGCTGCACAGGGGTTAGCGGCACAGGGGTTATTCATTTTTTTCTTCTTGATTGCACAGGGGTTTTTGGCTGCACAAGGATTAGCTGCGCAAGGGTTTTTTGCAGCGCAGGGATTGGCGGCACAGGGGTTTTTTGTCGCACAAGGATTCGCTGCACAGGGATTGGCAGCGGCCAGTGTCATGCCCGTATAATTTGGATCTGTATGGGAGCTTGCGTAGGACAGATTGCTGAACATTAAAAGCGCGGCTAGAGTGCAAAAAACAGCAGCAACTTGTTTGAGTGAACGGTACATGTAAGATTTCCTTCTTTCTTGATTATTGTGTTTGTCTGGCCCTGTCGACTTAAAGTGCGCATAGAAGAGTCATTTATCGTCCAATCCCTTTTTCACCCTTATGTGGAGACTGGTTGTTTGGGTTTCTATCTAATTGCCCATCAGTGGCCTACCGTCAAAATTGAATACCTGTCAGCATGTTTCTGCTGCTCAGGTATCTAAAGAGAGATGACAGTGATGGAAATGTTACAGTTAGCGGAATTTTTTTTCGTTTTAGTCGTTACTTCTGAGATTGCAGATCTGTTGGAAGGTATTTCCCTATTAAATGCTTAGCTTTGGTCGAGTTCCATTCGGCTACGCCAACCAAGTGACCAATCTGGCGTCCAGTGGTATCAAACAGCAAGGTCATTGGTAGCAGTTTTTGACCAAATGCCTGGCCAAACAGGTAGTTTGGGTCGAGGTGCCCCGTCAGCTGGCTGTAACCTCTGGAGTGGAGAAACTGAAGAGCTGCTTTACCATCATTTAAATCCTGGTTCAGCGTGAGTACTTTCAGGCCTTTACTTCCCCATTCCTGCTGCAGGGCATTCAGTTCTGGCATTTCGTACAGGCAGGCTGAACACCAGGTTGCCCATAGATTAACTAATACTACTTTGCCCCGATAATCAGATAAGCGCTGCACATTCCCGTCTTTATCCATAAAAGCAGTATCTGGAGTGATGGATTTATTGTCGGTGTAAACGAACGGTTGTGAATGTCCTGTAAACCCTTGCGAGAGTGCCTGACTGCTGTAAATGACCATCATAAGCAATAGGCTAACAAGCAAGCTCACTGCTACCCGGCGGGTGATTTGACTCTGATTGACGGCGCAGGTTGTAATATTTATCCCATTGAATCCTGATGTTGCGCTCATTAAAAGCTCTCCTGCTATCTTGTTAATCTATGGTTGCTACTGGCAGGTTAATCTGCCGTTGTTATTTTCAGGTGGTGGTATACAGGACCCCCTCAGGCAGATTTTGTTACACAACGGTAATTTTCCTATTGCCGCTTGTTGCTGGAGGCGAGATCAAATGTCTGAAATTCATCCAGAATCAGGTCGGTAACCATCTGGCCGGCTTTACCTAGTGGTCGGCCGGTATCGAACACTAATTGGGGAGTGAAGGTTGCTTGCGAACCGCCCACATAATTCAGTTCGATAAGGGTTTTATTTGTTAGTTCGTCGTCGATCATGAAGGTTGGCATCCAACCAAAGCCTAATCCCATTAACAGGGCTGTCTTTTTACCAGTAAAACCGTGCATGTAAAAAACTCGATCTCCACCAAATTGAAGAGCGTCGAGTTTTTGATTTTTGTTTTCGCTGGTGTCCTGAATGGTCAGTTCGACGTGATCATACAATTGGTCAAGACTAATCTGCTGCTGCGTCGCCAGAGGGTGTTCGGGAGAGGCTACAAGAATGAATGTAATCGGGGGAAGAGGAATGGCTTTGAGATTGGGAGCAGGGTGATAGTCCTTAACTAACATTAGATCAGAGTGGTCGTGCTCAAAGCGCATTTGTACGCCTCCCAGAGCTTCAACTTTTACCTGGGTTTTGGTAGGGATGTCTTTATCTACCAGTGTTTTTAATGCCCGCATAACCGGTTCCATCGGTAGGGAACCGTCAATAACAAGTTCGAAAGAGGGTTCCCAGCCCTCTGAATAGCGTTCAGCCAGGGTTTCTATACGACTCGCCAATTCAAGCATTCGACGACCTTCGCTCCAGAGTACCTGGCCTTTAGGGGTAAGTTCTGCTCGGTAATGGCTACGGTCGAAGATATCAAACCCCAGTTGTTGTTCCAGTTTCTTTATTTGATAACTGACTGCCGACTGGGCCTTACAGAGTTTTTCTGCAGCTTTTGCAAAGCTTCCTTGTTGGATGATGATATCCAGTACCCGCAGCGCTTCTATATCCAGACGCACCTGTTTCACTCCTGATCAATTTATCTATAACAAGATGGCCATTGAATATATTGGCCAACGGTCAAGGGTGCCTGATATTTCCAGGGCTGATTAATAATAATCTAATTTATAGATGGAGATGATAAAAAGTTTATTCTTTTTTTTGCTGGTTATTTCGGCAAAATGAGATATATCACATTGCAAGAGAAGCCGGCCCTCAAAGACAGCCGGTGATAAGAATTAACAGTCGACAACATACAAAATATAACGATAAAGCAAGATTACTGGAGAAGACTATGGCCGAGCAAACTAATCCACTGGGGCTAAGAGGCATTGAGTTTACAGAGTTCGCTTCGCCCAACAGTGATTACATGCATGAAATTTTTATTGATTTTGGTCTTTCCAAGCTTAAGCGTCTAAAAGGCAAAGACATTCTGTATTACAACCAGAATGACATTCATTTTCTGTTAAACCGTGAGCGTCAGGGGTTCTCTCAAGCGTTTGCCAAGCGCCATGGTCCGGCCATCTGCTCAATGGGATGGCGTGTAGATGATGCGGACTATGCTTTTAAGGAAGCAGTACGCCGGGGCGCGAAGCCAGCAGATTCAGAGCGTAAAGATCTCCCTTATCCGGCTATCTACGGCATTGGCGACAGTCTGATCTACTTTGTTGATCGTTTTGGGGCTAATGGCTCAATCTATGAGGAAGATTTTATTTCAGTCGATGATCCCGTCATTGTGCCTGGCAAGGGGTTTCTGGCAGTAGATCATCTGACTAACAACGTTCATAAAGGAACGATGCATACCTGGGCTGATTTTTATAAGAATGTGTTTGGTTTTACTGAGGTTCGCTATTTTGATATCAAAGGTGAAAAAACGGCTTTGCTATCGTACGCATTGAAGTCTCCAGATGGGAGTTTCTGTATTCCTATTAATGAAGGTAAAGACGACAAAAACAATCAGATTGATGAATATCTGGAAGAGTATAACGGCCCTGGGGTACAGCACCTGGCATTCTTGTCAGAAGATCTGCTGAGTTCTCTGGATGCGATGGAAGGTAGCAAAATCGCCACTTTAGACATCAGCGATGATTATTACGATAACGTGTTCAAGCGCGTGAAAGGTGTCCAGGAGGATCCTGCTCGTATTAAGAAGCATCAGGTTTTAGTCGATGGTGATGACGAGGGGTATTTGCTGCAAATCTTTACCAAAAACCTGTTTGGTCCTATTTTTATCGAATTGATTCAGCGAAAGCAGCACAATGGTTTTGGAGAAGGAAACTTCCAAGCGCTATTTGACTCTATTGAGCGTGATCAGGAGCGTCGTGGTGTTATCTGACATCAGGAAGTAAGGTCTGAGTCTTTGTTGAGTTCTGTTTAACTGTTTTTATAACAGTCAGTAATTATTATCTGCCGTTCTTTGCCCCTTCTTATGAAGGGGCATTTTTTTGCCCGTAATATACTGGCAAGAGATTAGATCAAGTTATTTTTTATCGCTTTTTTTATCTGCGACGGGAGGAATAGCCATGAGGTAGGCTGCAATAGCCTTGCGATCCCTGTCCGGAAGCCTGGCCGTATTTTCCACGACTTCTGCCATAGAACCTCCGACTACATCATAGTCAGGGGTAAAGCCAGACGAGAGATACTCAGTAATATCTACCGTTTCCCATTTGGCGATGCCTGACTTATGGGGTGTTATATTCGGAATAGTCCCATCCCCATCCGGATTGGCTGCACCAGCGAGCCACCTTGAAGGATTCGCTGCGCCAGCCAGGTTTCTTGGAGTATGACATTCACCACAATGGCCGGGACCCTCCACAAGGTACTGGCCGCGCTGCTGCTCTGGCGTCGGATCAACCAGGTTGATGACAGGTTGGTTACTTAAATAAAGCTGTTTCCATAAACCCAGACCTCGTCGGATAGAAAATGGGAAACCGAGTTCATGGTTTTCGTTGGTGCGGGAAATAGCTGGCAGCGTATCCATATAGGCTTTCAGATCGACGATATCCTGAAGCTTCATGCGAGCGTAAGAGGTATAAGGGAAAGCGGGATAGAGGTGCTGGCCGTCAGGCCTTACGCCTTTTAGCATTGCAGTGGCGAAATCAGAGACTGACCAGTTGCCGATGCCAGTTTCTTTATCGGGGGTAATATTAGGTGCGATAAAGGTACCAAATTGAGTTTCAAAGCGTTGCCCGCCGCTGAGCGGAGGAACTGTATTCTCGTCTGCATTGTTCTTATCGAAATCTTCAGGCTTATGACAAGAGGCGCAACCACTGACATGGAAGACTAACTCGCCTCGCTTTGCATCTGCCGGAAGTGATGATAGGACCGTCGGTGAGACAGCAGATCCTGGTCCGCTAAGAAACCACAGTCCGGCGGTTACTATAACTGCAACTGCTGAACCACCGGTTGTCATCCATAACTTCATTGTTCTCACCTCATACAAATCAGGTTCTCTGCCAGCAAAAGCTATCAATGATTACCGAAAGCCTTTCATCCAACGAAATTACTCTTCCTCTTCTGCTCGAAAGCTTTCATGGCAGCCTTTACAACCTTTGCCAACATCCTTGATACCCATTCTTAAGCTAGCGAGATCTTTGCCAGCAACATTGACAAATTTTTCAAGCGCCTCTGTCAGTTCTTTGTGGCGCTCAGAAACTTTCGGATAGGTGGTCCAGGTTTCAGGTAATGCCCGGGTTTTTTCTGAAAGCCCCGGATCCTCTTTACTGGTGCCTTGGGGCCACATTGGGCCATTGTCCATTTTTGCTAAAGCCAACAGGTTTTTGGCAGCATTTGCCGCAATTTCCGCATCGTACTGACTTTTCCCTTTGGCCATATCTCCTACCAGACCAAGATTAAACGAGTAGACGCGCATAAAAGACTGTCGGGCCTCAATCGTTTTTTCAATATCTGCGGCACTAGATAAACTGCTACCAAAAGCCATAGTGGCAATCATAACTGGCAGAAACAGGTTACGTTTTTTCACATCCATTCTCCTAACATACTGAACAAAGCCGATCCCCATTAAAAATAGCATGCAAAAAATAACATTGTAATTATCAAATTATCTTTGCTCATAAAGTCCCGTTATTTGGCTACCTGTCTTTCGCCTGTTTAGAGAGGTCGAGAGCAGCACAGAACATCGTAATGGATATGAATCTTTGGAACGGATAAAGTTCGTGAGATTCTGGAGCTTGACGCCGTATCAAAGAAGGTTCGAGAGAGGATTACCTTTAGCATTACGGACGAGGAGTTGGCCATATTGGCTGAACATTACGGAATTGACAGTAACAAGCGTACTGAGCTGCGTCGACGTATTGCTGAGGAACTCGTGCAGTTTGCAGAAAATACTTCAAGTTCCTGATGTTTTTTGATTTACTAGAGCAGCCTGAAAAATCATCACATTATTAATAAGTTAGTGCTCATTCGTAGGGCTTGTTTTAGCCCTGGATAGCATTGCTCCAATTGCACTGCACTTATCTAATTACCATCAAAAGGAAACTGGGGTATGTTTGCGATTCTACTGCACGAGGGGATGGATCCGTTCTATCAAAACATCTCATCTTTCCCTACGGTTTTTTTTACTTTTATCCTGTCTGTTTGCCTGCTGTACTGGTTAGTTGCTGTTTTAGGGTTTGCCGATATAGATATCCTTGATTTTGACCTTCCTGACGTGGAGGGAGGTCTGCCTGGAAGTCAGGGGAGCGGATTTTCTGCCGCGGATACTCTTGCCGGCTTAATGCTAAAGCTTGGACTGAACGGTGTCCCTGTCACCATAATCGTATCTTTTATTGCTTTAATCGGCTGGTTACTGAGTTATTTCACGGTCCATTTTCTGTTTGGGATAGTTCCTGACGGAATTCTACGGTATCTGTTTGGTCTTTTGGTTGTGGGTGGAGTCCTCTACGCCGCAGCCATGATAACTTCTGTAATTATTCGACCTTTACGTCCTTTATTCAAACAGGCACAGCAGGAAACCCACAAGTATGTGTTGGGCCAGGTGGCCATCGTTCGAACTTCTCGCGTGGATAACTCTTTTGGTGAGGCAACATTAGACGACGGGGGGGCTGGTTTGATCCTCAAAGTCCGCTCATTTGGAGATACTGTTTTTAAAAAAGGAGATCGGGTGGTGCTGTTAGAGTACGTCAAAGAAGAATATGTCTATCGTGTGATTTCTGAAGCGGAATTTTCCCACGGTTAAAGTTTTAGAAAAATTATAACTGTTAAACAAATGGAGTAATTGTTATGGCTGACTTGTCTGTGCTTATGCCGGTAGTAATCGGCATTGGTATTTTCTTTCTTATTTTGCTGGGTTTGGCTGCCCTGTTTAAAGCCTTTTACATCAAAGTAGCTCAGGGTACCGCTTTGATTGTCAACGATATGAGCTCGCGTCCTAAGGTACATTTCACTGGTGCTCTTGTTTATCCGATTATCTACAAAAAAGAGATGATGAAAATATCTCTCATAACCCTGGAGGTTGATCGAAGAGGGCAGGATGGGTTGATCTGTTTGGATAATATGCGGGCAGATATCACAGTAGCGTTTTATTTGCGGGTTAATGAAACTGCCGAAGATGTATTGAGAGTGGCGAAATCTATAGGTGCTGACCGAGCGTCTGATAGAGCGGCTGTTTATGATCTGTTTGCGGCAAAATTTTCTGAAGCATTAAAGACGGTGGGTAAGCAGGTGGAGTTCGTCCAGCTGTTTGAGAATCGTCTGGAATTTCGCGAGAAGATTATCGAAGTTATCGGTGATGACCTTAACGGTTATGTCCTTGAGGACGTTGCTATTGATTATCTGGAGCAAACACCAAAATCAGCACTGGATCCCAGCAATATTCTGGACGCTGAAGGCATCAAAAAAATCACTGAACTGACTGCGCAACAAAATATCCGTACCAATGTTCTGGAACGGGATGAAGAGCTAGCGATTAAGAAAAAAAATGTTGAAACCAAGGAGGCGATGCTGGCTTTGGAGCGCCAGCAGGCTGATGCGGAAGCTAGGCAAGAGCGTGAAGTACTGAGTATTCAAGCTCGCGAAGAGGCTGAAACCAAGAAAATTCAGGAAGAAGAGCGTCGAAAAGCCGAACAGACCCGTATTCAGGTTGAACAGGATCTGGCGGTTCAATCCGAAAACCAGAAGCGGGAAGTGGAGGTGGCCGAACAGAACCGCCAGAGAGCCGTTGCCATCGAAGAGGAAAAGGTCATTCGGGCTCGTGATCTGGAAATTGTTTCACGTGAGCGAGAGGTTGAGCTGCAGCGGATCGAGGCGGAAAAAGCCTTGGAAATCGAGAAGAAAGAAATAGCCAACGTTATCCGTGAACGGGTGGCGGTTGATAAAACAGTGGCTATCGAAGAAGAACGAATCAATGAAGTTCGAGAAGTGTCTGAGGCGGACCGAGCCAAGCAGGTCCAGGTCTTGGCTGCTGAAGCGGCGGCTGAAGAAGATAAAGTCAAGCAGGTGAAGGCTGCAGAGGCTGAAGAGCTTTCCGCTAAACATAAGGCGGTGGAAATCACCCTGATTGCCCAGGCTGAACTTGAAGCGACAGCGAAAGAAGCTGACGCCAAGAAAAAACTGGCTGAGGGTATCCAGGCTGAAGAAGCGGCATCAGGGCTTGCAGAAGCGAAGGTTCAGGAAGCTAAAGCGGATGCACTCGAAAAAGAAGGTTTGGCAGAAGCTAATGTTATCGCTGCTAAAGGACAATCTGAAGCCCAGGCTAAGAAACAGGTGGGTATGGCCGGAGCCGAAGTTACCCGAGAGCAGTTCAAGGCAGAGGCTGATGGTTTAGTCGATAAGTTTGAAGCCATGGGCTCAATGACTGATCAGGCAAGAGAGCACGAAGAATTCCGGATGAGCCTGGAAACAGCCTTTAAAGAAGCCATGGCGTCCATTGAAGCAGGTAAGGAGATCGCGAGAGAGAATGCTGATGTACTCTCGGCAGCGCTTCAGAAAGCTAGAATCGATATTGTCGGAGGAGAGCAGCATTTCTTCGATACTTTTGCCAAGTCCCTGTCTTTAGGCAAGGCTGTGGATGGTTTTGCTTCCAAGAGTAACACCGTTGCGGCATTGCTTTCCAAAGTAATGGAGCCTAAGGCCAAAGTGGTGGAGCCTAAGGAAAAGTCTGCGGAGCCTGTGGTTAGGAAAGAGGCGAAATCAGAATCCAGTGACGGCGATTCTTGAAATCAGCAATGCCTGGCCCGTTCTTAATGAGGTAAGAGTTTGCCAGCCTGAGATAAGCCAGGTATCGGCTTATTTCCTGGAAGCTGGCAAATCGACATTCCTCTTCAATGGATTCAATAAGCCGGGCGCTTTTTCATATAAGTCGTTTAGAGCATGTAGCTAAAAGGATGGAACGATGGCGCAACAGGAACATTCTGACATAGATCCGGTTACCGAAGTGGCTGATCAGGTGGCAAGTGCTGTAGCTGAAGGCGGTGCCTATGAGGTCATTCGAAAGCGCCTGGTTGATCAGGGGCGCCAACTGGATGAAAAAACGAGGCAGCTGAACGAATCAAGGTTGGCGGAATTTGGCAGTTCTAGCATGAGCGTTCTGGCTCGTGTGCGTGTGCGTACGGAGAACAATTGTATTGCACGGGATATTGTCCAGGTGGGCAATCTGTTGATTTTTGGATACAACGTGTTCATTGGTCTTAAAAAGGAGACCAAAAGGGAAGATGTCTTTTCACTGTTCCAGCTTAATCAGGATGGATCTGACTACAGTATGGAGGCCGTTGGGCTGGAAGGCAGTTTTTTATCTGATAGTCGTTTTGTTAATGATTTTGATGAGTTGTATCGCTATTACAAGCACACTCGTTTAGTTCAACTGTCGGTGAAAGGTGGGAGATTGCTGGCAGGTTTTCAGATAGGGGAGCGGTTGGAGGATATACGGGTCTTTCGCTGGTCGGTTTCAGCCGATGGGAATACCGTTAGCTATATCGATAATCGAGGGGAACGGGATATTCAACTACCGCCACGATTTGATTTCGAATGGGTTGAAACCAGTAGAGAGGATTTTGTTCAGGGTCGTCATCCCCACGTCAATATTCTCGATAAAGTGTTTATTGAGACAATTGGCGGTGATCTGACGGTTAAAGTCGAAGATAACACTGAAGATGGGAAAGGAATCTATCGTGAGTCGGTAGAAGACAAAACCCAATCACTGGATGATGCTGACTATTTATATGCTGCTGTTGGCAGTCTTATATTGTTGAAAGTCAGGCCTTATCGAGAAGAAAACTGGCGTTACCTTGTCTTTAATACGTTAACTCAGGAAGTCTTACGAATGGATGCGATCGGAGCATCCTGTGTGCAGCTGCCGGAAGATCACGGGGTGATTTTTCCGGGAGGGTATTATCTGCAAACCGGGGAATATAAGACCTTTGATGGCGAAGTTGAAGGTTTGCAGTTTAAGCGAATGATTCGATCCCCCAATGGTGAAGATGTTCTGTATATATTCTATGAGCCAGTGGAAGGTATTTTCGGGCTTTTTGCCTATAACCTGATTCAGCGGCAGTTGCAGAATCCGATTTACGGGCATGGTTATGCGTTGTCGGAAGACGGCACAATCGTCATTTTCTCCGCTGAAACAGAACCAACCCGGGTTCACCCCATGCAAATCTGGGAAACACCCTATGTCAGTGATGAGTTCGCCAGCCAGAAACCTGCAAGTCAAAGCTTTTTTGGGCGGGTCGGGAATGCTGAGTTGGTGCGAGGTATTTCTGATCTCTATAGTATCTGCCGGATTGTAGAAGACAAGGAGGTTTCATCGCGCCTTTACGAAGAGCTCACTAAAACGGTCAGCAAGATGTTTGATGCTCATTACTGGCTCGGTGAACCAGAAGCGCTGGCTATCGATGACCTCCTCAAAGAAGTCAGTGCAACGGCCGAACTGGTCATTGATGAGTTTGAAAAAGTTGAGGGTATTCGTCAACAATCAGCCAAGGCGATGGTTGAAGCAGAGCAGCAACAGCAGGATATAATCGACTCAATAAGACCTGAAAACTGGAATCTTGCGGAAGATTACATAGAAGCCCTTAACAAGCTTCGTCATCAGCGCGGACATCTCACGACGATCAAGGAGTATCGATACATTGACCTTGAGCGTATTGAGGTATTGGATGCGCAAGTCACTGATGCTCAGGAGCAACTGAGCGAACAAACCGTTACCTTTCTGGCTGATGAGCAAGCGTTGGCTCCTTACTGGTCCAAAATTGAAGATCTGGACCGGCAGGTAAAAAGGGCTGATAGTGTTGTCGCCCTGGACCCTGTTGTTGAGATTATCGAAAATACCGCCTCAGGATTGGATCTGCTATCAGAGTTGATGGGAACACTGAAGGTTACGGATGCTAATGTCCGTACTCGAATAATCGACGCGATTTCTGAGGTCTATTCCAAGCTTAATCAAAGTAAAGCGACTGCCCGAAATAAGTATAAAAGCTTGGGATCAAAAGAAGCCGTTGCTCAGTTTTCCGCTCAATTCAAATTATTTTCTCAGAGTATTACCAATGCCTTAGGGATGGCGGTAACACCGGAGCGCTGCGATGAGCAGCTGTCTCGCCTAATTGTTCAGTTGGAAGAACTGGAGAGCCAGTTCAGTGATTACGATGAATTTCTGGCAGATATTATGGCGAAGAGGGAGGAGATTTATGAATCCTTCGAATCTCATAAACAGCAGTTACTGGATGAACAACAGCGCAAAGCACAATCGGTGAGCGAGGCGGGGGCGCGGATTATAGCCAGTATTGAACGACGCTCTCTGAAATTTACTGAAGCTGATGAACTCAATACTTATTTTGCTTCAGATGCGATGGTTCTGAAAGTACGTGATTTGGTGGAACGATTGAGGCAGCTGGACGGAGCCGTTCAGGCCGACGATTTAGAATCGCGCTTTAAGATGATAAAGGATCAAGCAGCGAGATCGCTAAGAGATAAGTCTGATATCTATGAAGATGGTGGCAACATCATTAAATTAGGGCCAAGGCATAAGTTTAGTGTTAATAATCAAGAGCTTGATTTGACAATTATACCCCGCAACGGGGAACTGAACATGCATTTGACCGGCACCAATTACTTTGAACCGATTGAAAATGCGGAACTGCTTGAACTGAACACTTACTGGGATATTTCCCTGGAGTCAGAGAGTTTGGTTGTTTATCGGGCGGAATACCTTGCCTCCTCAATTTTGCGGGCTGCACAGACTCGACAAGAGGCCGGAACTGAAGGCCAGATAACAATGGATCAGCTCCGCGGCGCCATGCTGGATTCTCAAGCGATGAAGGATCTGGTTCGTGTATTTGCCGCACCCCGCTACAAGGAAGGTTATGAAAAAGGCATACATGACCATGATGCGGCACTCATTCTTAAACAGCTGTTACCGGTTTATGAGGGAGCTGATTTACTGCGTTATGACCCGTTAACTCGAGGCTTGGCGCAGATTTTCTGGGCAAATATTGAAGCAGTTTCCTGCTCTCAGCCTGGAGGAAGCAATTCTCAACCGGAAAGAACCAGCGCACAGCAAGGAAATAGTAGCTCTTACAACGTCGATTCAATTAACAGCTGGCGTGAAAGAGCACGTTCAGCTCTGCAGATGCGTGAACTCTTTACTGATGATCTGGCTGTCGCTCAGTTGGTGTCTGAAGTTAAATCAACCTTAACAGCGTTTTTGGCTATTCATCCGATCTCTTTGGATAGTCTGACCGTTGAGCGCAGTGCTTCTTATCTGGTAGAAGAATTGGGTCGTGAGCGTTTTGAGTTTATTTCCAGTAAATATGCAGAGGAGCTGGCAGGGGAATTTAAGCGCACTCTGGATGAGAGCACCTGGCGACAATATCAATCTGCCCTGGATAAACTTAAAGGTCGAGCTGCTGAGCGCTGGAACCTTACTTTTTCATGGCTACAGGCGCTTGTCAGAAGTAAGAATCTTGAGCAGCTGGGGCATTATATTCCAGAGGCGGTTGCCTTAATCAACGGTGACGGGCGTTTGAGTCGTCGGGCTACTGAGGTAGATCTTGAAATTCGGGTTTCGGGGCTATTGGGAGAACATCCGACGATAGAGACCAGAGATGCCAATAGAACCCTGGCTTTCTCCCTGGACTCTTTCCTGTTGCGGTTGGAAAAACACCATCAGGAGGTCATACCTGGTTACCATCGCTATCTCGATTTACGTCAGAGAATTATTGATGAGGGGCGAGCCTCTCTTCGAATTGAAGAGTTTAAGGCAAAACCCCTGAGTTCATTTGTTCGTAACCGGCTTATTAATGAATCCTACTTACCCCTTATCGGCGACAATCTTGCCAAGCAGATGGGAACGGTTGGCGAAAACAAGCGTACTGATCTGATGGGGTTGTTAATGATGATCTCGCCCCCTGGGTACGGAAAGACAACGTTGATGGAATACGTTGCAAACCGCATTGGCCTGATCTTTATGAAGATTAATTGCCCGTCTCTGGGTCATGACGTGCTTTCTCTTGATCCTGCTCAGGCTCCGAACGCCACTGCCCGGCAGGAACTGGAGAAGCTGAATCTTGGCTTGGAAATGGGTAACAATGTCATGCTGTATCTGGATGATATTCAGCATACCGATCCTGAATTTTTGCAGAAATTTATCTCTCTCTGTGATGGTACAAGGCGTATTGAAGGGGTGTGGAAGGGTAAGACCAGAACTTATGATATGCGTGGTAAAAAATTCTGCGTGGTGATGGCAGGAAACCCTTACACAGAATCCGGGGAAGCTTTTAGGGTGCCAGACATGCTGGCTAACCGTGCGGACATTTATAACCTTGGCGATATTCTCGGTGGTATGGATGAGCAGTTTTCTCTGAGTTACATCGAAAACTGTTTAACCTCCAATCCGGTATTGGCTCCTTTAGCCACCCGGGAGATGAGCGATGTCTATAAGCTGATCGATATGGCCAGGGGTAAAAACGTTGCTACTACTGATCTTAGTCACCAGTACAGTGGCGCAGAAATTAATGAGATCAAAGGTGTTTTACAGAAGCTGTTGGTTGTTCAAGAGGTGGTGTTAAAGATTAATCAGCAATATATCGCCTCTGCGGCGCAGGACGATACTTATCGTACGGCCCCTTCTTTCAAATTGCAGGGCAGCTATCGAAATATGAATAAGATGGCTGAGAAAGTGTCAGCGGTGATGAATGAAGAGGAATTACGCCAAATGATCACCGATCACTACCTTGGTGAAGCGCAATTGTTAACCTCTGGTGCTGAAGAAAACCTGCTGCGATTAGCGGAATTGCGCGGCGATATCAGCGATCAGGAGCAAGCTCGTTGGCAGCAGATTAAAAAGGATTTTTTGCGTAATAAGGCCATCGGAGGTGATGATACTGATGTAGGCGGTAAGGTTGTGGCTCAGCTGGCTGATTTGGTGGAAGGTGTGCAACTGTTGGGAGCCGCTGCCAGCCAAGGGCTAACCCAGAGTGATTCCGGTTCAGGAACTGAGGCTGAGAGCAAATCGGATTCTGGCCTTGAAGCAAAGATCGTTCAGCTGAGTCAGGAGCTTATTCACTCGCTGGATCATATTGGTAAACAGTTGATAAATCAGAAACAACCTTATATTGAAGTGATTAATCAGCCGATGCCTGGTATTGATAAAATTTTGAGGGTTCTGGCTCATACCTATAAGCACAGCATGGTGGCTTTGGTTGAAGGAATGGACAAGAAGTTTGAGTTTGATAAGAAAACCCATGAAGAAATTGAGAAAATTTCTGCCAAATTAATGGTTATAGATCAGGATATTTCTGACCTGAATGATGAACAATAAACGTAGTTGAGGTGAATATGCACTGTCCACAATGTAAAGGATATCGACTCGAACCCAAGTTGCTGGAACCTGACTTGTTGGCGGCCAGTTGTAAAAAGTGCGGCGGCGCTTTGCTGTCGCTGCTGAATTATCGGCATTGGTCAGAGCATCATAGTGCCGTTCATGAAGTGGAGAAAGTTGAGGGCTTGAGGGTTGAAAGCGGAGGAGATGAGGTTGATGATAATCACACTGCTCAGCTGTGTCCGAAGTGCGGACGTATGATGACGAAGTTCCGTATTGGTCTGGAAAATAATAACCGTATTGATCTCTGTAGTGGTTGTGATGAAGCATGGCTGGATAATGGTGAATGGCGACTACTGAAACAGCTGGAACTGCATGAAAAGCTACCAAAAATTTTTACTGATGAGTGGCAAAGAAATATTCGTCAGCAACGGCAGCAACAATTGGTGAAATCCAAATATATCGCATTGTTTGGTGATGAGGACTTTTCCAAGGTTGATGAGTTTAAGAACTGGCTTGATCAGCATCCCGATAAAGCTGAGATTAAACAATACTTGATTATAAATTACGACTAGCCATTAAGCTGCGCTAACTTCAGTTTTTAGCGGGAAGGCCGATATCTACCATAAGGTTCCTAAGGAATGTTTCTATTGAAGTATTTATCATTCGAGCCTTCCCACAGCTCCTGTTTGGTTGATGCTGATCTGGATTGTTTGAATAGCTGTTGGGTTGTTACTTGCAGTGTAACTGTTTTATTCGCAACCGATTTATTCGCAACCGAGGTGAAGTCATGAGCGTAACAGGACTGATTGTTTTTTTGGCGATAGGTGCCGTCGCAGGCTGGTTAGCGGGAACGTTGATGAAAGGGGGTGGTTTCGGTCTGATTGGTAATATTGTTGTTGGTATTGTCGGGGCGGTATTAGGTGGTTTTGTATTTGGTTTACTTGGCATATCAGCGGGTGGGCTAATCGGTTCAATAGTGACAGCAACAGTGGGCGCTGTATTATTGTTGTTTGTGGTCGGGATTATCAAAAGGTCATAGGCCCTGAGCGTAATAAATATTATTACCGATGCGGCTAATAAGAGGCTGATATACCCAGTCGCGGATATTTTCTTGAATCCAGGCCGTATTGAGACTACATTCCAACACCCTTAAAGTCAGAATGTTAATAACCTCTATGAATCGCCGAAAGAAAATTAAACAGATCCTTCAGAAAAAAGACAAGAAGGCTAAAGCTAAGGTCCAGAATAAAGCCAAACCAGGCTACATTTCTAAGGCAGACAGAGCAGTTCTTAAGGCTGAGGGGGAAGCGATATTACCGGAAAAATCGGTTTAATCGGGGGGCTGTCATACCTTGGCTGTGAGCTGTTCAGGAAGTCTCCATAATTGTTAATTATACAACGCAGGCTTACATCAGGTTACTGCAGGTTGATTGGATCTACTACGAGAAAAGCATGGATAAAAAACTGACAGCTCATGTAGGTTTTGCATTTAACCTGGCGCTGGCGGCAGTGCTGTTCTGGTGGGAATGGGATTACGGAAAGGTAGGAACCAATTACAGTTTCTTTGCAGACTTGCTGCGTCATTTTATACCTGCTTCAACCGCCTCGATTATCGCTTACCTGTGTGGGTTGATAGCAGTTCCTATGACTTGGATATTACGTCAAAGAACGGGTGAACTCGTCCTTCGTGGACACTAGTGTCTTTTTAGATTGCCGCCTTTGCTGTAATGGTTATTTATTGAGGCCCTCAAAGGGCTAACCCTGCTTGTTCGTTTGATTTTACTTTATACATCGACCCCCAGACGCTCTCGGGCAACTTGGTGAATTCGCTTGCGAAGATTAGGGCTGGTTGATAAAAAATGTTGGAAGTCTTCCGACCTTAATGCCAACAGTTGGCTGTATTGGGTTGCTACGACATCGACAGTGCGTCGGGCATGGGTGAGTAACGCTATCTCTCCGAAGAAGTCGCCAGGGCCTAGTTGTTTGATCTCCGTTTCTACTAAAGCCTCCAGCATGCCAGAGGCGATAAAATACAGCGTATCATCAGGATCTCCTTTACAAACAACTTTTTCATTTGGAGCGGCTAGCCGGGGGTGGAGCATTTTTGCTATTTCAGATATGTGCTGTTTATCCAGTTCTGCAAAAAAAGGTACTTTACGCACCAGTGGTTCAGCTTCCAGGCGTTGGCTGGCTGCCTCGGTAAGGCAGTTTCTCAGATCGGTAAAATTATCTAACAGGGCATGAAAATCCTTGACCCGTAACTCAAGCAACTGGCAATAGGACTTTGTCGTGATAGTGGCACTGCGTGGTTCTTGTGTGAGCAGTGCTATCTCGCCAAAGAAATCGCCACTACCCAGCCACTTGGGTTGAGATCCGATTTCAACCATAACCGCTCCACTGGAAATGAAATACATGGCGTCTCCAGTCTCCCCTTTGGTGATTATTTGTTCATTCGGAAGCACCAGCAAGGGTTTAAGTTGCTTGGCGATAATGGATAGGCGGTCTGCTGGCAAGTCGGCAAAAAAGGGTACCTGAGCAACTAGTTTTTCTGGCTCCAGGCCGAGATCCAGACGAGGTTGTTGATCAAGAGTGTGAGAGTGTTTGTCCAGATCACGAATGAGGTCGTTGAACATTTCCTGGCTTATAGTTCGCTCTTCCAGCATGCGTTGGTAGCTCGTTTCTTCAAGCTGTAAAGCGACTCGATTCAAATATCTTTTTTGCAGAGTTTCAGCATAGTCCGGGTACTGTTGTTCAAGGCAATGCAGGGCCTGTTGAGTTTTATCTAGGCGGTATTCGAGGTATTCAATCAGTTGTGTAGCTGCCTGTTCACCAAGCAGTGGTGGAATTTTATCCTGAGCGTATTTAATCAGTGTTCGCACAACCGCTTTGATTGTCCGCAATACCTCGAAACGATCAGCGAGTAATTTGGCCAGAGGGCGTGTTACGCCAGTGTGATGATGTAACATCAACATCGCTTTCATCAGTGTTCCGAATCCCAAGGGCCTATGTGCGGCCTGATGGTAGCCGGTTACGCCATTGGCTTTGAGGCTATCAAGCAAATTATCTGCTAAGGCGAGTAAGATACGAGCAATCGCTGCCGATATCAGCCCTTCTGAAAACCGTTTCAGATACAGTTGGCGCTCGTGATTAATCAATGTGGTTAAGCCAACAGTCTGCACGATGTCTTTGGAGAGAGGGCCAACTTCGGCCATTGTTGCTCTTATATCGGATAGCCGTTGTTGGTAGTCTTTAGATACTTCAGCCGTGATTGAGTCGCTGATTTGGTCCTGTTGGGCCGCTTTTTCCAGATCCTTCCCTATGTGAGTGAGGGATAAGGCCATTACTTTACAGCGGATCGCTTGTTCAATGGAGGGTAGCTGGTCCAGTTTAAAGCAGTGCATTAGCATTCCCATGGTAGGGGCATTGACGAATAGGGTAATTAATACGAACCCGGTAACCAGTACAGCAACAAATTCTTTGATCTCTGATTCTATTCCTGGGGTTTCCAGTATGACCAGTGTCAGCGCGAGAGAGACGGCACCGCGCAGACCTCCCCAAAGCATTACCGTACGAAAAGCCATGCTGATCTTCTGACTCCAGCCCAATCGGTTCAGGCAAGGTAATACTCCAAATAGAACCAGCCCGCGAGCCAAAAAAGCGGTGATGGTGAGTGTCAGCAGGGTGATGGCACTGGCACCGGACATGTTTGACAGTAAACCTGGGACTAATAAGCCAACCAGAAAGAAGATAAGAGAGTTGGCCCAGAACGCCAGTTCCTCCCAGGTGTCCGTCAAGGTACTCCAGGTTTCAGGGGAAACCTGAGTACGGCCATAGGAGTTGATGACCAAACCTGCTGTAACCACAGCCATTACGCCTGATACATGAAGATAGTGTTCGGCCCAGAGAAATGTCAGATATGCCAGACAAATAGTCAGCGTAATTTCAACCAGGGGAAGGTTGCGTATACGGCCAATGATTGAGGCGATGATCAGAGAGGCAATCAAACCGACCAGAATTCCACCCAGGAACACCACCAGAAAGCGACCGGTAGCATCTAAAAAACTGGCTTTTGATCCCTCTACCAGTATTGCCGCCAGAATAGTAAACAGCACAATCGCGGTAGCGTCGTTAAACAGGCTCTCACCCTCAACCAGAATAGTTAATCGCTTGGGAGCTCCCAGACTTTTAAAGATTGAAATGACAGCGATGGGATCAGTGGCTGAAACAATAGTACCAATCAGGAGACAGGCCACCAGGCTCATAGTGGAAATGCTCCATACTGAAAACCCGACAACTAAGGTAGAGATCAGCAAGCCGATAATGGCCAGGAGCAGAATAGGGCCGAGGTCCGCTGCTAAGTGACGAACATTGATATTTAAGGCAGATTCAAAAATCAGCGCAGGGAGGAAGACAAAAAATACCACTTCAGATGTAATATCCAGAACTCTGAGAGAGCTGAGCAAATCAGCCACTAACCCTGTGTGTTGACTGTCATCCAATACCAGGACAAGCATTCCGAGCATACTGCCAGCCAAAGCCAGCAATACGGTATATGGAAAATTGATGCGATTGGCTAATGGCAACAGTAAGCTCGAAACGGTAAGCAGTCCCGCTAGGCCAAGGACGAGAAAGAAGGTTTCATGCATAGTGACGATCCTTTGGTCTACCTTTCATGTTGCACCCTTTAGCAAGGGTAGCTGATTTTTAAATCAGCCAGGGTTTAAAGGGTCATGTTGGCCTTGGTCCCATGATGGAATTCGTCTTGCTTTGCATCTGTTCCGAATGTTTCCAACAGCGGGCTCTGGCGTGCTGATTTTCTGCAGATCCGTTAAAAATGTCGTGATAACAGCAGCCAGCTAAAGGGTGTGTAACAAAATTATTGCAGGTTCTTTGGTTGATTAAGCCGGTTATGGTGAATCACAGTAGGCGCAATACACTGACAATGGAACTTCAACTCCAGCAACCTTATAGTCACCAAGCCAGGTAAAGGTGTCACCCAGCTGACTGGCGAACTGTTCAGATACCAGCAAAGAACAACCAGCCTCCTTGGTAAGGTTTTCAATCCGAGCTGCCCGATTGACTGCCGAACCAAGCACAGTGAAGTCCAAGCGATCCGGTGCGCCAACGTTACCATAGACGACTTCGCCCACATCCAGTCCCAGGCCATAGCGAATGGAGGGAAGGCCTTCTTTTTCGAGCAGGGGGTTTATTCGTTGAATTTCAATATGAGCGTCTTTCGCCGCTGCAAGAGCGGCTTTCCTGGCTTGTATCAGGTTTCGTTGCTTGTCGGTGGGAAACACAACCAGCATAGCATCTCCAATAAATCTGAGTACTTCGCCGCCGTGGTTGGTCACGGCCTTGGTAATGACTTCAAAATAGCGATTAAGCAGTTTTAGTAGCTGGTCGTGGCTTAGTACTTCAGTTATTGCGGTAGAGTCCCGCATATCGCTGTACCAGATTGCCGCCTCGATGAGCTCCGCATCCCCCCTCTTAATTTGACCGCTTAGGACTTTTTGACCAGTTCTTGGCCCTAAATAGGTTTCTAATAAAGCGTGAGAGGTCATATGTTGGGAGTGTACTTCCAATACCGGGGCGAGAAATAGCGCTATTTGGTTAAAGCTTTCGATGTCCTGAGGACTGAATCCGCCTAATCGATCAGTAACAAATATCAATGGGGTAGGAAGATCGTCAAATACAAACTTGAGTGGGATAGCTAAATAGTCGGTTGCTCCGCTTGCCTTAAGAGTGGCCAACGTCGAATGCAGTTCATCTGCTGAAGCATCTTCAAGATAACGACGAAAAGGTTGTCCGGTCTGGTGAACGCATTCAATGGGGCTGTCTATATAGTCCGCTGATTCCATAATTCCATGAGGAGGGTTGTAGGCCTCTACATCGACTTTGTCTCGCCACCAGGTGTAAGCAGAACCTACGACCAGAGGGTGAATGGTTCGTAGTCCAATTCTAATTCTATAAACAGGCGCACCGGCCTCCACCAGGAGTCGGCCCAATTCAGCTGTTAGTTGATCTGCACTGGTGATCCCCCGACCCGCTTTCATTAACCATTCGGTGATCTTCCGAGGATCCCACCGGACAAGAGAGGCTTTTGTTTCAGTTTGGCTGGGTATGGACATTTGTGCGATTCCTTCAGGGAATTTCACCCTTGGCGGATGAGTCGTTCTGTAACTCTTAATTGAGCCACTCATACAGTTGAGCCATTCGTATCTGACTCAGATGAGGCATGAAGTGCCCTGAGTATAATTGTACCTGAATAGTGTTTTTCAAGAGGGTGGAGCAAGTTGCGTTAGTGCTGTTTTCCCGTTTTGGGGGCCGGTTTGCACTTTGGTTGCTCCGCAAATAACAGTCTCCAGGCCTGTTTGTTCCAGAGATTATCATTGTAAAGGCAAAAGGTGGTCATTTTTGAATTGAAGTTCAATAAAATCTCGCCTAGTATCCTTTGGTTCTAATAAAAATAATCCTCCGACAGCGGGGAGTAAAAGTGACCGTTGTTAGGTCAGCAGGTGTTGTATGGAACAGTTAGCTATTGCATTTACAGGCGTTATCGCGATTTGGCTTAGTCAGGACTGCTGTCCGAAGCGGCGACGTTATGCCTGCTTATTTGGTTTAGCGGGTCAGCCGTTTTGGTTTTATAGTGCCTGGCAAGCAGAGCAATGGGGCATTTTTGCGCTTTGTTTGTTTTATGCGTGGGCGTGGTTTAAAGGTGTTCGTACTCATTGGTTATGTGATGAGGAGAAATCAATTCATAATGTCACCAAGGCATCCGATGCAGCTAAGGCCTGAACAAGGCCTGATCTGTTACATCGAAAAAGGGTATCAGGCCTACCTTGGAAACTTATCCGCAAAAAGTGTTATCCACTCTTTGGCAGCCTCCTCACTGTTCAGTCTTCGACCTTCTTTTTTTAATACATTTCTCCGATAGTGCTCGATATGACAGACTTGTTCGACCATTCGAATAGAGTCTTCGGCAGCACTGTTCTCGAGTTTTATGCCTACTTCATAGCCTTTATTTTTTTTGTTTTTGCACCAGGCAACAATTCCGGTGGTTTCACAAGGCTGGTCTAATACTTGGATTTTGATACAGATAACGCATCCAGGCTCTATATAATTTTTTGTGCTAATGCATAGCCCGCCAAGGCTGATATTCTTTAGACAGTTGTTTTTTACATCAGGGCTGCAATTGCTGCAGATACTGATAGGGATATCTGAAGGGTGTCGGATAAATTCACGCATTGTTGACCTGAGTATCCAATGTTTTTTGCCAGATATGTAACGGAACTGATACTGGTAAATCATTTACAGAAAATATCTTAATGAATCTTTGGCTGATTTTTGTATATTCTCTGCGCACTCTAGAATGGCCTGAAGCTAGTATGGCTGTGCAGCGAAATGACGAGGTTCTTCAACCTGTTCCTTAGGTATAGCACGGTTCATCGGAATAGGCGGGTGGGCTGGTGTATAAATACTGGTCTGAGGCCCAAAGGACCTGTTCGGGTACCTTAGTCAGCTGAACAAGCCAGGATACTGGTTAATTTTATTGGCAATATGCGGGTATGAATTGTGCTCCTATACCCGCGTAATAGGGTTTGTATCCCCACTTATTGTACGACAGTCGCAACAAATTTCCCGGGTGTTAGTTCAAGTTGATATGGAGTTTTTCGAAAGCTTGTCGATTAAGTTCTTCACGAAAATCCGGGTGGGCTATATTGATCAGATCTCGTGTCCGTTCGCGCAGGCTGCGTCCCCGCAAGTTCACGATGCCGTACTCTGTTGCAACATAATGAACATGTGCGCGGCTTGTGACCACTCCTGCACCTTCGCTCAAAGTGGTGGTGATTCGTGATAGTTTTCCTCCCGCCGCAGTTGAAGGTAAGGCGATAACACCGCGCCCTCCTTTTGATAATGAAGCACCCCGTACGAAGTCAATCTGACCACCAAAGCCGGAGTAGATCTTTGAGCCAATGGAATCTGCACAAACTTGTCCCGTTAGATCGATTTCAAGGGCGCTGTTGATCGACATCGCTTTTGGGTTGCGGTAAATACTGCGCATATCGTTGACGTACTCTGTATCAAGAAACCTTACCATCGGGTTGTCATCGACAAAGTTATAGAGTTTTTGACTGCCAATAACAAAGGATGTGACGATTTTTCCTGGATGATTTTTCTTGTAGGCTCCGGTAATGACACCTTTTTCTACCAGAGGTAATACGCCATCAGAGAACATTTCAGTGTGTATTCCCAGGTCTTCTCTGTCTCCCAGGCATGCCAGTACCGCATCCGGAATTGCACCGATACCTGTTTGCAGGCAGTCTCTATCTTCTACCAAGCTGGCTACGTGAGAACCAATTGCCCGATATATCTCGTTCTGTTCGGCTGGTTTGTGGCAGCTGATAGGAGTTTGTTTCTCGTATACCGTATGAAAGTCCTTATAGGCGATGATTCCGTCCCCATGAGTCCGGGGCATATTCGGATTGATATGTGCAATGATTTTCCCGGCTTTTTCCAGGGCTGCGTGGGTGGCTTCAACAGAAATACCCAGAGAGCAGTTACCATGCAGATCTGGGGGACTGACTTGTACCAGTACTGTGTCAACCGGTTGTTCGCCGCGTCGGATTAGTTTTGGAATCTCTGCCAGCAGCATAGGTACATAGTCTGCGTGTCCTTCCTGAACAGCCTTTCGTGTTGCTGCCGATACAAAATAACAACGACAACGGATATGACCCCGCATCTCCGGTTTGACCAACATCTCTGACCCCTCGGTATGGAGTTGTAACAACGTGAGGTTGGTGCGAGAGAGCGCATGATTGGCAAGCCCCTTCAGCAATACGCTGGGGGTTGCAGCCATGCTATGGACCCAGATGGCTTCATCATTTTCAACAGAAGAAACAGCATCTTCTGCGCTTCGAGCAATGCGTGGTGACATTGTTAGGCTCCGTGGAGTAAGGGAAAGATTATCTGCGGTGAGTTTTAGCGAATACTGTTGTCTGAGTAAATGCCTAAGGTCATTGGTAGCAAATTTTTATGAAATATTTTACCAAAAGGTATGTTTATTGTCGGCTTCCAGGTGTAAATGTTTGTAATCTTATAAATCCATGCTGAGCTTTATACTGCTTTTGCTGAACAGGTTCCGACAAAACTTCTGTACAAGATAGACGTTACCCGTAAATAATGTCCATTCGGTTAAACCTCATCATTTCTCTTGTTCCTGGGATATGGCTCGTTTAGGAAAAGGCCTGCTTAGTGACATAAGGGTCATCCTACTACGATCATGCTGCGTATTATGGGTAGTTATCATGCTATTGCAGCAGGCAGTATGCTTTGAATCGGGGTGATGCTGTAAGGGGCGAAAACAATCAGTTGGTTGCTCGCTGGAACAAATAGGTTAGAGAGAGAAGAATCGATAAAAATAATAGATGCGTATGTACTCAATGATGCAGTAAAATCGGTTGTCCCACAGCCAAGTCGTACTGAATTAATGGCCACTGGGCCTCTCATAATCCCCCAGGTTATCTGATGCTTATTTGAGGTGTAGTCGGTGATTTCATTATTTGGAAACAAGGTGGAGCTTTAATCAGAGTGAAAAATCAGCATTACTAAAATGGAATAATAGATATGAGTAATTTAGGGCATTGGGAATTGGATCGTCCCAGTATGCAGGTCAAACATAGCAGCGGTCTTTGCCTACAGATTGAAGGCAGGTTCAGTGAGCCGAGCGCTGTGATCCCCATTTCCGTACCCAGAGATATTTCAGCACCCGCACTTGCCACATTGATACGCCAGGGAGCCGATTATTGCCGGAAGCAAAAGGATAGGGATATTCGGCCACAGAAGCCTGACAGACCAAAACCTACACGGCCAGTTCTTAGCTTAAAGAAGGGATAGTATAAAGAAGGGATTCTTGAATAGAGGGCTGATTAACTGCTGGTTTTCCAGTCCCAGGTTTGCTGTTTAGCCATTTCTAAGCAGCATTGCAGGGTATCAACGTATTTATACCGTATTAACGTATTTCCTGAACTGACTGTTCATTTCCCTGATCATCCCCGGCCTGTGTTAGAAATAAGCAGGGAACCTACCAACAGGTCCCTTGGATCTCAAAGGGCGAGCCCTGGAATGACCGCATGCTTTGTCAGACAGCTTGGAAAGGACTCCACATTCCGCCGCACTGTCTTTCGCGCATCCAGCTATTCCAGGACTCGCTGAGAACATCAGCAACTTACTTATTAGCAGGTTCCCTAGCAGTGTTAATGTTAGAGTTAATCATCAGAGTTAATCACTGATCCAGGTTTTCTTGCTGGGGATGAAGGAAGTGTTCTACCTGCCGATCAATGAGGTCCTGGAAATCACTGGATAAGGATGATACCAGATAGGTACTATCGTTAGCCTTTTTATACTGGCCATTTGCCAGCATGCGAGAGTTTATCGGCTCCATTGAGTAGAGCCGTTGGTCCGTAATAAGCTCGTTAGTTTCAACGGAGAGGCTGAGCTGCTGGGCCTGTGCCACCATCTGCGCCTGCTCCTTGCTGCCACAGACTAATGACATCTTAAGGTTTAATACTGGTCTGAACTGATGAATTCGGTGCTGGTTCAGTCCCCGATAAAGGCCTTTGAATAACTGTGCGGCGCAGAGTGCGCTGATGCCGTGATTGATAGAGTTTTCAGAGCGGTTGTTATCTGAGTTGTTTGTGATTGCCGCACTTGCAGGCTCGACGGAATTTTTTCCTTCAAGGTGTCTGAACAAGGCGAACCAGTTTTCTTGGTCATCCTGATAAATATGACCTTTATATAACACGCATGCCTGCTCAAAAATCTGCCGATAAATTTGAAGCAGATTGCTGCGTTCTTCAGGCTCTAGAGCATTACTGCTGCTATCTTTTTGGTTAATGTAAAGCAGGTAAGACAACTTTGCTGTTGTTTGATCGTGCTCATGGTCTGCTGAATAAGCAGTAGTTGTCTTGGCCGTGTCAGGGTTCTGGGTTGAAGACAGCGCATCAATCAGTGTGGGCTTAGCGACGTTAGCCTTTGGGGAAGGGAAAAAAGGTTTTGATTCTTCCCTCGACGCTTCGGTGTCCAGCTCAAAGGGTGGATCCTGCGGCTGGAGAACCATGTCGTTCTCCGGCTCAACTGGCTGAATATTCTCTACCCGGGTGGGCAATTCAGAGTCTTCGAATTCTGATTGTAGGTCATCCTCAGGTTCAAGATCTTCTTCAGCACTTGCTTGCTGTTCATCAAGCTCCTCATCATATGCAAATTGCTGGTTCAGCATATGATTAATGCTGCCAAACTCATCACTGCGAGAATCATCCAGGTGGTTGATATCCAATCCTTCCTGAATTTGCATAGCGGCTCGTTCCAGGGCCTTTATGGGAGAGGTCAGGTGACGGGAAAACAGCCAGGCAGCCAGTATTGATAATCCAACGCAGGCCAGTAGTATTAGCCCGAGATTCTGTATTACTTTGTTGGAGGCAGATTGCAGGGGTTTGTCTGAGAGGTAAAGTCGTAGCTGACCGAGTGAGGTACTGCTGCTCTGGATACGGTGTTCGTATTGTTGCCCGATCGGCTGACCGGCCTGGGCAATCATTTCTCCTTTGTTTCCTGTTATCTCTGCTCCCTGAATCTGGGGGTCATCTGTCAGCTGTTTAAGGCTGATATTCAGACTGACCCAATCGCGCCCGAGGATTAGCGGGCCGCTGTTAAGGGCTAACTGAGCGGCTATAGAGTTACCCAAAGTATCCAGCTGAGACTGGTTTAGTTGTTTCAGATTTCGAGAGAGCTGATCAAAAAGAATCAGACCCGAACACACTGCGATAAGGGTGAGCAGGGTAAGGAGTTTACTGGTAACGGAAAATCGACGGACGACAGCTGGTTGCAGTGAATCAGAGCGCTTGTGCATAAGTCATTCGTTGTCCTGGGAGGCTACCCATATAATACAGATCTGGTTGGAAAAATCCGTATCCAGGCCATTTGAACGATTGCCTCGGTAAAGGAGTCTCGTTAAATAGCTTAACTAATTGCCTCTGTTGTTGAAAAAGATTTAGATTGATATCTCCATTTACCATTGGATAGATCCAACGGCGCCTGAGCTGATTGTTCAGGGCGAAATAGTATCAATTTGTTGTCAATGGGTAACCACCTCTTGTTGCATTTGTTGACCGATATATACCAAATTGCCCTGAGGTTTCGAATAACCGGGTCAAAAAGGGTGAAAATTTGCCGACCCTCGCCCAATTTTGCATATCCGCAAGAGGGAGGCGCAGGTTATAATGGCGAGATTGTTGAGGAGAAGATACACCGATGAACGTCAAAGAATACATGCGCCAGCTTGGTCAACAGGCCAGGGAAGCCGCGAGTTTGCTGAATAAAGCCAATACGGGAATGAAAAATTCTGCATTGTTGGCGATGGCTCGAGCGATTAATGCGTCTCGTGAGACTCTGATGGAAGCAAACCAAAAAGATCTGGAAGCAGCCCGCGAGCGCGGTTTGGAACCGGCAATGCTGGATCGATTGGAGCTCAATAGTGAGCGTATTGACAGTATGATCGAAGGCTTGGAGCAGGTTGCCGGTTTGCCAGACCCTGTCGGTGGTATTACTGATATGAATTATATGCCATCTGGTATACAGGTTGGCAAAATGCGTGTTCCTCTGGGCGTTATTGGCATCATTTATGAGTCCCGTCCGAATGTAACCTGTGAGGCAGCCAGCTTATGTCTGAAATCCGGTAATGCAACGATTTTGCGGGGTGGTTCAGAGGCGATTCACTCCAACCAGGCTATTGCTGAATGTATTTGTGCTGGCTTAGCTGAAGCCGGTTTACCTCTGAATGCGGTTCAGGTGGTTGAAACCACTGATCGTGAGGCTGTAGGTGAACTGATCACCATGCCTGAATATGTGGATGTTATTGTTCCAAGAGGGGGTAAAGGTCTTATCGAGCGTGTCAGTCGTGATGCCAAGGTTACCGTTATTAAGCACCTTGACGGTATTTGCCATGTTTATATCGACAAGGACGCAGATCTTGAAAAGGCACTGAATATATCGATTAATGCAAAGACGCATCGTTATGGTACCTGTAACACTATGGAGACATTATTGGTGCATCGCGATGTTGCGCATCTTATTTTGCCGGATCTGACTGACGTTTACCGGCAAAAAGGTGTGGAGTTGCGGGGCTGTGAAGCGACGTTTGCCGTTCTTGCTGATAAAAGCGCTATTGCTGGAGGTGAGGGTAGCCTTGTTGCCGCTAATGAAGAGGATTGGACTACTGAGTACCTTGCCCCTGTTTTATCGATTAAGATTGTTGACTCGATGGATGAGGCAATCCTGCACATTAACCGCTATGGTTCTCATCATACGGATTCGATTGTTACCGAGAACTACACCAGTGGGCGGAGCTTTTTGACTGAGGTTGATTCCAGTTCGGTGATGATTAATGCTTCAACACGATTTGCCGATGGTTTTGAGTATGGTTTAGGGGCTGAAATCGGAATATCAACCGATAAGATTCACGCTCGCGGACCGGTAGGTCTGGAAGGGCTTACCTCTCAGAAATATGTTGTATTAGGTGACGGCCATATTCGCCAGTAGCATCAGGGCGTCCGCGTCTAGGGAGTCAGGCCTTAATGACTGAAGCTGTTGCCTTTATGGGGGGGACGTTTGATCCAATTCATAACGGCCATCTACGTACTGCTCTAGAAATCCGGCAGTTATTGGATCTGAATGAAGTGCGGCTAATTCCCTGTCACATTCCAGTCCACAGAGAACAACCCGGAAGCAATGCACAACAACGACTTGAGATGATCAGGCTTGCTGTTGAGGGTGAGGCCGGGTTGAGTGTTGACGATCGTGAAATTCAGCGCAGTGAACCCTCCTACACCATTAATACGCTGGAGTCATTGCGTCAGGAGTTAGGGCAGCAGACCAGTATTTCAATGGTTATGGGAATGGATTCTTTCCTGACCTTGTCAAGTTGGCACCGTTGGGATGAATTTCTGGAATTGGCTCATATTCTGGTAGTGCAACGGCCGGGGTGGGAAATCAGTCTCGGTCACCATCTTGAGGATTGGTGCCGGCGCTATAGCGTTCAAAGCCCTGAATCAATTCGTTCGACACCCTGTGGCTGTTTGCTGATGCACCGCCTGACCCCGGTGGATATATCTGCGACCCGAATACGTGAGTTAATTCGAACTAATCAATCCCCCCGCTATCTTATTCCTGATCAGGTGTGGAAACATATCCGTGAGCAAGGACTTTATAGGTAAAATAACGATTTGTTTCAACAGCTGAAACAGATTTAGAAATAGAGGTATTATGCAAACAAAGAAGTTGATCAAATTGGTTAGCACTGCTCTTGAAGACCTGAAGGCAAGAGATATTGTGCTTTTAGATGTGCGCGGGAAATGCAGCGTCACCGATTATATGTTAATCGCCAGTGGATCTTCGAATCGGCATGTAAAAGCGGTTGCTGAGAATGTGGTTGCGGAAGCAAAAAAGGCGGGCGTAGAGCTGGTCGGAACAGAAGGCCTGGATTCCGCCGAATGGGCTTTGGTTGATCTTGGAGACGTCGTTGTTCATGTCATGCAACCTGAGAGTCGTGCTCTGTATGATCTTGAGCGTCTTTGGGGGACCGATGCGCTGGAAGAAGCCTAGATCTTTTAGGAGACTTAAGTGTATTTAAAGAGGCTTAGTCAGTGCGGATAAAACTGATTACCGTAGGTACGAAGATGCCCGGCTGGGTCGAGGAAGGCTACGCTGAGTATCAGAAGCGCTTTCCCAAGGAAATTTCTTTGCAGTTGCAGGAGCTTTCTTTGGGACACCGGGGTAAGGGGGCGGATCTTTCCAGGGCAATTCAAAAGGAAGGGGACCTGATGCTATCAGCGATTGCCCCTAAGGATAGGGTCATCGCTTTGGACGTGAAGGGAAAGCCCTGGTCCACAGAACAGCTGGCCGAGCAACTCACATCCTGGCAAATGGAAGGGGGGGATATCAGCTTATTGGTTGGTGGACCTGATGGTCTGGATAGTCGTTGCTTAGCAAGAGCAGATCTGAAATGGTCATTATCACCTTTGACGCTGCCCCATCCTCTTGTCCGAGTACTGCTGGCTGAGCAACTGTACCGTGCCTGGACGATATTGAAGGGACATCCTTATCATAAATAATAGTCTGGATATCGGTGAAATTGAACTGCGTAAGTACGTTAATCGGTTAAAAAATCAACTGCTCTACAGAGACCGTTTCTTTGTCTTGTCTGTTTTTCATGCTACCCATTATTGATCAATAATATCAATCTATTAGCACTGTTATGAATAAGTATTGAGATAAAGGTATAAATAAGTATTGGTGGAGTGAGACTTGCTGTACAACAGCCTGGAATCACCTGGCACTCAGCGGGACAGTAATAACCCGGTCATATAATAAGCAACGGCGGCAATGAGACATACCACAGCACTGAAAGATCATCACAAAGAGCGGCGGACGTTTACTTTTCGCACTCTAATTGCGTTTTGTTTAGTTGTGTTAATGATGCTTGGTTTAGTTGCCCGTATGTTCTATTTACAGGTGCTGCAATACGATACTTACCGAGTAAAATCTGATCTGAATCGAGTGCAGCTCCAGCCTGTGGCACCAACCAGAGGCCTGATCTATGACCGAAATGGTGTGCTTCTTGCCGATAATCGTCCCAGCCATAACCTGACGCTGATTAAGGAATTGGTTCAGGACCTTGATGGCGTTATTGCGCGGTTAGCTGAAGTAGTCGATATTAACGATGATGATATCGTACGCTTTAAAAGGCGCTTAAATCAGCGTCGCCGTCCTTATCAGTCAGTGCCCCTGAAATTCAAACTTAACGATGAAGAAATCGCTCGTATTGCGGTGGATTTCCACCGTCTTCCGGGGGTTCGGGTAGAGGCCGAGCTGATTCGCTATTACCCTTACGGAAAATCTCTGGTCCACGCATTGGGATATGTTGGCAGGATTAATGAGCGTGAGCTGAAGCGGATTGATGCACACAATTATAGTGGTACTCACCATATCGGAAAGCTTGGAGTGGAAAAGTACTACGAAGATGTTCTCCACGGTCAGGTGGGTATGCAGAAAGTTGAAACCAATGCCCGCGGTCGGGTTTTGAGGGTTCTAGAGCGAGAGAGTCCGGTTCCCGGAAAGGATCTTCACCTATATCTGGATCTTAATTTGCAGCTGGCCGCTGAAAAAGCACTGGGGGAAAGCCGGGGAGCTGTTGTAGCAATGGACCCAAATACCGGAGGTATCTTAGCGCTTGTAAGCACGCCAGGTTATGACCCTAATTCTTTTGTGACAGGCATCAGTGGTAAAGACTATCGTGCATTACAAAACTCCAGTGATTTACCATTGTTTAACCGAGCCATCCGAGGTCGTTATCCACCGGCATCAACACTTAAACCTTTTGTGGGTATCGCAGCGGTCGATTCCGGTACGGTTAAGCTTGATTACACGATGTTTGATCCGGGTTTTTACCAGATTACCCGTGGGGGACGAAAATACAGGGATTGGAAAAGGTGGGGGCATGGAAAGGTTGATCTCAGCAAGGCTATTACCGAGTCGGTTGATACTTACTTTTACGATGTTGGTCATCGAATGGGTATTGATCCTATGTCAGATTATCTTGGACGGTTTGGTTTTGGCAAAGTGACCAGTGTAGATCTTCCTGAAGCTCATGGTGCGATTCTCCCCTCCAGAGAATGGAAAAAACGATCCAGAAACCGTCCCTGGTATCCGGGAGACTCGTTGAATCTCAGTATCGGACAGGGATTTATGGTGGCAACACCGTTGCAGTTGGCTACGGCTGCCATGACGCTGGCAAATAGAGGTAAATGGTGGGCACCCCGAATGCTACAGACAATAGCCAATGATGACAGCTTTGTCGTTGATGTTCCGCCGGAAAAACAATTACCGGATGTTAAGTTAACCAAAGATGAATACTGGGATTACATGACTGAATCGATGGAAAAGGTCATTCATGCCAGCAACGGTACGGCTAGACGGATCGGTAAAGGACTTAAATACCGTATCGCAGGCAAGACGGGAACTGCACAGGTTGTTGGTATCAAGCAAGATGAAAGATACGACGCTGAAGCACTGTCAGAAAAAAATCGTGATCATGCATTGTTTATTGGTTTTGCTCCGGTTGAGTCTCCAAAGATTGTGTTGTCGGTGATTGTAGAAAATACCGGTGGTGGCAGCAGCGCGGCAGCACCTGTGGCGCGAAAGGTATTTGACACTTATTTGCTCGGGCACTCTTCTGATGACGAAGCCATTGCTGATGTAGGTGGGGGGGAGTAGTGATAATTTCAGAGGTGGAGATCGAATCGGTTGAGCCATAGTGACTTTCAGCGTGTATTACCCGATGCTTCAAATCACTTTCAACGTGAGCGAAGCCTGTGGTCCTACACCCATGTGGATGCCATTTTATTGATTCTGTTGCTGATACTGGCTGGCTATGGGCTGTTTGTGTATTACAGTGCTTCCGGGCAAAGCGCGGCTTCATTTCAGAAACAGTTGGTTCGCTACGGCGTTGCATTTTCAGTGATGATTGCAGCAGCCTGGCTGAACCCACGTCATTTCCGACGATGGGCGCCCTGGCTGTTTGTAGGAGGGGTCGGATTATTAGTTGCCGTATTGTTATTTGGGGTAGGGGCCAAGGGGGCTCAGCGCTGGATTGCGTTTCCCGGATTGCCACGATTTCAACCTTCGGAAATCATGAAATTGATAGTGCCTATGACCCTGGCTTGGTTTTTCGCTGAAAAACCGCTGCCTCCTAGCCTTCGTAATGTCGTCATTGTCTTGATGCTCATTGCTATTCCCGTATTGTTAATTGCTAAACAGCCGGATCTGGGGACTTCTCTGTTAATTGGTTCCTCTGGTGTTTTTGTTTTGTTATTGTCTGGTATTCGTTGGCGGTACATATTTGGTGCCAGCGCTGTTGCTACTGCTTGCGGTCCGCTTCTATGGATGGGGATGAGAGACTACCAGCGCCAGAGAGTATTGACTTTCCTGGATCCGGAAAGTGATCCATTGGGGTCGGGGTGGAATATTATTCAGGCCAAGACAGCTATAGGTTCAGGGGGTATTGATGGTAAGGGCTGGTTGAATGGTACCCAGTCACAGTTGGACTTTTTGCCCGAGAGCCACACGGATTTTATCCTTGCAGTTCTGGCGGAAGAGCTGGGTTTGGTGGGAGTGCTTGCCCTGTTGGCGATCTATCTGTGTGTTATCGCCCGGGGGCTTTATATTGCGACTCATGCTCAGGACACTTTTGGCCGGTTGCTGGCGGGAAGTCTGACGTTAACTTTCTTTGTATATGTGTTCGTTAATTTTGGTATGGTGAGTGGAATATTACCGGTTGTTGGCGTACCGTTGCCTCTTGTCAGTTTTGGAGGTACTTCGATAGTCACTCTGTTAGCCGGTTTTGGAATTATAATGTCTATTCATACACATCGTTCCATGGTCACGCGGTAGCGCTATGGCTGAACGGTATTGTCCAGATTTAACGGTATTGCCAGGTTTAACGGTATTTTCAGGTTTAACGGTATTTTCAGGTTTAACGATAGTATTAACGTTTTTGTCATGTATAAATTTGTAATGGGATATGCTCAATGACTTTTCATTCTCTGGGGTTGAAATTGCAGCTACGGGCTATAGTGCCTGCTCTGGCGGTCTTGTTGTCTTTATCCCCTGCTCAGGCATTTAGTGACACCAGTTATTCACAGAATCCTAAAGCCAAGCTCTTTGTTGATGAGATGGTCAACGAGGGCTTTGACCGCGCCTATGTAGAAAGCTTGATAAACGATGCCCACCGTCAGGAATCGATCCTTAAAGCTATTTCGAGACCGGCAGAGAGAAGGCTTGACTGGGGCAAGTATCGAAAAATCTTTCTTGGAAAAAAACGAGTAACACAAGGGGTGGAGTTCTGGGATAAGCAACAGGAAGCTTTAAATCGAGCAAGCGAGAAATACGGGGTATCGCCAGAAATTATTGTAGCTATCATAGGCGTAGAAACTCGCTATGGCCGTCACGCAGGTAAGTATCGAGTACTGGATGCATTGGCAACGTTGGCATTTGACTACCCCCCGAGAGCCAAGTTCTTTTCGGGACAGCTGAAGGAATTGCTATATCTGATAAAGGAAGAAAATCTGGAAAGTTCAAAAATTAAGGGTTCTTATGCCGGTGCAATGGGATATGGACAGTTTATACCCAGCAGTTATCGCCACTATGCAGTAGATTTTGATGGTGATGGTCAGAGGGATATACTCAATAACCCGGTTGACGCGATAGGGAGCGTCGCCAATTACTTCCGCAGTCATGGCTGGAAGTCCGGAGAGCCTGTGACCTTCCCTGCGAAGTTGACGACGGAGGTTGACAAGAGTCTGTTTAACCAGCAATTAAAGCCGAAAATAACCTTGGCGGATTGGAAAAAGTCTGGAGTTGTTGCCAAAGAGAAAAACTCTATACCGGATTCAAGTGTTGCCACTGCAATGAAAATGCATACAGGAAGTAAGACCGAGCATTGGCTGGGACTACACAACTTTTATGTCATCACTCGCTATAACCATAGCCGGCTTTATGCTATGGCTGTTCATCAGTTGAGCCAGGAAATCCTGGCGGCTCACACCAAAGCGAATTCGACTTCCAGCAAAACTAACACCGCGGCAGTTGGCACTTCGGCTTCTGATTCCGTTGAATCCACCAAAAACACAGAAACTAAAGCTGTTCGAAAAGATAACACCCTAACCAAGTCATGAGTCCAGGATTTAGTTTGAGTTATTTAAAATTATCGTTAGCGATCTTGGTTTTGGCGTTATTGGCAGGATGTTCCGGTTCTGGTTCCAAGTCGAGTAGTCGCTATAGCATCAGTCAGGATCGTGGTCCCGATAAGCAGGTGGACTTGTCCAAGGTTGCTGACGCTGTACCCCGGCTTGAACCACGAAGCCGTGGTGGCAATAAAAGCCCCTATGAAGTTTGGGGCAAGCGATACTATGTGATGCCCAGCAGCGAAGGATATCGCCAGCAGGGGACCGCCTCCTGGTACGGAAAAAAATTCCATGGACATAAGACCTCAAACGGTGAAATTTATGATATGTACGGGATGTCTGCTGCCCATAAGTCGCTTCCTCTGCCAAGCTACGTCAGGGTAACCAATCTGGACAATAACCGTTCTGTTGTTGTTCGGGTTAATGATCGTGGGCCATTTCATGGCTCAAGACTGATTGATCTCTCTTATGCCGCTGCATACAAGCTCAATATGCTTAAAAAGGGAACTGCGAGGGTGGAAGTTGAAGCCATCAATCCACAAGGCTATTCTGTAAGCCAGCTGGTGACAGAGGCTCAACCGGGGTTAGGTGCACCTGTTAAAGAAGCTTCTCAATTTGCTGCAAGCGGTTCCACAAGACAGTATATTCAGGTTGGCGCCTACTCCAGTTGGGCTGCGGCGCAAACTGTTAAAACCCAATTGGAATCCCTGGATAAGGGGCTTCAGGTATTGATCAGAAAACGGGAAGGAACTAATCCTGTTTATCGTGTTCAGATGGGACCAGTGGAAAAAAGTAGCCCCATGGAGGAGGTTTTCTCGGCATTGCGCTCTGCCGGTTTTGCAGATTTTCGTTTGATCAATTTCCCCTGAGATGCTTGATGGAACGTATGTCAGGATGGTTGGCTGTTTCTAGATGAATAGACAGGTCAAATAATTATAGATACATCACGGGTCGTTTGAGTTGATAGAGAGGCTGGGCTAATCGCTTGCACTTTGACTAAGCGGTTGTCAATTTATGGGCAGATTATCTAACTGGAACTGAATGCCAGAAGAGATAGAGCTATTTCTCTGGTAAATCAGTGTTAGAATCCACAGTCTTTTTCAATCGTATACCAAAATTCACAGTTACTGATAAAACGCTAATGAAAAAAATCGCTACTGCTTTTAACTCGTTCCTTGTTCTTTGTTTTTTTAGTGCACAGTTGTTTGCTGCGCCTGTATTGATACCTGCGGCGCCAAAGTTGGCGGCGACAGCATATATTCTAATAGATGCTGATACCGGCAAGGTGCTTGTTGCGAATAACGAGAATAAGCGGATTCCTCCTGCCAGTCTGACCAAATTGATGACCAGTTATATTTCTGCTTATGAGATAGGCAAGGGAAATATAGGAGTGGATGATTTGGCGTTAGTGAGCGAAAAAGCGTGGCGGACACCGGGTTCTCGAATGTTTATTCGTGAGGGTACTCAGGTCAAAGTTTCTGATCTTTTAAAGGGAATAATCATTCAATCCGGAAATGACGCCAGTGTTGCCATGGCAGAACATGTAGCAGGCAGCGAAGGTGCTTTTGCTGACCTGATGAATCAACATGCCCAATTATTGGGAATGCAGAACAGTCATTTTATTAACGCTACAGGGTTGCCTGCTGAAGGTCACTACACTTCTGCTGCTGATCTGGCGTTGCTGGCCCGTGCGATTATTAAGGGTTTTCCCGATCATTATGGAACTTACTCTGAGAAGTACTTTACCTATAACAAAATACGACAGCCAAATCGCAATAAGCTGCTTTGGCGTGATAAGAGTGTTGATGGCCTGAAAACCGGCCACACAGATGCTGCAGGCTATTGTTTGGTTACCTCGGCCAAGCGAAAAGGGATGCGGTTGATTTCTGTTGTGATGGGTACCCGAAGCGAAGAATCCCGGGCTCAGGAAAGTCAAAAGTTATTAGCCTACGGGTTCAGATACTACGAGTCTTTGGAGCTATACAAAGCCGGAGAAGTTCTGAATCAGGCAAAAGTATGGGCAGGCTTGAAAGACAATATTCAGCTCGGCACGGTAGAGCCTGTAGCTATTACTATTCCACGCGGGCAGAGTAAAGCGTTGTCCGTATCGCTTGATCTGGATAAAACGATTACTGCTCCTGTCGTTGAAGGTGCTCGTTATGGTTCTATCAATATATCTCTGAATGGTGAAACCTTGCTGGATAGTCCTGTAGTCGCGCTTGAATCGGTAGAACCAGCAGGATTGATTAAGCGTATTTGGCACAGTATTGTACTGTTTTTCCTTGGCCTGATCGGTTAACTGTTAAAAGCGTGCTCTGTGCCGGATTCTGTCAAGGGAATTCGGCAGGGGTTTCACGTCACCTTCATTTTCCTTCATACTAAACCCTGTCCACTAAGAAAAGGCCTAATTGATGAGCGGTATCGTTTATCTTAATGGTGAATTTGTCCCTGCTGAAGAGGCCAGAGTCTCTATCTTTGATCGGGGGTTTTTGTTTTCTGACAGCCTTTACGAAGTCATACCTTTCTATCATGGCATAGGGTTTCGTTTAGAGGAGCACCTTGAGCGGCTGAAAGAAGGTATGAGAGTTGTGAAGATGGAGTTGAATCTGGACTTTGCGGCCCTCTGTTCAGAAGTCGTTCAGCGTAATGGCGGTGGAAACAGAGCGGTGTATTTACAAATTACCCGTGGTGCCGACACTCAGCGAAGAGTGGTTTGTCAAACTCCCCTGGTACCAACCGTTGTAATTTTCAGTTATCCGATAGCGGTTGCGTTAGAAGGAAACCTTGATCTGGTGAAAGGTATTCATGCGATAACGACTGAAGATATTCGATGGCGTCATTGTGAGATAAAAACCACCGGGCTGCTCGGAAACATAATGGCAATTCAGCAGGCTTTGGAATCCGGTGCACAGGAAGCACTGATGGTTCGAGATGGCTACCTGACAGAAGGTTCTTCCTCTAATCTGTTTGTAATTCAGGACCGTACTATTTTTACTCCTGCAACGAACGAGCTGATACTCGGCGGCACTACACGAAATCTTCTGTTGGAGCTGGCCTCCGCTAACAATATCGATTGGCAGGAAAAGAATCTCCCGGCTTCCTGTCTGCACAGGGCAGAAGAGGTCTGGATCAGTAGTTCAACGCGAGGAGTTATACCTGTATTGCAAATTGACGGTCAGGCTGTTGCCAATGGTCAACCGGGGCCTCTTTGGAGGCGGATGGCTGAACTGTATCAATGCTTTGAAAAGCAGTTGTTTGATGCTTGCAATTAGTTGTGACAGTACCATGCAGTGGCAGAATAAAATAGGGTACCGGAATAACCTGCGAGTTGGTCCGGTGTTCATCGTTTTAAGTCTCGGATGATACAATTCTGTATTAACGGGTTGTGCCGGAAGATAAGCACCCTTTTTTGGAAAATGGTTACGAGTAAACGGTTATGAGTAAACAAGAACCACCGAAGATCGAATTCCCCTGTCCTGACTACTCAATTAAGGTAATTGGTCGGTCTGGACCGGGTTTTCAGGATCTGGTGGTCGAGATTCTGCAAAAGCATGTAGCAGACTTTGATCAGAAAACACTGAGTGAAAACCCGAGCCGTAATGGTAAGTTCATTTCTGTCAGAGTTCGGATTACTGCCACCGGGGTAAACCAGCTGAAAGCTATTCATCAAGACCTGATGGCTACGGGCCGTGTACAGATGGTGATTTGATGGGTTCTACAGTTATGTCTTCTGAACTGATCGTACGACAATTAGGTTTGCAGCCTTATATGCCAATATTGGCGGCAATGCAGCAGTTTACTGACAGCCGTGATTCAGATACGTCGGACGAGATCTGGTTGCTGGAGCATGAGCCGGTATTTACACAGGGGCAGGCGGGTAAGGAAGAACATCTGTTGGCACCTGGGGATATTCCGGTAGTCAAAGTGGATAGGGGAGGACAGGTTACCTATCACGGCCCGGGACAGCTTATTGTTTATTTGCTGCTAAACCTTAAGCGGTTAAAAATTGGAGTTCGTGAGCTTGTCACGCTAATGGAAGAATCTATCGTTCATGTGATGAAGCTTTATGCTGTTGAAGCTTATCCTAAAGCAGATGCACCGGGAGTCTATGTTAAAGAAGATAAGTTAGCTTCGCTAGGACTAAGAGTTAGAAGAGGGTGCAGTTTTCACGGATTAGCACTCAATGTTGATATGGATATAGCTCCGTTTCAGCGCATCAACCCCTGTGGGTACCCCGGTTTACAGATGGTGCAGGTCAAGCAGCTGGCTGAAAAAGCGACAATGGATGAAATCAGTCGACATCTGTTGGAATACTTGACCCATCGATTGGGTTATAATGCCGTCATTGAAAAGCAGCAGCTGGATTAACCCTCGAATGTCACACTCTTCAGATCACACTCCTACAGAACAGAATCTGCGAGAAACTTCTCCGAAGAATAGCGCTAAAAATCGTCGTGCTGAGCAGGGCGTTAAGTTACGCGGCGCAGATAAAGTTTCCCGTATCCCGATCAAAGTTATTCCCACCGAGAAAGAAGACCTGCAAAAGAAGCCTTCTTGGCTAAAAGTGCGTCTGGGTTCTTCCGCTAAGGTCAATGGCATCAAGCAACAACTGCGAAAGCATAAACTTGCCTCTGTATGCGAAGAGGCAAGCTGTCCAAACCTTGGCGAATGCTTTAGCAATGGCACTGCCACCTTTATGATCATGGGGGATATTTGTACCCGTCGTTGTCCATTCTGTGATGTGGCGCATGGCCGCCCCAATGCTCTTGATGAAAACGAACCCAAAGAGCTTGCTAAAGCGATTACGGATATGGGCTTGAAATATGTGGTTATTACCTCTGTAGATCGTGATGACCTGCGTGATGGAGGTGCATCGCACTTTGCTAATTGCGTTGCTGAGACCCGTGCACGCTGTGACACCATTGAGCTGGAAACGCTGGTTCCTGATTTTCGTGGGCGGATGGACGTAGCTCTGGATGCTTTGGCTGTGTCGCCGCCAGACGTCTTTAACCATAATCTGGAGTCTGTTCCCCGGCTTTATAAAAAGATTCGTCCAGGTTCTGATTACCAGTGGTCATTAGACCTGCTGAAGAAATTCAAGGAACGTTGCCCTGAGGTCACAACTAAATCAGGATTAATGGTCGGGCTGGGCGAAAGCAACGAAGAGATAATTGAAGTACTGAAGGATCTTCGGGCTCATGATGTGGATATGATTACCATCGGCCAGTACCTGCAACCCAGTCGGGACCACTTGGCGGTCGAGCGATTCGTTCATCCGGATGAATTCGATGAGTATGCGAGAGTTGCAAAAGAACTTGGTTTTAAGCATGTGGCAAGTGGCCCGCTTGTACGCTCCTCTTATCATGCCGATAAGCAGGCCCATGGTGAAAAGGTTTCCTAGTCTCCTTCTTGCCCCTTGATATTATCTTTTCCAGGAGACGGGCGGCTAAGCCTGTCTCTTAGTCATCCCAGGTGTTCTCACTGCTGTTTGTTGAACCGCTGTTATCTTTATCCCATCGCTTTATGCCCGTAGAGGTTATTTCCAGATAACCATCATCTTCCTGGCTGGTGTTGTTGATCGGTGTTGCTCTTAAGATATAGCTGGAGCCTGCTTGAGAAGTGATGCTTAAATCATAGAACTTATCCCCAGAGTCAATCGGTGCCTGAGCCGGGTATACCGTTCCAACTGCTGCGCTGACATAGGTGCTGTTATCAGCGCGATAACGTTCCATAGCAGTGACAAACCCCATCAAAGCTCCTTGTGCCTCTAAGCGCCGATTGTTAACCAGCATACTGGTATAGCTTGGGTACGCTATAGCGGAAAGGATCGCAATAATAGCCATTGCCACCATTAATTCCATCAGTGTAAATCCTTGTGCACGGAGCTTTGTTGCAGGGCTTTTGCACATTTGCACTATTCATTCTCCTCCATCCAGTAGGTTCTTATGGAATCAGGACCAAGATCTATATCGGAATGAGAGACAGCACCAGTGTAAAGATTACTGTTTTGTTCCCCAGCCATAACTGTCGGTGCTCCACCGAAACCTACAGTCACTATTTCTTTGGAGCGATCTGATCCTGTCATGGCTGTATCTTCATCCTGATCAATTTTCGGTGTCGCATCAAACAGACTGGTCACGTAGATCCTATTTGTTCCTTGGGTCGCCTGGCACGTGCCTAATGATGATGGTGTTGGTTCATAGGTGGTAAATACTATCTGATTGTTTACGGTAAGGGCTTTAGCAAGGACTTTCTCACCACTGGTTCCGAGTCTGATGTACCATCCCTGTTTACGATCAGTAGCGGAGTTGGACAAAGCCGTTTCAGCAGCAGTCTGTTCTTCGTCGGTGCCTTCAGTGATCAGGTTGTCTGTTGCATCATAAAGGTCATCTTCCGTGTATGAAGGATAGGTTGTTGGTGCAGTGAAAGCGTCTGTCAGCTTTATCATGTAAAAACGATCTTCAATGGACGTGTTGAGTGGATGTGCCCGGAATCCAGAACCAACGGAGAGGGCGAGGTAGCGATGCGTTCCCTCGAGCACATAGGACAAACTAAGTGCGTTGTAGAAACGGCGATTATTTGCTGTGGTGCCGGATTCTGCCAGATTTGCTATCGCTGCCCCGTTCACAAGGTTGCTCGCCGATGTTGCACCACTGTTGATATCAAAGCGCCAGATTTGGCCGCCCATATCGCCTACGTACAGCTGGTCAACATGATCATCGAAATCTACATCAATCATTCGTAAATCTGACGGAATGCTGTAGTCCATGCTTGAAAGTACCAAGTCATGCGAACTGTTATTTCCAGCAGACCATACTAATGCGCCTGTTTCCGCATTAACCATGAATATAGCATTTCCCATATTGTCGGGTGTTCGCACGGTAACATCATCCTGGTTGTCATCGTACCCTCCACCGAATATCAGCACATCAGTTGAGACGCCATTAAGTTTAACCTTTGTTTTAACCGGAGTTGACCAGGTTTGACCCAGTTCTGCAAAATCTCCACTGCCGCCGTTTATCTGCCACAGTACAGTTGGGTTGTTCCGGTCAGTTACGTCCAGTGCGTAGTAGTTCCTCCCGCCTCGGCGCATGCCGAAATAGATGTAGGCAAAGTCATTGGTATCAGAAAGATCACCATCTCCGGCATCGTCATTAGTCCAGGCAACAATGCTTCCATCAATACCGTAGGGACGAGGATCAACAGCCTGGTTGGAGAAATAGGTATTTAAATTTGGCAATAATTCCTGTGGGATAAATGCAAATTGTTCAACACCAGTGTCTGCGTTAACAGCGTGTAGGTAGCCTTCATTGCTACCGAAGTAGATTGTGCTATCTGGAGTTGTTGGGGTTGAATCATAGGTAAGAATTATGGGTTGACTATGCAACACATCACCCATTTGATTACGTTTTTCATCGGCACTATCCAGCCCGCGAGCCCATTGCAGCAGATCCGTTCTGTATTCATCTGATTGGGCATCAATCCCCAAGACAGCCTTAGTAAGGTTACCAGTGTTGTCCTCGTGCAGGAGGTTATTGGTAACATTCAGATTTGAGCCTGCGATATTCGTAAACAGTTTTCGAGTGCTGGGCAGTCGATGAGCAGCGCCGCCCTTTGTTATATCTCCGCCATCTGGGCGAGCATCATCCTCATCGATGCCGCTATCACCGTCAGCGCTGTCGTCGTCAACCCAGAAGCTTTGGCTATTATCTGCGAAAAAGCCTGAGTCTGGATCTACAGCTGGCTTGGGTGTCAGGCTGTTATCGTAGATTTCAGCATCAGGAGTCAGCTTGTAACGTTTTAGATTACCGAGCCATTTGGCCGTTTCCTGTGGCTTGAACAGTGCAAAATAGATATCGTCTCGATGATAGAATCGGCTGTACTGGCTGGCGGTTACTGCGGCCTTGGCGAAGGTTGAATTAGTAGCCAGTATAGACTTGATAATAGTATCGAATGCTGTTGTAAGCTCTGTAGCTGAGTTAGCCTCATAAAAACCTCCACCGCCATATGTTTCAGCTAAATCCCGTAACCACTGGTCTGAGAAGTTAAAGCCTATCGTATGAGTAACAATTTTTTGATCGTCATTCATGGACAATTGGTCAACATTTCGCAAAAAGCGGACAATCTCAGGACCACATGCTGCTGAACCGGAGTCGATACAGGAAGCATCTCCAGTCAGAGTTCTTACTTTGCTAGCGGAGGTATTAACACTGGCATAACCATCCGTTAGAAGAACAATATGGTTAGACTGACAGGACTCCGTTATTGGTGATTTATAGACAGGATTACCCGTAATCTCTTCATCCACACAGCTTGAAGAGCCTAGGTTTTCGCTTGTACATCCGGTCGGTTGCACTAGTGTGCCGCCTGTATACGAACCTGGATGAGATACTCGTGTTTCCGCTCGAGTGCCACTGCCGGAGCCTCGGGTTTTTCCGTAGTCGACAGCATCACCGCGATAGTAGAGAGCTGCTTCATACAGGGTATCGACAATAGGTGTACCGCTCTTATGATCTAAATCGTTAACAATGGTAATCAGCTCGCTTCTTACTGTGTTGGTGTTTTCCGGAACCGCGGAAGGGCTGGCGTAATAAACTATCCGGGGAGCCAGGCTACTGCCGTCATAGGATTCAACAACGCGTTTGCCGCTGCCAGTTATGATAAGTGTAAGACTGTTTCCGGCTTCCCAGCCGCTACGCCCAACTATCTCATTTATCAGGGAAGCAATATTCGGACTTCGCTTGAGCTCGTGTTCTGTGCTCCATTGCTCGGTGATATCCCAACTTATGCTGGCACTTGTAGTTGACCTGCTACTAATGGTCGTGCTGGTGTTAAACGTAACTGAATTATCAGTGTCTTCAGCTTTAATGGTCAGGCTAGTGCTTTCTGTCGAGCCTGTTTCATCTACTGCCAGTTCAAGGTAAGCCGTAGAAAGAACTGTTCCCTGATTTAATTGTAGGTTGTTGAATCTAATACCAATAGTCTGGTTACTGCTACCATCAGTGACCAACTCCAAGTCGCTACTGGTTAAATTAACTGAACTACCAATTTGTTCCGCATCATCTGAACTCTGACTGACACGCACACTATATTCCTGATTAACGCAACCAGTGGGGTTGCTGTCAGGATCGAAAGTTATGCTCAGAGTAGGGGCCTCACTAGGAGAGTTTTCATAACTTTTAGCTGATCTCAAGCCGGAACCGCTGATAATAAAATTCATGCTGTTGCCGCCGCACCAGCCTGAACGATCAACGATTTCCTGGACAATATTCGTCAGGTCCGGGGACTGGTAAGAGGCATTTCCGGTCCAAGGGCCCATCGTATTCCATCCAACGGATGCCGTCGTTGTTGTACGACCGGTTACATCATTTGGAGTAGCACTAAATCCACTACTTTGATCAGCGGCTTCTGCGTGAATAACAAGAGAGGTTGGATCACTGGTTGCTCCTTCTGCTGTGAAACTGATACTTGCCGAGGTTATTGTAGCGCCCTGAGGAATAGCGAGGTCGGAGAATCGCAGTCCGGTAGTTTGATTGGTGGTGCCACTGGTACCTGACTCATAGGTAATCTCCAGTAAGGGGGCTGATCCGCTCTCACCATTGTACGATTCCACCCAGCGTACGCCGTCGCCGCTGATGTGCTCCAGTATAAATACCATAGCGTTGTTGGGAGCCCAGCCGCTACGGTCTACAACTTCCTGAACCAGAGAGGTGAGATCAGGGGTAATCAAGTCATTATTAACAGCCGGGCTTGTCGTGATTGTCCAGGAAGTATTAGCAGTGGTTTTAGGCCTGCCTGAGCCGGAAATATTATTGTCACTGCTACCAAAACTAACCGGATCGTCAGAATCCTGTGCTGAAATACGAATGCTTACATCGTCACTGGATTCAGAGTGTTCTTCATCAATTTCAAAGGTTATTTTTGCGCTGACAATGGTGGATCCAACTGGGATGTCTACGCTATCGAAACGGATACCGACTATTTGTTCACTCGATTCATGCATTAGTTCTAAATCAGTGCTGGTGCGGTTCATATCACCATTACTGACTTTTTCTTCGGCATCGTCGTTACCACTGCTAACTCGTACGCTAACATCAGTGGTGCTGGCTGAAGTGGTGATGGTCGCCATATCCAACGTTGTCGAATCCATAGTTACGACACCACTATTGTCTTCTTCTACGTCATCATCACCTGAGCTAATGGCTGACGCAAGAACACCAGTGATTGCTGTTTGTTGGCTATCGGAAGTTATTTCTTCGTCGATATAGCTGACAGGATATAAAACAGGACCTCCCGGGTTTGTAAATCGCATTAAACCGACGTTGATATCCTGGGCGCTATTCAGAATATTTGTTAATGCTTCCTTCATTCTGGCCAGGCGGGTGGTACTTCCCCCATCTGTGCTTGTCATTGAGCCCGAAGTGTCTAAAACAAAAAGGACATTGGGCTTGACCGTCACACTGGTGGTGGTACCGCCAAAATAAATTTCGGTATCGTCCGCCCAGGCAGGCGTACATACAACTACGGTTGCCAGGAAGCTCCATAGAACTGCTTTCATCTGAGACTTACGATAACTGGTCATGATTATCTCCACTGCTTAGCAGGTTGGCACCTTTGTGTTGTTGTCACCGGTTGGGACGCGCCGATTAAATCCTTGTCGGATAGTCGTGGCACTTTTCATGTCAACCATTTCACCAGTGCCAACTGAATCAAATCTGAAGGCTACATATGTACCTATCTCATCTCCGTCTGAGTGGTTGCGATCAATAAACGTAAGTTGGACTGTTGCAGTAACGCCAGGTGTTGTTGTCTGAACAGAAGCGGTGCTTGAGGTACAGGTCGTGTTATCGTCAAGTGCTTCGTTCATCATATCCTGATCATCGATGGCAACAGATATTCCACTTTCAGCTGCTTGAAAAGTTCGGTTATACGTTTGCGCGTTTGTTGCGGCTTGCTCCTCCAGGGAGGACGTGCTTGTTCCACTGACAACGATTAGTGTTACCACCAATACAACGAGCATGCATACCACCAAAATCATTCCCTGTTGGCGCTGTCCAATATTTTTCGGACGGTTAAAACGGGGCTGAGTTTTTGTCGCAATTATCTTATATCTTTGGGCATTCACTCGTAGTTCCTCAGATATACCGTGCTGGAAAATACGCGTCTCAAGTAGCGATCGACCGGGTGGGTTGCTTCAGCCCCTCCCGTGCCAGCGGGTGCTACATAAGTACCTGCCAGAGCGTAAGTGGAGTTATCATTTGCTTGCAGCACAGGAGAGTTTCCTGCCACTAAAATGGAAAATCTGACCGCAACTACTCCTTTTTCATTCTCGCTGTATTCAAAGTCCATGTTGGCATCATCGACTGGAACGAATCGAATATTGCCGGTTTTTAATAACTGCCCATAAGTGATCTGTAGTTGTTCGATGCCCTCTACCAGTTCTTGTTCGCTGCCTGTTGTCTGATCAAATTGGTAAAGAGCGTAAACATCCTTGCCATTGTCGTTGTTACGTCCTGTATCCTTGACGTAGTAAGCAAGGTTATTTGCACTACCACTTGCATCTATAAACTTGATGTAAATGACGTCGGTGCCGTTTAGAACTCCCGATATCGTGTTTAACTCCGTCGGTCTGGTTGACCAACTCTGATGTCCTATTTCGAAGCCATTAATACCGTCGCTTAAAGGTTGAGTGCCTGCATTTAGTCCCTGAGAGCCCGCCATACGAATATTTCGACCCATTAGCTCCAGTGCTATACGACCATTTTCTTGAATCCGTGCGAAACTTTTTGCAATTCGATCATTGGAGCTACTACCGATAAATATCTCAAAAACGCCCAGCATCAAAAATGAACTAACAGCTAAAGCTACCATTAGCTCTATTAGTGATAATCCTTGTTGCTTCTTGAGTGTCATATGTCTAGTCCTACAAAGAGAAATCCAGTGTGAAACTCTTTGTGGTGAGCGCTTTGTTTGTATCAGTTGTTATATTCCAATCGAGTTCTGTCCAGTTTACTTGCACCATATAAATAGCTCCGCTAGCTGTTACTGAGCCCGATCCGCCAGGTAATAAGGCAGTGTAGTTTGAGTTATCATTTCCAACACCGGCAACATCAGAAAAGTTTTCTGCCCACTCTCTAAGATCCTGTTGAGCGAGACTTGCTGCGGTGCAGCCTTCTTCTGCTGTGATGCAATTGCCATTTGCTGGGATGGCAGATGAAACACTATTAAAACTGTAAGCTGCCATTGAGCTAGCTGCATAAGATGAGTTAACCCTGATTCGATCTGCAATATCTGCGGCTATTATGCTTGCTTGCGAACGATAGAAAGCCCCTCGATTGTTCTGTAAGCTGGTTAATTGCATTGCCGTGGCGCCGAGTAAAACACTGGTTAGTAATACAAGGCTAATAAGCACTTCCAACATACTGAAACCTTGGTTCGTTCTTAGTTTGCCTTTCCTAATGGTATGTTTTTTCATGGACACAAAAGGCTGTTGCCCCCTCCGTCATGATTGTCGCGGCGACCGTTTCCATTTTCATCGACCGCTAGCCTGGATGCTCCGGCTATTGTTAATATCACTCCTCGAGCTTCCTCAGAGCCGCGGTCATCACATAGGGTAAACGTGCCTGCTGTGGCAGAACTGGTCGTACCTGTACGCATAAAACCAGTAGGTGCAAATGAGAGTTGACCGTCTGTTGCGAAACTGAACCCGGATGTTCGAAGGATATTCCCACCATCTAGCTTCTCCTGAAAGCGAAGTAATTCGTCTGTTCCATCTACAACGGCATTGCCATTATTGCTAGCATCGGTAAAAACAATCCAGCCTTGTTCCCAGTTAACAGTGTTGCAGCTGGAAGTATCAGTGCTCGCGCACATAGTGACGATGCTTCGTCTCAGGGTTGCTTCACTTCGTGCGAAATGCAATGAGCCGATAAGTGAGTTAATTTGACTGGATAGTCGGTTGTCTTTTACAAACTGCTCATAGCTAGGGGCGACAATACCAGCCAAAACGGCGACTACAATAACTGTCACCATCAGCTCTACTAACGTAAATCCTCGTTCAGATTTCATAGCTTTAAGTTTATAAGAATGAATTTTCCCAATACCTAACATAGCACCACACATATAGTTTAGTGTTGATCTGGAGCAGTATACGTTCTGTCGGATATTGAGCTAAGTCAATATATTTGCTCCGAGCGAAGGCTTCACTGCTGACACAAGTGGATTTGTCGCTGACTGAAGGAATATACAGAAACGGGTAAACAGCTGGAGGTTACCTTATGCCACCCGCCATCTCGATGGTGATATCGGTTAACAATATCCATGGAGATTGGTGTTTAACACCTTTAATCGCCTGATCCACCTCGCTACAGCGCTGTAGTAAAGACGTGAGTCGTTTAGTGGAAAGACGGCGCAGGGCTTTATTGATTAATCCTTTTCGTTTTCCCCAGATCCGATGCTTTTTAAACTGAGCTTCTGATAGGCTTCCGGAACCCGATTCATGATTCAGGCTTACAAGGGTTCGCAGATCACGACTGAGAGCCCAGAGGATCAACGTTGCGTCAGTTCCCTCTGATTTAAGTCCCTGTAAGATTTTAAGACAACGGTTGGAATCTCCCCGAAGCGCAGTATCTGCAAGCGTAAACAAATCATAACGGGAGTTGTCGGCAACACTGGAAATAATTTCTTCTTCAGTGATTGGCTGTTCTGGGTAGAGTAATTGGAGTTTTTCAATTTCCTGACTTGCCGCCAAAAGATTACCCTCTACACGTTCTGTCAGTAGCTGAACAGCATCGGCTGTAATCTGAATATTAGCTCGCTGAAAGCGGTTCTGGATCCAGGCGGGTAATCGCTCTATTTCGACGGGCCAGAAGGCCAGTGTTGCACCGGCTTTATCAACAGTTTTGTACCATTTTGATTTTTGAGTATTGGCATCAAGCTTAGGGCAGAAGATTAATATCAGAGTATCTGGAGAAGGGGATTGAAGGCAAAGGTTGAGGATCTCTGTTCCCTTGGGACCAGGTTTGCCGTTAGGGATATGCAGTTCTATGAGTAATTTTTCAGAAAATAATGAGAGACTGCTGGTTCGGTCTAGCAGTTCCTCCCACTGGAAGCTATTATCGGCATGCATAACTTCACGTTCGTCAAACCCCAGGGCCCGCGCTGTTTGCCTTAACTGGTCGCCAGCTTCCTGTACCAAAAGAGGCTCGTCACCACTCAACAGATAGACTGGCAGCAAGCCTGCTTTGCGTTGTTTAAGGTGTGTGCCCAATTGCTCCGGAGGTAACTTCAAGAAAACTCCTTTAATTCTTCCGCGCAGCGAGTCCCAGATATCGTCGGACCAGCTGACGTGCAAGGTCGTCTCTCATTTCGCGGCGTAAAAGGGCCTCTTCAGCGTCTTTGGCATTAACATTGTTCTCGTCAAAAGTATAAACCTGCTCTGTTATCAGCATTTCTGGTGTCAGAACCGGCTTTTTATCTTTGTCGAGAATCTGGAACTGAAGCGTTGAGCGTAGCTCATATTCTTCAGTTTTTGCGCGGGAGTTCAGTGTCGCTGCTCTTCGCTCACTGGATTCCGATAAAATCTGTAGCTGGTAAGGTGCAGCCTCCGGTACGCTAACCATCTCAATGCCATTCCCTCTTAACAAGCGTTTTACAGATTTCACCGTAGCTGTTTCATGGCTAACACTGAGATATACACGTTGCAGGGTTTCCGGTACCTCAACGTCTCCTCTTAGTTTGAATCCACAGGCGCTCAGCAATACGCATAAAAGGGCTGTGGCACAAATACTTAGTCTTTTCAACATATGTTGCCTTCTGGCAGCAGCAGGCCCGACAACTTTCGGGCTTGCTACTCATTTTCCTGTTATTTATCTGCTAACCACAATTTATTTATCCGCCAACCACAATGTTGACCAGTTTATTGGGGACAACAATGACCTTACGAATAGTTTTTTCATAGGTGAAGCGAGCAACGTTTTCGTCCGCCAATGCTGCCTGTTGCACGTGGTCGCGATCAGCATCTGCAGGAACCTGAATTCTGGCTCTTAATTTACCGTTAACCTGAACAACAACTTCTATGGAAGAGCGTACAAGTGCCGATTCATCGACTTTGGGCCAGGGCGCGGAAAGTGCGTCATTATCATTCCCTAGAGCTCTCCAGAGTTCATGACAGATATGGGGAGTGATTGGAGAAAGTAATAATACTGCAGCTTCCAGCGCTTCCTGAGTGACCGAACGTCCTTCGTTGCTGACATCAATAAAGCGACTGATGGTATTGGTCAGCTCCATAACAGCAGCAATTGCGGTGTTGAAGGTATGGCGGCGTTCAATATCGTCACTGACCTTGGCTATGCTTTCATGAATTTTGCGACGAACCTCCAGCTGTTTTTCATTCAGATCAGTGGCCTTCAGATTAGCAGCTGAAATTGTCTTTTCATCAGAGGAAGCTGTTTTCGTATGATCATAAACAAGTTTCCAGAGTCTGCGTAAATAACGGTGAGCCCCTTCTACGCCACTGTCAGACCATTCAAGAGATTGCTCAGGAGGAGCTGCAAACATCATGAACAAGCGCACGGTATCAGCACCGAAGCGATCAATCATTAACTGTGGATCGATACCGTTATTCTTGGACTTGGACATTTTTGACATGCCCGTGTGAATCACTGGTTCGCCGTCGTCTTTGTGAACAGCCTGGACAACCTGGCCCTTTTCATCAGTCTCAACTTTTACATCAGTGGGAGATATCCATTCCTGGCCACCGTTGGCATCTTCCCGGTAATAGGTTTCAGCCAGTACCATTCCCTGACACAGCAGTCTTTTATAGGGTTCGTCTGACTCAACCAGCCCTTCGTCCCTTAGCAGTTTGTGGAAGAAGCGGGAATAGAGTAAGTGCAGAATGGCATGTTCGATGCCACCGATATATTGATCAACCGGTAACCAGTAGTTTGCTTTATCTGGATCAAGCATGGCATCAACGGTTGTGCGGCAGGCATATCGAGCGTAATACCAGCTTGATTCCATGAACGTATCAAAAGTATCTGTCTCGCGTTCTGCCGCGCCACCGCATTCCGGGCAGACGGTATTAATAAAGCTTTCCATTTTCTTGATGGGCGAACCCACACCATCAACGGTTACATCCTCAGGCAGCAGAACAGGCAGTTGATCTTCCGGTGTCGGTAATGGGCCGCAAGCAGGACAGTTTATGACCGGAATTGGTGCGCCCCAGTAACGCTGACGGGATACGCCCCAATCTCTTAGCCGGTAATTGACGGTAGTACGCCCCTGGCCATTGCCTTCAAGGTCCGATGCAATCATCTTGAAGGCAACGTCAAACTCCAGGTCGCTATAGTCGCCGGAGTTAACCAGTACTCCCTTTTCGGTGTAAGCGGCTTCTTCGAGATCTACTTCAACTGTCGGGTCCTGAGGGCGAATAACCTGCTTTATCTCAAGGCCATATTTTTTGGCAAACTCCCAATCCCGCTGATCATGACCGGGAACCGCCATGACAGCTCCTGAACCGTAGTCCATCAATACAAAGTTGGCAGTCCAGACCGGAACCTTCTGGCCTGTCAGTGGGTGAATGGCTTCGATGCCCAGGTCCATTCCTTTCTTTTCCATGGTGGCCATGTCTGCTTCGGCCATCTTGACGTTCTTGCACTCGTTAATAAAAGAGGCAATTTCTGGGTTTTTCTCGGCTGCTTTCAGGGCTAATGGATGTTGAGCGGCCACCGCAACATAGGTCACTCCCAGTAGAGTATCTGGGCGAGTGGTGAAAACTTCCAAATCTCCACTATCATTGAAATCAAAATTACCGACTACGTGGAATTTAACCTCGACTCCTTCTGAACGGCCGACCCAGTTACGCTGCATGGTGCGAACCTGTTCAGGCCAGTCTTCCAGGCCATCCAGATCTGCCAGTAGCTGATCGGCATAGTCTGTTATTTTCAAAAACCATTGAGGAATTTTCTTTCGTTCAACAACGGCTCCTGATCTCCAGCCACGGCCGTCAATCACCTGTTCATTGGCAAGCACAGTCTGATCGACCGGATCCCAGTTTACTTCGGATTCCTTTTTGTAGATCAGACCCTTTTTCATTAACTTGGTAAAGAACCACTGCTCCCAGCGATAATATTGGGGGTGGCAGGTGGCCAGCTCTCGATCCCAGTCATAGCCAAAACCCAGCGATTTGAGCTGGTTCTTCATGTAATCAATGTTTTCGTAAGTCCAGTTTGCTGGGGGCACATTGTTCTTTATTGCGGCGTTTTCTGCTGGCAGACCAAAGGCATCCCACCCCATGGGTTGAAGAACGTTTTTGCCCTTCATTCGCTGGTAACGGGTAATTACATCACCGATTGTATAGTTTCGGACATGTCCCATATGCAGTCGACCGCTTGGATAGGGGAACATGGACAGGCAATAGAACTTCTCCTTATTGGAGTCTTCTTCTACCTTAAAACTCTGGTTTTCCTCCCAGTGAGCCTGTGCTTGTGCTTCGAGCTTCTGGGGCTGGTACTGTTCGTTCATCATGCCTCTGTTTCTGCCTAAATAAGTCTACGCGTAGCGAGCAAATCGGACATTTTCCCGGTTGCTACAATTACAGTCAAAAGAATTTGAAAAAACTGCGACTAGGATACAATAGAAGGGTAGTGACAGATAGGGATCATTAGCGCTATAAACAAGGTAATATGGATTTTGGCCCTACAGGAGCGCTTATATGAATGACGATCGAGAGATTGAAAACGCTAGTTCTGATGAAAACGGGATTGAGCAAGCAAAAAATATTGAACATTCGAAGAATGCGCCAGCGGTCTACAATCGGCTGTTGGAACGGGTTTATTTGGCCCTGGAAGGGTTTGAAGAGAAGTCCTGGCCATTTATCAAGAAGAAAATAGAAGAAGCAGCAGAGGTTGAGCTGGCTGCCGAAGAAATGACGAAGGATGAGCTTAACCTGTTACAAGCTTATCTTAAACGGGATCTTAAAGACCTGGGCTACTATGCTCACAAAACAGGAGAAGGGGTTGCTTCTTGGCTGAAGTTTGATCTTAATATTTTGGAGCAGCGTATCGTCGATATGCTTAAGGGCATGGCTGATAAGACCCGTGTAGAGCAGGTTGAACTCAATCAGCTGCTGGAGCATGGACCAGAGGATTATATTGCCGGTGAAGTCAGCGGGGTCGGAACTCTAAGATGCCTGGACTGTGGTTCTTTGGTTCAGCTTACAAAGACAGCCGTTATTGAGCCTTGTCATCAGTGCAATTCCCATTATTTTCATAGGGACAGTCGTCTTTGATTTCTTGTTAATAATGACAGCTTTTTGGATATCAGTTTCCTGATGGCTGGTTTTCCTGGTGCTTTTGTTGTACTGGCTATCATTGAGATCAGGGTGTTCGCTGTCCCAGGCGAATACCCGAGAGTTAAGCTTTCTTATAAAAAATAATTCCCCAGTAGAGTACCTGAGTCAGGTGGACGTTTGATCTGCTGCTCTTGTTGTCATACGACGCTGAAATATCAGCCCTGCCAATAGTATTACGCATACCAGTAATATCGGCATTGAGCCAAAGCGACTAAAGGGTGTCATTCCTTCCATTGCCCTGACCTCTGAACTCAAAACGGTCGCTACGAATTGCTTCGTTTGGCTTATTACTTGTCCATCTGGTGCCACGATAGCGGAGACGCCGTTATTGGTTGCTCTCAGCAGATAGCGACCGTTTTCGATAGCTCTCATCCTGGCCATCTGCAGATGTTGGTGGGGAGCAAAGCTGTCTCCGAACCAGCTGTCGTTGCTGACTGTCAGTATGTAGTCTGCGTATCGTGCACTTGCTGACACCAGATCAGGATAAACAATTTCATAACAAATAAACGGTGAAAGAGATTGTCCGTTTTCCAGGGTAATGGGAGATTGGTGCTCTGGTCCAAGGCTAAAGCTGGACATTGGCAGGTCAAAAAACGCTATCAATCCTCTTAATGTATTTTCTAATGGCACATACTCACCGAATGGAACCAATCGTTGCTTGTGATAGATTCCAGAGGCCGTTGCAAGTCCCACGACAGAATTGAAATAGCGGGTACGGTCGTTTGTCCTTTGCCGAGAGGGCACGCCTGTAATCAGGCCTGTATTACTTTCTTTCAGTAAATTTTCTAAAGGGCGCAGAACTGGATGTGCTGAGTCAAATAGCTGGGGGATGGCTGTTTCGGGCCAAATAATCAAGTCTTTATCCAGCAGGTTAAGACTTGGGGTTACGTAGCTCTGTAATATCTTAGCTCGTTGACTTGGTTTCCATTTTAAGTTTTGAGGTGTATTTCCCTGAATTATCGCAATGCTCAGGTTTCCGTTTGTTTTGGGGCTGGTCCAGTTTTTCTGGTTTAATCCCCATCCAAGTAATAAAGGAAGAATAAGACAGATCAGCGCTACAGAGCGCAGGGTTTTGCCTGGTCTTTTTAATTGAAGATAGATAGCACTGGTTGCCAACGCCATAAAAAAGCTTAAACCGTATATGCCGGTCACTGGAGCCCATCCGGCCAACCAGGTATCAATGGGGCCGTAACCCAGATAAATCCAGGGAAACCCCGTCAAGAACCAGGACCGAAACCACTCTGCTATAACCCATACAGCTGGGAAGGAAAGCAATACCATCCACTGATGCTTATGGGCTGATTTAAGAGCAATATATTGATAGGCAGCGATATGGAGTGCGAAAAACAGTGCCAGTCCTGCAGCAAAGATAAGAGTCAGAGAGCCTGCGAGCCAAGGAGGAGCTGAGCCGTGCTGATGAATACTAACGTAAACCCATGACACTCCAGTGCCAAAAAAGCCAACGCCGTACAACCAGCCTCTAAAAGCCGCCGTTTTTGTGCTGATGCCCTCTAAAGAGAACAGCAACATAATGCCGGACACCAATAGAACGGGCCAGAGGTTGAACGGAGCAAACCCCAGTGGCGCTATCAGTCCGGCGAGCAGGCAGAGAAAGTGTCCTTTGCGGCCGCTAAAAGCAGTCGCCAGTGCAACAGGCTTTTGTGATCGCATTCCGATTCAGGCTTCGCTCATCTGCTCTATGGGCTTTACCTGTAAAAGGCGGATTCTACGATTGTCGGCATTGAGTACCTTGAAGTTAAACCCGCCGATATCCACCGCTTCTTCCCGTTGAGGTAGCCTTCCAAAACGCTGTGTAACAATTCCACCAATGGTATCGAATTCATCGTCATCAAAGTGAGACTTGAAGTAGTCATTAAAATCTTCAATCGGTGTCAGTGCTTTTACGATGTAACCATTGTCTTCGAATTGCTTTATCTGGGTGTCTTCTGCTTCTGCATCATATTCGTCTTCAATTTCACCAACAATCTGTTCAAGAACATCTTCGATTGTTACCAAGCCTGCGACTCCACCATATTCGTCTACAACAATTGCCATGTGGCTGCGCTTGGCACGAAACTCTTCCAGCAATATATTCAGGCGCTTGCTCTCCGGGACGAACGTTGCTTTACGAAGATGGTTGCGGATATCAAAATTCTCTACGCCACCTTTTAGTACATAGGGTAAGAGATCCTTGGCCAGTAGTACGCCAATCACTTCATCAGGAGACTCTCCGATAACGGGAAAGCGGGAATGAGCCGCCGCAATCATTTCTGGCAAAAATGCTTTTGGGCTTAGTTCAGAATTAATAACTACCATCTGTGGGCGAGGAATCATGATTTCCCGCACCTGCATATCAGATACTTCCAGAGCACCTTCGATGATGCTTAAGGCTTCTGTATCCAACACGTTGCTCTTCTCAGCATTACGTAACAACTCTAGCAGTTGGCTTTGATCCTTGGGTTCATCGGAAAACGATTGGGCGAGTCGTTCAAGCCAGGACTTATTCGTCTGGCCGTTGCTCGATCGATCTTCGCTCATGATTGGTGTTGCCTCTTCGTGTGTTTCATCAGTGCTGTCCAACAATATCCATTAAGTGTTGTCTTCGTAGGGGTTTGGAATACCAATATCAGATAATAGTTGAATCTCAAGAGTTTCCATCTCCTGAGCATCATTTTCATCAATATGATCAAATCCCAGCAGATGCAGGATACCGTGAATTACCATATGTGCCCAGTGGTCGATAGTTGATTTGTTTTGCTCGCCGGCTTCAGTTTCGACCACCGGAGCACAAATGACCAGATCACCCAGCAGGTCGATTTGAATCCCTTCCGGGGCTTCAAAAGGAAAGGAGAGAACGTTTGTGGGTTTGTCTTTGCCACGGTAGCTGGCGTTAAGGGATTGGCTTTCAGCGCTGTCGACAATACGGATGGTAACTTCCGCATTTTCGCGGTATCCAGATAACGCTTTCTCTACCCAGCATTGGAGCTGATCCTTCCTGGGTAGATTGTCAGCATCGCTAGCCAGCTGCAGATCCAGATCTAGATTCATAGACTGGTTGCGCTCTCGCCTGGTACTACGTTGTCTGCAGACGTTGCATTAGTGGAATGCACACTCTTTCGGGTTTTTGTGTCCGTTGTCTGGGCAGCATCAAGTGCGTCATAGGCTTGTACTATTCGTTGCACCAGAGGATGGCGTACCACATCTTTAGATAAGAAGTGTGTTACACCTATGCCTGGGACGCCGTCCAGCACTTTCATTGCGTGCTTTAGCCCGGACTCTGTGCCACGAGGTAAATCAATTTGGGTTACGTCACCTGTGATTACGGCGCTGGAGCCAAAACCGATTCGGGTTAAGAACATTTTCATCTGTTCTTTGGTTGTGTTTTGACTTTCATCCAAAATAACAAAGGAGTGGTTCAGTGTCCGTCCACGCATATATGCCAGTGGCGCTACTTCAATGATATTACGCTCAATCAGCCTGCCAACGGTTTCAAAGCCCAGCATTTCGTAAAGAGCATCATAGAGGGGACGCAGGTAAGGGTCTATTTTCTGGCTGAGGTCTCCAGGCAGAAAACCGAGTTTTTCACCGGCTTCGACGGCTGGTCTGACCAGCAATATACGTCGAACTTCCTCGCGCTCAAGTGCATCGACGGCGCAGGCAACTGCAAGAAACGTTTTTCCGGTACCTGCAGGGCCAATTCCAAAGTTGATATCCAGATCACGGATGTTCTTGATATAGCTCCGTTGATTGGGGCCGCGACTGCGGATCAGCGCTTTTTTTGTCTGAATCGAATAAAAAGGGGCGGACCCTTCAGAATCCTGCTGATGCTCGACATCAGCTTCCTGCAGAGAAAGGTGGACCAGTTCCGGCGTAAGAAGCCTCCCGGTTTTCGCTTCTTCATAAAGGTCCTGAAGAATATCGGTCACAACCTGGGTTGTTTTGTGATCGCCCATCAGCTGGAAATTGTTTCCTCGGTTCATGATGCGTATGTCTAAGCGCTTTTCGATGAGTCGAAGGTGCTCATCCAGTTGGCCGCAAAGATTAGCGAGGTCGGTGGGGTTGTCAGGTTCTAGGGTTAAACGAACAGCATTTTCAGTGGTCAAGGAAAAACTCTACCTCTTTAATTGAACGCTAACGGCATAAGTGCCGATACCGTCGCAATATCTATAATACCGTGCACAGGCTGAGATCCTGTTTATCTGTACATGTGCACGTTCCTGTCTAGCGCTTATCCTTCCAATATGGTGTATTTTTTGGAAGTTGGCCTGTTTCGTAGAACTGATACAAACTATAACTTAGTAATAGCCAGTTTAACTCATTTGAACAAGTTCTGCGTTGATCAGTTCCCCGAGTAAGCTGTTTGCGTATGCTTGGACGATGCGCACCGTTGCAAAGCGACCAATTAAATCGGGGTCAGTTGCTGAAAAATTGACGACGCGATTGTTTTCAGTACGTCCCTGCAACATACCGGGATCTTTTTTGGAGTAGCCACTGACGAGTACTTGCTGCTCAGTATCGACCATAGCCTGACTGATATCCATGGCTTGGCTGATTATTCGGCGTTGTAGTATTCCCAGTCGCTGTTTCTTGGTTTCTTCACTGGTGCTATCGGGTAGATCTGATGCAGGAGTACCGGGACGCGGGCTATAAATAAAGCTGAATGAGTGATCAAATCCGATTTGTTGGATCAGGTTCATAGTGGCTTCAAAATCAGCATCTGTTTCACCGGGAAAGCCGATGATAAAATCTGAGGACAAGCTGATATTCGGTCGAACTGCACGTAATTTCCGAATCTTTGACTTGTATTCCAGTGCTGTATGTCCCCGCTTCATAGCCATTAAAATCCGGTCAGATCCGCTTTGAACAGGCAGGTGGACATGGCTTACCAGCTCGGGAATATCGGCGAATGCCTGTATCAGGCTGTCGCTGAACTCAACCGGGTGAGATGTGGTAAAACGAATACGGTCAATGCCATCGATTGCGGCAACGTAACCAATCAGCTCGGCAAGATCTGCCGTATCTCCATCTGCTGTGGTCCCCTGATAGGCGTTGACATTCTGTCCCAGTAAGTTGACCTCACGGACGCCTTGTTCTGCCAACTGGTTAACCTCATTGAGAACATCGTTAAGGGGACGACTGACTTCTTCCCCTCGGGTGTAGGGGACGACGCAGAAAGTACAGAATTTGCTACAGCCTTCCATTACTGAGACAAAGGCTTCAACGCCATTAACAGAGGGGGCTGGAAGGCGGTCGAATTTCTCAATTTCTGGAAAGCTGACATCCACATGACCACTTTTTCCTTGAGCGGTCAGGTCAACCATTTCAGGTACCCGGTGAAGTGTCTGGGGGCCAAAAACCATATCCACATGGGGGGCGCGTTTGCGAATAGCTTCACCTTCCTGACTGGCAACGCAGCCACCAACACCTATCATGACGTCTGGATTGGCTGCTTTCAGTTTCTTCCAGCGCCCTAGCTGGTGAAACACCTTCTCCTGAGCCTTTTCTCGTATTGAGCAGGTATTAAGGAGCAATACATCAGCTTCATTTTCATCCTCTGTCACCTCCATCGCATGGCTTTCGCCCAGCAGGTCGCTAATGCGAGATGAATCATACTCATTCATCTGGCAACCGTGGGTTTTTATAAACAACTTCTTAGCCATGATCGACTTACCTATCCGAAAACAATGGGTGGAAACAAACCGCCTATTATATCCCAGTCTATGGATTCGGCCTAGTCTTCGTCACTCGCTATTGACTGGCGTCAGTATTAAAAAAGATTGCTTTGATGGACAAAAAGAATGATCTTGAAATTACCATAGGCATCCCCATTTTGCTTTGTGGTCCCCATTCTAATTTTGCAACCAGTGAAGTCTGATTGTTATGTCTAAAACCAAACGCATGTACCGAGTTATCTTTGTGAATCAGGATGAGCTTTTTGAACTCTATGCGAGCCATGTGTATCAGAGCGATATGTATGGGTTTGTTGAGGTCGAGGAATTCGTTTTTGGCAGTCGTAGTCAGGTGGTGGTCGATCCTGGTGAAGAAAAATTAAAGGGCATCTTTTCTGATGTTAAACGCAGTTTCATTCCAATGCAGGCCATTGTTCGTATTGATGAGGTAAATAAAGAAGGGGTCAGTAAAATCAGTGACGCAAAAGGCTCAATTTCTTCTCTTCCCCTACCGAATTCTCCTCGAAAAGGCGAGTAGTCTTACTGGGGTGGTTGAGTTTGCCAGCCAGGACAGTATGAGAGGACGGGCTGTTTGCCCACTTTAACCCGTCTTTCTTTTCATATATCTTTCTTTTTAGTTTGTGATGATTGAATATGGTAGGAGCTGCGGACTATGTGCTGCGGCTAATTGGGGTTGAAGTCGATTTAAGATCCACGGTTGGGGGAGTTTGAATGCCGAGTCTTGGCCGGTTGCGTCGGATTGTTCAGGATGTCAGTGGGGCATCGACATTGGACGAATCTCTTCGTCTGATTTCCGATCAGGTTAAGGACGTGATGTCTGTAGACGTCTGCAGTATCTATTTAATGGATGCTGATCGTGGTGATTTGGTGTTGATGTGCACTCAGGGTCTGGATCCAGGCTCCGTCGGCAATGTGCGGATGCCTATCGGTGATGGTTTGGTGGGAACCATTGCTGAACGCCAGCAAGTGCTTAAAACTGATGATGCTCTCCAGCACCCCAGCTTTCATTACTTTCCTGAAACCAACGAAGAGCTGTTCCATGCCTTTTTAGGCGTCCCTATTGTTCACTATCGCCAGGTGGTTGGGGTGTTGGTGGTTCAGCAGCAGGAGAGCCGGCAGTTTGATAGTGAGCATGAGGCCTTTCTTGTTACGGTTGCCGCTCAGTTGGCCGGGACTCTCAGCCACGCGATTAACAGCGGTAAAGTTTCAAATCTTCTCAAGGGGCGTAAGAAAGCCAACACTCACATTGATGGGATAGTTGGCTCGTCAGGTATTGGCATAGGTAAGGTTGTTCGAGCCGGCGGCAGCATCAGTTTTAAGGATGTAGATGAGGTTTGCGCGCTAGACAAAGACGCCGAACTGTTGAGTTTTAAGCGGGCTCTGGTGGCTGTTGGGAAAGAGCTGGATCAAGGGCATCAGCAGATGGCTGATACACCCGGAGATGTGCAGGCTATTTTTGACGCGTATCGTTTGATCCTGGAGTCCGATGATCTCCAGGTGGCTATCCGTAATCGGATATATGATGGGCTTATTGCTCCTGCGGCGTTGAAGTCGGTGATAGAAGAGCATGCTGCAATTTTTGAAGAGATGGATGATCCTTACTTTCAGGCCCGAGGTGAGGATATTCGTAACATCGGCTTGAGGATTCTGCGTTATCTTGTTGAGCCTAATGCAAAGCCAAACGAATATGGACAACCCGTAATTTTGATTGGTGATGTGGTCAGTGTGTCAGACATTGCTGAAGTTCCTGCTGAGAAGCTCGCAGGGATTGTCTGTCAGCAAGGTTCTGCCCTGTCGCATACAGCGATTCTTGCCGGAGCATTGGGGGTGCCTGCGGTGATGGGGGTAGGGAAGCTCCCATTGAGAATGCTTGCAGGTCAAAGCGGCATTGTTGATGGTTATCGTGGTCGGGTTTATTTTCAGCCTTCGAGCGCGTTGATGGCTGAGTATATTCGACTGGTTCGTCAGGAAAGCGAGTTTGATCGCGCTTTGGATAAGCTGCGACATTTGCCCGGAGAAACCAGAGATGGTTATCGCTTGTCGCTGATGGTTAATACCGGCTTATTGGCAGATATTTCTCCAGGTCTGGAGAAAGGGGCGGAAGGGATTGGGCTCTACCGCACTGAAATTCCCTTTATGATTCATGACTCTTTTCCATCGGAAGAGGAGCAATATCGTCTTTACCGCAAGGTGTTGAAGGACTTTTATCCTCGTCCGGTCACCATGCGAACGCTGGATATCGGCGGTGATAAGCCGCTGCCTTATTTCCCTGTCAATGAAGATAACCCCTATTTGGGCTGGAGGGGGATTCGTTTTACTTTGGATCATCCTGAAATTTTCAGTGGGCAGCTGAGGGCGATGCTAAGGGCGAGTAAGGGACTGGAAAACCTTAAAATACTGTTGCCAATGGTGAGCAGTGTTGATGAGGTCGATGCTTTTTTGCTATTGCTGGACAAGTCTGTTGCCAGTTTAAAAGAGGAAGGAGTTGAAGTTAACCGGCCTCCAATTGGCGTTATGATTGAGGTCCCTTCGACCATGTTTCTGCTGGACTTTCTTGCTGAGCGGGTGGATTTTTTGTCCATCGGCACCAATGATCTCACTCAATACCTGCTCGCAGTGGATCGCAATAATGACCAGGTAGCTCGCTTGTTTAGTCGGCTTCATCCATCAGTTGTACGTGCACTCCACCTTATCGTTGAGAAAAGCCGAAAGCTGGATCTCAATGTCAGTCTTTGCGGAGAGCTTGCGGCAGATCCTGCTGCGGTGTTGCTGCTGCTGGGGTTAGGTGTGGATTCTTTAAGTATGAATGCCCACGGGTTGCCTCGTATCAAGCATGTTATCCGCTCTTTTAAAAAATCAGACACGGAGCAGCTGTTGGCTGAAGCATTAAAGCTGGGGAGTGAGAAGGAGATTCGGTCTTTGCTTAATAATGCTCTTGAAGACGCTGGTCTGGGTGGGCTTATTCGCTCGGGTGTCTGATCCTTGCTTTCAGTGTGATCTTTATCATTGAGAGGGTGGTATCTTATAGATAAAAGACCTGCTGGAATGACCTCTTTTTAACCTTTGGGATTTATGTACAGCGGGTTCAGCATTGTTTTGTAAAAAAAAAGCCCTCGCAAGGAGGGCAAAAAAAATGATGAGGATAAAACTTCACGCCGGAATATATCTGCCTTAGCAGAGTGGAATCCTTCTCACCCCGTCCGACCAATAGGGGATATTGGTTTGAGATGATCTGGAATATTCCCTGTCCAACAAGAATGTGTAGTATTTTACGGAGAGGGAGTTGGCTCTTCAAACGACTCTTTTTCAGCTAAAAGGTGAAAAAAATTCATCGATGCAAGGTTGGCTTCTCCGTAAAACCACAGGTGTTCTACAGGGGGCTGATTCGCTTCTATTACTGATTTTCCTCACTGAATTGCAGACTGGGTAGCATACAGCTGAGCTGTATTGTTGGTGGTCTGGGTTTTTTCAGCTGTTGCCTTCAGGTTGGAGGAAGGGGGTTCTTCTGTGCTTCCCAGAGCGGGGGGAGCAATTCGAGTGAGTCTGATAAAAAGCCCGAACATAGGGTGATCAAGGTAATGGGTTTCACTACCTCGCATTCTTCTGCCTTGCTCCATTTTAACACTGAGTAAGCTGGGGTCCTTGAGCGGAGCTAAAGAGGGTTGTGCCTCAATATCCGGATTTTCAGTGATGGCTGTTGGTTCTTCCGGCGCGTGTGGTATCGCGCTATCCGCACTCTGCTGTGGGCTGTAGGGTGATTTCCAGCCGTTACCCACTCTTAGTGTGTAAAACAGGTTGGTGTGAAGGTGTAAATAGCGTGCTATATCCACCGATATGTCACCTTCAAGTTCGTAGCGGGTATCGTTGAGTCTGTTGCCTCCGGTGATGCGTATGGGGCGGGCTTTTCCCTTTCTGTATATTGGCTGTTTCCAGGCACGATGGAAAAGGGGTTTGTAGCCATTTCTTTTCATCAACGATTTGCTGATTGCCAATTTGCGTTTAGCCGGGAGTATTGGATAGGCGGAGCCGTCATTCACTGTTACCCCTGCTTGTGGCAGGTAAAGAGCGTTATTGCGGTGTGTGGGAATGGCGTTATGGTCCCAAAATTCTGCTGCCAGGCTTTGGTGGTTTTGGCTGAAAACAAAAAGTTCAACCTGATACCAGGGGGCTGCGGCTCTAGTTCCGCCTACCAGTGCCGCTGCTAATGTGAGTGCCAGCAAAAGTTGAGTTAACAGTGTCTGCGGTCGTGTCATCGATATTATGCCTGTGATGATTGGAGTGCTTTAAAAAGTACTCCTGTAAAAGTGGCGCTTCTGAATCAAGCCGTTTCAGCGCAGCTTGATTCAGCACTATTAATGTTCCTGTGGGGTAAGTTGCTGGAGCAATCGTTCCATTGCTTGGAAACGTTGTTCTGCCGCTGCCATATTAAGGGTGAATTTAAGACGGTTCCCGCCCTCAAGTCTATAGTTTTGTGGTTGCGATTGAACCATCTTGACAAGAATCAGTGGGTCAACCTTGGTTTCAGCTTTAAATTCGGCATGGCCATTGTTGGGGCCTGCTTCAAGTTTGCTGATACCAAGCTGTTGCCCTTTCAGTTTCAGTTGGGTGATTCTGAAGAGGTTCTTTACCGGTTCTGGCAGCAAACCAAAGCGATCAATCATTTCTACCTGGAGTTCTTTGAGTTCAGTCTTGTTTTTTGCGTTGGCAATGCGTTTGTAAAGGATCAGTCGGTTGTGGACATCCGGTAAGTAGTCATCAGGAATTAGTGCGGGCAAGCGAAGATTTATTTCAGCACCGATATTCAGAGGCTTGTCCATGGAAGGTGTTTTTCCTGCTTTTATGCTTTCAATGGCTTCTTCAAGCAGCTCCATATAAAGACTGAAGCCAATACCTTCCATTTGACCGCTTTGGTCATCGCCAAGTAACTCTCCAGCTCCTCGTATCTCAAGGTCGTGAGTCGCCAGAGTGAAGCCGGCACCGAGATCAGATGCTGCTTCAATCGCATCCAGCCGTTTCACTGCATCTCGGGTCATGGAACGTTTATTCGGTGTCAGTAAGTAGGCGTAAGCCTGGTGGTGAGAGCGGCCTACACGGCCGCGCAACTGATGCAACTGGGCCAGACCAAACTTGTCTGCTCGTTCGATAACTATCGTGTTGGCATTGGGGATGTCGATGCCGGTTTCTATGATGGTTGTACAGACCAGGACGTTGAATCGCTTGTGGTAGAAGTCGCTCATCACCTGTTCCAGTTCGCGCTCTCTCATCTGGCCGTGGCCAATGGCGACTCTTGCTTCAGGAATGAGCTCTTCAATTTCCCTGGCAAGGTTGTCTATGGTCTTTACTTCATTATGAAGGTAATAGACCTGTCCGCCTCGCAGCAGCTCCCGCAGGATTGCTTCTTTGATGAGGTTTTTGTCTTTTTCTCTGACAAAGGTATTAACCGACAGCCGACGGGCGGGTGGGGTTGCAATGATGGACAGGTCTCTGATACCGGACATTGACATGTTAAGGGTTCTGGGGATTGGGGTTGCTGTCAATGTGAGGATATCGATATTTGCTCGTAAGGATTTAATCCGTTCTTTCTGTTGTACACCGAAGCGATGTTCTTCATCAATGATGAGCAAGCCAAGGGATTTGAAGTCAATATTTCCTTGCAGCAGCTTATGAGTGCCAATCACAATATCAACTTTCCCTTCGCTGAGTCCGACAGTTGTAGCTTTTTGTTCTTTGGCGCTACGGAAACGAGACATGACTTCAATATTGACGGGCCAATCGGCAAATCTGTCGAGAAAGGTCTGGTGATGTTGCTGAGCCAGTAAGGTTGTCGGGGCCAGTATTGCTACCTGGTGGCCGTTTTGAACGGCAATAAATGCCGCACGAAGGGCTACTTCTGTTTTTCCGAAGCCAACATCACCGCACACCAGGCGATCCATTGGGGTCTTGCTGGTAAGATCTTTGATTACAGCATTGATTGCAATGGCTTGGTCGGGCGTTTCTTCAAATGGAAAGCCGGCAACAAATGCGTCGAACTGCTCATCAGGTGGTAGAAATGAACGTCCTTTTCTGGCGGCTCGGCGAGCATAGATATCAAGCAGTTCTGCTGCCGTATCCCGGATTTTTTCCATCGCTTTGCGTTTGGCCTTGCTCCATTGTTCGGTGCCGAGTTTGTGCAGAGGGGCCATGGAATCGCTGGCGCCTGAATATCTGGAAATCAGGTGCAGTGAGGATACCGGAACATAGAGTTTTGCCCCATCCGCATACTCCAGAGTCAGAAACTCATTGCGTTGTCCGTCAAGGTCGAGGGCCTGTAATCCCAAATACCTTCCTACGCCGTGTTGTTCATGAACGACTGGGGCTCCGGTTTGGAGTTCGGTGAGGTTCCGGAAAATCAGGTCGCTGTTGTCTTGCTCCTGGTGGCGGCGACGGCGTTGCATAACCCGTTGCCCAAACAGTTGGTTTTCAGTGATCAGGTCAATACATCTGTCTGATAGGCTGAGTCCTGATTCCAGCGGAGCAACAATGATTCCTGCGCTATATTCTCCTTCGACAAACTCTGGCCAGCTTTTTACCAGAGCTGGTTTCAGCGCAATGCGGTCCAGTAATTCCAGTAGTGCCTGGCGGCGCCCCGCAGACTCTGCACAAAAAAGCACTCTTCCCGTGTGGTTTTCGAGGAATTTCTGTATCTTTTCCATCGGATTGGTAGCTTTTGCATCGATAGGGAGTTCGGGAGGAGTTGTGGCTGCTAAGTTGATTCTTCCTGCTTTTGAGGGAAGCTTGTCTGCGGATAACTCCGTTCGTGGAAATGACTTCAAATTTAAGAAGGTTTGATTAACTTCAAAGAAGGCATCTTTTGGCGACAGGATAGGTCTTTCAATATCGTAGCTGCGGCTCTCGTGTCTGCTTGTCACTTCACTCCAGAATTCCTGGCAGGCACTTTCCAGGCCCGTATCGCAAAACAGCTGGGTCGTATCGGGCAGGTAGTCTGTAAGTGAGCTTGTTTGGTCAAAAAACAACGGCAGGTAGTATTCTATCCCCGGGGGGGCGATGCCATTGCTGACGTCCTGATAGGTCGGGCAGTGTTTTGGATCTACATCGAAACGTTCTCGCCATTGCTGGCGAAAATATGCGATGGCTGTTTGGTTAATTGGAAATTCTTTAGCCGGTAATAATCTGACAGATTCAACCTGATCTATGGAGCGCTGATTTTCAGGATCAAAAGTTCTGAGAGTATCTATTTCATCGTCGAACAGGTCAATTCGATAGGGGGAGTCACTACCCATCGGAAAAATGTCCATAATTGAGCCACGAATGGCGTATTCGCCGTGTTCGTAAACGGTGTCTACTGCATGATAACCGGCCTGACTCAGATTGTTTCGCATCTGTTCCATGTCCAGTTGTTGGCCTGTTTTCAGTATCAGGCTGTGTCCCGCCAGGTAGCTTATCGGCGGTAGGCGTTGCATGAGAGTGGCTGCTGGAACAATGATGACTGCTTGTTTGCTGTTCTGTAGTTGATGCAGGCAATAGAGGCGCTGGGAGATGATATCCTGATGAGGAGAAAAGCTGTCATAAGGCAGTGTCTCCCAGTCGGGAAAGCTAAGAGTCTTAAGGTCATCACCAAAAAAACGGATCTCGGCTGCTAAGCTAGCCGCACTTTCTGAGTTTTGCGCGATTACCAGGGTTAAGCTGTTGTGTTGTCTGGCCTGTTCTGCAATGAGTAAACCGCGAGCGCAGCCTTTCATATTGCCGATAAAGCGTGTTTTGCCGTTGGGTACGGGTGGTATGGGTGTAAATGGAGGAGTGGCCATGGAGTTAAAACAAGCTCTGATGAAGTGAACAGGAACTGGGCATTGTAGCGCCTGTGGATGCGATATCAATGTTGGAGTATTGCAACAGCATATTGGTTTTGTTTCAAGGAAGTGTTCTGGAGTTGGCTTATTCGGTGGAGCCATTTTTTATGCAGTCAACTGTATGATCTGATTGATATCTCGCTAATTTGTTTGAGTTTCTGCTGCCAGAGGTTTGAGTTTCTGCGGTACTGCCGATGGAGGTCTTAGGAGTCATTGTGTTGCGGTGCACCTAAAGTATACAAAAATGGGTTTGCCGGGCTAAGGTCAAATAGCGCATAATACGCGCTCCAAATCTATTGATGACGACATTGGAGTGACCCTGTGAGTCGAGAAAATATCTTCGCTGATTGGAAAGAGCGTGAAGCTGTTGCGGAATCGATGATCCCAATCATCGGACGTCTTTACCGTGATTCTGAAGTTGAGACTTCTGTATTCGGCAAGGTTGTTGTTAAACGTTCCGTGATTAACATTCTGAAAGCACACAAGTTTGTGCGCCAGGTCGAGGGTGAGGAGTTATCCGTTACGGATACTTATCCAGTACTGCAAGCTATTGATAAAATGGCTTTAGGGCGTGCTCATGTCGATATTGGTAAGCTGGCTGTCAAGTTCAAGAAAGAAGGCGAGGGGCGTACTCTTGAGGATTTTCTGAACGAAGAACTGGCTGGAGCCAAGAAGAATGGCGATGAAGCTCAGCCTACAGATGTGGTGCTGTACGGCTTTGGCCGAATCGGTCGTTTGCTGGCCCGTTTATTGATTGAAAAAACAGGCGGTGGTCAGAATCTGTGCCTGCGCGCCATTGTTGTTCGTGGCAAGGGCGGTGATCTGGAGAAGCGCGCCAGTTTACTTCGTCGTGACTCCGTGCATGGCTCATTTATGGGAACTATCTCCGTAGATGAAGAAAACAGTGCTATTGTTGCCAACGGCAACATGATCAAGGTGATCTATGCTGATGCGCCTGACACCATTGATTACACTCAATACGGGATCAGTAATGCTGTTGTCGTGGATAATACCGGCAAGTGGCGTGACCACGATGGTCTGTCATTGCATTTACGTGCCAATGGTGTGTCGCGTGTGCTTCTGACTGCACCGGGCAAGGGTGTTAAGAATATTGTAATGGGGGTTAACAACAAGGATATTACTGACGACGATCGCATCTTGTCAGCAGCCTCCTGTACAACCAATGCCATTACCCCTGTGTTGAAAAAGCTTCATGAGCAGTTCGGTGTCAAAAACGGTCATGTTGAAACTGTCCACGCCTACACCAATGATCAAAACCTGATTGATAACTATCATTCTGGCGATCGTCGTGGTCGTGCGGCAGGTCTTAACATGGTTTTGACTGAAACGGGGGCCGCCAAGGCTGTTTCTAAGGCGCTGCCGGAAATGGAAGGTAAGCTGACCGGTAACGCAATTCGTGTTCCAACGCCGAATGTATCAATGGCGATTCTGAATTTGAATCTGGAGAAGGCTACGACCAAGGATGAGTTGAACGACTTCTTGCGGAATGCGGCTCTGCACTCTGAGTTGCAGAAGCAGATTGATTACAGCAACTCTCCTGAGGCTGTCTCCTCTGATTTTGTCGGATCCCGTGCTGCAGGTATTGTTGATGGTCTGGCTACCATTGCGAGCGGTGACTCCTGTGTTGTTTATGTCTGGTATGACAATGAATTCGGTTATAGCTGTCAGGTGCTTCGCTTGTTGCAGCAGGTTACGCTTTCGACTCTGAAGGCCTACCCTATCGAAGGCTGATTTCACAATTATTGTCAGATCAAAAAAGCCGCTGACTTCAGCGGCTTTTTTTGTGGGTGGTTTTTATAATTGACAGTTTAAGAGAGTCTTTTGCGACTGCGCGTTGAAATTGCTGGGTATTTAATCAAATACCAGATAATCATCCTTTTTCCCTCGAAATAGTCCGCCAATTATCCATTGGTTGAGTGGAAAAAAAACCATTCAGTCTATATAATTACGCGGTTTTTTGGCGGGTTCTCAGGTGACTTTTGTCAAGCATGTGTCGCTAGCCGACATATGTTGTTATTCGGGAATCTGAAAGTAAAGTTATTCGTGATTGGGTGAGGCGTATGATCAAGATCAAAAAAGGTCTGGATCTACCTATTGCCGGTGCACCACGTCAGACCATCGTAGATGGCCCTGAAGTGCGCTCGGTTGCCGTTATCGGATTTGACTATGTGGGTATGAAACCTACCATGGCTGTCCGTGTTGGTGATCGAGTGAAGCTCGGTGAGGTGATTTTTTCCGATAAGAAGACGCCAGGTGTTAAGTACACCGCACCGGCTGCCGGTGTGGTATCTGCTATAAACCGTGGTGAAAAGCGTGTCCTGCAATCTGTCGTGATCGATGTGGATGGCGATGAGGCTGTAGAATTCGCAAAATATGAAATATCTGAGCTGGAGAAGCTGGACCGTGTTGATGTTGTAAGGAATTTGGTTGACTCCGGACTCTGGACAGCTCTGCGCACTCGCCCTTTCAGTAAAGTTCCTGCTCCCGAATCTGCCGCACGTTCCATTTTTGTGACGGCAATCGACACCAATCCATTGACTGCCGATCCAGCGGTTATTATTGCTGAGCAGAAAGAAAGCTTTGAAACCGGTCTGAAACTGCTGACCAAACTATCTGAAGGCTCTGTTTTCGTCTGTAAGGCTCCGGGTGCTGAGATTCCAGCCCCTATGGGAACAACAGCTGAAGAATTCGATGGGCCTCATCCTGCAGGTAACGTCGGAACCCATATCCACTTTCTGGACTCTGTCAGCGAGAACAAGACTGTATGGCATATCGGTTATCAGGATGTGATTGCCTTCGGCAAACTGTTCACAACCGGCAAACTTCCAGTGGAGCGTGTTGTCGCCCTGGCTGGCCCACAGGTCCCCGATGGCCGTCTGATTCGCACTCGCCTGGGTGCCAATACTGATGAGCTGGTGGCCGGTCTGATCAAGGATGCAGATAACCGTGTTATTTCCGGTTCCGTGTTTAACGGGCGCACAGCGGAAGGTCCTTTTGCCTATTTGTCCCGCTATGCGAACCAGATCAGCGTGTTGCTGGAAGGCCGTGAACGTGAGTTTATGGGCTGGGTTGCACCGGGTGCTGAAAAGCACTCTCTGTTGAATATTGTCAGCAGTAAACTGAGCGCCGGAAAACTGTTTAACTTCACGACCACCACCAATGGCTCTGAACGGGCAATGGTTCCAGTAGGGCAGTTTGAAACAGTGATGCCTTTGGATATCTTGCCGACTCAGCTGCTGCGTGCACTGGTTTGCGGTGATATGGATGCAGCTATCGCTCTGGGTTGCTTGGAGTTGGACGAAGAAGATCTGGCACTGATGACTTATGCTTGCCCCGGCAAGTACGAGTATGGTCCGATTCTTCGTGACAATCTGACCCAGATTGAGAAAGAGGGCTGATGATGAGTATTCGTAAGATTCTCGATAACATGGAGCCGCATTTCCATAAAGGCGGTAAATACGAAAACTGGTATGCCCTCTATGAAGCGGCTGATACCATTTTCTACACACCGGGCAGCGTTACTAAAAGTGCTTCTCACGTTCGCGACATGGTTGATCTCAAGCGAATGATGATCCTGGTGTGGATGTGTACATTCCCCGCAGTTATTGCCGGTATGTATAATCTTGGTTTTCAGGCCAACGAAGCAATGGCCGCTCTTGGTCTGACCGAAGCTGAAGGCTGGCGTGGAGCTATCATTGATACCTTTGCCGGACATGATTCCAGCAGTATCTGGGATAATCTGGTTTACGGTGCCGTGTACTGGTTGCCGATCTATGCAGTCACCTTTATTGTTGGTGGCTTCTGGGAAGTGCTGTTCGCCATGAAGCGAGGTCATGAAGTCAACGAAGGTTTCTTCGTTACTTCTATTCTTTTCTCACTGATCCTGCCTCCAACTATCCCTCTTTGGGAAGTGGCTCTGGGTATCAGCTTCGGTGTTGTGATTGGTAAGGAAGTTTTTGGTGGCACAGGTAAAAACTTCCTCAACCCTGCATTGACCGGGCGTGCATTCCTCTTCTTCGCGTACCCTGCCCAAATGTCCGGTGATGCAATCTGGACCGCTGTTGACGGCTTCTCCGGCGCAACTCCTCTGGGTCTTGCCGCAGCTGGCGGTGTCGAAGAAATTCTGGCTAACAACATCACCTGGATGGATGCCTTCCTGGGGAATATTCAGGGCTCTGTCGGTGAAGTTAACACGCTGATGATCTTTATCGGTGGTGGCTTGCTGATGCTGTTCCGCATCGCTGCATGGCGTATCGTTGCCGGTGTTTTCGTCGGTATGGTTGCTATGAGCTTGTTATTCAACATGATTGGCTCTGACACTAATCCGATGCTGAATATGCCGTTCTACTGGCATCTGGTACTCGGTGGGTTTGCCTTCGGTATGATGTTTATGGCGACAGATCCGGTTTCTGCCTCAATGACCAACACCGGTAAGTGGTGGTTCGGTGGGTTGGTAGGAGTGATGGTCGTGCTGATCCGTGTGGTCAACCCTGCATTCCCGGAAGGTATGATGCTGGCGATTCTGTTTGCCAACCTGTTTGCGCCGTTGATCGACTACTTTGTGGTTGAAGCCAACATTAAACGGAGGATGTTACGTAATGTCCGCTAATAACGATACGATCTCCAAGACGCTGAAGGTTTCGGTTGCACTCTGTGTGGTCTGTGCGGTTTTCGTCTCCGCCGCCGCCGTAGCGTTGAAACCTCAACAGTTGGCAAACAAGGCTTTGGATCGTAAGACCAATATCCTTGCCGCAGCCGATCTTAACGACCCAAATAAGACAGTTGATGAGTTGTTCGATGCTAACGTCACAGCCAAGGTGCTGGATATGACAACGGGCACTTGGGCAGAAGGTATTGACCCTCTGACCTATGACGAGCAGAAAGCGGCGAAAGATCCCGCTCAGGCTGTTGTTCTGGGTGATAAAGACATTGCCGGTATCAAGCAGCATGCTCGCTACAAGGTTGTCTATATGGTCAAAAGTGGTGACGAGATCGAGAAGCTGATCCTGCCCGTTCACGGTAAGGGACTCTGGTCTACACTGTATGGCTTTATGGCATTGGAAGGTGATTTTAACACTGTAGTTGGTCTTGGCTTCTACTCTCACGCAGAGACTCCAGGGCTGGGTGGAGAAGTTGACAATCCAAGCTGGAAGGCTGTCTGGAAAGGCAAGAAAGTCTATGGTGACGATTTCGAAAATGCTGAAATCGGCCTGATTAAAGGCAAAGTTGATCCTGCGGGCAAGAATGCCGCGCATCAGATTGACGGTCTGGCAGGGGCTACCTTGACATCCAACGGTGTAACCAACCTGGTTAAGTTCTGGCTTGGTGAGAACGGTTATGCACCGTTTCTGGCTAAACTGCGCGCAGGGGAGGTGTAATCATGTCCAAGATGAAAGAAGTCGTAACGAAACCTATTGTTGACGACAACCCCATCGCTCTGCAGATCCTCGGTATCTGTTCTGCATTGGCGGTAACCAGCAGCCTTAACGTGGCTTTGGTTATGGGTATTGCGGTAACGGTTGTAACTGCATTCTCCAACCTGTTTATTGCTGCTATTCGTAACCATATTCCGAACAATATTCGGATTATCGTACAGATGACCATCATCGCCTCTCTGGTAATTGTGGTTGATCAGGTGCTGAAAGCCTTTGCTTATGAGCTATCCAAGCAGTTGTCGGTATTCGTTGGTTTGATTATCACCAACTGCATCGTTATGGGCCGCGCAGAAGCCTTTGCTATGAAGAATGCCCCTGGCATCAGCTTCATGGATGGTATCGGTAATGGTTTGGGCTACTCTGCGGTACTGATTTTTGTGGGTACTGTTCGAGAGTTGTTCGGTTCCGGTTCCCTGTTTGGCATCGAGATCTTCTCGCTGGTGAATAACGGTGGCTGGTATGTCGCCAACGGCATGATGCTGTTGCCTCCATCCGCCTTCTTCGTCATTGGTTTGATGATCTGGGCTCTGCGTGCTTGGAAGAAAGGGCAGGTTGAAAAGCCTGACTTTACTCTGGCACCCAACAGCAAGTAAGGGGAGATTGAGTTATGGAACATTATATTAGTCTGTTTGTTCGCTCGATCTTTATCGAGAATATGGCGCTCGCCTTCTTTCTGGGGATGTGTACTTTTATCGCCATCTCCAAGAAGGTCAAGACCGCTATTGGCCTGGGAATTGCCGTAGTATTCGTGCTGGGCATTACCGTACCGGTGAACAACCTGATCTACACGACTTTCCTGGCTGACGGCGCGTTGGCCTGGGCAGGTCTGCCGGAGGTGGATCTTAGCTTCCTGGGTCTGATCTCCTATATCGGTGTTATCGCAGCGATTGTGCAGATTCTTGAGATGCTGCTTGATAAGTATGTTCCTGCGCTATACAACGCGCTGGGGGTCTTCTTGCCGCTGATCACCGTAAACTGCGCCATCATGGGTGCGGCTCTGTTCATGGTTGAGCGTGATTACAACTTTGGCGAGTCCATCGTCTATGGTGTAGGCGCCGGTCTTGGCTGGGCATTCGCGATTACTGCACTGGCAGGTATCCGCGAGAAACTGAAGTACAGCGATGTGCCTCACGGCCTTCGCGGTCTGGGTATCACCTTCATTACTGTTGGTTTGATGTCCCTGGGCTTCATGTCCTTCTCTGGGGTACAGCTTTAAGCTGTGCGGTGTGCGATTCAGTAAAGGTTAAACGAACATGGAAATTATACTCGGTGTGATCATGTTTACCGCCGTAGTACTGGCTCTGGTAGCGGTGATTCTGTTCGCCCGCGCCAAGCTGGTTAGCAGCGGTGACGTGACAATTGACATAAACGGTGATCCTGAGAAATCGATCACAGCTCCAGCCGGTGGTAAGCTGTTGCAGACTCTGGCCGGTCAGGGCATCTTCCTGTCCTCTGCCTGTGGTGGCGGCGGTACCTGTGCTCAGTGTAAGTGTATTGTCGAAGAGGGTGGTGGCGAGATGCTGCCAACCGAAGAGGGTCACTTCACTAAAGGTGAGAAGCGTGAAGGTTGGCGTCTGTCCTGCCAGGTAGCGGTTAAGCAGGACATGAAAGTAGAAGTCGAAGATGATGTCTTCGGCGTTAAGAAATGGGAATGTACGGTTGATTCCAACCCTAACGTGGCAACCTTCATCAAGGAACTGACCCTGCGTCTGCCTGAGGGTGAGAACGTAGACTTCCGTGCTGGTGGTTATGTTCAGCTTGAATGTCCTCCACATGTCGCTGCCTACAAGGACTTTGACATTGATGAGGAATATCACGATGACTGGAATAAGTTTGACATCTGGCGCTATGTGTCCAAAGTCGACGAAACGGTTATTCGTGCTTATTCTATGGCTAACTACCCGGAAGAGCGCGGTGTGGTTAAGTTTAACATCCGTGTTGCGACACCTCCTCCAGGGCGTGATGATCTGCCAGCCGGTAAGATGTCTTCCTATGTCTTCAGTCTGAAGCCTGGCGACAAGGTGACTGTATACGGTCCGTTCGGGGAATTTTTCGCCAAGGAGACCGATGCGGAGATGGTCTTCGTCGGTGGTGGTGCTGGTATGGCTCCCATGCGTTCACATATCTTCGATCAACTGAAGCGTCTCAAATCCAGCCGTAAGATCTCTTATTGGTACGGTGCCCGTTCAATGCGGGAGGCGTTCTATGGTGAAGAGTTTGATAAACTGGCTGCCGAAAATGAAAACTTTAAGTGGCATCTGGCTCTATCAGATCCTTTGCCAGAAGATAACTGGGATGGTTACACAGGCTTTATCCACAACGTATTATATGAGAACTATCTGAAGGATCACGAAGCTCCGGAAGATTGCGAGTACTACATGTGTGGGCCACCGATGATGACATCAGCAGTTATCAAAATGCTGGAAGATCTGGGTGTTGAGCGTGAAAACATCTTACTTGATGACTTCGGCGGCTAACCAGCCTTGTTGATTATTCGTCAATTCGCAGCCGTCATTGTCGGGCTGCTGGCTACTGTTTTTGTAACAGTGCTGGTGGGTTCGGCAGTGAGCGGCTGCAGTAACTCTTCAGAGCAACTGGTTATTCATGCGGTGTCTGGTGCCACCATGGGAACCAGCTACTCGGTTAAAGTTGTCGCACCGAAGGATTTCGATCAGCAAGGACTGAAAAGTAACGTTCAGGCTGTACTGGACCGAATTGAGTCCAGGATGTCGACTTATCGTAAAGACTCAGAATTGAGTCGCTTTAATACGTCAAAACCCGGACAGTGGTTTGATGTGACTGATGAAACAGCGAAAGTTGTGGCTTTGGGATTGACAATCAGTCAAGAAACTCAGGGTGCTTTTGATATGACTGTGGGGCCATTGGTAAACCTCTGGGGGTTTGGGCCGGGCAAAGTCATATCAAAAGCTCCTACAGAACTACAGATTAATAACCTTCTGACTCAAGTGGGCTACGACCAGATAGAGGTCAGGCAGACACCACCATCATTGTTTAAACATCAGGATGCCTATCTGGACCTTTCTGCCATAGCTAAAGGATATGCGGTCGATGCGGTCGCAGATACGCTGGGAAGTCAATTTTCTGCCTACCTGGTGGAGGTAGGAGGGGAGTTGCGAGCTGAGGGCAGAAAGCCTTCTGGAGAAAACTGGCGTATAGCTGTTGAGAGTCCCGTTGTCGAGACCAGGGATATCCAGAAAGTTATCAAGGTAGAGGGCACGGCTATCGCTACCTCTGGAGATTACCGAAACTACTTCGAGCAAGATGGCGTACGCTATTCTCATACTATCGACCCAACTACCGGTAAGCCTATTCGGCATCGACTGGCATCGGTAACAGTTTTAGACCCTTCCTGTGGCCGTGCTGATGCTTTAGCGACAGCGTTAATGGTTTTAGGGGAAGAAAAAGGACTGGCTTTGGCAAAGTCGATGAAACTGCCAGCTTTGTTTCTTGTTAAGCAAGAGCAAGGGTTCGCAGAGATAATCACACCAGAATTTGAACCGTTTTTAATACAGTGAGGTATTCCGATGGAAACTGTAATTCTAGCAGTAGTCGTGCTGGCCATATTTATTCTCGCTATGTCCGTGGGTGTCATTATGGGACGTAAACCGATAAAGGGCTCTTGTGGGGGGGTCGGAGCAGCTCTTGGTGAAAAGGATTATATTTGTCCCGTTTGCGGTGATGATCCTGACAAATGTGAAAATGAAAATGAACAGGAAGAGTCGATGGACGCTAACGCTTTAGGCTATGAACTCAGTTCAGTTAAAGCTAAATAGTCAGGTAGTACTAAATAGTCAGTTAAAACTAAATAGTCAGTTAAAACTAAATAGTCAGTTAAAACCAAGTAGCCTGACTTTCGGCCCCCGGGCATCTGATTTCAGGGGCTTTGTGGCGTAGTGATTCTACAGATATAACCAGGTTGCAAGGACCTGCGGACAAAACTTAGGGGATTTAGATGGCGGTTTACGAGTACGATGTAGTTGTAATTGGTTCCGGGCCCGCGGGTGAAGGTGCTGCCATGAATTCCGCCAAAAAAGGGCTTCGTGTAGCAGTCGTTGAAAGCCATGATAAAGTTGGTGGGGGCTGTACTCACAAAGGAACCATTCCTTCAAAAGCATTACGTCATTCCGTCAAGCAGATTATTGAATTTAATACCAACCCTATGTTCCGGGATATTGGTGAGCCTCGTTGGTTTTCTTTCCCGAAGGTATTGAAGCGTGCTGAAAAAGTCATCACCAATCAGGTGATGATGCGAACTGGTTTTTATGCCCGTAATCGTATCGATGTTTATTTTGGTACTGCGCGTTTTGACGACGCGAACACTATCAGAGTCTCTCATTCCAGCCGCAATGAAGATGTTTTGAAGGCAAAAAATGTAATTATTGCTACCGGGTCACGACCCTATTCTCCTGATGACGTTAACTTCAATCATCCTCGCATATACAACTCGGATACTATTTTAGAGCTCGAGCACACGCCCAGAACACTCATCGTTTACGGTGCTGGCGTTATTGGCTGCGAATACGCGTCTATTTTTGGCGGGCTGGGAGTCAAGATTGATCTCATCGATAACCGTGACCGCTTGCTGTCCTTCCTGGATGATGAGATATCCGATGCGTTGAGCTACCATCTGCGAAATCACGGCTGCACGATACGCCATAATGAAGAATATGAAAGCATCGAAGGGGATGATCACGGCGTTTTGTTGACCCTTAAGTCGGGTAAGAAGATTCGTGCGGATGCGTTCCTGTGGTGTAATGGCCGTACCGGTAATACCGATAATATGGGACTGGAAAAAATAGGTCTGGTTCCTAATGGGCGTGGACAACTGGAAGTCGATGATCATTATCGGACCCCTGTTGAGGGAATTTATGCTGCGGGCGACGTTGTGGGCTGGCCTAGTCTTGCTTCCGCAGCGTTGGACCAGGGCCGAGCAGCCAGCACGGATATGCTAAAGGCTGAAGATTTTCATTTTGTAGCTGAAGTACCCACCGGCATTTATACGATTCCTGAGATCAGCTCGGTTGGTAAGACGGAGATGGAGCTGACTGCGGCTAAGGTACCCTATGAAGTGGGGCAAGCTTTCTTTAAAGATATTGCTCGGGCACAGATATACGGTGAACCTGTTGGCATGTTGAAGATTCTGTTTCACCGAGAAACCCTGCAAATTCTGGGAATCCACTGTTTTGGTGACCGGGCATCGGAAATAATTCATATCGGTCAAGCCATTATGAATCAGGAAGGTGAAGCGAATACTATCAAGTATTTCGTGAATACAACCTTTAACTACCCTACGATGGCTGAAGCTTTCCGTATTGCTGCAATAGCCGGTCTTAATCGAATCGCGAATATCTGATACCGGTACAACCGCTTTGCAGGGAAATATACACTAAAGTAATTTCCCTGGAGCGGATCGCAATCAATAAAGGCCAGAAGTGGATTGGGTCCATAGATTAAGCGTATAACTGATTATTACTAAGCTAATGCCTTGGTGACAGATTGGACATCGAGGCTAATTTCTTCTGGTGTTTAATGTTGAACATCATCCTATCTACTTCGGATAGCATGGTTGAAATATCCAGCTCCGTATCTGCCTGATAACACTTGGCTCCAACACTTGTGGTGATGGGAGGTAAGCTGTCTCTGCATTGTTTTAACAAGTTGAGTTTTTTCTGAATACGGACGGCAATATTTTCCAGATCCTGCGACTGGCTAACAAAGACCAAAGCCGCAAATTCGTCATCACCGATACGGGCCGCAATATCTGAATCGCGCAGCTCGCTTCCCAAGGCATTCGCCAAAGCAATAATAGCCTGGTCTCCCGTTTCATAGCCAAGTTGATCGTTGATTGAGCGAAGGTTATCGAGATCAAAATACATCAGCCCAAAGGTGTGTCCATAACGCTTGGCAACGCTGAGTTTATATTGGGCGAGAGTGTCGAAGCCTCGTCTGTTATAAATCCCGGTTAAATCGTCGGTAAGACTCAGCTGATTTAGTTCGTGCTCACTGACCAGTAGTTGAAGATCTGATTCAATCTGATTTCTAAAGGAATTGATCAGTTCGAAATAGGGTTCCCTGTATTCGGTGGCACGATAATCCATTATGCAGAGCACGCCAAAAGGAATGCCGTTGGGCCACAGTAGCGGTAACCCAAGATAGGAAACGAATCCTTCTTCGGCAATTTCAGGGAATCCGGACCAGCAAGTCTGCTCACCAGTCCTTTCAGATGCGTGACTATTGAAAGCGTGAGCATTGGGAACATAAAGCTCACGAATATCATTGATAACCTGACGGTGGATAGTATTGCTATCAGAAGGGATAAGGTTTCCACTTAGATAAGGGTTGCTTTCCTGTTGACTGCTGATGGCAATTTGATAACCCTGCTGATTGAACTGTAACACAAAGCAGGAGGGCGCGTGGAATAGCCTGGCCAGCAGATCAACGGTATCCTGCCATTTATCCAGGGAGATCGTGCTTTGCTTTACTTCGAGGATCCATTTGTCCCTATCCAGCATTTGTGGCCCTATTTCTGAGGTTATAGTCTTACTTATTATTCAGTCAGTCTAGTGCATAACCCCGTTGAAATCTCCTCTATTAAGGTATTTTCGTCAACTGATCTAGCCGTTAGTTGACGAAGGATCATCATGGGTTGAATTGGAATCATCTTTATCGTCTTCATCATCCATTTCCAACGATAAAGCCATTTTAGGTGCTGATGCCTGATCGGGCTGCTCACTTTCATCACTTTGTCCATCTGGGGTTGCTCCAGCTTCGGGTTTCTTTTGTGCCGCCAGTCGCATTTTCAGTGCCAGATTTGTTTTCGAGTCGGAATTCTTCAGTGCGTCTTCAGCTTTGATCTTGCCGGTTTTCCAGAGATTAAAAAGCGCCATATCAAAAGTTTGCATACCCTGGTTCGCTGATTTTTCCATCACTTCCTTTATCTCATCTATTCTTCCGTGCTTAATCATGTCATTAACTCTGGGCGAGCCTAACAGTACCTCTATGGCTGCGGCTCTTTTACCATCCTTAGTCGGTAACAGTCGCTGTGATATCACTCCTTTCATGTTTAGTGAAAGATCAAGAAACAGTTGATTGTGTCGCTCCTGAGGGAAGAAGTTGATTATTCGCCCCAGAGCCTGGTTGGCGTTGTTGGCGTGTAAGGTGGAGAGACAAAGATGTCCTGTTTCAGCAAACGCAAGTGCATATTCCATTGTTTCTGCGCTACGTATTTCACCAATCAGAATGACGTCCGGAGCTTGCCTGAGAGTATTTTCAAGCGCGTCTTCATAATTAAGGGTGTCGACTCCCACTTCACGTTGATTGATTATTGATTGCTTATGGGAATGGACGAATTCGACAGGGTCTTCGATTGTTATGATGTGGCCGGAGCTATTTCTGTTTCGGTGATCAATCAATGATGCAAGGGAAGTTGATTTGCCTGAGCCAGTGCCACCTACAAACAGGATAAGTCCTCGTTTTTCCATGATTAAGTTTTTGAGGACCTTGGGGAGCCCCAGAGATTTTGCGTCCGGTATTTCTGTTGCTATGGAACGAATAACCATGGAGTACTCATGCCGTTGCCGAAAGATATTAACTCTGAAGCGGCCCAGGCCGGGTTTCGATAAAGCAAGGTTCATTTCAGGTCGTTCTTCAAACTCCCTGATCTGTTTCTCGTTCATAATCGCATATGCTATCTCTTTAATACGGCCTCTGACCATAACGTCATCAGCGAGAGGGACCATCTTTCCGTGTACTTTTGAACTTGGACGCGCATTCGTTGACAGAAATAAATCAGCACCCTCAAGTTCCACCATCTTTTCCAAGTATTTATCGAGTTCTTCAGACATACTTATTCCATGTGAAAAATTTTTAAGGCCAGTTGTATATCGCCGACCTTGTCTGTAACTGGCGGATTAATTCTAGACCTTTCCTTGAAGAGATCACCAGTATCGTTAATAAATATACTGGGAAACTACTCATTGATGTTATTTATACCGTTATCTTCACTGAAAGAATATCCGAGTCCCAAAAAGTATAACGATGGGGAGCTTTACTGCTGGCGGTTGTCAACAACCGGTTATTGAGACCACACACTGGTTGCAAACCATATACAGGGGGATGAAAAAAGAAGGGGGGGAGTTAAGGTTTACAGCTTGCCGTTTATTCAATGGGTTTTAGGGTCCCCAATGAATTGATACAGATCTGATTGGAAAGCAGACGATCACCCAAGTAAGGATTTAGAATGGAGAAAAAACTGCGTCTTGCCACTGGTCTGGTGATGGCTTTATTTGTGATATTGCACCTGACAAATCATAGCCTTGGGCTTATATCTCTGGCGTGGATGGAAGCTTATCGGAAGCCCTTTGTTGCTTTCTGGCATTATCCCCTGTCGACCTTTTTACTCTATGGTTCTGTACTGACTCATTTTGGTCTTGCGTTGAGTTCTCTCTATCGTCGGAATACATTAAAGCTGCCCACCTGGGAGATGATGCAGCTGCTTCTTGGACTTAGTATCCCTCCTCTTATTTTCAGTCATGTGGTGGGAACCAGGGCCGTTGCCGGGATATTGGATGTTAGTGTGGATTACGAGGTGGTAATTGGAGCGATATGGTCAAGTGCTGGCTTGGTGACCAAGCAAACTTTGTTGGTTATCGTGGTATGGGGACATTTATTAATCGGATTGCATTACTGGTTAAGACTGAAGCCAGCCTATGTTCGATGGTTACCATTTTGGCAGTTATTGGCCACATTACTTCCTATTCTCGCACTACTGGGTTTTGTTCGTGTATCGTTTGAAGTCGGTAAGATCGATCTTGAAAAACGTTTTGCCAGTCTGAATGAGCTGTACCCTCAGCAGATGGAGCTGATCCAGGGTATCGAACCAACAATGTGGTTGATTTTCGTTTTATCTGTTCTCCTGGTGGTCCTGGCCCGGTACCTGCGAGTGAGGTACCGGGTAAAATTTGGCTCAGTAAATATTGTTCATCCCACTGCGGGTAATTTGAAGGCCCCCGTCGGAGCTACCCTTTTGGAAGCTTTGAGGCAGGCGGGTGTTCCCCATTCATCTGTTTGTGGCGGGCGGGCTCGCTGTACGACCTGTCGAGTGAGGGTTATAGGGGGGCAGGAAAATTTGCAGCCTGCGGAAATGGAGGAGAACAATGCGTTGGCTGGAATAAAGGCTGATCCTAATGTTCGTCTGGCTTGTCAGCTTCATGTAGACCAGGATATTAGTATTGTGCCGTTGATTCCACCGGAAAGAAGTTCGGATTATGTGCGAAAACCCGGGGGAGTTGAAGGGAAGGAGCAACAGGTTGCAGTGTTGTTTGTTGATCTCAGAGGTTCAACCGCTTTAGGGGAGCTGCGTCTGCCCTATGATGTGGTATTTATACTCAACCAGTTTTTTTCAGCAATGGTGAGTGCTCTTGCTCAAACAAATGGCCACTACGCTCAATTTAATGGCGATGGACTGATGGCTCTGTATGGTCTGGAAACAGATTTGGCGACAGGCTGTCGAGAGGCCATTAGCGGTGCTGCGGCAATGTTAGCTGAGTTGGAACGTTTAAATAATCGCCTGAATCTTGAACTTGATGCGCCGCTTAAAGTCGGTATAGGCATACACAGTGGTGAAGCAATCGTCGGAACCATGGGACCTCCGTTAACGCCGATCGTATCCGCCGTGGGCGATACAGTAAATATTGCAGCTCGGCTGGAGGCAGAGACTAAAGTCCATACCGTTCCGTTAGTGGTATCCAGAATTACCGCTGAGCGAGGAGGGGTTGGGCTGGCTGGGGCTGGCCAGTACCAGGTTAGTGTCAGAGGGCGTAAGGAGTCCCTGGAGGTTTTGGCCTTCACGCAGCAACAACTGATAGAAGCGCTGCGCTAGGTCATGGATTAGCCGCAGCCCGCAGAGTTATGCTGTCTAAAATTAGAATTTAATCAAGGATTGGAATTAATATGCTCAACGGTATTTATGGTCGGAAGCAAGACGTTTCAATCAAATCAATTGAGCAGCCATCTCACGACAGTTCTGACTACCATGACTTGATTAATGCCATGGTTTCTGAAGTTGAAACCGTGGTGATGGGTAAGACTCATCAGGTGCGACTGGCATTGGCTTGCTTATTCGCCAATGGGCATCTTTTGATAGAAGATCTTCCCGGTATGGGAAAGACTACCTTGGCCCATACGCTGGCAGGGGTTCTTGGATTCAGTTTTAAGCGTATTCAGTTCACCAGTGATCTTTTACCGGCAGACATTATCGGGGCTCCTATTTTTGATGGTCGGGAACAGCGCTTCGAGTTTCAGCCAGGGCCTGTTTTTTCTCAGCTGTTGCTTGCTGATGAAATCAACCGGGCTACTCCGAAAGCACAAAGCGCATTGCTGGAAGCCATGGAAGAGCGTCAGGTTTCAGTTGACGGTACGACTCATCCTTTGCCTGTCCCTTTTTTTGTGATTGCTACTCAAAACCCTATCAGTCAGACCGGAACTTTTCCTCTGCCTGAGTCGCAACTGGATCGCTTCCTGATGCGCATCGAACTTGGATACCCTGCTCATGAGGCAGAGCGTAGAATACTTCAAGGAAGTAATCCAAGAGAGAGTATTTCGGAATTAAAGCAAATACTGGGTTTAGACCAGTTAAGGCTAATTCAGCAGCGTGTCGAATCTATTTTGGTTGCTGATCCCCTGTTGGATTATGTTCAGCGCTTAGTGCATTTCAGTCGCCAATGCAGTGATTTTGATTTCGGCCTTTCTCCTCGAGGCGCACTTGCTCTGGTTCGCAGTGCCAGGGCTTGGGCGCTGATTGAAGGACGGGATTATGTTATCCCTGAAGATGTTCAACAGGTACTGCCCTGTGTGGCAGAGCATCGTTTGAGAGGTGGACGAGGTCATAGTGGCCATAGGGGTATCACCTTAACCAGGCAGTTAATAGACGCTGTAGACGTATTGGAGTAGCAGGAGCGCAACCATGATTGCCTTATTGCAACGCCCAAAACAACTGTTGAACAGCTGGTCTGAAAGCTGGCTTGAACGGCGATCGCCGAAGACTCGTTCTTTAACATTAAACCAGCAGCGAATATTTATTATTCCTACGCGAGACGGTATCGGTTTTCTGTTGATGCTGGCCGCTATCTTCGTGGGCGGGATAAACTATGCTAACAGCCTGATTCTTGGTGTTTCTTTTCTGTTGGTAAGTCTATTTCTTGTATCCATTCTGCATACTTATGGCAACCTGTCAGGGCTTCAAATCAGCGCTGGGCGTAGCCAGAATGCTTTTGTCGGGGAAGAGGCGGTATTTACCCTTAACCTGAATTCTGAAGGCGAGCAGGACTATGAGGCTATCTGGTTTTACTGGGGGGAGGGTAAGCCCCAGGCAGTGAATCTGATAGGTGATCAAGAGTTATCAGTGCGGATGTTATTACCGGTAAACCAGAGAGGGTATTATTCACCGCCGCGATTAAAGATTGAAACCCGTTTCCCCCTCGGTTTGCTGCGAGCCTGGAGCTGGATTGACCTTGATACAAGCTGTCTGGTTTATCCAAAGCCCAGAATCAATGACTACCCAAGACGAAATGAAGGCGCAGGTTTGGATGGTGAGCGTCTGTTACATGAGGGTAGTGATGACTTTGATGGACTGAAAACATATGTTGCTGGGGATAGTCCCCGTAATGTCGCCTGGAAAACGTACGCACGTACCGGGGATATGTACTCAAAAGTTTTTGTCGGTCAGGAGGATCATGAACACTGGCTGGATTGGGAGGCCTTTGCGGGTTTAGCAATTGAAGAAAGGTTGTCCCGGCTCTGCTATTGGGTTACTCAGCTCAGTGATGAGGGGCGAACGTTTGGTCTCCGTCTACCCGGTGTTGAAATTCGTCCAGCAAGGGGAGAGCTGCACCGCAGTGAATGTCTTGAGAGGCTAGCTTGCTATGGTCTGGGAGACTTGGATCATAAACGGGTAAACGTCGGTGAGGCTGAATGATGGAGAATAGTCAGCCGATTCCACGAAATAGTCTGGTCTGGCTGTTGGCTTCAATGTTTGCCGGTATTGCTCCTCATTTTTCCCGGTTGCCACTCTGGGTAATCGCGGTCTGTTTGTTATGCGGTAGCTGGCGAATTATGGTTTATCGTAGCCGCTGGAAACTGCCTGGTCGATGGATAAAAGCACTGTTGGTATTTTCCAGTTTTGCGGCTGTTTTAGGGCATTATGGAACTCTGTTTGGGCCCGATGCAGGTACTGCGCTGTTAATTCTGGGATTTTGCTTCAAATTACTTGAAACTCATAACCGTAAGGATGCGTTTACAGTCGTTGTACTCGGGTTCTTTGTGGTCGCTACGGCGTTTTTTTATACTCAATCAATGCTTAGTGCGGGCTATTTGTTGCTGGTTTGCTTTATGGTTACGGCGGCATTAATCGGCCTGAATCAGACACCTTTGCAGACTGATCCCAAGCGAACAGCCCGTCGGGCCTTTAAGCTTCTGCTTCAAAGTATACCGTTGATGTTGGTTTTATTTGTGTTTGTTCCGCGTGTTGCACCCCTTTGGTCATTGGATCTGAGTGGGAGTCGGGCAAAAACGGGATTAAGTGATCGCATTACACCAGGAGATATTGCTGAGCTTAGTCGGTCACCAGAGCTTGCTTTTAGAGTGGAATTTGAGGGAAGTATACCCGACACCTCCAAGCTATATTGGCGAGGCTTGGTTCTGGATCACTATGATGGCGCGACCTGGAGTCGTGGAGTATCCAATAATGAGCAAAGTTTGATGGATCGCGAACCGATGGTGGCTGGCTTTAACGGAGAAGGAATTCCCTGGCAGGCGAGTGTCCGCTTTCAGGGAGATCAGTATCGATACCGTGTCATTATGGAACCTACGGATAAACGTTGGTTGTTTGCACTGCCGGCCGCCCGCAGTGAAAACAGGCGTGTTGGTTTTAGTCGTGATTTTCGATTGCTGTCTGACACTCCGATAAGCCAACCGTTCAGCTATTCGGTTAGCTCAGATCTCAGATTTAGTCTTGATACCAGCCTTCCCCGGTGGTTGGCTCAGCGAAATCTGCAGCTCCCCGAAACAGGAAATCCTCGTAGCCGACAGCTCGCAGAAAGATTACTTAAGCAATCAAAGACGGCAAGCAGCTACGTTACTCAGGTTTTAACGTTCTTTTCAGAAAAAACCTTCAGCTACACGCTTAGGCCTCCGCGCTTGACCGGCGACCGTATAGATCAGTTTTTATTTGAGACCAGGCAGGGGTTTTGTAGCCATTATGCCGGTGCCTTTGTCTATCTAATGCGTTCTGCCGGCATTCCGGCACGAATTGTAGCGGGTTATCAAGGAGGAGAGATTAATCCTCTCGGTGGGCATTTGCTGGTCCATCAATTCGATGCCCATGCCTGGGCAGAAGTATGGCTTCCGGGGCAAGGATGGAAAAGAGCCGATCCCACGGCAGTGATAGCCCCCTCCCGGGTTGAGCAGGGGGTAGAAGAAGCGCTTTCTGAGGAGCAGAGTTTTCTTGAAGACTCTGTGTTGTCACCGCTCCGCTACCGGAGTATCAACTGGCTGACGCAGTTTCGCTTTGCTTGGGATTACGTCAACTTTGCCTGGCATCGGTCAGTGTTAGGCTACGATGCTAAACTACAGGCTGATTTTCTTTCCAGGTTACTGGGGCCTGTAGACTTCAAAAAGCTGGGGCTCATTATGGTGCTGTTAACCACACTGGTGCTGCTAGGGCTTGCTGGACTGCTGTTCTTAAATCGACGGGGTCATTCCCGCGATCCGCTGCTACAAATTTATCTGAAGTTCTGCAAAAGAATGGCTGCTAAGGGTATCAGACGGATGCCGGGAGAATCTGCTGGCGAATACCTGCAACGATTAATCAAAAAATATCCGGACAAGGCTTCTGAAATGGAGGAGTTAACAGATTTGTATACGCAAGCTACTTACTCATCGAATTACTCTTCCAATGGAGAGGGGAGTCAACAAGCCACTTTATCGCGGATGAAGCGTTTACTACGCACACTTTGAACGGTCGTTGGCGTTGCGAATCCGTGGTTTTTGAAAGGTGCTGCAAGAGCCAAGATCCGCAGCTTGGGTCTAATAACCGCCGCATGGCTGTTGGCTCGATACAGACAATCCTGATTACACCGATATTGATGGTTATTTCAATTTCGCAATATCTTCACGCAGGTCGCGAATCTTGTTGGCCAGAACTTTTTCCAGGTGATCAATGTCAGTAAGCAGGCGTTCCTTGACATCGGTAATTTCATGCTCATGTTGAACCAGCTTGTGAAGTTCATCAATAGCCTTCATCAGAAAAGGAGACATTTCTGTAACTTCCTGATACTTGTCCTGACTACTGTCGATTCGAACTGTGTGGGCCGCCCGGCCAAACTTGAATTTTTTGCTTTTAGGCAGGAATGATTTTTTCCCACGTTTAAAGTATACCTTCAGGACGTCTTCGAGGCCTTCCTGACGAAGGCTGTATTTGTATACGGAGTCAATGCTGTCCTCCGCAATACCCATTTCAGTTAGAGTGGGGTAATCAGACATGTCTTAATCCTTATTTCCCGTGACTGGAAGTTATTAAATCGATGTCAACTTTAGTCTAGTCTTTGGAAAAAAGATAATGGTTTTGAATCTTGCGTTGAAGATAATTGACGTAAAGCAATAGATGGGAATCGGTTATTTTTTGCTGCTCTTAAGTAACAGCTTCCATCAGAGTATTATCACTTAACTTTTCCAAAGCTGCGGCTCAGCAATTATGGTTCCAGTCCGACGGCTGTTTGTTTATCCGACTTCTTTTCTCAGGTATACTGCACCGCTCAGGCATATTTTCCAGGCACTCTTTTTAGAACAGTTTTTTCAAAACTGTTTCTCAGATACAGTCCCTTCAAAAATCGGTACATCTTCATGCAAGCGGCTAGACCTTTAAATTCCTATACACAATACAGGCCCCTTAAGCCTGCTCCTTTTCTTCCCATGTCCAAAGAGGAAATGGATACGCTGGGATGGGATGCGTGTGATGTGATACTGGTTACCGGGGATGCTTACGTTGATCACCCCAGTTTTGGCATGGCTGTTATCGGTCGAATGTTGGAAGCAGAGGGCTTTCGAGTAGGGATTATTGCGCAGCCGAACTGGAAAGATAAGCAGGATTTTATGCGCTTGGGTAAGCCCCGCCTGTTCTATGGGGTTACTGCCGGTAATATGGATAGCATGATCAATCGATATACTGCAGAACGCCGTTTACGCCATGATGACGCATATACTCCCGATGCCGAGGGAGGAAAGCGTCCTGATCGCGCGGTGGTGGCTTACGCTCAACGTTGCCGGGAAGCCTATAAAGATGTTCCGCTGATTCTTGGAGGGATCGAAGCCAGCCTGAGACGTATTGCCCATTATGACTATTGGTCTGACAAGGTTCGCAGATCCGTGCTTCCTGATGCCAAAGCTGATCTGTTGCTGTATGGAAATGCCGAACGGGCACTGATTGAAATTGCTCACCGCCTGGCTGATGGAGAAGCGATTGAAACCTTGAATATGATCCGTGGAACGGCAGTGATGCGTTCTCAGCTTCCCGGTGGGTGGAGTATCATCGATTCCAGTGATGTGGACTTACCGGGCAAGTTAATGCCCATACCAAACCCTTATGCCTATGAAAACGCAGCCTGCGAATCAGGGGAGGGAGTCAAAGAGGTTGCTGAAGCGCAACCTCAGGTTCTTCGAATAGAGCCTCATGCAAAACGCAGGAAGGATATCTGTATTCGATTGCCTGCCTATGAGCAGGTGATGGAAGATCCTGTGCTTTACGCCCATGCTTCGCGGGTTTTGCATCTGGAAACCAATCCTGGTAATGCACGGGTTCTGGTTCAGCGTCATGGAAACAGGGATCTTTGGGTTAATCCGCCTCCGATACCGCTGACGACCGAAGAAATGGACAGGGTATTTGATCTGCCTTATGCGAGGGTTCCACACCCCAGTTACGGAAATGCACGAATCCCAGCCTATGAGATGATTCGCTTCTCTGTAAACATTATGCGCGGTTGCTTTGGAGGTTGTACCTTCTGTTCAATTACTGAGCATGAAGGACGGATTATCCAGAATCGATCTGAAGACTCCATTATTCGAGAGGTTGAGGCGATACGGGATAAAGTACCTGGTTTTACCGGAACAATTTCAGATCTGGGTGGGCCTACAGCAAATATGTACCGGCTGGCTTGTAAGGACGAAAAAATTGAGTCTGCTTGTCGTCGGCTATCCTGCGTTCATCCGGGTATCTGCGAGAACTTGAAAACCGATCATCGTCATTTGACCCAGCTCTACCGACGCGCGAGAAAGCTGCCGGGTGTTAAACGCATATTGATAGCCTCTGGCCTGCGTTATGATCTTGCGGTGGAAGATCCGGAATATTTGCGTGAACTGGTTAATCATCATGTTGGCGGTTATCTGAAAATTGCCCCGGAGCACACAGAAGAGGGCCCTCTGTCTTTGATGATGAAACCGGGTATGGGAACTTACTATCGCTTCAAAAAAATGTTCGAGAGATTCTCGAAAGAGGCCGGGAAAAAGCAGTACCTGATTCCTTATTTTATTTCTGCCCATCCGGGAACAGAAGATGAGGATATGCTAAACCTTGCCATATGGCTGAAGGAAAATAATCTCAAACTGGATCAGGTACAGAACTTTATTCCTTCCCCGATGTGCAATGCGACCACCATGTACCACAGTGGCCGAAGCCCTTTACAGCGAGTAAAACGTTCTTCAGAACAGCTGACTATACCTAAAGGAGCGCGTCAGCGTCGCTTGCATAAAGCCTTACTACGTTACCATGACCCGGAAAACTGGCCACTTATTCGAGAGACATTATTGCGTCTGGGGCGGCGGGATTTGATTGGTCGCGGGCCTCATGCATTGGTACCGCCCGGAGCCGCTGGCAAGAGTAATCGGTCAGGTGCTGCCAAGGGGCGTCGTCATTCTTATGTGTCTAAAGGCAAGCTTGGACAGCAAGCAAATCAGGCTCGAACCGATGGGCCAAAAAAAGCAACGCAAAGTACCAGAGCGAAGACTGGAACCAGCGTGAAAACAAATTCTGGATCGACTAAAAAATCAAACGGAAATCGCACTGGATCAGCTAATAAACGGGGTGGCAGAAACTAGGCGCTGTGGCTTAAGGGGCAAGTTCTGTGGCTTAATCAGGCGGATTTTAGTTGCAGACGGAACAGGCTGCGCGTTGCCAAAGAAATCAGATCAGTGCTTTTAAAAAAGACTGATCTTTTAGCTGCTCTTTTTAAGACATCAGAATACTGTTTATTGTTATCGCTTCACTATATTCTGCTTCCTGTGAGTGATTATCAACCTGGCCGCAGTGTCATGGGTAAGGGAAGAGGGTGGAGTTATGGGGCATGTCTTACCTCAAGAAGATGCAAGAGCAATTGCGACAGCGATTGCGCAGTCGATCGTTGATGGATTTGATGAATACCGGACAAAGTTTGAGCAGATTTCAGCAGGCGCGCAACGGCGATTTGAGCAAGCCGATTGGTTAGGAATGCAGAAGGCCTGCACTGATCGAGTTGATTTATATGACCTTTCTGTGAGTCTGGTGACAGCCCAGGTTAAAAAAGAGGCTGGAAATTACTCTCTCTCGACTGAAGTTTGGCGACAAGCGAAGCTGGCATATACTGAGCTTATTATCAGTCGTACTCATGGGGAACTGGCTGAGACATTTTTTAATTCTATCTATTGTCGTACATTCAGACATAAGGAAATTGACGATACCAAGATATTCGTCAAAACTTCACTCCCGAAAGGTTGGGAGCCGCCTAAGACAGGCATCATTAATCACTACTCTCTGAATGGCAACCTGCCCAAACTCATTTCTCAGATTCTTGATGACTATGCTTTTAACATTCCCTATGAAAACAAACGACGGGATGTCCGGAATATTGTTCGCCACCTGAGAGACAACCCTCATTTTGGTATGCCGATGAACAGTGGGGCCCGGCTGGAAATAATCAAGACCGTATTTTTCCGTAACAAAGGGGCATACATTGTTGGCAGGAGCCTGAGTGGTGATGGGAGTCAAAGTAATCCCTTTGTGTTACCTATTTTGAATAATGAGCAAGGGGGTGTTTACGTGGACACCCTGATCCTTGATCCGGATGACGTCAGTGTTATTTTCAGTTTTACGCGATCCTATTTCATGGTCATAGCGCCGATTCCATTTGAGTACGTTCGATTTTTGTCCAGTTTGTTGCCTACCAAAAAAGTCTATGAACTTTATAGTTCTTTCGGGTTTTACAAACACGGTAAAACTGAATTCTACCGGGACTTTCTTGATCACCTTGATCAGACGGACGATCAGTTTGTTATTGCACCAGGAATCAAGGGAATGGTGATGACAGTATTTACTCTGCCGTCATTGGACAGTGTATTTAAAATCATCAAAGATCGGTTTCACCCCTCAAAGGATATGACCCGAGAAACAGTCAAAGCGAAGTATCGCCTGGTTAAACGACATGATAAAGCAGGGCGCATGGCTGATACCCAGGAGTTCAGCAACTTTATTTTTGAGCGGTCTCGTTTTTCTGATGAACTCCTGGAAGAGCTGCTAAAAGTGGCAGCTGATACAGTCGAGGTGACTGAAGATAAGGTTATCGTCAAACATCTGTGGGTAGAGCGTCGGATGACGCCACTAAATATTTATATTGATAATGCTGACGAAGAAGAACTCCGCAGTGCTATCAGTGAATATGGGAATGCTATCAGACAACTTGCTTCAGCCAATATTTTTCCAGGGGACATGTTGTTCAAAAATTTTGGTGTAACTCGCCATGGACGTGTTGTTTTCTATGATTATGATGAAATCTGCTATCTGACCGAGTGCAACTTTCGGCGTATTCCTGAAGCGCAAACTATCGAACAGGAGATGGCCAGTGAGCCTTGGTACTCCATTTCTCCCGCAGACGTTTTCCCGGAAGAGTTTATTATTTTCCTGGCAGGTCGTCGTCGACGAGAAGTTGCAGCGGTTTTTAACGAGCTGCATTACGACATATTTGATGCAGACTATTGGCAGGGGCTACAGAACGCTATAAATCACGGTGAAGTCATGGATGTATTTCCCTATCGTCGTAAAAAACGTTTTTCCAGAAAGTAACCCTATGGGCTCGTATAGAACCGGTTGCGGCCTGGTCCGGTAAGCAGATCGTCTACAATAGAAGACCAGCGGTTATTGTTGTTTCAAGTGAAGTCGTTTAGAGCAAACAGTTTGGGAGAGTGGGAGGAAAACCGGTGGTTTTGAGGCAAACAGAATATGGGTGGCGGAAGCTCCGCCACCCTGACTGAATAATCGTGAATAGCTTACAGCTTAGTAACGTTGACCGCTTGAAGGCCCTTCTGTCCCTGAGTGACTTCGAAGGAAACTTGCTCGCCATCTTGCAGGGTTTTGCGGCCTTCTCCTGTAATGCCACTGAAGTGTACAAACACATCAGGCCCACTTTCCTGCTCGATAAAACCAAATCCTTTGTCGTCGTTGAACCACTTAACGGTTCCGTTGATAACCTCTGACATACTCTAGAAACTCCGATCGCTTTTCAGGCCCTGAGGGCTGATCCTATTATTGTGTTGTTTAACGTTCTGACAGTCTTTCATACGGAAAAGAGAACACAATGCTCATACCGACCAAGCGTTTGCTTGGAAAAACAACAGAAATTTCAACATACCGTAAAATATCAACCTTCTCAATGGCCTTTTGTCAAATCTGCGTTATTGTCATGAGTGGTTGTAGTTAATTGGTTATTATGTTTATTAAAATAAGGACTTATCAGTAAGGTTTCTTAGGTTAGCCCGACCTAAGTTCCATGGCTCGATGACCCAAGAAAAGGTGCTTATTGAATTACTTAGCCCATCTTTATTTTGCTGCAGCTACACCTGAGTCCAGAATCGGAAACCTTATGGGGGATTTTGCGCGGGGGGCGCTTGATCCTGACTGGCCGGTTTCGTTGCGAAATGGTGTATGGCTACATCGAAAAATAGATGTATTTACCGATGCTCATCCCTGCTTATTGCAGGCTCGGCGACGGATCAGTCCTGAGCGCCGAAGGTTGGCAGGTATTATTCTGGACATTAGCTTCGATCATTTTTTAAGTCGTCACTGGTCTCAATTCAGCAGCCAGTTGAAAACGGATTTTATACGGGAGGTTTATCGTGATTTAAGCCGTTACCGGGGATACCTGCCTGCAAAAATGGAGCGGCCATTAAAAATGATGGTCGAGCAGGACTGGCTGTCAGCCTACCATTCCATTGATGGAGTCAATCGAGCTCTGGACGGGGTTTCAAGGCGCTTTAGTCGACCGACCAATCTGCTGGGAGCGGGGGAGGAAATAGAAAAAAACTATGCAGATCTGGAAAAGGATTTCTTAGAGTATTTTCCTCAACTAATAGGCTATGTAAGCGGATTGCAAATGCAGCTAGAGATTGAGTAATGGAGCTAAACCGAACTGAGAGTCTATAGTAAGAGCGTAGAGTAAGCTGATTTGGGGAGATCTTATGAGTGAATGGATACAAGCGACTGTGCTTAATAATAAGCGCTGGAATGAGCATTTGCATTCGCTTCAAATAGAAGCAGAAGGGATCAAATTTACTGCTGGCCAGTATACTCGACTGGCATTGGATATCGATGAGGTAAGAGTCGCAAGGCCGTATTCTTTTGTAAATCCCCCCGATGTTGAAACCTTGGAATTCTATTTGAACAGCGTTCCAGACGGTCCATTGTCAAACCGCCTGGTTAACATGAATAGCGGCGATAGAATTTGGGTTTCTACTAAACCGGCAGGTTTTCTTACGCTTGATGAAGTGCCAGATGGCCAATTCTTGTGGATGCTGGCTACCGGAACGGCGATTGGTCCTTTTCTTTCTATCTTGAGGACGAAACAGCCCTGGAACAGGTTTCAGCGAGTGTTATTAGCCTACGCCGTTCGTAATGAAAATGAACTCAGTTACCGTGATCTGCTGGAACAGTTTTCGAAACAGCATTCAGAACAGTTTACCTGGGTCCCCTTTGTCAGTCGTGAATCTTTAGATTATGGTCTGTCTGGTCGAATTCCCACAGCTCTCGATGATGGTTCTCTTGAAGAGTATTTCAAGCAAAAACTGAACAGGGACACACAGGTGATGATTTGCGGCAACCCCCATATGGTCAAGGATTCCATAAGCTCCCTTAAAGCAAAAGGACTTTCAAAGAATTTACGTCATACACCGGGACATATAACGGTTGAGCGATACTGGTAACGGCGTTGGTGGTGCCACTACTGATGATTAGCAATTGTGCAACCGGACAGAGGATTCTTTGACTATTCGAGCCTGTCTCTTTTGCTTTTTCTTACGTATTGCAGTGCTTCACCAATTGCTTTTTGGATTTTTTTGTCCATCTCATGATGTTCTGTAGGAGACAGGTAAAATGCCATATCGATTTCATGACGAAAGTAGCGCGGAGGTAGATGATTAAGGGCGACACAAGCCACATCCGCCAGAAACTCAGGGTCGTCTGACTCATTTTGATACTTTTCAGCCAGAGTCTCCGTAACCATCTTTTCGTAGTAGTTATGAATATTCTCACGAATTGACATCGATAGCCCCTATCCAAATTGGATTAAAAAATGTTTCTTAATGCAATCTCTGATTGTTTCTTAAGCTCTTTAAATATCTATCTATTCTTAGTGTAGCAGTGTAGAACATTACAGGGATTACTTCTAACCCTTGTCGAGACGAGCGTCAAGCAAGAGTATATCTGAGTTGCGGCGGTAATTAAGGCGGGCATGGATTGTAGACGTAAACCGGCAAGAAACTGAGTATGATGTTTTGAGTACGCAAATAAAAAACGGGAAAATGTAAATGACCCAAAAAATAGAGTTTTTCTATGATGTGCTGAGCCCATATAGTTATCTGGCATTTTGTCGTTTACAGGGGATGGCTAAGCGACTTAAAACCGAGTTGGAATTGCGGCCGGTATCTATGCCCAGGCTCCATGAAATCACAGGGAATACTCCACCCGCGTTGGTGGTTGCGCGCCTTGCTTATGTAAAAAAGGATATCGATGCTCTCGGTCGTTATTACGGTATTCCTGTGCAATGGCCCAAGTTGTTTCCGTGCCGCACAGGTCGAGCGATGTCTGTTTTAACTTTGGTTGAAGGAGGTGAGCGGTTGCAGTTAACCCGACAGCTCTTTTCTGCTTATTGGGTTGAGGGCCTGGATATTGGTGAACCTGAGGTTCTGGCCAGTATCGTGGGTGAAGGATTGTTAACGGCTGCCGCAGAACCCTCTGTTCGGGAACAGCTGCAATCAACCACAGATGAAGCTGCGAAGCGGGGGGCGTTTGGTGTCCCCACTTGCTTTGTTGGCGAGCATATGTTTTTTGGTAATGATCGTTTGTTTATGTTGCAAGTCCATATGAATCGATAATTTAGGGAACCTTCGCATAAATCCATTAAGCTCTCAGGTTCCTTAAGGTCGGAGCTGTTTAAGAAAATATTGGGCTTATCCAAAACTTTCTTAAACGGTATACTCTGTTTTTTTGATCCTACCGAGATTTTTTCAGCGATGAGTAAATACTGGAGTCCTTCCATTCGTGACATTGAGCCTTATGTTCCTGGAGAACAGCCTAAGGGGGGGGCGGTGATTAAGCTCAACACTAACGAAAATCCTTATCCACCTTCTCCCAGGGTGTTGGAGTCAATACAGGGATTACCGGTTGACCAGTTGCGGCTTTATCCAGACCCTGACGCCAGCGCATTGAGGCAAGCTATTGCCAACAATTTGGATGTTGAAAGTAAAAACGTATTTGTTGGCAACGGCTCTGATGAGGTTCTCGGGCTGTCGTTTATGGCCTTTTTCCGACAGGTTTGGCCGATCCTTTATCCCAACTACACCTACAGTTTTTATCCGGTATATTGCAACCTGTTTGGAATCGAGTATCGAACGGTTCCCTTAGGGGAAGATTTCAGTATCAATATCGAAGACTATGAGACGGCGAACGGTGGTGTTGTCATTGCCAATCCAAATGCCCCGACAGGAATGGCCTTGTCTCTGGATAAAATTGAACAACTACTTTCCTTTAATCGTGAAAGTGTTGTTATTGTCGATGAGGCTTATGTTGATTTTGGTGCCGAATCGGCTGTCTCCCTGATTGATCGCTATGAAAACCTGCTGGTGGTTCAGACGCTTTCCAAATCCCGCTCTTTGGCTGGGCTGAGAGTTGGCTATGCACTGGGAAGTGAGGTTTTGATTGATGGTCTTGAACGTGTAAAGAATTCATTTAACTCCTATCCTCTGGATACTTTGGCGATTAATGCTGCCGTAGCAGCCATAGAAGATAAGGAATATTTTGAACAGACTCGCAACGCTATTGTTGAGTCAAGAACCTGGTTAACTGATGAACTTCAGCAGCTTGGTTTTGAAGTATTGCCCTCAAAGGCAAATTTTGTTTTCGTTTCTCACCTGGAAAAAGATTCGGAAACCCTGTATCAGCAGCTTCGCCAGCAAGGAATTCTGGTACGTTACTTTGACAAGCCTGTTATTGATCGTTACCTACGTATCACTGTTGGGACTACTGATGAAATCAAAGCCCTGGTAGACGCTCTTAAGCCATTGTTAGAGAGCTAGACTTCTTTGTGGGTGTCTATGAACCGCTGCAGGCTGCTATTTTGTTGGTTAAGTTCTGGCTTTTAAAAGTCGGCAGAGGTTAAAAGCCAGAGATTAACGGCATCGACTGTTTACTTCTGGCTTCCTTTAGACTCGCTAATATTAATTCTCGTCTGTTATTCTTTTCTCTCTCAACGCCTGTTACAGATATCCCTCTTTATCTTGATATTAATAAACCCGGCAACCTGTTTTTCCTGAAGTAAAATTACCACGATTGGTCAGGTTTCTCAGGAATGAGTCGTTCTTCCTGAATTGGGATTATCAGAATTTTTCGACAGCTTATCTTACCTCAGGCCTTTACCGCAGCTGAGTACTTTCTTTCCAGCCTGAAAAACAATACACTAAACAAAAGTTTGCTCTGAGGACATCTGTTTGCCTGAAAGTAAAAATCCAACTAGTGCTGTGAACAAAGGTAAACAGCATGAAGACGCTGTTCCGCAAAAGGAAAGCCAGCGTGAGTCTGAGGTATTGGCTTTGATTCGCCGAGATCCACTGATCTCTCAGAATGAGATTGGGGAGCGCTTGGGTATCAGCCGTTCAGCAGTGGCGGGCCATATTATGAAACTGATGCAGAAGGGCGTGGTTCGTGGAAAAGGCTATCTGCTGAATGATGAACCCTATGTGGTGGTGATTGGTGGTGCCAACATGGATATTCAGGGTACCAGTCAGCAAAGCCTTGTTGAGGGGGATTCGAACCCTGGGTCAGTGGTTCAGACCCCGGGTGGCGTTGGGCGTAATATTGCGGAAAACCTGGCTCGTCTAGGGGTTGATGTCCGTTTGATTGTCGCTCTGGGGCGAGATCGGAACGGAGAACAGTTGTTGCAGCAAACGGAGATGGCGGGTGTTGATTGCAGCCCCAGTTTTCATTTTAACGGTTGTAGTTCCAGTTACCTGTCAGTAATGAATCAACAGGGAGAGTTGGTCGCTGCGGTCTCGGATATGGCTATTGTCGATAATCTGACTCCGGAATGCTTAAGTCAGCGATCCAGTCTGATCAATAACGCTTCAGCTCTGGTACTTGATACCAATTTACCTGCTGCAACACTGGAGTTTCTTCTGCGCGAATACAGCCATATTCCTATTTTTGTGGATCCGGTATCGACCGCCAAAGCCGGGAAGGTGCGTCGCCAGCTATCTTCGATTCATACGCTGAAACCAAATCGCCTGGAAGCGGAGCAATTGACAGGAATAAAGATCCGTTCGTCGAAGGATTTCCCCGCAGTAACGGATTTTCTTCATCGGGTTGGGATTGCTGATGTGTATCTGTCTTTAGGGGCTGATGGAGTATTTGCCAGTCGATCAGATTCAAAGCTTCATCTTCCCGCATTGTCTAGTCTTGTGACTGAAGAGAAAGCTGGTTCCAATCCTGCTGCTCATTCACCACTGGCGCTGAAGTCTGTCACAGGTGCCGGTGATGCATTTATGGCAGGTCTGGTTTATAGCCATCTAAAGAAGATGGAATGGGTGAAAGGGGTTGGTTTTGCTCAGGCATGTGCGCAGATGACGCTGACCAGTGAGCGAAGTATTCACCCGGCCCTGTGTGTTACCCAGGTTGAAAAATTTGTAGATCTAAATCTTTCAGAATAATTGTCAGGTCGCTAAATAATTTGGCACCAATCGAACAGGAGTCATAATGTTAATTTCTTTTTTGGATGTCCACCCTGAAGTACAGCAAGCACTGGATCAAGGGTTACCGGTGGTTGCTCTTGAATCAACGATAATTTCACATGGTATGCCCTATCCACAGAATGTAGAAACGGCATTAACGGTAGCTCAGACCATTCGGGATAAAGGAGCAATACCTGCTACCATAGCGATCATTGGCGGTCGTCTGAAGATTGGATTAACACCGGAAGAGATTGAATATTTTGGTAAACAAGGTGTGGCCGTTACCAAGACCAGTCGCCGTGATATTCCTTTCATAGTTGCCTCAGGACTGGACGGAGCGACAACGGTAGCATCAACCATGATACTTGCAGCAATGGCCGGAATCAGGGTTTTTGCTACGGGGGGGATTGGTGGAGTGCATCGGGGGGCTGAAACAAGTTTTGATATCTCAGCCGATCTGCAGGAATTGGCTAATACTGATGTAGCGGTGGTTTGTGCCGGTATTAAGTCAATACTGGATCTGGGACTCACCCGGGAGTATCTGGAAACTCAGGGAGTGCCAGTCGTTGGATATCAAACCGATCAGCTACCCGCATTTTACAGTCGCGAAAGTGATTTTGAGGTGGATTACCGTCGGGATACTCCGGAACAGATTGCCCAGGCATTAAACGCTAAATGGAGAATGGGTTTAAAGGGTGGAGTCGTCATCGCTAATCCGATACCAGAAGCTTACAGTATGCCGCGCGAGGCAATAGATCAGGCAATTGCTCAAGCCCTTGGAGAAGCTGAAAAACAGGGCATTGGTGGTAAGCAATCGACTCCTTTCCTGCTGGCCCGGGTTAGTGAATTAACCGGGGGTGATAGTCTTAACGCTAATGTTCAATTGGTTTTGAACAATGCACGGCTTGGTGCTGATATTGCTATTGAACTGGCGGGAATGTAACTGTCGTTTTGATCTTAAACTGTCTTTGCGATCAGCGCTCCCTGACGGGTTGGTTTCTCGCTTATTGACGCCTGTTTATCGCTGTTCTTTGAAGGGGTCGAGAGGGTTGTCTGAGTTTTTTCTGGTTAGTGGCTTAAATAAATCCGTTGGGCCGATAAATTGAATTTGGATAACCTTCGTCTCTTGTACTACAATCTCCTGATCAATGGAAAGGGCAAGCTCGCGCCAGGGAGTGGAATCATGGGACAAAGGGTACGGAAAATCAGCGGTATTAAGGCCAGAGATAAGGATCATTTCGTCGCTCTGCTTAAGTCTAAACACTATCGTGAGGTTGGCATACTAGAGACTCCTGGGGAATTGGAGTACAGTGCCCGTTCTCAAATCAATGACTTTGATGACCCTGACTGTGATATGACCTGGACTGTCGTATTTAGCACCGGTCACGAATCCTAAATCTTCACAGATTCTTCCCGAGTCTGGCATGAAACAGCATCTTTCTGAGTAACCTGCGGTTGAGTTGCCTGTGGCAAAGCCTGCCATACGGCCGTTTTGCCTGTTTGTTCACGTCTGTTGGTGCCCTTTAAACTGAAGCATAAAAACGATTTCGCGATCGATTGACATTAATCGTCAATAGGTTGGATGTCGCGTTGCTATTTTCTGTACATTTATCCTGCTACAGGTTGTTGAACTTTAACGCCAGCAGTCACTCGAAGATTCTTGAATTGCACTCATTATTGAATAAAATCAGTTGCTTCTGTTGAGGGCTAAGATTTGGAACGGATGAATACGTTAACGCAATTTAAGACATTAAAAAGCTGGCTGGAAGGGCAGATCATTGGCCAGCAGCAGCTTGTGGAGCGATTACTGATCGCAATGCTGGCCGATGGACATTTATTGGTTGAAGGAGCCCCTGGACTGGCAAAAACCAAAGCCATCAAAACTCTTTCTGTGGGTATTGAAGGTGATTTCCATCGGATTCAGTTTACTCCGGACCTGCTACCCGCTGATGTTACCGGCAGTGATATTTATCGCCCAGAGGAAGGTTCTTTTCGTTTTCAACCGGGGCCCATCTTTCATAATTTGGTATTGGCAGACGAAATTAACCGGGCTCCGGCAAAAGTGCAGTCGGCTCTTCTGGAAGCGATGGCTGAAAGACAGATCAGTGTCGGCCGCAGCAGTTACTCGTTGCCCGCGCTTTTTCTCGTTATGGCAACTCAGAACCCTATTGAGCAAGAAGGAACCTATCCTTTGCCTGAGGCTCAATTGGATCGATTTTTAATGCAGGTACTTGTTGATTATCCTGACCAGGATGCAGAGCTGGAGATCTTGAAGCTGGCGCGGAATGAAGCAGAAGCCGGTAGTATCGATCCTCCGTCTATTACGATCAGCCAAAATGTATTGATGACGGCCCGTGAGGAAATTCTGCAACTGCATATGGCGGAAGCGCTTGAGCAGTATATTGTTCAGATAACCATTGCAACACGTCAACCGGAGCGCTATTCGTCGGAGCTGAAGAGTTGGATTGAATACGGTGCAAGCCCCAGGGCGACAATTGCTCTTGATCGTTGTGCTCGCGCTCACGCATGGCTCAATGGCCGTGATTATGTGAGTCCTGATGATGTTCAATCCATTGCTGTTGATGTACTCAGACATCGTCTTGTGCTGAGTTTTGAGGCAGAGGCAAATGGAATGAGCAGTGAAGCGGTCATTCAGCAGTTACTGCGCCAGATCCCCGTAGCCTGATAACAGGATGATTAAGCCGGTGTCAGTAACCTTACGTCAAGACATACAGCCTTAGTACAACGGAACGAAGATAATAGATGACTCAACGTGCAAACGTTCAACAGATTGATGAGTATCAGCTCGAAGGGGCGTATACCGATTTAAACAGACTTGTAGGCTTGCATCGTTTTTCTGGCGATCTCCGTTTAACTAAGCATCATCCCGGTGCGGCTGCCCAGGCGGGGGAGTGGAAAACCCGATTTCGTGGCAGGGGGATTGATTTTGAAGAAGTCAGGTTATATCAGCCCGGTGATGATATTCGCTCAATTGACTGGCGGGTAACGGCTCGCAGTCAAAAGACCCATACACGAGTGTACCGTGAAGAAAAGGAACGGCCGGTCATTTTAGCGGCTGATATGCGCTCCCCAATGTTTTTTGGTAGCCAGAACTGTTTTAAGTCAGTTCTGGCTGCTGCACTGACAAGCTGCCTGGCCTGGTGCTCACTGGCCAATCGGGATCGCGTAGGAGGTTTGGTTTTTGGTGATTACAGCCATCGAGACATTCGGCCTCGTCGCAGTAAACATAATGTTCTTGAGCTAATACGACAGTTGGATGCTTACAGTCATCTGCTAACCAGTCCTTGCCCTCCCAGGATGGAGCAGCCTCGATCATTGTCAGATTTATTAGAGACGTTAGTACGGATATGCAAACCAGGCACTGCCGTGTTTATTGCCAGCGATTTTCATGATTTTGATGAAAGCTGTCGTAAAAGGCTATATCAGTTGGCGCGACACGTGGAAGTCACACTGTTTCTGATTGTTGATCCTCTCGAAGAAAAACTTCCAGCCCGCGGGCAGTTTTGGATAACCAACGGTGTCCGACGCCAGCGCCTTTCTGACTCCAGCAGTCATGGCTGGGTTTTGAGTCAACGGATTGAAAAGCTGGAACAGGCCTGTGGGCCGTTGGGTGTTTGTTTACACCGGTTTAGTACCGGGGATCATCTGCTCAGCGGTATGCATCGGTTATATGGACGACGTAACAGCCCGATGAGTAGTAATCAACCGAGGGAGAGTTAGCCTGTGAATTCTACCTTGGCGTCGGAACTTGCACTGACAGAATCTGCAAAAACTGTTTTGGCACAGGCTGCTCCTGTTGTTCCAGCTCAAAAGGGGCCTTTGACTGTATCACCTTCGACATTACCACCTTCGACCGCACCATCTTCGCCAGTGACGTCTCCTGACCCTCTGGCCCAACTGAAAGATTTACATTTACCTGAGGCCATTGATTTTTGGCCGCCTGCTCCTGGCTGGTGGTTGTTGGCATTTATCGGATTAAGCCTGCTGGCCTGGGCCGTGATCAAATGCAGAAACCATATTAATCGGAACAGATACCGTAAATTAGCGCTGAAAGAGCTCCAGCAGATGTACGAAGACTTTAGCAAACACGGCAACTCGGGCCTCTTTTTGCAACAACTATCACAGTTGCTTCGCCGCGTAGCGCTGATCGCATTCCCCCGTCATCAGGTCGCCAGTTTACAGGGGCGGAAATGGCTTCAGTTCCTTGCTGACAGCAGTGAGCTGCGAGGATTTGTTGATGGGGAAGGAATGGTCCTGGCGAGTGGACCCTATGAGCCCACTGTTGATTATGACCCTCAGGTACTGATGAGTCTTGCCTCAGCCTGGTTTCAACAACACAGGGTTAGCCGCTGGGAAAAAGCAGTTCTTTCCCGGTCAGAAGCTAATGCCGGTTCAATATCTGGAGAGGAGGTTCCTCGTGCTGACAGTTGAATGGCCCTGGTTGTTACTGCTGTTGCCTTTGCCGTGGTTAATACAGCGTTTTATCCCGCCGGCTCCGCGCCAGGAAGCCGCCTTAATGGTTCCGTTCTTTGATGCTATCGACAATTCGAAAGCGGCCGAAAGCAAGCGGCTTGTGCGTCGCCGGTTACCGGGGGTGATCCTTTGGTTGATCTGGATTCTGGTACTTGTTGCTGCCTCTCGTCCACTTTGGGTCGGAGAGCCTGTACCACTGGCTTCAAGTGGCCGGGATTTGATGTTGGCAGTAGATCTCTCTGGCAGCATGAAAGAGGAGGATATGGAGTTGGATGGAGTATTGGTAAACCGTCTGACTGCGGTCAAGAAGGTGTTAGGAGAGTTCGCCGAGCGTCGTCAGGGGGATCGGTTGGGATTGATCCTGTTTGGCTCCCAGGCATATTTACACACGCCTCTGACTTTTGACCACAAGACTTTGGCCCTGCTGCTGGATGAAGCGCAGATCGGTTTTGCCGGAGAAGAAACAGCGATCGGTGATGCAATTGGATTGAGTATCAAGCGATTGCAGGAACGCCCAGCTGAGAGTCGAGTACTGGTGCTGTTAACCGATGGTGCCAATACGGCCGGTCGAGTGGAGCCGATAGAGGCAGCAAAAATGGCAGCTCAGGAAAATATACGAATCTATACATTAGGTTTCGGTGCCGAAGAAATGTTGGTGCGAAGTTTCTTTGGTACCCGTCGGATCAATCCCTCGGCGGACCTGGATGAAGCGAGCTTGCAATCCATTGCAGAAACGACTTCGGGTCGTTACTTCCGAGCCAGGGATATCAAAGAACTTGAAAATATCTATCAGACCCTTGATCGACTTGAGCCTGTACCTCAGGCGGATGAAATGATTCGTCCCCAACAGACGCTGTTTCATTGGCCGCTGGGGGTTGCGTTTATACTCAGTCTGTTTTGGGGCGTTATCCGATTACCAGCGCTGGGGTTTCTGAATAACAGTCTTGATCGCGCCTACCGCCCAGAGTCCAGAGAATCGGAGGAGGGGATATGATTGAACAGTTCCATTTCCTTCGGCCACTCTGGCTGGCCGCGTTATTGCCCGTTTGCGTTCTGGTTTGGGGACTCTGGAGTGCCGGGAATAAAAGCCAATGGGCTGATCTGATTAAACCGGAATTGCTTTCACACTTACTGGATAAGCACCAGGTAGTCAGTTCTCGTTGGCCGCTTGCTGGGGTGTTCGCAGTCTGGGTGATAGCGACCATCGCGTTGGCCGGGCCTGCCTGGGAAAAACTGCCTCAGCCATTATATAAGAAACAGTCCGCTGTAGTTCTTATTCTGGACCTGTCCCCCTCGATGCTGGCTCAGGACATGAAACCAGCCAGAATAGTTCATGCCCGTCATCGACTTATTGACCTGTTAAAAAGTCGGCAGGAGGGGGTTGCCGGGCTGGTTGTTTATGCCGGGGATGCTCATGTTTTGGCTCCTTTAAGTAGTGATCGTGAGACATTGTTAGCGTTAATACCGAGTCTGGATCCTTCGTTAATGCCTGTCCGCGGAAGCCGAGCTGAAGATGCCGTTGCGACTGCGATGAAGCTGTTAACTGATGCCGGACACAACAACGGTGATTTGGTTCTGATTACCGATGGCGTTGCAGCAAATGCCCGGTATGAAATCCAACAAAAGCTTGCTGCCAGCAACTTTCGTCTGTCTATTTTAGGTGTCGGAACCTCCGAAGGGGCACCCGTTCCTCTGTCTGATGGCAGTTATGCCAAGGATCGTTCGGGAAATATTCATCTGGCACGATTAAATAGCCTGGAACTGCAGCAGTTGGCCACAAATCTTAACGGGCTCTATCAGGATCTGAAGACAGATGGTAGCGACACCGAGCTGTTACTTCAGTTCCTTGATCAAAGTGATGCCCTGTTACCCTCTTCAGATAATAATCAGTTGATTGAACGGGAATTTGATCTTTGGAATGATGCTGGCAGTTGGCTGGTGTTGTTACTGTTACCGCTGGTGTTGCTATCCCACCGCCGGGGGTGGCTGTTAGTCGTGTTGATTGTACCGCTGGTCAATCCCCAACCTGTATATGCTTTCGAGTGGCAGGATCTTTGGAAAAATAAAAATCAACAAGCGATAGAAGCGTTTGAGAAAGGAGAGCATGCAAGGGCGGCGGAGCTGTTTGATTTGCCTGAATGGAAAGGTAGTGCTCAATATAAATCCGGGGATTACCAACAGGCGGCAGAAAGCTTTGCAGCGGATAAGAGTGCTGACTCCTGGTTTAACCGAGGCAATGCTCTGGCAAAAGCAGGGCAACTGGAGGAGGCTGTCAGCGCTTTTGAGCAAGCGTTGAAAGTTGATCCGCAGATGGAAGATGCGTTATTCGGATAAGGCTGATCAAGCCAGGCAGCAGATGCAGATTCCTGAAGAGCAGGAGAGTGAAGGTTCTACTGAGAGCGAGCCCGAGGCACTTCCCGAGAGCCAAACCCCTTTAGAGAGTGCACAACAGCAGGCATTGGAAAAGTGGCTTCGCCAGCTACCTGATGATCCTGGTGGGCTGTTGCGTCGAAAGTTCGAGTACCAGTATCAGCAGAAACTGAGGGCTTATCAACGAGGTGAGTGGAAACCTTCAGATGAAGTTCGCTGGTAAGTCGACTTGGGTCATGGCCGAGAGAACCGGGAAATTCAATAACTGCATTGAGACTAGTAGAGACTAATGAAATCACCACGTTGGAAACAGTATTTTCTTTTGGCCGCAATGATTCTGCTGGTTGTCAGCAAGCAGGTGCAGGCGGATACGTTGTCAGCCTTTGTTGATCGAACTCAGGTATCTGTGGGTGAAACCTTCAAGCTGAGTGTACGTATAGATTCCCAGGCACTGCTGGGGGAACCTGATTTTTCTAAACTTGAGCCTGATTTTAATATTCTTGGAACCAGTCAGAGTCGGAAAATTCGTTCGGTAAATGGTAAATCGGAGTCCTGGACGCAATGGGATCTTACTCTTATCCCTACTCGAGAAGGAACATTGGAAATACCCTCTTTTGAATTAAAGGGCAGTCGCAGTCAACCGATCATAATGGATGTAAGGCCCGTTCCAGCGCCTGGCAAGGCCAGTGGCCAGGATTCTTATCTGGAGTTGGAAGTCAGCAAAAATGCCGTTTATGTTCAGGAGCAGTTGCTTGTTAAAGTGCGGTTGTTCTGGGCTGTAAGAATGAGAGGTCTGCAAGGAGCGCTGCTGGAGCTGGATAATGCCAAGGTCGTTAAGTTGGATGAAAACCAATATGAGCGTGTGCAGCAAGGACGCCGGTACGGTGTTTATGAAGTAACTTATGCGGTTTTCCCACAACAGAGCGGTGAGCTGGTGATACCGGCACAACGGTATACAGCATCACTGATCGGGCGCACCAGTCGACAGCGAGTGGAAATTGTATCACCGCCTCAGACGATAGAAGTGTTGCCGCTTCCTGGCGCATTTTCATCCCGGGATTGGCTGCCAGCGTCAGATTTAACCTTGACTCAGAGCTGGAGTAAAGCACAGCCGGAATTTGTCGTTGGAGAGCCAGTGACCCGAACGTTGAGGTTACAGGTTAAAGGTGTCGAAGCAGCCCAGCTGGCACCAACCGTCATGCCTGATATCGATGGATTAAGAGTTTATCCAGAGCAGCCCAGTGTGCAAGAAAGCGTCACTGAGGCCGGCTACCAGGTTGAGCGGGTTGAGCGGTTTGGCATGGTTCCTTCAATTGCCGGAAATCTTGAGTTGCCTCCCGTCAGAATTCGCTGGTGGGATACCGTCTCTAACCAGGAGCGTGTTGCTGAGTTACCGGCTGAAACAATAGTTGTATTACCGGCACCTGGAAGCGAACAAAAAGTAAATCGGGGTTCCGTTGACAGTCTGCCGGTAAAACAATTAGAGCCCGCTGAAATGCCCGTTAATCAGGCAGCTGCTGAAACATCGGAGCAGGGAACTAACTGGCTGATATGGACGAATCTCTTCTGGGCGACGATAGTCGTCATGCTGATCTTTATTTTCTGGCGATCCAACAGAAGTAAGGTTCAGATTTCCAGTAAAGACGGTGATAATCCGGCTCCGTTGTCGATTACCGAGAAGCAAGCATTTAAGCAGTTTGAGCAAGCCTGTCTTTCAGGAGATATGCAGACGATCAGGACCGCTCTGCACAATTGGCTGGCCAGTCAGGATAATTCAGGCTCCACAAAAGACTTATCACCCCAGAGTGTTATTGAACAGTTGATCAAGAACGCCGGTGATATTGAGTCTGAAGGGTTTAAACACTCTCAGTTACAGGAGTTGTTAGTACAATTGGATAAAGGCCTCTATGGAAGGACGCCATCAGACAGCTACCCTGCTAAACAGCTACTGGATTGCATCAGATTCTTACGGAAAAACAGTGCTGGGGCAAAGCAAGCGTCGGGATCAAGAATCCCCGAACTTTACTGATAACCATCTCCTTAGATCGTTTGATGCTGGTACTTGTTTTCGCTGTTTACTGCAGGATATCTCCCATATCGACTTCTACTACATGGCCGGGGCCAGCATCTAATAGAATGTAATAGTCCTGATGAGGCACTCCGAATTTGAATGTTGACGTCTTGTCTGTTTTTCCCGCGAAAAGCGCTTCGTCTTCATAGGATATCACCTCAATTGGCAGATCATCGGCTGAAGAACCGTCAGAAAAACCGCCGGTACAATGGATTTGCGAATCCTGTTGTTCACAGGTGAGAAATAAGCTGTGGGCATTTGCACTCCCGCTAAAAATATAAAATATGCTTATGGTTAAAAGGTGTTTAACAGACATCGATAGTTTCTCTGTTGTTATGTGTAACTGTCAGGTTTAAGTGATTTTTCCTGCCCGTCTTGCATTAAAAGCGGCTATTGGGAATTAAGCGGCGGTGGATAAGCTCAGATTGATCAATTCACACCAGGTTGATAGACGTTCGTCAGTCATTTCACGCTGGGTATCTTCATCCAGTGCCAGCCCGACAAAGCATTTCCTGTCTTCGGTTAAAGCGACGGAATGATCAAATTCGTAACCTTCAATCGGCCAATGACCGATTACACTGGCACCTTTTGCAACGATTTTGTTATGTAACATGCCCATGGCATCTACAAACCATTCGGAGTATCCCAATTGATCGCCGAGGCCGATATAGGCTGTAATCTTGCCGCTGAAGTCGTAGCTATCGATCTCATCCCAGATTTCTTCCCAGTCTTCCTGTACTTCGCCGTAATCCCAGGTTGGAATAGCAAAAATGATCTTGTCGAAGGTATCGATAACTTCCAGTCCGGTGTCTTTTACATCAAATAACACCGCTTCATCTTCGCCCAGATGTTGCTGGACTTTGACCGCAATATCTGAGGTATTGCCGGTCGTTGATCCGTAGATAATTGCAATCATGTACTTACACCTGATTAGGCCAATTCCTGTTTTAGTTTTGGGGGAGAGAAGAGTGCCGACATAGCTGTTTGCTGAGCCAATGTTAACAGGAAGTCCCCAGGAGCCCCCTTTCTCGTTAGCTCGATCATAGACTTGATTTAAATGTTAATCAATATGATAATCGTTCGCATTATTGTAATGATTATTGAAGGTGAAAAGTTTTCTTGAGGGTAAGAAGGACTTTGAGTTAAGGCTGCTTGTTCTTAAACCTGGCTCCTTTTTTGTGTAAAAAATGTAAAGATGATTGATATTATTGCTTATATTTATAATAATAATTCTCATTTGTATTACTGTTATCAGAATTTTCTATGAATTTACCTATTAAAAAACTATTGCTGTCCGGCTTGCTGAGTCTCTCGGCAATTGCACCGGCAGTGGTGCTGGCCGCCGACTTGACCAGCAGCGAAAAGCAAGCTTCTGCAAATCATAAAGTGGCGAAGCAATCGCAACAGCGAATCGACTCTTTCGAGGACTCAACCCGTGCGGCGCGTGATGAATACCTGAACAATGAGCGTATGTCCGGTGTTACAGAGGCTTACAATCGTCAGATTATGCTGTTAGTGAAGTCTCAGGAGGATGAACTGGCAGATTTGGATGCGCAGCTGCAGTCAATTGAAGAAACTGATCAGGCTGTGTTACCGATGTTAAGTCGTATGGTGGAAATGTTGCACAAATTTGTTGCGGCGGATTTGCCATTTCTGAATGAGGAGCGTCAAAAGCGTCTGGCTAAGCTTGATGCATTGTTGTTGCGGGCTGATGTTAGTGTGGCGGAAAAGTACCGGCAGATTTTAGAAGCCTATATGGTGGAAGTGCAATACGGGCGAACATTTGAGGCCTATAGCGGAAGACTCGATCAGGAGGGCAGCAGCCGTCAGGTGAACTTTCTGCGTTTAGGGCGTACCGGGTTGTACTATCAGACGCTGAGTGGACAGGAAAGCGCTCTATGGCAACCGGCGCAAAAGCGCTGGCTGCTGTTATCTGAAGAACAGAATTTGACGTTGCGTAAAGCGATACAAATTGCTCAGCAACAACAGGTTCCCAGTCTAATTGATCTGCCACTGCCTGCACTGGAATCTCGCTCATGATAAAAAATGTTGTTGCTGTTGTGTTTGTCGTGCTGACGTCAAGTGCTGCTTATGGTGCGGAAGGAGCTTCGGCCGGTTTGCAGGGGTTATTGCAGGAAGTTAGGCAGTTCAGTGCTGCAGACCGTGCTTTAAACCAGAAGCGTGAGCAATTGTTTAATCAAGACCTTAAGCAACAGCAGGCATTGTTGCTGAAAAGTCAGCAGCGCCTGCAAGCGGCAGAAGCAGAGCAAGTTCGGCTAAAAAAGGCCTTTGGTGACAACGATCTTAAACTGGCAGAAATGGAGGCGCTGATTCAGCAGCGTTCGGGTCAGCTGGGTGAGGTATTTGGTGTCGCGAAAGAAGAAGCTGCTGAATTGCGCTCATTGCTGGATGATTCCCTGACCAGTGCTGATAATCCAGGGCGAGCGGCCCAATTGTCGTTTGCTGACTCCAAGCGAGTGCCAACCCTGAAAGAACTGGAAACCCTCTGGTATCAGTTGCAGTTAGAGATGACGGAGTCGGGAAAAATTAGCCGCTTTGAAGCGCCGGTGGTGGTTTCTGATGGTAACTCAGCCATCCAGCCTGTGGTGCGTTTTGGTTTATTTTCTGTGGCTACAGAGCAGGGGCAATATCTTAACTGGGACGTTGCCCAGCAAACATTGACTGTTTTGCCTACTCAACCGGATACGGCTGCAAAACAGTTGTCGGGGTATTTGAGTGGTAGCAGTAACGAAGTGCAGATAGATCCAACCCGCGGCCAGCTGTTTATGTTGCTGGATAGGGCGCCAAAACTAATGGACCGGATCCACCAGGGAGGGGAGGTGGGGTACCTGATTATAGGATTGGGTGTCTTGGGGCTACTGGTGGCGACTTTGCAGATGCTGGGGATGTTGTGGAGTGAGTTGAAAGTTCGTCGTCAGTTAAGTCGTCCTGACAAGTTGAATCGTAAGAATGTGTTGGGACGAGTATTGCTGCGGGTTACCGATCAGGGATTGACTCAGGATCAGCGAGAATTAAAAGTGGACGAGGCGATTCTGAAGGAATTGCCGGGTATCGAACGAGGGCAGAGTTTTGTGAAGTTGTTGGCTGCGGTGGCGCCGCTGCTGGGGTTGTTGGGTACAGTGATTGGTATGATAGCCACTTTTCAGAGTATTACCCTGTTCGGTACCAGTGATCCCAAGCTGATGGCTGGTGGTATATCACAGGCCTTGATGACAACGGTGTTGGGTTTGGTTGTTGCGATCCCGCTGTTATTCAGCCACAGCTTTCTGGTTGCGCGAGGTCGTCGCTTGACTCAGATTTTGCAGGAAAAGAGTCTTGGGGTTTTGGCTGATATACCGCAAGAGCAGAATCTGAGTGATAAGGCGTTTGATCGTGCTGCCTGAGTTGCTGAGAGTGGATGACTGGTTATTTGCCCTGGGGCAGTTCTTTCAGACAGGAGGTTGGGTGCTTTATTTGATCCTGGCCGTCAGTTTTCTGATGTTCGTGCTGATTCTTGAGCGGCTTCTGTATCGCTTTTTCAGCTATCCAGGACGAAAGCTGCAAATATTATCTGCACTGAATGCAGAGCCTCTGGCTGTCAAAAAACTCAGTTTGTTTTGCGAGTTGGATCTGGCATTGAAGGATCAGTTTGCGCTGATTAAAAATCTGATTACTCTTTGTCCGCTGATTGGCCTGTTGGGAACAGTGACGGGAATGATCCAGGTGTTCGATAGTCTTGCTCTTTATGGCACGGGTAATCCACGGTTGATGGCCGCAGGGGTTGCCAGCGCTACTTTTCCGACGATGACCGGGATGGCTGTCGCCGTTGCCGGGTTGCTGTTTCATAACCGGCTGTCTCGCTGGTCTGACGGCGAACGTCAGAAACTGCGTCTGATGTTGAGCCAGAACCAAGGAGTGCAGTGATGCGCCAGCGTCTGAATCTATCGCCACAGCAAGAAGATGCTGAAATTAATATGACACCCATGTTGGATGTCGTTTTCATCATGCTGATTTTCTTTATCGTTTCTACCTCTTTTGTCCGTGAGTCGGGTATTGATGTAAATCGACCGAGTGCACAATCCAGCGAATCGAAAAGTAAAACGGCGATTCTGGTGGCAATCTCTGCTGATGACGAGATATGGCTGGATCGAAAACAGCTGGATCTGCGGATGGTGCGTCCGGCAATTGAGCGGCTGCGTAGTGAACAGTCCGAGATCAACGTAGTGGTGCAGGCAGATGAGGAGTCCAGTACCGGGCAGCTCGTTAGCGTGATTGATCAGCTGCGACTGGCGAAAGTGCAATACACCGTAGCGACTCAGACAGGTGTGCGCTAATGGTGCGAATGTTTTTCGCGACACCGCTGGCGTTGTGTTTTGCACTGTTGCTGTTTTACCTGCTGGCGCTGATGACCAGCTCCGGTAATCAACTGGCGCAGGAAAAGCAGCTAAATCCCAGCCTGGATTTCCTGATGGTGCGGCAGGAGACCAAAGTTGAATTACGTAAGCGCCAGCTTCCACCCGAACCTGAGGAACTGGTTGAGCAACAGCAGCCCGAGATCCCTCAGGTGCTGCCACAGAACAGCGCAAAGATCAGCACAACGTTACCGAGCGTAAAAGTACCGGATATCAATATGGGGGTTGAGGTAGCTTTGTCGCCAACCTTGCACAGTCTGTCGATGCCGACACCCGCTCCCACGCCTGTGCCTACGCCAGCACCGACCATGACGATGGATACCAATCCCACCGTGTTGAGTAGGGTGCCTCCGCGTTACCCGCAACGTGCTTTGCGGCGACGACAGCAGGGTCGGGTTGTTGTGGAATTCACCGTGACTGAGGCGGGTTCGGTGAAATCAGGCTCGGTGATTGTCGTTGAGTCAACTCCGCCGGGTGTATTCGACAAGGTGGTTTTACGCGCCATTCAGCGCTGGCGATTTAAGGTCCGTATGATCAATGGTCAGCCAGTGCCGTTTAAAGCAAGGCAGGAACTGGAATTTAAGTTGGAGAAGTAGAATGCGTCAATTTCTTATCGCTGTATTCCTGCTGTTGCCACTGACGGCCAGCGCGGACACTCAACTTTCACAGCGTGAATATCAACTACTGATAAAAGCTTTCAAGTTCATCGAATCCGAACAATATACTGCGGCACATAAACAGCTGATGCTGGCCAGGAGTCAGGTTCGCAGTGACTATGCCAGGGCGTTGGTGTCCCACAACCTGGGGCAAGTAGAGCTGCAGCGGGAAGATTATAGTAAAGCGTTAGGGCACCTGGGTGATGCTTATAAGCTGCAGGCCTTGCCGGAAGATCAGCAGAACAATCTGGTTCGCACACTGGCACAGCTCAATTGCATAGAAGAAAAATGGCAGGCATGTGCGACTCATCTTGAGCACTGGATGAAAGAGGTTTCGAATAAAGTTAAAGCCGATGATCAACTGCTGCTGGCTCAGGCATACAGTCAGCTGGAAAAGTGGTCAAAAGTGGTCAAGCCGATCGACGCGGCAATCAGTCATCGCAAGATAGCACCAGAAAGCTGGTATCAGCTGAAAGTGGTTGCTCATATACGTCTTAAGCAGTGGAAGGCGGCAATTCGTGGTCAGAAAAGAATGATCAGCCACTATGCCGATAACCCTGCCCACTGGCGTCAATTGGTTTCCCTTCATCTACAGGCCAGGGACTCCAAATCTGCGTTAGCTGATCAACGCATAGGATTTGAGCGAGGCTTGTTGCGCAAAGCGGGAGACTATCGTTTGTTAGCTCAAATGATGCTGCAAGCGGCAATTCCGTATTATGCCGGTCAGGTGCTTCAGCAGGGCATGGATAAAGGTGTTTTGTCGGCAAATAAGAAGAATCTGGCGTTATTAAGTCAATGCTGGATTCAGGCACGTGAGAGTCAGCGTGCGCTGAGCGTTTTAGCGAAGCTTAACCGTCTGGCTCCAAGCCAGAAAACTTTGACTCAGATCGCCCATATACAAATTCAGTTGCAGAACTGGCAGGCCGCTCAGGGAACATTGCTACAAGCCATTAAGGCTGGTCAGGGTCAGCAGCCGCAACTGCAGCTGTTACTGGGGATCGCCCGTATTAAGCTTAAAAACTATGAACAAGCCCGACGTTCGCTCACCATTGCCGCCAACGACAATCAGATAAAAGCGACTGCCAACGGCTGGATGCGTTATCTGGATCAAATCAATCCGAATGATTCGCCGGTTTCAGCAAGCTGAGGGGGCCATGAGCGCCATCGACTGCAACATGAATATCGGCCAGAAGTCATTCCAGACTGCGCGTATATTATTGATTGAAGATGATCAGACCGTCAGTGATATGCTGGCGGATGTCTTAGGTCCCACCGGTTATCATATTCAGCAATGTTTTAACGGCAGAGAAGGCCTGACAGCGGCGATCAACTCGTCATTTCATCTTATCTTGCTGGATAGATTGTTACCGGAGTTGGATGGGCTGGAAGTATTACAGCGGTTGCGAAAATATAAAGATACACCGGTGATGATGCTGACAGCCTGCGGTGCTGAACAGGACCGTATTGCGGGCTTTTGCGGTGGGGCGGATGATTATCTTCCCAAGCCTTTCAATATGACCGAGCTGCTATTGCGGGTCGAGGCTTTGCTACGTCGTAGTATGAAAATGACACCGAGTCGGCAGCCGGGCGCCCTGGTTGAAGAAGATGGCCTGAGATTGGAGTCTCGTGACTTGGCTGTGTTCTATGGCAGGCAAAAGGCTGAGCTGACTCCGATTGAATTCGATCTGTTGCGCGTATTAATCAGTCACCGTGATGAGACTCTTTCAAAACCCTATCTTTATCAGTTGGTGTTGAGCAAGCCCTTCAGTCGTTATGAGCGAAGTCTGGACATGCATATCAGTAACTTGCGTGCCAAATTAGCAACCCTGGCACCGGAGAAGCGTTTGATCAAAACAGTGCGAGGCAAGGGATATCGCTATCAATGAGCAGACGTTTTTTCTGGCGCATGGTTGTCAGTCTGGTGATTGGTGCGTTAATCATGTTTTCGGCGCTTCATCAGCTGGCACAACAGCTCACTGTTCACATGACTCGGTTGCAAATTGAGCATCAGCAAAGTTTATTGGATTATGCCGCGAAGGCGAACGATGCGCAGCGCAGCGGACCTCAGGCCATGGTGCAACTGACTCGGCAAGTGGCCACTGATCTGGCAGTATGGTCAGCTGTTCAGACCACCGGTGGGCAGCTGATTTCAGCGTCTCCATTGCCGATATCACTCGCAGATCAACTGGGCTTTCAGCGCCGGGTTGATTGGCCAATACATCCATTTATGACAAAGGTATTGATCGGCATACCAATGGTGCAGGAAGGCTATTCATTTGTGGTTGAGCTCCCTGCTGCGATGCATCCCAGACCAAACACCTCAGTTGTACATCATCTTTTAACCCTTGTCATACCTTCAATACTGTTGTTGTTATTCTGTTGGCTGCTTTATCGCTATTTAATGAAACCATTGGAAGCTCTCAACCGAGGTACCATGAAGTTCGCTGCTGGTGATCTTAGTGCCCGTGTGCAGCCTGAATTATCGGCTCGGCGTCGTGATGAGATCACTCAGCTGGCCAGCTCGTTTGACAGCATGGCCGACCGTATTCAGAAACTGGTGAATACACAGCGACACCTGCTGGGAGATCTCTCTCACGAGTTGCGTACCTCGCTGACCCGGATTGAACTGGCGTTGGATCTTTATCGGCGGGGTGTCAGGGATAGCCAGGAACTGATGCCTCGTCTGGGTAAAGAGGTTGAGCTGATGAATATTCTGGTGAGCGACGCTTTAACGCTGGCATGGTTGAATGCGGAACCTGAGGTGACCTGTAGGGATCACTTTAATCTGTCTATCTTGCTGGACCTGCTCTGTGAGGATGCCAGTTTCGAATATCCTGAGCATACCCTTACCCGACTTTACCCGGCAGACTGTCCACTGAACAACAGTAACCAAAGAGCATTAGCACAGAGTATAGAAAATGTTTTACGTAATGCTTTGAAATATTCCCCGGCAGGCTCTGAGGTAACGGTGCGCTGTAGACCGAATCCAGAAGGGTGGTACCGACTGGAAGTACTGGACCTGGGGCAAGGGGTTACGGAAATGCAGCTGGAGCAGATTTTTGAGCCATTCTTTCGTACAGATAAAGCCAGGTCGCGTGAAGGCGGTGGTTTTGGATTGGGGTTGGCGTTGGTGCAACGTCAGATAGAAGCCATTGGTGGGAAGGTGTTTGCGCGTCAAAACAAGCCTTCGGGTTTATGTGTCGTGATTGAGATTCCTAACCTTAGCTAGTGTTATTCCTTTGTGTAAAGAATGTAAATTATCTATTCATTTCTATAAATGATAAATACAATGATAATAATTCGCATTAGTATTTGATTTTTGGGATGATAGATGAAAAGTTACCTTTGCTTTAAACAATTTCCGCTGGCTTTGGCCATTAGTATGGCAAACCAGGTGTGGGCGACTGAGGTCAGTGAAGGAGAGCCCGTGCAGATTTGGGGTACGGCAGTGAATAACTCTTCGTTGATGTTAGATGATGCGGATATCGAATTAAAGCAGGCAGATCATCTTAGTGATTTGTTGCGAGATCAGCCTGGGGTTGATATTGGTGGCGCTCATTCGTTAAACCAGCGCATTAATATCCGAGGGTTTCAGGATCTTGACCTTGAGGTGACTATTGATGGTGCCCGGCAAAACAACTTTATGTATCACCATGCAGGTAATCTACTGATTAACGCAGATATTCTTAAGGCGGTTGATATTCAAGTCGGTACAAACTCTGTGCTGAACGGGGGGTTGGCAGGGGGCGTTGCTTTTGAGACCAAAGATGCAAAAGATTTGCTGGAGCCCGGGAAAAAGTTTGGAGCACGTATCCATGCCAGTTATGCAAATAATGATTACCACAGTTATTCCTTTAGCGGTTATGGCCAACTGACAGATACTCTTGATGTGCTGGCATATATCAATGGGGTTACCCGTAACAACCCGGAAGACGGGAGCGCTCAGGAAACACTGGGCAATGACGGTGATATTAAAAACGGCTTATTAAAGTTTGGTTTTGCCGTGAACGATGAGAATCGTATTGAATTTGGTTATGACAAATACGCAGATGAAGGCAACTACGCGCCACGTCCTGATATGGGAGTCGCTACAAATGCTTCGATTAGTGGCGCGCGCGTGTATCCCACTGAGTTTGATCGCGAGACCAGGACTCTGACCTATGAACTGGATAAAGGGGATACGATCAGTCTGCGGGCTACTCTGTACCAAAATACTATGACTCTGTGGCGCAATTACTTGTCCGATGGTTCCTCACGCCCCGTTGCCCATACGATTAGAGAAGGTGAATCAGAGCATGTCGGGCTGAATCTACTGGCAGAGACGGTTATGGATCAGGGGGAGTTGACTCATACCTTGCGCTACGGCACGGAAATTTATAATCAGAAGACTCTGGTAAAGTTTGATGGGATCAAGTTTGGCAGGGAAGAAGCTGACTCTGCTGCGCTGTTTATTGAGGACGTTATCAGTTTTTCCAACGGCCTGACAGTTACCCCGGGAATTCGCTACAACCGCTATAAACTGGATACAGCCGCCAATGATCGTACTTTTACCGATACCACCTGGGGGCTGGCCGCAGAATATCCGTTAACTGACTTTGTCACCGTACGCGCCAGCAGTACCCAGTTGTTTAAAGGTCCAAACCTTTCTGAAGTGTTTACCGGAGCGGGAGCTAAAGCACTGACCGTTAATCCTGATCTTGAGGCTTCTACCGGTGTTAATCATGAGGTTGGCATCAGCTATCAGCGCCGTGGTATCGCGGGTCTGGATCGTTTGAACGCCAGCTTCACCCTCTATACCGGTGAAATAGAGAACTACATTGATGATGAAGGTAATAGTGGCAGCCTGGAAAATGTGGGTGATTATGATATGGATGGTTATGAGGCTGCTATAGCATTGAGCAAAGGGAATTTTGATGCACGCTTGAGTTATGCGCATTCTGAATCAGAAAATCAGCAGACGGGGACCCCATTGGGTCGCCAGGTCGGAGACAGTATTGCCGTGGGTCTGGATTACCGGATTCCCGAGCAGGGAGTGACTTTAAACTGGACAGCTCTGGTGACTCTGGAAGAAGAGTTTTACGATAAACCTGAATACGATGTCCACAGTATTTCTGCCCGCTGGACTCCTGCCGCAATAGAGGGTTTAACTCTGACTGCCGGTATTGAAAACGTGTTTGACGAATATTACACCTCTCATGCATCCCGAATTGGTGATGCTAATCATCCTGTGTTTGGGGCTCTGCATCTGAATGACTATGAGCCAGGACGTAATATCAAGTTGTCTGCTTCTTACGCATTCTGATCTTTTCTCCCCCTTTCGGAAAAGTGATGGATAGGGGCACCCCTGCGGGTGCCGCTTTATCTGGTCTTAAGCACAAGAAAACGGAATAGAGTTTGAACGTTCCAGGTAAGTCAAAGCAAATAAAAGCCAATCGATTAAACCGTATTGCGCGGTTACTACACATTTACACATCGATGTTAATGCTGTTGATTATGCTGTTTTTTACTGTCACGGGTTTGACGCTGAATCACCGAGACTGGCTCCCTGATCCTCCGGCTTTGCAGGTACAGGAGTTGCTGTTGCCTGCGGTTCTTCAGGATTCTGAAGCCTGGTATCAGGACCCTCTGTCACAGGCTGTTCATATGCGTGAATGGCTGCGTACAAGTCAGGGAATATATGGCGTTGAAGTCAGTTATGACTGGCAGACCGATGAACAGCTGCTGCTGATCGATATGAAGCGTCCGGGAGGCTATAGCTTGGTAGAAGTACAGCCTGCGACGGGAGTTCTTGTACTGGAAAATCAGGACTATGGTGTCATCGCAATACTTAACGATCTGCATATGGGGCGATACAGCGGAACGGTCTGGCGCGTTTTTATCGATATATCGGCATTGCTGATGTTGTTATTCACATTGACCGGACTTTGGTTGGTACTGCCACAGAAAAAACGCCGACAAAGACTGCTTTATATCAGCGGGCTCGGTATGGCAATCATGGCGACCGGGTATTTGTGGGTACTGAAGGGCTGATTGCATCGCACAGCTAAAAGCTGAATGAGGAAAATAATGAAACTGAAATGGGCGTTATCTGCACTGTTTGGCAGTTGGTTAATGACCGTTGGTGTGCAGGCTGAAACGGTCAATGTAGAGCTGCAACTACCGGTCATCAAGAGTGGGCAGTATAAACGCCCTTATGTGGCGGTATGGGTGGAACGCCAGGGTGATCGCAGAGCGTTCAGTACTTTGGCGATTTGGTATGACGATAAAAAGTGGCTGAAGGATATCCGCCGCTGGTGGCGCAAGGCTGGACGCTATGACAAGGGGGTGGATGCTGTAACCGGTGCAACCCGCCCGCCCGGCAGTTATCGCCTGAGTTGGGATGGTAAGGACAACGAAGGCAGAGCGCTTCTGGGTGACTTTTTACTTTGCCTGGAGGCTGTTCGGGAACATGGAAACCGTACCTTGTTTAAACAAAAGATTCGATTGGGTGACAAGGCCCAACACTACACCATTGCTGCAGGTAAAGAGCTGGGTCTGGTTCATATTAAGGTAGGAGATTAACCGTGAGTATCAAAGGATCTTTTTTTAAGACGGGTATGCTGAAAGCCGCAGCTTTAGGCGGCAGCTTGTTGTTTGCTTCATTGGCGACAATCACTCAGGCGCATCCGCTGTGGATTCTGCCGAGTGACTTTAACTTTTCGGGTGATGAACGTTCCTGGGTTACCTTTGATGTCAGCGCATCTCACAGAGTGTTTGCCTACGATAAAGGGGTTGGTCTGGAAACGGTGCAGATCGTTTCCCCGGATGGGGATCGAAATTATCTGGGTAACTACTTTAAAGGTCACCGTCGTAGCGTATTTGACCTGTTATTGGATCAGAATGGTACCTATAAGGTTTTTGCACAGCGTCCCCGGTTCTATTTTACCAGTTACAAATCCGGTAAACGGGATACCCCCAAGCGAATGATGGCGGATAAGGTTGCTGCACAGCAGAAACTGCCTAAAAATGCCCGCGAAGTGAATACAAAGCTGATTGATCTGTCCAGTGTTGTTTACATTACCCGTAATGCTCCGACGGATAGTGCTTATCAGCCCACAGGCAAGGGGTTGGAACTGAATCCAATTACTCACCCCAATGATATCGTTCAGGGTGAGGAGCTGGTGATTGAGATCTTGCTTAATGGAAAGCCCGCGGCTGGTGTTAACGTTGAAATTACGCCGGGTGGTACTCGTTACCGTGACGAGCGTAATCATATCCAGATAGTGACCGATAAAACCGGTCGAGTGCTTTTTACCCCAGAACAGGCTGGTCCCTGGTTGATATCAGCAAGTCAGTCGATGCCATCCGAATCCCCTCTGGCTGATACGATCGAAGCGATTCGTTATCTCACATTTGAGGTGATAGCGGGATGACCTTCTGCAAAACCTTCTTTCTATTGTTGTTCAGCGGCGCGTTTTTAATGCAAAGCAATGGAGTACTAGCCCATTATCCATTGATGGTTTGCTCGGCTGTCGGGGTGTTGATTAACTGCGAAGTAGGTTTCAGCGATGGCAGCAAGGCCATTGGTAAACCGGTTCGAATATTCGACTACCAGGAGAATTTAATACAAACCCGAAAAGCCGATCGTTTCTCCCGTGTTCAGTTTGAGCGGCCGGAGGGGGAGTTTTATTTACAGTTTGATTCAGGCCATGAATTCCCGGTGGAGGTGGATGTCGGTGAACTCTGAACAGTATATAGAGCCTGTTCGATCCGACAATGGGAGGCAGGAAAGCCGCTGGGTATTGCTGGCTGTATTACTGATCCTGTTCGTGGGTGGTTATGGCGTTACAACCAATCAATCAGTCCCGGCCAAACCTCCGGGTTATTTATTACTGGATGTTAAAGATAAAGCAGTACTTACGGCGTTGCGTAATGCGGGGGATGAGATTCAGTTTCTTGCTCAGGAGGGGAGTCCGTTACCCGAGGTGGCAAGTCTTGCCGCTGAAGGAATACCGCCGTTTAGCGATCATCTATCGGCAACTAGCCGCCATCGGTGGCGGAAACTGGACGGGGCCTGCTATATCGGCACACCTCTGAATGCCAGCAATGGCAGCTCAGTGCAGTTTTTACTGGTGTTGAATACCCGGGTGCTGGTCTATTGGCGTTCTGTTGAACGGTCCCATAAACATTCTCATCAATCTAAGCGTACAACCTCTGCTTGTACGCCAGATGAATACTGGCAGGTGTTACACAATGCGTAGTTATTCTTCTTACAGATCACTTTTCTTTGTGTTGGTTATGGGGTTATCAAGCGTTCAGGTCGGGGCTGCTGAGAGGCTGCGTGTCGGCATTACACTGCACCCTTACTTCAGCTACGTCAGTCAAATCGTAAAAGAGCGTGCTGAGGTTGTGCCATTGGTCGATGCTGGTTTTAATCCGCATAGCTATGAAATGCAGCCCGCAGATCTGAAACGGTTGATGACCATGGATGCGTTGGTGGTTAATGGCATTGGTCATGACGAGTTTGCTTTTCGTGCATTGGATACGCTGCAAAGCCAGCGGGGTAAAAGCGGTGGTGGGCTGAAGGTGATAGAGGCCAACGCTGATGTTCCATTGCTGGGGGTTGCTAATGCTTTGGGAGCCTGGAATCCGCATACCTTCGTATCGATCAGTGCATCCATTAGACAGCTTTACACCATTGCTCGAGAGCTGGGTGAGCTGGACCCGGAAAATGCGCAATTTTATAAAATCAATGCTGTGAAATTTGCGCGTGAATTACGGCGTATGAAGACCAGCTACAGTGCTCGCTTAATGGGATTGGACCTGAGTGGTGTGCGTATTGCCAGTACCCATAATGCTTATGGTTATTTTCTGCAGGAGTTTGGGATCGGTATCGATACCGTGATTGAGCCAGCACATGGTGTGGAGCCCAGTGTCAGTCAGTTGCAACAGACGATAGATCGCATCCGTGCCGCCGATATTCAAATTTTGTTTACCGAGCTTAATATGGATAACCGCTATGTGACAACCATAGAACAGGCCACGGGAATTCGCATTTACCATTTCTCTCATATGACATACGGCGAGTATGACTCTGCTCAGTTTAAGCGAGAGATGGAGGGTAATCTGGAAACATTGATGCAAGCGTTAGAACAGTATCTGAGTCGTCTCAACAAGCTGGCTGATACCGGGGGGAAGTATTAGTGGGGCCTTCGATATCCCTGAATAATGTCAGTCTGACCCTGGCGGGTAACCGGGTTTTGGATCCCATCAGTGTGGAGCTGGCTGCCGGGCAATTACATATGCTGGTTGGACCGAACGGGGCCGGGAAAACTTCATTGTTAAAAAGCCTGTTAGGGTTGATGCCTCACGGGGGGGAGATTAATCGCCATTGGCCAGACCCGAATGGGAAAGGGTTGAATGCTGTAAGGATGCCTGCCTACATTCCACAGCAATCACAATTTGATGTGGTATTGCCGGTGACTATTGAAGATTATATGTCGGCGATAATCAGCCCAAGGCCGTTATTTTTCCGTCAGTCTGCCAAGGTTCGGCATCAGGTTGCTGAATTGTTGGAACAGTTGGGGCTTGGAGATAAAGCTGGGCTGCAGCTGGGGCAGCTCTCTGGTGGCGAACGTCAGCGCTTGATGTTTGCACAGGCGCTTTTTCGCCAATCCTCACTTTGGTTTCTGGATGAGCCTATGACCGGTCTTGATACTGAAGGACAGACGTTGATTACTGACCTGATAGGTCAGTTTCGGGATAAGAGACATACGTTGGTGATGGTGCACCATGATATGGCGTTTGTTCGTCGGCATGCCGATAACGTATTGATAATCAATGCAGGCCTTGAGGCAATGGGTCCACCGCAATTGGTATTGGTAACCGGCACCGGGGTGTCAGAGGTAGCATAATGGAAAGTTTACGGAGTATGCTGTTTGAACTCCAGGCTGGGGGCTATCTGCCGGATATGTTCCAGTACGGTTTTCTGATTAATGGCTTAGTCGCTGCGCTGATGATTGGTCCGTTGTTGGGGGGGATGGGGAGTCTGGTCGTTATCAAACGGTTGGCGTTTTTCTCTGAAGCCGTGGGGCATGCTGCGCTAACCGGCATAGCTATTGGTATTTTACTGGGTGAGCCTGCGTCCCATCCGTTTGCTGCTTTGTTTGGTTTCTGTCTGATCTTTGCATTACTGTTACATTGGGTTAAGTCGCGAACCTCTGTGCCTTACGATGCTCTGGTTGGAGTCTTTCTGGCAGTGGCTATTGCGACGGGGGCAGCTTTGCTGCTGTATGTGGCGCGTAAGGTTAACGTACATATTTTAGAGAACGTGCTGTTTGGCTCTATCCTCACGGTACAGGACAGCGATCTTGCCATTCTGGCGGTCGTTAGCGGTATCTGCATCCTGGCGATGCTGCTGTTTGGCAATAATGCACTGGTTGCCACTCTTAATCCCGAACTGGCGCGGGTCAGTGAAATTCCTGTAAGGCTTTACGACTATATCTTTGTAGTGCTCATCGCGTTGATTACGGTAGCGGCAGTGAAGATAGCCGGGGCTATTCTTGTTGGGGCAATGTTGCTTATTCCGGCAACCACTGCGCGTTTGGTGACTCGTAACGTGATGCAGTTTTTCTGGTGCAATATCCTGATTTCGACCAGTTGCTCTTTGGCCGGTATCCTGCTGCCAATGGCATTCGATCTTCCTGTGCCATCCGGAGCATCTATCGTGTTATTAGCGAGCCTGGGGTTTGTATTGGCCGTTGGTTATAACCGCATGCGTATGTTTATGTAGAAAGGCTTTTGAAATGATACGTATTTTTAAAAACAAACGAATAGGATTGTTATTGCTGGCAGTATGCAGTGATGTGGTGATGGCAGAGGAAAAGATAGCCACAGCTTTGCCGATTGCTCAGGCATTAAGTGAGAGCCTGCTCAATAAAACTACGGTTGAAGCTGTCTACTTGCCGCCTGAGCGGCTACCGGTAAAGCGTATATCCAGTTGGCTGAAAAATAAAAGCCATGAACGTCTTCAGAGTGCGGGCCCCTTTGTGGCGTTGGTAACGGTGGAATCTCTTTGGCCGCGATATGCCCTGTACGGCAAATTGCGTAGACAGGATATTGGCGTGATTCCCATTGATATTGCACGGGAATTGAACGAACCGGGAACCCGCGTGCGAATAAGTGCTGATCCACAGCTACTCGATAGTTACTTTTGGTTAGCGCCGGATAATTTGCAAGTTATGAGTCAGATTCTAGCCCGTGATTTAAGTCGCATTTGGCCTGATCAGGCAGAGCAGATCTTTCTGAATTTGCAACAACTGCAGCAGCAGATACAACTGTTTTCTCTGAGGCTGGAGCAACAATTGATAGATCAGAATGTAACTGCTATCTGCGTCATGAACCTCGAATTAACTCCTTTGGCTGAAGCCATGTTTTTGCCTCTGGAAAACGCTGAACACTGCCCAGAAGAGGCGTTGCGTGTGGGGCGATTATCCCCAAGCCCTGAATTTGTAACTTTGCGTTGGAGTCTTGATCCGGCGGAGAAGCCACTTAACCAGGGGATCGAAGCCTGGTTGAACGGAAACTTTGATCGTTTGCAGCGGGCGTTAGATCCAGAAAATCTTCAAACGAGAATTGACTGATTATTGCCGGGTCCAATGGGAACAAAAAATACGGCTGAATACAGCTGAAGTCGGATGACCGGTAAGCGCTCGACAGTCCAGTTATCATGTCTACCCCCTGATCGGGGACAGACGCTCATTTAACGATCTTAAATGCAGTGGGTTTAATCTCAACTATCGCGCATCGATGGTTTTCTTTCCATCCGGCATCAGACTCCATTGGTTCTGATAGTAGTCTCCTTGCCAGGTGACGGCAGTAATCCATAACTCACTTTTGTTATCTATTTTTCTCGGTATGCTTAGATGCACATGCTTCGCTCCGATTGGGCCATGAATCAGGGTTCCTGGTGCGCGCATTGTGCGAGGTTTACCAACTCGGGCATAGATGAATTTAATTTTGTCCAGAGCTTCTGCGGGGAGCGCCACATTTAGATTAGTCATATTACCGGGGCGTATCGGCGGTAGGTCTTTCTCCAGCAGACCGGCGACTGCATTCATGGATACGGTCCAGGGACCAAGGGTTTGTTCTTGATAGAGAAAACCGCTTCCCTTGGTACCCTGACCACTCAGGGTTAAAGCGATACCTGTTCCTACCGCAATGCCTACAATTGCGATCAGGTTGAGATATTTGAATCCTCCCATTGGGCCGCCCCAAGGACGAATCAGATACCAGCCTTTATACAGTTTAGTCAGTAACGGGCTATGCTGAGCTGCTTTGCGCGCAGCCTTTCGGGTTCGCTTGTAGCTGACGACCAGTCCGCTGACAGCAAGAAATGTCATTGCAGTACCGCCGCAAAAATAGAACAGCTTGACTACCAGGTCTGAAGCTCCGGTCGCCCAGGTACCATAATGCAGTGGTGTCACCGCCATGTCTGTACGTTGCATAAAGGTCAGGTCTTTAACCATAAAGGCATCGACGATTTTACCAGTGTACGGGTTGACAAAAATGCGATGTCCACGCCATTCACTCAGTAATAATTCCCCTGTTGTTCCCACAACTTCGTATGGGTCGGCGCTATGCTCAGGGGGATTGATAATGTTGATCTGTAGATCGGGGTAGGCGGACTGAACTTGCTGGATAATTTCTGCAACGGGGCGCTTATCGGGCGTTCCTGTAGGTTCCAGCGAATCCAGCTCTTCATAACTGAGCAGCGGTTTCTGTGGGTAAGGCTCAATGATAGAAGGGGCACCAAGATACTTAACAAACGGATCCTGATAAAACCACCAGCTGCCGGTGATACCTATGATGAGCACTATCCATAAGCTCCATAATCCGACCAGCTTGTGTAAATCTCCCAGAAATACCCGCAGGTTTGCTGTACGTGGCGGCTTAAAGAAGTAGCGCCAGAATTTGGGGAAGGTCATTAATCCGGTTATCAATGAGATCAATACCAACAATCCCAGTGCATTCACTAAACTGTTTCCGATCGCCGGTAAAAACAGAGTGGCATGCAGATAACCAATGAACTGGCCTATTGACAGTAAGGCAGTGTCGCCTTTCACTTCACCACTGTAAGGATCAATCCATGCGTGTCGCCAACCGCCGGTGTCATCGATAAAACGTGCGTGGGCATTCAGATGAGGATACTTTTCTCCGCTGCGGAAGAAAAACATGCCGTTGTCGGGGTAAGCTGCCTGGAGCCTATCCAATAATACACCTGAACTTATGCGCTGCTCCTGAACCTCTGCGCGCATTTCATCATAGATCAACCAGTCCAACTCCTGCTGAATAGCTGCAATTGACCCGGTGAAGAGCACCACAATTAGCAACAGAGTCAGTTTTAGACCCATAAAGCTGTGAATCAGGTATGCCAGATAGCGTAGAGAGAGTCTGCGTTTTTTCTTATCACGTGAGCGACTGCGTTGATCTTTCCCAAGGGCTGTATTCATCAATAAATTCCACAAAGTTCAAATTAAAAAAGCCCTGCCGGAAGGGGAGCGACAGGGCTTTGGTCACTGAGGGGTTGAATTAAAACTTATATCGAGCATTCAATGTGGCGTTTAGCTTTTCACCATAGCCACAATCAGCTCCAGAAGAGCGACACCAGGAAATATAGGTTTTGTCTGTCAGGTTTTTTACGTCCAGGGTAAAGTCCCAGTTCCCGACCTCATATCCGACCATGGCATCCACCAGGGTCACACTGGCTATGGCCGGTGAACCTCCCCAGCCAACATTTGAGCCAGTACGACGGACCCCCAGGCCAGCGCGCCAATTGTTACCCAGCAGGTAGCTTCCCCAAACTGAAGTCTGATGCTCTGCCACGTAGGGTAAACGGCCTCCGTTACCATCGTTGGCATCGATTGCAGAATAGTTAAAAAGCACGCTGAGATTATCCCAGTTTTTTCTGGCTTTTAATTCCCAGCCGTCGATTGTTGCTCCGACCTGTTGCAAGCCACCCGGTGTCGTACCGTTGGTTACACGGTTAAGCTGTTCAATATCGAAATGGGCCAGAGTGATGGCTGTGGATTGATCGTCAGACAGGTACTTAATACCGAACTCGACCTGTTCACCTTCGGTTGGATCAAGGGTGCCTCCCTGGCCATCACTGCCTGTATTGGCTTCAAAGGATTCGGAGTAGCTTGCATACGGGGAGATGCCCCCGTTGAATTGGTACATCAATCCAAGATGGCCTGTTGTTGCACGGTTTTTTTTGTCAGCCGAGCCGGACTGTATGGTTTTAACGGTATCATGGCGTGCTGCCATAGATAGGACTACCGGCCCCCAGTTTATATGATCAGCAATATAGAAACCCAGTTGTTCAGTTGTTACCGAAGGCTTGTCCATAGCTGCTGAAACCGCAGCGACATTGCCATATACCGGTTGGTACGCATTAATGGGTGTACCGGCACCGTAGAATGTATTCCAATCATCAATTTCAATGTCTTGACGGTCTATACCCAGTAACAACCGATGGGAAGTAACACCAACATCAAACTGACCGAGGAGGCGTGCGTCCCAGTTCAGCCCCTGTGTGCTTTTGTTATTGGTATGAATGGTACGGCCAATATTACCTTCGGCATCGGGAGCCACGCCGATATTGGCCCAGTGTTCACGCGTGTTGGTTTCTGCATCAACATAGCGAGCGACGGCTGCCAGGCTCCAGGTATCGTTTAAGCGATGTTTTAGCTCGGTGGTCAGGGCTGACTGCTTACGATCATAGGCATCCCAGCCGGGTTCGCCAATATAGGTAGATGGTCCCAGCTGACCCAGAGGGCCTGTCATCAGCGTCCCTTGAGTCGGCAGAAACTGAGCGGTAATACCTCCTTCTCGCTTTTGGTAATTGTAGATAAATGTCATCTCAGTATTATCAGAGGCGCGCCAGCTGAAGGAAGGGTTGAAAACCGTTTCATCATCATCAACATGGTTAACCTGGGTACCGCTGTCACGGGTAAGACCGATAAAGCGGAACAGATACTTACCTTCGGCATCCAGTGCTCCTGTCCAATCTGCCGCCAGTTGCTTACGATTGAACGAACCTGCCTGTAGCCAGATTTCACCGGATTCTTCCTCTTCAGGGCGTTTGCTAACCGCGTTAACAATACCGCCCACTGAACCCTGACCAAAAAGAACTGATGACGGACCTTTCATCACTTCTATCTGTTTCAGTGAATAAATATTTGGTCTCACATTGTTGTAATAGCCGTAGTGTGAGCGTAGACCATCGACATATTTAACCGGATCTACACCACGTACTTTTGTTGAGTCGACACGGGTATCAATACCGAATGCCCCTGCATAAACTCCGCTGGTGTATAGCAGTGCATCCTGAATATTCTTTGCACCGGTTTGCTGAATAAAAGACTCATCTACCACAGACACAGAATAGGGCAGCTCTTCTATGGCGACACCATTTTTACTGATCGTAGCAGGAGCTCCCAGCGGCGGTATTTTCTTTTCGGTTTCATTGCCGATAACAGTGACTTTGTCTACCTCCAGAGTCTTTTCTGTATCGCTTTTGGCTGCCTGAACTATGCTGGTCCCCAGTGATGCTGAGGCAATACATGCGACCATATAAGAATGGCGAAACATCGTTTTCTTCTCCATTGATAAAATCTGCCTCAAACTATACATGATAGTGGTTATCATTTGCATTGGTAAATGATAATTTATTGCGTTATTTCTTTTATTCGCAATGGTGATATTGAAAGTCGTTTCTTATATTCAGTCCACTGAAATTACACTGAGTTCAAAAACCAAAATTTGACTTTTATTACAGTCATCTGCATATTGTCACCAGGTGGTGACAATATGCAGATGACTGCTGGATGATATAGGAATAGAAGGGCGGGAATTAGTTGTGCCGATACTTCGGTACCTTAATCAGGGTAATGGTGGGGCAAGGTGGCGATTGGTTAAAGTAACCGTTGATTAAAGTGAGTGTTAGATCGTGAAACGAGATCGTCAGGAAACAGAGCAACGCCTGCTGATTGCGACAGGACAGGTATTAGCACGGGATGGATTCAGAAAAGTGGGGGTTAACTCCATAGCCAAGCAAGCTGGCGTAGATAAAGTATTGATATACAGATACTTTGACGGTCTTGATGGTTTAGTTAAGCGTTATGCTGCTCAGGGAGATTTCTGGCCAGGCATTGATGAACTGCTGGGAGAAGAGCTGATAGGTAATAAGGCGCAGGCATTTCGTTCTTATCCACTACCTGAGCAGGTTGCTCGAGTTTTCGAAAACTACATAGATGCTATCCGCAGTCGGCCATTAACATTGGAAATTCTCGCCTGGGAGATGGTTGAGCGAAATGAACTGACCGCTCACCTGGAAACGATCAGAGAGAATCTGGGACAACAGCTGATATCTTTGATTGATCCCGGAGAGCTGTCAGACCCGGAGCTGTTTGCTGGAGTGACGGCTTTGATGTCCGCATCCATTCACTATCTAGCAACCCGTGCCCGACATATCCGTATCTACAACGGAATTAACCTGCGGGAAGAAGCGGGCTGGGATCAGATTAAGAGGGCGCTTCGCCATTTAGCCCTAAGCAGCATATAAAACAGCACTTATATAGGTGCGACTAACACAGGTAGGTCGTATCTGAGTTTAGTCAGGATGTCACCATTGAGTGACTTTGTTGAGAATTAACAGGAGAGCCGCTAATGTCTGACAAGAATAATGCTCCTTCCACTATTCCCAGGCGTGGATTTTTGAAAGCTGTGACCCAGTTTGGTGCCGGGGCGCTGATTTTAGTCAGCGGCGGTACAGTATGGAGAGCGGTGGATCAGGATGTATTCAGTCCTTTTGATGGGCCTGCATTTGAACCCTGGGATAACTGGAAGGGTCAGCACTTGAGTGGTCCTATGGCTATGCTGCCTAGTGCTATTCTAGCCTCTAGCCCACACAATACCCAACCCTGGTTGTTCAAAGTCAGTAATAAACAGATTCAGGTATTTGCTGATATTAAACGAAACCTGGGGAGTTTTGATCCGTACTTACGTGAGATGCATATTGGTTTGGGCTGTGCAGTCGAGAATATTATGATTGCGGCTCCCGGGTTTGGTTATCGAGCCCAGGTTGAGTATCAGCGCGCTAAACTGACCAAGGCGTTATCCCGAGCAGGGGTTGTTCCTGTTGCGACAATCGCCTTAGATAAACAGACGTCTGCTGAGAACCCTCTTTTTCTGGAAATACCCAATCGACGTACTTATCGAGGTGAATATCTTCGGGACAGAACCATCGGTAATAATCTGCTGAACCGCTTCAAAGAGGAGGCTCGTTCAGAACAGGTAGAGCTTGTCCTCTTTTCGACGGGTGAAGCGCGACAATTGTTTGATCAGGTCATGATGGATGCCACCCAGCAAATAGTCGCTGACTACCAGATGGTTCATGACAGTGAGGCATGGTTCCGGTTTAAGGCGGATGATATTCAAACGTATCGGGATGGCGTTACCATGGATAGCGTTGGGCTACCTGCACCAATAACCTTGGCTGCAAAAATATTACCCCCCATGTCTGCTGAAAAAGGTCACCAGATCTGGCTTGATACCACCCGGGATACCCATCTTGCAAGTGCGCCACTCACTGCCATGTTAGTGGTAGCCAATCCCTATACTGCTGAGGATAATCTGCGAGCCGGGCGGGTATGGCAGCGGATTCATTTGATGGCCAGCAAAGCCGGACTGTCCATGCACCCGATGAACCAACCGCTGGAGTGGGGTGATCGACTCAGGGAGCTGGACCGGTTATCTGGCAAAGCCGGGGCTGGGTATATGGAGAAACTCAGAAAACTAACTGCAGAATACCAAGGCCAGGCCACATTTTCCTTTCGTATGGGGTGGGCAAAAAACAAGGGAGCGCTGAGCCCCCGCCGGGCACTGGACGATGTACTGCTGAAAGCTTGAGCTGATTTTTAAACAATGGTCAGTTAAATAAGGGAACCTGTGAGCCAATCCGATGGGTCTCAAAAGGTTTGCTGAGAACATAATGGGCTTATTCGAAGGTTTCTAAGGTAATAACATACCCTGGCCAACAGAATCGCAGGTAAAATACTGCGTTTCTATTTTGATATTTTTCTTGTTTATAAAAGCTGTACAGGTTTTGGTATGAGTATACCCGGTTATGAAATCCATCGATGCTATGACGACTGGGGACCCATACGTGTCTTCGAGGATGGCTTACGCCGCTATCTTGCTTTCGGTAAGGATGCTGAGCAAAGCTGTGTCGATTTGCTGAGTCCTGCTACCCTGATATACGAATACACTCAGGCGATGGCTCTGGCATTGCTTTATCAGCCAGCCCCAAAACAGGTTACATTGCTGGGACTGGGTGCCGGCAGTTTAGTTCAGTGTTTACAGGATTATGATCCCGGTTTGGAGCTGAATGTTGTTGAACTCAGGCCTAAAGTTGTCGAGGTTGCGAGAGAGTGGTTTTCACTTGAACTGACCCCTCAATTATCCTTGCACCTTGGGGATGCTGGACTTTACATGGCAAATACCCCTGTTCGCAGCGATCTGATTTTTGCCGATATTTATAATGATGACGGGATGATAGAAACTCAGTTGGATTCTGTATTTCTGGACTGCTGTTACCATAATCTGAGTGATGAGGGGGTGCTGGTGCTTAATCTCTGGGAGGAACATCGAGGCAGCCACCCCATTGCAGCACAACGGATTCGCAAACAGTTTGGCAATCAGTGCATGAGCTGTTCTGTTGAAGATGGCAATATGATTGTTTTTGCCTTCAAGTCTGGCATGCCAGTCAATAACCCAAGGCGATTACAACCTTTAGCCAAGAAGCTGTCCCGTCAGCTTAATGCCCCCGTTCATAAGTTAGTGGGTCGTTTGCAGCCCCTGTAAATAGTATTTGGATGGGTTGTTAAGACAGCTCTTTGACTATGCTGCTATATTATTCATTATCTTTGATTATTTTCTGGGATCTGGCGGAATCAGATAAGATCTGACGGAATCTGATAAGAGTTGATGAGCAATTTAATTCATGATGGAATTCCCGTTCTGCTTCTTTTTCCAGGGAGGCGATAAATATCACGAGAAACGGAAGCGATTGGTTCGCTCGCAATGGATATTCCGGCCTGGTTCAGGAGCATTTGGAGAGGCATTATTTTCCAAAGTAATACCCTAAAAATAAAAACAATAGAAACGTTTGTCTGACCTGTCTTTAAGTTCATCCGGGCTGGCTTGCCAAACAGTAGAGGCGTTGATAATGATGTTTACTGTCCGTAATAAAATCATTCTGCTTGTATTGCTTTTTCTGGTTATGCTTGTAGGGCTGACCTGGAACAGCCTTACCAGTAGCCGCGTACTGAATCAAAACATCCGTAGTATTTCTGAACTTGATATACCGTTGATGCAGGCGGCAAATGATGTCAGTCGATTGCTGCAGGAACAAGCGATGGAATTTGAGCGAGGCAGCAGTGAGGCTACCAGAGCCCGTGATCTCAAGAAGAAAAACTATGGAACGGATCGGATTGATAAATCCAGAGACCGTTTTGTCGAACTGTCCAGTACGACTCAAAATGCACTGATTGCAACATCTGATGTACTTTCACGATTTCCTGACAGTGAATCCAAGCAGCTATTGGCGACTATTCTTCAGCAAATAGATGAGCAACAGCAGATCTATCAAAAAAATTCTCTGGAAACATACAAAAAGTGGACGGCGTTACAGAAAATTTCAGCGCGAAGGTTTTCTAAAAAAGCCCTGGCAGCCAAAGATCAGATAAATACTCTGATGGATCAGCTTGATTTGCAGGTTAAGGAATCATCCAAAGAATCCGTAGATCTGGTTGCTGAGCGGCAGCAAACCGATGATCGATTAATGATTGCAGCAAGCATTACAGCTGTTGTTGCGGGATTGATTGCCGGATTGTTACTGATCCGGGATATTACCAGACCTTTATTACAGGTTGTTGCTCAGGCCAAGCGAATGGCTGAGGGAGATTTACGAGACCATAGTAAGAAGAGTTCTTTTCGAAAGGACGAATTTGGTCAGTTGCAGTTGGCTATGGATCAGCTGACCGCACAGCTACGGAGTGTGATTGATGGCGTGATGGGGTCAACAAATCAGATGGAAGGTGCTGCTGAAGAGTTGGAAATGGTCACTCAGGAGTCAGAAAAGCTGATCCAGGAACAGCAACAGCAAACGGATCATATTGCTCAGTCAATTCATGAAATGAACAGCACGGCGATGCATGCCTCCGAAAGCTGCACGACTGCCTCAACTGCCGCTAAAGATGCCGATGAAGCGGCGCTTTCTGGTCGAGAGGTTGTCCATACGACTATTGATTCGATTAAAGGGCTTTCTGAGGATATTGAGTCTTCTGCTCAGGTAATCGAGCAATTGGAGGCAAACTCCCACAATATATCCAACATCCTCAATGTCATCGCAGGAGTCGCTGAACAAACCAATCTTCTGGCACTTAATGCGGCTATCGAGGCAGCTCGTGCCGGTGACCATGGACGTGGTTTTGCTGTTGTTGCTGATGAGGTCAGGCAGCTGGCAATGAATACGCAAAAAGCGACCCAGGAAATAGAGCAGGTCATTGCACAGTTGCAAAGTGGGGCGCGTCGAGCGACTGAAGTCATGACCCGTAGCAAACAAAATTCATTGGACGTTGTTAAACAAGCAGCAAAAGGTGAATCAGCTTTGGAAGCGATCCATGAAGCGGTCAGCAGAATCAGGGATATGAATACTCAAATATCAGCGACTGCCGAGGAGCAGTCTTCAGTCTCCCAGGAAGTTCAGAATAACGTTGACAGTATTACCAGTATTGCCCAGCGTTCGGCTGACTCCATCCGAAACTCTGCTAAAGCCAGCCATACATTGGATGATCTTGCTCACCGGCTAAGTGAACAGGTCCATTACTTCCGGGTGTGATCCGGCTTACTGAAGAAATATTGAGGTCGGCGAGATGATTCCATCTCGCTTCTTTTCCGACTGACGTAAACCTATCCGGCGAAATAATTACAGAGAACCCCTTTGGGTTACTTCTTATGCTACAGAATATGTAGCATAATGTGGCTTCTTTAGAGGAGGCTCCATGTCTATACCTTTTCCCGGAGTTGCTGTCAGGGGCTCAAAAACCGGCAAGCCTGTAATGGCTCTGCTCGACCTGCTTGGCCGTACATGGTCTTTGGGCATTTTATGGAATCTGAATTCGCAGGCGCTGACATTTCGTGAATTACAGTCCTGTTGTGAACAAATATCTCCATCACTACTGAATACGCGCCTCAAGGAGTTGAGGGCATTGAAGTTGATACGTCATCAGGGGGAGGGCTATTGTCTGACCGAGTTGGGTATTGAACTATTTAACATCATAGAGCCTATGGGAAAATGGTCTGTGAGTTGGGCTGAAGTTGTCAATCAAGGAGATAATGGTGGCGCTTAAATATACCCGGATGCCTTTGAATCGTTATTCAAAAGAACGTAAGGATTCAGACTGGCTTTGTCAGAGATTTGTAGACGAAGCTGCTCGTTTTGTTGTTGTACAATCGGGCAGGAATCTGTTTGATAAGAACTTGCAACCGGTATATCTGGAGCGGCGGGATATAGCTTCGGTAGAACTAAAGAACACGATTTTTCTTGGAATCGGGGATCGCGGCCCCGTGTTTGCGGTAGATTCCGTATTTCTTTCCGAAGCGGAACGGGAATTGGCTGAAACTGAGTATTGTTTTGAGGACTTACGTAAAGTCGGGCCGACATTGACTTTTTCAGATGCGGCTGTTTTGGCCTTTGGCAAAGGGCTTATACACTGGCATAGCACTCATCGATTCTGTGGACGTTGTGGGTGCAAAAACGAAAGCATTGAGGCTGGTCATTCTCGTCTTTGTCAGCGGCAAGAATGTCAGCACAGAACTTTCCCCAGAACTGATCCAGCCGTTATTATGATCGTTGAACACACTTTTGCTGATGGGGTCACACGTTGTTTGCTGGGGAGGCAAAAGTCCTGGCCTGATGGCGTTTATTCGACGCTTGCAGGTTTTGTCGATCCAGGAGAATCGTTGGAAGAAACAGTGGTTCGTGAAGTGAAAGAAGAAGCGGGAATTGATGTTACTGAAGTAAAGTACCTGGCCTCCCAGCCCTGGCCCTTTCCATCATCCATTATGTTAGGTTTTACCGCCAAGGCCTTAAGTGCAGAAATCCAAGTGGATCTTGATGAATTGGATGATGCTAAATGGTTTACCCGAGAGGAACTTAGCCAGCAGGGGGAGTGGGGCGATAAGGGACCGGGCTTCAAAAAAACCCGGTCCGACTCAATTTCAAGATTTTTAGTTGAGAGCTGGCAGGCAGCTGGCTAAACTTTCAGTTAAGGTTGCGAGTCGGCCTGGCACGACGAAGCAGCGGCTATCCTTTTACAGCTGCTGCCCATCGGCCTGAAGGTCTGCGTGGTAGGAAGAGCGGACCATCGGACCGCTGGCAACGTTCTCAAAACCTAACTCGTAACCAGTGCTTTCCAGTTGTTTGAATTCTTCGGGTGTTACATATCGCTCTACGGCAAGGTGGTGTTTGCTGGGTTGGAGGTATTGGCCGATGGTCACCATTTCGACGCCATGCGCGCGAAGATCTTTCATCACTTCAATAATTTCCTCAATCGTTTCTCCCAGCCCAACCATAAGACCCGATTTGGTAACCACTTCAGGATAAAGCTGTTTAAACTGTTTCAGTAAAGTCAGGGACCACTGGTAGTCAGCACCAGGGCGACACTGCTGGTAAAGTCTGGGCACCGTTTCCATGTTGTGATTTAAAACGTTCGGCAGTGCTGTTCCCAATACGTTCAGGGCAATATCCATTTTCCCACGAAAGTCTGGAACCAGTGTCTCGATACGAACCTCCGGTGAACGTTTTCGGATTTCCCTGACGCAGTCAGCAAAATGACCGGCCCCGCCATCTCTCAGATCATCACGATCAACAGAGGTAATGACGGCGTATTTCAGCCCTAACTTACGAATGGTGCGGGCCATATCCTGGGGTTCTTTTTCGTTTAACGGCATTGGCTTACCGTGGGCCACATCACAAAATGGGCAGCGTCTTGTGCAGATTGCTCCCATGATCATAAAAGTGGCTGTTTTTTTACTAAAACACTCGGCGAGATTTGGACAGGAGGCCTGCTCACAAACGGTGTGTAAGCCCTTATCCCGGAGTTCTGCCTTCACTTTTGAGATGTTTTTATTACTTCGAGGGTCGATACGAATCCACTCGGGTTTGCGTAAGCGTTGACGCTCTGGATCTGGCTTGATCTTCAGACGGGACATTTTTGATTCGCCTTTTAGCTGCGTCAATTCTATCAGATCCATTTTTTCCTCCGAGCTTTACTTAAGGTTGGTTACTGCATTGGGTTTTTACATTTCTTGCAGGATACTGCTTTTATTTAGATACTGCTTTTATTTGGGTGCTATTCGGATGGGGGCCGGGGATAAGCATGAGTATCGGTGAATGCTTCCGCCTGCCACAACGAAAGGGAAGTTGTGGCAGGCGGTCGAGCAGCCCAAATTCAGAGTTTCTCACGATTGGCAGCAGTGCGATCAGTTAGTCCAGTCTTTATGTTTAAGACTAACCGGCACCATTAGCTAATAACTATCCATCGATCAACCGCGATAATAGCGTTGAGGTACAAATGGGGTTTTAGCGACATTCATTGGGAGCTGCTTACCACGCACCAGTGCGTAAAGTTCAGTGTCCAGTGCTGCGTATTCGATGCCTACGTAAGCCATAGCAACCGGCGCGTTGGCGCTGGGGCCAAAACTGCCACTGGTAACCACGCCAACCTTTTCGCCTTGAGCATTCACAATGTCACTACCTTCTCGAACGGGAGCACGCCCTTGCCCGAGTAATCCAACTCTTTTGCGTTTTACATCCTTGGTTTGAATCTGGTCAAGAATGATATCTGCTCCGGGAAATCCTCCTGCTCGACTTCCTTCAGCACGACGGTTTTTACTGATAGCCCATAATAAGGAAGCTTCAACGGGAGTTGTTGTGGGATCAATATCATGTCCGTAAAGGCAAAGACCTGCTTCCAGTCGCAGGGAATCACGAGCACCCAGTCCAATGAACTCAACTTCGGCTAAATCCAGCAATAAGGTGGCGATAAACTCCGCCTTGTCTGCCGGTATAGATATTTCGTAACCGTCTTCTCCGGTGTAGCCTGCACGGCCGATAATGCAGTCAACCCCTTCAATAGTGATCAGTTGGGAATCCATAAATAGCATCTTGGCAACTTCCGGAACAATGCGAGATAACGCAGTTGCCGCTTCCGGTCCTTGCAGGGCTAACAAGGCTCTGTCCTCCAGGACTTCTATTTCCACACCTTCACCAAGGTTGGCCTGCATGTGCGCGATGTCCTGCTGTTTGCAGGCTGCGTTAACAACAACAAAAAGATGATCGCCTAAATTGCTGACCATAAGGTCATCCATTACACCACCATTATCGTTAGTAAAGAGGGCGTAACGTTGTTTGCCAGACGGCAGATCAATGATGTCTACAGGAACAAGCTTTTCTAGCGCTGCAGCTGCATTTTCACCTTTTAGCCGAACTTGGCCCATATGTGATACATCGAATAAACCTGCCTGTGAACGAGTATGCAAGTGTTCTTTCTTCACACCCATTGGATATTGCACAGGCATTTCATATCCCGCGAAGGGAACCATCTTTCCGCCCAACTTCACATGGAGGTCATAAAGAGGTGTTTTTGCTAGTGGGTTGTTAGTTGCTTCGGCCATGTGTAACTCCAATGATTCGTTGTTTGATTTCAAAATCAATGTCGCCTGAAAAGGTTGCTGGTAGTGGGCGATGTTATAACCATTCATGATTGGGATTCTGAAGAGACAGATTAATGCTAATCTGCCTCTTCGGATTCCCGTTCAAAGGTATTAAGAGCTTTGCTTTGTTGAAGCTTCAGAGACTTTCTGTGCTTCAATTTTAGCGAAGTATTCTTTCGTTAATTTAAATACGACCGGGCTCAACAGCATCAGAGCGATCAAATTGGGAATTGCCATCATTGCGTTTAGAGTGTCCGCCAGCAACCAAACGAAATCCAGTGAAATCGCTGCACCAGCAGGAACCGCAAGAATCCAGAGGACCCGAAATGGTACGATCACTTTTACGCCAAACAGGTATTCTGCGCAACGTTCACCGTAAAGACTCCATCCCAGGATCGTGGTGAAGGCAAAGACTGCTAAAGAAACGGCAACCAGGTAATTACCTATCCCTGGCAGGGCTGTAGCGAACGCTGCTGAAGTCAAGGCTGCACCAGACTCGCCTCCGGTCCAGGCTCCTGACGTAATAATTACTAAACCAGTAATGGAGCAGATAATGATCGTATCGATAAAGGTACCCAGCATGGCGATAAGCCCCTGGCGGACGGGCTCATTGGTTTGCGCCGCTGCGTGAGCAATAGGAGCGGACCCCAGTCCTGCTTCGTTGGAGAAGACACCTCTAGCGACGCCGAATCGTATGGCCGCCCAAACCGCAGCTCCGGCAAATCCGCCTTCTGCAGCAGCAGGGGAGAACGCATGGGTAAACACCAGGTCCAGAGCCGCTGGAAGTTCTGCCGAGTTAATTGCCAACACGATAAGTCCAGCAATCAGATAAGCGATAGCCATAAACGGAACCAAAGCGCCGGCTACGTTACCGATGCGCTTGATACCGCCGAGTAACACCGCGCCAACGAAAACCATCAGGATCAGGCCGGTTACCCATGTGGATACGCCGAAGTTGCTTTCAATGACGCTGGCTACCGAGTTTGATTGAACGCCATTACCAATGCCGAACCCGGCAATCATGCCGAAGACTGCGAAAGTGGTTCCCAACCAAGCCCATTTTTTGCCAAGGCCATTTTTGATGTAGTACATAGGGCCACCGACGTGGTTGCCCTCTTCGTCTACTTCACGATATTTAACAGCCAGGACTGCTTCAGAATACTTTGTTGCCATACCGACCAAAGCAGTCATCCACATCCAGAATAGCGCTCCCGGGCCTCCCAGAAATACGGCCGTTGCGACACCCGCGATATTGCCAGTACCAATCGTCGCGGAAAGAGATGTCATGAGAGCGTTGAAAGGAGAGATTTCTCCTTCTTTTTGATCTTCTGAAGAAGCAGAGCGTCCTCCGAGAAGTAATTTAAAGCCCGTTCCCAGTTTGAGAATTGGCATCAGTTTCAAACCTACCTGTAAGAAAAATCCCACAGCTAAGATAAAAAACAACATCCATGGACCCCAGACGATTCCATTGATGGTACCGAGTAGCTCAGTGAGCGCTTCCATCGTGTATTACCCTCCACAGGTTTTTAATTGTTTTCCCGCTTTATGAAATACGAAAATTTATCTTGTTCTGGAACAGACCCTCTAAACGTAAATGTTTAGAGAAAATGTCGATCAACCCGGCAGTCAGATCAACAAAGTTTCGTATTGGAAACAAAATACTCAAATTGACTGTATTTGGCAAGGTAAAACTTAGCAAGTAGCATATGAGAAAAACAGAAAACAGCAGGATAAACTCATAACCACATGAATCGAAATGACTTTGTGCAAAGTCAGCAGCATAGGTGTATAAAAGAAAAATTTTCCTATTTGAAAAATTGTGATTGAAAACAGGTTTAAGAGGAAAATAGCGGGAGAAGTGGGGAGATAAAAGGAAAGGGCGCTGAATAGCGCCCTTTCTGTATGGTTATGTTTTTACCGGGGATCCGTCCCGGTCAGTCGTTCAATAGGTTAATACGGGCCAGTGTCTCAAATACTGCTTAGTGCGCCAAAATTTGGCTCAAGAACAGCTGAGTACGCTCAGATTGAGGGTTATCAAAGAATTCATGCGGATTGTTTTCTTCAATAATCTGACCTCCATCCATGAAGATTACTCGATTGGCTACGGTTTTTGCGAAGCCCATTTCGTGGGTTACACAGATCATGGTCATACCCTCATGAGCCAGCTCGATCATAACATCCAGCACTTCCTTGATCATTTCAGGGTCAAGTGCAGATGTGGGCTCATCAAACAGCATCACCTCCGGATTCATGCAGAGACTGCGCGCAATTGCTACCCGCTGTTGCTGACCACCGGAAAGCTGTCCTGGATACTTGTATGCCTGGTCAGGAATCTTAACCCGTTCCAGGTACTTCATTGCTGTAGCTTCAGCATCTTTACGAGGGACTTTTCGTACCCAGATAGGGGCAAGACAGCAGTTTTCCAACACGGTCAGATGAGGAAAAAGGTTAAAGTGCTGAAATACCATGCCGACTTCGCGACGAATAGTCTCGATATTCTTGATGTCATTGGTCAGTTCCGTCTTCCCTACCAGTATTTGTCCCTGCTGATGTTCTTCCAATCGATTCAGACAACGGATCATCGTCGATTTCCCTGACCCGGATGGACCACAGACAACGATTCGCTCACCCTTGCTGACGGAAAGATCAATATCCTTTAGTACGTGAAACTCTCCGTACCATTTGTTTACGCCCTTTAACTGGATCATTATTTCGCTAGAGACGTTATTATTTTGTGTAGACATTAAATACTCCTGGAATTCTTGTTCTGGCTGCATCATCTTCAAGATGCAAACGTGCTCAGATCAATGTGCGTCTCTTAGCGCGCACCGTGCCCTGTATGTAGTTTTCTTTCCAGTGCCTGGCTGTAGCGAGACATGCTGAAGCAGAAAATCCAGAATACAAAGGCGACAAAAACATAGCCTTCAACGGAATAACCCAGCCACTTAGGATCAGACAACGCGGCCTGTACGATAGCCAACAAGTCAAACAAACCGATGATAAGCACCAGGCTGGTATCCTTGAACAGGGCTATAAAGGTGTTTACGATCCCGGGGATCATCAGTTTTAGGGCCTGAGGGAGGATTATTAACCCCATGGATTTCCAGTAGTTAAGCCCCAGTGCCATGGCTGCTTCATATTGGCCTTTAGGGATGGCCTGTAATCCGCCTCGGATAACCTCTGCCATATAGGCTGATTGGAACATGGTGATACCAATCAGAGCTCTTAGCAGCTTATCCATACTGGTTTCGCCAGATACGAACAGCGGAAGCATAACTGAAGCCATAAACAGCACGCTGATTAAAGGCACTCCGCGCCATATTTCGATAAAGGCGGTGGAGAGGCTCCGTACTATAGGCATATTTGAGCGGCGACCTAAAGCCAGCAACACCCCAAATGGAAGCGATGCCACGATACCGACACAGGCCAGTACCAGAGTCAGGCTTAATCCCCCCCATTTGTGAGTTTCAACAACTTCCAGGTCAAAGGCTCCGCCATAGAGCAGATAGAATGCAATGATTGGGAAAATCAACAAAGTGAAGGCTCCCAACCATCCCTTCTTGGGGGTACCCTCGAATATGAGCGCAGCAATCAATCCAGCCAGCATCACAAAAATTGTGTTGATACGCCAATATTCTGATTCGGGGTAAAAGCCGTAAATAAACTGTTCTAAGCGTACCGTAATAAATACCCAGCACGCACCACCACTGGTGCAATCTTCTCTACTGTCACCAAGCCAATCGGAGGTTAGGAAAACCCAATCGATTAGCGGTATCAGGTTGGAGATCACGATGTATCCGACCACAACCGTGAGTATGCTGTTAGCCCAGCTGGAAAATAAATTTTTTCTTAACCATCCCACTGCACCAACCGTGCTGGCCGGGGGCGGCATATCAGGAATCTTATTGTCATTAACAATCATTTTAACGCTCCGCCAATGCCATAATTTTGTTGTACCAGTTCATAAAGGCTGAAACCAGCAAGCTTATCGTCAGGTAGACGGCCATTGTCATAAAGATTATTTCGATTGCCTGGCCTGTCTGGTTTAGGGTTGTGCCCATGAACACTGCAACCAAGTCCGGGTAACCGATAGCCGTTGCCAGGGAAGAGTTCTTGATAAGATTCAAATACTGACTGGTTAAAGGCGGAATAATGACTCGAAGTGCTTGAGGTATAACGATAAGGCGTAATGTCTTAGCGTTGCTTATTCCCAGTGCGTGCGACGCCTCTGTCTGGCCTTTGTTAACCGCTTCAATACCAGAGCGGACAATCTCTGCTATAAATGCTGCCGTGTATATGGTTAACGCGAGCAATAGCGCAGTAAGTTCCGGGATAATGACGTTACCGCCTTTGAAGTTAAATCCTTTAAGCTCAGGGTAGTCCCAGCTCATAGGAGAGCCTGCGAAGAAATAGACTACCAAAGGAACGGCAATCAAAATGCCAACAGAACTCCAAAAGATCGGGAATTGCTGTCCTGTGAGGTCCTGACGTCGGTGATTCCAGCGTACCAGGTACCAGCACAGTGCTATTGCAGCGAAAAATGCGACAACAACAAACCAGAAACCGGATTCAAAAACAGGAGCGGGTGTATAAAGGCCACGGTTGTTCAGAAATGCGCTGCCGATCTCAATACTTTGGCGTGGTCCAGGCAATGGGCCGAGAACAGCAACGTACCAAAAGAATATCTGCAAGAGTAGCGGGATATTTCGAAATGTTTCGATATAGCACATGGCAAGCTTTGAGATTAGCCAGTTATTGGATAATCGAGCGACGCCCATGATAAAGCCAAGAATAGTTGCCAGCACGACTCCTAAAAAACCAACCAGAAGAGTGTTGAGCAGACCTACTACAAAGGTGTGACCGAAAGTATAGGTGGCATCGTATGGTATGAGTGTGAGTAGAATATCGAAGCCGGATGACTGGGATAGAAAGCCGAAACCGGTGGTAATTCCTCGAGTTTCCAAGTTGGTCAGTGCGTTGCTGACAAAGTGACCTATAGTTCCGACCACCAAAACAACGATTATTATTTGAAAAAGGATTGCCCGCTTATCCGGGTCATTCCAGAATTTCGTTTTGGAGGCAGGAGCCGAGCTTTGATCTAAATCAGCTGGCATAGATGAGTCTCCTGGAGAGTATTGCTTATTGTAATTTTTATAACATCATCATGAGGTGTGATGCTTTTACTGCGTCTTACTACAACAAAGCCACCGATAACTGATGCTATCGGTGGCTGATAACCAATGACCTGTTAACGCATTGGAGGTGCGTACAGGAATCCGCCTTTGCTCCAGAGAGCATTGTTGCCACGAGAGATCTTAAGCGGTGAGCCAGTACCAACGTTACGCTCAAAAGCTTCGCCGTAGTTACCGACTTGCTTGATGATCTGGAATGCCCAGTCGTCATTCAGACCCAGGCCTTCGCCCTTAGGACCTTCTTTACCAACAAGACGTTTAATACCTGGGTTGGTGCTGCTTTTGCTCATTTCATCAGCATTCGCAGAAGTGAGACCCAGCTCTTCAGCATTGATCATTGCGTTCAAAGACCACTTGACGATATTGAACCACTGGTCGTCGCCTTGACGAACAACGGGTCCTAGTGGTTCCTTAGAAATAACTTCCGGTAGAACCATCGCTGAACTTGGATCAGCCAGCTTGATGCGCAGGGCGTAAAGCTGGGATTGGTCAGATGTCAAAACGTCACAGCGACCGGCTTCAAAACCTTTAACCGTCTGGTCAGAAGTGTCGAATACGACAGGCGTGTAAGACATCTTGTGCTCACGGAAATAGTCAGACAGGTTAAGCTCGGTAGTTGTACCAGACTGGATACACACGGCTGCACCGTCTAATTCCAACGCACTCTTAACGCCCAGGCTCTTGCTGACCATATAGCCCTGACCGTCATAGTAGTTAACGCCGGCAAAGTTCAGACCCAGTTTTGTGTCGCGGGTTTGAGTCCAGGTGGTGTTACGGGACAAAATGTCGATTTCACCAGACTGCAATGCAGTGAAGCGCTCTTTCGCGGTAAGAGGAATATACTTAACTTTAGATGCATCACCCAGAACGGCTGCTGCTACTGCGCGACAAACGTCAACGTCCAGGCCCTGCCAGTTGCCTTTTTCGTCAGGGTTGGAAAAGCCAGGTAAACCTGTACTAACACCGCACTGAACGAAACCTTTGCTCTTAACAGAATCCAAAGTTTCCTCTGCTTGTGCTCCAGCGCTTAGCCCCATGGCGATAGCGGAAACCGCTGCTACAGACGCAAGTTTTTTCATGATTATTCCTTCTAATTATTAGACTGCCTGATACCAGACAAACCACTGTTAATTCTTGTCATTAGTCGTAGTTATCGAGCCAAAACTGAGAGCCCCGGTTAATCAATACAAGATACAGGTCACCGGTGTCGCACATTAGAACTCCGTGGCCGTTTGGGGCATGAAGAATTTCAAAGGGCGAGCAGCTTCAGCTAGCTGTATTGATTGAAGCAAAAGCCCCTGTAGTCAACAATATCTCTAGTTGGTGTCTGTGGCTGCTAGCTGTCTCGTTAACAGCATCAACTGGCGCCATATGTACGTTTTAGTGCATTAGGATTGATTTCTAGCTGCTCATATTCTTTCAGCGGGAGCCGACCCAGAGTGGTAAACAGTATTCATACGTAGTTGGTCAAGTGTTTAACCTGACCGCGAGCAAGATAGCGGGTTCTTGTCGACAGGTGGTAAGGAGCCAGCCCATGGATATAGTCATGTATCGGATTTTACGACGGGGTTGGGATATCTGGATAACTGGGATAGGTCTTGAGGGGAATTGATTTTTACAGGTATTGAAGTTCAATGATCAGCAGGCTGATGAGGAGAGCTGGGTAGCGCTTATGATAAGACAGCATCGCTTATGTAGGGCTGCGTAACTGATATGGGTAGCTGCTCCTTAGAGTAACTGTCGGTTCTGTTATGCAGACAGTTACTCTAACCGGAAGTGATATTCAGATAGAAACAGTATCCAGATCGACACTCTGTTTAGAATTAATTGGATTACAGGCTCCTAACTGGAAGTCACCCAAAGTACTTCGGCATCTTCTTCACTTGTGGAAACAAGGGCATGTCCCATGCCACCATCGTAATAGGTGCTATCCCCCTCGAACATTTCTACAGGCTCGTAGAATTCCGTGTGCAATATTACCGAGCCTTTCAGAACAAGCATGAACTCTTCTCCGTCATGCCTTACCCAGCTCGGGTATTCAGAAAAATTTCGTGCCCGTACTGTAGTTTTGTAGGGCAGAATCTTCTTATTGCTGAGTTGTGCTGCCAACATCTCATGTTCATAGGTAGGTGTCGGGTGGGGTTTGCCTTCATTCTTGCGGGTAATATCTCTTCGGCCTGCGGTGCGGGATTCCTTGGGAGAGGAGAATAACTGCGGTATATCAATATTCAACCCTTTCGCCAGCTTCTGCACTGCGGTGAAGGTCGGAGATATCTGTTCATTTTCAATTTTGGACAGTGTTGATCTGGCTAACCCTGTGCGTTTACTGGCTTCCTCCAAAGTCAGGTTGTGACTTAGACGAATGTCTTTGACTCGCTTACCCAGCTGCAGGGGTTCGACGGTGGACTCGGTGCCGAGAGTCTCGGTTTCCTCAACTGAAAAAAATTGGCTGGGATCTTCCGCCATTGCTAGTGCTCCAGGCTCATGCTTATTTTTCAATATGATACACCAATCAACGAGAGCGGGCACGGGGAGTGGCATTGTTGGGTACACTGATGTCGTATTTAGCTCGTTATTCACAAAAGTTTCCAATAGGAAATTTTTGTTGATTGTGTTTCCTGTGGGTGATAATCTCTTGTTTCAGTACTGCAATTGTTCGATTTCTGAGCAGTTTTTTGCCGCAGTGACTGGAGAAATTGACAAAGAATAACGAAAGAGAGGCGGGCAGCGCCTCCAGTAACGGAGAGTTCGGATGTCACTAAGTCTGTTTGACCTGTTTAAGATTGGAGTTGGTCCTTCCAGTTCTCACACTGTCGGGCCGATGTGTGCCTCTAATCGTTTTCTTAATTTGCTTGAATCCAAGCAACTCATTAATCGGGTAAGCAGACTTCGGGTTTCTCTTTATGGCTCTTTAGCTATGACTGGAAAGGGTCATGCGACTGATATAGCAACCCTGGTCGGGCTTCTTGGTCACAGTCCCGATAGCGTTGATCCCGATCAGATTCCGGTTTTTATCAATACTGTTCGTCAAAGCAAGTCGTTAAACCTTAATGGTACTCATGCCATTCGTTTTGATGAAAAGTCCGATCTGCTGTTTTTATTCGGTGAGTCCTTGCCACAGCATCCCAACGGTATGCGCTTTGACGTTTTTGATGAAGCGGGTGTTCTTTTTTACAGTCGTACCTATTTTTCAGTCGGTGGTGGTTTTGTGCTCTGTGAAGATGAAATTCAGAGCTCCGTTACCAGTACTGCTTCTGTAGAAATCCCCTATCCCTTTGAAACCGGTAGAGAATTATTAGAACGTGGTCGAGAGGCCGGAATAAGTATCGCCGAAGTCGTTATTGCCAACGAGCGTGCCATTAATCCCGATATCGATATTGAGGCGGGTATTCAGGACATCTGGCAAGTAATGGAAGCCTGTATTGAACGAGGTTGCCGCGAAACCGGTGAATTGCCCGGTGGTCTTGGTGTCAAGCGACGTGCTCATTCGTTGAAAAAAGAGCTGGTCGATAGCCCTGAAGCTGCGTTGCGGGACCAGTTGACGGTGATGGACTGGATTAATCTGTATGCGATGGCGGTTAATGAAGAAAACGCCGCCGGTGGACGTGTCGTGACGGCACCAACAAACGGAGCTGCTGGAGTCATCCCAGCGGTGTTGGCTTATTACCATCGATTTGTGCCGGGGGCTGGCCCTGAAGGTATTCGTGATTTTGTCTGTACTTCCGCAGCGATTGGGATGCTGTACAAGAAAAATGCATCAATTTCTGCTGCTGAAGTCGGTTGCCAGGGAGAAGTGGGTGTTGCTTGTTCTATGGCGGCCGCCGGACTGACAGCGGTGTTGGGAGGCAGTAATGAACAAATTGAAAATGCTGCAGAGATTGGTATGGAGCACAATCTTGGATTGACCTGTGACCCTATCGACGGGTTAGTGCAGGTGCCTTGCATCGAGCGCAACACCATGGGAGCTGTTAAGGCCATTAATGCTGCACGGTTAGCCCTCCGGGGTGACGGCAGTCATCGGGTTCCTTTGGATAGTGTCATTGAAACCATGCGCCAGACTGGAATTGATATGCAGGAAAAATACAAGGAAACGTCCCAGGGAGGATTGGCGGTTAACGTTGTCGCCTGTTAGGCACTCAGTCAGTAGCAACCAAGATATACAAGCAACGAGCAGAGTTTAGTCCTTCTGTTCGATTATCAGTAAGCCCGGCAATATGATTAGAGGGTAGAACATCATGACAGACCTTTACGCAAACGATCAGCAGCGTGAAAACTTCTTTACAGCCAATCTGGCAGATATCGACCCTGCGATTAAATCAGCGGTGGAGCGAGAGTTTGACCGTCAGGAATCTCAGATTGAACTGATAGCTTCTGAAAATATCGTTTCCAAAGCGGTAATGGAAGCCCAGGGTACTGTGCTGACCAATAAATATGCTGAAGGCTATCCAAGCCGCCGCTATTACGGTGGATGCGAGTTTGTTGATGAAGCTGAACAACTGGCAATTGATCGCGCTAAGCAATTATTTAATTGTGAGTTTGTTAACGTCCAGCCCCACTCTGGAGCACAGGCCAACGGCGCGGTGATGCTGGCGCTGCTACAGCCCGGTGATACTGTTCTAGGCATGTCACTGGATGCCGGAGGACATCTGACTCATGGTGCCAGACCGGCTCTTTCCGGTAAGTGGTTTAATGCTGTCCAATATGGGGTAAGCGAGAAGGATTGCCGTATCGATTATGATGCGGTTGAGGCATTGGCGGTTGAGCATCAGCCGAAAATGATCATAGCGGGTGGCTCAGCTATTCCTCGTGAACTCAACTTCGCCCGCTTTCGTGAAATAGCCGACAAAGTGGGGGCCTACCTGATGGTTGATATGGCTCATATTGCCGGGCTGATTGCTACAGGTCTTCATCCGAGCCCATTGCCATATGCTGATGTGGTGACGACCACTACTCACAAAACCTTGCGTGGCCCCCGGGGTGGCATGATCCTCAGCAATAGCCTGGAAATAGGCAAGAAGATTAATTCTGCTGTGTTTCCGGGACTTCAAGGTGGGCCGTTGATGCATGTTATTGCGGCTAAGGCCGTTGCCTTTGGTGAAGCCTTGCAGCCGAATTTTAAAGATTATATTCAGCAGGTTCTGGATAACGCTCACGCATTGGCGGAGGTTATGGTCGAACGTGGCTGCGATATTGTCACAGGCGGTACCGACACCCACCTTATGCTGGTGGATTTGCGACCTAAGGGGCTGAAGGGGAACGCGGTTGAACATAGCCTGGAGCGTGCCGGAATTACCTGTAATAAAAACGGTATCCCATTTGATCCCGAAAAACCGATGGTGACCTCCGGAATTCGACTGGGGACGCCAGCAGGTACGAGTCGGGGGTTCGGGGTTGAAGAATTCCGTCAGATTGGTCATCTGATCAATGATGTTTTAGACGGCTTGGCAGCGAACCCTGAAGACAACAGTCAGGTTGAGCAGCAGGTCCTTGAGCAGATCGAAGCGCTTTGCAAACGTTTCCCGCTGTACCGATAACGGCAATGTCAGTGGCTGATCGATAAATGCTGTTGATGAGGCGATCAAGCCCGGTTGTTGAAGATTTTTGATTCAGTTGTTAAGCAGTGCCGGATTGGCATTGTTTAACAACATTAAATAGATGTTTGAAAATTAAGAATATTGGAATTCAGGAATAAGACTATGAGCAATATCCCAACTAATCTGCGTTTCGCCAAAAGTCATGAATGGGTGTTGGACAATGGGGACGGGACAGTCACCTTTGGTATCTCAGATCATGCACAGGAATTATTGGGCGACGTGGTATTCGTTGAACTGCCGGAAGTTGGTCGTACGCTGAGTGCTGGGGATGATATCTCTCTGGTTGAATCGGTTAAGGCTGCTTCGGATGTATACAGCCCGGTTGGCGGAGAAGTTATTGCGGTAAATGATGCGCTGGAAGACGCTCCCGAAACGATTAACGAAGATCCGTACGAAAACGGCTGGATTGCCAAGCTACGCATTGATGACGCCGCAGAGATCGGTGCACTGCTGGATGCTTCTGGCTACCAAGCTGTTGTTGCCGAGAGTGAATAGATACTTCGGCATTTAAGAGTCAACTCGGCAACGGCTCTTTAATCAATTTTTGGTTATTGAGCCGTTTTTTCCGATTTTATTGTGTTGCTGGCCTCTGATTTCAGTGTTTAGGCCGCCATTGTTATAGGTATCACTATGACCGCTACCGTATCTCCACGCCTGAAGGCGCTTGAGTTCACCGAGGAGTTTGTCGGACGTCATCTGGGCCCGAATGAAGCCCAGGTACAATCCATGCTGGCGACCCTGGGTGTTGAGTCCGTTGATGAGTTGATCGGCCAGACTGTTCCTGAAGCTATACGTTTGCCGGGAGAACTGGCGCTGGCTGCACCACGCTCGGAGCGTGAAGTCCTGGAATACCTTGGTAAAATGGCAGCCAGAAATCAGGTTAATAAGTCATACATCGGTCAAGGCTATTACAATACGCTGACCCCCGCAGTTATTTTGCGTAACGTGATGGAAAATCCTGGCTGGTATACCGCTTATACCCCTTACCAGCCTGAAATCGCCCAGGGCCGTTTGGAGGCTTTGCTGAACTTTCAGCAGATGGTGATGGATTTGACCGGGATGGATCTGGCCAACGCTTCCCTGCTGGATGAAGCAACGGCTGCCGCTGAGGCGATGGCGCTGTGTAAACGTGCCAATCGTAAGAAAAGCAATCTGTTCCTGGTTTCTGATGAGACTCATCCTCAGAGCCTGGATGTGATTAAAACCCGTGCTGAATACTTTGGCTTTGAGGTGTTGGTCGGTAATATTGACGAGCTACTGGACACCGAAGATGCCTTCGGGGTATTGCTTCAGTACCCGGGTACCAGCGGTCGTATCAGTGATATTGAAGGGTTAATCAAAAAAGCTCATGAACAGAAAGCGTTAGCCGCGGTAGCAACGGACCTGCTCAGCCTGATAATGTTGAAAGCACCGGGTGAGCTGGATGCGGATGTGGTGTTCGGCTCGGCGCAGCGTTTTGGTGTACCTATGGGTTTTGGTGGCCCTCATGCTGCATTCTTTGCCACTCGTGATAAGTTTAAACGCTCTGCACCGGGCCGAATCATCGGTGTTTCTGTTGACTCCAGGGGGAACCCTGCTCTTCGTATGGCAATGCAGACTCGTGAGCAGCATATACGTCGTGAGAAAGCTAATTCCAATATTTGTACCGCCCAGGCTTTGTTAGCCAATATGGCTGGGTTCTATGCTGTTTATCATGGTCCTGATGGGCTTAAGCGTATTGCCGAGCGAGTTCAGCGTTTGACCTCCATTCTCGCGCTGGCTCTGAAAGAGCAGGGGATAACACTGCTGAATGACTCCTGGTTCGATACATTGACGCTGGTGGTTGGTGATCAACAGCAGGAGATATTGCAGCGTGGTTATACTGCTGGCTTGAACTTGCGTGCCCTGGATCAGGATAAGCTGGCCATTAGTTTTGATGAAACCACTGAATTGGCTGACTTGCGGCAGCTATGTGCTGTTATTCTTGGCAACAGTGATGTCGATATTAACTTTGAGACAATCGATGCATCCCTGGCTGCGGGTACCCGTTGTGGTTTGCCTGCTGAATTACGTCGCACTTCTGAGTTTTTGACGCATCCGGTATTTAACAGTTATCACTCTGAAACTGAAATGTTGCGCTATCTGAAGCGTTTGGAGAACAAGGACTTCAGCCTGACTCATGGCATGATACCGCTCGGTTCCTGCACCATGAAATTGAATGCGACCGCCGAGATGATCCCTGTTACCTGGCCTGAGTTTGCCAATCTCCACCCGTTTGCCCCCCGTGATCAGGTTCAGGGTTATATGCAGTTGCTGAAAGAGTTTGAAGCGATGCTGGTTGAGATTACCGGATACGACAATGTATCCATGCAACCGAATTCCGGCGCTCAGGGAGAATATGCCGGCTTACTGGCGATTCGCAAATATCAGCAGAGTCTGGGCCAGGGGCATCGGGATATTTGTCTGATTCCAAGCTCTGCTCACGGTACTAATCCTGCTTCCGCAGCGATGGCCGCTCTGAAGGTTATTGTTGTTGAATGTGATGAGCAGGGGAATGTAAATGTTGATGATCTTAAGGCAAAAGCTGAGCTGCACCGGGATAGCCTTTCCTGCATTATGATCACTTATCCGTCTACACACGGCGTCTTTGAAGAAAGCATCAAGGACATATGTCAGATCATCCATGATAATGGCGGTCAGGTGTACATGGATGGGGCCAACATGAACGCTCAGGTCGGACTTTCCAAGCCTGGAGATATTGGTTCCGATGTTTCTCATCTCAATCTTCATAAGACCTTTGCCATCCCTCATGGTGGTGGTGGGCCAGGTATGGGACCGATTGGTGTTAAAAGCCACTTGGCGCCATTCTTGCCGAATCATAAGGTCAGCCCAATTGAGGGACCGCGAGAAGAGATGGGTGCAGTATCTGCCACGCCCTTTGGTTCCGGCTCGATCCTTCCGATATCCTGGGCTTATTGCGCGATGTTGGGAGCCGAGGGGCTGAAGAAATCCACTCAAGTGGCAATACTGAATGCCAATTATCTGACTGAAAAACTATCTGAGCATTACCCTATCCTTTATCGGGGACGCAATAACAGAGTGGCTCATGAATGTATTGTTGATATTCGCCCACTTAAGGAGTCCAGCGGTATCAGTGAAGAAGATATCGCCAAGCGTTTGATGGATTATGGCTTCCATGCCCCGACCATGTCTTTCCCGGTGCCAGGGACGTTGATGATCGAACCGACAGAATCTGAATCGAAAATGGAGCTTGATCGATTTATCGAGGCGATGATATCCATCAGACATGAAATAGAGCAGGTCGAAAACGGGCTGGTGGACGCTGACAACAACCTGTTGAAGAATGCGCCGCACACTCAAAACGATCTGGTTAGTGCTCAGTGGGACCGTCCTTACAGTCGTGAACAGGCGGTGTTTCCTGTTGCTTCGCTGAAAGACAGCAAGTATTGGCCAACAGCTAACCGCATTGACAACGTGTATGGTGATCGTAACTTTATCTGTTCTTGTCCTGGGATTGACAGTTATCGATAATCAATAATTGTGACGTTTAAAAAGGGCGCATTTGCGCCCTTTTTTATTATATCCAGGTAGAGTCTTTTCTGGTGGTAATGTGGTTTGGAGGAAGAAATCAGCTATGGTTACTGTATAAACTCTGGGTCCCTATATTCTTTTTGTATCAGCAGCTGATCAATATCAATAAATGCACTGGGTTGTGGTAAAGAAATCCGCACGGAAGCCGAGTTAACTACTGCAGTCAGCCTTCGCACTAAGCCCCAAAACTGATATTCAACAAGAACAGCTAATCAATGACCATAAAGTCAACATTAAAGTACCGGCATTCTCTCTCTTACCGTCAGGCGACGCGAACTGCTGGGTTGTCGTTGGCCTATGGCTTTTTATTCAGTTTAATCGTCCTTTATGCTGACTACCGTAGAAGTCTTAAAGCCTATCAGGCGAGCATTGACCATGTTATCGCGACTACCGAGTTGGCTGCGATAGATGCGGTTTTTACTCTGGATGAGATTAAAGCTCGCTCTATAGTCAAAGGCCTGGTTCGAAATAATGTTCTCAGTAAGGCTCGTTTGACTGATGATTTTGGAGGCGAGTTGGCTGTTTTTGGAGAAGAAGTGCCAATTTCGTCCTACTCTGCTGCTTCTCGCTGGCTATTTGGCTATTCCCAGAAGATTGCATTTAAACTTCTTCAACATCGGGAAAAAGGTGATGTGAATGTAGGTGAACTGGTGATTTGGAGCAATACCGAATCAACCTATAACAGCTTTATTTCCAGAGCAGGCCTCATTTTGCTGGCGGTTATGACCAACTGTATCCTGGTCGGGATTGTATTGCTTTATGTCAGTCATAAAACGGTGACCTCAAAAGTCAAAAAAATTGCTGAAGACCTTGCCGGTGTAGACCCGGAAGCCCCCTCAAAAGACCCAATCTTCTTGGATTCCGGTCGCTACTACGATGAAATATCCCTGCTGGGAGAAAGCGCAAACCAGCTGATTAACCGGCTCGGTTCCTCAATACAGCTATTGCGTCAGGCGCAGCTGGCCAGAGAAGAAAGCGAAATTCTGTTTCAGGCGGTGTTTAATCAAACCTATCAGTTTATCTGTATTCTCGATACCCGAGGTCGACTGTTGGAAGTGAATTCTGCAATGATGGAGGTCTTTCAAGCAGAGCCGAACGCGGTATTGGGGAAGCCATTCCGGGAAGGCCCCTGGTGTGACAGCGCCAGGACAGTACAGCAGTTTGAACAAGCCATTGCAGATGCTAACCGGGGCAACTTTGTGCGCTTCGAAGTCTCGCAAACCGTTGCCAGTGGTGCCAAGATGTACGTGGATATTTCCCTGAAACCAGTTCGGTTTCGAGAGGATCAAATTGAATTTCTGATTCTTGAAGGACGAAATATTACTCATTTACATGATACTCAAAAAGAGCTGGAAAAAGCCTATGAGGATCTGGAAAAGAGGATAGACGAACGCACCCTGGAGTTAAAACAGAGTGAGGCGCGATACCGGGATATTGTCGAGGCTTCATCCGATTGGTTCTGGGAAACAGATGTCGATGGAAGATATGTCTATGTCGGTGACAAATTTCTGGACCTTGCGGGTGTACCTTCCAGTCGTGTTATTGGTCATCGGCGAGGAGATTTTCTATCCCCGGAGGATCTTGCTCGTGATGTGAAAGGCTGGAGTGAACACCGTCAACAGCAACAGAACCGGCAACTCATTCGATTCACTTATACATTGACCAGACCTGATGGCGCCGAGGCATCGGTCGAAATAAACGGAAAGCCCTTTTATAACGAACAAAACGAATTCCTGGGTTACCGAGGTGCTGGTCGGGATGTTACGCGGATATTCCGGGGACAAAGAGAGTTGGCCGAAGCTAAGCGACAGGCGGAAAAAGCCAGTGAGGCTAAGTCGCAGTTTTTGTCCAGTATGAGCCACGAATTAAGAACGCCTTTGAATGCGATTCTTGGTTTTGCTCAACTTATGTGCGCCAGCAAAAGAGACCCTATATCGGATAAGCAGCGGCAGTACGTGAATCAAATAAGCCACAGCGGTAAACATCTGCTGGCACTGATCAATGAGGTTCTGGATTTAGCCAAGATTGAGTCAGGAACGCTAACCCTTTCGATGGAGGAGTTATCAGCAGAAGAAGTGGTGCAGGAGTGTATTAGTTCGGTCAGTCACCTGGCAGACCACAACGACATTACCATTACCTACCAGCAGCCGGATGCAACACTCCCTCTGGTTCATGCCGACTATACGAGATTCAAACAGGTTTTGCTGAATCTGCTCTCGAATGCGGTTAAATATAACCGCCCGGGAGGCTCTGTTACTCTCTCTCTCAGTGCCGCTACCGCCGACCGGGTCAGTATTTGTGTCTCTGACTCGGGAGCCGGATTAACCCCTGAACAGGTTAAACAACTCTTTGTACCGTTTAATCGTCTGGGAGCAGAAATATCAGAGATTGAGGGAACAGGTATTGGATTGACGATCACCAAGCAATTGGTTGAACGTATGGGTGGCAAGATTCAGATACAGAGCACTGAAGGCACCGGAACTCAGGTGTATGTGGAATTAAAAGCGATACACAAAGTAGTTACAGTGCCTTCTATTCCTTTGGAACTTGAGCAGTTTGCTGAAGCCCTTATCAACCCGGGTCTGATTCTCTATGTAGAAGATAATCCTGCAAACCTTAAACTGATTGAAGAGTCCTTGGAGCTGGTTGAAGGAGTCCGTTTGATTTCTGCACTGAATGCAGAAGATGGTCTGGCGATTGCCTCACTGGACCAGCCGGATCTTATTCTGATGGATATCAATCTGCCTGGAATGGATGGTTACGAGGCGTTAAAACAGTTGCGAGCCAATCCTGTTACCCGCAATATCCCCGTTATGGCCCTGACCGCCAATGCCAGTGATGCCGATATCAAAAAGGGAATGGAGGCTGGATTCGATGCCTATATTACCAAGCCTATTGATATTGAGGCTCTGCTCCAGGAAATCTCCAAACATCTCAGAGTAGCTCTGTAGTGATCGTTGTAACAGAGTCTGAGCACCAGGATCGCTGGGGTGGAAGGTTGAAGGGGGAAATTGATTTAAGCATGCTCCACTTTTCAATAGGTTGTACTAATATATACAGGTATGCTTTGGTCACGGGAATCGCCTGTCCCGATAAGCAAAGGGATAATAAAAGTCGATGATACAGTTCTTGTCGGTCATATCGGGCTGTTGATTAGCGTAAATCAAAAAGTATCAAATTTATGTCAGAGTCTACGAATATACACGCTGAAAGTCGGATACTGGTTGTTGATGACAACCCGGCCAACGTATTGCTTCTCACCGCCATGCTGGAAGAAGAGGGGTTTGATAACGTTGTCAGCACCACTGATCCGCAGCAAGTTCTTCCCTTGCAGCAGCAACATGATTTTAACCTGATCATGCTGGATATTCGCATGCCACAGATGGATGGTTTTGCGGTATTGAAACTGTTACAGCCATGGATAGTTGAAGATCACCTCCCGATTATTGTTCTGACAGCCCAGACCGATGAAGCAACTCGTCTTAATGCGCTGTCTGGCGGAGCCAAAGATTTTGTCAATAAGCCGTTTAATCAGGCGGAAGTTGTTCGAAGAGTGCTCAATCTACTGGAGGGTAACCTTTATCATCGGATGTTGAAGCTGCAAAACCTTGAGCTTGAACGCAAGGTGGATGAGCGTACACAAGAGCTTCAGGCGACACGTTTACAGGTTATTCGCCAATTGGGCCTGGCGGGGGAATACCGAGACAACGAAACCGGTATGCATGTTATCCGTATGAGTAAATTCTGTGAGTTGCTGGCAGCGCAGATTGGCATGGACAGTGATTTCTGTGATCAGATCCTGAGTGCCAGCCCTATGCATGACCTGGGAAAAATAGGTATTCCTGATCGGATATTGTTAAAACCCGGAAAGCTGGATGCAGAGGAATGGGAGATCATGAAGACTCATGCCCAGATAGGTGCTCAGATTTTGTCTGGCAGCGATTCGGCGTTAATGCAAATGGCCCATGAAATCGCTCTGAATCATCATGAAAAATGGGATGGCAGTGGCTACCCAAATGGACTTAAAGGGGAAGATATTCCTCTTACCGGGCGCATATCAGCCATCTGTGATGTTTTTGATGCCTTGACCTCTGAACGATCCTATAAGAAAGCATGGACTACCGAGAAGGCTTTTAAACTGATAGAAGATGAATTAGGCAGTCATTTTGATCCTAACCTTGCTCGGGTTTTTTTGGATAATAAACAGCAGGTGTTGGACATTCGATCACAGTTCCCTGACGATGAGGAATGACATCAATCAGGGAGTCGCGTCTTTCCCGGCCTGATCTTGAACTTCAATAACCCCGTCTCACATTAACCGTGGCAGGAAGTTCGGCTTTTTCCCGGTAGTTGATCATATTCGTAGCGACGATGTTGATTGCCGATTCAATGTTTGACCTGTCCACATATCCCCGAATCTTAATGAGCTGCTTTGACTCTAAAAACCCAGTGGTATATATAAGTACTTAATATGCCTTTATCATTTTCATGTTACGGGACTGGATCAATCGCCTTGTATTACATTGCGCGTCGCTAATACGAGTTGCTTGAAAAGAAATCTGCCGTAGCTGGTTCATGATGTGCGTGAGAGGACCGTCTGTGACTGAACTAGCAATAGTTGAACAACCTTCAGAGTTAATGAGTTCCTGTGGTCGCCTGATCAAGCAATTACACAGTGCAGGCAGTCTCCCTGAAATGCTGGATATCGTCCGTGAAGAAATTCGTTTAACGCTCGGTTTTGATGACGTCTGGGCCTACCTTTACCGGGGGGATGACAGATCTATCTTTGAGCTTATCAGCGTGAGTGGATCGGCTAAGAATATTGTAGAGCAGCAACACTCTATCGTGGAAATTGCCGGTGATGCCTGGCTGACTGAAATCTTTTCCAGTGAAAAGCCGGTGTATTGTGCAGATGCACGTATTGATCCTCGAACAGACAAAGAAAAAGTCAAAGCGGTTGGTGTGGTAACCATGATTGGAAGGTTGCTTAGCCTGGACGGCAAAAAGCTAGGCAGGCTGGGGACTGGATCTTTTGAACAAATGGGCGTTCGGCCCATGTCGGCAGATGAGATCGCCTATTTCGACGTAATTTGTGATGTTGTGTCGATTACTGTTGACCGACTGCACTATATGTCGATGTCTCACCAGGATTCGTTAACCAAGCTAAGTAATCGACGTGGCTTTAAAGAAATTGCCGCGACTCAACTGTCGTTAGCCAATCGGAAGGGAGAGAAAGTACCTTTTGTCTATTTGGATCTTGATGGTTTTAAGCCGCTGAATGATACCTTTGGCCATAACTTTGGTGACAAGGTGCTGGTTGAGTTTTCCAACAAGCTGCGCCGTGTTTTAAGGGCGTCTTCTGCTATTGCCAGGATTGGTGGTGATGAGTTTCTGTTAACACTTCCTGAAACCGCGGATAAAAAGGCGATAACGTCAGTTGTTAATAAACTTAAGCAAAACTGCTGTGATTTCGAGTTTGACGGCTTGCCTGTCCATCTGAGTTTTTCGGTGGGGTATGCCATATACCCTGACGATGCCATGGATATTGATCAATTGATTGGTATTGCCGACAAAAACATGTATCGGAACAAACACTCAAAGCGTTAGTTTGTGAAAATAGCGAAGCATAATCTGATACTGAAGGCTACCGTCAGCGCTTTGTGGCTGAATGCCAGTGGGCACTGTCGATAGCCTTGCAACGCTGGTAGCAAGTACCCGCGTTAATTAAGCTTAAGCAGTACGGGTCTCTCCGTCCTTAACATCTGTTGGAGCTTCTGGTGCAGATGCCTTGGTTTTTGGCTTCTTATTACTCCAGTAATCGGCGTTTTCAATCCCTAGTTTTTCAGGATCAAAGGTGTATTCGGTGACACCAGCTTTCTGTTGGGCTTCGTAATCTTTCAGCGCTTTCAGTGCTGGTTTAGCCATAAAGAAAATGATCAGGATTCCGATGATATTTAACCAGGCCATCAAACCTACACCGACATCGCCCATACCCCAGGCTAAGTTAGCTGTTTTAACTGCGCCGTAGAAGGTGGAAATCATGATAGTCACTTTCAGTGCGAAAATAAGTCCGGGGATCTTCAAAGTGCGTCTGATGTAAGCGACATTGGTTTCTGCGATATAGTAATAGGCCAGAATAGTGGTAAAGGAGAAGAAGAACAGCGCGATTGCAACAAAGGGCTTGCCAACACCAGGCAGGCTGTTTTCGATTGCCATCTGGGTGAAGACAGGGCCGTTGGCGGCGATGCTGGTAGACAGATTTTGAACAATAAAGGTTCCTTCACCTCCGTGGACATTATAAGCACCGGTGATCAGAATCATAAATGCAGTGGCTGAGCAAACAAACAGTGTATCGATATAAATAGAAAACGCTTGCACTAATCCCTGCTGGGCAGGGTGCTGAACCGCGGCCGCAGCTGCTGCGTGAGGTCCGCTACCCTGACCAGCTTCGTTGGAATAGACGCCTCGCTTCACACCCCAGCCGATAGCTGCACCAAATCCAGCCATGGGGGTGAAAGCGTCGCTGATGATCATTGAAAAAATATCAGGCAGCATATCAATGTTCAGCAGGATGATAACGCAGGCGATAATGATATAAGCCAAAGCCATAAAAGGGACTACGATTTCTGTGAACTTGGCGATGCGTTTGACACCACCGAAAATAATAAAGCCCAGCACCAGAACGACAACGGTTCCTGTTATTACTTTAGCGAAGCTCAGTGATCCCATGGCTGTATCAATTGTCTGCCCGGAGCCAAAAGCTGCTTCAACCGCGTTACCGATGCTGTTGGACTGAACGCCTGGAAGCAGCAGGCCGCATGCAACGATCGTCGAGATTGCGAAGATCCAGGCATACCACTTCTGTCCCATTGCTTTTTCAATGTAATATGCAGGACCGCCACGGTATTGCCCTTCATCTTCCTCTTTGTAAATCTGGGCAAGGGTTGATTCTGTATACGCTGTGGCCGCGCCAAGAAAAGCGACAACCCACATCCAGAAAACCGCGCCGGGACCACCAAAGCCTATAGCCGCGGCAACACCAGCAATATTGCCCGTACCCACGCGACCAGATAAAGATACTGCTAATGCCTGAAAGGAAGAGATACCCTTGTCGGAGCTTTTGCCGGAAAACAGCAGACGGCACATTTCATTGAACTGCCTTACCTGAACGAAGCGAGTAAGAATGGAATAAAAAAGGCCAGCGCCGAGGCAAAGATAGATCAGTGCCGGGCTCCAAATTATGCCGTTCATAAAGTCGACAAAGTGTTGCATCTACAAGACTCCCTGAAATAAAAACCACCCGAACATCAGGTGCTCTATGGAAAAAATTGCAGAAATTATATAGAGGCTGTTGAAAAATAATTTACGGAAATGGGTGGAAAGTTTAATAAATACGCCTGGAGGATAAGATCTATCCAGGCAGAATAACTGGTTTGGAACAACCCGCATCAAGAGGAGCGCCAGGTAGCACTATCCTTAGGATCAGTCGGCGATATGATTAGTTCCAATAAGGGATACGAGTAGCATCAATTAGCATCACCGGTGACTAGGGGCCGCTTTTCACCGATGATGCCAGATTTTTAAGCCTTGTTTTACAAGATTATTTTAGTTGTCCTGGGTTATTTAGACGCAGGCCAGCTGGGGCTGCTCTTCGACCAATTCAAGATCAAAAGCGGCTGCCAACAGTTGTTGAGTATAGATTTCCTTGGGGTTCTGGAAAATCTGCTCAGCAGATCCCTGTTCAACGACATTGCCGTTTTGCATCACAATCACTTCATCGGACAAGGCCTTTACTACCGCCAGGTCATGGCTGATAAACAGGTAGGTCAGGGCATGTTTTTTCTGAAGGTCTCTCAGCAGTTCAACCACTTTTACCTGCACTGACCGGTCAAGGGCTGATGTTGGTTCATCCAGTAAAAGAAATTTGGGTTTTAAAACCATGGCTCTGGCAATAGCAATTCGCTGCCTTTGCCCGCCTGAAAACTCGTGGGGATAACGGTTTCTAAGCGCTGGATCCAAGTCCACTTCCTCCAATGACTGACAGACCGCTTGATCCCGTTGCCGGGCATTGAATAAGGGCTCGTGAACCTTAAGACCTTCCGCAATGACCTCCGCTACCGTCATTCTCGGTGACAGTGAGCCAAAGGGATCCTGAAAAACGACCTGCATGCGACGGCGTAAAGGACGCATCTCCAGCATGTCCTTGACGTCAATAGCTTCATCTTCAAACTGAATTTTTCCTTCGCTGCTTATCAGTCTAAGCAGCGCCTTTCCGAGAGTCGATTTACCCGATCCAGACTCCCCGACAATGCCAAGCGTCTGACCTTCCCGTAATTTCAGGCTGATATTGTTAACGGCCTTGACACTGTCGGTAATACGGCTGAAGAAACCAGTACGGATAGGGAACTCCACCCTAATGTCTTTTGCTTCCAACAGGATCGGCGAGGAGGGCGAAACGGCAGATTTTTTTCCTTTAGGTTCAGAATCAAGCAGTTCGCGAGTATAGGGATGCTTAGGGTCATTGAATACCTGGGTGGTAATTCCCTGTTCAACAATTTCACCGTAGCGCATCACGCACACTCTATCGGCAAAATGATGCACTACTCCGAGATCGTGGGTGATAAATAAAATAGCCATGCCAAAACGATCCTGCAGATCCTTCAGCAGTTCCATTATCTGGGCTTGAATTGTAACGTCCAGGGCTGTTGTTGGTTCATCTGCTATGAGGATATCCGGCTCACAGGCCAGCGCCATTGCTATCATTACCCGTTGACGCTGTCCTCCTGACAGCTCATGAGGGTAGGCCTTCAATCGCGCCTTTGGATTGGGGATTCCCACCAGTTCAAACAGTTCCAGAACACGAGGTTGGGCTTGCTGTTTAGTCATTGCCTTGTGCTCTATAAGCACTTCAGCAACCTGCATCTCGATCGTTTGCAGTGGATTAAGTGAAGTCATTGGTTCCTGAAAAACCATTGCAATCCTATCCCCGCGGACGCGACAGAGTTGCTTTTCTTCTGCTCGGAGCAGATCTAATCCGTCGTAGCGGATTTGTCCTTTGGGGTGACTGACCAGATTCGGCAATAACTGCAATATGGACATCGAGGTTACAGATTTTCCTGAACCGGATTCTCCTACAAGCGCCAGGGTTTCACCTTTATGGAGATTGAAGGAGACGCCTTTGACGGCGCTTACTGTTCCCGTATGAAGGTTGAAATCCACGTGCAGGTTATCGACTTCCAGAATAGGCTGTTGACTCTGATGATTCTGTTTAACCGCCGAAGATTGCTCAATAACAAAGGGTTGCGTTGACATAGTGGCTTCCTTGTTAGCGGGTTTTTGGGTCCAGCGCGTCACGCAGACCGTCGCCGATAAAGTTAAGACAGAACAGTGTTACCGCCAGGAATGCAGCTGGAAATATCAGCATCCAGGGAGCGCTTTCCATATTTCCGGTACCTTCACTGATCAGTACTCCCCAACTGGTCATCGGCTCCTGTACACCCAGGCCCAGAAAGGATAAAAAACTTTCCAGTAATATGACCTTGGGTACCGTCAGAGTGACATACACAATCACCGGACCAATCGCGTTGGGGATGATATGCCGAATTACGATCATTTTGTCAGAGACTCCAAGGGCATGAGCAGCATCGACAAACTCTCGTCGTTTCAGTGCCAAGGTCTGACCGCGAACAATTCGGGCCATATCCAGCCACTCCACCGCGCCAATTGCGATATAGATCAGAAAGATGCTGCGTCCAAATACGACCATCATAAGAATGACAAGGAACATAAAGGGGAGGGAATAGAGAATATCGACCAAACGCATCATCAGGTTGTCTGTTCGACCGCCGACATAACCGGAAATAGCGCCATAAGCGACACCAATAATCAGACTGACGGCAGTTGCCACCAGTGCAACACTGAGAGAAATCTGCCCACCGTAAAGCGTTCTCACAAACAGGTCACGACCGTTATAGTCAGTACCAAACCAGAGACTCTCTTCGAGAGTTGGACCAACCCCCATGTAATCCCAGTATATTTCGTCTACATCTGCGCTGATTAACAGGGGGCCCAGATAGGATAACAGCACAATAATTGCCAGAATCATCAGACTGATCATTGTGGCACGATTCTGAAGCAATCGTCTCCAGGCATCCTGCATCAGGCTCTCACCTTTTACCACAGGGAGCGATGCCGGGTTGGAGCTGGTTACTGCGTCTGAAGCTGAATTAGTCATCGTCATATTCCTCCTCAGTTCTCGTAACGAATTTGTGGATCAAGCAGGCCGTAGATTATGTCCACCACCAGATTGAAAAGGATGATCAGGCCACCATAGAAAACAACGGTCCCCATGACCAGGGTATAGTCGCGATTCAGCGCAGCTTGAACAAAATAGCGACCAATGCCGGGAATGCCAAAGATCTGTTCGATAACAACAGAGCCGGTAATTATTCCTGCCGTTGCAGGGCCCAGGTAGGATACGACGGGGAGCAAGGCGGCTTTGAGAGCGTGTTTTTGTATGACTTTGGTTGCAGTAAGTCCCTTGGCTTTAGCGGTACGAATAAAATGGGACCCTAATACTTCAATCATGCTGCCGCGTGTCATTCGGGCAATATAGGCAATTTGGGGTAAGGCTAAGGCCAGAATCGGCAGGACTTTGTTTGATAGGGCGCCATCATTCCAGCCCCCGACCGGAAGCCAGCTTAAATACACGCCAAAAACCAACGTTAATATCGGGGCCATGACAAAATTGGGGATTGCGATACCCGCCATGGCTCCACCCATCATCAGATAATCCCAACGAGTATTTTGATGGAGGGCAGCATAGCAGCCAATCAGTACTCCCAATATCACGGCCAGCAACATTGCCCACATACCCAGTTCAAGGCTAACGGGAAAACCTGACCAGATCAGGTCAGATACACTGAAGTCTTTATATTTGAAAGAGGGTCCGAAATCACCCTGGGCAATACCCCCCAGATAGTCTACAAACTGCATAAACAAGGGCTGGTCCATATTATAGGCAGCCAATAGATTCGCCTCGATTTCAGGCGGTAATTTACGTTCTCCATCGAAGGGGCCGCCGGGAGCCAAACGCATTAAAAAAAATGATAGCGTGATAACAATCAACAGGGTCGGAATTGATTGCAGTAGACGCTTAATAATGTACGGAAACATGGTGCTGTCCTCATCGGTCGAAACTACTTGTCGCCACGGATCAAGATCCTAAAATCCACCCAAGACCAGAATTCATGGCTGGAATCCCTGTTTCAACAGATAGCCTGGTTTGACCAGGCGTAGATATGCAAGAATCAACCATTACCGGTGGAGCCAGAGTTGCTCCACCGGTTCACCATAGTGGTGGTATGGTTAGTCTGTTAATTAATTGCAGATTAGCGTTCTAATGACATCCAGCGAGTGCGATGAACATCAATGACGTTTGGCTGCCAGCCCTTCACATGGTTCGCGACCAGATTGGTTGACACGTAGTAGTAGATCGGAATAGTGGCGTACTCATCCATGGCAATACGCTCGGCTTTTTGCATGAGCTTCAGACGTGCGTCGCCATCCAGAGTGACTGCGGCCTGATCCATCAGTTTTTGAAATTCATCGTTACGGTAGCCACCGTAGTTGTTAGGGGTCGCTTCCAGCAGACTCAGAAAGTTCTGCGCATCCGGATAGTCTCCCAACCAACCTGCGCGGGCAATTTCAAAGTTACCTTCTTTAAGGTCTGCGTAATGAACAGCGACTTCGGAGTTAAACAGCTCTGCCTTTACATGGATCTGTTTCCACATGGCAGCTACAGCTACAGCAATCTTCTTGTGCGCATCGTGAGTATTGTAACGCAGCTGAAGGGTCAGAGGATTTGACTTACTGAAGCCGGCTGCTTCCATCAGTTTGCGAGCTTCTTTAAGGCGATCTTTCTGAGACAGGGCTTTAAAATCAGCTTCCTGGATCTGATAGCGTCCGACACCTGGAGGTACAAAGCTGTAGGCTGGTACTTCTCCGGTCTTCAATACCTTGTCGGTAATGACTTCCCGATTAATAGCCATGGACAATGCCTTACGAATGCGAACGTCCTTAAACTTTTCATCTCGGGTGTTTATTGGATAATAATAGGTACCCAGTTGAGGGGCGACAATCGCCTGATCCTTCATGTTCTCCTTCAACCACTTGTACTGGTCGATCGGGAACTCATAGTTTACGTCCAGTTCTCCGGCACGAAAGCGCTTCAGCGCTGCAGGACGGTCCTCTGTTGGATAATATTGAACTGTATCTATAGATACGTTCCTGGCATCAAAGAAGTACTCATTTTTATCAGCTTTAATATGAGTTTGAGGTAACCATTCGGTTAGCTTATAAGCACCGTTGGATACCATCTTTCCTGGTTTTACCCAGTCGCTGCCGTACTTTTCAACCACATGCTTAGGCAGTGGGAAGCTGGTGTAGTGGTTTAGCTGTTCGATAAAGTACGGTGTTGGAGCTTTTAGCGTCATTTCCAGGGTGTAATCATCCAGCGCTTTAACACCGAGATTATCCATACCGCTCATAGTGCCCTTATTCAAGGCTTCGGCGTTGGCGATGGGGTAAAGGATATAAGCGTATTTAGCTGCAGTTTTGGGGTCCAGAATTCTCTGTATACCAAAGACGAAATCTGCGGCAGTTACCGGCTTGCCGTCAGACCACTTGGCTTGTTTGCGTAGTTTAAAGGTATAGACCTTGCCATCTTCGCTGAGGGACCAGCTTTCAGCAGCGCCGGGGATATTGATACCGTCGGCACCTTCCGTCACCAGACCCATAAACAGATCGCCAACGACCATGTCCTCCCAGTTACCTGAGACCAGGTTAGGGTCTAATGTACCCGGTTCTCCGCCAATACCGCGGTGCAATGTATCTGCGGTGCTATGGGCGGCTATACCCATCAGGCAGGCGGCTGAAACAGCTGTCAGCGCCTTTCTCCATGTTGGGTGTTTTATTTTTTTTGTCATGATTCAGATTCCGTCTGTTGATAATTTCAAACGCAGTCTAAATTTACGATCATTATTTGCGCAATCGAAATGCAACATACCCCCTATACTCATTTTCAATGAGCATCAGGGTCTTATCGACGAAGTGTTATAATTGATTGATTTTAATATGATTATTTTCCTTGTTTCGATTGCCTGCTGGGAAGCGGGACAGTAGCGACCTGGTAATATCTTTAATGAAGTGGTCTCAGGGTTGTTTATAGGGTAAATGCTGCCTTGCTTGTTGCTGATAAAGGCCCACATGTTTACGTTCTTCGGCTAACCATTTTTCAACAGCGTCTGATAGTCTTGGATCTTTGATCCAGTGAAGGGAATGAGTTATCTCAGGTTCAAAGCCTCTCAGCAGTTTATGCTCACCCTGAATACCCGGATCAAAGCGAGAAAAGCCCTTTTCGATGGCGTATTCAATCCCCTGGTAATAACAGGCCTCGAAATGAAGGCAATCGATACTTGGTAATCCTCCCCACCAGCGACCGGACAAGCTGTTATCGCCACAGACAAAGAGGGCTGCTCCTACGGGTTGATGTTCACGAGTCGCCACGACCAGCATTAGCCTGTCCTGCATCCTTTCAAACAGTTGCTGAAAAAACTCTAGATTCAGATAGGGGCTGCGGCCACGACGTTGATAGGGAATTTGATAAAACTCATAGAACAGCATCATTAACTGCGGGCTTAACGCTGACCCTGCATAACGATTTAATATCACGCCTTGTTCAGCGACTTTTCGCCGTTCTCGCCGGATGCTTTTCCTTTTCCGAGAATTCATACCGGCTAAAAAATCATCGAAGCTGGCGTAATCACGATTGAACCAGACAAAGTGGCAGTCGTTTCGGGTGAGCAATCGAAAGTTTCCGGCGATAGACATTAGTGAGTCAACCGTTTCTTTGTTCGGAAACAGCAAGTGCCAGGATGAGGCCTCGGTAGTCTCTGCGGTTGCCACAACTCCCTCCAGTAATTGGCGGCAAAGGTGTGGATCGCCTGAGGTCATTCGCGGACCTGTTACCGGAGTATAGGGAATAGATGAAACCAGCTTCGGGTAATAGGGAATTCCTGCACTTTGAGCTGCCTGAGCCCAACCCCAATCAAAAACGAACTCACCGTAAGAATCGTTTTTCAGATACATGGGCATAGCTGCAACGGGCTCGTTTTGTTCTGAGAGCACTAAGTGGTGAGGGTGCCAATTGGTGTTATTTCCAACACAGCCACTGGATTCCAGCGCTGCAAGGTAATCATAGTTGAGGAAGCAGTCCTTTGTTCCGCATAGCTGCTCCCAGCGCTGATTGCCAATGGAATCAATCGTAGTGTGAATCTTGCTGTGTGACATAGAGGGCGCCATTGGATTGCAATCAATACTTTTAGGCCGGAATTGTCATAAGTCATGCCGATCCCGAGAATAATCAGTTAGATTTGCCCGAGTTGTTTAGTCGGACTTTAAACTGCAGTTTTACACTGTTTTAGAAAAAAGTTCACGGTCCGGGGTTATTTGTAACTGTTAGCTGGAGATAGAGATGCTAGATTTTTTGAAGAAAGGAAAAAACAAAACTGAAGCGGCAAACACTCAGAACGCACAGCAGGAAGACCAGTTTGTTGAGCTGAAAAGTAAAAGCAGTGATCAGGCCAAGGAAGAAGCAAAGAAAAAATCTACAGGTTGCTGCGGTAGTTGCGGCGGTCAGTAACCCCTTCGCAGTTTGTTGTAGAAATACCCGGATGATACCGCTTTACAGCGAGTATCATCCAGATTCATTACCGTTCTAGTTTCTCATGATTTCGGTGATTACATACTTGCCGGTGCTTGGGCTTTTCACCATAAAGTGAATTTTCTGGCCTGCTTCCAGTGAATTGATATCAAGACCCGGTGCCAGTTCAAATGTCATTTGCATTGCACCCATTTTCCAAGCTTCAATCGGTTCATGCTGAACTTTGATTTTGTTGGCCGAACTAACAACTTCCTTAATAACACCTGTTGCCGGGACCGGCATGGCGTCCATCTCTCCCGATGCCATTTTGTGCCCGGAATGCCCCGTTTTATGGCCATCCGCATAAATATTTCCGCTACCGATAAATCCTGTAATCATTAGTGTCAGACCAATAGTCTTCAATGATTTTTTCACTGTTTATATCCTTTCTGATTGATCAAAACTTTTAATAGAATAAACCTGTTACCGAGCCTTACAGTGGCTACCTAAAATCCCATGGAAGAAATTAACTCCAGATTCAAATCGCTGAACTGATATAGCTTGCCACCATTAAGCTCTGCAAATTTTTGTGCCGATGGTTGATCGGCAAAACTGGCTAATGTGGGACCCATGGCTCCCTTTAAGCTGCTACCTACGACATACCAGGCCTGACGGGCATCAATATAGGTTTCTTCATCCGGGTGGTCCCAGGGGCTGACAGCCATGTTGTGAACAAACGCTTGCTGGATATTGTGTTGGTGCTCCGGGTCCAGCAGGTAGGCGAACATATCCCGGGTCGAGCAGAAGCGTTTGTTTTGCTCCTGTCCGCGCTCGTAGAGTTGTCCTTTTGGACCGGGAAAGTTGGTGATTATCATTCCACACAGATGACATTCTTCTCCGGTTTCGATTGCAATCGCTTGCTGAGCCGCCAGGGTTTCGGGAGTATCTTCATTACAGCCTGTCACTATCAGGCTGAGTAACACACAGATAATGAGGCCGGCAGTGCGAATCATTTTTGGGGCTGTCCGGGCAGCGTTGATTGTTTGTGCTGTGTTGATAAACAGGCTCATAGGCTCCTCCGGTTAAAAATCATCATTGATATAGCCATGGGAGCAACTAACCAGGCCAGCAGGCTGAGTAACAAAGTGCTGGTGGAGAATTGAACATGCTTGGCAATAGCCATGAGACCGGTGATCTGTTCGCTGGCAAAATAGCTGATATTCACCAATCGAAAAATATCTGTTGGATTTAACAGCAGCAGATAGGGGAATACTTGAGTATCTACATCGCCCTGAGTACCGACCAGCAGCCCCAGCAGCCCCAGATCGAAAACCAGCACAAACAAAAACCAAACGATCAGGGCCATACCTGCCGCTTTGGATTTTTCTGCTGCCGTCGAACTGATGATGTAGGCGAAGGCAATAAACACCCAGCCGAGCAGTACTGCCGAGACGATAAATATGCCGAACGCTGCACTCAGTTCTCCCCAATCGGTAGAGGCGGAAAAAATACCCATAATGAGTGCTGAAGACCCAAATCCGACTACAGTAGAGAAGGCCATGATGGCGCCATGACCGACCATTTTCCCCAGCAATAGCTGCCAGCGGGAAAGAGGGTAGGTCATCAGTAGCAACAGGGTGCCGTTTTCGTCCTCTCCGACCACGCCGTCATAAGCCAACATCAATGCGATCAGCGGAATGATAAAAACAGCCAGGCTGGCGAGGCTGACAATTGTTGTAGAAAGAGAAGTAAAGCCAACCCGACCCGCTGCCGCCGCACCGAAATAGGCAAGGCCGATAGCCAGAATGGCAAAAATAATTGTGATGGCGCCGATCCAGCGATTACGTAAACCGTCTCTAAACTCTTTCCCGGCAACAGTAAAAATGGCGTTCATGAGCGTTCTGCCTCTATTTGCATGGTTCCGGTAAAGTGAGTGTAAAGGTCTTCAAGTGTTGGCAGGTGAAGATCAAGGTTTTCCAACCCTGATATAGCCATAACACTTTGTAGTACCTGCATCTTTTCCTGGATAGGGACTTGTAGCTGAAGCCCTTCGCTGGTTGTGACCTGAGCACTCTGTAGCTTTTCCGGTAGTTGAATATTGCCTTCGAGCTTCATTGTTACCGGGAGGTTTGCTTCGCGGCGAAGGTCGTTCAGGTTCCCCTGAGCCAGCAAGTTTCCCTGACCCATGATCAAGGCGCGGTCGATATATTTTTCGACTCCCGGTAAAACATGGGAGCAGAGAATAATTGTGCAGCCCCTTTCCTTAAGCTGTTCCAACCGCTGGTAGAAATCCTGGGTGGCGATGGGGTCAAGACCGACAGTTGGCTCATCAAGTAGCAGCAGTTTCGGTTCACCAAGTAACGCCTGGGCCAGACCCAGGCGTTGACGCATACCTTTGGAGTAAGTTTTGACCCGGCGTTTTTCGGCGTGGCGTAAACCGACCTGATCGAGTAATGCCAGGCTCTGTTTTTTAGAGACGCCTTTCAAGCGGGCAAAGTAATTCAGTACTTCCAGTCCGGTCAGTTGATCGTAAAAGCTGACGTTTTCCTGCAAAAAACCCAGCTTGCGACGCTGATTGCGGGCCTCTGACCGGGTTGGGTCTTCACCGAAGACGCGTACTTTGCCCTTACTTGCTTCAATCAGGCCGAGAATCAATTTGATCGTTGTGGTTTTGCCTGCGCCGTTGTGGCCGAAAAGACCAAGAATTTCGCCTTGCTGCAGTGCCAGATTCAGATTTTTAAGGGCATGAACGCCTTCGTAGCGTTTTTCGACGTTATCAAGTTCTACAATATTCATCGCTGTGTCAGTGCCTCCGGCCGGTTGCTGTTCGCAGAGGCTGCGGTGGAGGCTTCCGGGTTTGCAAAAGGGGAGTTCATTAAAGGGGCGGAGTCATATACCCCCGGTGACTTGAATACCGGGAACTGGCGTTGCACCCATCGCAGGGTTTCGACTGCCGGGCTGTTAAGCAGAACTTTGACCGCCGGGTATTTCCATAGCAGCTTATCAACACCGTCATTGGGCTCGTACTGGGTATCTCCGACACCGTCGTCATTCATGTCCCATCCCAGGTAGTCACTCCAGTAATTACCGCGACCGTTTGCTGACCAATCCTGTTTTCGATTGGAAACATATTTAACCTGTTCTTTGTTACTGATAAAGGTATTGCCAGAGATCACGTTGTCTTCTGACCCCGCCGTCAGGTGGATGCCCAGATCACTTTCATTGAACTGGTTATTGATGATGTTGTTAAACACCGAGTTATACATAAACAGGGCTTTGCCTTCTGCGCCGGAAATCTTATTTGAGTTTTCAACCAAGTGAGGGTTTCGTCCGGTCTGTACACCAATAATATGATTGTTATCAATGGTGGAGTTGGTGATGAAGTTCATCAGAATGCCGTAATTCTGATCGTTCTCGGAGCGATTGTTCACCACGGTAAGAAATTTTGACTGCATTAATGCATAACCGGTGCGGGTGTTGAGTGTGTGGTTGTTAATCACCTGGTTGGTGTAGGAATACATGTAGTGCACGCCGTAGCGCAAATCGTGGAGGAAATTTCCATTCAGTTCGTTGCCGTTGCTGGTATCGATATAGATACCGTCACGGGTGTGCCAGACTTCGTTATTTTTGACCCGTGCACCACCGACGTTAAACAGATGAATGCCATTACCACGGTCCTGAGAGCGGATAGTGAGATCGCCCTCAATTTTATTGTCCAATACTTGAATATCCTGGGTTGAGTCGACCCAGATTCCAGACGTAATACCGTAAAAACTGTTATTACTGATGATTGCGCCGGTGGCTTTTTTTGCAACGAAAACACCAGCGTTCAGGTCAGTGAGGTTATCACCCCAGTTCTGAATTCTGAGATCACTGACTGTAATACCTTCGGCCTTCAGGGTGATGGCATTGCCCAATCCCTGGCCATCGATGATAGTGCCTGGCTGACCGCTAAGCGTCAGTGGCTTGTCGATAATAAAATTACCTTTGTAAAGACCGGGAGTGACCAGAATCTGATCGCCTTCCGCAGCTTCGTTCAGCACCTCTTGCAGGTGCTGGTCCGGAGTCACAATGAGTTGAGCAGCCATTGCTGTTAAGTTAATGCCTGCCCAACCCAGCATAAGACCGACAAATAATACTTGCCGTTTCATAGCCGGATATCCATCAAAAATTGATATTTAGCAGTATGGTATCACTGAAAAAGAGGGACGTTCTTAGCTTTGATCAAGAGACCAGAACTTTGAAGGAGGGCCCCTTACCACAGAGCCGAAATAGCCCCGAAAGTTCCTGCCAGCAGGCAGGAACTTGAGAGCTTCAGGAGTATGCCTGAAGCAGCTCGCCGGGGAGTTTGACTTATGCTTCTACCAGCATGCGTCCGCGCATTTCCATGTGCAGGGCGTGACAGAACCAGTTACAGTAGTACCACTGAACTCCTGGCTTGTTGGCCGTGAAGGTAACAGAGGCAGTCGCCTGTGGGCTGATTTCCATCTGCACGCCATGGTTGACCATACAGAAACCGTGGGTTACGTCCTCGATCCTATCGAGGTTGGTGACTATCACTGTGACTTCATCACCCAGTTTGACGGAGAACTCGTTCATGCCATAGTTCGGTGCAACAGAGGTCATATAGACGCGAACCTTATTGCCGTCGCGGATAACTTTGTTGTCTTTTTCAAGAGTAACGCCGTCAGCCTTAGCCATCGCAACCGTGGTGGCGAAGAATGGGTCATCACGCTTCCACAGCTTGGAAGGCTTAACCTTGCTGCGGTGCACGATCATGCAGTCATGCGGCTCTGCGTAAGTCGGACCATCGTGAACCAGCTTCATTTCGTCACCGGAGATGTCGATCAGCTGATCGTTTTCTGCATGTAGCGGACCACATGGCAGGAAGCGGTCTTTGGAGAACTTGCACAAAGAGATCAACCATTTACCATCGGCATCACGGGTTTCACCCATGGTAGTGTGGTTGTGACCAGGCTGGTACTGAACGTCCAGCTTCTGCTGAATGTAATTAACTTTTTTGCCCTGGTAGGCTTCAATCGCTTTAGCGATATCCCATTTAACCAACTGACTGTCGATAAATACGGTGGTGTAGGCGTTGCCACGGCCGTCGAAGGCTGTGTGCAAGGGTCCCAGACCCAGTTCCGGCTCGGCAACAACAGTGTCGCGAGGCTTGATTTTATCATCGAACAGATCATTGAACGTGTGGGTGTCAAATACAGTAACGGTAGGAGATAGCTTACCGTTGGCAACTGCGTAGCGACCATCAGGTGCCGTGTTAATACCGTGCGGGCTCTTAGGTACAGGTACGTAGCGAGTCAGCTGAGAACCTTTGCGACCATTCAAGACGGGTACGTTGGAACCGGGTAGGGTGATAAAGTCACCCGCTTTAACCGCAGCTTCTATACGCTCGATGTTAAAGATAACCAGGTGGTCACGCTCGTTACGCATGGTACCGGCCAGATCAACAGCGTTCTCAGAGTTGTAGCAGGTAGAGAAGGCGTACTTACCGGAGTAATCACAGTCGGTATTGTCGAGGTTACCGTCAACGATAACCTGCCAATCCACTTCCATGGTCTCAGCGTTGATGCCGTTGAACATAGTGTAATAAGCTTCAACATCGTTCATGCTGGCCAGGCTGCCGTCATTCGGGTGTGGGATACGGAATTCGGCGTTGGCGTATACGTATTTGGTGTGTGGTACTTTCTGTACCCGCAGACCGTGGATCGCCTGTACGTTAGGAACGGTAACGATCTTGTCTGTTTTCATAATGTCGCAGCGAATACGTGCAACACGGCTATTGCCTTTATCGTTGATAAAGACGTACTTACCGTCGTAGTGACCGTCAGTCATACTCATATGCGGGTGGTGGCAATCACCGACCAGCATGGAGCTGTCGCCACCACCGCCGCCCAGTATTTCTTTGGATTCATTGGTCAGACCCCAGCCTGTGGCACAGTCAAGGTTGAATACCGGGATGCGCATCAATTCACGCATGGATGGGATACCGAGGATTCGAACCTCACCGGAGTGACCGCCACTCCAGAAACCATAATATTCGTCAAGCTCTCCAGGTGCGACGCTGGCCTTGGAATCGCCGGAAGCCATCGCAGGAGCTGACATTAGTGAAGCGCCGATACCGGTGCCTGCTGCGCCAACCAGTGCTGCAGATCCGCCCAGGAACAGGCGACGGCTAAGTTTGACATGATCGCTTGCCTGATCATCTTCGACGTCGATTGCAGGCAGGTTTTTGTCCTTTGGATCAATCATTATTTATTTCTCCATCTCTTTTAAGGGAATAACGCATCTTTGCTTACTGCATCTATGGCGACCCTGTGACTATTGGTCTGTACTGTCGGTGCCATCTACTGAAACAACTGCAGGTTCTGTAAGTCGTATCCTGCTGATATCGCTTCCCTGTCTGAGTCCCGATAAGGACCAGCAGACAGGGTTATTTTTTTGGATCAATCATCTGAATACTCCTTTTCTATCAATTGCGCTCTTATCAGTGTAAAAGCACTCATTTTTCTGTTTATGCGGAAGGTGTTGCAATCTCGACAGCCGGAATCTGGTTCTTCGCCATCTTTGCTTTTTTACGTTTTTTCTGTACCAGCGGCGGACACTTGTTGTCGTTGTGATAACTCATCTGGCAGTCCAGGCAGTGATGGCATTCATTGGCGTTTATCGTCCCGTCTGGATGAATTGCCTGAATCTCGCATTCATTAGCGCAGATTTTGCAGGGCTGGCCACATTCCTTGCGACGCTTAAGCCAATCGAACAGACGCAGTTTAGACGGAATTGCCAGTGCGGCGCCCAGCGGACACAGGTAGCGGCAATAAACTTTACGAGTGAAGAGCGACACGAACAACAGAATGCCGGCGTAGAGCACATAACCCCATTCACGCTGGAATTTCAGCATGATAGTGGTTTTAAAGGGTTCGACTTCGGCATATTTTTCCGCTTCGCTGATAGATTCCAGAGACACGGCAAACAATGCCAGAAGAATGATGTATTTGACTGCCCAGAGGCGCTCATGAACAGCGAAAGAAGGTTCCAGCTGTTTGATTTTCAGCTTACGGGCGACGACATTGATCAATTCCTGCAGGGCACCGAACGGACACAGCCAGCCACAGAAAATTCCCCGTCCCCAGAGCAGCATGGACATTGCTACATAGCCCCAGAGAATGAAAATGATTGGATCAAGCAAAAACAGCCCCCAGTGGAAGTCCCCCATCAGTGCATGAGTAAAGGTGAAAACGTTGACAACAGACAGTTGACCGAGGGTGTACCAACCAATAAATATGACCGTGTAAGCCAGGAACACATGACGCAGATTATTAAGCATGCGGGGAAAGCGTACCAGGTAATCCTGCATAAAGATGATGACTGTCAGCAACACCAGGCTGATCGTCAGCACAGTAATCTGGAAGGTCTTTTCGCGCCAGATTGAAACCCACAAAGGCTCAGGTTCTGCTTCTTCGATCACCGGCATGACCGGGCGATCGATATACTTATCCAGGGTCAGGTAGTCACCATAAAAACTGGTGAAAACGCTGTCCAGTGCGCCGACCTGACGACGAACCAACAGTTCAAGCTGCCAGGGAGTTCCGTGATCAAATTCGTATTGATTACGGATAATAAAGATGGCGGTTTCTTTAAAACCTGGATACCCGTCGATCAGGAAATCCTGGAAGCGGTAATAGTCGGTGTCATGAAAGCTGATAACCTTGCCGTTCTGTTGTACCTGAGTTCGATCGAATATTCCGCCGCGAACAAAGCCATTGCCCTTGAAGGAGTATCGACCGTTGCCGAATACAGCGATTGCGTGATCGCCCTCCTGTAGCTCACTTTGCAGCCAGGCATACTGTTCTTCACCGAGCAGGTTACGACCAATGGTAGGGATATTCAGCGGAGCGTAGTACAGCTCAATAAACAGGTCTTCCTTTTTTTCAGCGGAAGCCATGTCAACCTCTTCTGCGTCGGTGCCGACAAAGGCCTTGTCTATCTGGCCACGGTTAAGCACCAGTTTACGTATCGAGCCGTCACCGGTCAGGGTTTCCCAGCTGGCCTCGCTGAATACTTCCTGTTTAATGGTGGATGGCGGCACGATGACATCGGCAGTCAGGCCTGGAAGGGCAAGGGCGATGCCCACTTTCTTGGCTGCTCGCATTATGGTTTCATTAACCACCATTACCGTTACGGTGGCTCCGGAAACGGCGTCGACGCTGATCACGCCTTCGGTCGAATTGGATGCTCCGACTCGAACCCTGTCGGTGACCTTCATGGCATCGTACTGATCAACAAAGTCGAACAGTTTGTGCTCGGGTATACCCACCAGCAGGATGGGCTCGTGATGCTCCAATACTGCGGAATGAACAAACTCGCCGCTGGGCTTCATCATCACAATCATATTGATAGGAGCGCCTGAGTAGGCAGGGATATCGACGATATCATTGGTTTCGAAAGCGTAGGCGATAATCTCTTCGCCTTTGGTTATGGTTCGGACCGGGAGGCTGTCATCTCCAACGGGGACTTTCTTGCCAATCGTCGCGTCAGGAAAAGCAGCTTTGATTATCGGGAGTGCTTCTTTAGTGGCGCTGACATTAACAACGGCCCAAGTTGTTGAAGGGACCAGCGTCGTTGACAAAAGTACGACTATTAATAAGGGTAACAGGGTGATAGTCGAGAACAGTTTTCGAGAGAAAAAAACGGCCATTCGTGGGTACTCAATACTGGCATATAAAAAACAGGGCCTAAGCTAAAGCAGCCTTACGGCCAGTATACGCTTGGCTTTTGCCCACCCTTTGATTTAGGTCAAATTCACTAAATCAGTACTTGAATATCTGCTCTTCTGGAGTGATTTAACCTCCTGATATGTAGTGTGAAACAACATCACTCACCAATCTGAATGACTAGGTGTAATATATAATATTCCTAATGTCTTATATTTGTACTTGTGCTAAATCAACTGTGATTGGCTGTCAGCGCTACCGAATCAGTAAACGCCATATCCAGGGTTAAGCTGCAAGTTAAGGTTGGTTAAGACAAAATAAGCTGGAGGCTGTCATATAGATCATGAACTGCTTAGGAGGAAATATCCTGAAGACGGCAAGTAGACATCAAAGCAATACAGGAAGGCTTATAAACGTAAGCCGATGGCAAATGCTACAGGTCGATAGATAGGTTATTAAAGGGTAGCTAGAGAGTCACTTAAAGAGTGTTCTTGGAAATTGGAATTATTTTGGGTATGAAATAGTCCTAATTCAGATTAATTTCGTACGGGAGGATCATGCAGGATGGCCCGAACGCTTTGAGTGGAACTTAGGAGGAGTAGATGGCTGATTCCAGATTGGAGCGTAGTGCTATTGTCGGTTGTTTATTGGGAGGCGCAGTAGGAGATGCTTTAGGCTTGCCCCGTGAAGGACTTTCTCCAGCGCGGGCTCAACGATTTTTTGGAGCGCCTGATCGGCACCGGATGCTCTTCGGTCGTGGCATGATTTCGGATGATACCGAACATGCCTGTCTTGTGGCTGAGGCACTCATCCGCTCTGGTAGTGATGCTAAGAATTTTGAGCAGCAATTAGCACGGGGGTTACGGCGTTGGCTGCTTTGTTTCTCGGTGGGAGGTGGGGCAGCGACATTTCAGGCATGTATTAAGCTTTGCCTGGGGGTTTCGACATCACATAGCGGTGTTGATTCCGCCGGTAATGGTGCAGTTATCAGAAGTGCACTCTTAGGCGTTGTTTTTGGGCGAGATCGAAACAAACTGCGTGAATATGTCCGTCGTTCCACCAGAATTACTCATCGTAATGAACGGGCCTATCAGGGGGCGTTGACGGTGGCGGTTGCTGCCTATATCAGTGCCAATGAGTCAGAGGTTAGTGGGCATTTATTGTTGAGTCAGCTGCGACATGTTCTGGATGGTAAGGACTCATACTATTTTATCGGACTGATTGAAGATGCGGTCGATTCAGCGCGATCAAAGGAGCGGGTTTCAAATCTTGCTTTGAGGCTCGGTTGTCATCGGGGGATAACGGGTTTTGTTGAGCATACGGTACCCTGTGTAATACAGGTCTGGCTGCGATATCCCAATAACTATCAGGCTGCTTTGCAGGAAATTATTGGAGCAGGGGGGGATACGGACACTACTGCTGCTATTCTCGGTAGTATTATCGGTGCACGTGAGGGCAAAGGAGCGATTCCCGAGCGCTGGCTTAACGGTGTTGTCGACTGGCCTCAAAGCAATCAGTGGATCGAAAAGTTAGCGGCTACTCTGTCCCGGCAATTAAATGAAGGGAAACCGCAAAGTCCACCAAAGATCGCCTGGCCGCTACTTGTTGCCCGTAATCTGCTATTTGCGTTAGTCGTGCTGCTTCATGGTTTCCGACGGATACTCCCTCCTTATTGATGGTTGTATTGATAGCTGATCAGGCGCTCCACTGGTATATACTGACTGGTAGGGCTTATTCCTAAATACACGTGGATTTGCTTTACATATCTATATTCCGGGAAGTTAACACTGAGGTAACAAGTATGGATGATTTGGAACTGGTTTATGATCAAGCTCACGAACTTGATCCAGAGCTGCATTCCTACAGTCTGGATCCGCAGTTAGAACGGGACACCCTGAAGCTGGGTAGTTTTCCTCTTTGTGATCTGCTGTTGATGAACGATGCCAACTATCCATGGTTTATTCTGGTACCGCGACGTGCCGATGTGTCGGAAATTTATCATCTGACTGATGCCGATCAGTTGGAGCTGATTAAAGAATCAAGCACCTTGTCTTTAAATCTGGTCGATATATTTTCAGCAGATAAAATGAACGTAGCCGCTCTGGGGAATGTCGTCCATCAATTACATCTTCATCATGTGGTTCGGTTTAAGCAGGATGCCGCCTGGCCCAGCCCGGTATGGGGTAAAATTCCCAGCAGGGCTTATACAGACGATGAACTTGCGGAGATTTCTCAACGAGTTGTTTCATTACTTGTCGATCGCGTTAAATTTGAGCCCCTGTAGGCGAGGTATCGGTAGAATCATGTTATGGGTAAGATTATGACGGCTCAACCTCTGTTGCAGCCGGTTGGCGGGAACGGCAAAGGATGGTTTGAATAGCCAAATATTTTTTTGCAGTATTATTGCCTATAGTGGTTTTAGGTGATGCTCTAGGGGTATAATCGCCGGTTTTGTATGTTCACTAGCAACCGGTAGAAGTTATGCCCATCTATGAGTATCAATGTGATGACTGTGGTCATCAGATGGAAGTGCTGCAAAAGATCAGCGATGACAAATTGACGGATTGTCCTGCTTGTGAAAAGCCCGCGTTGAATAAAATGGTTTCGGCGGCGGGCTTTCGTTTGTCTGGCTCCGGCTGGTATGAAACCGATTTTAAAACAGGCGCTAAGAAAAACCTGGCAGGCGACAACGCATCCTCTTCCAGTGACAGCGCTAAGGCATCCAAATCCGTATGAATTTCTACCCCGTAGATTGTCTGATCGTTGGTGTATATAACCGATTGGCGAATACTCTGGGGTTAGAGAGCGCTACGGATTAGAGGGCGCTGCGGACTAATGTATGCAGCCTGCCTAATGATGACTGACCGGGTGAGCGCTGGTTGCCCGCCTGGAATGCTTGATAAGAATGGTTAGTAGGATAATAGACTCGCCAGTAAAACAAGTCGTTACTCAGTTTGATCGTGAAAGTTTATGCACGCTCCCCTGTCGGGGATTTCAGCTTAAGATTTTAAGAAACAGGAATAGATTATGCGCAGCCATTATTGCGGCGTTTTGAATGAAGAGCAGATCGGTGAAACTGTAACACTATGTGGTTGGGTTCATCGCCGCCGGGATCACGGAGGAGTTATCTTCCTGGATCTTCGGGATCGGGACGGTATTGCCCAGGTCGTCGTTGATCCGGATACAGAAGAGTGCTTTGCACTGGCCGATAGTGTTCGTAATGAATACGTCATCCAGATTACAGGTCTGGTACGCTCGCGTCCGCAAGGAACTGAAAATCCTGAAATGACCACAGGTAAAATTGAGGTACTGGGCAAAGAGCTGGTCATTCTTAACAAAGCCGACACACCTCCCTTTCAGTTGGACGAGCACCAGTCTGTAGGTGAGGATGTGCGGCTGAAATACCGTTACGTTGATTTGCGTCGACCAGAGATGCTGAACAAACTTCGGTTCCGTTCCAAGATTACCAACTATATTCGCAATTATCTGGATGATAATGGCTTTCTGGATATTGAAACTCCTATCCTGACTCGCGCCACGCCAGAAGGGGCTCGGGATTATCTGGTTCCCAGTCGTACCCATGAAGGCAGTTTCTTTGCTCTCCCACAATCCCCTCAGTTGTTCAAGCAACTGCTGATGGTGTCCGGAATGGATCGTTATTACCAGATCGCCAAGTGCTTCCGTGATGAGGATTTGCGTGCCGACCGTCAACCTGAATTTACCCAGATCGATATCGAAACCAGTTTCCTGGATGAAGAGCAGATCATGGGGCTTACTGAAGGGATGATTCGCGGGCTGTTCAGTAGCCAGTTAAATGTAGAGTTGGGCGAATTTCCTCGTATGCCCTACGCTGAAGCGATGGAGCGGTTTGGTAGCGATAAACCTGACCTACGTATTCCACTGGAACTGGTTGAAGTTAAAGATCTGATGCAGGCAGTGGATTTCAAAGTATTTGCTGCTCCCGCTAAGGATCCTAAAGGTCGGGTTACGGCATTAAAGGTTCCCGGCGGTGCGGTGCTGACCCGTAAGCAGATTGATGAGTACACTAAGTTTGTCGGTATCTATGGTGCCCGTGGACTGGCTTGGATCAAGGTTAACGAGCTGGAAAAAGGTGTCGAAGGTCTGCAATCACCGATTGTTAAGTTCCTGGGTGACGATGTTTCCTTGCAGTTGATGGAAAGAGTTGAAGCGAAGAATGGCGATATAGTCTTTTTCGGTGCCGATAAAGGCAAGATCGTTTCTGAGGCTCTGGGTGCACTTCGCTGTAAGGTTGGTGAAGATCTTGACTTGATTGAACGTGAATGGGCACCACTGTGGGTTGTCGATTTCCCAATGTTTGAAGAAACCGGTGAAGGTAACCTGACTGCCTTGCATCACCCCTTCACCTCTCCGTCCTGCACTGCTGACGAGTTGAAGTCTGGCCCGGAGACAGCGTTGTCCCGCGCTTACGACATGGTTCTTAATGGCTGTGAACTGGGAGGTGGATCAATCCGTATTCATGACCAGTCTATGCAGCAAACGGTATTTGAAGTGTTGAATATCAGTGAAGAAGAGCAGCGTGAGAAGTTTGGTTTCTTGTTGGATGCGCTGAAGTTCGGTGCTCCGCCTCATGGCGGACTGGCTTTCGGTTTGGATCGATTGGTCATGTTGATGACTGGTGCGACTTCCATTCGCGAAGTGATTGCGTTCCCTAAAACTCAGAGTGCTGCCTGTGTTATGACGGCTGCTCCAGGAGATGTGAGTAATGCACAGCTGCGGGAGCTGAATATCAAAGTTCGCAAGCCCCAGGCGACAGAATAAGGCTGCATTTATATTCGCAAAAAGGGCCCCTTTAAAGGGGTCTGGTCTCCACCCGCAAGTAGAGGGAGTATCCAATGGCAGGTCATAGTAAATGGGCCAATATCAAACACCGCAAAGCGGCACAGGACGCTAAGCGCGGTAAAATCTTTACTAAGATTATTCGTGAGTTGGTAGTTGCCGCTAAAGAAGGTGGCGGTGAGGTTGCTGATAACCCTCGTCTGCGATTAGCCGTGGATAAAGCTCTTGGCGCCAACATGAAAAAGGATACCGTTGAGAAGGCGATTGCCCGCGGTGCCGGTGGTGGTGAGGGAGAAAACTATGATGAGCTGACCTATGAAGGTTATGCTCCGGGTGGAACGGCCATTTTAGTTGAAACAATGACCGACAATGTTAACCGTACCGTATCTCAGGTTCGTTCGGCGTTCACTAAAGCCGGAGGGAATCTGGGAACCTCGGGTTCAGTGGCTTATTTATTTGACAAAAAAGGGCAGATCAGCTTTGAAGAAGGGGTTGATGAAGATGCCATTATGGAGGTCGCTCTGGAGTCGGGGGCCGATGATGTGGTCAGCAATGATGATGGCTCTATCGATGTCTTTACGACTCAGGGGGATTTTCTGGCAGTCAAGTCGTCATTGGAAGAAGCAGGCCTGACACCTGTTTTCTCTGAAGTTTCCATGATTCCTTCAACCTCTAATGAGTTGGATGTCGAGGGTGGCAAAAAGCTGCTCAGACTGATCGACGTACTGGAAGATCTTGATGATGTGCAGAACGTTTATCATAACGGTGAAATTCCTGAGGAGGCGATGGAGGATTGATCTTCCATCTGTTCCGTAAAAAACCGCGCCTTGTTGCACGGTTTTTTATGGTCATATCTTAACTATTGTTTTTTGCCAGTAACGTATTCTTCAGCATTATTTTCCCCAAAACCGATTCATGGCCGGCTTAACGCTGATGCCATGAACCAGAATTGACAGCGTAACGACCACTAAAGTCAGGTGGATCAGTTCCAGAGTCAGGTCCTCTGGTAAGCCATGCTGAATAGCGTACATCAAATAATATAGCGAGCCGATGCCTCGCACTCCAAACCAGCCTGCCATGGCGCGTATCCTTAAAGGGGTGCGGGTGCCCAGTAGACCAACTGCTACGCTGATCGGGCGGGCAACAGTGAATAAAAACAGTGCGAAGCCCAGAGCGCGCCAGCTCCAGGAGTCGAGAAACAAGGTGCCACCGATCAGTAGGATCAAAACCAGTTCTGACAATCGCTCCAGATGTTCCTTAAATATCAGTGAGGCTTCACTGACGTGGCTTGAGCCGTCTCCGAGGGTTTCCGATTGCAGTTCCTGTTTTGGGTCCGGGGTTGCGCCAGCCAGTTGTTGTTCTGTTTGACGCAATGCTACAGCGGCGAAGAATACCGCCAGGAATCCCCAGGCGCTGAGTAGCAGGCTTATCCCGTAGACCGCCCCAATCAGCCCCAGTCCAAGGAAATCGTCCAGCAGTGCAGAGTGGTTGTAGCGTTTACGCAGTCGGGCAGCCAGATAAGCAAGACCGCTACCAGAAGACACTCCGATGGCAATACCTGCGGCGGTGGCCCAGAAAACATCCACCAGCGCCCAACGCAGACCGTACTCGCCCAGTTCGTGCAGGCCCAGTAATCCCAGGCCAAGCGTGACAAAAGGGAAGGCGGTGCCGTCATTCATGCCTGCTTCGCAAGTCAAGGTAAACCGCAGGCGATCATGGTCGCCCGGGTGGCGGATCTGAACATCGGTTGCAAGCACGGGGTCGGTAGGAGCGATTACGGCTCCCAGCAGGATAGCAGCCCCCAGCGGGAGTCCGAGAAGATAGTAAGCAAACAGTGCTACCAGTCCTACGGTTACTGTCATTGACAGAAAAGCGAGCAGCACAGGTGTTCGCCAACGGGCAAAGGTCACCGGAACCGGCATTTTGACCCCGGCAGCAAACAGCGATATAAGTACCGCAACTTCCGTCAGTATTTCCAACAATGCCGATTGTTTAAGGGGATTGAAGTGGAACAGCCCCAGTACGGTGGGGCCAACGACAATACCCACCGCCAGGTAGATGATGGCTGAGGTCACTGGCAGGCGCTTGACTGATGGTGCTGTCAGTCCGATACCCAGTAACAAAGCACCGACCAGCAGAAACCAGCCGCCGTTAGTTATTTCCATCGCTATAATCTCCTTGCAATGCTGTCTGTTTCGGAAGAGGCTGGATAAAGTGATTGCTGGTGATCACAGCTATTGCCTGGGAGTTTGATCGCTGAGTTTTTCACTCAGAGGGTGAGTTTCGGTGACAATTCTTTTGGTTTCGATGGGGGGATCTTCTGAAATGACTTTGATCTGTCGACCGATGCGCAGGCTGAAAAAGTTCATCAGACTAAGCAAGATGGCAATTTCATACCTGTTCCAGGCTGTTGCGGCTCCCACGGCGCCGGTAATCCAGATACTGGCTGCGGTTGCGGTACCGCTTACCTGTCCTTTTTCCTTCAGAATGGCACCACCTCCGATGAAGCCGATGCCGGTCATTAATCCGTAGAGTATACGGGCATGGCTCTCGGAATCTCCTCCCGAGAAGATCGACAGACTTGTTAGTATGTAGCCACAGCTACCGACAGCCACCAGTGGGAACGTTCGGAGTCCTGAGCTTCGGGTTTCCCTTTCCCGGTCCCAGGCGATTGGCAGTGCCAGCAGGTAGGCGATCATCAGCTGAATCAGATGGGTGCTGATCAGTGGCCAATCCAGATCCAGGAAGCTCATTGCCATGACTGATTCCCTTTGATTGATTCTTCAGGCCTTCACCGGAGGGTGAGGGCCTGACAGGGGTTAAGTTTGATTGGAAGCGATACCGCCCCAGGGTTGTTGAATGCAGAGCTAAAGCGGGGGGCGACGACCGGCGATAAACAGCACTATAGAGATAATCAGGCCGACCACAAAAAGAACCCAGGCGATATTGGCCGCTGTGCCTGCAATGCCTGAAAATCCAAAGACTGCCGCTACGATTGCAATAATGAGAAATGTTGCTGCCCAACCTAACATGTCAATTCTCCTTCGGCGACCTTTGCTGGGATTGATGTCATCAGCGGTTGCCGTGGTAATGGTTGATTTCGGTAATGGTTTAGCGGATCGAACCCTATAATCCTCGGATAAAATCCTCTACTTCACGTTCGGCTTCCTCTTTGTTTTTGCCATAGCGCTCCTGGAGTTTGCCGACCAGTATTTCTCTGTTGCCGTCGATAACCTCCCATTCCTGATCTGTAATATGGCCCCATTTTGCTGTTGCTTTACCCTTTAGTTGCTTCCAGTTACCTTTGATCTGATCCCAGTTCATAACGTTCTCCTTTGGTTCGTTTGCTTTTGCCAGTAACCAAGCATGATTTGTGCCTGAAGTTAAATTTTTTTCGTAACTTATTGTTGTTTAATGAATTATTTGTTTTTTAGGCGGTTTTTCGTAAGGAGTAAAGTTTCAGGAAACGGGTCAATTCGCCCGAAGTAATGAGTCAGAATATTTACCGTGACCTGTATGACCGTTGTTTAAGCCACGTCTAAGAGTTCGCCTGCAAGCGGTCGATGCCAGAGATTCCGGAGGTTTTGATAGATACAGCTGGGGATAGCGAAGCTTTAATATATGGGTAGGTATTGATTCGGTGATACGCTGATAACAATGGGGTTATATCCCCCGGCTCGGGTGGGGCAGAGCCCCCGACTATCCAAATCGTAATAACTGAAGATACATAAAATTGTTTTAAAACAATTGGTTGTGTTTTTTGGCCTGGTTTGTGCTTTGTTCAATGATGTCGGAACCCGTTCGTTGCAATTGTTGAACCGGTTGTGTCCGGAAACAACGGATGGATCTTTTATTGTGGAGGAGTGAATTATGTCGATTTCCAAATTGTTGAGTACAGTCTTCGGTATCCTGATGTTGGCCTCAGTGGCTGGCTGTGATCAGGCTGACGGGCCTTTCGAAAAAGCTGGTGAGGAGGTCGATAATACGCTGGAAAGTGCAGGGGATAAGATGGAGGAAGTTGGAGACGAAATCAAGGATGCGACTAACTAAGGAACCTGCGAACAGTCAATTTGGCTTCTGAAAGCTCTGAAGGCAGGGCTCTGGAGACCACAGGGAACACAGTGGAGTTATTCATTGGTTCCCTGACCTCCGGCTTCGGCATTTGCCATAAGGTCGGTTGACTACAGGCTTTACTGCCAAAGTTAAAATCGTATTTGTCGAAAACTGTACTTTGAAGTGTGTGACTATGTTCTGGGTATTGATCTGTTTTTTTGCGGCTATGAGTATGGGAGCTTTGGGTTTCACCGGCTTGGCGGGAGCCTGGGTCGGTGAAGCTGAGTTGCTGTTCTATATCTTTTTAATCCTGTTACTTGTTCTGTTACTGTTGCCTAGACGGCGACCCCCTGAGTCCTAGGGTTATCTGCGCTTATTGTTGTGGTATTGATCTTTGAACTCTGAAATAATCGCTGTTAAAACTGATAGTTGAATGAGCCTGAGGCTTGATCAATTGCAGTGTCGATGACCCGACCTGCGTCTGTTTTGCCAGACTTTGGTTCATTGAACAGCCCCTTGTCAGTCAGTGCTGCTGATCCTGTGGAGGAAGGGGGAAAAGTAACAGATAGAATAGGGATAAAAGATCTGATGCCGATGCGTGGACTTCAGTTTCTTCTGACCCGGTCTGTGCGGGTCTTCTCAGCAGCAATATTGCTTGTTCTGCTCTTCAGTCTCGGGTTGCTGATTTACAGTGCGTGGCATTACGTTAAGCGTATTGAGCCACTGCAGCAGCATCTGGACTACCTGATGACAATCGAATTGACCGAAGTGGGTGTACGCAAGAAGGTGGTCAGTTTGTTGGAGTCTGAATCGGAATATCTTAATCCGGAGGAGCTTAGTGCCCTTCTCGAGCAGCTCCAGACCTTAAGTAAAGTCGAGACGAATCGGATAACGGGTACACCTGATGTGCTGTCGACGGCTTTGACTCACCTGCGTGAATTTGACGGTGCCGGCAGGTTTCGACTCAATCTGGCTTTGTATGCCTTGCGCGATGCCTTGAATCAGGAGTTAGGCGCCCATAAAGAAATGGTTTCTGTGCTACAGGTACAGGCCGAGCGCGAATTTCGCATGGCTTTGGGAATTGCTTTCGGCATATTGCTTTTCTCCGCGTTGTTATGGGCAATGGTTCGCTTCCGAGTTCTTGACCCGTTAAACAAACTTACCGAGCAGATGTCACAGCTGGCACGCCGTGATTTCAGCGAGCTGTCGGAAGAAGATGCTGACTCCGTCGTCCTGCCAATCATCAAAAAATACAACTACATGACCAAGAGGTTGATGACCCTTGAGAAAGTCCAGCAACAGCGTCATCAACTATTAACCCAGGAGGTGCGTGACGCCACTTACATGCTATTGCAGCAACAGCGCCGTTTGGCTCAGGCCGAGCGACTGGGTGCGGTTGGTGAGATGGCTGCTGGTGTTGCCCATGAGTTGCGAAACCCGTTAACCAGCATCCAGATGGCGCTGGACAATCTTCGTTATGATCTGGTAGAGGAAGAAATCATAGAGCGGGTTGATATGATCGCCGACGAAACCAAGCGTATCACCCGGCAACTGAATCAGTTGCTTGATCAGGCTAAACAGCGACCTGAGAAAGCGGTGATGGTTGATGTTGGTGAAGAAATCGAGACTCTGGTGTCGTTAGCATCCTATCAATTACATCAGGATACGCGCCTGTATTTTGAAGTGGATGAAGGGCTCAGTTGTCTGTTGCCCGGCTCTCGTTTTAGGCAGGTTCTGCTTAATCTGGTACTGAACGCAGGGCAGGTGATCGGTGAAGCTGTCGGTGAGATACGGATAGGGGCGCGTCAAATTGGTGACAAGCTGGAGATCCGGATAACAGATACCGGACCTGGTTTTCCTGATGCCATATTGGAATCCGGTGTGCAGCCATTCCAGTCCTCGCGCGCGGGAGGAACCGGGTTGGGCTTGGTGATGGTGCGGCGCTTTGCTGCTGATCTCGGAGGAGAGTTATCACTGAGTAACAGTCCTGAAGGGGGAGCCTGTGTGATCCTCAGTTTACCTTGTAACCAGAATCTGGACGGTGGAAATGGCTAAATCTCTATTGATTATTGAAGATGAGGCACTGCTTAGTGCTGAGCTTCAACGTCACTATAAGCGTCAGGGGTGGCGAGTGGAACAGGCCCGAGATCTGGCGGCAGCCCGCAAGGCGCTTTACCAGGAGGGGGTGGCTCCGTTGGTGGTGCTGGCTGATATGAACCTGCCAGATGGCAATTCGATGGATGTGCTTGAGGAGTCTCGAAACCGGGATATCGGCGGAGAGTGGATATTCCTCACGGGCTATGGCAGCGTTTCGGATTCGGTGCGGGCATTACGCCTGGGGGCCTACGATTTCCTGGAGAAACCAGTTGATTTTGATCGTTTGGACCTGGTGGTAAGTGGTGCGGCTCGCAGCTCTACCGCACAACGACGGTTGAGTGATCAGCTCACAGAAGGGAATCGTCGTTATCCTCTTGCAAGATACGTGGGTTCCAGCGCTGCTGCCAGACAGGTTAGAGATATGCTCAGCCGGTTAGCCGAAGCTCCAATCACTTCATTAATCGTCACCGGGGAAACGGGAACGGGCAAAGGGGTTGCTGCGCGTATCCTGCATCACAGTGGACCCCGCCGTAAGGAGCCCTTGGTGGAGGTTAATTGTTCAGCTCTCCCCAAGGATCTGTTGGAGTCAGAGTTGTTTGGCCATGAAGCGGGGGCATTCACCGGAGCTAAAGGGAAGCGCCGTGGACTGTTCGAGCAGGCAGATGGCGGTACGCTGTTTTTAGACGAGATTGGTGAAATTCCTGTTGAGCTGCAGCCTAAGCTGCTAAAAGCGTTGGAAGAGCAGCGCTTTCGGCGGGTGGGAGGTGAGCGTGAAATCAAAGTCGATGTTCAGGTCATTGCCGCTACCAACCGTGACCTCGTTGATCGAATCAAGGAAGGGGATTTCCGTGAAGATCTTTATCACCGGTTGTGTGTTTTTGAGCTGCGATTACCCGCTCTACGCGACCGTTTGGAGGATCTTGATGAACTGGTTCCCCAACTGGTGGACGAGTTTAATGCCAAGTCTGGAAAAAGAGTCAGTCATATCAGTCCGGCGGTCTGGGATAAGCTGAAACAGCACAGTTGGCCTGGCAATGTCAGAGAGCTACGCAATGTTATTGAACGTTGCATTCTGTTTGCTGATGGAAGTGACTTTCCACTGCACTGGTTACAGCTCTCTCCACATGAGGCAATGAGTCACTCAGCCCCGGCAACTGTTTCAACGGAGGGGGCGGCAGAGCCGTTGGCGCAGCAGAATGAATCGGTCCAGGTTCCTCTGGATGGCAGTATGGGGATGGAAGATATTGACCGATTTATTATAGTCACCGCTTTGGAGCGCAGTAACCATAACGTCACCGCTGCGGCTCGATTGTTGAACACGACTCGCGATACCCTGCGCTACCGAATCAGTAAATATGATATTGATATCCCTGATGGTGTCTGATTCAAAGAGGTTTTGTATAAACTGGGTCGATAACAGGGACTTTTAGTCTTTGATCTGAGTATTCCTGACTTTGGTTTGCCTGGCCACCATGGGCTGTTGATTGACCAGAGTTCTTCCTTTTTAGCTGTCCTCTACCTTTCCTGACTTCGGGCCGGGTGAATCTCATGATTTGCCATTTTCTATGGTTGCGTTCAGCAGCCCGCTGATTGAAACCAAGTCTTACTACCGGTAGTTGATCAGGATAGGGTGATATATCCCCAAGGTGCGGGGGATATCCCCCGGTGGTCAGCTGTTTAATATTGGATTTTTGTTTATCTTGTTGATAATTAAAGGTAATTTGTTTTTGGCATTCTGTTTGCTTTGTTTAGGTAGAACCTTGTCGGAGCCTTAGCATTAATAACCTGTTAACGGTATCCGGTACGGGCTTTATATAAGGGGGATATGGATTCCCCGAAGATCAAAATTGAACTGAATATGCCTAGGAGACGGGATTATGAACAAATTTGCAGTTAAGCCTCTTGTAGCTGCTTGTGCCATTGCTTTGGCTGCGACAGCAGCACCAGTTCTTGCGGACTCTGGAGCTGACCGTTCATCCGATGTCTGGAGCAAGGCATCACTGGCAACAACCTATACATTGAATAGACATCTCAATCCCTTCGATATTGATACCGAAGTAAAAAATGGTGTGGCAACGTTACGGGGAGAGGTGGAAAGCGATATCGAACGGCATCTGGCAGAAGAGCTCGCCTTGGGTATCGATGGTATTCATAAGGTCAACAATGAGCTGATTGTTAACCCGCAAGCCAAGCGCCTGGAGTCTGCTAAAGATAGTAAAGAAGCTAAGCGGACCTTCGGGCAAAAAGTTGAAGATGCCAATCTGACCGCAAGGATTAAATCCCAGTTGTTATGGAACACCAGTACCGAAGGGTTGGCGATCAATGTTGATACGCGTAATAAGGTCGTAACCCTGTCCGGGGATGTTGAGTCGGAGGCTGAATCGGAGCTGGCAGAATTAATTGCCCTTAACACCGGTGAAGTTCTGGAAGTGAAAAATCAGCTTAAGGTCGTAGGTGAAAAAACCAGTCTTGATGAGAAAGTGGCGCAGGAGTCTCGTGAGGCTGCCCAGACCGTCAGTGACAGTTGGATAACAACCAAGGTTAAATCGATGCTGATCTATAATCGTAACGTGGATGGTGTTGATATCGATGTGTCTACTCAAAAGGGTGTTGTCACTTTACGAGGTCGGGTTGATAGTGAATTCGAACGTAAACTGGCGATTTCGATTGCCGAAGGTGTTAAGGGAGTGAAGTCGGTCAGTTCAGAGCTGCAGGGCGCGTAATCATCGATCAGGCCCTGTTTCGATCAATCTTGATTGTCAATAAACGACTGGCCAGGGACGGCCGAACAACCGGGATTAACCCGGTTTCGATAGCGATAAATTTTTGGAGGACGGTATGAGTAAATCAACTTCAACCACCAGTAAGAAAACGGATGCTAATCAGCAGAGCGCCGGAGGCGAGGAGTCCCTGTCCCGCAGAGTGGCAGATCAACTGCATGAACGAATTGACCAGGTTGCGGATCATGCGGAGCAGTCTGAGCGTAGTCTGCATGATCTCAGTGCCAATGCACAGACTAAGACTCAGGAGCTGAGTAGTGGCCTGACCAAGGTGGTGCGCGACAACCCCTGGACTGCCGTCGGTGGATCAGTTGCCCTGGGGGTGCTGATCGGAATGTTTGCAAGGCGTCGTTAGGTCATGTCTTCATCGCCTCAACAGACCCAGGGTGAGGAAAAGGCTCTGGAGTCTGAATCCCCGACACTGATCGAGACGGCTGTCGACGTGATGGTAACGACCCAGCGTCAGCTTGCTCAGTTGTTGGAACTTTTCACTCTTGAAGTTCGTTATTCTGGAATGATGTTCGGACGGGCGTTGGCGCTGGCTGTGATTGCCGCTTTGGCGCTGTTCAGTGTCTGGGGGTTGTTGGAGGCGGCGATATTGCTGGGTTTGATCGAGATGGGGTGGAGTTGGCCAATAGCACTGGCAACTTTGGCGCTGGCCAACATGGCCCTGTTGATTACAGCGGTATGGTTTATCCGACACTGTCTTACTGCCATCGGGATAGACAATACCCGACAGGCTCTGGGGCTGGATGTCAGACATGAGGCGGCTACTGATGAAACTGAGTAAATCACAGCTGAAGCAACAGGCGGTACAGGTTCAATACGCCAGTATCAAGGCGAGGCTGGCAAGACAGCGAATGCAAACAGCTGTCGAGGAGACGGTGGCTTCACCTCGAGGATTGATTTCAGGGTTCGCTTTGGGTTTTGTCTACGGTCGCCGCCTGCAGTCAAAAGATTGCCGACAACCTGGATCTGTTACACGACTAATAAGCTATTTACCTCTGTTGTTGAGACTGCTGTGATCTGGCAAAGACTCCGGGTAAATAAGCGAGGGCTATATGACTACTGATCACCATTCCAAGGTCTCTGTCGACCAATCTCCACTCCCTATCGAAGCCTTTGATGTGTCCAGGAAAGATCCGACGCTACCTGACTCCGGTGGTTTCAGTGGAACGGGTCAAAAGGCTGAAAAGAAGACGGAAAACAAATGGCGGCGGGAGACATGGTTACTCTGGGGGCTGTTGGTGCTGGCAGTGATCTATACCCTGGAGTTAGTAAAAGAATTGCTTATTCCTGTGGCATTGGCACTATTGCTTAGTTTGCTGCTGGCGCCCTTGGTACGTCGGCTGGAGCGTTTACACCTGCCGCGTCCATTAGGAGCTGGTGTTATTGTCTTAACGCTTTTTGGCGCCCTCAGCTATGGTATTGCGGGTGCGGTAAATCCGGTAGGTGAGTGGATTGAGCAAGCGCCGACAGTGCTTCGGCAGCTTGAACGTAAGGTATATCCGATCAAGAAAACTGTTGAAGAGGTTAGTAAGACCGCCGACAAGGTTGACCAGATCGCTACGGTCGGTGCCACTCAGACTGTCGAAATCAAGGGAATCAGTCTGCAGGATATGCTGTACGCGAATACCAGAGGGGTGGTGACCGGAACGTTGATGGCGAGCCTGCTGTTATATTTCCTGCTGTCCTGGGGCTCCATTCTTTTAGCCCGGATCGGAATGATGCTGGATGACAGGCGTTCTGGCAGGCAGTTTCTGGAACTTTTTCGTGTGGTGGAGGGGGAGTTGTCCAAATACCTGTCCACCATCACATTGATCAATATAGGGTTGGGGGCCGTTGTCGCTGTAGTTTTGTATCTGCTCGAAATGCCCAACCCGATGCTCTGGGGGGCAGTGGCTGGGTTGCTTAATTTTATACCCTACCTGGGAGGACTGGTGACGGCATTGTTGCTGGCAATGACTTCGCTATTGAACTTTGATGGTCTGTTTATGCCAACCGTGGTGGTTTCTATCTTTGTGGCTTTAACTATTATTGAAGGTCAAATTCTGACCCCTCTGATAGTGGGTCGGAGGTTGGCCCTCAATCCCCTTATCGTATTTCTCAGTGTAATCTTCTGGTTTTGGTTATGGGGCATGATGGGAGCGCTGATGGCGGTTCCTATCTTGATTTCACTAAAGCTGATGGGTGACAGGGTCGCTGCAATGAAGCCCTTGGCTCTGATCGCCGGAAGGTAATCGTTGTGGCCAGGGTGATACTACAGCAAAGATTTCATGTGATGAGCATACTCTGTTGTAGCCTGGCTCTGATCCTGGGCTGTACTACCAGTCCTCGTTTACAAATAGAACATCAGGATAGCATTGCTGCTGAGGGAACGGGGGTTCTGGTTGACAATGGAAAACGTCAGGCCAGCGAGCAGGAGTACCGACAGTTACTTAGGGACACTGCCAGCGAACCAGGTTCCCGGATTTGCCAATCATCCCCTGTTGGATGGTTGCCATTCACTCAACTGCAGGCAAGGACCACGAAAGCGTACAGGTCCATCCGGCAGATCCCCTTCAACAGCGACCAGCTCGGAGCTGTCTTTGATCGCCAGCCATTCCTGCTTAGTCAGCAGTCGGGTTTCCAGCGCCAGCTTGAGATCACCCAATGAGGTTTGCTTGCCCGTGTCCCGGTTGATTGCCCACAGGCTGACGCCTTCGAGATCACTGCTGGCCATACGTCGATTCCACTGGATATGAAGACGAGAGCGGCCTGGTGCATCTCCCTGATAGGCGCTGATTACCATGGGTGGCTCTGGCGTCGGTGGGTTCGATTGCATCACGGCCAGATAACTGACGGGTTGAACTTTGTTGTCGGCAGGCAAGAGCCAAAGACTCAGGCTTAGTATCATTGCCAGAGCAAAGCCGCCCTGCCACAAAGACAACTGACCCCATAATCGCTTCCAAGTGGATTCCGCAGGGGCTGGTTTGAGCATCGATTGCAGGTTACGCCATACATGTGCTGGCGGCTTAACTGCTTTGGTATGATCATTGATCGGATTCATTCTCTGTTGCCAGCGGTAAACGTCAGTTTCTAGTTCTGGGTGATTATGGAGCAGACTTTCAAATCGCTGGCGTGTTCTGCTGGACAGGGTTCCCAGCACATACTGAGCAGCCAAATGATCTCTAATTTCGGGCTTAAGATATCTTAGGCTTCGAGACATTGGTGTAACTCCTTCAACCCACGCCTTATCCAGGACTTGAGTGTTCCCAGTGGTTTTTGCAACTGTATTGCCAGTTCAGAGTGGGACAATCCATAAATGTATGCCGAGATAATTACGCTACGGGGTTCCTTGCGAATTTTTTGCAGGCAGCGGCTGAGATCATGATGTTGTAGCCAGAGATTGCTGCTGTCGTCCGTCAGCTCTCTAAGCAAATCATCACTTGCTGTTTCTTCATCAATTACTGCAATATCAACCTGCTCAGGTTGCCTGCTGCTACTACGCACTCGATCGATAGCGCAGTTGCGGGTGAGCTGGCAGATCCATGGCCATCCCCCTCCCAGGTCATGGCGATAGCGTTCGCTGTTCATCCAGATTTTGGTATAGGCTTCCTGCAATACGTCGGCTGCCAGCTCCTTATCCGGTACTATTTTGAGGATTAGACCGTATAACTTGCCACTGGTTAGCTGGTAGAGTTCTTCAAACGCAGGCTGGTGGCGCAGTTTGATTTGTGCCAGACAGTATTCTATCTGTTGTTTCCATTGCTCCGAACTCAAACGAGTTTCCTCACAGGTTTCCCCTTTTATATGGACCTTCGCAGGTATTAAGTCACCGGCTTGAACAAACCGGTGACTGTGGTGCGCTTAAGTTGTAATCCTACATGGGTTATATACCATTCAAGCTGCCCCCCCCAAGGGAACCGGGAACCTGCGACCAGGCACCCAGGTTCAAACTGTAACCTCAAAGATAACCTTCGATGGCTACATTACACTGTAGTATTCAGCTTCGAGTTGGATCATTTCAACGCACGTGCTTTTTATGGATGACGAGCCAGGTGCCAGACGCCCTTCACACCATCTCCTGAGATATCCCCCGGCTGCTTGTCCTTAATCCAGGTATAAAGCGGCTGGCTGTTGAGTGTCCATTGTAGGCTACCATCTTTACGCTGAATAATACCAAAGGGAGCACTGGCCTGGTCGTTACTGGAGGCCTGTAGAGGTGGCCAAAGAGTGGCGCACTTATCGTAGCAGTTAGACTGGTCTTTTTTATCTTTGTCAAAAATATAGAGCGTTTTCTGGCTGGCATCAGTCAGCAATTGAGTGTTTCCCCGATTAAATACGCTGACCGGAGCATCGTCGCTTCGGGCAACAAACCAGACATTCTTTACACCATGCCCGGTTGTTTCTCCCTGGTTTTTATCTTTGATCCAGCTGTACAGAGGCGCTCCTTTATAGCTCCATTGGCGGGCACCGTCTTTGCGGGTCAATATTGAAAAGTCACCCTGCTTTTCGGCATAGGCTCCGGCAATAAAAGGGGGCCATTTTTGCGCACAAGGGCCATAACAGTTAGAGACGTTCTGCTCGTCTTTGGCAAACGTGTACAGAGTTTTTCCACTTTTGTCGGCCCAGACTTCTCCTTGTGCGGTAACGACAGACTTGGCAGGCATTCTCGCTTCAGTTGATGACATGCTGGAAGCACAGGCGCTTACCGCCAAGCTTAAAGTCAATATCGGCAGAATTGTTAACAGGGGCTTATTGGTTGTTGTTTCCATGGTATTTCTCTTTATTGGATAGATCGGTACTTATTAATTTGACAGTAGGTACCTATGGAAACGTTGGGTTTGGAGGAATGGATGCATGAAATAAAAAATATTTGGTGATAAGTCCTGGCTACGGAACTTTAGCCGTAATTCTTAGAGGCCGATGACCAGGGTTAAGGGGTCAGAATTAAGGATTCTTGCCGCTTCAATCTGGCAGATAGGGGCCGAATAGACCTGTTCATCGGTTCCCTAATGACTGACAGCACTCTGCGAGTGAAAAGTCCTTTATATATCGAAGAATTGCCTGATCAGTAAGCGGTTTGGAAAAATAGTATCCCTGGATTTCACTGCAACCATGTTGTTTCAGGAAATCCAGTTGCGCTCGTGTTTCTACCCCTTCTGCTGTAGCGCGAATGTTCAGTGTGTTACTTAAAAATAAGATAGCTTTGATAATGGCTTCACTGTGGGCATCGCGGCCAATTCTTCGAACGAAAGAGAGATCGATTTTTATCCGGTTAACGGGTAGGTGACGAAGGTGAGAAAGTGAAGAATAACCGGTGCCGAAATCATCAATAGTCACCGACACGCCGAGTCTTCTCAGCTCTCTGACAACTTTGGTCGCTTTATCAACGTCTTCCAGAATTGCGCTTTCGGTGATCTCGATATCCAGAGCCGCTGGGGATAGCTGATAGCGCTCCAGGGTTGTCTTTACCAGGTTCTGTGGATTTCCACGGTGCAGCTGAATCGGAGACAGATTGATTGATAACTCTACGGGGGCTGTCCTGTTTTTAAGAGAATCAATAACTTCGTGACAGGCTTGTTTCAAAACCCATTCACCAAAGGGGATGATCAGCCCTGATTTTTCAGCGGCGGGAATAAAGACGCCCGGTGACACGGTTCCGCGTTGTGGATGCTGCCAGCGGGCGAGCGCCTCAATTCCTATAACTCTGGATTCACTGAGATCGATAATTGGCTGGTATGCCAGTGAGAACTGATTCCCGTCCAGTCCTGCACGTATGTCACTGACCAGGTTTTTTTGTGCCTGAACCTCCTGGTTCATTTTCTCCTTAAAGAAGGTGTAGTTGTTAAGCGGGCTTTCTTTAGACCGGTACATTGCCAGATCAGCGTTATGTAGCAACTCGTCGGGAGTCTCACCGTCATCAGGATAAACAGCGATGCCGATACTGACACCTATATGAAATTTGTTCTGACCTACTGCTATCGGCTTACTCACTAAATCAGTGATGCGTTGAGCGAGAATGGCGGCATCTTCACCCTCTTCGAAATCTCCACTGACGATGGCGAACTCATCGCCTCCCAGCCGGGCAACCAGCTCTGACGCTCGTATCTGGCTTGATAATGCTTTGGCGAACTCCTTGAGAAAAAGGTCACCCATCTGATGGCTGAATGAATCATTGATATCCTTAAAGCCATCAAGATCCAGAAAGAGTACAGCCAGAGCATTTTGATTTCGCCTGGCTACGGCAATTAAGTGCACCAGCTCTTCATTGAACAGGTGTCTGTTAGCCATTCCTGTTAAGGGATCATGAGTTGCGGCGTACCAGATTTGCTCTTTGGACCGCTCTTGAACTTCAATGATCATTAACTGTTGCTGGAGTTGCCGACTTAGAAAAAAAGCTGCCAAGCCAAACAACAGAACGACAATGGAGCCCATGACTCGAAGAGTGTTACGAAAACTGGTAAAGGTATGAAGCATTGTTTCGTTGGGAGCACCTGCTATTTGCCAGCGACCGCCCGGTAGTGACAGGTCCAGGAACGCCGTATCCTCATCAAAAAGCTGTCCATCCCCCCAGAAGGTTTCACCCACCTCACCAAGACCGTCACGTCCACGGATCGCCACGTCAATACTGATATCGGGGGCCGATAGACCCACCTGATCAAACAGCTTATCAATATCAATAACAATGCTCACCATTCCCCAAAAACTGCCAGCGGGCATCGACTCTATGGCAACAGCGGAGAATATCGGTAGTCGACCGATCAGGGCCTGCCCTCCCTGAACCAGAGTAATGGGACCCGCGAGTACATTCTGGCGAGTGCTGACCGCTCGCAGAACAGGTTCCCGCTGCGATTCGTTAGCCAGATAGTTAAGTCCAAGAGCCTTTTCATTTCCTTTCAACGGAAATACATGACGTACGATAAAGCCCTCAGATACACCAATAGACCGGACAAGGTCCCGTTTAGCCATCAGCGCTTTGATCATTTCCTCAATTTCACTGGGGGCGATATCCGGATGTAAGGATATCTGTGCCACTAAACCCGCAAACAACTGAAGATCACTGTTAAGCTTGCCTTCAATCCCCGCCCTGATATGGCTCAGCTGTTCAAGCGTTTCACTGCGCAGCTCTTGTTTATAACGACGATGCTCTACCTGATCTGCGTAATAAACACCCAAAGATGCGAGGGCACAGGCCAGGAAGGCCACAACCCAGGGGATGGCAGGATTTGTCGTAACCGTTGTCTGTTCTTCCATATATAGTGAACTATACCACTAAGGCATTGAAAATATTGGCAATAAGAGTTTTGATGATAAAGCTATTGCTATTAAGATACTACCTTAGGATAGTGTAGGACAAAGATTCGAGACCTGGGCGGACTGTTGAGGATCGATGGTTATCGTCTTTAAATATCTTTTGTCTCAACAGGCTCATCCTATTCAGGTTGGGTAGACTTTAGTCTATAGTCACGATCACGGTGATTACCTGACAATAATTGCTGTATCTGATGATAATCGAAACCGGGTGACAATGATGAGCGCAGTAGATTTTAGGAAAGTTAAAGATTCTCACACGGTGCTGAAGGAGTTGATGGTTCCTTCCTATGCTAACTTTGGTGGCAAGGTTCATGGGGGGATTATTCTTTCGTTGCTGGACAAGATTGCCTATACCTGCGCTGCTTCCCATGCCAAAGGCTATTGCGTGACTGCCTCGGTGGATTCGGTGGATTTCTTAAACCCTGTTGAAGTGGGGGAGTTGTTAACGCTTTCTGCTTCAGTGAACTATGTCGGTAAGTCGTCTATGGAAATTGGCGTCAGGGTGACCTCGGAAGACTTTACCAACGGTGCGATAAAGCATACCAACACCAGCTATTTTACGATGGTTGCTTTGGATGAAGAAACCCGTAAACCCCTGTCTATTTCTGGCTTGATTCTTGAGACGGAAGAAGAAATCCGTCGATTTATTGAAGGTAAGATCCGTCGTGAAGTTAAACGAGGGCATCGGCAGGAAATGAAAAAAATCAAATCTGGCCTGGATATGATTAAAGAGATCAATCACCTGGAAGGAGAGAACTGCAAACTTTACAAATCATAAAAGTCGAGCTCCAGGCATTTTGGAAACATCAGTTTGTCTGGGAGTCAACGGCTCGGAAACCAGAGTTCCTAACGTACTCAGGAGTATCCTTGGTCGACTGCATTGCTATGGTCGCAGTGCGAATAACGGAGCCCCGGGGCTGTTTGGCTCCCTTCTGGCCGTTTAACTAAGGCACATCTTGAATCACAAAAACTTCTCCCTAAATTGGAAAAATCAGTTTCTGGTAGCTAATCTTCCTTCCTGATGCATCGTTTAAAATGCAGCCTTACCTTTCGATAGTCGTTGCGATCGTAATAAGGATTAAAGGAAAAAGGACAAGATGGACGAGCCGCCGGCTAACCGCCCTTTGTATCAGATCAGCGCTACCTGCGTTTGTTTGTTTATTTCCCTGCTAACCATTATTGCAGGCTGCGACCGCACACCTTTTGATCTAAACCTAAAAGCGAACGATCCTCTCGGAAATACGTCTACAGAAGCTCAGAAAACAACCAGAGTTGCTCTGGTTATGAAAACTCTGACCAACCCCTTTTTTTTGGAAATGGAAAGAGGCGCTCGTAGAGCTGAAAGGGAATTTGCAGTGGATCTGATCGTAAAAATGGCGGCATCCGAAACCTCTATTCAGCAACAGATCGGTATCGTCGAAGATCTTATCCGTGACCAGGTTGATGCGCTAGTCATTGCGCCTGGGGATTCGGTTGAATTGATACCGGTACTGCGTAAGGCTCAGCTGGCTGGGATTGTCGTGGTGAATATTGACAACCAACTGGACCCCTTTTTTTCCAAAAAAAATGGTTTGGCAGCCGTACCCTTTATCAGTGTTGATAATAAAGCTGCGGCATACCGCAGTGCTAAATATATTGCTGATAAAATTCAGTTTCCTGCACAGGCCGCAATTATGGGCGGAATCCCTGAAGCACTTAACTCTGATGACAGGATTGAAGGAGCGCTAAAGGCATTTCGTGAAAACCCCAAAATCAGTTTGTTAACAGTCGACAGTGGTCATTGGAAAATAGAAGAGGGTCATGACCTCATGGAACAGTGGCTGCTTCGATACCCACAGCTTGATCTTATATTCGCAGCGAATGACATGATGGCTCTGGGCGCCATTGAAGCACTTCGTGAAGCGGGTCGTGAAGACGTACTTGTTTCTTCATTTGATGCTTTAATACCGGCGAGACAGGCCATTGAGCAGGGCACTCTGCAGGCATCGGTGGATCAGAATCCGGCTGTTCAAGGTTATCTGGGCGTTCAATATGCTTTGCGTGCGCTTAACGGGGAGGTGCTCCCCGAGATTACTTATGTTGATGCTGAGTTGATTACTGCATCTGCAGGGGCTGCAATCAAGCCTCTGAAATCCCCTGGAGGAGACTCCTAGAATGACCGCTTAGCGTTACTTTTTACAACTGAAACCGGCTTTAAGGAACAGATTTCGAATTCACGTGTAAGGAGTAGTTTTTGAGAGAATTTTTTTTAACTCGATTAAACCTGACCCCTAAATTCTTTGCCTATTTGACATTGATCGGTGGGGTACCGCTGATAGTCGCCAGTATGCTGAGCCTCGATACGGTCTCTGAAACCTTGGTTCACAAGGCCCTGGTGAAAGAGTTTGAATTGTTGGCAAGCCGCCGGGAACAAGTCGATTTGATTCTAAAACAGGTTGAATTCCTGGCAGAGAGTTTGTCTGGTATCGAAGAGATCTCTGAATCTGTCACTGCAAATCAGACTTCAGTCACGACCTACCAACGGCTCGTGACTGAGGAGAAAATAGGTCGGGTTTTAAATAGTTATCTGAACATTGAAGGATTAATTTCAATTCAGGTCGTTTATGCTTCGGGCAGTCATTATCAGGTGGGTGATACACTTGATTTTGACAGTGGAGATTTCAAGCCGCAATTGTTCTCTGAAGCGCAAAAAAAAGAATCCTATCTATACTGGCCAGGTATCCTGGCAAACACCAATGTTCGTTCAGATCAAAAATATGTTTTACCGGCGGTCAAACCGCTCTACAAAATGAACCCCCGGACGCTTGAGCGCAAAGTTGTTGGAGGGCTGATCATTAATTACAGTCCGGAATCGCTTTCTAACTATTTGAATAACAAAACTACAAGCGGCTCCTCTGGCAGGGGGATCTTCCTGATTGACCAACATAACCGTTTTGTCGTACATCCGGATGTTACAAAAATTGGTGACTTCATCGATGCTGATCTGGCCACCAGGCTGGCCGATGATGATGCTCAGTATCAGGCAGGAGGTGACGGCGACCGCGTATATATTACTCAGATTTCTGCAACCCAGCAGGGCTGGAAATTGATCTCGATGGTTCCTGAGCAGAAACTGCTGATGGGGGTTGGTCGAGTAGAGGAGCAGTTGATCGCTATCTTTGTCCTGGTGCTGATATTGGTGATTTGGATTGCTTTTCATCTGTCTCGATCTGTAGCGCTGCCAATCAGACGAGTGACGGAAGCATTTAAAAAGCTGAAAAAAGACCCTCGTCAACCGGATTCCCAGAGAACAAGTAGGCAGCGACTTGAGGTGGAAGGAAGCGGAGAAGTGGCCGATTTAACTGAAGGTTTTAACCTGTTCCTGGATGAGTTTGATGCAAGGCAAAGGGCTCAGCGAGGGCTTTGGGAAGCCGCAACGGTATTTGATGTAACTACTGAAGCGATCATGATTACCGATGTTGATGGCATCATAACGATGGTTAATCCTGCATTTGAGTCCATGACCGGATACAACCTAAGTGAGGTTATCGGGAAACCTTTTTCGATTTTACGATCGGACCGGCATTCCGCTGCATTCTATGACAGCATCTGGAGATCATTAAAGGAAACCGGTCAATGGGAAGGAGAAATATACAATCGACGCAAAAACGGGGAGGTTTTCCCCGAGTGGCAGATAATAACAGCAGTGTTCGATGACGATAATAATGTAACCGAGTATATCGGCCTGTTCAGTGACATATCGAATCAAAAGAATCAGGAACAGGCAATCTGGCGACAGGCCAATTATGATGCACTAACCGAGTTGGCAAATCGAAACCTGCTTAAAGATTCTATGGATCAGGAAATGGCTCATGCGAGTCGTAAAGGTTTAAAACTGGCGATGCTGACCGTTGATCTGGATCGCTTTAAAACGGTTAACGATACCCTTGGACATGATGTAGGGGATCAGCTTCTTGTTGAAGTGGCTCGACGTATTCAGATGACCGTCCGTAAACAGGATATGGTTGCACGCCTGGGGGGGGATGAATTCACTATCGTACTTAATGAAATCAATGATGAGGAGCTTCTACCCAGTATTGCCGGGAAAGTGCTTGATGTATTGCGACAGCCCTTTTTCCTGAATAGTCATCAGATTAATATCAGTGGCAGCATGGGGCTTACGGTTTTTCCTGATGACGGTAACAGCTTTCTGGTCTTATTGAAAAATGCCGATATCGCGATGTATAAAGCCAAACAGGCAGGTAAAGACTGCTTTCAATTTTATTCCAATGAAATGCAGGCTGATGCTCTGTATCGGGTACAGATGGAGCAGGAGCTAAGAGCCGCGATTAAGAAAGATAATTTCGTGTTGCTATACCAACCGGTAGTCAGGGCATCTGATGGGCGTATTGTCGGTGCTGAAACCTTGATTCGCTGGCTTGATCCTGATTGCGGACTAGTGAACCCGGACGAATTTATTGCTATTGCCGAGGACAGTGGTCTGATTGTCGAAATCGGTCAGTGGGTCATAGAACAAGCCATCGATCAGCTAAAGAAATGGCAACAAGAAGGCTATTGTCAATTAACGCTCGCCGTTAATATTTCCGGGATGCAGTTTCGCCACCCGGGTTTTCCGCTTTGGTTAGAACGAGTCCTGGCACAAGCGGAGGTTGATTGCGCTAATCTGGTGTTTGAAATTACAGAATCTGTAATGATGGAAAATAGTGATGCTATCAAGGACTGTATAGCTAAAACCAAGGCAGTGGGTGTTGGATTTGCGCTGGATGATTTTGGTACCGGCTATTCGTCTTTAGGCTATCTGCGAGAGTTTCCCGTTGACATCGTGAAGATAGACCGCAGTTTCGTGCGTGACTGTCCTGAAGATAAAAACGCATGCCGGTTGGTAGAAGCCATTGTTCACATGGCCCACAGTCTGGACCTTCGCGTCACCGCTGAAGGCGTCGAAACGGAACAGCAACAGGACTTTCTTACCGGCTTGGGCTGCGATTATCTGCAGGGTTTTTATATCAGTCACCCGCTACCTGTCTGCCGGTTTAATGAGCGGATAGGGAAAGACCGGGCTCCTGTGCTGAAAATTCCGGTTTAGAAACTCTTATGATATTGGTTTTGATGTCTTTACGGTTAAGTGGACTTTGTGGAATGGACTTCCAGGGTAAAAGAAAGCACTATCCCCCACGTTCTGTGAATGTATTGGCTCGGCGTGTCTGCGACTTGCGAATATCATTAATATTAAAACTATCACCTTTCGATAAGGGCGCTCTACTGTGGGTTACTCGCTGTTCATATTGCTTCTGTTCATCAGTCTTAATTTTGTCAGCAGATACCTTGCCGTTGATTATCTGGGAATGGTCGGGGAAGGGGTGTCGTTGCAGGCGTTGACTTCAGATTTTCTGGTTGCAGTTTTTGGCCTGTCTTTATTCATCTTAATTAACAAGGTTAATCGTTGGATAGCGCTAATAGTGCTGCTTTGGCCAATAGCCCATTTTGCCAACTTAGAAAGTATTATCGCCCTGAACAAGCCAATCAATCTGATGGATCTTCACTATGGAGGTGATGGTGACTTTTTGTCGAGTTCGTTGGCCTCTCTGAGTTTCCCGATTCTATACTTGGGGTTTATTCTTGTCTTTCTTGTCGCCTTCCTAAGAATTCGTTGGGGCCATAATTTTAATTTTCGTTATACTTTCGTTCTGTTTGCTGGATCAACGTTGGGTACTTTTTCACTGGCTTTGGATGCGGACACCTGGCAGGAGAGCAACCCATTGGCCTTGTCGGTTGTTCAGTATGTTATGTCGGACTCGGCTGAAGACGGCCTTGACTACAGCTTGCAAGACTCCGGGAGTTTTTCCGGCTTTGAGAATGAAGTCAATAGCAATAATCAAACCAGCGGTATAAATACTGATCGAGTTGTAGCTCTGGAGAGTCGTTCGAGAGCAGAAATCAAGCCTAACCTATTATTAGTGGTACTGGAGGGAATACCGGGAGCCTATATTACGAGTATTCAGGACTATTTTGATTTACCTCGAAGCAATCTGATGCCTAACCTGAGTCGAATAGCTGAGACCAGTCAAATAATACCAAGCTTTGTTACCCATAGTCAGCAGACCATTCGGGGGCTTTACAGCATGCTCTGCGGTGATTACAGCAAACAGTCGCTGACAACCCCCAAGTCGTTGGAATATCTGCAACTGGATACACACCAACGAAAGCGGTGTTTACCGAAAATACTAGCTGACACAGGTTATCGGACATCATACTTACAAGCTGCCGATCTGGCCTTTATGTCCAAGGATCAATTCATGTCTGCAATTGGATTTCAGGATGTAAATGGTAAGAACTGGTTCTCCCGGCAGTATATTCCGTTTGGTTGGGGACCTGATGATATGGCATTTTTCGAACAGGCCGTTGATAAAATTACTCAGCTGGATACCCAGCCCGAACCCTGGTTTTTGACGCTGCTGACCATTGGTACCCACCATCCATATGCCGTTCCTGACAAACTGGCACAACACTATGTCAATCGTAAACAAGCGGCAGTTGCTTATTTAGACAGGGCACTTGGGCCCTTTATGGACCGGTTAAACCAAATGGGGGTGCCTAAGGATACACTAATCATTTTCACCTCCGATGAGTCCCATGGAGTGAAAGGTCAACCCTATGGCAACAACTGGGGGCTTAACCTGATGATGGGAGTGGGGATTAAACCAGGAATACATTCTGGTATTTATGGACTGAGCGATCTAAGTATTTCTATTCTTGACTATCTTGGATTGAGTGAGAAAGGGAGTGAGATGATAGGACGAAGTCTTTTCAGGCATTACGATCAACCTCGCAGCATGCTCTTTCATTCGGTGATGGGGTTTCAGCTGGAACATGAGGGGTCGGTCGTTGGTTGCAATAGCGCTGGGAATTGTTCTCGATACGAAACTCAGAATGGAAAGTTATTTTCAGCCAAATATAACAAAATGGAACTGGCTGGTTCCGACAGTGATAGCGTAAAAAAACGAATACAAGCAAGTGCTTATCATGTTGATAAGGTACTCGCCGAAGGCCGGAAGAAGGGGCGGAACAGGTTAGCTCTGCTAAGTCAATCAAGCCACCGCCTTAGTCCCAACCAAATGGCGATGATATCCGGCGGTCAGATTATAAACGTCCCACCGTCAAGCAAAGTGACTATCAGCTTAAAATTGAGACCTGAAGTCAACCGTAATAATGACGGAGCATCACTATTTCTTGATCATAAAGGTTTTATTGGCCAAGGTGAGTATCAGAAAGAGGTTAGGCTGAACTACATCCGATTACCTACCCTGAATAATGGTGAGCAGTTGGAGCTGCGCTATAATTTTTACGCAGAAAAAGGGCTTACCAATTTCTCTCCTAATCTCTACGCCGGTATACAAGGCCGCTCAGAGGCTATCATCGAAGGAGAAGATCAAAGCCGCGCTATGGGACGAGCATTAGCGACTGATAAGGAGGCGTTAATCGTTGATGAGTTTAATGTCATCATTGAGCCCCAGGCAATACCAAGCCCCTTTGGTGTTGAGCAGTTTGCAATCGTAAAAGGTAAACAGCGGTTGGGTTATTCGACGACAGATGCAGGTACCTATTTTATTTCTTCAAGATACAAGTTAGGTGGAACTGTGCAATTCAGTCCCAATAGTAAAGGGGCTGGTTTTCAAGTGAATGGTTGGAGTATTCCAGAGGATTCGGGAACCTGGACTGAAGGGGAGAAGGCTGTATTGGCATTCGTGGTTGACTCGGATGATATCGCTGCCCAAGGCTATCAGTTGCAATTAGGTGCACAAGCCTATGTCAATAAAAAGAACCCGGAGCAGAAGGTTGAGCTATTACTTAATGATCACTTTCTCGGTACCGTAAGTTACAGCTATCCAGATAGTCGGCAAGAGCTGAATATCTCTGTACCAGCCGTTGCTGTTCGTGAAGGTTTGAATCAATTCACCCTTAATATTGAAAAACCAACATCTCCAAAAAGTCTGGGTCTTAGTGATGATGGTAGAGAGCTGGGTATCCATATTTATTCATTCAAGTTACTTAAAAACGGCTAACGCTCTGTATTGCCAGCATCTAGTGAGGGGCTATATGGCCAAGTATAACAAAAAGAACAGGGTCTCCGAGCAAACTCGCTCCGAAGCCATGGCGGTCGCCCGCAGTACGCAAAAGGCAGGGCAGACAAAGGAACAAACTAAGCTAATCGCTCAAGGTATTCAAAAAGGAATTGAGATTTATAAGAAACAACAAAAAGAAAAAACTCGGGATCTTAATAAACGACAAAAAAATGCTTCAACACCTGCATCTCAAGAAACGAATATCAGCTCAAACTCCGATGAAGCAGAGAAAAATATAGCTAAACCGCTCCTACCTTGGTTATTACTGGTGTTGTCCTGGTGTGGATTTGCTGGATATGTGTTTGTTACCCGAGTCGGTTTATCCTTATAAATTTACAGTAGCTAAGACTGTTAAATCAATAATGTGCAAGCTGGGTTGGAGAGTGCTGAATGAATTTGGGTCTTTGGTGGTTACTGATAATTGCAGTGCTATGTACCGCAGCAACCCTGTTCTTCCTGAGCTTAGTCAGAATGAACAGATGGCCAGAGGATACAGAAGAAAACTTAAGCCAGCATGAAAAACCATTGCAAGAAAAACAAAAGCAGGCTAATTCAGCCATTGAGGATAAGGCGGAAGATGAGGATTCGAATCATTCCGATAAATAGAGAGGACTATCCAGATAGGTTTTTTCATAGGGCTTTGAGCTTATCCAATTTTTGCATTGGAGCCTTTTTTTATATACAGGCATATGTCAAAACCCGCCTGATACAGGATGATACCATGCGGGTTGTCGTTGGCAGATTTACTTCAAGCCGACAGCGACTTCATAGTTATTGCCGCTGGGATTAGTCGTATCATAACTAACGACACTCTCATTGCCATAACTAAAGCTATGAGCGCCAACCGCCGGAATATCCAACCGGATAGCCCCCAGATCCATATTAGTATCACCAATGACAAAACCAATATCTGCTCCGCAACCTTTCGGAGCGATAAAGACAGAAGAGTTACCCATAGCAAGGGTTTCTGAGCCATCCGATGCGATAACATCGCCCACATCAATCCCGGCAAAAGTGGAGTCGTCATTGACCTTCTCTACGCTGGTGATTTTGATGGAATAGCTGGTGTGGTTCACAATTTTTAAAGACGCTGAAAGTGCCATAATCCTTTACCTTTCATTGAGAGTAGAAGTTGTTGATAGAGTCAGCCATGGCTTGAACGGTTACGCTTGAGCCATGGCTGCACCGGTTGAAGTGTAGGTAAACGATAGTTAAACACCGGATCAGTTCGGTATCAGTTTTATATATGGCTCAGGGGGCTTGAGGGAAAAACTTGTACAGGTTACAAGCATTCTACGTGAATTCGCGCGCGTTGAGGCTCTACGCCTTAAGTATTGGGTTTGATATTCAAAGGTACTATGTCTGGAATGGTTGGGGGATAAAATAGTCCAACAGAGAGTTCCTCCAATAGAACAGACGTTTGTATTTTAGAATTTTTTTGCTATTATTCGCCAGCGCTTAATTACGGACAATGCTGAATATAGAAGGATTTAGCCTCTAATGCTTGCAGTTTCTTACAAAAGACCAAGCGATCTACCGATTTACTACAGCCTAGTCGAGTCTCTTTTGCTCAAGTTCTTCCATGGACGGTTCCAGGTTCCTGTGCCAGGACTATTAGTTCTGATCAGATTGTCTAATGATCAAACAGAACGGTCGAGTCATAGTGAATCTGAGGACCGGGACTTTTGCAAAAAGTAACCTATTATTCCTCTTCAAATATATCCCTTTATGGCGATTGAGATTTATTATTAATGGAATTAAATTCTTTAAAAAATACTAGAAAAAATTCGTTAATACTTAATGCTTCCGTTTTTTTTGTTTGGTTGCTATGTTTTTTTACATTTCTATTTTTTGATGCTATTTCCTCTATAAAAATTGTTTCTGTAAGTTCTGTTCTCCTTTTTTTTCTATCTTTTTATTTTCTTGATTTAGACAAACGTCCGCTAAATATAGATACATTGACGTTTCGGTATGGAGCGATAGCATTCAATTATTGTTTATTATTTGCTCCTTTGTTTATATCAATGTATTTCGGATTTTACGAAGATGTGATTGTTTTTTTTGAAGAATTTTTTCGGATTGATGTTGAATTTATTGTAAGCGTTTTTAATGAGAGTATTTCTGAAGAAAATGTTGAGAAAATGCCTTTATTTAATGTTGTTTCTATTAATAATTTTCTTCTCTTTTCTTTTTCAATTTCTTATATTTGTTCTTCACTATATGAGCTTGGTTTCTACGCTGATCGATATGTTTGTTTGATGAAGGATTCTGGTCAGGTAGTGCGAGGTCAGCGAATTGGGGTGGGATCAATTAAATTGGTTGTACAAATACCAATAATATTTTTCATGGCATTCGCATGCTACATTTTTCCTTATGTTGCACTGACGGTTAATCACATTTTGTTTTCATCTTTGATGTTAATATGTGCTGTTCAGACTCTGTTGTGGTCCTTTACATTTTTGGCTTTCCAAATGACCATTTTCAACTTTATTCTAAAGATTTTAGTTCTTGTAAAAAAATAGAAAATATTTTTCTAAAAAGACCAATGGGATCTGGCCCCAGAGTACCAGAATAGGTGCGGTTTGGGGAAACACGGAGGAAAGTGCTTTAGCATAAAAAAAATTACATTGCTGTACTCTCAGTAGTCGAGCCTGATTAATATTTAACTCTCTGAATATTCAGGTAAAATATCAGTTTAATCTATCTAAAACTCGCCGTTTTTAGCTGTATCCGGCCAAAAGTCTGCAGAATCACATGAAACCGAGAAAGCCAGAAGCTCTACCTCAAGATGATTTGTTTCGACGCCGGTTAGATGATCTGGTCAACCCAGATCACCGACTGGTGCGTTTGGCCCATACTATCGATTGGGATTTACTGGATCGTGAACTGGGACAGCATTTCTGCGACACGGCTGGAGCCAGCGCCTTACCCACCCGCTTGGTGGCGGGTCTGATGTATCTCCAGCATGCGTACAACATGTCCGATGAAGTGGTCGTTGAGCAGTGGTTGGAATCGCCCTACTGGCAGTATTTTTGTGGCGAATCGTTCTTTCAGTACGAGTTTCCCTGCCACCCCACCAGTTTAACCCGCTGGCGTCAGCGGATCGGTGAGGCGGGTTGCGAGTGGTTGCTGACGGCGACAATTGAGGCCGGACTGAAACTGAAGGTGATACAGCCGTCGAGCCTCAAGCGGGTCGTGGTGGATACCACCGTTCAGGAAAAGAACATCAGTTTCCCGACTGATAGCAAGCTCTATGACCGTGGACCAATAGGGTCTGACCCTAGGGTATGTATTCTTCCTGAGCTTAGTCAGAATGAACAGGTGGCCAGAGGATACAGAAGAAAACTTAAGCCAGCATGAAAAACCATCGCAGGACCAATAGGGTCTGACCCTAGGGTATGTAGGGTATGTATTCTTCCTGAGTTTAGTCAGAATGAACAGATGGCCAGAGGATACAGAAGAAAACTTAAGCCAGCATGAAAAACCATCGCAAGAAAAACAAAAGCAGGCTAATTCAGCCATTGAGGATAAGGCGGAAGATGAGGATTCGAATCATTCCGATAAATAGAGAGGACTATCCAGATAGGTTTTTTCATAGGGCTTTGAGCTTATCCAATTTGTGCATTGGAGCCTTTGTTTTATATACAGACATATGTCAAAACCCGCCTGATACAGGATGATACCATGCGGGTTGTCGTTGGCAGATTTACTTCAAGCCGACAGCGACTTCATAGTTATTGCCGCTGGGATTAGTCGTATCATAACTAACGACACTCTCATTGCCATAACTAAAGCTATGGGCGCCAACCGCCGGAATATCCAACCGGATAGCCCCCAGATCCATATTAGTATCACCAATGACAAAACCAATATCTGCTCCGCAACCTTTCGGAGCGATAAAGACAGAAGAGTTACCCATAGCAAGGGTTTCTGAGCCATCCGATGCGATAACATCGCCCACATCAATCCCGGCAAAAGTGGAGTCGTCATTGACCTTCTCTACGCTGGTGATTTTGATGGAATAGCTGGTGTGGTTCACAATTTTTAAAGACGCTGAAAGTGCCATAATCCTTTACCTTTCATTGAGAGTAGAAGTTGTTGATAGAGTCAGCCATGGCTTGAACGGTTACGCTTGAGCCATGGCTGCACCGGTTGAAGTGTAGGTAAACGATAGTTAAACACCGGCTCAGTTCGGTATCAGTTTTATATATGGATTTTGGGTTGTTGGGGTCGACTGTATTCTATTCCTGTAGAAAATAGCTGGGATAGCTACTTTCTGTCCGGGATGTAAATGACTGATGATTTCATGACTGAACGGGATTCCCAGCAGCAGTCTGATCGGTAAGCATTGTGATGTTGAAATACATGCGGGATACCAAAATCGTTATTCATGTCAGGCCCGACTTGACTAATATGTTTGTTAAACAAAATCACATCAGTCCATCAAAGGGCTGAACGCGGACCTTATCTCCTATCTCAATATTTCCTCTTTCAGGTTCCAGCACGATCAGGCAATTGGCTTGGCTCATGGAGGTGAGTATGCCGGAGCCCTGATGGCCGGTGGTTTTTACCTGTAACTCTCCATTGTTGTTTGTGCTGCAAATGCCCCTGAGATATTCGGTTCGACCGGGTCTTTTTTTCAGTTTTTCGGCGCAGGTGATTTCAAAGCTGTGGGGGTAGATATCTGTCTCCCCGGCTAGTTTAGCCAGTGCGGGTTTGACGAATTGTAAGAAGGTGACCATAGCGGCAACCGGGTTGCCCGGTAGTCCAAAGAACAGGGAATCCCGGACTCTGCCAAACGCCAACGGACGGCCGGGTTTGATGGCTAATCGCCAGAAGTTGACCTGGCCTAACTTGTCCAGAGTCTCTTTAACAAAATCAGCCTCGCCCAGAGAAACTCCACCGGAGCTGAGTATCATGTCTGCCTGGTTGCTGGCTTGCAAGAACGCTTCTTCTACGGCTTCTCTTTGATCCGCAATAACACCCAGATCAAGTACTTCTACGTTCATCGCTTCTAATAGCGCTATGATAGTGTAGCGATTGCTGTCGTAGATTTGGCCGGGGCTTAGAGATTCTCCCAGGCTTCTGATTTCATCCCCGGTGGAAAAATAGGCAACGCGGGGTTTGCGCAGGACGTCCAGTCTGGCTTGACCCAGAGAGGCTATCAGGCCGAGATCTGCTGCTCCGAGTCGGGTGCCCTGACCAACGGCCACAGATCCAATGGACAGATCCTCACCGGCCAGGCGGCGGTTTTGGCCGGGTTTGGCACCGGCAGGGAATATAACGTAATTGATATCGTTTGGCTCTGAGTCAACTGTGCAGACTTCTTTAATGATGACGCTATCCAGGGAATCTGGGACCTGGGCGCCAGTCATTATCTCAACGCATTCGCCGGATTTAAGTTCCCCCTCAAATGGATGTCCAGCGAGTACCTTTCCTGCAATGCGCAGTTTTGCGTCACCCTCTGCCGGGAGGTCCTGGCTGGCAACGGCGTAACCGTCCATTGCTGAGTTGTTGTAAGCGGGAACATTGATGGGGGATATAACCTCAGTGGCCAGAATACGTCCCAGTGCTTGTTGTACATCTATTGCTTCAGTGTGTGCTAAGGGGGTGACTTCTGAGAGAATACGCTGCTGCCCCTCGATAACCGGCATCAGCTCCGAGGTTTGACCACCACAGTTCTGGTGGCGTTCTTTTGCTTGTTTGGTCTTCATACGGGGTCTCGAATCCTGGGCTCTGGTTGTCTGTCTATCCTACCGTTGGGTAGGCGGTAATCGAGGATACAACGGGCTATTCAGACGATCAATTGCAGCGTTCCGGAATCAAAAAAACAGTAAGTTTTGTCGATATTGAAGAACAGCTGTGGCTTCAGATTGTGGCCTGATCAGTTAAATATCCCATGTTTGTCAGAAGAGGCTATACTAAAAGAAGGCATCAACGCCATCCCCCCTTCATGTCGTTGATGTTTAAGCCCTGGGGGGCCGCGAGGTCCACCCTGGGCTTCTGTCGTTTTTAGAACCAGATAAACAAGAGCTGAAAAAAATGGTTGGTATTTATTTACCGGCCTACTAACGCTCAGGAATTCTTATCATGACCAATCATCTTAGCCTTAAATCCTATGCCTTGTTTGCTGGAGTGAGCGACGAGGACATTGCATTTCTGTCCACGTTATTAAATCTTAAGAGTTACGGTGATGGTGCTTATCTGTTCTGGCAGGATGATCTGGCTGATCGGCTTTTTCTGATACAGCAAGGAGCCGTAGAAATACTCAATCAGGTGCCGGGTGGTGCTCAGGTTAGAGTGGCGGTCAGGCAGGAGGGAGACAGCATCGGGGAAATGGCGTTGATTGACACACATCGTCGTAGCGCATCTGTCAGAGCGATAGAGCCGGTAACTGTGTTTTGGCTGTCCAGTGAAAGCTTGGAGCATATTCGCCAGACCAACAAAGATCTTTATATTTGCCTGTTGACAAATATTGCTCGGGAAATCAGCAGCCGCTTAAGCTCCATGGACACTGTGATCAGTGGTTCTCTGTTTGGCTGTAGTGAAACTGAAAGACTGGTAAAGTGATACAGATTGTCTTGCGATCGTCGATGTAAAAATCAGAGCAGCAACGCAATTTGCAGGCCAGCTTTAGTTGAAAATAATTCTATAAATACAGCCATTTTCTGCTTTATTTCTATTGTTGCCTCGCATCATTAATTGTCATAAAACTATGTTAAAGAAGGGACAACTCCCAGAACATAAGGGGTTCAGGATTTTGCCCACAGAGGTTGTGGATAATGCTGTGAATGAATTATGCGTAACGGGGATAGGAGCCCATATTCTGGGGCTTTATGTTAGATTGGTCAAAAAACAACCAATATCATAAAGTCTATAAAAAACAATAGGATATTAATGTCAATAGGGTTTATTTTAGAAAATATTGATAAAAACACCATTGATTTTTGTCATTAGTTTTGTCGCTGCTGTTGTGTGAATATCAACTTCCAGTTTTTGCTGGATTGGCGACAGTTTTTTGTGATGTCAAGAATTTTCTACTGCTGGAATCGGGAAGGTTTGTTCAAAGGTTTTGGTTGTTTTTTGCTAAGAATGCTGTCATTCAGACTGATACTTTGCTGTTGTCCCCCTGACCCGGCTTAATGCATAAGCAGGCTTATAGCTGATTAAGCTGGGTCAGCTGCTGGAAAGTCAGGAATCGAAAGACGGTGACTGTTAAAAATCTGACGGAATTAAAAGATTCGGTGTTTAACCTTTTGATCTTTAGATTGACTAGCGTTTAAACAGACTGGTAAGTCGGGTCGCCAGGATAACATCGCCTTCAGCTCGCAGGCGCCCACTCATAAATGCAAAGGTTCCACCGAGATCACCGGAAATGATATCGACGAAGGTTTCACTGTCCATGATCAGCGTGACCTCCGGGTCAGGATGTTCACCCTCAGACACTTCGCATTCTCCATTGCTGATGCTCACATAATAAGGCTGATCATCTTCGATGTTAATCTGGAAAACCGCTTCCATGTCACCAGCAGCGTCTGCTTGAAATTTGCTGACTAATTTGTTCATAACTTCGACTACTGATTTCATGCAATGCATCCTTAAAAATAACAGGGTTTAATCATAGCAGGTCTGCTATTTCTTTAAAGTAGCGGTGAAAATCATCCGCTTAAGTGTGACTGCCGGAGCTTGGCTTTTGAGCATTCTTTGTATAAGAAACCGGCGAATAAGTTCCAAATTTTGCTACAAAAAAATAAATATTTTGATTGCGACCATAGAATTCAATTTTCATCCCACTAACTGGTCCCTGTTGCCTTACTCTTTTGATACAATCCATTCAGTTTTTTAAAGCACAATTGGATAAGGAGCACTCTGTGCTGGAATTTTTTGCAGAATATGGCCTGTTTCTCGCTAAAGCCGTTACTATCGTTATTGCCATTATCGTAGTGATAGGGGCTGCTGTTCAGCTGGGAGCCAAGAACAAAGGGGAGTCAGATGGCCATATTGAGGTTAAGCACCTGAATGTGGAATTGGACGAGATGACCGATTCTCTTAAGGAAGCGATTGTCGATAAAGCCTTGCTTAAAAAAGAGCGTAAAGACGAAAAGAAAAAGGCCAAGGCGGAAGCAAAAGCCAATGCTAAACAGGTCAAAAAAGGTGTTGATTTAGAAAAAGAGCATAAGAAGAGAGTCTTTGTGCTCGACTTTGATGGTGATATCAAAGCTTCTGATGTTGAACCGATGCGTGAAGAGATTACCGCGATACTGACTATGGCCACCGAGCAGGATGAAATTATGCTTCGTTTGGAAAGTGGTGGAGGTATGGTTCACTCCTACGGTCTGGCATCTTCTCAACTGTTGCGTATTAAAGATCGCAAGATACCGTTGATTATCTCTGTCGATCGGGTGGCAGCCAGTGGCGGTTATATGATGGCCTGTCTGGCCGATAAGCTGATTGCAGCCCCTTTTGCCGTTTTAGGGTCAATCGGCGTTGTAGCCCAGATTCCCAACTTCCATCGCTTGTTAAAGAAACACGATGTCGATATTGAAATGCTTACAGCAGGTGAATACAAACGAACGTTGACCATGTTTGGCGAAAATACTGATAAAGATCGGGAAAAATTTGTCGAAGACTTAGAAGATACTCATGAGCTGTTTAAAGAGTTTGTTGCAGAGCATCGCCCTAAGGTTAATATAGAAGAAGTCGCAAATGGTGAGGTATGGTTTGGACGCCGAGCCATGGACAAAGCCTTGATTGATGAGATCAGCACCAGTGACGAGTATTTGTTAAATGCTTGCAACGAAGGTGATGTTTACCATATAAGTTATGTTGAAAGGAAATCGTTACCCGAGAGGTTTGGGCTTTCGGTTTCTGCTTCGGTAGATCGGCTGCTGCTCACTTGGTGGGATCGCATTCAGAAAACACGTTATTTCTCTTAGGAGCTGAGATTGTCTCAGGACACTGCTAAAAAAATACTGGACGCTTCTATTACACTGTTTGCCGAGCACGGTTTTCAGGAAACGTCCTTACGAGATATTACCGGTCTGGCCAAGGTTAACCTGGCGTCGGTGAACTATCATTTTGGGTCCCGTAAAGCGTTGGTTCAGGCTGTCGCCGAGCATTTTCTGACACCTCTTTGTCATGATATCGAAAGCCGCATCAGTGAACGAATGGTTGATGAGACAACCATTCATCCTGAAGAGTTATTCGAGATGCTGGTCAAGTCGGTGCTGCGGGCTGCGGGCTCCAGGCCACAAGGGGTTGTTCTGTTTATGCGGTTAATGGGTTTCGCCTATCTGGAGTCTCAGAGTGATCTTCGCCCGTTTATCATTAAGCAATACGGTCAGACCTTTAAACGATTCATGTGTCTTTTGCATGCATCCGTTCCTAATGTCAGTGAAGATGAGTTCTTTTGGCGAACACATCTGATGTTGGGAGCCGCTATCCTGCCCTTGTCCAGTCATCAGGCTCTGAACGAAATAGAGTCAGATGCCTACGACTCGCAGTCTTCTGTGGAAATAACCTTGCATCGTCTGGTTCCGTTTCTGGTCGCCGGGTTGTCTGCATCGGCTGATACGGTATCCGAGAAGGTGGAGAAGCTTTTGTGAGCGTAGATGTCAGTCTCGAGGTCTCTCTGGCCGAGCAGCAACTGACGTTTATTCAGGATCAACAACCAGTCAGGCAATTTCCTGTCTCTACCGGGTTAAACGGCTGTGGAGAGCTGACTGGCAGTGAGTGTACTCCCCGGGGGCGGCACTATGTGCGGGCCCGGATCGGAGAGCATCAGGCGCCTGGCAGTGTCTTTGTGGGACGTCGGCCCACCGGGGAAATTTATAGTCCTGCATTGGCCCAGGCTAATCCCGATCGTGACTGGATTCTCAGTCGGATCCTCTGGTTATGTGGATGTGAGCCTGGTTATAACCGTCTCGGTAATGTAGACAGTATGCGCCGTTATATATATTTACACGGTACTCCGGATACTGAACCTATGGGAATACCTGTTTCTCACGGGTGTATTCGTATGCGTAATGAGCACATTATCTGGTTATTCGATCATACCCCTGTGGGAACTCCTGTTCTCATTCGGGAGTGAGCAACCTCTGCTGTCAGACTTCCGGTCAACGGTTGATCGTCCTGTAAGCCAATAGAACCAGCCAAAAAGTTAAATAAAGCGTTAAAAAATAATCATATAACCGAATCATAAAATCGAGTCACAAAACAGAATCAAGGAGAGAATGGGTGTCTGTATCGAACACAGCTGCTGGGCCGTTGATGCTTGATGTTGAGGGCTTGCAACTAACATCTGCTGAAGCCAAAGTCTTAGAGCGACAACCGGTGGGTGGCGTTATTCTGTTTGCCCGTAACTATGCCGATCCTGAACAGCTGAAAACCCTGACACAGGCTATTCATGAGGTTCGACCTGAACTGCTTATTGCAATAGACCAAGAGGGAGGTCGGGTACAACGTTGCCGCGAGGGTTTTACTCGAATACCTGCCATGGGGCGGATAGGGCATTTATACGAAAACAGTCCCGAACAGGCCTTGCTGCTTGCTCGTGATTGCGGATGGTTGCTGGCATCCGAGCTGATTGCCCATGGGGTGGATATCAGCTTTGCGCCGGTACTTGATCTTAATCGTGAGATCAGTCAGGTGATTGGTGATCGCAGTTTTGGTATTGATGTCGATCAGGTCATTACTCTGGCGAAAGCACTGATGAATGGAATGCACGAGGCGGGTATGGCTACCACCGGGAAGCACTTTCCTGGCCATGGTGCCGTATCTGCTGACTCTCACTTGACAGTACCGGTGGACGAACGGAGTTTTGAGCAAATCAGCAGTCAGGATCTTCAACCGTTTGCACAACTTATCGATGCGACCTCAGAAAAAATTCAGGGATTTGATAAAGTTCTGGATGCGTTGATGCCCGCCCATGTAATCTATAACCAGTGTGATGATCTCCCGGCGGGCTTTTCCACGTTTTGGTTACAGCAGGTTTTGCGACAGCAGCTTGGTTTTACTGGAATGATATTCAGTGATGATCTGAGTATGGAAGGAGCCGGTGTTGCCGGATCCTACCCGGAAAGGGCACAAGCCGCGATAGAGGCTGGCTGTGACATGGTCTTGGTTTGTAATCATCCTGATGCTGCCAGGGACGTACTGGTTTGGATGGAAACCCAGCAGTTGCCCAGTGTCCCGGGTGTGGTTGCGATGAAAGCCAAAAAAACAGTAGACATTGATACTCTTAGAACGGACCCGCGTTGGCTCAGGACAAAGCAACAGCTGGATCTATTGACTCAATGATCAATCAGTCAACAAAAAATCAAGTGTAAAAGGAGCTGAGTGGTGGACTCTCTGGCTATTGAGCTAAAAGAATACTGGACACAACTCTGGTCCCAGATGGGATTGCAGGGTCAGGAAGGATTGTGGGTTATCGAAGTGTTCGTGGTGGTGTTTATCACGTTGCTGGCCAATTTGATTGTCAGGCGAATGCTCAACCGGGTTGCCCTGAAACTGGAGAAAACCAAGAACCAGTGGGATGATATTCTGGTAGAGGCCTCTCGTCAGCCAGTGTCGATGCTTATCTGGGTTATTGGACTGTCCTGGGCGGCCATGTTGGTCGATATGAAGTCCGATACATCGATTCTGGTTGCCGTCGAACCGGTCCGCGATGTTGCTGTAATTGTATTGCTCAGCTGGTTCCTGATCCGTTTGGTAAAAGGCGGTGAGCAGGCTGTACTGGAACCTGAGCGCTTCAAAAAACCGATGGACGAGACAACCGCTCATGCGATTGGCAAGCTGCTTCGGGCTTCCATCATTATTACCACTGTTCTGGTGATACTGCAGTCGTTGGGTTACAGCATATCAGGTGTGCTGGCCTTTGGAGGTATCGGCGGAATAGCCGTCGGTTTTGCGGCTAAAGATCTATTGGCCAACTTCTTCGGTGGTTTGATGATTTACCTTGATCGCCCCTTTGTTGTTGGTGATTGGGTGCGCTCTCCTGATCAGGAGATTGAAGGAACGGTGGAGTACATTGGTTGGCGCCAGACCCGGATTCGCACCTTTGATAAGCGACCCCTTTACGTACCTAATGCAACTTTTGCCAATATCTCTGTCGAGAACCCATCGCGGATGAAGAACCGTCGTATCTATGAGAAAGTCGGTCTCCGTTATGATGATGCCGCCAAGGTTGAACCGGTGATCAATGCCGTAAGAGAGATGTTGCAGCAGCATTCTGAAATAGATCAGAGACAAACGCTGATTGTTAATCTCAACAGCTTTGGTGCCAGCTCTCTGGACTTTTTCATCTACACATTTACTAAAACCACAGACTGGGTCAAGTTTCATCACATTAAGCAGGATGTGATGTTAAAAATCATGGCAATAGTTGAAGATCATGACGCTGAGTTCGCTTTCCCGACCTCTACTATTCACACTCCCGATCTGCTCAATAACGATAAAGCATCGGACTTAAGCCCGGCAAATCTTGAAAGGTTTGCAGAGATGGATAGAGTGCATCCAGAGTCCTAGGTTAAATCGTTCTGCAGGGATTCCTAATCCACAGGTCTCAAAACCAGGAACTGGATCTTCCGGGAAGCACCGCTGCTGTTAAGCTAAGCTGTCCTCTGTGATAGTGGGCTTGCTAGCTATGGCAGCGGTTTCCCGGCTATTTTTCGGTTTATTCTCCTACTTCCTCTTCAGCAATGATTTCGACTTCGGCCTGACCTGCCTCAATCCATTGTTGAAGATAAGGGTTTGAAAGCTGTGTTAGCCGATAGGCTTCGCTCTCTGGAGAAAGGGGAATCTGGTAGCCAGTCAAACGGATTGCCACGGGGGCATAAAATGCGTCCACGATTCCGAACTTTCCAAACAACCAGGGCCCCTGCTGCTTTGACTGTTGTTTGCATTGCTGCCAAAGTGACTCGATACGTTGGATATCCGCAGCAGCATCAGCCGAGTAGTCCAGCTTTCGTTGTTGGGCTCGACAGTTCATCGGTAATTCATTTCTCAGGGCCATAAACCCAGCGTGCATCTCAGAGACTGCAGACCGGGCCAAAGCACGATCGGCAGTATCTTCTGGCCACAGTTCCGGGTGTTGTTCGCCAAGGTATTCGCAGATCGCCAGACTTTCCCAGATGGTCAAGCCTGCCGTTTTTAACACGGGTACTTTGCCGGCTGCGGAGTGTTTAAGGATATTGTCTTTAAAACCTGCCTCAAAAAGCCGGATGCGCTCCTCGTCGAAATTGATGCCCAGCTGCTTTAATACCAACCAGGGGCGTAATGACCAGGAAGAGTAGTTTTTGTTTCCGATAATCAGAGTTGTTTCTGCCATGGGGTGTTCCCTAGTAATTAATTGTTTATCAGTGGGTTAAGTCTCGCTTCCCCAGAGAACTAAAACAATCGAATTCGGCTGATGGCACCCATCAGAAATATTGAACGATGCAATAACGATTGATACCGGCAATTAGAATGGGATAGTTATTTTGCAGATCTTTGGTTATTCTGCGCCGATGGATATCGACATATTACGTAGCTTTCTAGCCTTTGTTGAAAGCGGCAGCTTTACCGGTGCAGCCCGAAAAACCTTCAAAACCCAATCTGCCATCAGTATGCAGATGAAACGACTGGAGGAGGAGGGTGGACGCGCGTTGTTTGCAAAAGACGGACGCAATCTGGTATTGACTGATGATGGCAAGTTACTGGCCAATTATGCCCGGCGTATTTTGGCCCTGCACGATGAAGCTTTGGGAACCCTGAAAGCCGTCGGAGAGCACCCTCCACTGCGAATTGGCAGTCCGGATGACTATGCCGATAGCATTCTTCCTCAATTGGTTCGGCGGATTAAGGCGGATTACCCTGAGCTAAGGATTACTCTAACCTGTGCCACCTCGTCAAATTTGCGTGGAAGACTGGATTCCGGGGAGCTGGATTTGGCAATCCTGACCCGAAATCCGAACAGTGATGAAGGTTATCTGATGGTTCATGATCGTGGAACCTGGATGACGGCTCCGGGTTCAACGTTAATAGATCAGAATCCGTTACCACTGGTGCTTTTCGGAGAAGACTGTAAATTTCATACAACGGCGATCGACGGTCTGGATAAGCTCGAACGGGCCTATGAATTACAATGTACGACAACCAATGCATGCGTTATCCAGGCCTTGGTACGTAGTGATCAGGCGATTAGTGCCGTGGCATCTCTTACCGTGCCGGCTGATCTTGACGCCATAAGCCACCCAGAACTTCCAGAGTTGCCGGCGATTGATGTAGTGTTAATGGCGGCCCCCCAAAGTCATAGTCTGGTGACTCCGCAGTGGCTAAGAACTCTCAGTGCCAGTATTGAAAGCCCTTAGCAAATCCTCCAGCCCTATAACACGCTATTTAAGTAATGGGTGATCGGCGGGAAGGTTTTTGGAAATCCACAGTGCCAGCTTGTGTTTCATATGAGGAAGGTCTATCTGGTCTTTAGCCAAGGGTTGAATCAATTTGTCATGCACCAGCAGCTTGTAAATAGCAGTTATCTTCAGGTCTGCACCATCGGTTTCCTCAAATGATCCGGCACCGCGTTTTTGTAAGAATAATCCACCGACACGAATAGCCTCTTTGAGTAATTCACTTTCATTCTTCAGCTTCTTCATGTTTTCTTTCCCAGTTCAAAATTTTATCCGAGTATATACGAAGGTTTGGGAAAATCATTATTGAAGTTCGAGAATATTCAATCGATTAGGTTTAATGCTGTGATTGTAAGCGAGGGGTTGGATAATGGCCGTGAAGAGGATTATCGAGCACTTGAAGAAAGTCTGATGGGTAAGCGTTGGGCGCCCCAGCTTCCGGGAGGCCCGTCAAAAACCCCCGGCAGTTGGCTTTGGCACTGTTGGCAGCAACCGGTATCAGTGAGACCCCAATGGCCCAGTTGATACCAGTCTCGCTCAATGAGTAAGGCTCCGCAGCTATGGCAAAAAGTGCTCCCTCCATCCCGGTCATGCACATTGCCTGTGTACGCATAGCGAATGCCATTTTTCATCGCTATCTTTCGAGCACGGGTTAAGGTGTCAGCCGGAGTGCGGGGTTTGTCCTGCATTTTCCAATCCGGATGGAAGGCGCTGAAATGGATGGGGACTTCTACCCCAAGGTTATCGACGATCCAGGCCGTCATATCATTAAGTTCCCTGTCGGAATCATTTTCATCGGGAATCAGCAACGTGGTCAGTTCAAACCAGACATTGGTTTCATGCTTCAGGTACTTAAGCGTCTCCAGCACAGCTGCCAGTTCTCCGCCGCAGATCTTTTTATAGAAACGCTCAGAGAATGCTTTTAAATCGATGTTGGCAGCGTCAATATAACGGTAAAACTCCTCCCTGGGCTCCTCGCAGATATAACCGGCACTGACTGCGACACTGTTGATACCCATTTGATGGCAGGCCTTGGCAACATCAATCGCGTATTCCATAAATATGACCGGGTCGTTATAGGTGAAAGCAACAGAACGGCAGCCTAGTTTTTCAGCGGCTTGCGCCAGTTCCTCCGGGTGAGCCTCATCGGCCAGAGTATCCATTTCTCTGGATTTGCTCATATCCCAGTTTTGGCAAAATTTACAGGCCAGGTTGCAACCGGCTGTCCCAAAAGAAAGTACGGGTGATCCTGGTAGGAAATGGTTTAACGGTTTTTTTTCAATAGGATCAACACAGAAACCGCTGGAGCGCCCCCAGGTATACAGAAAGATCTGCCCAGCTTCGCATCCTCTTACAAAACAGAGCCCTCTTTGTCCGTCTCGCAGTTTACAAGCTCGCGGGCATACATCACACTGAACCCGACCGTCGTCCAGTTTATGCCAGTATCGTGTCGGAAACTGTTGTTGTGGGCTGGTCGGCATAGCAAATTATCCAATGCTGGTTTTAATAATAGGCTTTCTACTCGCTGCATCTATAATTATAAGACAACAGAGGGCTTCCATTATGTTGACTTCAAGAGCGCCAATTGCAGGAGTGTCGAAATCAGGATCATCAAAATCCGTTAGAGAGCCCGTTGTGGCAGGGATGTTTTATCCAGCTGATCGCCAGATACTGCAGAATGAAATTGATATAAAATTAGCGGAAAACCCTGCCCAGGGTACTTGTCCAAAGGCGTTGGTAGTCCCTCATGCCGGTTATATCTATTCAGGAGGCGTTGCTGCAAGGGGTTACAACCTGCTGCGTCCTTATGCCGATAGTATTAATCGAGTAATCCTTTTAGGGCCTTCTCATCACTATCCGTTCCAAGGCCTGGCGTTGCCTGGCTGTCAGTATTTTCGTACGCCACTGGGGGATGTTCCTATTGATCTGGAATCAGTGTCGCTACTGAAAGATCTGCCTCAAGTTCAGGTAATGCCTGAAGCACATGCTCAGGAGCATAGTCTGGAGGTACAGGTTCCTTTTCTGCAACGAGTGTTAGATGACTTTGCGCTGCTGCCATTGGTTGTCGGACCCAGCCGTTCATCACAGGTGGCGGAAGTGATTCAACGACTCTGGGGAAATAAAGAAACACTCATTGTCGTCAGTACCGATCTCAGTCATTTTCACGACTACCCAGAAGCTCAGCATCTGGATCGGTCGACCAGTGATCTAATCTGTGCACTTCATGAACCCTTAATGGGAGAGCAGGCCTGCGGTTGTTATCCTTTAAATGGACTGCTGAGAGAGTTGAAGCAGCGTAAGCTGAATATTGAGCTGCTGGACTTAAGAAACTCGGGTGATACAACAGGCTCAAAAAGTCGGGTTGTGGGGTATGGTTCCTATGCCGTCTTCTGAGTGCTCAGCCGGGACTGATTATGCAAGCGAGCCTGAATACTCTGCGGATCAACAAGCGTTATTACTCGGTCAGGCTCGGGCTTCCATTCGGCATGGATTAACCATTGGAGAGTCATTTGATCCTGATAAGTCAAATATCGACCCGCAACTCCTGGCTCCGGGTGCCTGTTTTGTCACCCTTACGATTGGCGGGCAATTACGGGGTTGTATTGGCACATTGGAACCTCGCGAATCATTGCTGGATGCTGTGGCTTACTACAGCTATCAGGCTGCATTCTGTGATCCTCGCTTTTCTCCCCTTTCCAGAGAGGAGTTTGACAGTATTTGTATTGAAATCTCAGTGCTGTCGCCGATGGAGAGTTTTGAGGTTTCCGATGAAGGGGAGCTGTTGCAGAAGCTCAGGCCGGGTATTGACGGTTTATGGATGGAAAGTGGAACTCATCGAGCGACCTTTTTACCCCAGGTCTGGGATAAGTTACCTGATCCTGCGAGATTTGTAGAGCAGTTGAAGCTAAAGGCCGGGCTGACAAAAGATTACTGGTCTGATCAGATTCGGTGGCATCGATACCATGTTTTTTCAATGGAAGAGCAACAGCCGCCGAAAGCATCGTTTATCTAACTTTCCGATAATTAACTTTCCGGATATTTTTCTCAGTATTTATTTTCTGCTGAACTCGTATAATTAGCGCTTAATTTCCCTCCTTTGTGGATCACTGAGACGACTGCGCTGATGTTTGAACTTCGCCCTTACCAGAAAGACGCAGTTCGCTCCGTTATTGAGCATTTTCGTAAAGGAAGTGATCCGGCTGTTGTTGTTCTGCCGACAGGAGCAGGAAAGAGCCTGGTGATCGCTCAATTGGCTCAGTTAGCGCGGGGAAGGGTATTGGTGCTGGCCCATGTTAAGGAACTGGTTGAGCAAAACCATGGCAAGTACGAAGCCTATGGCAACAAGGCCAGTATTTTCTCCGCTGGTTTAAAGCGGAAAGAAGCTGAGCAGCAGGTGGTGTTTGGCAGTGTTCAGTCTGTCGCTCGAAACCTGGAGCACTTTAAACAGGGTTTTACGTTACTGGTGATTGATGAATGCCACCGAATTTCGCCGCAAACAGAATCAGAATATCAGCGGGTTATTGGGCATTTACGACAATACAACCCTGATCTGAAAATTCTTGGTTTAACCGCTACCCCCTATCGGCTGGGATTGGGATGGATCTATCGTTACCACTACCATGGCATTGTTCGAGGTGATACGGATTGTTTTTTCACCGACTGCATTTTCGAATTACCACTGAGATTGATGGTCAAGCAGGGCTATCTGACTACTCCTGAGCTAATAGATGGAGCTGTTGCCCAGTATGATTTCAGCAGTTGCAAACCGGGTATGGGGGGGCGCTATCAGGAGGCGGATCTTAACCGCGTTGTTGGCGCTGCGAGTCGGGCTACCGCAATGATTATTTCAATGGTAATAGCCCAGGCTGAAGACCGGCAAGGCGTGATGATTTTTGCTGCCACTGTTGATCATGCCAGAGAGATCCTGACCTATTTACCCGATGGTGAAGCCGCATTGATTCTGGGAGAAACAGAAGGAAAACAACGAGACCAGTTGATTCAGGCATTCAAACAGAAGCAGCTAAGGTATTTAGTCAACGTTGCAGTGCTGACCACCGGATTTGATGCCCCCCATGTGGACTTAATCGCCATCTTGCGGCCCACTGAATCAATCAGCCTGTATCAGCAGATTATTGGTCGCGGCCTGAGATTAAGTCCCGGAAAAACCGATTGCCTGGTATTGGAATTCGCCGGTAACAACTATGACCTTTATGCCCCGGAAATAGGGACCAACAAACCGGCATCAGACTCCGAGCCGGTGATGGTTTTTTGTCCAGAATGCGGATTTGCCAACACCTTTTGGGGAAAAAAAGATCTAGATGGAGAACTGATTGAACACTATGGCAGGCGTTGTCAGGGGATTATTGGCGATGACGATGAATTATCTGGGAAGGGTAAAAGGCAGCAGTGCGATTACCGGTTTCGCTTTAAAGAATGTGACCACTGTCATGGGCAAAATGATATAGCCGCCCGTCGCTGCCACCATTGTGATAGCGTGATTATCGATCCAGACACCAAGTTAAAAGAGGCGCTGGCCCTTAAAGACGCTCTGGTATTGCGCTGTGCGGGTATGACGCTGGAATCACGCCAGGGGAAAAATGGACGACCTCAGCTGAAAGTGATTTACCATGACGAGGACGGTACGGAGCTGGCGGAGTATTTTAATCTGGATACCCAGGCCCAGAAAGGCGCGTTCTTTATCCATTTTATAAGACAGCATCTGCGAAACACCGAAGCCCGGCTTAAAGTCGAAAACGTCGCCCAGATTGTCGCGGCGGAAACACTCTTTCGAGCCCCGGATTTTATAGTGGCTAGAAAGAAGGGGCCATTCTGGACCATCCAGGAAAAACTCTTCGACTATGAAGGGCGCTATCGGCGGGCTAATCAGCAGTAGAGCCGTCGATACTCATCCTTCAATATCGAACGGTATAGCTGCACCTACCACGATTAGATTTTGAATATGTACGTCTTCAGGACTTTGAATGAGGTACGGGAACTGAATGAAGACTGGGAAATGGGGCTGTTTCAGCATTAATCCCTGACAATCTCTGCAAGCTTGCCTTCCACTACCTGTCATTTGTTAACAAATCCCAGTCTTGGCTCTTTTGATATTGAATTTATCATATGTCTCATTAATAGCTGTACGCGTTGGACGTGGCGCAAATCCGGGTGGGTGAGTATCCAAAGGTGGCTTTTTTGAGCTTGTTCAAGCGGAAATAATCGATTTAGACCGTTTCGGTTTTGGTCATCCGGCAGCAGTGCCAGTCCCAGGCCTGCTTCTGCCAGATATGACATGGCTACCAGGCTGTTTCCGGTGGTTACTATCTGGTCAGCGTAGTGTTTTTGTAACCAGCGAAACCCGGGCAGGCGACAGAGTTCACCATCGGCTCCGATTAGCCGGTGTCCTTGCAGTTGTTTACTGGAATTCGGGAATAAAGGGTCGTTTTCCTGTTCTGGGGCTATACCTGAAAAGTAGTTTTGGCTCCCATAAAGTGACCAGGGAATTTCACCGAGTTTTCGTCCAACTAAGTGCTCTGGTGGGTTATTGGTTGCACGAATTGCTATATCTGCTTCTCTTTTGCTGAGGTTGAAATCCTGATTGCTGATAACAAGTTCAACTTCTATTTCAGGGTATTGCTGGCGGAACCGGGCAAGGTACCGGGGCAGGTAGTGAAATGCGATGTTCTCCGGTGCGGTTAAACGGACCGAGCCTGAGGGGCGGCTGTCCTGACCCGATAATAGTCGTTGCAGATCGTCGAAGGAATTTGCGATTTGTTCTGAGCGTTCAATCAGGCTGTCACCCACAGGGGTTAGCTGGTAACCGTCATTGAGCCGCTCAAACAGTCGGCAGCCAAAGCTTTCTTCAAGCGTATTCAAGCGTCTGAATACTGTCGAGTGGTTTACATTCAATTCTCTTGCTGCGCCTGCAAGGGTGCCATTACGAGCGATTGCAAGAAAGGTCTTGAGGGCGTTCCAGTCCATCATTTCAGCTCATTGTTTTAATAGGGTGGGTGTTAAATAACGGGTTACTCGATTAGTCGTTTGCATTATTGCAAATTTTATTTTCATAAATCGCTAATTATACGGCAAGTTTGCAAGGAGTATGCTTTACCTGTGAATTTTCTGGTTGGTTTTCCAGCGCTCTGGTAACTAAACAACGGTAACGGGAACAGAAGTCAACGAACTGCTGGCAACAATTATCCATCCCTCTGGATCTCTGAAGGAGAAACCTGTGAATAGACCTCGCTATACCTTAATCAGTCACTCTTTGTGCCCTTATGTGCAGCGTGCTGTTATCACCCTTGAAGAAAAAGGGGTGGAATATGAAAGGATCGATATTGATCTTGCGAATAAACCGGAGTGGTTTGTGAAGCTTTCGCCGTTGGGGAGGGTGCCGGTATTAATGGTCGATGACCAGTTGCTGTTTGAATCCATGGTAATTACTGAGTATTTGAATGAGGTTACTCCGGGTGATCTTCATAGCCAGCAAGCGCTGATAAAAGCGCAACATCGGTCCTGGATTGAATTTGGCTCTGCGCTTCTTGCTGATATCGGTGGGTTGTATAACGCACCAGATAAGGCCGCTTTTTTACAAAAAACTCTGGTAATAGCAGCCAGGCTTCAGCAGTTGGAACATACCCTTCAATCTAACCGGTATTTTAGCGGTGATCAGTTTCTGCTGGTGGATGCTGTTTATGGAACAGTCTTCAGATATTTCGATATTATCGAAACGTACCTGTTAACGGATATTTTTGCAGGTTTTCCGAAGTTGACTCAATGGCGTAAAACTCTTGCAGAACGGCCTTCGGTAGCGCAGGCCGTTACCCCTGATTACGCTGATCAACTAACGGTATTTCTGCTTAAACGAGGGAGCTACCTTTCTTCTCTTATTGCAGAACAACACTGTGCCGGACGTCAGTTGGGTGTTCAATAGCGAATACAGTGATATTTCCTGATGTTGAGAGAGTTTCGGGTCGAAACAGCTCCTTAATCAAATTAGCCTATTGCTGTTGCGGGTTTAAAAACAGTCTGCGTTAAGAATGCCATTTTTTCGGGGGGAATGTCGTTATGAGTGGCTAAAGGATAATATCTTTTGAGGCAGCAGATCGAGTAAATTATGATATATCGCATTTTACTTTTGAGGACTGTCTATGAGCCATTTGTCTGCAAAACCAAATCGTCCAGAAGAGCATGAGTGCTGTGGGGGAGGTTGTAGCCCCTGTGTATGGGATTTTTATTACGAAGATCTGGAGCGTTGGAAGGAGCAACAGAAAAATGACCAAAACGAATCGCCTGAGCTTGAGTCTTGAGTAGTACAGGTTATCGACGATGGTCAGCCGCAGCCGCCATCGTCGATAAGGTTGATCTGTTATCCTAGCGTTCCAGACAGCTGATTAATGCTCCAGGTTTTTAGACGTTTATAGATATCTGGCAACTAGCTGGTCGGCTTTGATTAATGTTGCGTATAGCCGTCTTCCTGCATTAATTTTTTGGCTTTATCGATATCCAGTTCTTCAACGGGAAAGGACAGATAGTAGGGCAAGGAAACGGGCTCTTCGCTGAACTTAATCAGCTTTCCATCACTGAGCCGGTCGATAACGGACTCGATGGTTTTTTCCAAATCCTGCGGTGGAGAGTTTGGATAATGACCTCTCAGGTACCCAATGAGCTCTTCTATATTGTGAGCGCCATCTGCCAGAGAGATCACAACCCCCAGCCAGTCATCCAGAGCAGTGGTTTCCTGCGGATTGTCGATGTTAGCGAGTGCTACTTGATTATTTTTTCGGGTAATGACAACGGTGCGGTAGAAATACTGAGACTTATCCAAAGCAGAGTTCCTTTAGTGCAATTATCGTAGTCAATATAGCATTGTCGATCACCATCGGGTATGCCTAGTTAGGGATACCCGGTCAAAAGAGCCTTTCCGGGCAGATTCTTAAGAAACTGACCAATAAGCCCTTCATGCTTATACCACTCCGGCTTTCTGATGATCATGCTGACTATATAATAGATCGCCTCTCCAATTAAACCTTTATAATAGAGACTCGGTTTGTATAGCACCGCGATAGAAACCTCTTCCTGATAGCAATTGGCAAAGAATCGTTTTGACAATGAGGCAGCAAGTGATGTTATTGGATATTGGTAACAGAATTCCTTAGTTCTGGGCACTCTTAAGTTGTAAGAGCCCGAATCCCATTCCTACAAAAAGCCCTCCTGTAACACGATGGAACCACGCCACTCCTTTTGAGTTTCCGAAGAGACTCTTGGCTGACTTTGAAATATAGCCATAGCTAAACAGAGAAAGAAAAGAGATGGCCATAAAAATCCCGGTCATCGCGAAGAACTGAGGGACTATTGATGTATTAAGATCCAGAAACTGGGGAAATAGGGCAGCGAAAAAAAGGATCGGTTTAGGGTTTGTCGCAGCCAGAAGAAAGCCTTCATAAAAACAGGCACTTTTAGTTCGATGAGAGGTGTCCGTTTGTTCAGTGACTGAGAGCTTCGCCTTTTTCGCCAGCCTGAACTGTTTTATGCCCAGATACACCAGATAAGATGCGCCGATGACCTTGACGATTAAGAACAGAGTTGATGAAGCCGCCAATAGCGCACCTAATCCAAGAATCGATAAGGTTGACAGCAAGAACAGCCCTGTAATATTGCCCAGTGATGAGAGAACGACGGTGGTCATACCTGCTCTTATCCCGTTGGATATGGCTAGAAATACGGCGGGCCCCGGGCTGATGACGTAAAAGAAAGATACGATGGTATACATCAATAGTAATTCAATATTCACTGTTCACTCCTTATCAAAATAAAGCAGAGCCAAAGGTTTTAAAGCTGGTAATGAAGCGGCGATTTTGACGGCGCCCTTATTGGGAGTCAACAATGGATAACTCAATCTTGCGGAATCATGTTGATCATAATCTGATTCGTTGATCAGGATACTTTCTATCCAAAGCGAGAAAAGACGTTCTGTGGTTTCACCCCGTTATGCCGGACAGCCGACTGAGGGAAGTCCAGCGGTCCAATCTCCAGTCACCTGGGTGATACTTGTTTTTTGGTGTGATATCTATTGGGGGGGGCTAAAGAATTTAACAAAGCCCGTCGCCTCTGGTCAAAATCAATGAGGGCCGATAGATGTGACCCTCAAAACCGCCAGTACTCGAATGCCTACGCCCGAACAACCAAAACCGAGCAAGAGGCCCGTTCGACAACCTTTGCTGTGACTGATCCAAGTAGAACCTGATCAACACGGTTGCGTTTACGGCTCGGTATGACAATCAGTTCTGCTTTCAGTTTTTCTGCTAACTTCAGTATTTGTTTATACGGGTTTCCAGATTGGGCATGGAGTTGCACCTGAATATCTGATGGAGCATTTTCCTCCAGATAGGATGACAGTTTTTCACTGGCGGTTTTCAGCGCCTGTTTCATTGCGTCTTCTGGAAAATAAGAAGCAACCATGGGGTTGTTAAATCCCGGCAGCACGGTTAATACATGGAGGGTCGCGTTTTGTTCCCGGGCTTGGGTTACTGCCATGTTAAGTGCTTTGTTAACCAGTTCCGGTTCTTGGGGGTCGACGGGTAGTAGAATGTTCTTGCTCATAGTGAGTTTGCCTTGGCTCCGCCGTTTGGAGGAGCCGGTTTATAGTGATAAGTTTCTGGCGGTCAGGAGTGCTTTTCAGTCAAGGCCTCAGGTGTGGAGGCGAGTTTCCTTCGTCTCTGTCCCCATCCCAGCAGCACTAATAATGCCAGAACTGGAATAAATACCAGTTGCTTTGGTGGCCGTTCGGCGTTGACCAGAACCTGTTGAATCTCCCAGTCAAAGTCGAGCCCCAGCTCCTGGGCCGGGCTACCAAAAGTGACCATGTCGACAATGGTCTTCTGATCCTCTTGTCTCAGAGTGAGCCCAGCACTTTCCAGTCGTTCTTCACCACTGGCTGCATTACCCAACGGCAAAAGTACAACTTTGCTGACTTCATCTCCATCGATTGTCATGCCTTGCACTTGAAGCTTCAGGCTTCCATCTTCCGGTACCTGTTGGGCCAGTGCACTAATGTTGCTGGGCGACTCGAACAGCGTGGGTGGATATGCCATATCCCACCAGAAACCAGGACGGAACATAGAGAAAGCAATCAGAATTAACAGGATTGTTTCGTACCAACGATTCTTTATCATCCAGAAGCCCTGGGTGGCCGCGGCAAATACCAGCATTGCGACGATGGCACTGAATATCGTTAACATCAGCTCAAAGACAGAATCGATACCGATCAGCAGCAGTTGAGTATTAAAGATAAACATAAAGGGTAAAATGGCCGTGCGTATGTCGTAGGTAAAACCCTGGATACCGGTTTTTATTGGATCACTGCGGGCGATAGCTGCCGCAGCAAACGCCGCCAACCCGACAGGTGGAGTATCGTCCGCCAGGATGCCGAAGTAAAAGACGAATAAATGCACGGCGATCAGCGGTACGATTAATCCGTGCTCTGCCCCAAGGTTTACTATCACTGGTGCCATCAGCGTAGAGACAACAATGTAGTTCGCGGTTGTTGGCAAACCCATGCCCAGAATCAGACTGATAATCGCGGTGAAGGCGAGCATTAACAGGACTGAACCGCCGGAAATAAATTCGACAAATTCAGTCATCACCAGCCCGATACCCGTCAGGGTAACCGTTCCGACAACGACACCGGCAGCAGCTGTTGCCACACCGATCCCGATCATATTGCGGGCTCCACTGACCAGGCCGTCCAGTAATTCGTGCCAGCCCTGCTTGACTGACTGAAAGAGTTGCTGTTCTTTACGAAACAGTGCTATCAGGGGGCGATGGGTCAGGACGATAATGATCATGAATACCGTTGCCCAGAAGGCTGAGAGCCCTGGGGAGAAACGTTCGACCATTAAGCACCAGACCAGCACAAAAATCGGTAGTAAAAAGTAGAGCCCGGATTTAACCGTCGGGCCGACTTCAGGCAGTTCCAGTATCTCCGCTTCGGGATCATCCATTTCCAGGTCAGGGAACTTAGCGGAGTAACGGATCAGCAGAACGTAAGTGATAATGACTAAAACCGCCAGGATAAAGGTGGCTGTGTCGCCGAATAAGTCTTTTGTCCAGCCCACGCCGTAATACACCACCGCTGAGACAATGCAGATGCCCAGAAATGTGGTGACAAAGGACAACAGACTCTGTGCCATCGTCGGGTTATGACGGCGGGGAAGGCCGGTCATGTTGGCTTTTAACGCCTCAAGATGAACGATATATATCAAGGCAATATAAGAAATCATTGCCGGCAGAATTGCATGGGTAATGACTTCCAGATAGGAGATGCCTACATATTCAACCATCAAAAACGCAGCTGCACCCATAATTGGAGGGGTCAGCTGACCGTTTGTGGAAGCGGCAACCTCAACGGCTCCGGCCTTGGTACCGGGGAAGCCGACACGCTTCATCAAGGGGATAGTAAAGGTACCCGTGGTCACCACGTTGGCTATTGAGGAGCCGGATATCAAACCACTGAGACCGGAGGAAACGACGGCGGCTTTGGCCGGACCACCGCGCATATGACCCAGCAGTGAAAAGGCTACCTTGATGAAGTAATTACCTGCACCTGCTTTATCAAGCAGTGCGCCGAATAACACAAAGAGAAAAACAAAGCTGGTGGAGACCCCAAGGGCAACTCCGAATACGCCTTCAGTACTTAACCACTGGTGAGACATAGCCTTGCTCAGGCTGGCACCCTGATGGGCAATGACTTCTGGCATATAGGGGCCGCCAAAAGTGTAGATTAAGAATACCGCCGCTACAATCATCAGTGGTGGCCCCAGTGCTCTCCTGGTGGCCTCAAGGAGCAGCACCATTCCAATCACGCCGACTCCAATATCAAAGCTTGTCGGGGCGCCGGGGCGTTCAGCGAGTTGGTCGTAAAAGAGAAACAGATAGCTGGCGCAGAATGTCGCTATCAGCGCCAGAACCCAATCCTGGATTGGAATCAGATCTCTTCTGGAACGCTTCAGTGCAGGGTAGGCAGTAAAGGCAAGAAAAATGGCAAATCCTAAATGGATGGATCGTGCCTGGGTGTCATTAATGACACCAAAATCCAGTATAAAGGGTAGGGGCGAAGCATACCAGAGTTGGAACAAAGCCCAGCACAGAGGTACTGCAAAAAGAATCTTTCCTGCTGTTCCTGCAGGATTTCTGGCGCCACTGTCTGACGAGGCTACCATTTCCTGAATTTCTTGCTGCAGGTCGGTATCTTTATTGTCTTGGGAAGGGGTCATCATTGGCTCCATTGGCCCAGGAATTCAGGGGCTGAGCTGATGGTTTTTAAACAGATGTCAGCTGCTAAAAAGTATAGTGGTTAAACGGCGATAGTGGTTTTTTTGGCAAACAATAGTGATTGAATGACAACAGTCATCATGCCGTTTTTCTCTCTTTAGGTGCTGAAAACGAAAAAGGGGAGGTAAGGACCACCCCTTTAGGGTATATGTCCAAGAACAGTCAGGCTGGTACTCCAGTTGCTATTCTTGGATCATCTCCTGGAATGCTGCCTAATTACATTAGACCTGCTTCTTTGTAATATTTAGCCGCACCAGGGTGCAGTGGCGCAGAAAGACCATCCTTAATCATCTGTTCTTTTTTCAGATCATTGAATGCCGGATGCAGTTTTCTGAAAGTATCGAAGTTCTCAAACACTGCTTTTACCACTTCATAGATGACTTCATCCGGAGTGTTAGTCGAGGCAACGAAAGTTGCACCAACACCGAAGGTTTTCACATCTTCATCGCTGCCACGGTACATGCCACCAGGAATGGTAGCGGTGCGGTAATAGCTGTTGTCCTTGACCAGTTTATCGACGGCTGGACCACTGACTTCTACCAGTACACTGTCGCAGGATGTTGTGGCTTCTTTGATTGATCCGCTAGGGTGACCAACAGTGAATACCATTGCGTCAATCTTGTTATCGCAAAGGGCGGAGGACTGTTCAGATGATTTGAGCTCAGAGGCTAGCGCAAAGGTGTCTTTATCCCATCCCTTGGCCGCCATTAGTACTTCCATCGTGCCACGCTGGCCTGAGCCCGGGTTACCGATATTGACTCGCTTGCCCTTCAGATCATCAATTTTTTTGATGCCTGAGTCGGCCCGAGCCACGACGGTAAAGGGTTCCGGGTGAACGGAAAAGACAGCCCTCAGTTCAGGGTTAGGGCCTGCGTCTTCAAACTTGCTGGTGCCGTTGTATGCATGGTATTGCCAGTCAGATTGGGCAACACCCATATCCAGTTCGCCAGCACGAATAGTATTGAGGTTGTAGACAGATCCACCGGTACTCTCAACGCTGCAGCGAATGCCGTGCTCTTTACGGGTTTTATTGACTAGTCGGCAGATTGAACCTCCAGTCGGGTAGTAAACTCCTGTCACTCCTCCTGTTCCAATGGTCACAAAACGTTGGTCCGCTGCCTGGGTAGCAAAGGACGCCCCAAGGCCGATAGTGGCGGACAGCGCAAAGCTTGCCAGTTTGTTCAATTTCATCATTTCTTTATTCGCCCGATTTTGGTTTCTATTTTTTAATTTCTATTTCTAAGGGGGATCTGAAATCCGTATGTTAGGTGAGGGTTGCCGTTACCAGCCCCACAAAAATTATTCCACTAACAATAACCTTATTTAAGATAGCTAGGATTGAATAAATCGCTCACCTCCTTTTGTGCCAAACCGTTATTCAGCTGTGCCAACGCGGGTGTCAAATGGTGATTAGTACCAAAAAGACGATATAGACAGGAAATTTTCTGTCTGTGATAGAAAAAACAGGGAATTAGGATGGCAAATTAATAGGTAACAGGTAACAGGTAACAGGTAACAGGTAACAGGTAACAGGTAACAGGTAACAGGTAACAGGTAACAGGTAACAGGTAACAGGTAACAGGTAACAGGTAACAGGTAATAGGTAATAGGTAACAGGTAATAGGTAATAGGTAATAGGTAATAGGTAACAGGTGTATCGGCACGTTAAGGATACAAGGGGCCGGCACGATGATCGGGGTTGAAAGGCCTGAGAAAGAATCTCAACCTTCAAAAGGGCAGACGGCTGGTTTATTACTGCCGTCTGCAACTCATTTAGCGCGGTAGGATCTCTGCGTTAACGATTGTTGACAGGCTAAGTGTCTGTCTGTAATCGTTGTCTTGACCTGCAATCGCTCTGAAGGTCCTGGGTCCAAGGGGCTTGTTGTGCATAGTTCCTCAGGAAAACTCTTCTTCATGCAGCCATGCCGCATGCTTTGGTGCTTTCTTGGTTTTTGACCATTCTTCCAGCATCAGCGGTGCGACTTCTTTAAGCTGTGCCATCTGCTCAGCGGTTCCGGTCAGGCAGGTCAGCTCCAGACGATGACCATTTGGATCGAAGAAGTAGATTGACTTGATAATGCCGTGGCTGGTGGGGCCGAGAACATCCAGTCCCTTACCGATCAGTTCTTCTTTAGCCGCCAGTAAGGCTTCTTCACTTTCTACCTGGAAGGCGATATGTTGACACCAGGCCGGTGTGTTCAGATCGCGGCCCATCTTCGGGGAATTAGGAAGTTCAAAGAAAGCCAGGATATTACCATTACCGGCATCAAGGAACAGGTGCATGTAAGGGTCAGGCTCTTTCGTTGAAGGAACCTTGTCTTCGGCTATGGCCACCAGAAAATCCATGTTCAGCATCTTCTGATAGAACTCTACGGTTTCTTTGGCATCGTTGCAGCGGTAAGCGACGTGATGGATCTGTTCTAACTTAATCATGATATTACCTTCTTGGCGGTTCTCTTATTTTATGAGCGTTTTAAAAAAGTTTTTAAGACTTACAGCAGGTTTTTTAGCATGCTATTTGAGGTTCTGGCCGATTAGGCTTTAGCGATTTCATCGGATGAATCCCTCCCGGTTCTAGTCAGTTTGATTGGAAAAGTCAGTGACGGGTTTCGTTGCTAACAATAAAAAGCTGAGCAGTGCGGAGATCGCAAAGCACAGGATCAGCAATGTCATCGGTAACGCGCTACCATCGTTGAGGTAGGCCAGAAGTGCTCCGCTGAAGCTGCCCAGGCCAAACTGAATAACCCCGAATACTGAGGATGCCGTACCGGAAATATGAGGAAAGAACTGCAGGGTTCCGGAAATGCAGTTAGCGGCCAGTGCTCCCAATGTGCCTATATAGAAGGCCAGGGGTATCACCAGTGCCCAGAGCCCTCCCCATTGGGTTAAACCGGCTGCTGCCAGTATTACTGCTGAAGAAATAAGCAGCATTACCCATAGCAGGCTGGCTTTATCGCGTCCCAATGCTGATACCAGGCGTCCATTGATCACCGAGCCCACAGCCATAGCAATAACATTCAGGGCAAACAGGCCTGAGTACTGTTGAGGGGTTACATCGTAAAGTTGCATATAAATAAACGGAGTGCCTGCAATGTAAGCAAACATGCCGCCAAAGGCGAAACCGCCACAGAGCGCAAAGCCGATAGCCTGGGGGTGAGTCAAGACTGATCTAAAGGCCGCCATGATTGCGGCGGGTCTGAGCGATAGCTTTTGCTCAGGTTGCTTACTCTCCGGAACAGCTATTCCTACCAGTACCGCCCAAAGGAGCGCGAATCCTGCCAGTGTCCAGAAAATAGCCTGCCAACCTTGCCAGTGTAATACCAGGCTGCCGATCGATGGCGCCAGCATGGGGCCGGCGGTGAGAATCAGCATCAACCAGGACATGGCTCTGGCCAATTCATCGCCACTGTAGAGATCTCTGATTACCGACCGTGCCAGGACTGATCCTGAAGCACCAGCCAGACCCTGGCATAAGCGAGCAAGCTGAAGCTGTTCGATGCTGTCACTAAGAGCGCAGGCAATACTGGCGAGTAAATAGAAGAATAGTCCGCCGAGGATAATCGGTTTGCGGCCAAAACGGTCAGACAAAGGACCGTGTATCGCCTGTCCAGCGGCAAATCCGATCAGAAAAATACTCAGCGTCAGCTGTACTTCGGACTCGCTGGTTTGCAGGCTATTTGCAATGGCGGGAAAAGCCGGTAAGTACATATCCAGCGACAAAGCACCAAGCCCCGCCAGTATGCCTACAACAGCAAAACTAAACGGGCTTAAACGACGAGCTTTGTTAATCTCTGTACTCATGGGTTTTGGCTCTGGCTATCAGGCTGTTGCTGATATTCAATTTATTCGGCTAATGAGCAGCATACGGGTGCTGACCTTAGGTTCCTCAGGTTGCATCACCTTGCAGCTCCGGACGAGCATCCTGAAACGCCTTGAGTTCGAGGCAGGCCTTCTCTATCCGGTTAATCGTAGGGAAAGCGCTCATATTTACCTTGAATCGATGGGCGTTATAAAGCTGGGGGATCAGGCAGGCATCCGCTAATCCAGGAGTGTTTCCATAGCAAAACTGTCCAGTCGTATCGCTGTCAGCCAGCATCGTTTCCAGCGCACTAAAGCCTTCTACAATCCAATGGTGATACCAGCTCATTTTCTGCTCTTCGCTGACACCCATTTCGTTGACCAGATACTTTAGTACTCTCAGGTTGTTCAGCGGGTGAATTTCACAGGCGATAGCCTGTGCGAGTGCTCTGACCCGGGCTCTTGCTAAGGTGGATTCAGGCAGCAGTGCTGGCGTTTCCGGGTAGGATTCATCCAGATATTCGATGATCGCCATAGACTGGGTAAGAATTTCATTCTGATCTGTTTCCAAAGCAGGAACCAGCTTTTGAGCGTTGATCCTGGCGTATTCCTCTTTAAGCTGCTCACCACCATCACGGAGCATGTTTATGTAATGGTCATCGTAGGCTATTCCCTTTAGATTCAATGCTATACGAATTCGATAAGCGGCCGACGATCGCCAGTAGGTGTAAAGTTTCATTTGATCTAATCTCCTTTTCTCAGCCATCCTGCTATAGAATCTGTTCTGTCTGTTGCTTATTCGTCTCAGCCTTGGAGCTTGAGTCGTGCTTGGTTTCAAGGTTGATTTGTTCTGCATTCAGGCGAACTTTTTTCATCAGTTTCATCAGCGTTTGTTGCTCTTCCTGATCCAGGCAACTTAATAGCTGTTGCTCTCGTGCCCTGACTCTGGGGATGAGGTCTTCAAAAATACTTTGGCCTTCAGCAGTCAGTTGTAAGTTAACTCGTCTCCTGTCATTAGCATCAGTCCTGCGTTCCAGCAGTTCTCGCTTTAGCAGTCCCTGAATGGCGCGGCTGACCTGTACTTTGTCGATACTGGAGCGCTCGACGACATCACTGGCGGTCAAGGGTTGGTGGTTACCCAGTACAGCCATGGTTCGCCACTCCGATACTGAAAGGCCGTGACGACAGAAGTAAATATCAGAGACCGATTGGCTGACAGCCAGATAAAAAATTCGTACCTGATAGGGAAAGAATGACTGAAGCTGGAAGTCGTTGTTATTGGTGCTGTTATTGGTGCTGTTATTGGTGCTGTTATTGGTGCTGTTATTGGTGTTGCTAATGCTATTGTTGTCACTCATAGCTGTTGACCACTCTTGCTTTTAATATCGGGGTTTCTATCACCAATCCGAACGTATCTGTCTTGAATAACAAAACGCTTAGGTTCCTTAGACACGGTTGTTCCTGTTAACTATTGTTTGTTTAACGTTGGCTTATAGGCCATATCTGATTTCAGAATATGGTTGATCAGCCAGTTTCGCAGATAAGCATTTATGCTATCCGCCAGCAGGTGAGATGATGAACCGCCTATCCCAAAAGACTGCCTGACTGCACGCAGCCAGTCTTCAAAGGCCCTGTGCTGATCTTTATGGGCTTTAAAATCAGCATAGCCGGCCTTTTTCAGTAGTTTTTCCTCAGCACGGAAATGCTCTTTGACATAGTGGTCCAACTCATCCAGCACATAATTGATCATACCGCCGCTGGACTGGGCTTTAGTCAGCTGGTTGATCAGGCTGACCAATTGCTTGTGCTGGTCGTCAAGAAGTGGAACGCCAACGCTGTATTCGTCTTTCCACTCAATAAGTTCCATTGATTGATCCACACTCATATCCTCTTAATTCATCATTACTGATGGCAGCCATAACGACAGGGCTGGAATCGAGATCAGTAGCACCAATCGCATAACATCGGCAATCAAAAAGGCAACGATTCCGCGGCTGATGGTTTGTAGTCGCAGCCCGGGCGTGCTGGCGAGGATTACGAAAAGGTTCATCCCGACAGGGGGCGTGATCAGGCCGACTTCCACCACTGAAACCATAATGACGCCAAACCAGATCGGATCGAAACCCATTGAATTGATGAGTGGATATACAAATGGGAGAGTCAGCAATATCATCGACAAGGCATCCATAAAGCAGCCAAGAATAATGTAGAAAATGACCAGCATGATCAGAATAATATATGGATTCCAGCCCAGGTTACCGACAGTTTCGACCAGGCTTTGTGGCAAGCCGGTGGTTTCAACGAAGTAGTTGAAAACAGCTGTTCCGATCAGGATTAAAAAAATCATGCCGGTGGTGGATGCGGTTTCACTCAGGGATGACAGGAAGATTTTTCCACTCAGTTGTCGTTTCAGCAGGGCGAGAAAAAACGCCCCGGCAGCACCGATCGCGGCTGCTTCCGTCGGGGAAAACCAGCCAAGATAAATCCCTCCAATCACGACGCCAAACAGCAGCGCAACCGGCCAGACGTTCTTCATTGCCTTGAGGCGTCCCGCCCAGTTTACTCGTTTGTCGGCAGGGCCTAAAAGAGGGTTACGGGAAGTTCGGACCCAAATGGCCAGCATGTACAGGGCGGTGGCAACTATTCCTGGTATCAGAGCAGCGGCAAACATTTTGCCGATAGACTGCTCTGTTAAAATGGCGTAAATCACCATGATTACGCTCGGTGGAATCAAAACTCCGAGGGTGCCGCCTGCGGCGATGGTGGCGCTTGCCAGTCCATCGTCATACCCTTTTCGGCGCATTTCCGGCATCGCAACACGACACATGGTCGCAGCAGTGGCGAGACTGGATCCGCAGATGGCTCCAAATGCGGCGCAGGCTCCAACCGTTGCCATGGCAAGCCCACCTTTGCGATGACCGATAAAGACATTAACTGCATCATAGAGGGCCCGTGATAATCCGGCTCTGGCGGCAAATACGCCCATCATGATAAACAGCGGCACGACGGATAAAGAGTACGGGAATACTGATTCGAAAGGGGTTGAGCCCATAATAAACCCGACACTCTCAGGACCGTTCAGAATCAGTCCGCCGACAGCTCCGACTATTCCCATTGCTATGGCAATTGGGACTCTGATGGCAATGAGGACAAACATCACGGCAAAGGCAAGCAGGCCTATTAGTTGAGAAGACATTATCAGTTTTCTCCCTGCTGGTTGGACAGGTCATTGAAGGAAATACCACTTCGGCCCGTTATCAGGGTATATAAAGATTCGACGCCAATATGCACGGTAACCACTGCTGAAAGGGCTGAGCCGAATAACAACGGCAACCAGTAATAAATCATCGGCAAACCATAGGTCATGGAGACATCACCGTATTCCATTTGTAATGTTGCCTGATCGTATCCAAACCAGGCTATAGCGCCCATAAAACAGGTCCCGAGTGCTGCCGCAAAAAACTGGAAGAATGCAGAGGTCCGACGAGATGCCAGATCAGCCAGAATTGAAACAGATACATGGCTGCGGCTCATGAAGGCATAAGGAATCGAAAGGTATGCGGCAGCCATTATCATTAGCTGAATCAGATCCACTGCCCCGTAGATGCCGTTGTTTCCTGATTTTCGCATGATGACATCAGCGGTTGTGGTCAGGGTTGCGGCAAGCAAGAACAGCATTCCAATCCAGGCTGTATATTGGGTCAGGGAATATAGTATTCGGTTAAACAGAGCAATCATGGGTCACCCTTAATGGCTTACTGACAAAAACCTTATTAGGTGTGGCGAACAACCAGCCATATATCACTGGGTCGGTACATCACCGGCTGTCCGCTCAAGGTAGCTGTTGTTAGTACGTGTTTGAGTTATGAGTACGTGTTCGAGTTATGAATACATAGTCATACAAAGGTTTTCGTACGAATTACTCGTATTGAGCGACTGATTTTTGTGCCGCAGAGTAGATTTCCCGAGCATTCTTTACGCCCTTTTTCTCCAGTTCAGACAGATACTTATCGATAGTGGGCTGCAGAGTCTGGCGCCAGCTATCACGATCAGCATCGCTCAGGGTGGTAACGGTACTGCCTTTCTTTTTAATGTCATCAATACCTGCCTGGTCCCATTTGTTCCACCAGGGGCCGAATTTGGCAACCAGCGGTGTGCCGGACATATCGTCGATTACCGCACGAACGTCGGCGGGTAATGACTTGTACTTACGCTCATTCATCACGAAGTAAAAGCTGGTTGTATAGGCTTTGGCATCAAGGTGATGGTTGAGTACTTCGTAGAGTTTGAAGCCATGAATTGCTTCATAAGGAAAGACGTTACCATCCAAAACACCTTTTTGAAGGTTCTCGTAGACCTGCGTGGGTGGCATGCCCACAGGAGAAGCGCCCAGCTGTTTCAGCATCATTGAAATGGCTTGGCTGGGAGTACGCAGCCGTAACCCTTTCAAGTCATCCATGGTTTTCACCTGCTTGTCCCGGGTGTGAATCAAACCTCCGTTGTGAGCGTGTAAGGCAAGTACTTTCAAGCCCCTGTATTCGCTCTGCAGATAATTTGGATAAAGATCCCAAAGAGTCCTGGAAGCGGCTTCAGAGGATTTGACAAGAAAGGGTAAATCCATGATCAGGGTGCGAGGTAAGCGGCCACGGGGAATACCGGTAAGGCCATGGGATATGTCAACAACCCCAGCGCGAACCTGATCCAGTTGCTTGGCTACGTGACCAAATGCTGACCCGGCTGGATAGATGGTCACTTTGACCTTTCCGTTGGTGCGTTTTTCCAGTTCAGCGGCCCAGGGCTCGATAAAATCTTTTTGAGTTGGGTGGGATGAAGGCAGAAAATGACTGAGCTTCAGCTCAATGGTTTCTGCCATGGCCGACGATATGCCAGTCCAGATGAGTGCTGCGGTTAGAGCAACGATCAGACGTTTCATTGTTATAGTCCTCTGAATTACGTTTGCTGTTTTCGGATGAGTAGTTGTTTTATTTTTTATCTGCCAGATGCCATTGTTCCGTTGTGGCTTACGAATAATGGTTTCATCTGAAACTATTTAATTTCATATGAAACTAATTATCAAGATGAAGTTGATCTGAAGACAGGATTTTTACGAATTTTGTAATTCACTGGGTTTAGTCTGTGAACCTGATGAAGGTTTTGCGGCTACGGACGCTGCCAGGGCAGGGCTCTGGCAGCGCGGCAGTGTTTCCTTTTTTTATCTGTTCCTCTGTTATCTATCCCACTGTTACCTATCCCATTACTGTCGTGTTAATGGGTTCCTGGCAGGTATCCCAGCTGTTTAGATATTTCTGATGCTGTATCGGTTAGCAGCTTGGCATTGGCACCATCCCGGCTGATATCGAAACTGGATTTGAAGCCAAATAAGGCCAGTGTTAAAACCAGCTCTCCACGGTAATCGAAAATGGGTGCCGCTAATGCAGAGACTCCCTCAACACTATGGCCAGCAACCTGACCCAATCCCTGGTTGCGAGTTTCTTCAGAAATTGCCTCTACTTCCTGCCAGGATTTTGGAGCCCGTGGGTCAGAGCTTTTTTCCAGGGCTTTAAGTTCCTGTTCCACAATCGGGCGGGTCAGTTCCTGAGTCAGGTGAGCGAGAAAAACTCTGCCCGAGGCCGACATAAGCGTTGAGAATGTGGTGCCCGGGCGGATCCCGACAGAAATAGGTCGACGAGACTGAAACCAGCGAATAACGGTTGTGCCGGAGGAGCCCCAAACCGTAAGTATGACCCCTTCTTTGGTTCTGGCCCACATGTCCTCAATCATCGAGTTTGCAATTGTAGTGGGATCGAGGCGGGACAGGTAGGCCGTAGAAAATTCGAGAACATAGGGCCCCAGGTCATAGCGTCCGTGTGCGGTGCGTTCGACGAACCCCGACTGCACCAGGCTGACGAGGTAGCGATGGACTTTTGCCGGATGCATGCCCACTGTCTCCGCCAGTTCATTTAATGAGGCATGGCCACCGCTGGCTGCAAGGGCTTTCAGCAATACCATACCAACCTCTACAGACTGGACTCCTCCTTTGGTCGGGCTTTTTGGCATGTTTTCTTTCATGAGTAATTCCAGAGTTACGATATTCGTAAAAAAAATATATCCATTGGTTTTGAATGTTGCTTGTGCTGATAGTGAATGCTTAGATGATATAAATCAAATCTAAATCAAGTTACGTAAAGCGTAATATATGAGAGTTGATTAAGTCACAGAGTTAATCACTAATAGTGTACGAGGAATTATCATGACCAAGCAGTTTGCATCTGTCGCCGACCTGGAAGAAAAGACCGTCAGTTTTAGCCAGCTATCTGAACATTGCTGGGCGTTTACGGCTGAAGGTGATCCCAATACAGGGGTTATTATCGGTGATGATTCGGTAATGATTATTGATGCTACCGCAACACCCGTAATGGCTGAGGATGTGGTTCGTCAGATTCGCGAAATTACGGATAAGCCAATCAAATACGTAACCTTGTCCCACTACCATGCTGTACGTGTATTGGGGGCATCTGGCTATAAAGAGCACGGTTTGGAGCAGATTATTGCCAGCCAGGATACCTATGATCTGATTGTTGAGCGTGGCCAGCAGGATATGGATTCTGAAATTGGTCGTTTTCCCCGCTTATTTCGCTCCGTCGAAAGTATCCCCGGGCTGACCTGGCCAACACTGACGTTTAAGAATGAAATGACGTTAATGATGGGCGGACTGGAAGTTAAGATTCTGCAAGTCGGCCGAGGTCATACCAAAGGAGACACTGTCGTCTGGGTACCCAGTGAACGAGTACTGTTCTCTGGTGATCTGGTTGAGTGTGATGCTGCTTGCTATACCGGTGACGCTTATCTGAGTGACTGGCCCCAGACGCTGGACAATATTGTCGCGATGGAGCCTCAAATCGTGATTCCTGGTCGTGGTCCTGCGCTGGATACTCCTGAAAAAGTAAAGGAAGGGCTGGCCTATACCCGCGCATTTGTCAGTACTCTTTATCAAAGTGCGCAAAAAGCGGTAGCGCAAAACCTGGACCTGAAGGACACCATGGCGCTGACCAGAGAGGCAATGGACCCGGAGTTTGGTCATGTCTATATCTATGAACACTGTCTGCCTTTTGATGTTACCCGGGCTCATGACGAAGCATCCGGCATTCGTGATCCTCAAATCTGGACCGCTGAGCGAGACCAGGAAATGTGGCACGGCCTTCAACAGCAACAGCCCGAATAACCCACAGCTATTTGCCTGGCTTTTAATGACTTCCATTTAACGACCTTGATGACCTTCAGGGGTTTGAGTCGTTATTGCAGTCATTTTGAGCCCGCTGCAGGTTCTTTGCCTGATAGACCCGTTATTGATCTGCTGATAATGCAGCTTATCTGAGGGTATCTCCAGCAGCACGGCTGCGACGAGTCAGTTGCAGCCTCGCCCCTGAGTGGCAAGAACGAACAAGATCAGAAAGAATAAAAAGAGGAACCTCAGATGTTTCTAACCTACGAAAACCCGGTTTACGAATACACTAAATCACCCGATCAGAATAGTTTGGCACCCGCTCATCATCCTCTGGTTATCGTTGGAGCCGGTCCCATCGGTATGGGGGCTGCTCTTGACGCTCACCTACAGGGAATACCGGCAGTGGTGTTGGATGACAATAATACCGTCAGCGTTGGTTCGCGGGCGGTTTGTTATTCCAAGCGGGCTTTGGAAATCCTCAATCGACTGGGTTGTGCCAGGCGCATGGTAGAAAAGGGGGTTACCTGGAAAGTCGGGAAAGTCTTTTTTCAGGATGAACTGGTTACCAGTTTTGATCTGTTACCCGAAGAAGGTCATGAGATCCCTGCCTTTATTAATCTCCAGCAGTACTACCTTGAAGAATACATGGTTGACGGGTTAAAGGACTCTGATAACGTTGAAATACGCTGGAAGAACAAGGTCGTTGACGTAGAGAATCACAGTGCTGCTGGCGCTCAGGACGGTACTGATCATCAGGACAAGCCGATCACGCTGACCATTGAAACGCCTGACGGGCCCTACCAGATCACCACCGACTGGCTGATCGTGGCGGATGGTGCTAATAGTTCGGTACGAAATATGCTGGATCTTGCGATGCGCGGTAAGGTGTTTGAGGACCGCTTTCTGATCGCGGATATTGTTATGAAGGCAGAATTTCCGCCTGAGCGCTGGTTCTCCTTTGACCCGTCCTATCATCCCAATCAGTCAACACTGCTGCATCGTCAATCCGATAATGTGTGGCGGTTGGATTTCCAGTTAGGCTGGGATAAGGACCCGGAAGAAGAGAAAAAACCAGAGAATATTATTCCTCGCGTCAAGGCCATGATGGGAGAGGATGTGGATTTTGAGCTGGAATGGGCCAGTGTATACACCTTTATGTGTCGTCGTATGGATCGGTTCCGCCAAGGACGAGTTATCTTTGCCGGTGATGCCGCCCACCAGGTGTCGCCGTTTGGAGCACGGGGTGCCAATTCAGGGTTGCAGGATACGGACAACCTGCTGTGGAAGCTAAAGCTGGTGATGGAAGGTAAGGCTCCCGATGCGTTGATCGACAGCTATTGTGACGAGCGAGAGTACGCCGCCGATGAAAACCTGCTGAACTCCACCCGTTCCACGGATTTTATTACGCCAAAATCCAAAGTGTCCAAGTTGTTCAGAGATTCCACCCTGGAGTTGTCCAAGGAATATCATTTCGCCCAGAAACTGGTTAATTCCGGTCGACTTTCTGACGCTGCCTTTTTGACGGAGTCAGTCCTTAATACCGCTGATCGCGATAATTTTGCAGGCAATATGGTGCCTGGTGCGGTGATGGATGATGCGCCCATAGAAGGTGATCAGCAAGAGCGTTGGGCGCTGAATGTCTTCGGCAATCGTTTCCAGTTACTTTATTTTATTGATAACGCCAGTACGCTGGATGAGCAGACTGCCAAGCAATTATCGTCACTGGAGCAGGGTGACATCCCGGTACAGGCTGTTGTCGTTGCAACCTCAGGTACTGCTCCTCAAAACCTGAAAACAGTAATAGATATCAAAGGAATGCTGGCTACTCGGTATGATGCCCAAAATGGAACCTGTTATCTGGCCCGGCCCGATCAGCATGTGGCAGCTCGCTGGCGCTCTTTTGAGCTACCGAATGTCCAGAAGGCCGTAAAAACAGCGACCTGCAACTAGATACTTAACTGGGAATAATGAGGAGGAGTACACCATGTCTCTAAACACTGAATATAACTTTCATCAAGCTGACAAACACTTCTTTCGTGCTTATCGCCCTGGTGATGATTTTTATGAAGCATTGATTGAAATGCATCGCGACTTGACAGATGAGCAGAGTGAGGCCGTTAATGCCCGATTGATCCTGCTTTTAGCTAACCAGATCGGTGACTTGAACGTATTACGTGAAGCGATGACTGCTGCGCGCCAGGGGGTTAAATCTTCCGGATAGAATTTACGTAATAATTAATTTCAGTGCATTTAGTCCTGTTTTTAATTAGTTTCATTTGCAACTAATGTAAATTCTTGCATACTTGGCCTATTAGAGGAGGGATGAGTTTCCCTTCTGACCGGCACGAGTACGAACAGAGAGATAATAGAACTATGAAATTAGCCACTTTAAAAGCGGGTGGGCGTGATGGAACTCTGGTGGTAGTCAGTCGTGATCTGCAGCACTGCGTAGAAGTACCTGAGATCGCTGGAACCTTACAATCCGCACTGGATAACTGGAGTACGACTGAGCCTCAGCTGAAAGAGGTTTATAGCAGCCTTAACAGTGGAGAATGTGCGGGTGCCAGAGCATTTGATGTTGAGGCTTGTCATTCACCACTCCCACGGGCTTATCAGTGGGCTGATGGTTCCGCCTATATCAATCATGTTGAACTGGTTCGAAAAGCCCGTGGTGCGGAACTTCCCCCGTCGTTTCACACCGACCCTCTGATGTATCAGGGGGGCTCTGATAGCTTTATTACCCCACGAGATAATGTCGTTGCATCCAAGGAGTGGGGGATCGACTTTGAGGCGGAAGTCACTGTTGTGACTGATGATGTTCCTTTTGGAGCAACTCCAGAGCAGTGTGCTGATAAGATTCGCCTGATTATGCTGGTTAATGACGTGTCTCTACGTGGATTGATTCCTGGCGAATTGGCAAAGGGGTTTGGGTTTTTTCAATCGAAACCGGCCAGTGCGTTTTCTCCTGTTGCTGTTACTCCGGATGAGCTGGGTGATGCCTGGAAGGACAGTAAAGTCCATTTGCCACTTCAGGTGCACTTGAATGATAAGTTGTTTGGTAAGCCGCAGGCGGGCGTGGACATGACGTTCGACTTTTCGCAACTGGTGGCGCATGTGGCTAAGACCCGGGAGCTTTGTGCCGGCTCTATCGTTGGATCAGGAACGGTTTCCAATAAGCAGGGAGACCTGTTTGGTTCCAGTATTGATAACGGTGGTGTTGGTTATTGCTGCCTGGCGGAAGTTCGGATGTACGAAACTATCGAACAGGGCAAGCCCAAGACTGCTTTTATGGATTACGGTGATCGAGTAAAAATTGAAATGTTCGATGCTGATGGCCAGTCTGTTTTTGGCTCCATTGAAAACGAAGTGGTCGCACCTTCCTAAGGAGCAATGCTTTTAAACAGGCTGTTGATGATCTTATCCGGTCTTTATCATCTTCCTGAACGACAAGCCCCGAAAGTCTCTTATCTTGCGTCCGATGAGTGTTTTTCGGGGCTTTTTTTAGCCTTTTAATCCTTTTGGTCTTAGATCAGTCATTTTTTCCCGGAATAGATACTGAGCTTTTCCGCCCAGGTATGAAATGCGCTTTCATCAGCCGCTTCGGTTTCCGCTACCAGAAAGTCGATCAACACCCGCACTTTGGTCGGTAGGAATTCACGTTTAGGGTATATCAGGTAGACACCGTATTTTTCAGATCTGAAGTAGGGCCGTATTGGAACAATTCGACCGTTGTTTAACCAGTTTCTGGCGATAAAATGAGGAACCTGGGTCAGTCCGAGGCCTTGAGCGCAAAGATCAGCCAGCGCTTCGCCATCATCCACGATGAATTGTCGTCCTGGATCACAGGGTTGCCCGATGTCGCCATCGGGTACAAGCACCGGATGTAATCGGCCCGTTTGCCGGTAGCGAAAACGAATCCATGGGTGCTCGGTAAATTGTGCAGTGGTTAACGGATAGCCGTTGTTTTCAATGTAGCCGGGAGAAGCACAAATCAGAAAATCTATCGTGCTTAATTTACGTGCTACCAAGCGGCGGTCTTCCAGCGTACCACTGCGGACGCACAAGTCGATACCCTGTTCCATTATGTCCACATAGCTGTCGTTAAAAGACAGATCTAATTGAATATCCGGATAACGCTTAATAAAACGATGTAACGAAGGCATGACGTAGGTTCGGCCGTAGGAGACAGGCAGGCTGACTTTCACACGGCCTTTGGGCTCCTCGTTCGACTGCTTAAGCTGCAATTCACACTGTTCCAGTTCTTCTATGATATTTCTGGCGCTGATCAGGTAGCGGCTGCCCGCTTCAGTCAGGCTGACCTGGCGTGTGGATCGGTGGAATAGTTTGATGTTCAGGTGCTGTTCCAGTCGAGCCATACTTTTGCTTAAGGTCGAGGGGGATAACCCCAGGTGTTTCGCTGCTGCAGCAAAACCTCCCTGTTCAACTGCAACGACAAATTGTTGTAATAGGCTAAGTTTGTCCATTCGTGAATAAATGTCACAAGTGTTAAGAATAGGAGGGTATTCAATCATATATGTATCGGGTTTACTATGCGCTCATTGAGCCGGCTCATTCCCTTTCTTACCTTAAGAGGAATGTACTCATGTTAAATAAACTTCGAAACAGCTTTATCGGTATATTGGTGGTTACCGCTTTGTTGACAACAAGCGCCCAGGCAGCAGACAAACGAATAGGAATACTGGTGTTTGATGGGGTGCTGACCTCAGATATAACCGCTCCAATAGAGGTCTTTGGTATTGCCAGCAAGCAATCCTGGTTTGCCGATTATGAGACCATCACAATCGCCGTTGATAACAAGTCACTGATTGAGACGGAAGAGGGGCTGCTGCTAAAAACCGATGCGATGCTTAAGGACCGTCCTGAAGTGGATGTTCTGCTGGTACCGAGCAGTTACGATATGGCCCCCTTGCTGGCTAACAAAACGCTGATCAGCTACATTCAAAAAACGGCCGAGAAGGCCGAATGGATGGCAAGTAATTGCTCAGGAGCCTTCTTACTGGCAGAAGCGGGGGTTTTGGATGGTAAACAGGCGACGACCTGGGCAGGTGGAGAGCAGGGCTTGAAAAGTGAATACCCCCAAGTTGATGTGCAGTTCGACCGTAACTATGTCAAAGATGAAAAGGTCATCACTTCCAATGGTAGTGTTGTCAGTTATGAGGCAGCTCTAGCCCTGCTGGCTGAACTTTCTTCTCCTGATCGGGCAAAAGACGTGGCTGATGCGCTTCAGTTTAGTCGGGTACGCCCGCTGTAACATCGTTTATATCCCCTTCGTTGATAGAAGAGCAGTCCGGCAGGATTGTTCTTTGTTATTGCAAATGATAATCAATATCATTAGTATGATTATTATAGGCTCATAGAGGCGTTGGGCTACTATGGACTGAGGAGGATAGTATGGACGAGTTATTAACCATGGAGCAGGCTCCGGGTCAGGACGCTACAGTCAAAGTGGAAATTTCAACACAGCTGTTGGCAGGTTTCATTGAGCAGGGGTTACTTTGTGTCGCTGATCTAAGGTGTATGGATTCTGACAGTCGAAATCAAATTAAAAAACTCTGCCTTTCAGTCTGTGCCCGTAACTCTTTTTGTGGCGGAAATTTAGCCTGTGCCCGGAGCCTGGATTGTATGGAAACTGATTGCCATATAAAGGCTTACCATGACACCGGATACTCTGAGTGGAAAGAGCTGAATTCAAGAACTCAGGGGCTGAACAGCCTTCAGGGGCCTGATATGCATACAGCAGCCGGGCTAGCTGAATTGATTTATAAATCCAGCCGTGTTTAGCAGGCAAAGTTAATGGTTTCGTCGGTAAAGATGGTTGTTCGGCGTCAGGGGGAACCCCTTGACCGTAAAACAGTCTCAATTTAAACAATAGCCGATTAACAACGAAAGCCGGTTCAAGGTCGTCTGGCGTTCAACAAGGCCGACAGAATAAAGCCAGACTTGCTATGTTAATTTAGCTGCTATGTTAATTTAACTGATATGTTGATCTGGCGGTGGACACCGATAAGCAGTATTGAGATGGGGTGTTTACGAAATAAATCAGGTGAGTCGATGAGTGCCATTTTACCTTCGCGTCTATTTATCGTTGTGCTTTGTCTTGCGTCTTTTTTTGCTGCCTCATCGCTGACCATGGATGTCAGCGCAAAACCAGCGGCATGGTATCTCTGGAAAAGTAAAGTGGATGACTTTGTGATCTGTCGGCAAAGTAGCGCCGGTGAAGGCTGGATAAGAATTGGTGGGCCCTACAAAAATTCGCGCTGTGGACGTTAAACCCTTGACGCAGAGGCCTTTATCCATAATCTCCAACGAGCAGGATTGTCCGCCAATCAGTCTGGTCCTGCACGGGCACCTGATTCTGTACTGACTCTAGTGGTTAGACAGTTTTTCTCCAGGGGCTGGGTTCGGCGTGATTCATATCGCTGTGGACGATATGATCAGTAATCCAGTCCTTTAGTATCGATACCAGTTCCGTGTTCAGCACCGTTTCCCCAGCACGCGTTTTGTCTCTGATTCTTCTGATATGATGCTTGATTTGCAAATGTTCGGCACTGTGTTGTTTTAAGTCTGAAAAATTCAGTTTTTTCATCAGCTGTTCTTCAGTTTCAAAGTGAAACTCAATATATGAGAGGAGTTCTTCTATCGCCTCGATTGACTTATCAAGGTTGGCTTCATCTTTGACATTCTGCGCCAGGCAGTCTATCAAGCTCAATAAGTGCTTATGTTGGGCATCGATAGTCGGGTCTCCAACCAGCATCGATCCGCTGCTGACGTCGGTAAAGAGAAGCTGCTTCTCTATTGCAGACTTTTTCAAAAACAGCAGAAACTCCGTTGGTGACAGGGGCTTGCTGATATAAAACCCCTGTATTGACTCGCAGCCTTCTCGTTGCAGTACTTGAAGTTGTTCTTTCGTTTCAACACCTTCGGCTATCACCTCAAATCCCAGATTATGAGCCAGTGAAATGATGGCCCGGACAATGGCTTCATCACGAGTGTCTTTGGTCAAATTGGAGATAAAAGTCCTGTCGACTTTTAACACGTCCAGTGGGAACTGCTTAAGATAGCTAAGGGAAGAGTAACCGGTACCAAAATCGTCTAAAGACAGTTTGACTCCCAGGGACTTCAGACGATTTAACTTATCAACGCCGCCATCAATATCCTCCATCAGCAGGCTTTCTGTCAGTTCCAGGTCGAGTTGATTCGGTTGTATTTTCTCTTTTTCGATAGCTGCTTCGATAATCGGAATGAGTTGCGGATCGGAAAACTGTCGCATGGATAAGTTCACTGCGATAGTGGCTTCCGGTTCCAGTAAACCCATTTCAGCCCAAAGCCTGCGTTGATGGCATGCTTCCCGGATAACCCAGGCCCCTACTTTGTGGATCATGCCAATCTGTTCCAGAATGGGAACGAACTGGGTTGGTGGAACCAACCCCAACCGGGGGTGTTGCCAGCGAAGTAATGATTCTGCCCCTAAGACGCGGCCAGTATTTATATCTACCTGAGGCTGATATACCAGGAACATTTCCTTATTTTCCTGGGCCTTACGTAAACTGCTTAACAGCTGCAACTGAACCTGGGCAGCGGCTGCGATTTCCGGCGTATAGTATTCAACCTGACTGCCCGGAGCCTGTTGGGCTTTGTGTAACGCCATGTTCGTTTCCTGCAATAGCATCACCGCGTTTTCTTCACCGCCGTAACCAACAGAAATGCCTATTTTTAGATCGAGGTATATCTCCTGGCGGTTGATTAGGACAGGTGAGCTGAATACCTGCAACAGGTTCTCTGCTATTAATGTGACGTTGTTAATGTCTTCAGAATTCTGAGTGATAATCGCGAATTCGTTTCCACCGGTATGAGCCAGCAAGTCAGAGTTTGTCAGGCAGTCACGAATGCGTTGTGATGTTTTGGCCAGTAGCTGATCAGTCAACTCCATGGTTAAGGTACTGCTGATCAGTTTGAAATTATGGATATCGACAAAAAGCAGGGATACCAGGCTGTTGTGCATTTTTGATTGTAACAATGCCTGCTGAAGCTGCTGTAAGAAGCCCTCTCTATTCACTAACCCAGTCAGATGGTCATAATGATTGCTATGGGCGATTAGTTGTTCAAAGTTCTTTCGATCCTGAGCATCTTCGAGCAGCGTTCTCAGGTATTTTTCATTCTTAAGGTCTGATTGCGTCAAATGGGCTTGCGCACCTAAACGCAACGCTTGATGTGCAACGTTATCGTCTTCAGTGAGGACCAGAATCGGAGAGTTTGGCAGCATCTGGTACAGCTCCCGCATCACCTCCAATCCCTGCTGGGGATTCTCCTGCAAATCCAGTAACAGCGCATCCTTATCGTGCTGGTTAGCGCCTGAACTCAGCACACTCCCAAGAGGCAGGGCCCGAAGTCGGGACTCTGCAATCAGTCTGAGCAGTGCTTTGTTTTTTATTCTGTTTCCGGCCTTGAGTTGATCGATGCCGGTGTCACTGATTTTTTCAGACATATCTACATAAAGAATACTTAGCGCACCCGTTTTTTTAATACCGGTACTGCTATTTACTACTGTGTGCATCATACCCCCTTGCTCGCATGGGTAACTGCTTTGGGTTTTAACGACCTTATTTGCAGTCAATAAACCTTCTTTTGCTAACTCAATGACAGACGATGACTTTTTCTCGGTTCGATCTGACAAAGGCTCTGGTCGCTTGGTTTTTGATTTCTGCTGCGGAACCGGGTCACCTGTCTAAAAGCCCTCAATGCAAACAACTCTTTGCCTGTCAGCCGCTGAGTCGATAACAGCCTGTGTAGCTGGCCGTCAAGACGGATAAGACCTCACAGGAGAGGGAGTGTCTGAACAGAGGGAATAATCATCTTTCTCTCCATGAATGGTTATAGTCCTTGTGGAAGAAGATAAGGTGCGCGACCTGTCTAAATCTTTAAGCTATTGATGAGAATCAGCCTAACGTTTATAGCCAAGTTTTTATGATGCTCTTAAGGTAATAGCGTAGTGGGAATTAGGCAGGAGTCAAATATTCGCGGCAGGTTATTGTTGACAAATGATGAATATCAATATTTCTTTGTTGCTATCTGCAGTTTATAGCGGCTGGACAGGCATTGGCTGTTTGCAGCTAAAGAATATATTCGCTGCTCAGATCTGTTTAAAAGTTTGATTTTCATGTGCTTAGCTGTCCTTTTAGGACAATGGACAGCTATATGTCAATAATGTCGCGAGATCTGACATGGAAAAACTGGCACTTGTGATCTAGCCTCCTATTAGTATTTGCCGGATAGTATTTGCCGGATAGTATTTGCCGGATAGTATTTGCCGGAGCGAAGGTGCTTCTGACTCAGTCTTCTGTGTTTTCTTTGAGTTGATCTGTTTAAAGGCTCCCTAAGGATCCGCAGAGAACGTCATGGACTTATTCGCAGCTTCCCTGTGACAAGGACTGTAATGAGTATTTGCTGATGGACAAGATTTCTTTCTCACTCTTTCTAGTATTTTTTTGTAATGATGAAGTTCTGCTTCTGTTGATGTCAGGCCTTAAAACCCAAGACCTAACAACAGAGGGCTTTCCTGTTGGTAACAATCAGTTCGCCCGGTTCTCTGAATTGAGTTATGTATCGATGATTACCGCTTTAAATACATCAGACTCTGTATGTAATACGAAGAGCTCAGCATGGAGTAAAAGGGTTTAGTTGGTAAAGGATACCTATGAAAGTAAATACACCGGTTACCGATAAGGAGGTGGTCCTTCAGGCCAATCAGGAGATCGTTTCCAAAACGGATCTGAAGGGGTTGATCACCTATGTAAATCAAGAGTTTGTTGATATCAGTGGCTTCACTGAACACGAACTGATCGGGAAAAATCACAATATCGTACGTCACCCGGATATGCCGCCGGAGGCCTTCGCTGATCTTTGGGCAACTTTGCTGGCCGGTGAGCCCTGGGCAGGTATGGTTAAGAATCGTTGTAAAAACGGCGACTTCTATTGGGTTAAAGCGAATGTAACACCCGTCAGGGAAAACGGCCGGATTATTGAATTTATGTCGGTGCGTTCAAAGCCCGGTGCTGGCGAAATAGCGGCTGCTGATACGCTTTATCAGAATATCAAAGAGAAAAAGTCCAGCTTGGCTCAGCCTGGATATATAAAAAAGCTGAACTTACGTCAGAAACTGAATGGTTTTGTTATTTCTATTGGCGTGGTCCTGGCTCTCCTGGGGGCTTTTTTATTCAGTGGGCTTGATTCGGTTGAGCGCAACTGGAAAGACTATCAGAACCAGGTCGTGAAACGACAGCAGCTACTGGCTGAAGTCAAATCGCAGTTTGGTTATGGTGGGGTAGTACATAATTTTAAAAATTATGTGCTCAGGGCTTCGGAGGTTTACTACCAGCGCACCGAGCAGAATTTTGTTTCCTTAAATGACATGTTGGTACGTTATCGAGCCCTGCATCAGGGAGATGCACAAGAGCGTGGGGCTTTGGCAGCCATTGAAAATGTAATCGGAAAGTATCGCCAGGCGCTGAAGAACAGCAAATCCCTGGTCTCTCAAGGGCTGAGTTCGTCGGAGGTTGATGCGGCTGTCAAAATCGATGACTCGCCAGCCTTTGAAGCCTTTGAAATGCTGGAAAAAAAGAATCGGGGTTTGTCTGTCAGTAGTGGCGAGGCTTTGAGCATCACTATCGATAATTCAAGCTGGGGGCTCCTTGCAGGAGGAATCTGCTTTTTTATCTTTGTAGGCGGTTTTCTCAGTATTACCTTTCGTAACGTCATTCTTAAGCCAATCAATGAGCTGGTTTTCTTGATGGGCCAGACTGCTGAGGGAAAGTATAACGCGGAGGTGGATCTCAGCCGCAGAGATGAATTGGGTCAGCTGTTCAGAGCGGTTAAAAGCATGCAGATTAAGCTGGGTTTTGATATTAGTGACAGCAGGTCTCAGACCCGAGAGGCTCTCAGGGTCAAGGAAGCCCTGGATAATGTCAGTAGCAACGTCATGATGGCTGATACCAGTGGCCGGATTATCTATATGAACAAAGCCGTGATGGGCATGATGACCAGAGTTGAAGAAAATATTCGCGCGGACTTACCTGAGTTTGAGGCGGGTAAGCTACTGGGGAGTAATATAGATCAATTCCACAAGAACCCGGAATACCAAAGAGAGCTGCTAAAAGAACTGTCCACCAGCTATGAGGGGAAAATCAGCATTGGTGGAAGTCACTTTAGTCTGACTGCCAGTCCGGTCGTGGATGGTAATGGCAACCGATTAGGGACCGCGGTGGAATGGCAGGATATTACCGAACAACTGGATGCCGAGCGGCAAGTGGAAGCGTTAATAAAAAAAGCAGTGGTTGGTGAACTGGATGACCGTCTGAATTCGACTGCTTATAGCGGATTTATGAAAAACATCGCCAATGGTGTCAATCAGATGCTGGACACGATGATTGTACCTATTCGCGAAGTCTGCCGAGTACTAACGGCGATGGCCGAGGGAGATTTAACGGCAACCATGGAAGGTCAGTTTCAGGGAGAGTTTGCACAGCTGAATGATGCCCTCAACAGCACTTTACAGAAATTGCGCGGCACCACGGGCAGCATCATTGAATCTGGTAATCGTATCTCTTTAGGGGCCTCTGAAATTGCTCAGGGCAATGCCACACTTCGTCAGCGAACGGAGCAGCAGGCAGCCAATCTTGATGAAACGGCCTCCAGTATGGAGCAAATGACCAGTACGGTTAAGCAGAATGCTGAGAATGCCAGAGAAGCCGATATACTGGCATCAAAAGCCCGGGATCAGGCGGAAACTGGCGGCGAGGTGGTTGGTCATGCAGTGGGAGCAATGGCAACTATCAATGAGAGCAGTAAGCGAATTTCTGAAATTATCGGAGTCATTGACGAGATTGCTTTTCAAACCAACCTGCTTGCTTTGAATGCTGCTGTTGAGGCCGCGAGAGCCGGGGAGCAGGGGCGTGGTTTTGCTGTTGTGGCATCTGAAGTGCGTAAACTTGCCCAGCGAAGCGCCAGTGCAGCCAAGGATATAAAAGATCTGATTAGTGATAGTGTAGACAAAGTAAGCGAAGGGACTCGATTGGTTAATGAATCCGGTCAGGCGCTGACCGATATCGTCCAGTCTGTAATAAAAGTCAGTGATATCGTCGCCAGTATAGCTGAGGCCAGTCGAGAGCAGTCCAGCGGAATCGAGCAGGTAAACCAAGCGATTTCTCAAATGGATGAAGTGACTCAGCAAAATGCAGCCTTGGTTGAACAAACAGCCGCAGGAAGTGAAGTGATGAGTTCTCAGTCTCAACAAATGGTTGAAATGATTGCTTTTTTCAAGATCCACGAAGAGGCTGAATTAAATCAGCGCAGTAGTCGAAGCGCCGGATAGATTTATTACCGGTGCTGAGGAAATCAATAAACGCCGGTAGATTCGCACGGGTATCAACAATTACTTCTATGCTTCAGTTAGCGAGAGCGCTACAGATTTTACTTTGGTTTCAAGGAGAAGAGCATGCCGATTGTCCATATACCGCCCGAAAAAGGGTCCAGTATAGTCGTCATTAATATTTCTGGAAAATTCGATTTTTCCACTCATAAGGATTTTAGAGAGACCTATATTCACCATACTCAGAAGGGCCTGGATTTTAAAGTTGACCTTAGTGAAACTGAATATATGGATAGCTCAGCACTGGGTATGCTGCTGATGTTGCGGGAATATGCAGAAGAAAACGAAGGTAAGGTTTGGATTCACGAGCCGCAGAAAGATGTCCACAAAATTCTCCAGATAGCCAACTTTGACCGCTTCTTTGAGATAACCCAATGCGGAAGTAAAGAGAATGAATGATCCCTTGTTCGGGGGGGTGGACAGGGTGTTAGGAAGTAGCGATGATGTTCCCTTAAGGCTTGCCTTGGTCGTCGATGACGATGAAGTCAGTCGTATGATGCTTAAGTCGATGCTCAATGCTAACGACTATCAGGTAGTGGAGGCTGAAAACGGTGAGCAGGGGGTTGAGCAATTTGACCGCTATCAGCCCGATATTGTTTTCATGGACGTACTTATGCCTGTGATGGACGGTCTTGAGGCAACTCAGCAAATCAAAGCCAGGTTGGGCAACTCTTTTGTTCCTGTTATTTTCCTGACTGCGCTGGGTGACGATGAAACGCTGGGGCGTTGTGTCAGCGCCGGTGGTGATGACTTCTTAAGCAAGCCAAGTACTCCGGCAGCGCTGCGCTCGAAGATCATTGCCGTTGGCAGAATTCAACGATTGTATAAAGAGCTTCGCGTTCTTAATGATGAGCGTCAGCGGGAGGCGGAGGTTGCGGAGCAGGTCTTTAATCGGGTTGTAGCCGCAGATAATGTCGCTGTAGTGGGGCTTCAAACTCTGATGCACCCCGCTTCAACCTTCAGCGGTGATGTTCTGCTGACGGCCTATCGGCCGGATGGCGATCTTTACGTTTTTCTGGGGGACTTTACCGGTCATGGTCTGGTCGCCTCGATTGGTTCACTTCCGTTGGCTGATACCTTCAGGGCGATGGCCGGGAAAGGGTTTTCTGGCTCTGAAATATTGCAGCAGATTAATAATAAGCTTTGCCATTCTTTACCCACTGGAATGTTTCTTTGTGGTTGCCTGGTATGGATCTGTTCAGAAGAAAATAGAATTTCTGTTTGGAATGGCGGTATGCCTGATGTCTGGCTGCTGGACACCAAAAGAAAACAGGTAAAGCATCACTTTCCTTCTATCCATCCACCCATGGGGATACAAGCGTTCCAGGCTGAAGAACTTGTACTTGATCGTTTTGATGTGGAGGCCGGAGATCGGGTACTGATCTCCAGTGATGGTGTCGTAGAGGCCAGAAACTTTCGCGCAGAACAGTTTGGAGATCAGCGCTTTGAGCGGGCTATTCAGCAGGGATTGCAAAACGATGACCTGTTCGGCAGCGTTAAAACCAGTCTGGAGCTGTTTTGTGGCGTAACCGAGCCAGCAGATGATATCAGTATGGTAGAAATTCCCTGTTCAATAGCGCGTTCCTCATTGCCACCGGAAGGGAAGAGTACCTCCGTCGGCCAGACTCGTTTAAGCCAGTCCACTGCATGGAAGTGGCAACTGGAACTGACCGGGTCAGCGCTGAACGAGGCAGACCCTGTCCCCATGGCTATTGGTCAGCTTCAGGATATGGTGGGGCCGAGCTTGCCGCGTCAGGCTATTTTTACTGTGTTGTCAGAGCTTTATGTCAATGCATTGGACCATGGCGTCCTGGGCCTTGAGTCGACTCTTAAAAGCTCCGCCGAGGGGTTCTCTCATTACTACGATGAACGGGAGTCTCGTTTAGCCAATCTTTCTGACGGATTTGTTTGTATTAAGCTATCTTACAGCGTGGGGGCCGAAAAGTGTTATCTGGAGATGCGGATTGAAGACAGTGGTCCGGGCTTTAATTACGTAAACTGGGTGGATGACCCAGGAGATGAAACATCACACAGCGGACGTGGTATTCTGCTGGTTAATACTCTTTGTGACAGCCTGAGGTACTACTCTGTCGGTAATCATGTAGAAGCCATTCTGAGTTGGGCACGAGGAACAAATGATGGAGAAACCGCTACAGGAAACTGAAGTTTTGATGGCTCGACAGCCTATTTTTGACAGGCAGTTGAGTGTTGTTGCGTATGAGCTGTTATACCGCAGTGGCTCCAGTGGTGGTGCTGCATTTCTGGATGGGGATGAAGCCACCAGTGATGTTATTCTTAATGCCTATACTGGCGCGGGTGCCGATGTTCTGGCGCGTAATCTCCCGGTGTTTGTCAACTTTACTCATCGTATCCTGGTTGAGCACCGGATTCCCAAGTTGCTCAGGTCGCGAGTCGTGATTGAGGTATTGGAGGATACGGAAATTGATACACCGCTGATCGTAGCGCTAAGCAGGCTAAAGACGGAGGGTTTTAGACTGGCGCTGGATGATTTTGTTTTTCAGGACAAGTATCTGCCGTTGCTGGATATTGTCGATATTATCAAGCTGGATGTGTTGCAGCTTTCCAGTGAGGAGCTTGTCGAGAATATCAAATTGCTACAACCCTATTCGGTCTCGTTGTTGGCAGAGAAAGTCGAAAGCCAGGATAAGTTGTTTGAGTGCATGGATTTGGGATGTAAGTTGTTTCAGGGCTATTTCCTTCAAAAACCCACCCTTGTTGCCGGTAAAAAAGTCGGGTCAGATGTCGCAGCTGTATTGCAGCTGATTGCTGAATTAAACAACCCTGAGATTACCCCGGCTGAAGTGGAAACGCTTATTGTCAGGGATTCCACTTTGACCTACAAAATATTGCGAATTCTGAATTCTGCAGAATTTACTCTGGTAAAGAAAATTGTTTCGATCCGTGAAGCTGTCTGCCTGCTCGGACAGGATCAGCTGCTGAAATGGGCGTCGCTGATCGCGTTGTGCAGCAACAGTGAAAAGCCGCCAGAGCTGACGCTACAGTTGCTGGCTCGAGGCCGGATGTGCGAATTGCTGGCTGAATCGATTGAAGTAACCAATGCTAATAGCTATTTTCTCGTGGGGTTGTTGTCAGGTATCCATGCAGTACTGGATATAGAAAAGGAACAGCTTCTGGAGCTTCTGTCTCTGGGGCAGGAAGTGAAGCAGGCAATCAGTTCTATGGAGGGTGAAATGGGGCTGACGCTGAAATCGGTATTAGCCTATGAACAGGGTGAATGGGATGCACTGTCGGAGATTCAGTCCAACGTCGATGCTTTCCCCAGAGCCTATCAGGAAAGTATCAGCTGGGCTCAGGATGCGCTTAAATCTCTTGACCGGTGCTAGGGTAAGGCCCTGATTGGTGATAAAAACCGAAAGTTAAAAATTTTATTTTAAAACCGCTTAAGGCGCAGATCCTGTGTTTGCTTCGCCTTGGTTTGCGAGTATTCGAAACGCCTTTATATGGGTCTCCCTAAGGTAATTTAACCTGCTCAGATGGTGAAGAGTATCATTTAGAACCAAAGTACCTGGCGAATTGAACAATCTGGCCATACAGGAGGAGCTGAGGTCGTGATACTATCGGCAGGATTCTCGTAAGTTCATGTAAGGGATTGTCTCCATGTCAGAAGATTCATTCAAAGAAAGTGCTCTGCGATACCACACAGATCCCGTGCCGGGAAAGCTTGCTATACAACCTACAAAACCTTTGGCGAATAAACGGGATTTGTCCCGGGCATATTCTCCGGGTGTTGCCTATGCCTGTGAGGCGATTGTCGAAGATGATGCTGAAGCAGCGCGAATGACTGCTCGGGGTAATCTGGTCGGCGTTATCACTAACGGCACGGCAGTACTGGGACTGGGTGATATTGGTCCGTTGGCATCCAAGCCGGTCATGGAAGGTAAAGCCGTTCTATTTAAAAAGTTTGCCAATATCGATGTTTTTGATATCGAAGTTAATGAGACCGAAGTAGACAAATTAGTTGATGTGATCGCCGCTCTGGAGCCAACATTTGGAGGAATCAATTTAGAAGATATTAAGGCTCCCGAGTGTTTCCTGGTTGAAAGCAAACTGCGGGAGCGGATGAATATCCCTGTCTTTCATGATGATCAGCATGGAACTGCTATCGTGGCAGCAGCAGCTGTATATAACGGTCTGAGAGTTGTCGAAAAAACCATTGAAGATATCAAGTTGGTGGTGTCCGGTAGTGGTGCCGCCAGTATTGCCTGTGTTGACCTGCTGGTCAGTATGGGACTGCAAAAGAAACATGTGACGTTAATTGACCGTTCCGGTGTTGTTTATCAGGGCCGTGAGCAGGGGATGAACCCCTGGAAAGAGAGATACGCACGAGAAACAGATCTGCGAACATTGGATGATGCGATCGACGGTGCTGATTTGTTCCTGGGGCTGTCCGGACCGGGAGTGTTGACTCAGGATATGGTTAAGAAGATGGCCGAAAAGCCATTGATCCTGGCGATGGCAAACCCGACTCCTGAAATAATGCCGGAGCTGGCTAAAGAAGTCCGCCCAGACGCGATACTGGCGACCGGCCGTTCCGACTATCCGAATCAGGTCAACAACGTACTTTGTTTCCCGTTTATTTTCAGAGGGGCACTGGACTGCGGTGCCAGTACCATCAATGAGGCGATGAAGCAGGCCTGCGTCAAGGCGATTGCCGATCTGGCGATGAAAGAAGCGACTGATGTGGTTGCTGAGGCTTATGTCGGAGAAGATCTGACATTTGGCCCGGATTACCTGATTCCTAAGCCATTTGATCCTCGGCTGATCGAAGAAGTCCCTGTAGCGGTAGTCAAGGCCGCAATGGAAAGTGGTGTAGCCACTCGACCTATTGCCGATCTCGAAGCCTACCGCAAGTCACTGCACGAGTTTGTTAACCGTGCCGGTCTGTTTATGCAGCCGATGATTGAAGTGGCCAAGCAAGGGCCAAAGAGACGACTGGTTTACGCAGAAGGGGAAAACGATGACGTATTGATGGCTATGCAGGCCATCGTTGACGAAGGAGTTGCCGCTCCGATCCTGATCGCTCGCCCCGAAATTGTTCGAGAGAAGATGGACAGGCTTGGCTTGCGTTTTAATCTTGGGGAGGACGTGCAAGTGTTTAATCCCAACGATTGTGATCTCCATGACCGCTACTGGCAGCACTATCATGAGCTCGTTGGCCGCAAGGGGGTGACTGTTGAAGCAGCCAAGGCAGAGGTGCGCACCAATGCGACGGCTCTGGCTTCTGTCATGGTTTCTATGGGAGAAGCCCATGGTTTGATTTGCGGTAAAGTCAGTCGATTCGACAGTCACTTTCAGAAGATCTATGAGGTATTGGGTACAGACAGTGCTGATAGCCACGTATCTTCCGTTTGTGCTTTGTTGTTACCAACCGGACCGTTGTTCCTCGCTGATGCCTTCTTGAATGTTGATCCAACAACAGAGGAATTGGTTTCTACGACCGAATCCAGTATCGAATTTGTCCGTCAATTTGGTATTGATCCTAAAGTCGCTTTACTCTCTCATTCCAACTTTGGTTCTTCCCGAGGTAGTTCCGCTCGTAAGATGCGAGAAGCGGCAGCCATGTTAAGAGAGAAACACCCTGATGTGGAAATTGATGGTGAAATGCATGCATTCACCGCAATGAATGAAGAGCTGAGAAATCGTATCTTCCCGGGGGCAAATCTGACAGGTCAGGCTAATCTGTTGATTATGCCTAACCTGGATGCTGCCAACATTGCCCTGGGATTAATTCGTTCCTTAACGGATGCGCTATTGATCGGACCTTTCCTCACAGGTATCAGCAAGCCTGCTCATATCGTAATACCTTCGGTAACGGCTCGTGGCATATTCAATATGAGCGCTTTGACCGCTGCTGATGTGGAGCGTTACTGCAAGGACAATGTTTGTCCAATTTAGTAAAGGATAGCTTTAGTAAATAAAGGATAGCTTTAGCAACGGATTGTTTTGGTCAGGAATTGTTTGATTAAGATAAAGACTATCTGCTTACAATAGAGCCTAGACTCAAGAGTCTGTTGTGGTGATAAATACCACAACAGACTTTGAATGGGCCTGCGTCATATGGACTGTATTTTTTCTTATCAGACAGAACCAAGCATAATCACCTGCATTATCGAATCAGCTATATTATTGTAAACAAACCTATACCCCGTTACGTCTTCCGAGCAGCCCTAAAAGGTTATCTGGAAAGCTTCGACTGTTGGCTTCAAAAATCAGTCTGGCGGTTTTGCCTGGCAGGCAAGCCGCGTTTTATTAGGACGATCCAACAGTGTGACAATGATCGTTGCTGCAATAATCAGAGCACTGGACAGATAGAAGTTCGGTTCCGGCGCTATAGCAAAAAACACAAAATCAGCCACCACGGCAAACGCCAGTGCCAAATATTCGAACGTTGCTAGTTTAGATACCTCACTGTGCTGATAGCTGAGGGTCATCATGATGTGTGCAATGCCACCGGCAAATCCGCAGCCAATCAACAGCAATAGTTGCTCCTGGTCAGGCTGAACCCATCCCGTCGGTATCGTCGTCAGACCCGCAAGAGTACAGGTTAGGGCAAACTAAAAGGCGATGGATCCAGCGTTCTCTGTTTGAGCCAGGCTACGTATCTGGATCTTGGCCCCTGCGGTGAACACTGCCGTCAATAATCCAAGCGTCGCACCGATGAAATATTCTTGATTCGCAGCAACACCGGCGATATTCGGCATCACTAGTACTAGCATGCTGGCAAAACCAAGTGCAATGCCGAGCCAACGTGGGCCGCTGACTTGCTCTTTCAATATCATTCGTGCCAACAGTACCGTTAATAGCGGAGCTATGTAGCCAATCATAGTGGCATGGGCGATTGGCAGATACTTTAAAGAAGCAAAGGAGGCAAACATCGCCAAACACCCCAGTACGCAACGATAGACGTGCCCCATCGGTTTTTTTGTGCGTAATCCCGATGGAAATTCTTTACTTATATGGAGAAAAACCACCAGTGGAATCAAGGCAAAAGCACTGCGAAAAAATACGATCTGTCCAGTCGGAATCTGTTCGGCAATAAACTTGATAAATAACACCATGATGGTGAAAAACAAGGTCGCACCAATGCGAAGGGATACGCCAATAGCATCAGGGCTCATGGAAAACTCTTCAATGTGTCATTCAATCAACAGGTTTCTGAATATGGTCACGCAACTGGTCACCGATCAGGTTCAAAGCCAGCACTGTTATTAGTACCGCCAGACCCGGGAATATCATCAGGTAGGGTGCTGTCAACATATAGGCTTTACCATCGACCAGCATGGCGCCCCACTCAGCCTGCGGTGGCTGGACACCAAAACCGAGAAAGCTCAGTCCCGAGATCGAAAGGATAGTCCGAGACCACATGTTGGTCCACAGCACCAACAATCCGAGCCGTAAATTTGGCAAAAAGTGGCGCCATAGAATGAGCCAGAAGGGCAGGCGGTTCAGTCGAGCCTGCACTATAAAATCCTTCTGATTCAACACCAGCGTCAATGAGCGGGTCAGGCGGGCATAGCGCATCCAGCTGACCATCACCAGCGCGAGCACCATATTGCCAGTGCTCGGGCCTAGAATGCCGGAAATTGCAATGGCGGCTATCAGCTCGGGGAAGGCAAAAAACGAATCCGTGGTCCGCATGGATAAACGATCAAACCATTGCGGTCCGGCCCCTGCACAGAGCCCTATCAGAACACCGATAACCGCTCCGCAAACTGAAATAACCAAGGCCAATCCAACCGACCAACCGGCACCGTAAATAATCCGGGTGGCAACATCACGTCCCAGATGATCAGTACCAAGCCAGTGCGCCGCACCCGGCGATTGCAAACGAGACAGAAAGTCTGCGGTATTGGGATCATAGGGCGTTAGCAGCAGCGCCATTGCATAAAGTCCAAGAAATACCATGATTCCAATTCCGGTGCGGATCAAAAACCTCCGCAAAGCGGTCAATTCTGCTCCGTCACTTCCTTCATACACCGAAGGCAGAGTTTCGATATCTGTCATCAAACCACCACTCGAGTGACACGTTTTACAGGGTTGATCGCATCTTGCAGCAGCTCTACCAGCGTATTAATCAGCACATAACTGAACGCTGATAGCAGAACCAGACACATAATGACCGGATAATCTCTACTCATCACCGAACTGACAAAGAGAGATCCAATACCGTTTCGGGAGAATATCACCTCCACAATCACCGCTCCTTCGAGTAGCGCCGCCAATTCAATACCGATCATCGTTATTGCAGGAATCAACGCATGCCGTAACACATGGCACCAAAAGATTTCTGTTTCAGTAACTTGTCTTAATCTCAGGGCTTCGAGATGAGGCGCAGCTTGTGCCTCCAGTAAAAAAGAACGGAACAAGCGTGTCTGAGTGGTCATGACCCACAGAGCGAGAGTGGTGGCTGGTAATATTAAATGGGAAAAACTACCGCTGCCGTAAGAGGGCAACCACTGTAAAGTGGCTGCAAACAACAGAATCAACATCAATCCCAGCCAGTAAGAAGGGACTGCAGCTCCCACCGAGGCAACTCCAATGGCAACTCGATCCATTAAGCTACCGGGCTTTTGGGCACTCACAACACTGAGAACGAAAGCCAGCCCAAGGCCTAAAAGCAACGCAGTAATGGACAGTGTCAATGTTTCCTGAAGATTCGGTATTACAATCAGCCACACTTCTTCCTGGGAAACCAGAGAACGTCCAAGATCACCTTGCAGCAACGGACTCAACCAATGGAAGAACTGGCTTAGAAAAGGTTTATCCAGCCCGAACTCCTCCCGGATCATAGCGATAATTTCCGGTTGGACATCCCCTTCACCACTATAGCGGGCCTGCCCAATGGCAAGTGCTTTATCACCGGGGGCGAAGTAATACAGCAAAAAGGTAAGGAAGCTGACACCAAACATCACTGCCAGCAGTCCAGCCAAGCGCTGGCAGATCAGCCCTGTCACACCGTTTGCAATCTTCTTCATGCGCTGGCCTCCAATAGAACGGGAGCCATGGCTGCTGGGGCATCCAGAGAGCCCAGTATTCTGGCGGCTTCTATGAGTTCAGCCCCATAATCAGAAGTAGGGGCGGAAAAAAATTCCTCTACCGGCTGATAGGCCTCGACACAGCCATCGCGCAAAAGCAAGATCTTATCTGCATAGGCATCAGCGAAACCCAGATCATGGGTAACAAACAGATAGCTAAGACGATGTGCGGTTTTTATCCCATCGATCACCCACGCGATTTGTTTTTGCACCACCGCATCCAGAGCAGACAGAGGCTCGTCAAAAATGATGACCTCTGGAAGGCAGACTAACGCTCTAGCGATGCACACTCGTTGCGCCTGGCCGATTGATAGTTGGGAGGGGAGTCGTCTGGCCAGCTCTGGCGACAGCTCCACTTTCCTGAATGCAGCCGCGACCCGCTCGGCTTCTTTCTGCTTGCTCAGGCTCTTGTGGTACAAGCTTTCAGCAACCGCACGACCAACAGGCTGTAGCGGATTCAGCGCCGCCAGTGGATTCTGCATCACCCAGCTCACACCGGGTAACCCCAGATATTGATGTCCAGGGTTGAGCTGACAATCCTCTTCAGCAAACTGGTAACTTATCTGCCCCTGGCTAAAGGGCATCAGGCCTAACAACGTTTTCAGCAGGGTCGTTTTACCGGAGCCACTTTCACCTACGATACAGAGACATTCGCCCGGTTTGAGGGTGAAAGAAATATCATCGAGCAGTCGCTGACTGCTCACATCAACACAGAGTGAATTTACAGCTAACACGATGACGCTACCTGCCTTACCGAACGATGACCGCTCCAACTGCGGTTGGATACCAGCAACTGGCCGTACTTCGAGTGTGGTTTGTCCAGCAACTGCTGCGACGGGCCGAACTCCAGAATCCGCCCTGTGGCCATGATGGCGACCCGCTGGGCAAAGCGGGAAGCGAGGGCCAGATCATGGGTTACGATTAGCACTGCGATGTTCCTTTGACGTGCATGTTCCATGACCGTGGTAATCGTCTTGGCAGCAATCAACGGATCCAGCGCAGAGGTAGGCTCATCCAATACCAGCAGTTGCGGCTTTGCCAGCAGCGCAAAAGCGATCAGCAAGCGCTGTTGCATTCCCTGACTCCATTGATGCGGAAAACTGCGGCCGAAATGCTGCAATCCCAGTGAGTTGAGCAGGGCCTGCTGTTCAGAATTCGGCATCTCAGAGCCACCCCCACAGCGTAAGGTTTGCCGCCATTGAAGTGCCAGACGTTTCAATGGATCTAAACCGGCCTGGGGATTCTGTGGCACAAAGGATATACGCGAGCGATCCCGCGGCACCACCCCTGCGGCAGAGAAATCGTATTGTTCATCACCGAACTGCATTCGGCCAGCGAAGGGCTGTACAGGTTTATACAACCCTATCAAGCAATGCAACAGGCTGGATTTTCCAGATCCCGAGCCCCCCACGATTGCGACGCATTCGGCTTCATTGACGTCGATAGATATGTCCGATAAAACAACCTGTCTGCCTATACTGGCCGACAGGTTGCTAATGCTAAGAAGGTTGTTATTGTCGGGCAAGGTCCAGCTCCGGAGTTGCTAGATAGGTTTCTGCTGGGTGAATGCGATAGCCCTTCACTTTGCCATTGCCGACTGATACCTGAGCTTTATGGAACAATGGAATAATCGGCAGATCTTCATTGATAATGGCTTGAAGCTGATCATAAATTGGCTTCGCTTTCTTGGGATCAAACTCTGACCGCCCTTGTTCCAGCAGTGCATCCAACTTCGGATTGGAATATCCTGAGAAGTTGAAGCCGCCGTCGGTTTGCACCAATGTGCTGGGGAAATAGTCTGGATGCCCTTGCGGCGCGGCATTCCATGCCTGCAGATTTATCTGAATCTCTCCGGCTTTGAGGGCGTCGTTGTTTGCCCCAAATTCGCCCATTGCGATTTCAACATTCAATCCCAGCTTCATCAGCAGTTGCTGACTGATTTCCAGCGTTGGTCGCAAAGCGGCACGGCCTTCATAGGAGCGCATTTTCAGAGTGATATCCTTACCGTCCAGCTCGCGAATGCCATTGCCGTCAGTGTCTTTAATACCGGCTTTATCCAGCAATTCGTTGGCCCTTTGTAAGTCATAGGGAAGGCTTAATTCAGTGTTTACCCAAGATTTCATATCTACAGGGAAAATGGATTTTGCCGGGCTACCACCTACACCGGCAAGGGCTACCTGTGCTATTAACTGACGATCCAAACCCAGTGAAATAGCCTGACGTAGCGGTTTATTCGACAACACACCATCGGAGACTCGTACCATGAAGAAGAACAAGCGTAACGTTTCGGCTCTGAAACGCTGTCCTTCGTTGTTGTTCTGCAACTCGGCAAACTCTGGCTCTGCATAGTTGGTTACCAGATCCACGTCTCCCGCTTTCAATGCCAGTGCAGCGACCGAGGGATCGCCGATTTTGTCCAGTACGATGCCATCGAGTTTCGGCGTACCGCCCCAGTAGTCAGCAAAGGCGTGAGTTACGTATTGTTTGTTAGCTTTGGCCGAAGAGAAGATAAACGGTCCGGTACCGATAATGGGCAACGCTTCAGTACCCTCTTTCAACACTGCCGCTGAGGGTTCGGTCAGTGCCCATAAGAAAGCTGAGTTAGGCTTTTCGGTGATAAAGATCAAGGTTCTATCATCAACTACCTTAATCTTTTTGAGACCGAGTAATTTCCACAAACGAGGGTTATGCGCGGAATGGTCTTTCACTGCCAATTTGTCGAAAGAAGCTTTCACATCTTTAGCCGTCATGATGCTGCCGTCATGAAATTTCACCCCGCTACGAATAACGACTTTCCACTCAGTTGGCGAAATATTCTCATAGGATGAAGCCAGACGTGGGTACTGCTGCATCTCAAAGGTCAGGCCAACAAGGGTCTCCGACACTCCGGCCCGATTGCTCATCCAGCCATTCTGACGTGCTCTGGGATCTGGAACCGAACTTGTTGGACCAAAGGGATACCCAATACGCAGTACTTTCTCACTGGCAATAGCTGAATCTACCAACAGACTAGTGCTACCCATGAATGCTGCAACACCGTATAGCGCGGTGGCAAATAATGAGCCTCTGAGCACAGTTTTATCCATTCTTATACTCCAACGTTGCAATGGAAGACGTAACCAAGTAAATAATAATGTTATAACATAACACTACTTCTGGCTATCATTATCTGGCTTCAGTTCTAAATGGTTTGATCAGGACAGTAGGGTGCTTACTGGTGACTCTCGTAAATAAAGTAGACTATTACGAGAGAAATGAAGTTTTTATTTTCATCGCTAATTCGTCATAGATGTCGCATGCAGACATTGACAAGAACGGGTGATGAGCGTCTACTTGCTACCCTCACTGAGCGACTCTGGTTTACAGAGTTGGTAGAAGCCGTCGTATCTGTTATTCGCAATATTTGATTAGATAAGTCGGTGTTTTATTAGGGAAGTTGGTGAACCTTTTGGTAACTCCAACACTGCCCCCGCAACGGTAAATCGGTTAAGTTGTTTCACAATGCCACTGCACATTGACGTGTGGGAAGGCGAAGCAACCCGTTTGGATATTCAAAGAGAAACCTTTGAACTCAGAGTCTGATACGTTTGAGTCACAAGTGACCTCCTGGAATAGCTAACGTACTGATAAGTCCGGAAACCTGCTTGGTGTGATCTGTTTATTATGGTGTTGCGGAGGGCTTCACCGAGCGGTATTTCTGCTTATCCTCCCAACTCCGCCTGTATATATATTGCCCAGACGGAGAAAATTCTGATGCTTAAAAAACTGGTCGCGACTCTCGTTGTCTCAGCCTCTGCGGTTTCCGCCGCCCACGCTCATTTCCAAATGCTTTATACGCCTGATTTGTTGCGGGAAAAGGGCGGTGAAATCAGCCTTAAAGCCCCCTTTACCCATCCGGCTTCCAGTGGTCATGTGATGACCGTTGATAAGCCTCAGCAGTTTTTTCAGATCCGTAAAGGTAAAAAGAAGGACTTAATCGATCAGCTTGTGGCTGGCGATTGGACCAGTGCGGAAAATAAGGGACCTTCCTACGAGGCCAGTGTCAAGTTGCGTGGCCTGGGTGATAATGTGTTTGTATTACAAGCAGCACCTTACTACGAAGAAGCGGAAAATAAATACATCCAGCAGATTACCAAAACCATCGTTAATGTAGGTGGTCTGCCAACAGACTGGGAAGCCGAGGTCGGTTTGCCTGCTGAAATCGTGCCGCTGACCAAGCCCTATGCTATCTATGAACATGGCTCCTTTAGCGGAATCGTGAAAAGTGAAGGGAAGCCGGTACCCTATGCTGAAATTGAAGTTGAATATATCAACTACCTACCGGACATGAAGGCAAATGCGTTTGCCAAAGAGAGCACCGTCACGCTCCCCGCAGATGCTTTTACCACCATAACTATCTATGCTGATGCAACAGGTACCTTTACTTTCGGCATTCCTAAAGCGGGGCAGTGGGGGTTCGGAGCACTCAATGTAGGCCCGGAAAAAGAGTATAAGGGTAAGGAACTGTCTCAGGATGCTGTTATTTGGGTGCAAGCCCATGCCATAAACAAACCCTCATTATAAGAGAGCCCGGAGTCACCTATGCATATTGTTGACGGAGCACTGTCTGTACCGGTGTTGGCCGGTGGGGCCGCGCTCGCCATTGCAGGTGTGGCGGTTGGATTAAAAAAGATGGATTACGACCACTTACCTCAGGTCGGAATACTGTCTGCAGCGTTTTTTATTGCCTCTTATATTCATTTACCGATTGGGTTTTCGAGTGTCCATCTGATTCTGAATGGCTTGATCGGTCTGGCTTTAGGCTGGGCTGCCTTTCCGGCGCTGCTCGTGGCTTTGTTGTTGCAAGCCGTGTTTTTCGGTTTTGGCGGCTTTCTGGTGCTAGGGGTGAATACCCTGAATATCGCCTTGCCGGCGGTGTTGGTCTACGGTCTCTGCCGGGGTGGAATTGTATCCTCCTCGCCTAAAGTGGCCGCCACCTGGGGCGCTGTGGGTGGTGCCGGGGCCGTGGCCATAACCACCGTTATGGTTGCAGCTTCACTGGCTCTTTCCGGAGAAGCCTTTCTGTTGGCTGCAAAGGCAACATTAATCGCCCATATACCGGTGATGATTGTGGAAGGCTTTGTAACCGGAGCTGCGGTGCTGCTGATACGTAAGGTGAAGCCAGAATTCCTGAATCTTTCTGAGGAGTGGGAAGGTGGTTAATCAACTGATCAAGGCTTTGCCTCGTTGCTTTAAGGGCCTGTTTGTTCTGGTACCAGTGATCCTGTTATCGAGCCCTTTCGTATTTGCTCACAACGTTGTGGGTGGTGTTTATGCGTTGGGCAGCCTGATAGAAGGGGAGGCTGGTTTTTCCAACGGTGATATGGCTAAACCCGGAACAGCGGTAAAAATTCTGGATTCCAACGGAGCGCTGATCGCTGAGACCAGCACCGACGAAGAAGGGATATTCAGCTATCAGGCCACCCGTCGGATTGATCACCACTTTCTTTTGGACCTTAGCTCCGGTCATGTGCTCAAGCTGGTGCTTCCTGCTGACGAGCTTCCTGAAAACCTCAGCAGTGAAGCAAAATCGGTCGCTCAGACAGCAGTTCCTTCAGTCGATAAAACACTGAGTGGAAGTGACGCTCGGATTGACTCCGAAAAATTGCAGCAGATGATTGAGAAAGCTGTGGCAAAGCAGGTTAAACCGTTACGCAAAGAACTGTCGGCGTATAAGGAAAAGGCTTCCCTGCAGGATGTTCTGGGTGGGCTTGGCTACATCTTTGGCCTCTGCGGTATAGGCATCTGGATACGTCAGCGTAAGCAGGAACAAGATTTAAAGGATAAACAACGACAGGAACAAGCGCGTGCCACAGTTTCTTGAGCATAGCGGTAGCTCCTGGAAAGGACAACGGCTGAAACACGAGCCTTCGTGGATTGACACACTTGATCCTCGTATACGCGTCGCCTCTGCCTTTGTTTTTGCGCTGATTGTGGTGCTGTCCAACGACTTTGGTGTGCTGATTACAGGGCTTTTCGCCTCGTTACTGCTTGCTAAACTGGCTCGACTGAATGTGAAGCGGACGCTCCGGCGCGTTATCGCAATGGACATGTTTATGATCTTCCTGATCGTTATGCTGCCGTTTACCACCCCAGGAGAGGCGCTATTCTCAGTGGCCGGATATCCTGCCAGTCTCGAAGGGCTGTTGCATGCACTACGGATTACCTTAAAAGCCAATGCTGTGGTGCTGATGTTGCTGTCGATAGTGGGCACCATGAGTGCGACAACACTGGGTCATGCCATGGCTCGTTTAAAGGTGCCGGATAAATTGGTGCATCTGTTGCTCTTCACTGTGCGTTATCTGGATGTGATTGGTCAGGAATATAAGCGGATGCGTCGCGCCATGCAGGCCAGGGCGTTTGTGTTACGAAGTAACAGTCATACCTGGCGTTCCATGGGGTATCTGATTGGAATGCTGTTGATTCGTTCGCTGGAGCGCTCTGAACGTATCGTCGATGCCATGAAGTGTCGTGGATATAAGGGGCAGTTCTATTTGATGGACAATACCGTGCTGGCGCGGCAGGACTACAGCTATATGGTTATCTGCGCTCTGTTTTTCAGTGTCTTACTGGCACTGAACTTTGTCTGAAGGGGACGGCTATGAAGGGGTCAGTACAGCTATGACGGCACTTATCGAAACAAAAGGACTATGTTATCGCTATCCACGCAGGGGGATGGTCCTGGATAACGTTGATTTTTCATTGATGCCGGGTGAGAGGGTGGCGTTGACGGGAGCCAACGGTGCTGGAAAAACCACCTTCTTACATCTGCTTGTCGGACTGAAAAAAGCCAAGGCGGGGGAAATTCATGCCTTTGGTCAGCTTCGTAAGCAAGAGCCTGATTTTGTTGAAGTGCGTGCCAGAGCGGGCTTTTTGTTCCAGGACCCTGATGATCAGCTTTTTTGCCCGACAGTGCTGGAGGATGTCGCCTTTGGTCCGTTGAATCTGGGCAAATCAAGAGAAGAGGCTGTGGAAATAGCCCACGCTACCCTGAGTTCTCTGGGAATGGCCGGATTTGAAGAGCGAGTCACGCACCAGCTGTCAGGGGGTGAAAAGCGCATGATTACGCTGGCTTCGGTCTTGGCGATGAAACCTGATGTGCTGCTATTGGACGAACCCAGTAATGCTTTAGACACCAACGCCCGGCAGATACTGTTGGACACCTTACAGGGATTGCCGCAAGCGATGATCATCATTTCTCACGAAAATGATTTTCTGGCTCAGTTGGCAACTCGATGGGTCAGCCTGGAAGCCTCCCGATTTATTAACCTGGCTGTTGATGATCAAACAGCTGTTGATGAAACGGCAGATGCGTCGGATGACGCTGCTGCCGCTAGCGCTATAGATAAAACGGACGAACATGAGCTTCTTCGCGCCGCTCGCTAACAATGTCTTTCGCGGCTTATTCCTGGCCCAGCTGATTTCCCTGCTGGGTACCGGTTTAACCACCGTCGCTTTAGCATTGCTGGCCTATGATCTGAACCCCGGTCATGCCGGTGCTGTGCTCGGTAGTGCCCTGGCTATAAAAATGCTGGCATATCTTGGTGTTGCGCCCGTGGTTGGTGGATATATTCATCGCTTGCCTCGTAAGGGCTGGTTGCTTGGGCTGAATATCGGACGTGCATTATTGGTTGCGTTACTGCCGTTTGTGAATGAAATCTGGCAGTTATTTGTGTTGATCTTCCTGTTAAACGGTTTGGCAGCTGGTTACACACCGGTATATCAGGCGTTATTGCCGGACATCCTGCCAGACGAGCAAGAATACACTCAGGCCCTGTCCTTATCCCGTTTTGCAATGGAGATAGAAAGTCTGTTGAGTCCGGCTCTGGCTGCCCTGCTGCTGATTTATCTGCCTTCCAGTTTGTTATTTCAGCTTAACGCTGTTGGTTTTGTGCTGGCGGTGCTGCTGGTTTTGAGCGTGACGATACCTTCCGCCCCTGTCAGCGAGCGAACCGGTGGTGTCTGGCACCATGTGAGTTTTGGTATTCGTTGCTATCTGAAAACCCCCCGTCTTCGAGCCATCTTGGCATTAAACATGGCGCTTTCTGCTGCGGGCGCGATGGTTATTGTCAATACCGTTGTCTACGTCAGATCGATTTTAGGACTTGATGAACAGCAGGTGCCTCTGGTGATGATTGCTGCAGGGATTGGCTCGATGGCCGTGGCATTTGCGCTTCCGAAGATATTGGAGACCTATCGAGACAGGGCTGTAATGCTGTTCGGTGGTGGGCTGTTCGTGTTGGCGTTAGCGGCAGGTATGTTTAAACCCGGTTATATTGGATTGTTTCCCATCTGGTTCGTTATTGGTTCTGCCACATCATTGGTTTTGATACCGACCGGTCGGGTGCTTCGGGATTCGTGTAATCCCGGTGATCGAAGCGATTATTTTGCCGCCAACTTTGCTTTGACCCATGCCATGTGGTTTGTGGCTTACCTGGCTGCAGGCTGGATAGGCAGTCAATTCAGCATGACAGTTACCTTTATGTGTATGGCTTTGATGGCAGCGCTGGCAACACTGGCGGCCGCATTATTCTGGTCCATTAAAGATCAGGCTGAACTTTGGCACGAACATCCGGAAACGGACCATTTACACCCTCATGTCCATGATAAACATCACCAACATATTCATGAAGGTTGGGAAGGGCCTGAACCCCATGTTCATCCGCATCATCACCATAAGCAGCGTCATCGTCATGCTTATGTAATAGATGAGCATCACCTGCAGTGGCCCAGGCAATGACGGCGCATTTAGAGCAATTCATGCCTTTTATGGCAGATCGAAAAGAATTGAGCTTTGCTAGGCTTGGGATTGGAGAAATTCAAATAAGGTGCCTCAAAACAGGCATTTATAGAGACTGATATGAGCAGATTATCGACACCCCATTTCCCATTCTCGGCGGTTGCGGGACAAGCCTCGTTTAAGCTGGCGCTTATCCTGGCTGCGATTAATCCCTCAATTGGTGGGGTGTTAATCAGTGGGCCACGAGGGTGTGCAAAATCAACGTTGGCAAGAGGGATGGCCGATCTTCTTCCTACCGAACCTCCTACAGAGCCTTCTGTCCAGGTTGGAACCGCTCAGTTTGAAACAGCGGACTCTGCTTTTGTGACACTACCATTAGGAGCCAGTGAGGAAATGCTGGTGGGGACTCTGGATTTGCAGAAGGTCCTTAATGATCAGAATGTAGCGTTCAGTCCAGGATTGCTCAGTAAAGCCCACAATGGTGTGCTTTACGTTGATGAGGTCAATCTGCTTGCCGATAATCTGGTTGATATGCTGTTGGATGTTGCCGCCAGCGGAATTAATCATGTGGAGCGTGATGGTATCAGTCATAACCATGCTGCGGAGTTTTTACTTATCGGCACCATGAATCCTGACGAAGGTGAGTTACGCCCGCAGCTGCATGACCGCTTTGGCCTCTCTGTTGAATTGAGTAACCAGTACGAAGCTGCCGAAAGGGTAGAGATCGTGCGCTCCAGAGAAGCCTTTGATCAGGACCCCCAGGGGTTTTGCTCCGGTTATGTTCAGCAACAAACTGAATTAAGAGAGTGTATCGAACAAGCACGAGTGGTGCTGCGAACTGTCAGTTGCAGTGACCCGTTACGATTCGAGATTGCAGAACGCTGTAACGATGCTCAGGTGGATGGTCTGCGAGCTGATATTGTCTGGTATCGGGCGGCTTTAGCCCACGCTGCCTGGAACGGTCGTTCCGCTATGTCTATTGAAGATATTGATGCCGTTGAAGAACTGGTTCTGGCTCATCGTCGAAAGAGTCAGGGCTCATCTCCGTCCCGTCAACCGCCAGAGCATGCGCAAAACCCCAAGCCCCCTTCAGGATCTGCATTTAGACGGCCGCCGGAAAGACCTGAAGCTCCTCGCAATACTGAATTTAATAACGCTGATGCTAATCGTCCAGATGAAGATCGGGATCATGACCAGAACCAAACTCAGGATCAGGAAAGCGCAGGCAATTCTGGTGACTGGGGACAGATGGAACCTCAACAACAAAACATCGCGGTTCGTTCAAACCTCTCGCTCAGTCAGCTGCAGCGAGAACAGCGTGTTTCTGCTCAATTGTCCCGGCCATTAGCTCAAGTCAGCAAGCAAAAGGGAGAAGGCAGTAGCGGCTATCGGATCGGTTCCAAGGAGGGGAATAAGCCTAATTGGTTTTCAACCCTGGTAGAAAATGCAGGTATTTGGCCACCCAAAAAACTTCGTTTTCATCAGGAAACCAAAGGCCAAGCTGTACTTCATTTCGTTTTGCTCGATACCTCCGCTTCTACTCTCGGGCATGGAGTGTTTTCAACCGCCAAAGCGGCGGTACTGCATATTGCAGAGCAGGCTTATTTGAATCGGCAGCAACTGGCGATACTGGGGTTTGGCAACAATCAGGTGGATACCTTACTGCCGCGCATTCGTGCGCCTAAAGAACTGATGGAGCTGCTTAATCAAATACCGGCCGGTGGCGGGACGCCTATAAGGGAGGCGATGCAGCAAGCGCAGCAGTATCTGCAAAAATTGCAACGACAGACACCACAGCTGCAATTGCGTAGCTACATACTGACGGATGGTCGTACCAATGCCCGGTTAACGGATATCTGTTTACCCGGTGCTTGTGTACTGATAGACACTGAACAATCCCAGATTAAGCGAAGCCGGGGCAAACAGCTGGCTACGGATTTAGGCGCTGATTATTTCCCGCTACCGATATAAACGAGTGATGACCTTTATAAACGCAGGATAGCCGTTACCGGCGTGAGTTTATTGATACCGATTAAAAAAACAGGGGCCAAGGTTATGAAAACCCATCAAGAACGAATGGCAAGAAAAAAAGCAGTTGTTGACGAGAAAATCGCCAAGGCCACAGAGGAGCGTGGTGTTGTCATTCTGCTTAAGGGTAACGGTAAGGGTAAAAGCAGCTCTGCCTTCGGGACAATGGCCCGTTCTGTGGGGCATGGTAAGCGCTGTGCCGTAATTCAGTTTATCAAGGGACGCACCGAGACCGGTGAGTATAAGCTGTTTAAAGATCACCCCCAGATTGACTGGCATGTCATGGGCCATGGTTTTACCTGGGAAACCCAGGATAAAGAAAAGGACATAGAAGCCGCGCAAAAAGCCTGGCAGATCGCAGAAAAGCTGCTCCAGGACGCTAGTTATGATCTGCTGGTCTTTGACGAAATGAGTTATATGTTCAAATACCATTACCTTGATGTGGCGCCAGTGATTGAAGCCTTAAAGAACCGGCCTAAAGACCAGAGCGTGATGATTACCGGTCGAGCCATGCCCGAAGCGCTGGAAGAAGCGGCAGATACCATCAGCAGTATTCGTGATGAACGCCATGCTTTTCGACTGGGGGTGAAAGCACAGGCAGGGATTGAATTCTGATGGCTACCATTTCTTCTGCTGAACATTCTGCAACTACAGGCAATCTAAACACTGATTCTGTCGATGCGGATTCTGTAAACACCAGCTCTTCAAATACCGTTGAGTCCCATTCTGCCAACGCAGGCAGCCGTTCAGACTCGGTGCTATCGGAAGTAAGAGCCTCTGCCAGCTGTCCGGCACTGTTTCTCTCGGCACCGGGTTCCGGTGATGGTAAGACGACAATCACTGCCGCCCTGGCTCGTTATTTTAAACAGCAGGGGAAAGTTGTCCGGGTCTTTAAGACCGGTCCTGATTATCTGGACCCGCAGATTCTGGAGCAGGCTTCGGGGCAGGGAGTTGAGCAACTGGATATGTGGATGGCGGGTGAAGCATACTGCCAGCAGATGTTCTTTGAGGCGGCTAAAGAAGCTGATCTTATCCTGGTAGAAGGGGCCATGGGCATGTTTGATGGCACACCCTCCAGTGCCGATCTGGCCGCTCGATTTAACATCCCAATTGCTATTGTTCTTGATGTAAAGGGAATGGCGCAAACGGCAGCTGCGGTCGCTACCGGACTGGCTAATTTCCGCGATGATGTGCAGGTCGCAGGCTTGATCGCAAACTACTGTGGAACCGAACGTCACGCCAACCTGATTGAAGAAGCACTGCCAGATACCTTGCCATTGTTGGCCACCCTTGCCCGTGATCCGGAGGTGGCATTACCTGAGCGCCATCTTGGCCTTGTCCAGGCCGCTGAAGTGCGTGACGAACTGGAAAAGCGTTTTAGCGCCGGTGTTGAATGGATTGCAGGAAACCCGATTACCCAGTTACCGGCACCGGTTGAATTCTTTTCAGCAGCGGTTGAGTCGGTTGGCGCAAGCTTGAGGGGTATTCGGGTGGGTATCGCAAAAGATGCGGCCTTTAGTTTTATTTACCAGGCAAACCTGCGACTGCTGGAAAAGATGGGAGCCGAGTATGTCTTCTTTTCACCTCTTGAAGATACAGAGTTGCCGGAAGTCGATGCACTCTGGTTACCGGGCGGATACCCAGAGCTTTATGGCGCTGAGCTGGCCGCGAATAAGCCAATGCTTGAAGCCATACAGCAGGTTCATCGTGTCGGTATGCCAATCCTGGCTGAATGTGGTGGTTTTCTCTATACCCTTGAGACATTGACGGATCTGGATGAACAGCAGCATACCCTGCTTGGATTGATGAAAGGGCATGGGGCAATGCGTGGTAAGCGCGGGTGTCAGGGGATGCAGACTGCGGTTCTGCCAGAAGGTGATATTCGAGGCCATGCTCACCATCGTTCACGCAGTGAGGGAACGGATGAGCCCATCAGTTTTGGTCGACGCCAGCGTCATCCCGCACCGGGGGAGGCGATCTACCGTCATCAGAGCCTGACTGCCAGTTACCTGCATTTGTTTTTCCCGTCTAACCCGAAGGCGATTGCAGCGATATTTTCTGGGCAAGGTTGTCTGTCCATCGATGATCATGAATCACAACAGGTTTCCCATGCCGTTTAGTTGCTTGTCTGCTGGAGCTGCACAAATAGTAGTATCTGAACATACAGCGGAGCACTGATTGATGTGGCCGGAAAGTGATGAATCACCACGTCCTCTGAGAAGTGGCTACACGACAGGTTGCTGTGCGACAGCCTGCTGTGTCGCTGCTGCTCAATCACTGCTTGCCCAGCGGCAGCCGGGGAAGGTGGATGTGAGCTTGCCTCGGGGTAAGGTGGCAGAGATCATCATAGAAGGCTATGAATCGATTGAAAATGATGAATCGAATGAAGGTGACGAAAAAATCGAAGGTGGTGTACGAACTTCTACCATCAAGGATGCCGGCGATGATCCAGATGTTACCCATGGCGCTACAGTTTTTGTTGAGTTGAGATTGGTAAAAGATAAGGGTATTCAATTTAGTGCGGCCAAAGGTGTAGGTACGGTTACCCGTACTGGGCTGGTACTAGAGGTTGGTGAACCGGCCATTAATCCGGTCCCTCGTAAAATGATGACTGAGCATCTGCAAAAAGCAGCTTACACCTACCAATATGATGGAGGTTTTGAGGTCTCTGTTGGTGTCGAAGGTGGAGAACAAATCGCACAAAAAACCATGAATTCACGGCTCGGTATTTTAGGCGGCTTATCCATTTTGGGAACAACCGGCATTGTTCGTCCTTATTCATGTGCGGCCTATATTGCCTCCATTCATCAGGGGATCGACGTCTGTAAAAGCAACGGTATTACTCATATTGCTGCGACGACCGGTAGCACCAGTGAAAAGGCCATCGCCAGTCATTATCAACTGTCAGACATGGCTTTGATCGAGATGGGAGACTTTGTTGGTGCGGTATTGAAGTACCTGAAAAAAGTGCCTCTGGGAAAACTGAGCATCTGTGGCGGGTTTGGCAAAATCAGTAAACTGGCCAATGGCCATATGGATCTGAACAGCCGGGCGAGTGCCATTGACCTTGATCGACTGGGGGAATTAGCTAAACAGGCGGGTGCTGATCCGGTGTTGGTTAAGCAGGTTCAATCAGCCAATACCAGTATCGAAGCACTTAACGCCTGCCAGAAGGCAGATGTTGATTTAGCCGCACTGGTTTGTGCTGAAGCCTTAATGAAGGCTCGCCGTATTGTTCCTGATTCGGTCGAACTGGAAGTCTGGGCCACGGATAGAAAAGGAAATTTTGTAGGTAGTGCCCATGAGATTGAGCGATGACTATTGAAATTTCGAAGCTGGATACTGAACGAGCGGGGATGGTAGCGGACATGTGGTTATGAAAGTACTGCTCCTTGGAGGGACTGCTGACGGACGGCATGTTGCACAGGCGCTGCACCAGCAAGGCCTATCGGTCATCTATAGCGTCGCCGGTCTGGTTCGGATGCCTAACGTGCCCTGTCCGGTGATCAGCGGAGGCTTTAGCCAATGGGGTGGCCTACAGCAGTATATCGAGCAAGAGTCTATTGACCTGATCCTCGATGTTACCCATCCCTTTGCCGAAACAATGAGTACGACTGCGGTGAAAGTTGCCAATAAGTGTGGAATACCTTGCTGGCGTTTTCATCGTAAGGCCTGGGAACAACAAGCAGGGGATAATTGGCAGGGATTTACCGAATGGAAGCCTCTGTTAAAAGCTCTCGCAGGCAAACAGTCGATATTTGTAACCGCAGGGCAGTTAACACAGGAATTAATGGATCAATTGGTTCAAGATTCATCTATTCAAAAGGTGTTATACCGCACGGCTGCACCAGCCAAAATCAATCTGCCGGATACCGTTCAATGGATTAAAGCCATTGGTCCCTTTGATCTTCAGGGTGAACAGGCGTTGATGAAAGAACACAAAGTCGATGCTCTGGTGACTAAAAATAGTGGTGGAGATTCCACTCAGGCCAAATTGGTTGCGGCCCGACAATTAGGGATACCCGTTTTTATGTTTCAACGTCCGGAGTTACCCCGTGCAGATCTGGAGTTTGAAGCGTTGTCTGAATGCATTGATAAAGTCATTGATAGGTGTCGATTCGGTGCTTAATTTGTTCGCTGAGGACAAAGTAGTTGAAGGTTTAATTGATTAGATTGCTTAAGGGAACCGATGGATAAGATATATCCAAATAACCGTTGGGTTAAACAAGCATGGGGTTAAACAAGTATGGGGTTAAACAAGCATGGGGTTAAACAATAGCTGGTTTGGCAGCAAAAAAAGAAACCAGCCAAAAACGGGAGCAGAGTTGTGCCCTTTAGTTATGAAGTAGATCCTCAAAATATTGAACAGGAGAGCTTTCGGCAGATTCGTCAGCTCACTGATCTCAGCGGACTTAGCCGTGAACAACAACAGGTTGTGATGCGTATTGTTCATAGCGTTGGGATACCTGAAGTCGCTGGAGCGGTGCGCTTCAGTGACAATGCTTGTGAAAACGGATTAGCCGCACTCGCGGATAACGCTCCCATTCTTTGTGATGTGGAAATGGTCAAGCAAGGTATCACCAAGCGGATGATCCAACAGCCACCCTATTGCTATCTGAACGACCCTGAAGCGATTGCGCTGGCTAAAACCACCGGAGAGACCCGCTCTATGGCGGCCGTACAACTGTGGAAAGAGCATCTGGCGGGCAGTGTGGTGGTGATTGGAAATGCACCGACAGCGTTATTTCGGTTATTGGAACTGATTGAGCAAGGCGGTGAACGTCCTGCGTTGATTATTGGTATGCCGGTCGGATTCGTCGGAGCGGCGGAGTCCAAAGATGCACTCTGGGAGTGCCATCGGCAGTTAAATATCGAGTGCATTACCTTGTTGGGCAGGCAAGGCGGCAGTGCTGTCTCTTCTGCGACCTGCAATGCGTTATTGCGCTGTATTCGTGGTGAGTATTATTGATGCAGCTTCATATTATCGGACTAGGGGTCTGTCAGACGGCCCAACTGGATAGTCATGCTTGCGCTGCGTTAGCCGGTGCGGATCTGGTTATAGGTTCAGAGCGACAATTGGAAACGGTCTCTGAGTTATTAGCATCCGGGCAGAAAACACTGCTGCTACCTAACTTGAAAGAACTAAAGCCAGAACTGGAAAAGCGGGCGAATCAGGGGACTGCGTCAGTGGCGATCCTGGCTTCTGGTGATCCGCTGTTTTATGGAATAGGTCGCTGGTTCTCTCGTCAGTTTGACGCCTATCGAACGGCTCAGAATTTGTTCTTCTACCCAGCGGTATCCAGTGTTCAAGCTGCCTGTCATCGTCTAGCCCTTTCATTACAGGATGTGACTGTTTTTAGCCTTCACGGTCGTCCCCTGGAAAAGATTCGAACCATATTAAAACGCAATAAGACCCTGGTGATACTGACCGACAAATGCAGTACGCCGCAGATTCTGGCTCAGGAATGTATCGCCGCAGGCTTTGCTGAATCCCAGTTGATTGTTTGTGAGTCTTTGGGGTATCCCCAAGAGAAAGTGACTCGCTACAACGCAGTGCAACTGGCCACCTCAGAGGCTGAATTTGATCCCCTGCATGTCACTGTTATCGAAACCCGTGGACCGGGCGGCGTTTTACCGGAGTTTCCAGGTATTCCTGATGCAAGCTTTGTAACTGATGCGGAAGCCGGGAAGGGAATGTTAACCAAACGGGAAGTCCGTTTAGCTATTCTCTCCTTGCTGCAAGGCGCCGATCATGACGTCATCTGGGACGTTGGTGCAGGTTGCGGTGGTGTGGCGGTCGAACTGAGTTATTGGAACAAGTGGAGTCGGGTTTATGCCGTGGAGCACCATGCTGATCGGTTGCGCTGTTTAGAGGCAAACAGACAACGCTTTGGCGTCACCAGCAATCTGACCCTGGTACCGGGACGTGCCCCTGAAGTGCTAAAGGACCTTCCTCCTCCAGATAAAGTCTTTATCGGGGGTAGTGATGGTGAACTTGCTGGAGTATTGCAAACAGTGTGGAGTCTACTCCCGGCAGGTGGAGTATTGGTAGCCAGTGCCGTGACTGAAACGACGAAACAGCATCTGCTTGGATTTTATGATCAACGCAGAGAACATCAGGACGCTGAGACTGAAACATTGCAGATCGCCGTTAACAAAGGTGATGTGCTTGCAGGACAATTGCTCTATCGACCTGCCTTGCCGGTAACGCTGTTTAGGTTTGTAAAGGGCTCCAAATCAGTTGAAGTCATCAATATTTCTGGAATAACCAAAGAACCTGAAGTAACCAAAGCACCTGAAGTAACCAAAGTACCTGAAATAACTAAAGCACCTGGGGAGACCAACAATGACTAAAGCCCGTGCTGTAGGTCGTTTTTACGGAGTTGGTGTCGGGCCTGGTGATCCAGAACTGATAACCCTGAAAACCCTGAGATTGATCAAAAATGCACCCGTGGTCAGCTATTTGGTTAATGATCAAGGTCAGTCTCAAGCCAGAAATATTGCAGTGGAAGCATTCCGGGATGTCCGTCCTGGACAATTGGAAGTTCCTATTCCAATGACCATGTCTACAGATCGTCGTTTTGCTAATCAAGCCTATGATCAAGGCGCCCAGGCTATTAGGGAGTTATTGGACCAAGGCCAGGACGTGGTGTTTCTCTGTGAGGGAGATCCACTGTTCTTTGGCTCCTTTGCTTACCTGTTGGAGCGACTAGAGGGGGATTACCCGATATCCGTTGTTCCCGGTATCTCTTCAGTCAATGCCGCTTCATCTGCACTGGCTCAGCCCTTGACCATGCTCAAAGAGTCTTTTGTTGTGATTAACGGGCGAGCAAAGGATGAGAAAATTCGTCAGGCCCTGACAGATCATGACACAGTGGTGATTATGAAAGCCGGGCAAGCGCGTCCACGAATTTTGTCATTGCTGGCGGAAACGGGTCGCAGTGGTGATGCGCATTACCTTGAGTACATCGGTCGGGACAACGAGCGTATTTTGAACTCAATTTCAGAGTTACCTAATGAAGTAGGGCCTTACTTCTCGTTGTTTGTGGTTATCCGTAAAGAGAGAGATCGCGGATGATCCGTATTATTGCGTTAACTGAAGCTGGAAAACGTCTGGGGGAATCCCTTCAGCGGCTTTTGGTGAATGGTGAGCCTGATAGTAAACGCAATAACGAGCTTGATAGCGAACGCAATAACGAGCTTGATAGCGAACGCAATAACGAGTTTGATTGTGAGCTATGGTACAAACCCAAGCCCTTTTCTGTACGAGTGCAGCAAGCGTTTAATGATGGATATCGGCTGATATTTATCTGTGCCACGGGCATAGTTGTCAGAACCCTGGCCCCGGTGATTAATGATAAGCATCAGGATCCTGCTGTGCTGGTATTGGATGAACAAGGACATTATGTCATTCCCCTGTTGTCAGGTCATGAAGGTGGGGCCAATGCCTGGGCTGAAGAGATTGCAGAACTGATTAATCTGCAAAGGGATCAGTTGAATCAGTCGCAGGTTCAGTTGAAACAGCGAAAAGCCCAGTTAGTGATCACCACGGCTAATCCCTATTTGAAGCCAGTCTATACCGTAGGTATGGGCTGTGAACGTCACTGCCCGGAGGAGTACCTCCGATCCCTGCTGGATGAGTGTCTGAATCAAGCAGGTCTTGGTATAGATGATATTCAAAGCATCAGTAGCATTGATATTAAAGCGGATGAAAAGGGGCTAATAGCGCTGGCCCAGACGCTGGCGAAACCGTTCAACAGCTGGGACAAAAACCAGCTAAGCACGGTAGATAGTTTGCTAAGCACGCGCTCAGACTACATTTTCAAAACCGTCGGAGTTTATGGTGTTGCCGAATCTGCAGCCCTCTATAGTGCTCAGCAGCTGACAGGGGAGATGCCGGAGCTGCTGTTGAACAAACAGAAAAATACCAAGGCCACTTGTGCTATTGCCCGCAGTTATCCGAAAGCAGTCAGCCATTCAAACAAGCCCTTTACTTCGAACAATTCTAATCATTCAAACAGACTATCCACCGATGAGTAAAGAGAATCAGGAATCCAATCAGGTCGATGGGGGTTCTATGGTAATCCAACTCCGCGGCACGGTAACAAAGAGAGATGATGCGTAAATGAGTCAATTATATGTAGTAGGCACTGGGCCTGGTGATGGTCAGTTAGTTGCACCTAAAGCGCGGGAAGCCATTGCTGCCAGCTCTGATCTAGTGGCCTATGGTCTTTATCTGGATCTGCTGGGTGACGTGTGTGATGGTAAACAACACCATGATCTTCCTTTGGGAGAAGAGATAGCCCGGGCTCGTTTAGCCCTCGATTTAGCCGCCAGTGGCAAAACCACCGCGTTGATTTCCAGTGGTGACATCGGGATTTACGCCATGGCTACCCTGGTGTTCGAATTGCTTGATCAACAATTGCAGGGTAAAGAAGATCACCCTGAATGGTTGGACGTTGAAATCGAAGTGATTCCGGGCATTTCCGCGATGCAAGCGGGTGCTAGCCGAGTGGGAGCGCTTTTGGGCCATGATTTTTGCACCATTTCTCTGTCGGATCTGCTGACACCTTGGGAGACGATTGAAAAGCGGATTCACAGTGCCGGTTCTGGCGATTTTGTGGTTTCTTTCTATAATCCGGTTTCCCGTAAGCGCGACTGGCAATTGAATCATGCACGGGACGTTCTGTTGCAATACAGACCTGCCACAACTCCTGTATTACTGGGGCGTCAGCTCACTCGTGAAGACGAGAGCATTACCATCACTACCCTTGAAAAGCTCGATGCCAGGGATGTTGATATGTTTACCTTGGTGAGTGTTGGTAACAGTGAGTCCAGACATATTGTTAACGGCGCCCGGGAGTGGCTTTATACCCCTCGTGGTTACAGCAAAAAACTGGTTTAAAAAGGCGGGCATAACGGGTGACAGTCTATTTTATCGGAGCAGGTCCGGGTGATCCGGAACTCATGACTCTCAAAGGTCAGCGTATTCTCAAGCAATGCCCGGTGGTACTTTATGCCGGTTCTCTCATTCCTCGTGAAGTCCTTGAAGAAGTGGAGGGCAGTGCTGAAAAAATTGTCGACACCGCGTCGATTGATCTCAATGAGATCATGACGCATATTATCGAGGCCCATCAACAGGGTAAGGATGTTGCGCGACTGCAGTGTGGTGATCCCGCCCTCTATGGTGCTATTGGTGAACAGATCCGACGTCTTGAGCAAGCCGAGATTGATTATCAGGTCATCCCCGGCGTGAGCGCTGTTGCGGCATCCGCAGCTTATTTGGGCAAGGAACTAACACTATCGGGTATATCTCAGACCATCATCATGACCCGTTATGAAGGGAAAACCCCATTCCCTGAGCGAGAGCGTCTACCGGAATTAGCCCGAAGTGGCGCCACCTTGGCGATACATCTAGGAGTAACCCGAATCCATAAAATCGTTGAGGAATTGATTCCTCATTATGGAGAGGATTGCCCCGTAGCTGTCTGTTATCGCACCTCCTGGCCCGATCAGGACAAAGTCACCGGAACGCTCAAAGATATCGTCAAAAAAGTACGGGATAAGGGTTTCAGCCGGACAGCCCTGATTCTGGTTGGATACGTGTTAGACAGTGATGATTTTGCCGACTCTTATCTGTACCACAAAGATCAGGCCCACGTGTACCGACCAAAAGTGAAACCTGCTGAGCCACGAACAGTATCAAGAACGGCTTCCGTTTCAAAAGCAGAACCCTATGAGCCGCTAAGCGCTAAGTAGTCAGAGCGAACAGTATTTTAAGGAGCATTCGATGCAATTAAATAAAATCCCGACCACAGTGGTTACCGGTTTTCTGGGTAGCGGTAAGACAACTCTGCTGTCAAATGTACTTAAGCAAGCGGCCGGCAAACGTATAGCCGTCATTGTTAACGAGTTTGGTGAGCTGGATATTGATGCTGATCTACTGCGCAGTTGCCCACTGGATTGTGAAGACAATGAAAGTGCAGCGCCAGCCCAATCAGATGATCAATCCAATAGCGGTATCTATGAATTAGCCAACGGCTGCATATGCTGCACCGTAGAAGAAGAGTTTTTACCGGTCATGCAGCAACTGGTCGAGCGACGTGATGATATCGACCATATTCTTATTGAGACCAGTGGTCTGGCATTGCCTAAGCCCCTGGTGCAGGCCTTTAACTGGCCGGGCATTAAGGAATACTGCACCGTTGATGCAGTGATTACTGTCATTGATGGTCCTGCTGTTGCTGCAGGACGATTTGCCCATGATGCCGACAAAGTACAGGCTCAGCGATTAGCCGACGAAAGTCTCGATCATGACCCTAGCTTGCAAGAATTGCTGGATGACCAATTGAGCGCCGCTGATCTGGTCGTCGTGAGCAAAAATGATCTGTTGGAATCAAGCGAGCGGGAAAGGGTTGAGCAAGTGGTTGCAGCTAAGGTACCGGCGGCGGTGAAAACAACTTACATCAGCCACGGTGAAGCGCCACTGGACATGTTAATGGGCCTTGATGCCGCTTCAGAAGAGCGTATTGCTGATATTCACAACCATCACGATCATCATCACGCCCACGGTGAACATCATGACCATGCTCATGACCATTTTGATTCCTTTGTTATCACCTTGGGTGAAGTGGACGCCGATAAACTACAGGTTGCGGTAAAAGGCCTGATTGGAGATTTTAATATCTTTCGGGCTAAAGGTTTTGCGGCGGTTCCCGGAAAGCCTATGCGGCAGGTTATCCAAGCCGTTGGCAAGCGTCTGGATGTGCACTTCGATCGCTTATGGGGAGCTGAAGAGACCCGCGCTACCCAGCTGGTTTTTATAGGCAAAGGTATTGAGGAACCTGTGGTAAAAGCTGCGCTGGAAACTGCATTGGTGGACGCTGCCTAAATGCATTTACTGGCCGCTCAACCCGGAGGCTTTGTCGATGAAGAAGGCATCATCGACCTGGATCAGTCTCCGGCAGATATCGTCGTGCTGGCAGCCGCAGACAGTTTGCTGGCTGCGCTTGCCGCTGGGGTTAATAGACAGCCCGGTGGAGTTAACGGACTGCCTGATGGCACAGAACATTGTTCGGATATTCGCCTGGCGAATTGGATGCAGCTTCTGAAACCTGCGGCTTTCGACCTCTACGAGCATAAGGTACTAAGCCACGCCAAAGTTGTTGTCGTTTCCCTCCTGGGCGGTCAAAATTATTGGCAGTATGGTTTTGAACGCCTGCAAGCCTGGGCCAAAGCTAATGGCACAGATGAAAATGGGAATAAAATAGAGCGGCAGTTGATTCTGGTTCCCGGTGATGATGCTCCAGACCCGGAGTTGTTCGAAGCTTGTACCGTGGCTGCTGAAGACAGTCGTCGGGTTTGGCGCTATCTACGTGAAGGTGGAGTCGATAACGCACAGCAGCTATTTCGGTTCCTATCGACCCAGTATCTGAACCGGGGCAATACCGGGAGTGATAGTGAATGGCATGAACCTCGGGTGTTACCCCGTTGCTCGATGTATATGCCTGCCTACCGAGAGCATCAATCGGGTCAGCAGCAATCAGGTCACTCTCAATCAGGTCTATGCAGCTATGCTGAATGGCAGCAGCGCTGGGCTGATAATGATGCTGTGATTGGTAAAAAAAGCAGCAATGATAAAGACAGTAACGACAAAAACCCTAATGATAGCGGGATGTATGCAGCTCCGGTCTGTTTGCTGTTGTTTTACCGTAGCCATTTGCAAAGTGCTAATACCGCGATGTTTGATGAGCTAATTGTTGAGCTGGAAGCACAACAGCTGAATCCGCTACCTATCGCTATTGCCTCATTAAAGGATGCTGAATCCCTGGCGCTGGTTAATGCACTACTTGAACAGAGCAATGCTCAGCTAATCATCAATACCACCGGATTTGCCAGCAACACGGTGGCCAGTCCTGATCTGTCATCAGAGCCCACTGAGTTCTATTCGCCTTTTGTTCGTCCGATTCCTGTGTTGCAACTGGTGCTTTCCAGCAGTACCGAAGCGGATTGGGAGCAACACTCACAGGGATTGCGCAGTCGCGATATCGCCATGCAAGTGGTACTGCCCGAAATGGATGGTCGCATTCATACCCGCGCGGTGAGTTTCAAAGCGGAAAGCTACTTTGATGAGCGTTGCCAGATATCTGTTGTACGTTATGCACTGCACACAGAGCGGGCTCGTTTTGTTGCACAGCTAGCGAGGCGACATTGTTCATTGTCCTCTAAAACCAATAAGGACAAGCGAATCGCCTTGATTTTGGCGAATTACCCCACCAAAGATGGCCGGATTGGTAATGGTGTTGGATTGGATACGCCCGCATCAACCATTAATATCCTAAAGGCCATGGAGCAAGCGGGTTATCCCGTCACTAATATCCCAGAATCCGGTGATGCACTGATTGCTGAACTCTTAGGTGCAGTCACTAATAATCCAAACACCTTACACCAACTCCCCTGCTGGCAAAGCCTCAGTGTAGAGGAATATCTACAAGACTTTCGACAGTTACCTGATAGCTGTCAGCAGGCGGTTTATAACCAATGGGGCGCACCCGAAGAGGATATCAAATACCGTGATGGTCGTTTGATGTTGTCCGGGATTCGTCTGGGAGAAACTTTCGTCGGTATTCAGCCCGCCCGAGGGTTTAACATCGATCTGGTAGCCAACTACCATGACCCTGATTTGATCCCTCCCCATAACTATTTGGCATTCTATTTTTGGTTAAGACATTGCTATCAGGTTGATGCGGTTATTCATGTGGGTAAACACGGTAATCTGGAATGGTTACCCGGAAAAGGCAGCGCGCTATCCAGCAGCTGCTGGCCTGATATTGCCCTGGGACCCATGCCACATTTCTACCCCTTTATCGTCAATGATCCGGGGGAGGGGGCACAGGCCAAACGTCGAACTCAGGCAGTGATTATTGATCATTTAATGCCACCCATGACCCGAGCCGAAAGCTATGGAGAGTTGGCAGAGCTGGAAACCCTGGTTGACGAGTATTATCAGGCTCTGGGGATGGACGTTCGTCGAGAACAATGGTTGCGGGAGGAAATACTAAAACAAGTCCGAAGCTCTAACGTATTGGATGAGTTAACCGCTGCTGGACAACAGGACGGTGAAGAAACCGCAGATAAGCAGGCCATAGATGACCAAGCTATAGATGAAAAGTTATTGGAGGATCTGGATGCTTATCTCTGTGATATCAAAGAGGCGCAAATTCGCCATGGACTGCATATTCTGGGAGCCCTTCCCGAGACTGAAAAACTCAGTGATACCTTGGTGGCCTTATTGCGCTTACCCCGAGGCAGGGAAGGGAGCGAACAGGACGCAAGCAGTCAGGGGATTTTGCACAATCTGGTTACCGATCTTGATTTGAGAGTGGATGGGGAACTATTTGATCCACTAGACGCGAATCATGAACCCTGGACGGGAAACCGACCAGAGGTACTTACAGCAGTGAGCGATGATCTCTGGCGAAGTCAGGCTGATACCCGCGAACGTTTAGAGCTATTAGCCATAGATTGGGTATGTCGTTACGTTTTGACAGATTCGGCTTTAGTCGGTATAGAGCTAGATGACCCAATCGAAACCGGGCTTTCTTCAACGAAATATCCGAAAACCAGTGAACAGCTACTGTATGCTCGGAATAGTATTCGTCGCGCTCTAGAGCAAAGTGTTGAGCTTGAAATCGCATCTCTGCTGGATGGACTTAAAGGTGTATTTGTACCTCCAGGTCCTAGTGGTGCTCCAACGCGTGGGCGTTTGGATACTTTGCCGACCGGGCGAAATTTCTTCTCAGTCGACAATCGCTCTATCCCATCACCCGCGGCATGGGCTATCGGTGAACGATCCGCCCAAGCGTTGTTGCAACGTCACTTGCAGGAGCAGGGAGATTATCCCAAGCAATTAGGCTTATCCGTTTGGGGAACTGCGACCATGCGGACCGGGGGCGATGACATTGCCCAGGCGTTTGCATTAATGGGGGTGAGGCCCATCTGGGCACCGGGTTCTAATCGGGTGGTTGATTTCGAAGTACTGTCTTGCCAGCAGCTGGGTCGGCCCAGAGTGGATGTTACCTTGAGAGTTTCTGGATTCTTTCGGGATGCATTCCCCAATGTGATGAAACTCTATGACGCTGCTGTTCAGGCCATTGCGGCTTTGGAAGAACCCGGTAACGGCAATACCATCAAAGCCAATATTCAGGCGCGTCAACAACAGCTGGTAGATCAAGGAATGGCCATCGAAGAAGCGGAAAGACAAGCCAGTTTTAGAGTCTTCGGCAGTAAACCGGGGGCCTACGGTGCGGGTCTTCAAGGACTGATTGATGAACGCTGCTGGGAGCAGCAATCGGATTTGGCTGAAGCCTACCTGAACTGGGGTGGTTACGCTTATGGTCGTCAGCTAGGGGGTAATCAACAAGGTGATGGCATTGAAGCTAAGGGAGCTTTTCAGCATCAGTTGTCACAGCTGGAAGCGGTGGTTCAGAATCAGGACAATCGTGAGCACGATATTCTTGATTCCGATGATTATTACCAATTCCAGGGTGGAATGACCAACGCCGTAACTGTCTATAGTGGCGAGGCTCCTGAAGTCTATCACAACGATCACTCAAACCCTGCGGTCCCTAAAGTTCGCACCCTGAAAGAAGAGCTTAACAGGGTCATACGTTCTCGGGTGTTAAATCCCAAGTGGATAACCGCCATGCGTGAGCATGGTTATAAGGGGGCTTTTGAGATGACCGCCAGTGTGGACTATATGTTTGCCTACGATGCCACAACCAATTTGATCGCGGACTATCAGTACCAAAAAGTGTCTGATGCCCTGGTGTTTGATCCCGAGAACCGAGCCTTCCTGGAACAGCACAACCCTCATGCGCTGGAAGAAATGGCGGAGCGACTTTTGGAAGCAACCCAACGAGGATTGTGGCAAGATCCGGGCGAATATGCAGAAGCATTACAGGATCTCTTGCTGGATATCGATCAACAACAGGAAAGCGCAATTTGAACAGTATTGACGGGTAGTTCCCGTACAGTACTGATTATTAATAAAACTATTAGCGATTGAAATTAAGAATAAGACGGCCAGATGTTTAATTGAGTTCTTTCAATATGGAACATCCCATGGAGCTAATTCATTAGAATAAATAGCCGCCTTAGCGTTAGAATGCGTAAACTTTCGATTACCTTATGAAGTGTGTGGAGAATAGAAGTGTCTAAGAAAGGTATTATGGTGTGTGGTCACGGAAGTCGTGACAAAGACGCAGAACGTGAATTCGGACGCGTTGCTGCGGGTCTGAAAGAACGTTTTCCTTCCATACCGGTTGAATACGGTTTTCTAGAGTTTTCTGCACCCAATATCCATATGGGCTTAAATGATCTGATCAAACAAGGGGTTGATGAGATCTACGCGGTTCCTGGAATGCTGTTTGCAGCAACCCATGCCAAGAACGATATTCCATCCGTATTGACCACCTTCGAAGAGAAGAATCCAGGGCTTAAGGTCAGTTACGGCAGTGAACTTGGACTCCATGACGCCATGATCAATGCATTCCAGGCACGAATCTATGAGTCCCTGGGCCTTGATCCAGAAAACCCACCAGAAGATCTCTATGATACTTTGCTGGTCGTCGTTGGCCGTGGTACCTCAGATACCGGCGCCAATGCCGAAGCGGCAAAACTAACCCGAATTGTTAACGAAAACATGGGCTTTGGTTGGGCGGATACGGTCTATTCTGGAGTCACTTACCCATCCGTAGGCGTGGGTTTGGAAAAGCTTCTGAAGCTGGGTTACAAGCGAGTGGTTGTCGCCCCTTACTTCCTCTTTACCGGTCGTTTAATTAAGCGAATCTACGGCTATGTAGACCGAGTGGCAGAGCAGAACCCTGGCGTTGAATTCATAAAAACCCAATATCTGAACGACCACCCGAAAGTCATCGATGCCTTTGAAATACGCGTTCGCGAAATTATGGAAGGCAGCGAAGCACCGCAAACCCTAATGAGCTCCTTCAAAAAACGCCTAGCCGCCGGTGAAGTGGACATCCATCACCACCATGCGGAGTATTCTGATCCTGAAGAGCATAAGCACAGCCATGATCATGAAGAAGGGCACTCACATGACCATTCCCACTCCCATAGTCATGATCACTCCCACGGACACAGCCATGACCACTCCCATGGTCATTCCCACGGAGTCTATAAACACATCGCCCATCCAATGGGACCCAGAACCATGATCGGAGAGGGGGTTTGCTGCTGCTTTATGAGCCAATTCCCACAGGAAGTGTTGGATGAAGAGAAGGATCGGATAGGTGACGGTAGTGCGGATGAGACATTTGCTCATCGGTAGTCGTTGGTTGTAGATTTGATCGTGATAAAGCAGCGCCACGGTGAGTGAAACGCTGCTTTAGTTAATTCTCAGCAAGCCTTTACATATCAATAGGGCTTCGGACGCCAAGGCCTCCTCCACTGGCAACGTGAGTATATATCTCGGTTGTACGTATATCTGAGTGACCCAGAAGTTCTTGTATTGTACGCAGGTCATAACCTTGTTCAAGTAGGCGAGTGGCGAAACTGTGGCGGAACGTATGGCAGCTAACCACTTTTAGCATTTTTGCAGCCTTTACTGCGCTTCGTAGTTGTTTCTGCACGGTGCTATCCATAACATGGTGACGTCGTTCAATACCAGACCGAGGATCAATGGACGTGCTCTGTGCTGGAAACAAATACTGCCATCCTGGCGATCCGGCAACACTAGGATATTTTTTTCCCAACGCATTAGGCATATATACCTCGCCTGAGCCATTATCTGAATCCAGTTTGTGCAAATTTTTTACATACTCCACTTGTTTTTGTAACCGAACAGAGAGGCTTCCAGGTAGCAGCGTTCGTCTATCCTTACCTCCCTTTCCTTGTCGTACCACTATTATTGACATTGAAAAATCAATATCTTTAGTACGTAAGCGTAAACATTCATTCAATCGAAGTCCGGAGCCATAAAGTAGCTGGACGATTAACAGGTAGGGATCTCGTAGGTTACTGAGAACAGAAAGTGCCTATTGATGGCTTAAGACTTGGGGCACTTTTGCCCGTTTAGACGAGGCAATCGGCCGAATATTCTCCAATGGGGTTTTTAGAAACTCACGATAAAGAAAAACCAGTGCATTGAGAGCGGTTTTTTGTGTACTCGGTGCACACCGACCTTGCACAGCCAAATAGGAAAGGAACTGCTCAACCTCATAAGCCCCAAGCTCCGTTGGATGCCGTTTCTGATTAAACCTGATAAAACGAAGAGTCCAATGAACGTAAGTTTTTTCAGTCTTGTAAGCCAAATTTCGTGTTCTGATAAAAGCGCGTAATTGGTCGATAAAACGGATAGGTTTTGAGGGTAAGGCAACGGGTATATCATCCATGATCATACTCTTTTTGTGCTGTGTTTATATACAGTATTTCTCTGCAGCTTATTGATGTCAAGAAGAAAACCATCCGGGAAACAATGGATGCGTCTGCTTATCTACAGAACGATCTGTTTATTTGAAAAAAACATGTTAAATAACAGTGGATTAGAATGTGAGAATTTCAGAGTTTCACGAGGTGATTGCACCTGAGATAGACGGAAGCTTCCTGGTTTCCTCAGGAGGGAATGGGAATAATGCTATTCAAGTGTTGATTCTTAGAGGCATATGGAAGAATAATGTTAGAAATTTATGGAGATAGGTGGAAGCTGGATAAATGGACGCTTCCGGTGAATAACGCTGTTAGCACCCAAGGAAGTATCGGAACAATAAAATGATCGAAGAAATATACTCAGTTGTCGAAGAAAAATATTTTTCATCTGGCGATTTCAATGGAATGCCAATTTATGGGTTAGAAGGTGTCTTCGAAATTAACGGCGATGACTTTAAGGCCGCTGTTCGACAAGCCATCGAAGATGAAATATTGACCGCCCGATATGATGGTAACCCTCATATAAGAGGGTTTTCGCAAATCCCAAAGGATAAGATTCTAGAGGGATTTGATAATGCAGATTATCCAGGTCATACATGTCTCTATCCTCATGAGAAAAAGTTAGCTGGTTCCGACAGATTAACTGCGTATAAAGAAGCACCCTATGAAATGGCGCTAGCCGAAGGGGCTGGCCAACTTGATTTCAGAACCTTTGATCTGTCAGTTTTGGAGTACTACCGAAACGATCCACGTTATTCATATAATACTGACTTCATTCATGGACAAATATCTATCACCGATGAATATTTTGAATCTGATAGTGTTCCTGAGCATGACCAGATACTTCTTCAAACATTTGGCTTTGCTTACGACGATGATCTAAACAGGTATGTAGCAGTATTTTTACGATATCTAGGTAATCTTAGTACCGAACATCAGAAGGTTTGGGCAGCAAAGGAAGTAAAAGGAGATATTAAGCTACACCCCGATTATTACGCTTCAAGTATCTTGGGGTCATGGGGTTCTCGAATGTCGATTTTTAGGGCGTTTACGGAAGAATTGAAAGTCATTAATGAAATGAGCACTTTGATCGGAAAACCTACTCTCTTCCGGAATAGCTACGATGAAGAAACACCTAAAGAATTCGGCTTTCTTTTGAGGCCAACACAAGCTGAATTTAATAACTTCATGCTGTTATTAGATAAAATGATGTCCGATAACATCAACAAAAAATTCTTCGAAGATGATGTGGAGATAGAGAGTGAAGAGGAGCGGGATGATGGAAAAATTGTTGTAAGGCCTAAAGGAACTATACAAATTCTTGAGTCTTGGGTTAATAAGTACTTCCAGCCCGCCGACCCTACACCAATTGAAGATATGATGAAGACCTTTAGGAAGGTAAGGCAACTCCGTCAAAAACCAGCCCATAAGGTCAGCATTGATTCATTCGATCAAGAGTTATTCAAAAAACAGAGAGAACTTGTTGTAAAGGCCTATGATTCAGTCCGCACATTAAGACAGGTTTTAGCAAATCATCCTAAAGTTAGGGCCAACCCACCAAAGATAAGTGAGCAGTTATTTAATGGCGAAATATGGGATATATAGCTGTGCTAACAAGCGGCTGCTGGCCGACTGGTAAAAGCTCCGGCTTCGCCTCCACTTTTCCCAGCCGCAGAGCCGGGCGTTACACGTACAAGGAGATATCGTGATTCAAACTGACCATATATCGATTCAGTGCCCTCAGTGTGGGCATACTGAATTTGAGCAGCCAGAAAATCTAAAGGATGATGACTTTGTGAAATGTAATAGCTGTCATTTTGAAATTATGTTGGCAGACCTGAAAGAAGTAGGTATTGAACAAGCTAAAGAAGTCGTCATTCCTGAAGCAAAGGCTGAAATTGAAAAAATGCTCAAAAAAGCATTTAAGGGTAGCTTTAAATGAGTAAGTTTGAAATTTTAAGCTTACTCATTTCTGCTTTGGCAGCAATAATTTCAACCGTATCTTTAATGCGCACAAGGAAGTTAGCTAAAGAGCAGCTAGAGCTTGAAAGAGTTACCGCTGAGCTATCTAGGCTTCAAATTGAAAGTATCGCGGAAGAGAAATCGAATAAAACCAAGCCAAAATTTAATGTAAATCTCACAAAGCTAGGTAAGTCTTACAGCTTCTATATTTCCAACACAGGCCAAGGTAGTGCATACAATGTCAATTTTGAGCTAATTGACTGCGAAGATAGTCCTTTGTCATCTCATGATCTCCAAGATAAGTTTCCTCATCAAGAGATAAAGCCAAACTCAAGAGTTAAGCTTTTGGCAGCAATACACATGGGAAGCCCTAGAAAGTATCAAGTTAAGTTAACCTGGGAAAATGAGAACGGCGAGAAATATGAAGAAATATTTTGGCCCACTATGTAGTACGTGTAACAAGGCGCTCAAGCAAGGACGCGCTAACGCGCGCCACTTAGCTTGGCGTTATAAAGCGCGAGTAAACGTTCAAGTAACAGAGCAAAAATAATAAGGTGCTAGACGGAAGTCACGGAGATATGAGCCAACCAAAGAAAGAACACAGCATTATATTCAACCAGGCTGAAGCATCGGCGATATAAGCCATTCGCAAAACACTTCAATGGTCACTAGAATGAATAACCATTGAAAGATTCGATAAAAGCATTGGAGAAGGCATGAAAGGAAAAATAAGCCAAATCGAAATAATCCAACCGAACAATCAAGGCGTCAATACCTTCGCTCACTATCGAGTCGGATAAAGGGTGATGGCGCTTTATAACAATGGCATGCAGTGGGACGTGGCCTTCGGCCACGCCCCTGATGCCAAGCGTTATACGTAAAGGGAAGTAATGGATCAAATCTTAGATAATCTAAAAGACCCATCTTGGTGGTTTACGGGAATATTTTTCCTGTTGGTCGGTATCTTACTGACTAAAGCACTTTCAAGCTGGCTGCCAAATATATGGAAGTTTATTGCCAAACTTGTTCCTAGAATTACTCGTAAAGTTCAGCGATGGAAAGAGCGAAAAATTTTAAAACGAGTAAAGCGCTATAGACAGCACCCAACGGAAGTAGTCTGGCTAACGACAAGGTACTGGTCATTAATGACACTTTTTACAATGTACGCTGGTTTTCTCACCATCTCGTTTTCATTGTCACCAGAAGTAGCTGACAAATCTACAGAAATTAAAAAGCTATTTCCGCTTGTACTTCCTATTTATGCCTTTCAATTGTTAATAATGTGGGAGCAGGTCGTACTTAAAAGAGTAAGAAAAGCACACATTCAGTGGCAAAAACGTATAACAAGGCGCTCAAGCAAGGACGCCGTAAACGGCGCCGCTTAGCTTGGCGTTAAATTCAAGGATAGCCATGATATTTTGGAAAATAGTTGCCCTATTAGCTGTATTAGCTCTTAGCTATATATCTCTACGTCAAGAACACCGCAGAATTAAGTGGATAGGAATGAGCCTTTGTTCACTTATTTTTATTGTTGGAGCAATAGACGTTCTGATTTCAAGTAAAGAACAGGATAGGTTTCATAAAGAAGTCTTACGAGATTCTACAAGGATTCTATGGCAAGAATCTGAAGCATATTTTCGTATAACAAATGATATTGATGACGTTTCTCATGGTAAACAGCAGGTAGTATTTAAAATCATTCCCAAAAAACTAGATAAGGTCGGAAACATATTAATTGATGAAGTTCTTACGAGAGCATCGAACCATGGTTATCCCTTTACCTTTCTTGAGGAAGAAGATGCTTCGAAATTATGGTTTGCTCTTGCCGAGCCAGATGGAAGTATAGTGGTAGCTAAGGAGTCTGAACTAGGCATTGAGCATGTTAATTTCTATGAATATGAACTTAAAAAAGATAGTTTCATGGGGACTGGATCGTTCCAAAAGGTCGCATTTGAGCCTAGAATTGGAGCTCAATACAGCTCATTACATGATCTTAATAACACTATTATTATTGCTAGATTTGTTGCGGGAATTGAGGGTAATGCGTACTTAGATAGAGTTGACTTAAACCTAAGAACTAACGCAGGTTTAGCAACTTTGAGTTTTCCTTCAAAACAAATTAAAAATAATAAGACAGCTGTAAGCCCGGTTAGATATGTTGGTTTGGTTCTAGGCGAAAATGAATTTAACAAGCGCGTCAATTAGGACGCTCGCAAGCTTGCGCCTATTACGCGAGCGTTAAATGCCACATAAAGATAGTGCTTCTTTCCATGCTAATTGCGATGACACCTGCTGCTCACGGAGGTATAGACGGATCTATGAATGATGAAAAAAACTGGAAGCTAAAGCTCAGGTATGGGAAGGAATCTACTCCATATACTCATTACACTGTTCTGGCCGAGGGTGTTTGCGGTGATATGATAGAAGGATTCTCCTGCCCTAAGGGTAACGCCATAATGGGCATTAAAGTTTGGGCGACTGATATAGATGAGCCTCCATACATGGTAAAGAGTATCGGGGCTCAAGTTGGCTTTGAAGTTACGGGTGAAATTCAGATATACGAAACTGAACCAGAAGAACCACCTAGAGAAAATCCACATGGCTACGACATTCAGTTTACTCCTTTCGAGTAAGTGCCATGCATTTAACAAATCAATCAACGACCGCCCTTCGGGCTCGGACCTCCAAACCGCTACGCGGTTTTCCGGCCCGTTATTGAAGCGTTAGGCATACCATGAAAAAGAAATTGGCAGCATTCATAATCTGTACTTTATTATCGATGGTTCCAATAGTCCTATCTTTCGGTATTCTGCCTCGACAAGTTGCAAGTATTATTGCTCAATTTGGACCTTCATGTGCAGAGAATAGCTGGTGCGCTGAAAGGCTTTCATCGATAACTGTATTTGCTGTCTTAGCGTGGAGTGCATGGGGGTTGTACTTTATCATTAATTACAGGTGGATTCGTTTTGGCTATGTGGAGAAAAAAATACGAATTCTAGGCGCTTTTGTAGGTACTTGCGCGCTACTATCAGCTCATCTTTATGGTGTATTTATGGTTTTGCCTGCTGTTTTATTAATGCTATATATCCACTTCAAGGCTCCATATAGTGCTCATGCCTAACAAGCGGTCAAATCGGGAATGCCTACACGCCGCTTCGCTCTGTTTCAGCGTCCCATTAACCGAATGTTAAAAGGCTTACGGATGGCTAAGAATAATCACCCTGCATTGAAGCAGATAAAATTGGTGCTGCTATTTGTATCATTACCCACTCTGATATTCTTGTGTTATCGAGCTTATGGGTGGGTGTCGGAAAATACTCATAGTGCTGAAGAGGTTTTTATCGCATCTCTGGTACTCCTTGGGTCATGTAGCCTTTGCATCCTCATCTACTTTATAAATCTTGAAGAAATTCAGTTTTGTAAGGAGTTTGGGCTAGAGGGAGAAGACATTCAGGAAGCACAGGGTGGAACCTGCACCAGTGATGGCGGTGGGAGTCACAGTGACAGCGGTGATGGTGGAAGTAGTGTTTAAATTCGCTTTTAACAATGGCAGCCAAAGGGAACGCTTCACTCGTACCTCGTTTCGCGTCTCCTGCTGTAAGCGTTATGTTTGAAAAGGAGACTCCTATAATCCCTCGAAGATTAGATGTACATCGTGCACTAGGAACCGTATGTGAGTTAGATGGATTCCTGAATGCAATCAGGTGCATTATTGATTGTCCAAGAAGATTGTTTTCAGCGACGCTTATAGAAAAAGAAACCACTCTTGAAGCTATAATTCTTGAGGATATAGATTATATTGACAAAAACGGAAATCTACTTGAAAGAAGTGTTGTAGCTTACAAACCCGCATATGAATTATTTGTAAATCTAATTTATAACAGAATATCAGAATCAAAAACCAGTGCTACTGATAACTTAGATTGGAATTTAATAGAGTACTATGGCCTTCTATCAACTGCTGATATAGAAGATGGGCCATGGAATCGTTTTATCAGCCAAGAGCATTCAATCTTAAGGTTTATCAATGCGGACAATTGTGAATGTTTGATGTTTTATGTCGAGTTTAGTGATTTTGTAGTTGCAACACAACTAGGTGTACAGTGGAATGAACTGCAGTCAAAAACATAACAATACGCAGGAAGTCGAAATGCAAAATGATGCATTCGATTCAGCTTTGCGTTAAGCGCTTAGAAATGGAATCTGAAACATTGCTCAATGAAATTGAGGCTGTATTTCCTCATGTACCAAGGCCGAAGGATTTGGAGGTATCGTTTCATAAAGTTGATTGTTTTGAATGCGAATATATACGCAAAGACTTGGAAAAGTATCGGGAACCTATCCTTCCTGATGAGGCGATACGCCTTCTTTACAATGACTTGTCATGCCTCTCTTCAAAGGGTTGGCTGTGGGTATTTCCATCATATCTCAGGCACTGCATAACGAAGAAAAACGATTATGATGATATTGAAACCGAATTTTTAATCTATGCGTTGTCACCCGATTTAAAGTACCAGAAGGAAACTTTAGAAAGATTATCTGGGTTTTCTAAACCTCAGCTATTGTGCCTACTTAGTTTTCTTGAATGGTGTGAGAGGCACGAACACTGGTCAGATTATTGTGCTGACGAAATAGAGAATGGCATTGGTTTTTTAAAATCTTTGCTCAGTAACAAATATGGTGTCTAAATTGAAAAATTCGCTTAACAATCAGCTCAAAAAAAAGCAAAAAAGGGGACGCCCATTAGCCGTCTCCGGTCAACAGGGCGAGCGAACCTATGACGCATACGCCCTGAGTTAAATAATGCAGATCACTGATACACGCCTGTTTTTTCAGTGGTTGTGCTGTTTTACAGATAAAACGCACCAGTCACCCATCAGGATCTA